>NZ_QBBV01000002.1:0-1433190 GCF_003073115.1 Acuticoccus kandeliae | reverse complement strand
CCCTTGCCCCGATCTCTCGGGCCATCTGGCCAATCTGTCCCTGAAGCCTTCCAGGGCGGCGCCGGTTGGCGTCGCGCCCCGTCGGTGGTTGGGGATATACGCAGCCGCCCCACCGGTGTCAACACGGCCGTTTTCGAGGGGCTGTGGAAAACTCACCAACCGTCATTCTCCTGTTGGAAGGCTCAGCTTTCCTGGGCTTTTCGCAAATCGCCTCCCGCACGGCGACGGCTCCGACCCCGCCGGCACGGCCGATCCGGGGCTTTGACCGCCCGATTTTTTTCGGTGACCGACGAAAAAAAATTCGAGGCGCGGGGGAGGGGGCTCGCCGGACCGCCGGCGGCCGCCGCGCAGCCTCGTGCGCGAAAAGGCTTGCCGTCGCGGGCGCCCTCAGGCATCCGATTTCCATGACCTGCTCGATCCGCCTCTTCAGCGCGATGTGGTGGCGCTCCGTCTGACGGAGCGGTGAGCACTCATGTTCTGAACGTGCCTGCCGCCATGATCTGGCAGGTGCGCGGACATTTCCCGACAAAACACCCAGGTCGTGGCGGCCCTCAACAAAGGAAAGCCAAATGCCGACCAATCTCGACACGCGCCCCGTCGTCCTCACCGGGGACCGCACCACGGGGCCGCTCCATCTCGGCCACTATGCCGGATCGCTGAAGAGCCGCCTCGCTCTCCAGGAGAGCCACTGCCAATATCTGCTGCTCGCCGATCTCCAGGCGCTGACCGATAATGCCGACGATCCCTCGCGGATCCGGCGCAACGTGCTTGAGGTCGCGTTCGACTATCTCGCGGTCGGCGTCGACCCGGGCGTGACGACGATCGCCGTCCAGTCGCAGCTCCCCGCGCTCGCGGAGCTGACGATGCTCTACATGAACTTCGTCACCGTCTCGCGGCTGGAGCGGAACCCCACCATCAAGGCCGAGATCCAGTTGCGCGGCTTCGAGCGCGACGTGCCGGCGGGGTTCCTGTGCTACCCGGTCGCCCAGGCCGCCGACATCACCGCCTTCAAGGCGACGGTCGTTCCCGTCGGCGAGGACCAGGTGCCGCTGATCGAGCAGACCAACGAGATCGTGCGCCGCATCAACCGCCAGGCGGGACGGCCCGTGCTCGTGGAGGCGGAGGCGCGGCTCTCGCGCGTCGCGCGCCTTCCGGGCGTCGACGGGAAGGGCAAGATGTCGAAGTCGCAGGGGAACGCGATCCCCCTCTCGGCGACGCCCGACATGATCCGCGAGGCGGTCGGGCGCATGTACACCGACCCCAACCATCTGCGCGCGAGCGATCCTGGCACGGTCGAGGGCAACGTGGTCTTCACCTATCTCGACGCCTTCGCCGAGGACGAGGCGGAGGTCGCGGCGATGAAGGCGGCTTACCGGCGGGGCGGGCTCGGCGACATGGTCACCAAGCGGCGGCTGGAGGAGATCCTCGTCGCCTTCCTCGACCCGATCCGCAAGCGGCGCGCCGAGATCGCGGCCGACCCCGGCTACGTGCTCTCCGTCCTCGACGAGGGGACGCGGCGGGCCAGGGCGGTGACGCAGGCGACGCTGCACGAGGTGCGTGCCGGGCTCGGCCTGACCCTTGCCGACCTCACCCTCGCGTCTGCCCATGGGCCGCGCGCCCTCACAGCGTGAGGAAGGCCTGGATGACCACGGCGTTGATGATGTCGACGAAGAAGGCCGAGACGAGCGGCAGCACGATGAAGGCGAGCGGGGAGGGGCCGTAGCGCTTCGTGACGGCCCCCATGTTCGCGATCGCTGTCGGCGTCGCGCCGAGCGTGAAGCCGGCGAAGCCCGCCGACAGCACGGCCGCGAAATAGTCCCGCCCCATGAGGCGGAAGAAGACGAGGAAGATGAACGCGCCGACGATCGCGACCTGCGCGACAAGCGTCGCGATGAGCACGAAGGCGGACCCCGCGAGGGTCCACAGCTGCATGCTCATCAGCGACATCGCGAGGAAGACCGACAGGCTGAAGTCCGACACCATCGCCGTCGCGGGCGTGCGCGAGGGCCACCCCACGTTCTTGAACACGAACGGGACGGTGTTGGTGAGGAGGATGCCGGCGAGGAGGCAGGGGACGAAGAGGGGCATCTTCAGCCCCGCCGCCTCGATCAGATCATGGACCGCGAGGCCGATGAAGATCGCGAGGTGGACGGCGAGGAGGGTGCGCATCACGTCCACATGGTCGAACGTCTTCTGCGCCGGCCCCGCGTCCTCCGGCACGATGAACACGCCGGCCCCCTCCGTCGCGGGCTCCAGGCGGTTGCGCTCGATCAGGAACTTGGCGACCGGCCCGCCGAGCATGCTCGCCGAGATGAGGCCGAGCGTCGCGACGGCGGTGCCGAGCTCGGCCGCGCCCGCGACGCCGAAGCGCTCCGCGATCGTCGGCCCCCAGGCGATCGCCGTGCCGTGCCCGCCGATGAAGGAGGCCGAGCCGAGGAGGATGCCGGCCTGGGGCGGCAGCCCGCCGAGGAGGGCGACGGCGGTGCCGACGACATTCTGGAGCACCACGAGCACGATCGTGAGGCAGAGGAGGATCAGGAACGGCCGCCCGCCGCGCGCGAGGTCGGAGAGGCGCGCGTTGAGGCCGACGATGGTGAAGAAATAGATCAGCAGCGCGTCGCGCGCGGCAAGGTCGAAGACGACCTGCCGACCGCTCACCCAGAAGACGAGGAGGGTGAGGATCGCGACGAGGAAGCCGCCGCTGACGGGCTCCGGGATGTTGTATTCGCGCAGGAACCCGACCGAACGGGTGAGCTTCGCGCCGATGAAATAGACGACGATGCCCGCCGTGAACGCCATCAGCGCGTCGATGTGGATGAGGTTCGAATCGACAATCATCGCGCACCCGGTCGGCGTTGCCGTCCCATGAAAGCGGGACGGCGCCGTGCTGGCAACCCGGTGCGCCGGGTGGCCACCCTGTTCAGGCCGCGGGTTGCGGCGTCTTGAGGACGCCGAGCGCCTCGAGCGCGCGGATCTCGTCCTCGCTGTAGCCGTTCGCGGCGAGGACGGCCGGGCCGTCCATGCCGAGCTCTGGCGCGGGGGCGCGCACGACGCAGGGCGTCTGCGAGAACTTCATCGGGAAGCCGAGCATCCGCACATTGCCCCGCCCCGGATGGGGGACATCGATCGCCATCTCCTGCGCGATCACCTGCGGGTCGGCGAACACCTCGGCGATGTCGAGGGCGCGCCCGCACGGGACGCCGCCCTTGTTGAGCCGGTCGATCCAGTGGTCGACCTTCTCGGCGACGAGCTTCTCGTTCACGAGCGCGTCGATCTCGTGGCGCACATGATAGCGCTTCTGGTTGGTGTCGTAGCGCGGATCGTCGATCACCCATTCGAGGTCGATGATCCTGAGGAAGCGCCGCAGGATCGTGTCGTTCGACGGGGCGACCGCCACCGACCCGTCCGCCGCCGTGAAGAGGCCGTAGGGCGACATGATGGGGTGGTCGTTGCCGGTGCGCTTCGGGATCTCGCCGGTGACGAAATATTCGGCGGCGAGATAGGCGAGGGTGGAGATCGCCCCGTTCACCATCGCCGCCTCGACGTGCTGGCCGACCCCGTTGAGGTCGCGCGCCCGCAACGCCGCGACGATCCCGAGCGCGCAATAGAGGCCGGCGAGGATGTCCGTGATCGGCGTCGCCGAGCGCAGCGGCTCCTCCCCCTCACGCCCGTTGACGCTCATGAGGCCGCTCATCGCCTGGGCGATGAAGTCGAAGGAGGGGCGGTCCACATAGGGGCCGGTCGAGCCGTACCCGTTGACGCTCGCGGTGACGAGGCGCGGGTTGATCTCCCGCAGCCGCTCCGCACCGAAGCCCATCTTGTCGAGGACGCCCGGGCGGAAATTCTCCACCATGACGTCGGCGGTCGACAGCATCCGCGTCAGCACCTCCCGCCCCTCGGGGCTGTAGAGGTCCAGCGCGACCGAGCGCTTGTTGCGGTTGAAGGCGGCATAATACCAGGAGAAGCCGTTCTTCAACGTGCCTTGCACGCGGGTGGAATCGCCCTTGTGCGTCTCGATCTTGATGACGTCGGCGCCGAGATCGGCGAGCATCAGCGTGCAGAAGGGGCCCGACAGCACCCGCGTCAGGTCGACGATGGTGATGCCGTGGAGCGGCTGCTTGGCGGTCATGAGGTCTCTTTATCCGGCGGCGGTGCGAACGCTGTCCATGCCATAGGTGCGCAGGCGCGGGCCCGCCTTCATCAACTGGCCGGGGAGGCCGTGCTCGACCGCCTTCTCGGCGCGCTTGGCGATCTCGATCATCGCGGCGAGGTCGACGCCCGACTCGATGCCCATCTCGTCGAGCATGTAGACGAGGTCCTCGGTCGAGATGTTGCCCGTCGCGTTCGGCGCGAAGGGGCAGCCGCCGAGCCCGCCGATGGAAGACTCGTAGCGCGTGATCCCCTCGATGAGGCCGGCATAGACGCACACGAGGCCGACGCCGCGCGTGTTGTGGAAGTGGAGCGCGATCTCGAGATCGGGCCGGGCCGCGAGGATCGCGCGGCAGCGCTCGGTGACGAGGGGTGGCGTCGCCATGCCCGTCGTGTCGCCGAGCGTCACCGTGTGCATCCCGAGATCGGCATATTGCTTGGCGATGTCGGCGATCGTCTCGACCCGGACGATCCCCTCGAAGGGGCAGCCGAAGGCCGTCGCGATCGCGCCGTGGACCGGGATGCCGGCCGACTCGGCGATGCGGCACACCTCTGCGAACCCCGCCATGGACGCCTCGCGCGTGCGATTGACGTTCTTCAGGTTGTGGCTCTCGGAGGCGGACATGAAGACGACCATGGCGTCGACGCCGGCCTCGACCGCGCGCTCGGCGCCTTTGACGTTCGGCACCAGCGCCGAGAGGGTCACCCCCTCCTGCCGCACGGCCGCGACGACCTCGGCGGCATCGGCGAGCTGCGGCACCGCGCGCGGGGAGACGAAGGACGAAATCTCGAAGTGCTTGACGCCGGCCGCGATCAGGGCCTTAGCGATGGCGATCTTCTCATCGGTCCGCACGTAGACCGGCTCGGCTTGGATGCCGTCCCGGAGGCCGACCTCCACGATATCAACACGGCTCGGCAGTGTCGGCGCGTTCACGGATCCCTCCGGGGCAAGTTTCTGTTGTGTCGGTAGACCAAGCTGGCATACCGTTGCCGCGACCGGCGCGTCAAACGAAACAAACGATAAGCAGCCGGGTGGGGAGGACGATGACCATGCGCGACGATGCGAGCGCACGGGAGGAGGCGACGCGTCGCTTGCGAGCGGACGTGATGTGCCTGACCCTTGCGCCGGGTGAGGCGATCACCGAGCGGGCGCTGGAGGCGCTCTACGGCGTGTCGCGGACCGTCGTGCGCGAGGCGTTGACCCAGATGATCTATGAGGGGCTCGTCCAGCGCGCGCAGCGCGGCTACATCGTCGCCCCCTTCGATCTCGACGAATTGAACGAGCTCTTCGCCTACCGCAACGTGGTGGAGGACGCGGTCGTGCGCCTCGCCTGCCAGCATGCGCGCGCGGACGAGCTCGACGCGATCCAGGCCGAGATCGAGGCGGGGCTGCGCGAATTTACGCCCGAAGGATGGATGGAGATCGGGCTCGATTTCCACGTCCGCCTCGCGGCCCTGTCGCGCAACCGCTTCCTGTGCGCCGCCGTGCAGGACATCACGACCCGGACCTACCGCGCCCGCTGGCTCGCGATCAGCGCCGGCAGCGGCAGCCAGATCACGCACGACCAACACACCGAGATTCTGCGTCGCATTCGTGCCAAGGATGAAGACGGCGCAGCAGAGGCCGTCCGCGCCCATGCCCGCGAGGTGCACAAGCAGGTGCTGGCGTCCATCGAAGCGTCCCGCCGAATTCTCGGCCGACGCAGTGTCGTGGGGTCCTCGTGACCCCGCTTTTCTCCAGAGACGGCCGGATACACGGCCGCTCGAGCAACTGAGGGAGCTTTTGCCCATGAAACATATTCTGTCCGCCGCCGCGCTTGCCGCGCTTGCGGTGAGTGCGCTGCCGATCGGCGCCACCAAGGCCGAGGCGGCCGAGTGCATCGCGCCGGCCGATCCGGGCGGCGGCTGGGACTTCACCTGCCGCACCGTCGGCCGTCTCCTCACCGAAGAGGGGATCGAGGACGGGCCGGTGCAGGTTGTCAACATGCCGGGCGGCGTCGGCGCGGTGGCCTATGCGCGCGTGATGTCGAGCCGGGCCGACGATCCGGCGCTCCTCGTCGCGACCTCGACGGTCGGCGTCACCCAGATCGCGCAGGGCAAGTACCCGGCCGGCACCGACGCCATGCGTTGGCTCGCGATGCTGGGCGCGGACGTCGGCGTCGTGCTCGTCTCGGCCGATTCGCCCTACAACACGCTCGACGACCTCTTCAACGCGATGAAGGAAGACGTCGGCTCGGTCGTGACCTCGGGCTCGACGGCGGCCGGCGGCTGGGACCACATCCGTCTCCTTCTCCTCGCCAAGGCCGCGGGCATGACCCCCGACCAGTTCACCAAGATCCGCTGGGTCCAGTTCGACGGCGGCACGCCGGCCGTGACGCAGATGATGGGCGGCCAGACGCAGGTCGTCGTCACCGATCTCGGCGAGATCGCGGGCTTCGTGGAATCGGGCGACGTGAAGGTTCTCGCCGCGATGTCGGACGAGCCGATCCCGGCCTTCCCGGACATCCCGACCGCCGCCTCGCAGGGCTATGACGTGACCGGCTACAACTGGCGCGGCTTCTACACCGGCGGCGGCGTGAGCGACGAGGGCTACGACGCCTGGGTCCAGAAGCTCGACACGCTCTTCAAGAGCGATGCCTGGCAGGAAGCGGCGAAGGCGAACGGCCTCATCCCGATCTGGCGCGGCGGTGCCGAGTTCAACGACTACGTCAATGAACAGGCCAAGCAGATGGAAGAGATTTCGCGGGAGATCGGGGTCATCAAATGAGTGATCGGATCGTCGGGCTCTTCTTTCTGGCCTTGTCGATCTGGTACGGCGTGACCGCGGGGAACTATGAGGCTGGCTTCGGCGATCCTCTGGGCCCCGCGGCCTTTCCGCAGATGCTTTCGGTCCCGGCGGCGCTTCTGTCGCTGGGCCTGATCCTGCGGCCGGATCCGGACCCGTCGTGGTCACGCGGCATGGTGCTTCTGCGGCAGGGGACGACGCTCGTCATCCTGATCGCCTACGCGCTGCTTCTCGAGCCGTTCGGATTCCCGATCGCGACGTTCATCGCCGTGGTCTTCCTCGCCAAGCTGCTCGGCACCTCCTGGCTGAAGGCGGGAGCGGCGGCGCTCATCATGAGCCCGCTCCTCTTCATCCTGTTCGACGTGCTGCTCGGCCTGCCGCTGCCCCTCTCACCATCGATCTGACGCACCCATGGAAACGCTGACCTTTCTGGCCGCCGGTTTTCAGGTGGCGCTCACCCCGACGAACCTCGCCCTCGCGCTGTTCGGCTGCTTTGCGGGAACGATCATCGGCTCGCTGCCGGGCCTCGGTCCCGTCAACGGCGTCGCGATCCTGATCCCGCTCGCCTTCTCGCTGAAGCTCGACCCGACCTCGGCCCTCATCATGCTGAGCGCGGTCTATTATGGCGCGATGTATGGCGGGCGCATCTCGTCCATCATGCTGAACATTCCGGGCGACGAGCCCGCGATCATGACGACGCTGGACGGCTACCCGATGGCGCGCCAGGGCAAGGCCGCCGAAGCGCTCGCCATATCCGGCGTCGCCTCCTTCATCGGGGCGACCTTCGCGACCGTCGGCCTCACCCTTTTCGCCCCGCTCCTCGCGAAGGCGGCGATCTATTTCGGCCCGGCCGACTATTTCGCCCTCTACGTCCTCGCCTTCGCCACGATCGGCGGCATCTCGGGCGCGAACCCGATCAAGACGCTGCTCGCCGCCTGTCTCGGTCTGATGATCGGCACCGTCGGCCTCGACCCGGCGACCGGCACCGCGCGCTACACGCTCGGCTCCTTCCACCTTTATGACGGGTTCGATCCGATCGTCGCGATCGTCGGCCTCTTTGCGATCTCCGAAGTGCTCCTCCTCTTCGAGATGCACCTCCAGGGCTCCGAGCCGATCAAGCGCCTCGGCCGCCTGATCCCGCGCTTCTCCGACCTGAAGCCCGGCCTCGGCGCCTCGCTGCGCGGCTCGGTCGTCGGCTTCATCGCCGGCATCCTGCCGGGGGCGGGCGCCTCGCTCGGCGCGGTGATGTCCTACTCGTTCGAGAAGCGGCTCTCCAACAAGAACGACACGTTCGGCAAGGGCGATCCGCGCGGCGTCGCGGCGCCGGAGGCGGGCAACAACGCGGCGAGCGGCGGCGCGCTCATCCCGATGCTGACGCTCGGCGTTCCGGGCTCGGGCACCACGGCGGTGATGCTCGCGATGCTCGTCTCGCTGAACATCCAGCCCGGCCCGCTCCTCTTCCAGAACAACCCGCAGATCGTGTGGGGCCTCATCGCCTCTCTCTATATTGCGAACTTCGTGCTCCTCGCCCTCAACATCCCGATGATCGGCATCTTCACGCGCATCCTGTCGCTGCCGCAGTGGGCGCTGATGCCGTTCGTGGTGATGGTGAGCTTCCTCGGCATCTACTCGATCAGCCACTCCTCCTTCGACCTTCTGGTCATGATCGGCTTCGGCGTGCTCGGCTTCGTGCTGCGCAAGCTCGAGGTCTCGCTGGTGCCGGTCGTGCTCGGCCTCCTTCTCGGCGCCGACATGGAGAACAATCTTCGCCGGGCCCTCTCGATTTCCGACGGAGATTTCTCGATCCTCTTCCAGAGCCCGATCTCGCTGGGCCTCTATGCGGCAACGGCCGTCCTGCTCGCGACCGCGGTCTACATGGCGGCCGGCGACCGGAAGGCCCACAAGCCCGGCGAGCCGCACCTGACGGAGGAATGAGACCAATGGGCCGGATCGACCAACGCCTCGACGAACTCGGCATCGTCCTGCCGAAGCCCTGGACGCCGCGCGGCAACTTCCTGCCCTTCCGAAAGGAGGGGCGGCTCGTCCATCTCGCCGGCCAGCTGTGCGAGTGGGACGGGGAGGTGATCTGCCACGGCCCCGTCGGCGAAGGGGGCGTCTCCGTGGAGGAGGCGGCCAAGGCCGCGCGCGTCTGCGCGATCAACCTCCTCTACACGCTGAAGCTCGCCTGCGACGGCGATCTCGACCGCGTGGTCCAGATCCAGCGCCTCGGCGGCTTCGTCGCCGGCACGCTCGGCTTCAGCATGAGCCCGCAGGTGATCAACGGCGCCTCGGCCGTCTTCATCGATGTGTTCGGCGAGGCGGGGCGGCACGCGCGCACGGCGGTCGCCGTGGCGGGCCTGCCGGTGAACGCCGCCGTCGAGGTGGATGCGATCGTCGTCGTCGCGGATTGATGCTTCGGCCGCAACGGCCGCGTCACCGCCCGTTCCAAGCCGCTCCGGCGCACCGCGCCGGGGCGGTTTTTCTTTGTCCAACGGCCGCTGGTCGGGCGCGCCGAGTGTAGCCTTTTTGGCTACGGCCTAGCGCAATATTGGCACAAGACAGCACCGCCCCCTCGCAGCACAGTGAGGCTCACCGGGGTGTCGAGCCCCGCGCGCCGGCCTCGGTCCGGCGCCGCCGCGTTTTTGTCCGCCACCCTCCAGGAGCTTGGATATGCGCCCCACGCGACGTGATTTTCTCAAGACCTCCGCCGCCGCCGGAGCTCTCGGCGCCGCCGGCCTCGGCCTGCCGGCCTTCGCCCAGGACCCGACGACGCTCAAGCTGATCCTCAACTGGCGTTATCAGGGCCCGCAGGCCTGGTTCTTCCTTGCGCAGGACAAGGGCTACTTCAAGGAAGCCGGGCTCGACGTCGTGATGGACCAGGGCAACGGCTCGGGCGCGGCGGTCGGCCAGGTCGCCGCCGGCGCCTACGATGTCGGCTTCGGCGACGTCAACGCCCTCATCCAGCTCGCCGCGACGAAGCCGGAGGAGGCGCCGATCTGCGTCTACCAGATGTACAACACCCCGCCCTTCACCGTCGGCGTGCTCGCCTCCAGCGAGATCCAGTCGGCGAAGGACCTCGAAGGCCACAAGCTCGGCGGCGCGGCCAATGACGGCGCGCTGAAGCTCTGGCCGGCCTTCACCAACATCGCCGGCATCGACACCGCCGGGATCGAGATCCTGAATTTCGCGCCGAACCTGCGCGAGCAGATGCTGAAGAGCGGCCAGGTCGACGGCGTCTTCGGCTACGTCAACACGATCCGCTTCTCCGCCAAGCTCGCCGGGATGGATCCCGACACCGAGATCCGCTTCATCAACTACGGCGACTATGGGATGGACCTCTATTCCAACGGCATCATCGTCTCGAAGGCGCTCGCCGAATCGAACCCCGACGCGGTGCGCGCCCTGGTGCGCGGCATCAACAAGGGCATCGCCGACACGCTGAAGGATTTCGACGCCGGCATCGACGCCGTCGCCTCGCGCGAGCCGCTCATCAACAAGGCGGTCGAGAAGGAGCGCCTGATCGCGACCCTCGAGGACGAGATGGCGCACGACGAGGTCAAGGTCGTGAGCCTCGGCAACATCGACCCTGAGCGGATGAAGAAGGCGATCGACATCGTGGTGCAGGCGAACGAGCTGCCGCGCACCCCGTCGGTCGATGAGATCTTCACCGATGCTTTCCTCCCGCCCGAAGACGAGCGGATCTACGAGCTGATCTGATCATGGACTTGAAGATGAACGGGCAGGTGGCGGTCGTCACCGGGCCGGCAAAGGGAATGGGCGCAGCGATCACGCGCGCCTTCGCGGGGGAGGGCGTCGATCTCGCCCTCTTCGGCCGCGACACCGGGGCGATCGAGCCGGTCGCCGCCGAGTGCCGCGAGATGGGCCGCAAGGTGGAGGTCGTCGCGTGCGACGTGACCGACGCCGCGGCCGTCGAGGCGGGCGTCGCGCACGTCCTCGCGACGTTCGGGCGGATCGACATCCTCGTGAACGTCGCGGGCGGGACGGGGCCGATCGGCAAGTCCGGCATCGAGACGACGCCGGAAGAGTTCGACGACATCGTCTCCCTCAATATCGGCGGGCCGTTCCACATGATCCGGGCCATCGCGCCGATCATGCAGGGCCAGCACTACGGCAAGATCGTCAATGTCGGCGGCACCTTCGGGATGCGCGGCAAGGCGGGGCGGCTCTCCTATTCGAGCTCGAAGTGGGGCCTGCGCGGTCTTACGAAGAGCTTCGCGCTGGAGCTCGGCCCCGACAACATCAACGTGAACTGCGTCGCGCCCGGCATGGTCGCCGGCCCGCGCTTCTACACGAAGGTGGTGCCGGAGATGGCCGCGCGGCTCGGCATCACCGAGGCAGAGGCGGCCGAGCGCCACGCCGCCGACTACGCCCTCCGCCGCGTCTCCACCGACGAGGACATCGCCGCGGCGACCCTCTTCCTCGCCTCCGACGTCTCGCGCCAGATCACCGGCGTCGACCTCCCGGTCGATGGCGGGTGGGCGGCGCTATGATCGACCTCGTCCTCACCGGCGGCACGGTCGTCACCGAGGGTGGCGAGGCGCGCGCGGACGTCGCGATCGATGGCGGCCGCATCGTCGCCGTCGGTCTCGCCGAGACGATGCCGGCCGCGCGCGAGCAGGTCGACGTCGCGGGCCACCATCTCCTGCCGGGCGCGATCGATGTCCACGTCCACTTCCGCGAGCCGGGCTACACCCACAAGGAAGACTGGGGCACGGGGACGGCGGCGGCCGCGATGGGCGGCGTCACCACCGTCTTCGAGATGCCGAACACCAACCCGCCGACGCGCTCCGTCGCGGAGCTGCGCGAGAAGCGGGCCGCGGCGCGCAAGGCACGCGTCGATTTCGGCCTCTACGGCCTCCTCGCCGAGGACAATATCGGTGAACTCGAAGCGCTCGCCGCCGCCGGCGTGAACGCCTTCAAATGCTTCATGGGCAACACCTTCGGCAACCTGCCCTCGCCCTCGACCGGGGCGATGCTCGAAGGGTTCGAGATCGCGGCGAAGACGGGCCTTCGCATCTCCCTCCATGCCGAGACGGCCTCCATCATGGCCTGGCGGCAGGAGCGGCTGGAGGCGGCCGGGATCGACCATCCGCTCGCCCACGTCGCCGCCCGGCCGGAGATCGTCGCGATCGAGGCGGTGGGCCGCGCCGCCGTCCTCGCCGAATGGACCGGCGCGCGCGTCCACGTCCTCCACATCTCCTCGGCCGGCGAATTGCGCCCGCTCGCGGAGGCGAAGGCGCGCGGCGTCGACATCACCGGCGAGACCTGCCCCTGCTATCTCTTCCTCACCACGGCCGACTATGACCGGCTCGGCAGCGTCATCCGCGTGAACCCGCCGGTGCGCGAGGCGAAGGACGCGGACGCGATCTGGGACGCGCTTCAGTCCGGTCTCGTCGACATGATCGCGACCGACCACGCGCCGCACACGCCCGAAGAGAAGATCAACCCGGTGATCTGGAAGGCCGATTGCGGCTTCCCCGGCGTCGAGACGCAGATGCCCCTGATGCTCACCGAGGTCGCCAAGGGCCGGATGAGCCTCTCCCAATATGTGAAGATGTCGGCCGGAAACCCCGCCCGCGCCTTTGGCCTGTGGCCGCGGAAGGGCCGGATCGGGGTGGGGGCGGATGCCGACATCGCCGTCGTCGACATGGGCCGGCGCGAGACGATCGCCGCCGAGCGCCTCCATTCGCGCGCCCGCATCACGCCCTTCGAGGGGCGCGAGACGATCGGCGCCCCCGTCCACACCCTGGTGCGCGGCACCTTCGTGCAGCGCGACCGGACCCTCGTTCCGGGTCTCGAGGGGCACGGGCGTCAGGTGACGGACATCCAGCAAATGGCACAGCCCGCGCCGCGCCATGTGGAAGAGAGCCTCGAATATCTGCTCGCCGAGGCGCGCGCCGCATGATCGCGCACGCGGCGATCCCCACCGCGGCGGTGCTCGAAGGCGCGCCGCTGATCGAGTTCGACGCGGTCTCGGCCACCTACGGCACCGGCAAGGCGCGCACCGAGGCGCTTCAGCCGACCACGCTGAAGGTCGAGAAGGGGGATTTCGTCGCGCTCGTCGGTCCGTCCGGCTGCGGTAAGTCGACGATCCTGAAGCTCGTCGCCGAACTGATGAAGCCGACGAGCGGGCACATCTTCTTCGCCGGGCGCGAGCTCGGCGCGAACCCGGTGCGCGTCGGCATGGCCTTCCAGGCCTCGACGCTGCTGCCGTGGAAGACGATCCGCGCCAACGTGATGCTGCCGCTCAAGATCGTGCGCCCCTTCCGCGAGAGCTATCGGGCGAACAAGAACGGGGCCTATCGCGAGCGGGTCGACGCGCTGCTGGAGCATGTCGGCCTCATCGACTTCGCCGATTCCTATCCCTGGCAGCTCTCCGGCGGGATGCAGCAGCGGGCGAATCTGTGCCGCGCGCTGGTCCACGACCCGGACCTCCTTCTCCTCGACGAGCCGTTCGGCGCGCTCGATCAGTTCACCCGCGAGGAGCTGTGGTCGACGATGCAGGATCTGTGGATGGAGCGGCGCTCGACGGTGCTCCTCGTCACCCACGATCTGCGCGAGGCGGCCTATCTCGCGAGCCGCATCTGCGTGATGAGCCCGCGCCCTGGGCGCATCCTGGAGGATCGCACCGTGCCTTTCGCGCGCCCGCGCCATCTCGGCCTCACCTTCGAGCCGGACTTCACCGCCCTCGTTCAGGACCTGCGCGAGAAGATCGTGCGCACCCCGACGGGCAAAGCCGCGCGGGGAGGCGGCCATGAGTGAGGTCGTGCGCCGGAAAATCTACTCGGCGATACTGATCGTCGGCGTGTTCGTCGCGTGGGAGCTCGCCTGCCGGCTCTTCCACATCTCCGACCTCATCCTGCCGCGCCCGACACAGGTAATCGCGACCCTCATCGAGTACGCGCCCGGCATCGCCCCGCACGCCTACCAGACCCTCTACACAACGATCGTGGGGTTCGCGTTCGGCGTCGTCATCGGCCTGTCGCTCGGCGTCCTCATCGGCTCCTCGCGCCTCGCCTTCGACACCGCCTATCCGCTCCTCGTCGGCATCTCGTCGATCCCGAAGGTCGCGGTCGTGCCGATCTTCGTCCTGTGGTTCGGCGCGGGGACGGTGCCGGCGATCCTGACGGCGATGATCATCTGCATCTTCCCGATCGTCGTGAACGTCGCGACGGGCATCGCCACGGTGGAGCCGGAGCTGGAAGACGTGATGCGCTCGATGAAGGCGACAAAGTTCGACATCCTCTGGAATGTCGGCCTGCCGCGCTCGATGCCCTATTTCTTCGCCTCGCTGAAGGTCGCGATCACGCTCGCCTTCGTCGGCTCGGTCATCGCCGAGACGGTCGCCTCGAACCGGGGGATCGGCAACATGATGATCATCGCCTCCTCCTCCTTCAACGTGCCGCTCGTGTTCGCGGGGCTCGCGATCCTCTCCTTCCTCGGCGTCTCGCTCTACGTGATCTTCTCGCTGATCGAGCGCCGGGTGACGGGTTGGGCGATGCGCAAGGCGGGGTAAGAACGAGGGGTCAGACCCGCGTCGCCTCGCGCACCCGCGCGGAGAGGGCCCAGAGCACGGCGACGCCCGCGACGTTGAGAAGGCCGAGCGCGACGAGCGCGGTCAGCGTCGCGTGCGCCCCGGCCCGCTGCATCAGGATCGCGGCGGCGAACGGGGAGAGGGCCTGTGCGATGAGGCTCGGCATCGCGAGGCGCCCCATCAGCCGGGCGTAGCCCTCGGCCCCGAAAAGGGCGAGCGGCAGCGTCCCGCGCGCGATCGACCAGATGCCGTTGCCCGCGCCATAGGCGATGAGAGCGGCGGCGGGGAGCGGGAAGCCCGACCACAGGAGAATAAGGCCGGCCGCGATCAGGACGGTCGCCGCCGTGATCGTCCAGATCGGGTGGTAGCGGTTGCCGCCGAGCATCTCGACGACGCGCGCGCCGACCTGCGCCGGGCCGACGAGCGCGCCGAGCGCGACCGCCGCCGCGAGACCGACCCCGCCCGCCTCCAGGATTGCGATGAGATGCACCGACCAGGTGGCCGAGATGATGCCGCCGCTCGTCAGCAGGACCGCGAGGAGGATGACGAGGTGCGTGCGGTTCTTCGTCTGCGCGTCCGGCCGCGCGACGCGCCGGGGCGGAGGCGGCGGCGGATCGCGCCGCGCTTCAGACGGCACCATGAAGATGTGGAGCGGCAGGGAGATCGCGAGGTGGATCCCCGCATAGACGAGGCAGGCGCCGCGCCAGCCGACCGTATCGACGAGGAGCGCGGAGAGGGGCCAGCAGACGGTGCTCGCGAAGCCGCCCCAGAGGGTCAGCGTCGTGATCGCGCTGCGCGCCTTCGCGCCGTAGAGGCGGCCGAGCGTCGAGAAGCCCGCATCATAGAGCCCTGCTCCCATGCCGATCCCGACGATGACCCAGGCGAGGAGATAAATTGCAAGGTTCGTCGATGCGGCGAGGAGGGCGAGGCCCGCGGCGAGCGCGATCGAGCTTGCGGTCAGCACCGGCCGCCCGCCGAACCGGTCGATGAGCTGGCCGACGCGGATCGAGATGAGGCCGGAGACGAGGAGACCGACGGAGAAGCCGCCGATCACCGCGCCATAGGCCCAGCCGGTGGACGTCGCGATGGGCTTCGCGAGCACGGCGAGGAGATAGTAGGACGAGCCCCACGCGAGGATCTGCGTGAGGCCGAGGGCCGAGATGATGACCCGCCGCCGGCCCGCCGGTTCGTCGTCCGGGAGGCTCGTGGCGGCGGTCGCTCCAGTGTTCATGCGTCGATGCGATCCATGTCGAGGGGCGCGCCGCACCCGCAGCCCGCCGCGCCCGCGCGCTTGGCGGCGAGGTCGGCCCCGCAGCAGGCCTCCCGCTCCGCCGCTTCAACGGGCGCGCAGCATCCTTCCTCCACGAGATCGGAACTGCAAACCCCCGTCTGCGGCAAAACGAGATGAACCGCGCGCGCGGCTACCTCGTCGCCCGCGAGGTGTGCGGCGATGGAGCGGACCTGCTCGTAGCCGGTCGCCATCAGGAAGGTCGGCGCGCGCCCGTAGGACTTCGCCCCGGCGATGAAGAGGCCGGGCTCGGGGTGGGCAAGTTCGGCCGCGCCGTGCGGCGGGACGGTGCCGCAGGAGTGGAGGTTCGGGTCGATGAGAGGGGCGAGTGCGCTTGGGGCCTCCACCACCGGATCGAGGCCGACACGCACTTCGCGCAGCAGCGCGAGGTCCGGCCGGAAGCCGGTCGCGACGATCGCGCGATCGACGGCGAGCGTCATCGGCGCGCCCTGATGGGTCGCCTCGATGGTGAGGCCGTCCCCGCTCGCGTGGATCGCGGTGGCGGCGAAGGGGGCGAGGAGGCGCACGTCGCCCGCCTCCACGGCCTCGCGTGCCGCGATGCCGAGCGCCCCGCGCGCCGCGAGCTGGTCGTCCGCGCCGCCGCCGAAGAGGCGCGCGAGGCGGTCGTGACGGAGCGCCCAGAGGATCATTGTTCCCGGCGCGTCGGCCTTCTGCCGGATGAGGTCGAGCACGGCATTGATCGCCGAATGCCCGCTGCCGACGACGAGCACGCGCCGGCCCGCGAAATCCGCCCGGCGCGCGCCGAGAATGTCGGGGATCCCGGTGTCGATCAGCGCCGCGGCCGCCGCCTCGCCGGGGACGGGGAGACCGTCGGTCCCCATCGGGTTCGGCGTGCCCCACGTCCCGCTGGCATCGATCACGGCGCGGGCGCGCTCCGTCCGGGTGGCGCCGCTTGCGTCGCGCCAGCGCACGAGGAAGGGGGCCTCGGCCCGGTCCGTCGACCCGCTCTTGTCGAGCCCCTCGCGGGTGATGCCGGTGACCGTCGCGCCATAGGTGATCGCGCGCGCAAGGTGCGGGTGGCGGGCGAGGGGGGCGAGATAGTCCGCCAGGAGCTCCGCCCCGGTCGGGAGGCGGTCGGGGTCGGGCGCCGTCCATCCCGTCGTCTCGAGGAGGCGGCGGGCGGCGTCGTCGACATTGAAGCGCCAGGGCGAGAAGAGGCGCACATGCCCCCAATCGCGCACGGCCGCCCCGGCGTCGGCGCCGCGTTCCAGGACGCGGGCCGCCATGCCGCGCTCCATGACGTGCGCGGCAGCCGCGAGCCCCACGGGGCCGGCGCCGATGATCGCGACGGGAAGGTCCGAAAGCTCAGGCATCGAAGGCTCCTTCTATTTTTCCAGCATTATCGAAATAATGGGCAAAATGACGATCTAGCAGTTGGTCCCGTCCGAGCACGCCGGGACGGCCGGGTCCCCCTCGTCGGCGCAGCATTCGTCGGCGAGGTAGCCGATGAGGGCGGCCATTGTCGGGTAGTGGGCGCGGCAGATGAGGGTGGTCGCGCGCCGCTCCTGCGTGACGAGGCCGCGCTCCACGAGGCGGCGCAGATGGTGGGAGAGGGTGGAGGCGGCGATCCCGACCCGCGCCTGGAGCGTGCCGACGGGAAGGCCTTCACGCCCGGCGCGCACGAGGGCGCGATAGATCCGCAACCGCGTGGGATTGCCGAGCGCTTCGAGCTGCTGTGCTGCTATTTCGACATTCATGGAAATACGATATCGCAGATTTTCGCGCCCGCATAGGGGGTTGCATCGCGCGGTCCGTCGCCACGCCGTCTGGAATTTGTGCGCCGTTTGGGGAATGGTCGGGCCAAGCGACCCGGCTCTTGAAGGACTGTCGATGAAGCGTGCCCGCTCGTCCACGCGCAACCACGAGCACGTCTACCGCGTGCTGCGGTCGGCCAAGGGGCCGATGAGCGCCTATCAGGTGCTCGACCAGGTGCGCGAGCATGGCATCTCGGCGCCGCCGACGGTCTATCGCGCGCTCGACTATCTGGTCGATCAGGGGCAGGTGCATCGCCTGGAATCGATCAACGCCTATGTCGCCTGCAGCGACCCGAAGCACGACCACGCCGTCCCCGTCTTCGCGATCTGCTCCGAGTGCGGGCGGATCGAGGAGCTGCGCGGCGTCGGGGTGCGCACGGCGGTCGAGGCGCAGGCGGCCGAGATCGGCTTCCGGATGGAGACGGCGACGGTCGAGTTGAAGGGGCGTTGCGCGGCGTGTGCGGCCGCGCACCCGGCCGATTGAGTGATGGCGAGTAACATGGCGGATGAAAGCGTCTTCTGGAATGTCAGCGGCAAGCGGGTCGCGATCGGGCTGACGCGGGCGGGCACCGGCCCGCGCGCGCTCCTCCTCCCTGCGCTGAGCTCGATCGCGACGCGGTTCGAGATGCGCCCTCTGCAGGAGCGCCTCGCGGGCCGCTACGCGACGGTGTCGATCGACTGGCCGGGCTTCGGCGACCGCCCGCGCCCCTTCGTCGATTGGACGCCGGTCATGTTCGACGGCTATCTCGATTTCGTCCTGCGCGAGATCTGCCCGCAGCCCGACCTCATCGTCGCGGCGGGCCATGGCGCGGGCTATGTGATGCGCGCTTTCCAGCGCGACCCCGCGCTCGCGCGGCGGGTCGTCTTCGCGGCGCCCACCTGGCGCGGGCCGCTGCCGACGATGATGAAGGGCACGCGCCCCTGGTTCGCGAAGGCGCGGCGCATCGTGGACCGGCCGGCGCTTGGCCCGCTCCTCTACCGCCTCAACGTCAACCCGTTCATGGTCCGCAAGATGGCGGCCGAGCACGTCTATTCCGACCCGTCGATGCTCGCCGGGGCGCGCCTCATCGAGAAGCGCGCGGTGGCCGAGGCTGAGGGCGCGCGGCACGCCTCGGTCCGCTTCGTCACCGGCGGGCTCGATCCCTTTTCCTGCCGCGAGGACGCACTCGCCGCGCTCGCCGCCTGCAAGGCCGGCGTCGACATCGTCTACGGGCTCGAGACGCCGCGCGGATCGAAGGCCGAGATCGAGGCGATGGGGTCGGTGAGGGGCGTGACGCTCCACGCCCTGCGGCGCGGAAAACTCCTCGTCCACGAGGAGTTTCCGGACGAGGTGGCCGAGATCACGCTCGCCCAGAGCCCCGCGGGCGCCGTGCGCTGACGGCGACCGCGGGGGGCGCGGGTCAGCTCGCCTTGAGGGAGGAGAGCAGCGCCGTCGCGTTGTGGCGGAACATGTCGAGATAGGTCGCGCCCGGCCCGTCCGGCTTCGACAGGGAGTCGGAATAGAGCGTGCCGCCGACGGTGGAATCCGTCTCGCGCGAGATCTGCTCGATCAGCCGGTTGTCGGTGACGTTCTCGACGAACACCGCCTTGATGTTCTCGCGCCGGATCTGCTGGATGATCCGCGCGATGTCGGCGGCCGAGACCTCCGCGTCGGTGCTGAGCCCCTCGGGCGCGACGAACCGGATCCCGTACGCGTCGCCGAAATAGCCGAACGCCTCGTGGTTGGTGACGACGGTGCGCCGGTCGTCCGGAAGGCCCGCGATCTCGGCGCGGATCTCCGCATCGAGCGCTTCCAGCGCGGCGATATAGGCCGCCCCGCGCTCGCGATACTGATCGGCATGGGCGGGGTCGGCGGCGACCAGCGTATCCATGATGTTGCGCGCATAGATCACGCCGTTGGAAAGGTCCTGCCAGGCGTGCGGGTCGTACTCGCCGTGGAGATGCTCCTCCTCGTGCGCCGCGTCGTGCGCCTCTTCATGATCATCGTCGTGGTCCTCGTCCGCGTGGCCCTCTTCCTCGGTCCAGCGGCGCGGGGTGACGCCTTGGCTCGCGACGATCTCGGTGCCGGCGAAGCCCGACGCCTCGACGAGGCGCGGCAGCCACGCCTCGAAGTCGAGCCCGTTGGTGATGAGGAGGGGCGCGCCGGCGAGGGCGCGGGCGTCGGCGGGCGTCGGCTCGTAGACGTGCGCGTCGCCGTTCGGGCCGACGAGGGAGGAGACGGTGACGGCGTCGCCGCCGATTTGTCCGACCATGTCGCCGAGGATGGAGAAGCTCGTGATCACCGCGAGCCTGTCCTGCGCCGAGCCGGGCCCGGCGGTCGCGAGAATGAGCACCAGCCCCGATGTGGCGGCCATGAACGATCGGCGAGAGACCATCGTCCGTCCTTTCAAGTCGTCGCGCAGGGGACCATCGCCTGCGCCTCGCCGACGTTCGTATGATATAACATAACATCCGTCCAGCCGGAATCGCACCATCCCCGGCGGATGCGAGTACGGGCCGCCGCTAGGGCGTCCCGTACTCGTCGTGGAGCCGCCACCACTGGTAGGGCGCGCCCTTCGCCACCCACGCCGCGCCGTCCTCCCACTTCTCCTGCCGCCCCATCGGGGTGAGGTCGAGGAAGGTCCAGATGGTGCCGAGCGTCTCCATGCCCCGCCCCTTGGTGAAGTAGGTGCGATAGATCGCGTCGCCCTCGCGGATGAAGACGTTGAGGCCGAACCCGCCATTCACGTCGTGGTCCGGATTGAAGTCGTCGGTAGTCTCGTACCAGGGCAGGTCCCATGCCATCCGGGCGCGAAAGGCCTCGATCTCCGCGATCGGGGCGCGCGAGACGAAGGCGAGCGTGGTGTCGCGCGCGTGGAGGTGGGAAAGGTGCGGGATCTGGTCGCCGACCATCGCGCAGCCGGAGCAGGGGTCTGGATCCTGCGGTTTCAGCATGTGATGATAGACGATGAGCTGGCGCCGTCCGGCGAAGAGGTCGGGGAGGGCGAGCGCCCCCTCCGGCCCGTTGAAGGCGTAGGCCTTCGTCACCGCCACCCACGGCGCCGCGCGCCGGCGCGCGGCGAGGCGATCATGCATCTCGGTGAGCGCCTTCTCGTCGGCGCGGATGGCGGCGAGACTGGCCCGCCACGCTGCCGCGTCGACGACCGCGGGATGGTCGCCCGTCATGACACCGCCTCGGTGCTGCCGCGGAAGGCGGCCTCGACCGCCGCCACGTCGATCTTGCCCATCCCCATCACCGCGCTCATCACGCGGCCCGCCGCGGCGCGGTCCGGCCCGGTGAGATATTGCGGGATCACCTTCGGGACGATCTGCCAGGACACGCCATACTTGTCCTTCAGCCAGCCGCACTGGCTCGGCTTGCCGCCATCGGCCGTCAGCCGCTCCCAGAGCCGGTCGGTCTCGGCCTGATCGTCGGTCGAGACGACGATGGATGCCGCCTCCGACTGCTGGAATTCCGGCCCGCCCATCAGAAGCATGAAGGGCGTGCCGTCGAGGGTGAAGGTGACGACGAGCGCCGGGCCGCCGGGCTCGGGGCGGAAAATCTCGCCCATCGCGCTGTTCGGGATGAGCGAGACGTAGAAGGCGGCCGCCTCCTCGCCGTCCTTCTCGAACCAGAGGCAGGTGCTGACCTTGGTCATTGGGCTGCCCCCGCCGCGGCGAACGCCTTCACCGCCGCCTCTTCCACTTCCGCCTTCGACATCGGCTTTCCCGGCGTCGCCATGCTCCAGCGGTGCCCGAACGGGTCGTCGATCACCCCGAACCGGTCACCCCAGAACATGTCCTCGGCGGGCATGATAAGCGTCGCGCCCGCGTCGACCGCCGTCTGCAGCGCGGCGTCGACATCGTCCACGATGAGGTGGATCGAGACGGGCGTGCCTTTCAGCGTGAGCGGGGAGGCGCTCCCGCAGCTGGGGTTCTCCTCCGCGATCATCACGGACGATCCGTTGATCGAAAGGCACCCGTGCATGAGGCCGCCGTCCGGCATCGTGAACACCGCCATCTCCTCAGCTCCAAGGGCGGCCTTGTAGAACTCGATCGCCTTGAACGCGTCCTTGCACACGAGGTGGGGGGACACGCCGTTCATCCCGTAGGCCGCAGCCTTTTCTCTCGCCTCTGACATGGTCTCTCCAATGTGTTGTCGGCGCCGGCGAACCGCGCGGCGCGGAAAAAGGGGGATCGTCGCCGTCGCGAACGCGCGCGACGGGTCGGGCGCGGCGCGATCAGCCGCGCCGCTTCTCGATCTCGACGCGCAGGGCGTCCTCGCGGGCGCGCAGCTCCGGCGTCAGCGCCTCGCCGAACTCGTCCATCGTGAACACCTGACGGATCTCGATCTCGCAATCCTCGTCGTGCGGCTTCGGGCAGCGCTTGGCCCACGACATCGCCTCGTCCATCGAGGCGCATTCCCAGATCCAGAAGCCCGCGACGAGCTCCTTGGTCTCGGCGAAGGGGCCGTCGATCACGGTCCGCTCGTTGCCGTGGAAGGCGATGCGCTTGGAGTCGGAGGAGGGGTGCAGCCCCTCGCCCATGACGATGATTCCCGCCTTGCTCAGCTCTTCGTTGAAGGCGGTCATCTCCGCGATCAGCGCCTCGGTGGGCATTGCGCCGGCCTCGTAGCCGGCCGTCCCCTTCACGAACACAACAAATTTCATGGTGTCGGTGCCTTTTCCTGGTCCCTTGGTGGGGTTTTCATCGACCCCTCGACTAGAAGACGCACGGGTGAACCCGTTCCCGACATCGCGATGGAAAAAAAATTCAGTCGGGGCCGTTTTCGTCCGAGAGAGCGTCGATTTCGGCCCGGATGTGGGCCGCTTCGACGGCGGTGCGGGCGAGCGAGACGGCGCGCATGAAAGCCTCGCGCGCGTCGTCCCGGCGGCCGAGCGCCTTCAGGACCGCGCCGCGCGCGCCGTGGAAATAGAAATAGTTGGCAAGGTCCTTCTCAAGCGGATCGATCATCGCGAGCGCCGCCGCCGGGCCGTGCGCCTTCATCACCGCGACGGCGCGGTTGAGGCTGACGACGGGCGAGGGCTGGAGGCGCGACAGGACCGCGTAGAGCGCCTCGATCTCGAGCCAGTCGGTCTCCTCGGCGGTCTTCGCCGCGCCGTGGACGGCGGCGATCGCGGCCTGGATCTGGTAGGGGCCCGGCGCGCCCTGTTGGAGCGCGCGGGTCACGAGGCGCGTGCCTTCCGCGATCGCGGCCCCGTTCCACAGGGTGCGGTCCTGCTGGTCGAGGAGGATGACCGCGCCGTCCCGGTCGAAGCGAGCGGACGCACGGGCGTGCTGGAGGAGCATCAGGGCGAGGAGGCCGAGGATCTCCGGCTCGTCCGGGTAGAGGTCCGCGAGGAGGCGGCCGAGGCGGATCGCCTCGCGCGAGAGCGGCGCGCGCGCCCCCGCTTCGGCGACGCCCGTCGTGTAGCCCTCGTTGAACATCAGATAGATGACGCCCGCGACCGCTCCGAGCCGCCGCGTGCGCTCGCTGGGGCCGGGCGGAGCGAAGGGGACGGCGGCGTCGGCGATGGTCTTCTTCGCGCGCGTGATGCGCTGCTCCATCGCCGCCTCGCCGACGAGGAAGGCGCTCGCGATCTGGGGCACGGAGAGGCCGCACACGATCCTCAGCGCCAGCGCGATCTGCCGCGTCGCCGGCAGCGCCGGGTCGCAGCAGACGAAGAGGAGGCGCAGGATGTCGTCGCGATAGGCGGCGGTGTCGAGATTGTCGACGGCCTCGGCCTCGGCGTCCGAGAGGTCGGAGATCGCCTCCTCGTCCGGGAGCGCGGCCTCCTTGGCGCGGCGGCGCTTGGCGTCGATCCCGGCGTTCCGGCCGACAATGATGAGCCAGCCGCCCGGATTCTTCGGCGGCCCCTCGGCCGGCCAGCGCTTCAACGCGCGCAGGCACGCCTCCTGGAAGGCCTCCTCGGCGGTGTCGAGGTCGCGAAAATAGCGCAGGAGCGCCGCGACGACCCTCGGCCGCGCGCCGGCGAGGACAGTCGCCATCCATGCCGTGCTGACGCTCATGGGGCGAGGGCGCCGGGTCTGAAGAGTTGCATCGGTCGAACCTCGTAGGCGCCGCCGGGATTGGCGCGGCTCAGCGACTTCGCGATGTCGACGGCCTCGTCCATGGACGCGCAGTCGACGACATAGAAGCCGAGAAGCTGTTCCTTGGTTTCGGCGAAGGGGCCGTCCATCACCGCCGGCTCGCCCGGATTGCGGATCGTCGCCGCGCCGGGCGTCGGCTGAAGCCGCACCACCGGGCCGAGCTTTCCGGCCTCCAGCAACGGCGCGTGGACCGCATGGAGCTTTGCGAGGACGGCATCGTCCTCCTCCTTGGTCCAGGCAGTGGTCGTGGCTTCGGTGTGGTAGCAGAGGATCGTGAACAGCATGGACGCTTCCTTCTCTTCCCTGACGCACGCGGCGCGGCCATGCCGACACGGCGCGCGGATTTTTTTTATGCGGCCAAGCACGGCCGCCTGTCAGTTGGCGTTTGCGGGGGCCGACCGCACCCCTCCGGCCCCTCGCGGCGAAGAGGATCACGCCGAAAGCGCCGATTTTGCGGACGGGCGATGCGCCCGCCGCGCTTGACGGGGCGGCGCTCGCGCAGGAACGGTGGGGCATACCGGCCGGCAGGCATTCCCAGGCACACCCATGACGCGCGCAATCGACACAAAGGCGGAAGCCTTCCCGATCAATCCCCACATCATCGCGACCGAAGGGGCGCCGATCCCGGCCGCCGTCGCCTGGCTCGGCGGATATGACGGGAGCGCGGGGCCGGCGATCAACCTGTCGCAGGCGGTGCCCGGCCGCGCGCCGGAGGAGCTGCTTCTCGACGCGCTTGGCCGTGCGGCGTCCTCGCCCGAGGCGGCGCGCTACGGCCCGATCCTCGGCGACCCGGCGCTGCGCGAGGCGCTCGCGGCCGACATCCGCGCGACCTATGGCGGGGACGTCGCCGCCGCCGACATTGCGATCACCGCCGGCTGCAACCAGGCCTTCTTCGTCGCGCTGATGACGCTCGCGAAGGCGGGCGACGAAATCATCCTGCCCGCGCCCTGGTACTTCAACTACAAGATGGACTGCGACATGCTCGGCATCGCGGCGGTGCCGCTGCCCTGCCGGGCCGAGCGCGGCTTCGTGCCCGACATCGAGACGGCGCGCGCGCTGGTGACGCCGCGCACGCGCGCGATCGTCCTCATCACGCCGAACAACCCCACCGGCGCCGTCTACGACGCTGCCACCATCGCCGCCTTCGCCGCGATGGCCGCCGAGGCGGGGATCCCCCTGATCCTCGACGAGACCTATCGCGACTTCATGCCCGCCGCGCATGAGGGCCCGCCTCACGCCGCGTTCGAGGCGGCGGACTGGCGGGGGCGGATCCTCCACCTCTATTCCTTCTCGAAGTCCTGCGCGGTGCCGGGCCATCGCGTCGGCGCGATCGTCGCCGGGCGGGACGTGGTGGCGGGCGTGGAGAAGGTGATGGACAGCCTCCAGATCTGCGCGCCGCGCACCGGCCAGATCGCGCTCGCCGAGACACTCGCGGCGCTCGCCGCCCCGCGCGCCGCGATGCGGGCCGACTTCAACCGCCGCGCCGCCCTCTTCGCCGCCGAGATCGCGCAATGTCCGGGGTGGGAGATCGTCTCGATGGGGGCCTATTTCGCCTACCTGCGCCACCCGTTCGACCGGCCGGGGCTGGAGGTGGCGGAGGCGCTCGCCCGCCGTTTCGGCGTCCTGTGCCTGCCCGGAAGCTTCTTCGGCCCCGGCCAGGACGGTTACCTGCGGATCGCGTTCGCGAACGTCGATCCGGCGCGCCTGGAAGGCATCTCGGCGCGCATCAACGCGCTCGCCGAGGCGTTCGCCCCCGCCGCGTAGGCGTCAGGTCCCGACGCGGAGCGGGGCCGTCATCTTGCGCAGCGCCGCGATGACGGCGAGGGCGGTGATGCGGCCGGTCTTCGGGTTCTCGCTCGGGACATTCTCGATCGACATGCGGAAGGTTGCGCTGTCGGCCTCCACGATGATCGCGTGCGTGTTGCGCGTCAGCGCCGGGTCGGCCCAGATCTCGAGCGTCGTGCGGTCCGGGCCGACGCCCGCGAGGGCGAGCGCGACTGCGACGTTGAGGTTCGCGGGGAAGCCCACCGCCGCCTCCCGCGCGCTGCCGACGAAGACGCGCTGCGGCTCGGTGATGGCGCTGATGTCGATCCCGTGCGTCACGAGGTGCGGCGCGCCGAGAAGGCCCTTCACGGGCTTGCGCGTCACCATCGTGACGGACGCGATCTCGCCCTCGGCCGCCGCCGTCACCGCGTCGAGGCCGAGGAGGGCGCCCGAGGGGACGATGATCTGCCCGCCATGCGCCTTCGCCTCGCCGATCAGCCCCTCATGGGTGAGGATCGCGCCGATCGAGAGGACGAGCGCGGTCTTTCCGGCGCGCACGAACGGGCCGACGATCGCCTCGAAATGGGCCGCCGGCGCGCATTCGATCACGAGATCGGCGAGCGGCTCGAGGTCCGCGATCGTGACGACCGGCACGTCCGGCGCGATCGGCGCGAGGCGGGCGCGCGCGGCCTCCTGGTCGCGCGCCGACACGGCGGCGACCGCGAAGCCGTCGAGGTCGCCCGACGCGATCGCCTTCGCGACCTTGAGGCCGATGGCCCCGAGGCCGGCGATGGCGACGCGGATGGGCGGTGTGGGGCGGGTCATGGGACGTCCTCAGGGCGGGGCGCGATCGCGTCGCGTCCCGCACCTTATCGCGGCGGGACGGCAGATCTATCCGGCGAGCGCCATCATCCTTTCGAGATTCTCCATCGCCACGACGCCGTCCGCGATGGTCGGCGCGTTGTTCGCCTCGCCCTTCAGGGCGGCGACGGTCTCGATCATGAGGGCGTGGTAGCCCTTGTGGTCCTCGTTGACGGCGGCGGTGAAGTTCGGCCGCCAGGTCAGGCTGTCCGTCTCGCCCGTCAGCGTCGCGGCCGGGTCGTCCGCCTTGAAGGCGGGGTTCCGGTGGTAGGTGACGTCGATGATGTTGTTCACCTCGACCCGCCTGTGATCGCCCATCACGACGATCTGCTCCATGGGCGTGCCGCGCGACTGGACCGTGCCCATCACGATCGTGCCGATCGCCCCGTTGGCGCAGGTGATGTTGACGTGGAGGAGGAGCTTGCCGGGCTCCGGCTCGTTCTTGCGCAGCGCCATGTCGACGATGGGCGCGCCGGCGAGCCAGGGCACGAGGTCCATATAGTGGACGCAATGGTGGAGGAAGAAGCCGGAATAGTCGACCTCGCCCACGAAATAGGTAGGCGCCGTCATGTAGATGCCGGTGATGCCGAGGACCGGGCCGAAATCGCCGCCATTGATCACGTTGTGAGCGATCTTGTTGCCGGTCGAGAAGCGCTTCATGAAGCCGACGATCACCGGCTTTCCGGTCCGCTCCGACGCGTCCGCGATGGCGCGCGCGCCGGTGCTGTCGAGGGCGGGCGGCTTCTCCATGAAGACGGGGAGCCCCGTCTCCAGCGCCATGATGCTCGCCTTCTGGTGGATCCCCGGGCCGACGGCCATGCCGATCGCGTCGAGCCCCTGGTGGGCGATGAGGGCGGCATAGTCGTCGGTGACGTGGGCGACGCCGTACTGGGTCGCGGTCGCCTGTGCGGCGGTGCGGTCGACGTCGCAGATCGCTTCGAGGCGCACGCCGCAGCGCGTGAGCTGCGGGAGCAGCATCTGCGTCGCGTGCCGGCCGCAGCCGATCCAGCCGATCTTGAGACTCATTGGTTCACCTCGGCGAGCGCCAGCGCGGAGCGGATGAGGCCGAGACCGGCGCGCAGCTTCGGCGTCTCGTCTTCGTGCGGGGCGCGCCAGTGGGCGATCGGCAGGCCGACCCGGTCATCCTCCCGCCGGAAGGGTTCGAGCGAGACGGGGCCCGAATAGTCGATCTCGGCGAGGGCGCGCATGATCACCGGCCAGTCGAGATGTCCGGTGCCGGGGAAGCCGCGATGGTTCTCGTTCGCCTGGAAATGGACGAGGCGGTGGCCGGCGGCGCGGATCGCGTCGGGGATCGAGCGCTCCTCCATGTTCATGTGGAAGGTGTCGAGGACGATGCCGAGCCCGGCGTCGCCGACACGGTCCACCACCTCGATCGCCTGCTGGGTCGTCGACACGATGTCGGTCTCGAACCGGTTCAGCGGTTCCAGCGCGAAGACGACGCCCGCCTCCCGCGCCTCGGGCGCGACCTCGGCGAGCCCCTCCACCGTGCGCTCGGCGCGGGTCGCGATGGTGGCGGCGTCGTGCGGGACGGGCGCGCGCCCGGCGAAGACCAGCGGCTCGCCATAGAGCGGCCCGCCGACGATGCCGGCGCCGAGCGTCGCCGCGACCTCGACCGTGCGGCGCAGATAGTCGAGCCCGCCCTGGCGCGCGGCGGCGGAGTCGCTCGCGATCGAGCGGTTCATGTTGACGCGCGCGGCGAGCACGATGCCGAGCCCCGCGTCGTTGAGCGCCGTGCGCGTCTCGACGAGGTCGAGCCCGTCCTCCGGCTCCGGCACCAGGAGCTCGATGAAGTCGAAGCCGAGGTCGCGGATGTCCTGGAAGAGGTGGAGATTCTTCGGTCCGAACGGCCGGACGAACTGCATCGAGATGATGCCGATCGGGTTGTGCATGAGGCGGTTCCTGAGAGCGGTCTTTGTCGTGGGGCCGGCCGTGCGGATCACGGGCTGCCGATGATGGTGCGGAAGGCGCGGCCGGCCGTCTCGATGGCGGCGCGCGCCTCGGGCAGCGCCTCGCTCATCTGCATGAAGCCGTGGACCACCCCTTCGAAGGCGGCGACGCTGTCGGTGCGGCCGAGCGCGGCGAGGCGGGCGACGAGGCGTTCGGTGTCGCTGCGCAGCGGGTCGAGGCCGGCAAGGTTGAGGTGGAGGGGCGGCAGCGCCGCGAGCGCTGCGTCGCTCGCCTGAAGCGGGGCGACGAGCGGGTCCTCGCGGACCGCGCCGGGGGCGTACCAGTCGAAATAGCGCTGCATCTTGGCGCGCGTCAGGCCCGGCCCGTCGGCGAAGGCGATGTAGGAGGGGGAGCCGAAATCCGCGCCATAGACGCCGTAGAAGAGGAGGGCGGCGGCGGGCGCGACGGCCGGCTCGCGCAGCATCAGGGCGAGCGCGAGGTTCGCCCCGGCGCTGTCGCCGGAGATGCCGAGCGCGCGGTCGCCCTCGCCGGCGCGAAAGTCGGCCCAGGCGCGCGCGCAATCGTCGAGCCCCGCCGGAAACGGGTCCTCCGGCGCGAGGCGGTAGTCGGTCGAGACGACCGGGCATTCGGCCGCGATCGCGAGAAGGCGCACCATCCGCTCGTGCGTCTCCTTCGAGCAGAAGGCCCAGCCGCCGCCGTGGATGTAGAGGATCGCCCCCTTGCCAGCGTCGACCGGCGGCACGAAGCGCGTCGCCGCGCAGCCGCCGACCTCGACCGGAATGATCTCGGCCATCTCGGGGAGCGCCTGGTTCCAGCGCCGGTTGGTGCGGGCGGCGAGCGCCCGGCCCTCGGCGGAGGGGAGGGTTGTGGGGTCGGGGACGCCCCGGTCCTCCTCGGCGAGGCGGGCGAGAACCTTCTCCATCGCGGGCGTCGGGATCGCGGAATAGGTCATGACAGGCGTCCCGGTGTGGCCCCGCCGATCAGCGCGGGGCCGAAATCCACGATGGTTGCGATGTGGTGGGAGAGCGTCTTGCAGGCGACGTCGGCATCGCCGGAGGCGATGGCCTCGATGATTGCGACGTGACGGTCCGCCGTCTCGCGCAGCGCCCGGTTCGGGGCGCTGGTGAGGATCTTGTAGCGGTGATTGTGGAGGAGGCAGCGGCTCAGGATCGGCTGCACCGCCGGAAGCTCGGCCGCGGCGAAGAGGATGAGGTGGAACATCCGGTCGTGGGCGGAGAGGCGGTACTCGTCCTCGTCCTCCGCGGCGGCGCGCATCGCGTCGAGCTCGGCCCGCAGCGCCGGGACCACGGCCTGCGCGTCGTCGGCCATGGAGCGGATGATGCCGCGCGTCTCGATATCGTGGCGGATGAGGAGGAGTTCGCGCGCATCGTCGGCGTTGCAGTCGGCGACGGTGGTGCCGCGGTGGGGCGTGCGCTGGACGAGGCCCTCTTCCTGGAGCTGGAGGAGCGCCTCGCGCACGGTGCCCTGGCTGCAATTGAAGCGCGCCGCGAGTTCGAGCTCCAGCACCACCTGTTTCGGGGCGATCTCGCCCAGCATGATCTCACGCTGGAGCGCCACGAAAACCGCCTGGCTGCGCCGCGAGGTCGACCGCGGTGCGCCAGCATAGGGGGACTGGAAACTCTCGACCGCCATCATGTGCTCGCGGGATTATCGATATTGATAAAATCTATCACGCACCCGTTCGAAGATGCAAGGCGAACGGGCGCGCGAAAGGCCGGAAATCCAGAGGATACGCGCCGCGCCATCATGCGCCCGCCCTCGCAATGATGCGCGCGCGGCGTGGGTCGATCGTGAGGCCGATCTCGGCGCCCTCGGCCCGGATCGTGTCGCCGACATGCTCGATCACGAGGAGGGGGCCGAGCGCGCTCTCCACGCGATACTCGCACTGCGCGCCGAGATAGGACGCGCGGCGGATGGTGCCGCGGATCGTCCCCTCGCCGGCATCGGTGAAGACGAGATGCTCCGGCCGCAGGACGACGTCGACCGCCTGGCCCGCGGCGAGCGGGGAGGGCAGGCGCAGCCCGTCGAGCGGCACGATCGCGGCACCGTCCGGCCCCGCCTCGGTGGTGGCGCCGATGACGTTCGCGTCCCCCATGAAGTCGGCGACGAAGGCGGTCGCCGGCTCCTCATAGAGCGCGCGGGGCGGCCCCCATTGCTGGATCTCGCCGCCCTGCATGATGATGATCCGGTCCGAGATCGCCATCGCCTCGGACTGGTCGTGCGTCACGTAGAGGACGGTGAGGCCGAGGCGCTGCTGGAGGTCGCGGATGTCCTCGCGCACGCGGCGGCGGAGCTTGGCGTCGAGGTTGGAGAGCGGCTCGTCGAAGAGGAGGACGTCGGGCTCCAGGACGAGCGCGCGGGCGACCGCGACGCGCTGCTGCTGGCCGCCCGAGATCTCGCTTGGCAGGCGCTTGTCGTAACCCGCGAGGCCGACGAGCTCGAGCTGGGCAAGGGCGCGCTCGCGCGCCTCCTTCTTGCCGATGCGCTGGGCGATGAGGCCGTAGGCGACATTCTCCACCACGCTCATGTGCGGGAAGAGGGCGTAGGACTGGAACACCATCGCGATGTTGCGCTGGCTCGCGGGAATGGCGCTCACGTCCTTGCCGCCGATGAGGATCGTCCCGCTCGTCGGCATTTCGAGGCCCGCGACGAGGCGCAGCGTCGTCGTCTTGCCGCAGCCGCTGGGGCCGAGGAGGCAGACGAGCTCATGCCGTTCGAGCGTGAAGGAGATCCCCCGGACCGCCTGGTAGTGGCCGAAGGACTTGCCGACTCGGTCGAAGACGAGGGCGGGGTCGCTCAAACTGTCTCTCCCGTCGATTTCGTGTTGACCCGGCGGAACTCGGTGCGCGCCAGGATGAGCTGGAGGAGGGCCACGATGACGATCAGGAGGACGATCAGCACCACGCTGTAGGCGATCGCGCGCCCGTAATTCGTGTTCTCCACGAGGCCGACGATGTAGGTCGTCGCCCAATCATATCGCGGCGAGACGAGGAAGATGACCTGGCTCAGCGTCGTCACCGAGGAGACGAAGGCGTAGATCACCGCCGTCGCGACCGCGGGCTTCAGGAGCGGGTAGAGGACGCGCCGCAGCGTCATGAAGGGACCGGCCCCCAGCGTCGTCGAGGCCTCGTCGAGGCTCGGGTCGATCTGGGAGAATTGCGCCATCCCGACCCTGACGCCGATCGGCATGTTGCGCGAGATGAAGGCGACGACGAGGATCGTCGCGGTGCCCGTCAGCTCCAGCGGCGGCGTGTTGAAGGCGAGGACGTAGGCCAGGCCGATCACCGTCCCCGGCATCGCGAAACTCATCATCGCGACGAACTCGAACGTGCCGCGCCCGTAGAAGCGGCGCCGCGCGATGAGGTAGGCGGTGAGGAGGCCGAGCGCGGCCGTGAGCGGGGCCGAGAGCGCGGCGATCCAGAGCGTCGTGAAGAAGGAGTTCCATGCCCCGCCCGCCCAGACGAGCCCGTGCTCGCCGGAGATGACCGCGAACGCGTCGGCATAGTGCTTCAGGGTGAAGGAGTAGTCCCGGCCCCAGATGTTGGCGAAGCTGCCGGCGATCACCGTGCCGTAGACGGTGAGGATGAGGACGCCCCAGACGAGGGTGACGGCGCACACCGCGATCTTCAGCGGCGGCGCGAGCGACACGAAGCTGCCCCCGTCGCCCTTGCCCGTGATCGTGACGAACGAGGAGCGGCGCAGCCACAGCGTCTGGAGGAGGAAGGCGATCAGCGAGATCGCGAGCAGGATGAGGCCGAGCCCGGCCGCCTCGCCAAGATCGGCCTGCGCGCCGACGATCTTGAAATAGATGCCGGAGGCGAGGACGCGGAAGCCGCCGCCGAGGATCAGCGGATTGCCGAGATCGGCGAGGCTCTCGATGAAGCAGAGGAGGAAGGCGTTCGCGAGTCCGGGCCGGATCAGCGGCAGCGTCACGGTGCGGAAGGTCATCCAGCGGCTCGCGCGCAGCGTGGACGCCGCCTCCTCGACCGAGGGGCTGACGGAGACGAGCGTCGCGTGGATCACCATGAAGGCGAGCGGGGTGAGGCCGAGCGTCTGCGCGAGCCACACGCCCTGCGGCCCGTAGATCCAGCGCGAGGGGCGGATGTCGAAGAGGTCGTAGAGGAGAAGGGTGATCGAGCCGGAGCGGCCGAAGAGAAGGATGAGGGCGAGGCCGACGACGAAGGGTGGCGTCACGAGCGGCAGGAGTGTCACGAGGCGCACCGGACCGCGCAGCGGCGCATTCGTGCGCACGATGAAGAGCGCCGCGCCGAGGCCAAGGAGCGTCGCCGAGAGGCCGACCGCCGTGCCGAGGCCGAGCGAGTTCCACACCATGCCGCAGCGCCCGCCGTCGACGACGCAGGAGAGGCCCCAGATGTCGCGCCCGGTGAGGCGGCCGGCGGCGCTTTCGAGGATCCCCGCTTCGGCGGTGGGCTTCAACACGGCCTCGAAGACCTGCGCCATCGGGAAGACGACGAAGAGGGCGAGGACCGCGCAGACGAGGATGAAGAGATGCGCGCCGAAACGGTCGCCATCCATCAGCCCGGCGCGCGCGAGCGCGCTCGCCGCGACGCCGAGAAGGGCGACGATGGTGAGGCCCGCGCCCCACCCGATCGAGGGCTGGTTGGCGAGGGACAGCGGCTGGTCGGCGAGATAGGCGGTCCCCTGGAGGCCGCCCGAGACGAGCATGTACGCGGCCGCCGCGAAGGCGAGCACCACGGAGAGGTGCGGGCGGGCCGCCTCCGGTCGCAAGGCGAGGACGAGGAGCGCGAGGAGGGCGGCGAGGACAGGCAGCACCGCGAGGGAGCCGGACAGGGCAAGGCCGATCCCGCTCGCAGCCGCGCCCGACGGCGCCTCGGCGTACCAGGGAAGGAGGCTCGCCGCCGCAGCGACGGCGAGCCAGAACACGGAAGGCTTCATCGGAAGAGACGCAGATCCGGTCAGCGCTGCGACCCGATCTCCTCGTCCCACCGCTTCAGGAGGTGGGTGCGCGTCTCGGCCGAGCCATACTTCGCGAAGTCGTAGTCGATGAGCTTGGTGTCATCGAGGCTCGGCGCCTCGGGGGAAGGGGCGACGGCCTTGTTTGCCTGGATCTGGAAGGCCCCGGCCGCGAGGGCGAGGCCCTGCGCCTCGGCGGTGAGCGCCCAGTCGTAGAACTGCTTGGCGGTCTCCTCGTTCGGGCCGCCCTTGATGAGGCTCATGGAGCCGATCTCGTAGCCGGTCCCGTCGGAGGGGGCGACGGCCTTCACCGGGAAGCCGGCGGCGGCCTGCTGGATCACGTCGTGCAGGAAGGCGATGCCGATGCCGGTTTCGCCGAGCGCGGCGGCGCGGATGCCGGCAGTGCCGGACTGGGTGTACTCGCTGATATTGTCGTCGATGCGCTTCAGGTACGCGAACGCCTCGTCCTCGCCATAGAGCTGCACGAGCGTCGCGAGCGCGGTGTAGGCCGTGCCAGAGGTGTTCGGGTTCGCGACCTGGATCTCGCCCTCATACTCGCCCTTCTCGAGGTCGCTCCAGGCGAGCGGCGGGTCGAGGCCTTCGCGCTCGAAGAATTCAGTGTTGTAGCCCCAGCCGAGGACGCCCGAGTAGATGCCGATCGTCTTGTAGCCGGCGGTCTCGGCCTGCTGGATCGCCCAGTCGTGCAGCTCGGACGCGTTCGGCGAGTGATACTCGACCGTGAGATCGTCCTGCGCGGCCTGGATGTGCGCGTCGCCCGAACCGCCCCACCACACGTCCGCCTGGGGGTTCGAGGCTTCGGCGCGGATCTGCGCGAGTGCGGCGCCGGTGTCCTTGCGCTGCATCGCGACCGGCACGCCGGTCTTCTGGGTGAATGCCGAGGCGGTCGCCTCGCACCACGATTGTTGGGCACTGCAATAGACGACGAGGTTCTGCGCCGACGCCACGCCGCTCGCGAGTGCGAGCAGGCTGACGGTGGACGCAAGAAGCACGTGCTTAGTACGGACCATCGGTTCCTCCCGTGAAATCTGTCCGTTGGCCAGGGCGAAGGGTTGTGTCCCCGCTCCGATTATCATTATCGTTATCGAGATCGTCGGGTTCCGCAACCCCCTTTGGACAAAGAGACCGAAATGAGTGTGATCGAACGTGTCGAGGTGACAGGCTTCGAGTATGTCGTCCCCGACCTTGCGCTGGACGATGGCGGCTTCAACATCGTCTGCGCGCCCGGCAAGAGCCACCGCATGGTGCGCCACGCGATCACCATCCACGACAGCGACGGGGTGGTGGGCGAATATGTGACCGGGTGGGGCGGCACGGCCGCCGCGATCGCGCAGGTTCTCCAGCTCGCCCCGATGCTGATCGGGCGCAACCCGCTCCATCGCGAGGCGATCTACGCCCACTTCCGCTACGGCCTGCGCCAGACCGACATGATGGGGATCGGGCTCCTCGACATCCCGCTCTGGGATCTCGCGGGCAAGGCCTATGGCGCGTCCATCGCGACGCTGCTCGGCGGCGACAAGACGCGCGTCACCGCCTATGCGAGCACCCTCCACGGCGACCGCAACGGGCGGCTCGACAGCCCCGAGGCCTACGTGGAGTTCGCCGAGGAGTGCCGCTCGCTCGGCTACACCGCCTTCAAGGTGCACGGCTTCAGCGAGGGGGATCCGGACGAGGAGAGCCGGACCGTGAGCCTCCTCGGCAAGCGCTTCGGCGGGGAGATGAAGCTGATGCTCGACCCCTCGTGCGACCTGCGCACCTTCGCGCACGCCCTCCAGGTCGGCCGCGCCTGCGACGAGGCGAACTTCATGTGGATCGAGGATCCCTATCGCGACAATGGCGTCTCCCAGCACGGGGCGAAGCGGCTGAAATCCTTCATCAAGACGCCGCTCCTCATGACCGAGCACGTGCGCGGGCTCGAGCAGAAGGCCGACTTCATCGTCGCCGGGGCGACCGACTATGTGCGGGCCGACCCCGAGTTCGACCTCGGCATCACCGGCACGATGCGCATCGCCCACCTCGCCGAATCGTTCGGCCTCGATTGCGAGCTGCACTCCTGCGGGCCGGCGCAGCGCCACTGCATGGCCGCGATCCGCAACACGAATTTCTACGAGACGACCCTCGTCGGCCCCGGCATGAAGAACGCGCTGCCGGCGATCTACACCTGCGGCTACAGCGACGATCTCGACGCGATCGCTCCGGACGGGACCTTCCCGGTCCCCTCCGGCCCCGGCCTCGGCGTCAGCTACGATTGGGAGCGGATCCGCGCGAACAAGGTCATGCACGAGACCTTCAAGGCCGCCTGAAGGCGCAAAGGCCGCGGCCCCGCTGGGGATGCGGCCATCCGCTCACCCCATGTTCACCAATGAACTGGTATCTCCACGCCGTATGCGACGCGAATCGGCGGAACGTCGTTTCGCTTAGCAGCAGCGATTGCGAGAGGAGAGCCGCGAGCCGCCATGCCCCACTGTGCGGGGTAGCAGGCGCGAAGCCTCTTCCGCCGGGACAGCGTCCCGGTGCGGAAAACAGCGGCACCACCCCTTCACCTTCGGGCCGATGCCACCGCGGTGGCCGGTCTGGAACGCGCCTCGCTCAGTCCAAATCGGATTGAGCGAGAAAGGCGTGTCCCCGCCATTGATCCGGCGCGATTGCGCTTCGCTCAGGTCGGTCCAACCGGAGCCTAGAACGACTCCTCGTCGTCGTTCCCCTGCGCCATCTCGATCGCGTCGCCGACCCAGTCCTCTTCGTTCTGGGGGAGCGCCTTGCGCGCGCCCTCGATCGGGGCGGCCGGGGCCTTCGGCTCGCGCGGGTTCATCGCGAACATGTGCACGTCGCGCTGCGGGAAGGGGATCGAGATCCCCGCCTCGTTGAAGCGGCGCCAGATCTGCGTCAGCACCTCGCTGCGGATCGTGAAGCCGCTCATCGAGCCGCGCAGGTCGATATAGTAGCAGATCCGCAGGTTGATGGCGGAGTCGGCGAAGTCGTCCGTCGTCACCATCGGCGCTGGCGAGCGCAAGACGCCCGGATGCTTGTCGAGCACGTCGACCACCACCTTGATGGCGTCCTCCGGATCGTCCGAATACGAGATCCCGACCGACAGGATCACGCGCATCATGGAGTTGGTGCGCGTCCAGTTGGTGAACGTGTCGGAGATCAGCGCCGAGTTCGGCACGATGAGGTCGAACTCGTCGAACGTCTTCAGCCGCATGGAGCGGATGCCGATCTGGCTCACGGTGCCGGAATTGGCGCCGACGGTCACGATGTCGCCGAGGCGCAGCGGGCGCTCCACGAGGAGGAGGAGGCCCGAGATGAAGTTGTTCACGACATTCTGCATGCCGAAACCGATACCGACACCGAGGGAGGCGGCGAACACCGTCAGGGTCGTCACGTCGAAGCCGACGATGGTGAGCGTCACGAGGATGCCGATGACGACCACGACATATTGCGCGAACACCGAGAGGCTCTGGCGGATGCCGATGTCCTTCAGGCGGCCGAACACGACGGTGTAGGCGACGCGGCGGCACCAGGCGCCGAGCCAGAAGACGAACACCAGCGCCGCGATCGCGATGATGACGCTGCCGACGCTGTAGGCCGAGGATTCGACGCTGAAGAGCTGGTAGTTCCACACCGCGAGGAACTGGCGGATGCCCGGCGTCTCGGCCGTCCACTGGAAGATGCGCGCGGTGACGCCGATCGCGACGGCGGAAAGGAAGACCTGCCCCGCGCGCGTCAGCGGCTGGAGGAAGTTCGAGCGCACGAAGAAGGCGCGCGCCGGATCCTTGGCGCGGGCCCGCGCGGCGAAGCCCTCCATGATGTCGTTGAGGACGCCGAGGGCGAGGGCGAGGGCGGCGGCGATGCCGATCGCGATCGCGAGATTCTCCATCATCATCGCCGCGAGGTTCGTGTAGCCCGCGAGGCCGGCGACGCCGGTCGCGATCATCGCGGCCGGCGGCAGGAGCGACAGGAGGCCCGCGACCCACTGGCGGATGCGGCCATAGGAGCTGCGCTCGGCCGAGGAGGCGAAGAAGAAGACGAAGAGGAGTAGCGGCAGGCCGCTCAGCACGAAGACGGAGTAGGCGAGGCGGTTGATCGCGGACTGCGTCGAGGGGAGGAGGTGCACCTCGTCGAGCACGACATAGGCGAACACCACGATCGTCGTCAGGATCATCGCGACTTCGGTGCAGCGCGTGATGATGCGGCCGATCCGCCGCTGGCCGCCGACCGTGCGGCGCGAGACGATGACCTGGGTGAGGTCGCGCAGGAGCGCCGCCGCGGCCGGGATGATGAGGATCATCAGCACCGCGACCGCGGTGTTGTACGAGATCGAGAAGATCTGCGTGAAGATCCACCAGATGCCCGCCGGGGCGAGCCAGAAGAGGTTGCGCCGCAGCACCTCCAGCGGCACCGCCGTCGCGCGCGTCGCCTCGGCCGAGACGAAGCGCTTCAGGAGGCTGCGCCGCAGCCACGCGACGATCACGATGAACGCGATCACCGCCGCGCCGAACGCGGTCAGCCGCTTCTGGTCGGCGACCTTGAGGGCTGTCTCCACCTCGGTGAGGCGGCCGTCATAGATCGACTGGAGCTTGTTCGGGAGGGCGGTGATCTCGGTCTTGATCCGCTCGCGCGCGGCATAGTCGGTGCGCGCGGTCTCGCGGTTCATCAGGAGGGCGCGCTCGCGCACGGCGCTCTCCCGCGCAAGGTTCGCGCGGGTGCGGGCGACGTCCTCGCGCAGATCCCCGAGCTCGGTCGCCTGGATGGCGAGGAGATCATTGAGGCCGCGGATGCGGATGCGCAGCGCATCGTTGACTGCGTTCGCGTCACGCGGTTCGCCCAGAATGCGCGTGAGATCGGTGAGCGCGTCCTGGTTCGCGACGATGGTGGTGGCGCGCTGCTGCAGCGCGAGGTCCATCTCGTCGAGCCGTTCGATCGCCGAATCGAAGAGGGGGATCGGGATCGACGGCTCGTTCGGCAGCGTCTTCAGCGCGGCGAGCGTGCCGCGCGCCTCGATGAGGGTCACGTCGGTGACGCGCGCGGTGGAGCGCAGCAGCGTCTCGTCCGAGCGCAGGCGCAGGAGATTTCGGCGCTGCACCGCGGCCGGGTTCGATTCGGTGATGCTCGACGCCTCGTTGGAGAGGGCGAGGGCGGACTGGGAGAGCTGGTCGACGAGCGCGTTCAGCCGCACGATGATCGGCGCGTCCTCGTCCGGGTTCACCCCGTCGATCGCGTCGAGCGTCATGAGGCCCTGGATGATCGACAGCTGCTCCTGGCGCAGGCTGAGATATTCGGAGGAGAGGCCCTGATAGCGCGTCAGGAGGTCAAGGATCTTGCCCTGGACGTCACGGATGCGGCTGCGCCAGTCGAGCGTCTCCTCGTCCATGATGCCGGAGAGGGTGTCGCGCGGATTGCTGCGGATCTCCGCCGTCGCGGCCACGATCGCGGCGTTCAACGTGTCGAAGCGCTCGCTCTGCTCGGTGAGGCGATGGGCGAGGGTCAGGAGGCGGGTGGAGGCGATGTCCACCTCGAACTGCGCCTGCTGCAGGTTCTCGAAGGTGATGGGGGTCGATTCGTCGAACGTGTTCAGCTGGTCGACGATGCGGGCGTTCTCGTCGGTCTGCTGCTGGACCGCCACCTCGAGATTGCGCAGATCCCGCTCCATGGTGAGGAGCTGGGAGCGCAGCGTTATGAGACCATTTGTCTGTGCGAGGGCCGGTTGGGACAGAGCCGCCAGCGCGAGGATTGAAACAACCGCGACGCACACGGCAACAAAGGATCTCGTAACGGCCATACAACACTCGTAACGCAAAACAGCGACGGTCGGCCAACCGGCACAGTGCTCCCATGCCGGACAGTGGCCTTGTGACGTTCGTACCAAGGGGTCTAGGACGGTTTGATGAGGGAGACAACCGGCCGGACCCGTGGTGCAGGGTCGCTTTGACGTGAGGCGACACTTTGCCGAGACTGCCAATCGGTCCAAGAGCTGCCGGGCGATGAACGAGAGTGTGTGGATGTTGCGTATGCGCAGATTGATAACTTTGGCCCTGATTGTCGCATGTCCGGTGCTAGCCCGGGCGGACGATCTGACCCTCGCCTGTCTCAACATCGGACGATCGGTCGATGCCTGCCGGGACATGGCGGTCCGGTTCGAGCGCAACACCGGCCACAATGTCCGCGTCGTGTCGGCGAGCGTCGACGGGCGGGCCGCGCTCGACAATTATCGCACGCTGATGGACGTCGGCAGCCCGCGTCTCGACGTGATCCAGCTCCCCGAGGCGTGGATCCCGGCCCTTGCCGACGGCCTCGCGGTGATCGACGCGGCGCCCTCCGACGCGGCCTCGTCCGAAGCGCTGATGAAGCTCGGCATCCATCGCGAGCGGCAGGTCGCCTGGCCGCAGCAGGTCGCGGTAACGCTCCTCTACATGCGCAACGAGCTCGTCAACGAGGCGCGGCCGGACGACTGGTCCGACGTGCGCGGCAGCCTGTTGAGCGCGCGTGACGACACGGCGGAGGGCCTCGCCTTCGGCGGCGCGGGGGCGACGATGTTCCCCCTCTTCGTCGACTGGGTCTACAGCTTCGGCGTGCGCGATCTCAACGACCGGCCGCAGCTCGTCGCCGCGCTCCAGCTTCTCAATGACACGATCGGCACGATCGCCGCGCCCGGCCTCGTCGAGACGACGGCATCGAGCGCGCTCGATTCCTTCGTGAAGGGCAATATCGGCGCGCTCGTCGGCCGCTCCACGATGGGGCAGGCGATCTCCGCCTCCGATATCGCATCGCAGGTCGCGACCTTCGTGCGCCCCAACGCAACCGATGAGATGACCGACACGCCGCGCCTCGTCTCCACCTGGCTCGTCGGCGTGCCGCGCTTCTCGCCGCACCAGGACGCGGCGCGCGAGCTTGCCGCCTTCATGGTCTCGGAGGAGGAGCAGCGCCGCGCGGCGATCGGCTTCGGCCTCGCCCCGGCGCGCATGGCGCTCTACGACGATCCCGAGGTGCGTGGGCTGAGCCCCGTGATGGAGCAGATCGCGGCCAATGTGGACAACCTCGTCCCGCTGCCGGTGCCCTATTTCGGCAGCACCTATCTGGAGGTCGCCGACCAGGTGGCCGAGGCCGTGCGCGCGATGCTGCGCGGCGAGGCCGACCCGCCCGCGACGGCGGCCGTGATCGTCCGCATGATCCGCAGCGCGCTGCGCCGGGCGAACACGTGAGGAGACCCGTGATGCGTATTCTGGCCGTCCTCCTCGCCCTCGGGCTCGCCTTCCCCGCGCTCGCCCAGTCGACCGCCCCCGCGCCCGCCGCCACCACCGAGGCCCCGCCCGACAACGACGCGACCATGGTCGCCCCGGCTCGGGCCGCTACCCCAGCGCCGCAAGCCGAAGCCGCACAGGAGGCGGACGCCGCCCCGGCCGGTACGGCGCAGACCGGCGCCGCACCGGCGGCGACCGAGGCGCAGAGCACGGAAGGCGCGGCCCAGCCCGCAAACCCGGCCCCTGCCGCCACCACGGCCGAGACGCAGCCGGCCCAAGCCACACCCGCCACCGGGACCGCGGCGACGCAGCCGGCCGAGGCGGCACCCGCCACCGGGACCGCCACGGCGCAGCCGGCCGAGGCGGTACCCGCCGCCGCGACGGCCGAAACGCAGCCGACCGGGGCCGCGCCCGCGACGGGGCCGGCCGAGGCGCAGCCTGAAGGACCGGCACCCGCCACCGCGGCCACCGAGGCGCAACCCGCACCGGAGGCCACGACCGAGGCCGCACCCGCGCCCGCGCCCGCGCCCGCGCCTGCCGCGGCCGAGGCGACCGCAGAGGGGGCGCCGCCCGCCGTCGCGAGCGAGGCCGCCGCCGCGCCTGCGCGCAAGCGGACGCTGAATGTCGGGGTGCTCGTCGATTCGCCGCCCTTCAGCGCCGTCACGCGCTATGGCAGCCGGACCGGGTTCGACATCGACTTCGCGGGGGCGCTCTGCGAGGTCGCGAACTTCCAGTGCCGCCACATCCCGCTGACGGCGGAGGACATGATCCCGGCGCTGCTCGACCGGCGCATCGACGCCGTGCTCGCCTCGCCGCTGGTCTCGCCCAACAACAACACGACGGTGAAATACACCGACCCGTACCTGCGCCTCGCGATCCGCTTCGTCGCCCCGCGCAGCGCCTCGCGCGATCTCGAGACGGGTGATTCGGCCGTCTATGGCGCGCTGATCGGGACGGCGCAGGCCGCCTATCTCACCACCACCTATCCGCGTCCGGGCTCCGTCCAGCTCTATCCGAACACCGAGGGGATGTGGATCGACCTCGCCCTCCATCGTCTCGACGCGGTCCTCGCCCCGGCCATCACGGCCCGGCGCGAGTTCCTGTCGACGCCGATCGGCGAGCCCTTCCGCTTCGTGAACCCCTCCGGCGACCGGCACGAGGCGCTCTCGCGCCTCGCGGTCATCGCCGTGCGGGAAGGGGACGACACGCTCCGCCTCGCGCTCAACCAGGCGATCCGGGACGTCCTCGCCTCGCAGGACTTCACCGACATGATCAACGACCACCTGGACCGCGGCCTCGCCACGATCCCGAGCGCGACGCCGACCGAAGGGGGTTGACAAAGGGGCCGGAACGAATCGCTGATTTTCCGGTTAGTGATTCGTTCTGCGGAACGGATGCGGTCCGTCCGCGCCACGGCGAAAGGGACGACGATGCCCAGACGTGATCCTGGCCCCTCCATCAAGGACGACGACACCTACGAGGCGCTGCGCCGCGACGGCGCCAGCAAGGAGAAGGCCGCGCGCATCGCCAACGCGAAGGCGGCGGGCGGCAAGCCCTCCAAGAAGGGCGGCAAGGCCGCGCCCTACGATTCGTGGTCGCGCGACGACCTCTACAAACGCGCCCGCGAGATCGGCATCGACGGCCGGTCCAAGATGTCGAAGGGCGAGCTCGTCCACGCTCTGCGCACCCACTAGGTGCGGCGATGGCAGCTCCCCGCGCCTACTGGAAGGGCCACATCCGCCTCGCGCTCGTGAGCTTTCCCGTCCGCCTCTACGCGGCGGTGACGCAGACCGAGCGAATCGCCCTCCACCGCATCCACCGCGACACGCATGAGCGCATCCGCATGCAGAATGTCGTGCCGGGCGACGGCCCGGTCGAGCGTGACGACGTGGTGATGGGCTACGAATATCAGCGGGACAAATATATCCCCGTCGAGGAGGACGAGCTCGACGCGCTGGACGTGGAGTCCAAGCACACGATCGACCTCTCCCATTTCGTTGACCTGTCCGACATCGACCCGATCTATTTCGACAAGCCCTATTTCATGGCCCCCGACGGGGACATCGCGACGGAAGCCTTCGTCACCATCCGCGACGCGCTGCGGCACGCGAAGAAGGTGGCGCTCGGCCAGATCGTGCTGTCGCGGCGGGAGCGGATCGTCGCCATCCAGCCCTGCGGCAAGGGTCTCCTCATGGAGGCGCTGCGCTGGGCCGACGAGGTGCGCGAGGCCGACGCCTATTTCGACGACATCGCGAACGTGAAGGTCTCGTCCGACCAGGTCGAGATGGCCGAGAGCCTCATCAAGGCGCGTGCCGGCGCGTTCGAGCCGGAAAAGTTCGTCGACAGCTACCAGGAGGCGCTGCGCGCGCTCATCAATCAGAAGCTGAAGGGCAAGGAGGCCGCGCCCGCCGAGCCTGAGCGCAAGGCCAAGGGCTCCAACGTCATCAACCTGATGGATGCGCTGAAGGCGAGCCTCGACGACGACAAGGGCGGCAAGTCCTCCGCGCGGACCCGCACCTCGCGCGCCGCGTCCGGGTCGGGCACGGTGAAGAAGAGCCGCGCCGCGCCGGCGAAGGCGAAGACGACGCGCACGACGGCGAAGTCCAGCGGCGGACGCCAGAAGAAGTCGGCCTGACGGGGCGATCGCCGTGCCGCTCGACCGCTACCGCGAGAAGCGCGACTTTACCAAGACGCCGGAGCCGCCGCCCCGGCGTGCGCCGCGCCGCGCCAAGCGCGCCGCGCCCCTGCGTTTCGTTATCCAGAAGCACGACGCGACGCGCCTCCATTACGACTTCCGGCTCGAGCTCGACGGGGTGCTGAAATCCTGGGCCGTCACGCGCGGGCCGAGCCTCGATCCGGCCGACAAGCGCCTCGCCGTCGAGACCGAGGATCACCCGATCGACTATACGTCCTTCGAGGGGATCATCCCGGAAGGCGCCTATGGCGGCGGCACCGTGATGCTGTGGGACGAGGGCACCTGGGCGATGGCGGACGGCAAGGACGCGCAGGAGGGGCTGAAGGCGGGGGCGCTCACCTTCGACCTTCACGGCAGCCGCCTCTCCGGCCGCTGGCATCTCCAGCGCTTGAAGGCGGAGGCGAAGCGCCCGCCCCAATGGCTCCTCATCAAGACGAAGGACGATGCGGCGGAGGAGAACGGCAAGCCCGTCATCGAGCGCTTCACAAAGAGCGTGCGGAGCGGGCGCACGATGCGCGCCATCGCCAAGGGCGACACTGTGCTCGACGTCTCCGACAAGGCTAAGGCGAAGCCGCGCGCGAGCGCGAAGGAGAGCCGGGCGAAGCCGAAAGCCACCAAGGCGAAGGCGAAGACGGCTGACGAGCCGGCGATCACGCTGCCCCCCTTCGTCGCCCCGATGCTGTGCCGCTCGCGCACCACCCCGCCGAAGGGGGACGGGTGGCTCGCGGAGGTGAAATATGACGGCTACCGCGCGATCCTGCGCGCCGAGGCCGGCGAGGTCGCGATCCTGACGCGCAGCGGGCAGGACTGGACGGAGCGTTTCGCCGACATCGCAGACGACGCCAAGGCGCTCGCCAAGCGCGGCGCGATGCTCGACGGCGAGATCGTGGTGTTCGACGCGGACGGGCGCACCAGCTTCAACGCCCTTCACGGTATGGTGCGGGCGGATGGCGCCGTGGCCGCGACCTATGTCGCCTTCGATCTCCTCTTCCTCGACGGCAAGGACATGCGCGACGAGCCGATCGAGGCGCGCAAGGCGGCGCTCGGCAAGCTCGTGCGCGGCCTCCATTCGATCCGCTTCGGCGACCATGTCGCGGGCGGCAAGCAGGAGGCGCTGTTCGAGCGGGCGCGCGCGCTCGGCCTCGAAGGCATCATCGCCAAGCGCGCGGGGAGCGTCTACCGCTCCGGCCGTCACGATGCGTGGGTGAAGGTGCGCGCGGTCCACACCCACGCCTTCGTCATCGGCGGCTACACGACGAGCGCTGACGGCTCGCTCGGCGCGCTGCTCGTCGGGGCGCGGGGGGAGGAGGGACTGGTCCCCGTCGGCCGCGTCGGCACCGGCTTTTCCGCCGCCGAGTCGCGCGCGCTCCTCTCCGATCTGAAGGACCGGGCGACGCGCAAGAGCCCGTTCAGCGGCCCGGTCGCCGGGCGTGGCCACCAGTTCGTGCGGCCGGACCTCGTCGCGGAGGTCGACTATCTCACCATCACCGGCGACGGTGCGCTCCGCCATCCGGTCTATCGCGGACGCGCCGCGATGGATCCGGACGAGGTGTGGCTGCCGTCCGATCACCCGGCCGCCGCCATCGACCGCGCGCCCGCGCCGCCGCCCGCCTCGCCCAGCACGGCAAGACGGCCGGCGCGCGCCAGGAGCACCCCGGCACGGCGCAAAGAGACGCTGGAGACGAACATGGACACATTCTACGGCGTCTCGCTCAGCCACCCCGAAAAGGTGCTCTTCCCCGAGCAGAACGTCACCAAGGCGGCGCTCGCCGCGCACTATCAGGCCCACATGGACCTGATGCTGCCGCATGTCGTCGACCGGCCGCTCACCCTCGTGCGCTGCCCGCAGGGGCGCGCCGCCAAATGCTTCTACCAGCGCCACCCGGAGGGCCTGCCGGAGGCGATGTCGCGCGATATCGGCGAGGATGACGGCGCGGCGATCGTCGTGCGCGAGGCGGCCGACATCATCGAGCTCGTGCAGAAGGGGGTGCTCGAGATCCACCTGCGCGGCGCGCGGGCTGACAAGCCGGACCGGCCGGACCGCCTCGTCTTCGACCTCGACCCCGGCGAGGGCCTCTCCTTCGGGGCGGTGAAGGCGGCGGCGGTGGACCTGCGCGACAAGCTCGCCGGCCTCGACCTTCAGTCCTTCGTCAAGACGACGGGCGGGAAGGGGCTCCACGTCGTCCTCCCGATCGAGCGGCGCACGCCGTGGGACGAGGCGAAGGCGTGGACCCGCGCGATCGCCGCCGAGATGGCGGACGCGGAGCCCTCCCGCTTCCTCATCAACATGAAGAAGGACAAGCGGCACGGGAAAATCTTCATCGACTATCTGCGCAACGACGTGAAATCGTCCGCCGTCGCCCCATACTCCACGCGGGCGCGGGAGAGCGCGCCCTTCGCCGTGCCCGTCAGCTGGGACGATCTCGCGGCGCTGGAGGCGCCAAATGGCTTCCATGTCGGCGATGTCGTGACCGACAATCCCTGGGCAAGCATGGACGCGGTGCGCCAGCGTCTCACCGCCCACCACCTCAAGGCGATCGGCAAATAATCTGCCGCCCCGGCGGCGAAAGCTGACATTTCCTGGTCAGATTGCGTTAGCCGGGGATGATCATTCCATCTATTTGATCTTTCGGGGTAGATTTTCCCCCGGAAGCCAGAACCAAGCTTCCCACGGCAGCGTTCCATCCAAGAAGACGAATTCCCTTTTTCGGGTTGCGCTATGGTCGGGACTTGGACGCTCGGTGAAGTCGGTTCGGCAAGGGACACGGCACGGGAGACGGCGCGCGCCATCACGCCCCGGCTGGAGCTGGAGGGGCGTCTCATCGCCGTGTCGAACCGCGTCGCGCGTCCCTCCGCCACCACGAGCCCCGGCGGCCTTGCCCAGGCGCTCGGTGACGCGCTCCATGTGCGCGGCGGGACGTGGATCGGCTGGTCCGGCAATCTCGTCGCCGACGCCGCGTCCGCCGAGTTCGACCTTCTCGCCGAGGGCGAGATCGTCTACGGCCTTCTCGACCTCCCGGCGGAGGATTTCCAGGGCTTCTACGAGGGGTACGCCAACGGCGTCCTGTGGCCGGTCTTTCACGGGCGGCCGGACCTCAGCGTGCACGAGGCCGGGGACTATGCCGCCTACCAGGCGGTGAACCGGGCCTTCGCCGACGCGATCGCGCGGGTCGCGGGTCGAGACGACACGATCTGGGTCCACGACTATCATTTCCTCCCCCTCGGCGGACTTCTGCGCGAGCGGGGGATTCCCTCCTGTGTCGGCCTCTTCCTCCACATCCCGTTCCCGCACACGGGCGTCTTCCGCACGATCCCGGAGGCGGAGGCCATCGCCCGCGCGATGATGGGGTACGACACGATCGGCGTGCAGACGACGCGCGACGCGCGCAACCTCGCCGAGACGCTGGCGGCGATGGGTGAGGGAACGCTCCTGCGCCGTGGCGAGGGGTACGAGGTGTTCGTGTTCGGCGAGCATGTGCGCATCATGCCGCTGCCGATCGGCATCGACGTCGCCGGCCTTCGCGACGTGGTGAGCGCGCCGCCGCCCGCCGCCGTGTCGAGCTTCTGCCGCACCCTTGGCGGGCGGCGCTCGCTGATCGGGATCGACCGGCTCGACTATTCGAAGGGCCTGCCGCAGAAGCTCCAGGGCTTCTACCGTTACCTCCAGACCGACCCGCGCCGGGCCGACAAGGTGGTGATGACGCAGATCGCGCCGATCTCGCGCGGCACCGTCCCCGCCTACGAGAAGACGCGGCGGGAGGTGGAGGCGATCGCGGGGGGCATCGCCGGTGAGTTCACCTCGCTCACCCACAATCCGCTGAATTTCCTGACGCGCGCAGTCGACCGCGCCACGGTCGCCCACCTCATGGCGCGCGCCGATGTCGGCCTCGTCACCCCGATCGCGGACGGGATGAACCTCGTCGCGAAGGAGTTCGTCGCCGTGCAGGATCCGGCGGATCCGGGTGTCCTCATCCTCTCCGAGTTCGCCGGCGCGGCCGAGGCGATGACATCGGCCCTTCTCGTCAACCCGCACGATATCGAGGCCGTCGCAGCGGCCATCGAGACCGCGCTCGCAATGCCGCGCGAACAGCGGCGCGAGCGCCATTTCAGCCTGATGGAGGTGATCCACGACACCGACATCTCCCGCTGGACCGAGCGCTGCCTCACCGAACTTGCGACGGCGGCCGACTGACGCTCGCCGGCCGCGCGGGAACCCTCTCCCGCCCCGGCGGCCTCCGGCGCATCTCCCACCGGTTTCGCAATCGCTGAGATCCTGCTCACTATAGGGGCGCGGTTGTGGTGGCGGTCGGGTAAGTCTCGCGTTCGCGGGCCCGATGCGGTAACCGCATCCGGATCGCTTCTGGACGTGGATTCTTATGCCGACTTGGAAACGCCGCACGCCGACGCCCGCCGCCGACGTCCCGAGTGCGCCCGACGCGGCGCCCACGGCCGATGAGGCCGATGCCATGACGGAGGCCGGGGAGGGCGAGGCGCCCGCCACGACCCCCGAGACGGCGGAGCCCGCCGCCGAGGCGGCCGCGCCCGAGAGCGAGGCGGCTGAGCCCGCGCCCGCGCCTGAGCCCGCGCCCGCGCCTGAGCCCGCGCCAGAGCTCGTCGCGGACGAGCCGAATTATGTCTCCTACACGCGCCTCGCGGCGCCTGAGGGTGCGCCGTTCGAGGTGGTCGCGTCGCGGGTGGACCGCGTGCTCCTCGCCGCTGCGCCCGGCACGGTGCTGACCCTCGACGGCCAGCCGGCGATGCCCGCCCCGTCGGGCCTGCGCGACGTCGATCTTCTCTCCGACCGCGCGTTCGACGATCTCGCCGCCCACTGGCACGCCTATCATGACGAGGGCGGCTTCGCCGAACTCGGCCGCGACGTCGCGCTCGACTGGCAGGTCGTCGGCGGCCACACCGCCTTCGTGCGCCTCAACATCGCCCGTCGCGGCAGCCTCAACCCGATCGAGATCGCCTATCGCGACCCCGATCTCGGCGAGGCGCTCCCCGTCACGGGCCGCCATGTGCGCTGGCAGGGCCTCTTCGCGGCGCACCGCTGCGTCGTCGAGGTGAAGCTCGAATTCTACGACGCGAGCGACCGCTATCTCGACACCGACGTCGTCCACGTGCCCGAGGCGATCGGCGGCCGCAGCCCCGACGGCTACGCCAAGTGCGGCGAGATCCACGCGGTGCCGCCCTCGACGGCCGCCGTGCGCTTCAAGCTCGGCATCACCCCGCTCGCCGACGCGGACGAGGTCTACGCCTTCTTCACCCACCTCTCGCTCGCCTCCACCACCGAGGCGCCTGCGACGCCCGTCGTGGAGCGCCTCTGCCCGCTCGGCCCCCTCGCGCGGGGCCTGAAGGACGGTTCGCGCGTCCTCCTCGAGGCGGGGCTGCCGGTCCTGTCGCGCGGCGTCGCGCCCCAGCCCGTCATCGTCGAGCACGGCGGCGACGCCCACACGATCGGCGCGCGCCCCGCGCTCGATGGCGTCGCGCGGATCGGGATGAGCGGGCGGATGATCGTCGTCGAGAGCGGGGCCTGGACGGGCGCCGCCTCGGTCATCGTCGACGGCGCGTGGGCGGGGGATATCTTCGCAGCGCCGACCGTCGCCGAGCGGCACGCGGTCCCGGCCGCCGACCGCCTCTTCGACGGGCGGATGCACCGCCTGGAGCTCGTCTCGCCTGCTGGCCGCCTCGCGACCGGCTTCGGCACCGGCCCGCGCTTCGCAACGCCCTGGACGCGGATCGCGGAGGAGGTGCCGGCGCCGCTTCCGGGCTTCAACGCCCCGCTCGCCGAGTACCGCTACCGCGCGCTCGAGGCGCACGCGCGCGCCTGCGCCGACGGCACCGTCTCGCCCTGGCTTCTCGCCAACATGCCGGCCCTCCACCAGGCGCTTGTCCTCGGCCACGAGAAGGCGAGCCCGTTCCCGCTCGTCTTCGCGCAGCCGGATGCGCCAGACGTGTCGGTGGTGATCCCGGTCCACAACGCCTACCGGCTCACCTTCATTGCGCTCGCCGCGCTCCTCTTCGCCCGCTGCGAGGCCTCGTTCGAGGTGATCGTGGTGGATGACGGGTCGAGCGACGAGACGGCCGAGCGCCTCGCCGAGCACGAGGGCCTCGTCGTGGTGCGCCACGCGCGGGCGAAGGGCTTCCTCCACGCCGCGAACGCCGGGGCCGCCAAGGCGCGCGGGCGCTACATCCTCCTCCTCAACAACGACACCGAGGTGACCGCCGGCTGGCTCGACGGCCTCCTCGATGCCTTCGAGGTGTTCCCCGACGCCGGCATCGTCGGCCCGAAGATCATCTATCCCGACGGAATGCTTCAGGACGCGGGCGGGCGGATCGACCACCATGGCGAGCCGACGATGGTCGGGCGCGGTGGCAACGCCTACGACCCGCGCTACGCCTATGCGCGCGATGTGGACTATGTCTCCGGCGCGGCGATGATGGTGGAGGCCGGCCTCTGGCGCGCCGTCGGCGGCTTCTCCGAGGCTTACGCCCCCGCCTACTACGAGGACGTCGACCTCTGCTTCAAGGCGCGCGAGGAGGGGCGGCGCGTGATCTATGTGCCGGCCGCGCTCGTCGTCCATTCCGAGGGCGGCTCGCACGGGGTCGACGAGACGCAAGGGGTCAAGCGCCACCAGGTGCTGAACGCGCCGGTCTTCAAGCGCACCTGGGCGCATCGCCGTCCGCTGCGGATGGACCCCGCACTCGCCCACGATCGCGGCGTCACCGCCCGCGTCCTCTTCCCGCTCCTCGACGTGCCGCGCACCGATATCGACGCCGCGAGCGTCGCCGCGCAGGAGGAGATCCGCCTCATCAAGGCGCTCGGCGCGAAGGTCACGATCCTCCCGCGCAGCCTCGAATATCTGCCGCGCTATACCGAAGCGATGGAGCGGCTCGGCGTCGAGGTGATCTACGCCCCGTTCGCGACCTCGCTGGAGGGCTTCCTCGAAGAGCGCGGGGCCGAGTATGACGCGGTCTACGTGACGCGCTTCCAGGTCGCCGAGGCGCTGCTGCCGGCGGTGCGCCGCTTCGCGCCGGACGCGAAGGTGCTCCTCAACCTCGCCGACCTCCACTTCCTGCGCGAATTGCGCGCCGCGACCGAGGCGGACGATCCGATCTGGATGGAGCGGGCGCGCTCCTATCGCCAGCGCGAGCTCGCGGCGATGCGCGCCTCCGACGTGGTCCTCTCCTATTCCGACGTCGAGACCTCGGTGGTGTTCTCGCACATGGGCCCTGACGTCGCGGTGGCGAAGGTGCCCTGGGTGCAGCGCGTGCGCCCGGACGCGGCGCCGTTCGCGGGGCGCGAGGGGCTCGCCTTCCTCGGCAACTACCGCCATCCGCCGAACGAGGAGGCGGTGCGCTGGTTCGCCGCCAACGTCATGCCGCGCCTCCAGGAGGTGCGCCCCGACATCACCTTCACCGCCTACGGTTCCTACTCGGAGGAGGCGCTCGGCGAGATTCCGGGCGTCATCGTCGGCGGGCACGTCGCCGACCTCGACGCGATGTTCGACAAGCATCGCCTCTTCGTCGCGCCGCTGCGCAGCGGGGCGGGGGTGAAGGGCAAGGTCTTCCAGGCGATGGCCGCCGGCATACCGACGGTGCTGACCCCGATCGCGGCCGAGGGGCTGCCGATCGGCGGGGAGGCCGCGCTCGTCGCCTCGACGGGTGCCGCCTTCGTCGACGCGATCCTATCTGTCTATGACGACGAGGCGCGGTGGGCGGCCGTCGCGGATGGCGCGCGGCGCTTCATCGGGGAGAATTACGGCTTCGAGAAGGGCGTCGAGACGATGCGCGCCGCCTTCGAGGCCGCCGGCCTCTACCTCCCGCCGCCCGAGTGGGCCCGGCGCTGAGGGAACGGGCCGGGACAATCACACCGAGGACCATCGTGCGGCGTTGACCTCGGGGCGCCTTGCCGCCAGTTTCGCCGCGAATACAGGCCGGGGTCGGACGACCTCACCATAGGCCGGGGACCCATGCGCGACCGCTTCACCATCTCGCTCCAGCAGCTCAACCCCATCATGGGCGACATCGCCGCGAACGGCGCGCTCGCCCGCGACGCCATCGCGGCGGCGGGCGACGTCGATCTCATCGCCTTCACCGAGCTTTTCATCACCGGCTATCCGCCGGAAGACCTCGTCCTGAAGCGCTCCTTCACCGAGCGGGCGATGGAGGAGGTGCGCGCGCTCGCGCCACTCTCCAAGGACGGGCCGGCGATCGCCATCGGGACGCCCTGGCGCGAGGGTGACGTGCTGACCAACGCCTACGCCATCCTGATGGACGGCGAGGTGGCGGCGGTGCGCCACAAGGTGGACCTGCCGAACTATGACGTCTTCGACGAGAAGCGCGTCTTTGCGGCCGGGCCGATGCCGGGGCCGGTGGATATCAAGGGCGTGCGGGTCGGCTTCCCGATCTGCGAGGACATCTGGGGCGAGGATGTCGTCGAGTGCCTCGCCGAGACAGGGGCCGAGATCCTCGTCGTCCCGAACGGCTCGCCCTTCACGCGCACCAAGGTCGAGCGGCGGATGCAGATCGCCGTCGCCCGCGTTGTCGAGAGCGAACTGCCGCTCGTCTACGTGAACCAGGTCGGCGGCCAGGACGAACTGGTGTTCGACGGCGCGTCGTTCGTGCTCTCGGCCGACCGCACGCTGACGACGCAGCTCCCCGCCTTCGTCACCGCCACCGAGACCGTGACCTTCCGGCGCGAGGGGGACGGGTGGGCGCCCGAGGCGGGCATCCGCGCCGCGCTTCCCGAGGGCGACGCGGCGGAGTGGAGCGCCGCGATGCTCGGCCTGCGCGACTATGTGAACAAGAACCGCTTTCCGAGCGTCGTTCTCGGCCTCTCGGGCGGCATCGATTCGGCGATCTGCGCGGCGCTCGCCGTCGATGCGCTGGGGGCCAAGCGCGTCCACTGCATCATGATGCCCTACCGCTACACCTCGAACGAGAGCCTGTCGGACGCGGCCGACGTCGCCGACCGGCTCGGCATCCGCTACGACATCGTGCCGATCGCGCCGGCGGTGGAGGGGTTCGGCGAGCTTCTCGGGCCGCTTTTCGCGGGCCGCACGCCGGACGTCACGGAAGAGAACATCCAGAGCCGCGTGCGCGGCGTGACGCTGATGGCCGTCTCGAACAAGTTCGGCGGCATGGTCGTGACGACCGGCAACAAGTCGGAGGTCTCGGTCGGCTACGCGACGCTCTATGGCGACATGAATGGCGGCTTCAACCCGATCAAGGACCTCTACAAGACCGAGGTGTTCGCCCTCTGCCGCTGGCGCAATTCCGACAAGCCGGCCGACGCGCTGGGGCCGGACGGGGTCGTGATCCCGGAGCGGATCATCGACAAGCCGCCGACGGCGGAGCTGCGCGAGAACCAGAAGGACGAGGATTCGCTTCCGCCCTACGAGACGCTGGACTCGATCCTGCGCAAGCTGATCGAGGAGGAGGCGAGCGTCGCCGACGTTGTGGCCGCCGGGTTCGACCGGGCGACCGTGAAGCGCGTCGAGAGTCTCCTCCACATCGCCGAGTATAAGCGGCGGCAGGCCGCGCCCGGCGTGAAGATCTCGGCCAAGAATTTCGGCCGCGACCGCCGCTACCCGATCACGAACCGCTATCGCGATGCCTGAGACCGTCCGTTTCGCGCCGTCGCCGACGGGTGAGATCCACATCGGCAACGTGCGCACCGCGCTCTACAACTGGTTCCTCGCGATGGAGAGCGGGGGCCGGTTCCTCCTGCGCTTCGACGACACCGACGTGGAGCGCTCGCGCGAGGCCTTCGTCACCGCGATCACCGAGGATCTCGCCTGGCTCGGCATCCGCCCGCATCAGGTGGAGCGCCAGTCCGCGCGCCTCGCCGCCTACGACGCGGCGGCCGACGCGCTGCGGGCCAAGGGCCTTCTCTACCCCTGCTACGAGACGCCGGATGAGCTGGAGCGTAAGCGCGCGCGCCAGCGTGCGCGCGGCCTTCCGCCGGTCTACGACCGCGCCGCGTTGGCGCTCGACGCCGATGCGCGCGCCGCGCTCGAGGCGGAGGGGCGCCGCCCGCACTGGCGCTTCAAGCTGCCGGCGGGCGCGCGGAGCTGGGAGGACCGCTGCCGCGGCCCGCAGACCGTCAATCTCGAGACGATCTCCGATCCGGTGCTGGTGCGCGAGGACGGGACCTATCTCTACACGATCTGCTCCGTGGTCGACGACATCGACCATGGCGTCACGACGATCGTGCGCGGTGAGGACCACATCACCAACACCGGCGTGCAGATCGCGATCTTCGAGGGGCTCGGCGCGACCCCGCCCGCCTTTGGCCACCACAATCTCCTGACGCGCAGCGATGGGGAGCCGCTCTCCAAGCGCGACAACCCGCTGTCGGTGACGCGCCTGCGCGCCGAAGGCTACGAGCCGATGGCGATTGCCTCGCTCGCCGCACTCGTCGGCACCTCGCACGCGGTGGAGCCGATCGCGGAGATGGGCCGCCTCGCCGCGATGGCGCCGCTGGCTTCGGTGTCGCGCGGGCCGGCGATGTTCGACCCGGCCGATCTCGTGCGCCTCAACGCCGCGCTCCTCCACGGCGCGCCCTTCGAGGCGATGGCGCCCTGGCTCGCCGCCGAATATGGCGCGGACGATCCGGTGTTCTGGGAGACGGTGCGGGGCAATCTCACCTTCCGCCACGACGTCGCCCCCTGGGTCGAGATCTGGCGCAAACCGCCCGCCCTCGTCGGCGCCGACGGCGTGCCGCTGCTCGACGCCGGGGAGCGGGCCGTCGTCGCGGCGGCGGCCGACGCGCTGCCGGCCGAGCCGTGGGGGGAGGAGACCTTCAAGGCGTGGACGGGTGCGGTGCGGGCCGCGACCGGGGCGAAAGGGAAGGCGCTCTTCATGCCGCTGCGCAAGGCGCTGACCGGACGTGAGGCCGGGCCGGAAATGGCGGCCTTCATGCTGCTTCTGGGGCGGGAGGCGGTGCTGCACCGCCTTCAGGCGGCCGCGCGGCCGGTGGGCGGCGCGGCCTGATTGGTCGGGCGGCGCCTCAGGCGCCGTTCGGATCCGGCGCCAGGCTGATCTGCGCGGTGGGCTTCACCACGGTGTCGGCAGGATCGACCGGATCGAGCGGCTCGGCGCGCGCGTTCTCCGATTCCGCCACCGGGGCCGCCGCCGGGGCCTGTGTCGGCTTGCGCTTCACGGGCACGATCTGGACGGCGGTCGAGGTGTATTTCGGCTTGTAGAGCACGTGGCGCGCGGTCGTCTCCTGGCCGAACGTGGCGGAGAAGAATTGCGTGCCCACCTCGCGCACCCGCAGCGTCGTGCCGTCGGCGACGCTCGCCGGCGCGCTTCCCGCGACGATCACCTTGGGCGCGGCGGTCGGGACGGGGACAGGGGCCGCGTCGGCCTCCGGCAGCGTCGCGACGCCACCCTCGATTTCGACGGGGGAGCGGTCGGTGCGGGAGGGTTTGAGGGGCTTGCCCGTCTCGTCATAGATGGCGCGATAGCGCACCCACGTCGTCTCGTCCGCCGCCGCCTCGACGGCTTCGATCGGGGTGCGGGGCGCGCCGACATTCGCGGAGCCGAGGCCCACATAGGTGAGGGCCTTGTCCGCCGTCATGTCGTCGGCGACGACCGATTGCGGCTGGCATCCGCAGCCGGTCACCGCGCCTTTGCGGTAGGCGAAGGCGGTGGGCAGGTTCACATAGCGCTCGCCGGTCGACGTGGAGCGCATCGTCTCCACCGGCACATCCTTGTTGTGGGCGTAGAGCGAGACGTCGGCGCCGGGGCAGCGGCCGACGCACATGGCGAGCTCGTCGTAGAAATTGTCGCTGTGGGAGCTGTTGTTGATCGGGAAGTAGAAGCCGTCGCACAGGCGCACGCAGACCGTCTGCGTGGAGCCCACGCGCAGATTGCCCTTGCGCGAGCCCGACCCGGTGGCGAGCGAGGCCGTCGCCGACCCATCGTCCCGGTTGCGAAAGGTGCGCTCGTCGAGGTGGAGCTGCTCGACCTTCGCCGAGCGCGCGGTCTCCGGGTCGACCCGGACCGTCTGAACCTCGTTGCGCCCGCGCATGCCGCCGAAGATCGAGGAGAAGAAGCCGCCGCCGGCGGAATTGTCGTTGGCGCGTGCGTCGAGATGATTGTCGGGGCGCGTGCCGTGGATGATCACGCCGCTTGCCGGAGCCTGGATGTTGTTGTTGCGCCGGGCGGGGGCGCTGCGGGCCGCGACGACGGGCTCGCGGCAGGCCCGCTCGACCCGTGCCTGGAGCTGGCGGATCTGGCGCGGGCTCGTTCCGCTCGCGTTGCGCATCTGCGCCTCGATGCCGGCGCACGCGCGGTGGCGGCCCCAGCCGGAGGATGCGTTGCAACCGTAAGCGTTTGCCTGCTTGCGAAGGCTCGCGAGCTGTGCGGACGATCCGCCCGACTGCGCGGCGGCCAAACGGCTGCGTGCGCTGGAACACGACTCCGCCGCGGCAGTCGTTACTGTCACAACCAAGAAGAGCAATGCAATGATGGCTCTCATGTGACGCTCCTTCGCCGAAATTAATTTCGTTTAAGACCCGCTGGCCGGCACGGGAAAGATTACCAAACATACAACGAATTCGGGGCCGAAGCGTTCAACAAGCTTAACGGAATAAATCATGTTTCTGAGCCGCCTAAACTGGAACGTGCCCGTCCAGTTTGGGCTGTGTGAGACGCCACGCTGCCCGAAGATCGCCCACAAAACGCCGGTATTCTTCCTCCTGCCGAGCCCGGTCCGGAAGCCGCAACAGATAAGATGGGTGCACGGTGACGAATCCGCTCGTCCCATCCGGCCACTCGAGGGGGTGACCTCGCGTGTTTGTGATCGGCATGGCTTGTCCGGAGAGTGCCCGCGCGGCGGTCGCCCCGAGCGCGACGGTCACGATCGGGCGCACGATGGTGCGCTCATGGTCGAGCCAAAAGCGGCAGGCCTCGATCTCGCCGACGTCCGGCCGCTTGTGGATGCGGCGCTTGCCGCGCGGCTCGAATTTGAAGTGCTTCACCGCATTGGTGATGAACGTCTTCGCCCGGTCGATGCCGGCCTCGGCGAGCGCGCGGTCGAAGAGCTGGCCGGCCGGGCCGACGAAGGGGCGGCCGGCAAGGTCCTCCTGGTCGCCGGGCTGCTCGCCGACGAACATCAGCGGCGCGCCGAGCGGCCCCTCGCCGACGACGACATGGGTCGCCTCCCGGTAGAGGGTGCAGCGCTCGCAATGGCGCGCGGCCTTGGCGAGATCGTCGAGCGTGCGGATGCGGCGCGCGGTCTCGGCCGCGTCCGCGTCGGCGGCGGCCCGCTCGCGCGCGGCGCGGGTGGAGCGGGCGGGGGCGCGGTGCGGCGTCTCCACCATCTCGGCCGTGCGGTTGCCGGCGCTGCGGATGAGGGGGGAGATCATCTCCGCCTCCGGCATGTTCTTCCAGTAGCGCTTCGGCATCTCCGAGGTCATCGCCTTTACCTTCAGCCGCGCCGGATTGAAGATCGCCGCATAATAGGTCTTCCAGAGATCCTCGTTGATGTCGCCCGAGGGGGCGATGTCGCGGTTCGCGCCCGGCCCCATGGCGAGCGTCTCGCTGTCCCAATGGGCCGACCGCTCCGGCGTCAGGATCGTCCACCGGATCGCGGGGAAGCGGCGCATGAAGAAGGGCGCCGTGATGTCGAGCGTGTGATGCTCGGGCTCGAACCAGGAGACGAGGTGCTCGACGCGGTCGTCGTCCACGGTGGTGCGGAAGCGCACGAAGGCCTTCATCTTGTGCGAGCAGCGGCGGACATTGTTGGCGAGCCGCGTCGCGCGCGCGACGTCGGGGTCGGAGGCGATGCGCAACAGGTTCGGCTCGTGCTGAAAGCGGGCGAGGAGGCGGTGGAGGAGGGCGAAGCGCTCCATCGAGCGGTGGCAGATGACGTGGCTCGCAAGCTCGATGAAGTCGCGCGGGGCGCGCGGCGCCGTCCTCGGCGTGATGGGGGGCAGCTCCGAGACCGGCCGTCCGGCATCGAAGAGCGCCTGTTCCGACGTGCCCCAGCGCCAGCTGACCGCCTCCGGGCCGACGCCGGCGGCGACGAGCTGGCGCACCGCGTCGCGCCAGGTCGCGAAGTCGGACGCGTGGTCGAGCGTGACGGCCCACGTCTCGGCGCTTTTGTGCGGCACGGCGCTCATGCGGCGAAGAGGTCGAGCTGGCGCGCGGGCTTCACGAACCGCGCCTTGAGGTTCTCGACGTCGAGAAGGCGCGCCGGCTGCCACCCTTCAAGCGCGATGAAAGGGAGGGCGCGGCGCGCGGTGGGGGTGAGGCGCATCAGATCCTCGATCCGCAACCGGCGATAGGGCCGGGTGCGCAGGATCGCGTTCACCGCCTTCACGCCGAGCCCCGGCACGCGCAGGAGGCTCTCGCGCGGGGCGCGGTTCACGTCGATCGGGAAGGTGGCGCGATTGTTGATCGCCCAGGCGAGCTTCGGGTCGATCTCGAGGTCGAACATCCCGGTCGGCGCGGCGGTGGCGAGATCGTCGAGCTCGAAGCCGTAGAAGCGGGTGAGCCAGTCGGCCTGATAGAGGCGGTGCTCGCGCTCCAGCGGCGGGGCGGCCGGGGGGAGGGCCGACGATCCGTCCGGGATCGGGCTGAAGGCCGAATAATAGACGCGGCGGAGCTGGTAGGCGGTGTAGAGCGTGCGGCTTGTGCGCAGGATCTCGACATCGCTCGTCGCGTCCGCGCCGACGATCATCTGCGTCGACTGGCCGGCCGGGGCGAAGCGCGGCGCGGCCTTGCGCATCGGCCGGCGCGGCTTCTCGGCGGTGGCGTCGATCTCGCCGCGCAGCTTCGCCATCGAGGCGCGGATCGTGCGGCCCGACTTCTCCGGCGCGAAGGATTTGAGGCCCGACTCCGTCGGCAGCTCGATGTTGATGGAGAGGCGGTCGGCGTGGCGTCCCGCCTCCAGGAGAAGCTCGGGCGAGGCGTCGGGGATCGTCTTCAGGTGAATATAGCCCTGGAACTGGTGCGTCTCGCGCAGCGTGCGCGCGACGCGCACCAGCGATTCCATCGTGTGATCGGCCGACCGGATGATGCCGGAGGAGAGGAAAAGCCCCTCGATATAGTTCCGGCGATAGAAGTTCAGCGTGAGGTCGACGACTTCTTCCGGCGTGAAGGCGGCTCTTTCGACGCGGCTCGAGACACGATTGACGCAGTAGGCGCAATCAAAGATGCACGCATTCGTCAGGAGGATCTTCAGCAGCGAAATACATCGCCCGTCGGGCGCATAGGCGTGGCAGATGCCTGACCCTTCAGTCGAGCCAATCCCGCCTGATTTCAATGCGTTCCGTTTCGTCGTGCCGGACGAGGCGCACGACGCGTCATACTTCGCCGCGTCTGCGAGGATCGCCAGCTTTGCCTGGAGTGATCGTGCCTGGGACATTGTGTCGGGCATTCATTCCTCGAAGTTCCCACTTTGTTCCTTATGCCCTGTCGATTACATCTCGTAAAGGTCGTGTGAGACATGTTGACGAATGGTCACGCCGAGGTGAGTGGATGGGTCACCGGCTTGGCAAGAGTCGATGGGCCATGCTTGTTTGAGTACCGGATTGCGGAGGAAGACGTCACAATGTGGAAGGTGGTAGGTTCGCTCGTTGCTGCTGCCGCGACGATGTCGGCTGCGCCTGCGATGGCCGCGACCATCGTGATCGGCGTGCCCAACTGGCCGTCGGCTGAGGTGACCGCCAACATCATCGCGCAGGTCCTGCAACAGCATTACGACGTGGACACGCGCCTGCGTCCGCTTGGCTCGGTCGAGATGTTCGACGCCATGGATCGCGGCGAGGTCGACGTTCACCCGGAGGTCTGGCTGCCCAACCTGCAGACCTTCATCGACGAGTATGGCGACAAGCGCGGCACCATCAAGCTCTCCCCGATCGGGGTGACGGCCGCGCAGCACCTGTGCACGACGCGCGAGACCGCGGAGGCGACGGGCCTTCACAGCGTCGCCGACCTCGCCAAGCCCGAGATGGCGGCGAACTTCGACACCGACGCCGACGGCAAGGGCGAGATGTGGATCGGGGCGCAGACCTGGTCCTCCACCCGGATCGAGCGGGTGCGGGCCAAGAGCTACGGCTACAACGACACGATGCTGCTCCTCACGATGCCCGAGGACATGGCGATGGCCTCTCTCGACGCCGCGATCGCGACGAGCCAGCCGATCGTCTTCTACTGCTATTCGCCGCACTACATGTTCGCGCTGCACGACATCGTGACGCTCCAGGAGCCGGCGCACGACCCGCAGAACTGGCACATCATCCGCGCGGAGGACGATCCGGCCTGGCTCGCGAACTCCACGGCCGAGAGCGCGTGGGAGCCGTCCCATTTCCATGTCGCCCACGCGACCGAGCTCGAGGAGAGCTTCCCCGAAATCGTGTCCTTCCTGGACAAGATCGCGCTGACCTCCGAAGAGGCGGCGCAGATGAGCTACGCGATCCACGTCGAACGGCGCGATCCGGCTGAGGTCGCCACGACTTGGATCGGCGAAAATGAAGCGCGTATCGAGGAGTGGACCAAATGATGGGGAAGTGGGGGCGCAGCGCGGCGCTTGCGCTGGGCCTGACGGCGGTTGCCGCCGGGGTGGCGCACGCGACGGAGATCTTTGACCCGACGAGCAGGACCTGGGTCCGCTACGATCCGCAGCGCGCGATCAATTATTATCGCGCGCACGGCAGCGTGCCGGGGGATTTCCGCCGGCAGGTGGTGAAGTTCCGCACGGCCGAGAAGCCGGGCACGATCATCATCGATAGCAACCGGCACTTCCTCTATCTGGTGCTCCCGAATTTCCAGGCGATCCGGTACGGCATCGGCGTCGGCCGCGACGGGTTCGGCTGGGCCGGCATCGTCCGCGTCGGCCGGATGCAGGAATGGCCGGTCTGGACGCCGCCGCCGGAGATGGTCGCGCGCGACCCGAAGGCCGCGAAGTATGCGGGCGGCATGCCCGGCGGGCCGGACAACCCGCTCGGCGCCCGCGCGCTCTACCTCTATGAGGGCAACAAAGACACGATCTACCGGATTCATGGCACCACGGAGCCCTGGTCGATCGGTCTTGATATTTCCTCCGGCTGCATCCGCATGAACAATGAGGACGTCATCGATCTCTACAGCCGAATCGAAGTCGGCGCGAAGGTGATCGTGTTGATGCAGGGAGCCGCGCTCTATCGCGGCGTTTGACTAGACCGGGGAGAGAAGAACGATGGTCCTTCGATTGGGTGGACAGGTCGCGTTGGTGCTGGCGTCCGGATTGGCGCTCGCCGCATGTCAGAGCGGTTCGAGCTCCTCGTCCTCTCCCGCGCCGTCGACCGTTCGGGCGACGGTCGTGACCGCGCCGGCCGATCTGCAGCTCCTGTGCGCCTCGGAGGCCGCGACTCGGTTCAGCGTCGCGAGCAACACCGTCCTTCCGGTCTCCTCGCAGCAGGTTGAGAACAGCCAGTACCGGGTCGACCTGACGGTCGATGGCGCGAACGCGACCTGCGTCGTCGACGACAACGCCAACATCATCTCGCTGACCCGCGCCTGACGCGGGCGGCGCCGACCCGTTGCAAGAAAGGGCGCTCCGCAGTCGCGGGGCGCCCTTTCTTTTTGCGTGGACACCCGATCGGACCACGACCTCTGCGCGTTGAAATGCGCGTCGGCGGCGCCGCGCGGGGGCGGGTGGGGCTCGATATCGATCCGGCCACGCAATTTATTGCAGTGATTTCAAAGTTTTATTTGACGCCAGCGCTGCGCCGGTCCGCACCCGCGGCACCACTTTGGCGCGCGATAAGCAAAACTTTCTCATTGCATCAGAGAAGCTTTCTCCGCATTCTATGACAACGCGGTGAAACGCGTACTGCATTTTTGTTCGCGCACACCGCGCGGACCGTCAAAGCGGGGCGCTGGAGGCGCAGCGTGGCGAAGTACACAGTGTTGCGCAAGCGGATCGGCAGCATCGTCGGGGCGGACAAGCGCCTCGTCGGCGATATCGCGTTGCTGATGCTCTTCGCCATCGCGCTCGCCGCCGTCGCCGCGACCTACGGCTCACGCATCGGCCCGATGGTCTATGACTGGACGAGCTGGTTCTCCTGGTCGGCGAGCGCCAAACCCTAGACCTTGTCCTGATGGGATCCGGAGCCCGGACTCGGCCATCCGGCCCGCGCTGCATCGTTCAATCGAAAAATCCGCCGTCCTCGCTTGTTCGGCGTGCTTGCTTTCCCAAATTTCAAATTATGGGATCGACGGTCACGTATGAAGAAGTCATTGTGCGGCGAAGCGCGGACGTCGAATCGTCAAGGTGCGGCGGGGTGACAATCGGGGTGAGTGCAGCAATCGACTTGACCCTCTCCGCACCGGACGATCTCGACCGCATGGTCGAGGCTATCGAGACGTTCGGGGAGGCGGAAGGGTTGCCGCTGAAGACGGTGATGACGTTGAACCTCATTCTGGAGGAGATCGTCACCAACGTGATCAATCACGGAGCCGACGACGGGACGGCCATGATCGAGGTCACCGCGCATCGCAGCGGCGACACGATCCACGGCTTCGTGCGGGACAACGGGATCGCCTTCGATCCGCTCGCCCGCGATGCGCCCGACACCGCCGCCTCGATCGAGGACCGCCAGATCGGCGGGCTCGGCGTCCATCTGGTTCGAACGATGTCGCGCGACGTACAGTATAGGCGTGAGGGGCAGCACAACGTCCTGCGCTTTGCCATCGGTATTGAGGAAGGCTGATATTGTGAGCGACTTGACGATCGTTGACGAGAAGGTGGGCGATGTTCTGGTGGTGGTGCCCACCGGACGCATCGACTCCGCGACCGCCAAGACGCTGGAGACCGACATGCTGGGCCGCCTGTCGGCCGGGGAGACGAACCTCGTCGTTGATCTCGAAGGCGTCAATTATATCTCGAGCGCCGGGCTGCGCGTGATCCTCCTCGCCGGCAAGAAGGCGAAGGCGTCGGGCGGCGCGATCCGCCTGTGCGGGCTCCAGCCGACGATCCTCGAAGTGTTCGAGATCTCGGGCTTCCTGCGCCTCTTCGAGGTGACGCCGGGCCGCCCCGAGGCGATCGCCGCCGCGAGCGCCTGACGCGCCGGCGTCCCCCCCTGACTGATCCCGTCAGCGGCCCGTCCGGGTCGCGATCTCGGCAAGCGCGATGAGGCGCCCCTCGCTGTCGCGCGCGCCGGCGAGGCTGAGGCCGACCGGCCCGCCATCCACCACCCCCGCCGGAATGGAGAGCTGCGGCAGGCCGCCGAGGCCCGACGGGCACAGCATCTGAAGCGCGCGGTTGCGGTAGGCGTTGAGCGTCGGCTCGTCCGCGTTCCGCATCGGCGCGGGGCCGGGGCCCGTCGGGAAGACGAGCGCCGCGCCGTCTGCGAGGATGCGGGTGAGGCGCTGCGTCACCCGCTGGCGCATCGCCCGCGCAGCCTCCCAGCCCTCCGGCGTGATCTCGCTCGCGATCCGGAAGCGGTCCGAGATGCCGGGGCCGAAGCCCGGCTCGTGCGTGCTGATCCACTCCCCGTGCGACTGCCACGCCTCGGCCGCCTGGCAGACGCGGAAGGCGTCGAACCACGCCGGGAGCCCCTCGGGCGCGAGGATGATGGGGACGGCCGGTCCCGTCACCGCCTCAAGCCGCGCGAGGAGGGGGACGACGGCCGCGACGGTGATCTCCTCGGCGCAGGCCCACACGTCCACCGGCAGGAGGAGGCGAGTCGGCCGGTCGCCCTCGACCGGCAGGCCGAAGGCGGCCGTGGCGCGGGCGAGCGTCGCAAGATCGCGGGCGAACCAGCCCACCGTGTCGAAGGAGGGGGCGAGCGGCATCGTTCCGTCGATGGACACGCGCCCGTGGGTCGGCCGGATCCCCCAGATGCCGCAGAAGGCGGCGGGGAGGCGCACCGATCCGCCGGTGTCGCTGCCGAGCCCGATATCGGCAAGGCCCGCCGCGACGGCCGCGGCCGAGCCCGAGGAGGAGCCGCCCGGCATCCGCCGCGGGTCGGCGCTGTTCACCGGGGTGCCGTAGTGCGCGTTCGCGCCCATCAGCGAGTAGGCGAGCTCGTCCGTGTGCGTCTTGCCGACGAGCGTCGCGCCGGCGCCGAGGAGGGTCGCGACCGGCGCCGCGTTGCCGGTCGCCGCGGCGTGCGTGCGCGCCCATTCCGGATTGCCGCAGCCGGTCACGTGACCGGCGACGTCGTAGAGGTCCTTGGCCGCGAAGGTCAGCCCCGCGAGGGGGCCGCCGGCCGCGCCGGAGACCTCGAAGGTCTCCACGAAGGCGTTGACATTGTCGCTGATCATACCGCCGCTCCTTCAGGCCGGTGAGTGTAGCTGCGGCAGTTCGCGGGTAAAGGTGGGGACGCCGTGTTTGAAGCCGAACATCGGCTGCGCGATCTCGGCGACCGCGAGCGCCGGGTCGATGGCGTCGATCACCACGAGGTCGGCGGGATTGCCGGGGGCGAGGCCGTAATCGTCGAGATTCATGAGGCGGGCCGAACGGGCCGACACCATGTCGAGGCAGTCCGCCATCGCCCCGCGCGCCCCGACCTGGCAGATATTGGCGTAGAGGTTCGCGATGCGGATGAGCGAGCCGTCCCCGAATGGCGTGAACGGGTTCAGGACGTTGTTCGTGGAGAGCGAGCAGTTGACGCCCTCGGCGAGGAGGAGGTGGGCCGGCGTCACGCCGCGCGGCGCGTCGTGGTCGTGCGTGTGGCCGCGATGGGAGAGGAAGAGGTCGGTCGCCGGGAGCACCGTCACCGCGACTCCGACATCGGCGAGGCGGCGGGCGAGGGCGGTGAAACGCCCCCGGTCGAGCAGCGCGAGCTTCGTCACATGGCCGACGGCGACGCGGCCGCCCCACCCGAATTCCTCGGTGCGACGGGCGACATATTCGATGTCGAGGTCGGAGATGTCGCTGCCGAAATCGAGGTGCATGTCGATGTCGACGTCGAATTCGCGCGCCATCTCGAAGACGCGGTCGATCTGCCCGTGCGGGTCGGTGTCGGTGTAGGGGGCGGCGCCGACCGTGTCGGCCCCGGCCTTCAGCGCGGCGACCATCAATTCGTCGGTGCCCGGATTGTTGAGGAGGCCCTCCTGCGGGAAGACGCAGATCGACACGTCGATCGCCCAGCGCCAGTCCGCGATCGCGGCCTTCACCCCCTCGAAGCCGCGCAGCCCGATGACGGGGTCGACCTCCACATGGGTGCGCATCCGCGTGGTGCCGTTGAGGACGCATTTGCGCAGCGTGCGCGAGGCGCGCTCGGTAACGTCCGCCCCGGTGAAGCCGGCCTTGAGGCCCGCGACCTCGGCGATCGCCTCCGAAAGTCCGCCGCGCATCGTCACCCGGTCGAGGATGCACGCCTTGTCGAGGTGGATGTGACTCTCGCAAAAGCCCGGCAGGACGAGGCGGCCGCCGCAATCCAGCGCCCGCTCCCCGCGCGCGAGCCCCGTGCCGATGCGGACGATACGCCCGTCATCGACCCCGATATCGACCCGCTCGGCGGGCGCGGTGGGAAGGCGGACGTCGTGCAGCGTGAGGTCCATCGGGGTTCCCTATTGCCGGGGCGGGGTGGTCGAAAGCGGCGTGCCGCGCGTCGGAGCGGCGCGGCACGCCGGGCCGATTACATCTCGGCCATCACCGGGTTCACGAGGGTGCCGAGGAGGCCGACCTCGATCTCCACGAGATCGCCCGGACGCATGTAGAGCGGGGGCTGGCGCTTGTCGCCGACGCCGCCGGGCGTCCCGGTCGCGATCACGTCGCCCGCCACGAGCGGGGTGAAGGTGGAGATGTATTCGATGAGCTGCGGGATCGGGAAGATGAGGTCCGCGAGCGTCGCGCTCTGGAGCACTTCGCCGTTGAGGCGCGTCTGGATCGGCAGCTTGGTGTAGTCGCCAACCTCGTCCGGCGTCACCATGAAGGGGCCGAAGGCGCCGGTGGCGGGGAAGTTCTTGCCGGGCGTGAACTGCGAGGTGTGGCGCTGGAAGTCGCGCACCGAGCCGTCATTGAAGATCGAGTAGCCGGCGATGTGGTCCATCGCCTTGTCGGCGGTGATGTTGCGCCCGCCGCGGCCGATGATGACGGCCATCTCGCCTTCATAGTCGAACCGGTTCGACACATTCGGCTTGATGAGCGCCTGGCGGTGGCCGATCAGCGTGTCGGCCCAGCGGGTGAAGATGGTCGGGTGGTCGACGTCCGGCCGCTGCGTCTCGGCCTTGTGCTCTTCGTAATTCACGCCGATGCACAGGATCTTCACCGGATCGGGGATCACGGGGAGGAAGGTGATGTCGGAGATCGCGAAGTCCGGCGCGCGGCCCGCGACATAGTCGGCCGCCGCGGCGAGCGTCTCGCTCGCGATCGCGCTCTTCAGCGAATCGGACCGGTGTCCGAGACGCCGGGTGAGGTCGACGACGCCACCCTCAACAACAGCACCAAATCCCCGGCTCCCGAGCCGGGTGAAGCTCACGAATTTCATGGATCCACGTCTCCTTCGAACGCCCACGCAATCTGAGGCGACAGGCGTCGTCCGCGGGCAAATTCTCTCGTAGACCATAGGCGGCGCGAGCGCGAGGGTCGCGCGCCGCCCTTGTGGATCTCAGGTCGCCGCGAACCCTTCGTCGGTGGCGACGGGGTGGGCGTAGCGCTCGCCGGTGGGGGCCGCGCCGGTCGCCTCGCGCCCCTCGCGCGGGCGGGCCGGCTCGGCGGTGAGGGCGTGGTCGCGGCTCAGATACGTCGTCTGCGCGGGGATCGCGAAGGCGCTGCCATTGGCGGCGACGATCTCCATCACGCGCATGAAGAGCTGCTCCTGGATCTTCAGGAACTGCCCCCAGTCGGCGCTGCGAATATAGGCCCAGATCTCGACATTGAGGCTGAACTCGCCGAAGCCGCGGAAGCACACGCGCACGCTCTGCGTCTCGACCCGGTCGTCCGCGCGCAGCATCGCGGCAATGTCGTCGATGATCGCGGTGAGCTGGTCGGTCGAGGTCTCGTAGCGCAGGCTGATCGTGGTGTGCATCAGGTTCGCGTCACGCCGGGTGAAGTTCACGATCGACATCTGCGCGAACTCCGCGTTCTGCACCGTCACCAGCGTGCGGTCGAGGCCGCGCACCTTGGTGGAGCGCAGCCCGATCGTTTCCACCGTGCCGAGCATGTCGCCGAACTTGCAGAAGTCGCCCACCTTCACTGGCCGGTCGGCATAAAGGATGATGCCACCGATGAAATTCTCGAGCGTCGGCCGCACCGCGAGCGCGATCGCGAGGCCGCTGACGCCGAGGCCGGCGATGAGGCCGTAGACCGGGATGCCGATGCGCGAGGCGCCGAGGATCAGGACATAGGCCGCGACGCCGAGCCCGATGACGCGGAAGACGAGGCGGATGAGGCTCGCATCGAGGCTCTCGCGCCGCACGCGCGGCGAGGTGATGACGATCTCGGCGAGGAGGTTGAAGGCCATCACCGCGGTGAAGGCGAGGGCGACGGTCTGGAGGCTCTCCACGCCGAGCTCGATCGAGGCGAGCACCGAGCCGGTGAGGTTCACCACATCGTCGACGAGCCATTCATAGGTGCCGAGGATGGCGATGATCACGAGCGGCGGCACGAGGCGCCAGAGCGAGCGCAGGATCGAGTAGCCCGCCCCGTTCCGCCGGCCCTCCCATCGCAGGAGGAGCGCGATCAGCGCGGCGGTCAGGACCGTCGCGATCGCGAGCGCGAACCACTGCCACACGGCCTGCTCGTAGTGGACGCGCATCAGCCAGTCCGGGAATTCGAGCACGTGGCGGTAGAGGGCGACGGGCATCGCCATGCCGGGGCCGGTGACGAAGTGCTGGTAGAAGTCGATCGCGTCGTCGGAGTTGCGCGGGAGCTGGGCGACGGTCGCGTAGTAGGCGGGGAGCTGGGCGATCGTCTCGGGCGAGAAGAGGAAGCGCGGCTCGCCGTCGGTCCCGGTGACGCGCGCCATGCGGATCTCGGTGCCGGGGAGGGTCCACCCGTTCGGCGCCGCGCCGTCGTCCACCGCGCCGACGCTCGGGATCGTGTCGGCGGCGGGGAGGGGGATGCGGTCCATGATCTCCTCGAGGAGGAGGACCGAGGTGATGCCGACCGAGCGACGGTTCGCGGGCGGGATGTTGGAGAGGTCGAGCGTCGTCGCCGCACGTCGGAGCCGGGCGAGCGCCTGCCGCTTCAGCGCGCGCACCTCGTCGGTGTCGAGGATCTCCTCGTTCTCGTCGGAGACCTTGAAGGCGCGCACGAGCGAGTCGGCGGCGCCCTGGGCGAGAGTGCGGAAGCTCTGGAAGGTCTGGCGTGGCGAGGCGGTCGCGGCAGGCGCGAGCGGACTCATCGGGGCAATGGCGGTGGTGGCGGGCGCGGTCGCAATGGCCGGATCGGCCCCGGTCGATATCGCGGCAGTCTCCTGCGCCGCGGCTTGCCCGAAAATCATGCCGGCCGCGAGGAAGAGGCCGACGAGGCGCGCCGCGATGCGGGACGTCCGGCCCGACCGGCCACGGTTTTCCGGAGCAAATGCGCGTTCGCGGTCGGCTCGTGTCCGAGGCGGCCGGTTGCCTTGCCACAATCGCATCAGGCTGAACTCCTTCCCCTGGGCAACAAGGGTAGCCCATCGGGGCGAAGGCGGCCAAACGCGGGACGGGGAAAAGTGCAACCCGGCGTGGTCACTTCGGGCCAAAGTGTTGCCCTGAGGCAGAGAGGTGATGCGCCGCCGGGGCGGCGCACCGTCGGTCTCAGTCTTCCATGAACTGGGACGAGTTGGCCTTGTCGACGTCGGCCTTGAAGATCGCGAGGAGCTCCGCCGCGTCCGGGCCGAGCTGCGAGTTGATGTGCTCCTCGAAGGCGGGGAGGGTCACTTCACGCATCTTCGCGCGGTCTTCCGGCGACAGCGCGGTCACCTTCATGCCCTTCTCGGCGAGGCCCGTGACGCCGCGCTCGGAGGCTTCGATGATGCGCGACAGGCCGCGCGAGGCCGCGACGCACGACTGCGTGGCGTAGCGCAGGATGGCCTTCTGGTCGTCGTCGAGACCGTCCCACACCGCCTTGTTGAGGAGGAAGGTGTAGGGCGAGAAGAGGTGGTTCGTCAGCGTCATGAAGCCCTGAACTTCGTTGAAGTTCGAGAACGAGATGATCGGGATCGGGTTCATCTGCCCATCGATGACGCCGGTCTGGAGGGCCGAATAGACCTCGCCCCAGGCGAGCGGATAGGCCTCTGCGCCGAGCGCGTTCATGATCGCCTGGTGCGAGGGCAGCGTCATCGTGCGCAGGCGGATGCCCTTGAAGTCGTCGAGCGTCGCGATCTCGTGCTCGGAGTTCGTGACGGCGAAGAAGCCGCCCGTGTCGGGGAAGCCGAGAACGACGACGTCGCCGAGGACCTTCTCCATGTCGGCCTTCAGGGCCTTGCCGAAGTCGCCGTCGAACACCTCGTAGGTCGCCGCGTTGTCGGCGAAGGCGAAGGGCAGGTTCAGGACGTCGATGTTCGGATAATAGGGCGCGAGCGAGCCGGTCGAGGAGAGGGACGCCTCGATGACGCCGTCCCGCACCATCTGCACCTGTTCGGCGGCGGTGCCGATCTGGTCGTTCGGGTAGATTTCGACGGCGATCGTGCCGTTGGAGTCGGACTGCACGATGTTCTGGAACACCTGGGCGCAGGCGTGGGCCGGGTTGTCGTACGGGTCCGGCTTGTTGTTGTGGCCGAGGCGGATGGTGATGTCCTGCGCCGAGGCCGTGGTCGTCGCGGGGCCCGCGGCGATCGCGACGATGGCGGCACTCGCCATCAGGGTGCGGATGGTCGTTTTCACTGAGCGTGCTCCTTCTGGTCTATTGGATTTGGTTTGGCTCACGAGAAGCCGAGCGCCCGCGGCACCAGGAGGGCCAGATCCTCCCAGTAGGCGAAGATGAAGAGGACCCCGATCTCGGCGATCAGGAACGGCCAGAGCTTGGCCGCAATCGCCTCCAGCTTCTCGCCCGTGACGGATGAGAGGACGAAGAGGCAGGCCCCGACGGGTGGTGTCATCAGCGAGATGTTGAGCGCGACGACGAAGATGATGCCGGCATGGATCGGCTCGAGGCCGATCTGGTCGGCGAGCGGGACGAGCACCGGCGCGAGGATGATGAGGATCGCGGTGATGTCCATCACCGTGCCGATGAGGAGAAGCACCGCGACGATCAGGAAGATGACGGCGTAGCGGTTGTCGGAGATGGCAAGGACCGTGTTCGCGATCTCCTGCGGGATGCGGTTGAAGCTCATCCACCAGCCAAGCATCGAGGCGAACGCGATGATCACGAAGATCACGCCCGTGATGCGCGCGGTGCGCAGGAGCATCCCGTAGAGGTCGCCGACCGTGACGTTGCGGTAGACGAAGACGCCGAGGAAGAAGGCGTAGGCGACGGCGAGCGAGGCCGCCTCCGTCGGGGTGACGATGCCGCCGAGGATGCCGCCCAGGATGATGAGCGGCATCAGGAGCGCGGCGGTGGAGCGGAAGGCGGTCTTCGCGACCTCCATCACCGTCGCCCGCTTCTCGGGATCCGGCAGGCGGTTCCGCCGCGCGCCGAGCGCGATGATGCCCATGCAGGCGATGCAGATGAAGATGCCGGGCAGGATGCCGGCGGCGAAGAGGCCGCCGATCGAGACGCCCATCAGCGAGCCATAGACGACCATCAACCCGGAGGGCGGGATCGTGGGGCCGATGATGGAGCCGGCGGCGGTGACCGCGCAGGCATAGTCGCGCCGGTAGCCCTGCTTGACCATCTCGGGGACGAGCGTCTTGCCGAAGGCGGCCGCGTCCGCCGTCGCCGCGCCGGTGAGGCCGGAGAAGAGGATCGAGGCCACCATGTTCGCGTGGGCGAGGCCGCCACGGAAATGGCCGACGAGCACGTGGGCGAGGCGCATCAGCTGATTGGTGATGCCGATATGGTTCATGATCTCGCCGGCCAGGATGAAGAAGGGCATGGCGAGGAAGGGGAAGCTGTCGAGGCCGGAGAACATCTTCGACACGCCCATGGCGAGGAAGCGGTCCCCGCCCATGTCGATGAGGCCGGTGAGCCCGGCGAGGCCGATCGCAAAGCCGATCGGCATCCCGATGAGAAGGAGGACGAGGAATACGAGGCCGACGATCATGGCTCAGGCCTCGTTCGCTTGGTCGAGAAGCTGCTGCTCGCCGCCGTCCCGCAGCACCACGAGGGCAAGCTGGATGGCGCAGAGCGCGGCGGCGGTCGGAATGGCGGCGAAGGCCGGCCCCATCGACAGGCCGAAGATCAGCGCGCGGCGGTTGAGGCCGGACATCGTGAAGGTGACGCCGTACCAGACCACGTAGAGGAAAAGGCCGATCGCGAGGATGTCGCACAGGATGAGGAGGGAGCGGCGCAGCGCGTGCGGCAGGCGGTCGAGCACGATGGTGAGGCCGATATGCTCTCGCCGCGCGATCGCGCACGAGATGGCGAGCAGCACCGTCCAGATCATGATGTAGCGCGCGAGCGGTTCTGGCCAGTTGAGCTGCCAGTGGAAGAAATACCGGTCCATCACGCCGATCCAGACCGTGATGACAAGCGCGGCCATCATGATGACGACGATGAATTCAATAACTCGATTTAGTATCGCGCTTGCGGTACCCGCCAACTGTCTCATTGATGTCCCTTGAGTTCTCTATCGGGTGCGCTGTTGGCCGATAGACTTGCTTTTTGTTTTCTAGTCCCCGATCGGTCTGCCCGGCTCGCTCATGTTGAGGGCGGAGAGACTCGTGCGGATCCGGCGCAAGCCTTCGAGCACGCCCGGCCCCATCATCTCGGCCGTCACCGTGGCGAGGACGTCGAGGATCATGAGGAGCGAGTAGCGGCCCGAGGTCGGCTTGAAGACCTTGTTATCGGCGGGGATCGTGAAGGGGAGGATCAGCTCGGCCTCGCGCGCGAGCGCGGAGACCGGGTCGGTGATCGCGATGGTGCGCGCCCCGTATTGGCGCGCGATCCGCGTCGCCTCCACGATCGACATCGCGTTTCCCGACGAGGAGATGGCGATCACCGCCGTGTTGCGGTCGGAAACGGCCGCGGTCATGCGCTGGAGCTGGCCGTCCGTGTGGGCGGTGATCGAGAGGCCGAAGCGGAAGAGGCGGTTCTGCAGCTCAACCGCGCCCATCGAGGAGACGCCGCCGGAGCCGTAGACCATGATCTGGCGCGCCGCGATCATCTGCTCGGCGGCGTCGTTGATCTTCGGCATGTCGAGGCTGTCGCGCACCCGGTCGAGCGCGGCGACGGCGCCGCCATAGACCGAATTGACGATCCGCGCCTCCCGCTCCTCCCGCTCCAGCGGCTCGGGGAAGAGGTAGAGGCCGCCGATCGCGAGGATCTGGGCGAGGCGGAATTTGAAGTCGCGCATCCCCTCGCAGGCGAGCGAGCGGCAGAAGCGCGTGACGGTGGGTTCGCTGACGCCCGCGCGCAGCGCGAGGTCCGCGATCGACGCCTTCGAGGCGTACTCGATGTCGGCGAGCACGATCTCGGCGAGGCGTCGCTCGGCCCGGCTTCCCTCGGCCGAGAGATGGCGGAGCTGCGCCACGATATCGATCGTCGTCGCATCGCTCATCGGAGCGTGTGCGCCCATGTCCGTGAAGGGCGGTGTCGCGCGTCCCATCGACCTGTCCATGTGCCAGTCATCCGGGTAAGCTGCCGATCAAGATCTAAAAAAGCAACATAGATTTCGAGGCATTACATGCCTTCGCCTCAGGCAATCCCGCCTTTTTTTAGGGCGGATGAATGAAACTTTCAGAATTCCGTTGATCTTCGCGCGGCCGCCGGAATACGGTTTGGGTCGCCGCCACAGGGGTGCGCGGCGCCCGGTTCGGAGCCGGTTCGCGGCGCCAAGACGCCCGGTCGGCGACGGTCCTATCGTTTCGTTCAAGGAGAGATTCGGTGCCTAAGGAATGTTTCGGCTCGTCCCCCGCGCCGCTGTCGCCCGCGGTTCGTGCCGGCGACTTCGTCTTCGTGTCCGGCCAGGTCCCCGTCGGGCCGGACGGTGAGCTTGTCGGCGGCAACGTCGAGAACCAGACCCGCCAGGTCCTCAAGAATGTCGAGGCCGCGCTGAAGCTCGCCGGCGCCAGCCTCGAGGACGTCGTGAAGACCACCGTCTGGCTCGACGACGCACGCGATTTCGGCGCCTTCAACAAGGTCTATGCGAGCGTCTTCAAGGAGAACTTCCCCGCCCGCACGACCGCCGAATCCCGCCTGATGGCCGACATCAAGGTCGAGATCGAGGCCGTCGCCTACAGCCCGAAGGGCTGACCGGCGTCACAATGGGAGGGCCGCGCCCGCGGCTCTCCGCTTCCTTGATGAGAGCGGCGCAAACGCCGCCATCCGCCCCGGCGGACCCCACGCAGGTAACATCATCCCATGAGCTTTGATCTCATTCTGAAGAATGGTCGCGTCATCGACCCCTCGCAGGATATCGATCGCGTCGCCGACGTCGCCTTCTCGGGCGGCAAGGTCGCCGCCATCGGCGACGGCCTCTCGGCCGACGGCGCCGACGTGCGCGACGTGTCCGGCAAGATCGTGACGCCGGGGATCATCGACCTGCACACCCACGTCTATTGGGGCGGCACCTCCCTCGGCGTCGACGCGGACGACTATGCGCGCCAGAGCGCGGTCACGACCTGCGTCGACACCGGCAGCGCCGGCCCCGGCAATTTCCCCGGCTTCCGCAAGCACGTGATCGAGCGCTCGGGCGCGCGGATCCTGGCCTATCTCCACGTCTCCTTCGCCGGCATCTACGGCTTCGAGCCGAGCCTGATGGTGGGCGAGAGCCACGATTATCGCCTGATGGCGGCGCGCAAGGCCGCCGAGGTGATCGAGGCGAACCGCGACCTCATCGTCGGCGTGAAGGTGCGCATCGGCCGCCACGCGAGCGGGCCGGCGGGCATCGACCCGCTGATCGTCGCGCTCGACGTCGCGAACGAGATGGACGTGCCGCTGATGTGCCACATCGACGAGCCGCCCCCGTCCTACGAGGCGGTCGTGTCGATGCTGCGCACCGGCGACGTGCTGACCCACTGCTTCCGCCCGTTCCCGAACGCGCCGGTCGACGGCAAGGGCAACGTGAAGCCCGAGGTGCTGAAGGCGCGCGAGCGCGGCGTCTATTTCGACGTCGGCCACGGCATGGGCTCGTTCTCCTGGAAGACCGGGCGCGCGATGATGGCCGCCGGCTTCCCGCCCGACGTGATCTCCTCCGACGTGCACGCCTTCTGCATCAACGGGCCGGCCTACGACCAGCTCACCACGATGACGAAGTTCCTCCTCCTCGGCATGTCGCTGAACGACGTCATCGCGGCCTCGACCGTGGTGCCGGCGAAGGCGCTGCTGCGCCCCGATCTCGGGACCTTCAAGGAAGGCGCGACGGGGGACGCCAGCGTGATCTCCATCGCCGAAGGTCGCTTCGACCTCGTCGACGTGCGCGGCGTGACCGAGACGAGCGACAAGAAGCTGAAGGCCGAGGGCGTCGTCATCGACGGTCGCTGGTGGCACCCGGCCTGATCGGACAGCGCGGATGAAGTGGGAAACGAAGACGAGCGCGGAGATCGCCGCGCTCGACCGGACCATCCCGGTGGTCCTCTCCATCGCCGCCATCGAGCAGCACGGGCCGCATCTCGCGCTGGAGACCGACGCGGTCATCGGCGCGCACTATCTGGAGCGGCTCGACGCGCGTCTCGGCGAAAAGGTGCTGATCCTGCCGCAGGTGAAGGTTGGCTGCTCCGAGCATCACATGGAGTTCGCGGGGACGCTCAGCGTCAGCCACGAGGCGTTCATGGCCTATGTCGCCGACATCGTGAATTCGGTGGTGCGCCACGGCTTCCGCAACATCGTGATCCTCAACAGCCACGGCGGCAACCAGGCGGTCGGCGGGCTCCTCCTCGAAAAGCTCGGCGCGGCGCACCGCGAGTGCCGCATCGCCTTCTTCACCTGGTGGCGCCTCGCGGGGCCTGAATTGCGGTCAGTGCGCGAGAGCGCGCCCGGCGGCCTCGGCCATGCGTGCGAGTTCGAGACATCGGTGATGCTCTCGGCCAAGCCCGAGGACGTCCGGCGCGAGAAGATCGGCGGCCACTCCAGCGCCAAGACCTTCGACTGGGATTTCGGCGACATGCTGATCGCCGATCGCGGCACGCTCTTCCGCACCATGGCGGAGAAGACCAACGGCACCGGCGTCGCGGGCGACCCCTCGCTCGCGACCGCCGAGAAGGGCGCGGCGATCACCGAGGCGGTCGTCGACCAGCTCGCGAAGGTCGTGACCGACCTTGTCGCGGCGGGGCCGAAGCCGGTCGTGCCGATCGTGGTCGCATCATGATGGGTGAGGGGACACCGGACCGGATGGTGTGCACCGCCTGCGGCGCCACCACCCCGATCGAGCGTGTCCCCTCGACCTGCCCCGAATGCGACGGGATCCTCGATCTCTTCCTCGGCGAGAAGGCTGGCGATGCGCGCGCGCCATCCCCGGCGGGGGCGAGCGAGGGGCTCTGGGTCTGGGCCGACCACCTGCCGCACTGCAAGCCGCAGAACCGGATCACGCTCGGGGAAGGGAACTCGCCGCTCCTCGCCGCACCGCGCCTCGGCAAGGCGCTCGGCGTCGACGATCTGTGGATCAAGAACGACTCGCTCCAGCCCTCCGGCTCGTTCAAGGACCGCGCCGTCGCCCTCGCGACCTCGCTCGCCTGCGAATATGGCCGGGACGCGATGGTGCTCTCCTCCAGCGGGAACGCCGGCGCGTCGAGCGCGGCCTATGCGGCGCGCGCCGGCCTGCCGCTCTTCGTCCTCGTGCCGAAGACCGCGCCGCCCGCGAAGCTGCGCCAGATCGTGGTCGCCGGGGCCCATCTCGTCACCGTCGACGGGCAGACGCACGATTGCTGCCGCCTCGCCAAGGAGGCGGCCGAGACGATGGGGTGGGTGAACCTCACCACCACCTACCACAACCCCTACGGCGTCGACGCCTACGCGACGATCGCCTACGAGCTCGCCGCGCTGAAGCCGGACGTTCTCCTGCTGCCGATTTCGAGCGGTCCGCTCCTCGGCGGCATGATGAAGGGATTCGAGCGGCTGAAGCGGCTCGGCCTCGTCGACCGGATCCCGCGCCCGATCGCGGTGCAGACGGCGGCCTGCGCGCCGATCGTGGCGGCCTACCGGTCCGGCGGCGCGGTGGAGCCCTGGGCCCACCAGCACACGATCGCCTCCGCCCTCAACGACACGCTCGCCGGCTACGAGCGGGACGGCGACTACACGCTGAGCTTCATCCGACGCCATGGCGGCGCGGCGGTCGCGGTGGACGATCAGGCGATCGTGGAGGCCGTGCGCCTCACCGCCGCGTGCGAGGGGGTGGTGCTCGAGCCGAGCGCCGCCGTCCCCATCGCGGCGCTGCGGCATGCGCGCGATGCGCTTGGCATCACGGGCGACGAGCGTATCGTCGCCGTCACGACGGGGCATGGCCTCAAGGATCTTTCCACGGTCGAGGAGGCGGCGCTGCCGACCCCGATCGCCCCGGAATTCGGTGCGTTGGAGCCGCTTCTGAAGCGTACGTACTGAATGAATGCTCCGTATTTGTGCAAGCGTTGCGTAAAGTGCCGTGGTTCCGGCCTGGATTTGAAAGATTTGGTTCGTTAGGTTGCCGAATGGCGAGCGGATAACTTGCCGAGAATAAATTCTCTCATCGTGCAAACGATTTTGCCGAGAGAGCCAGAAGGAGAGCGAATATGATCGCGAATCTCAGAAGCAACGTGAGATCATCGAAGTTTGCGTCGCTGTTGACCGCCGCCGGGATGGCGACGGCGGTCGTGATGTCCAGCGCGGGCGCGAGCCAGGCGGCGGACTACACGATGGCGATCGCCCACCTCCTGCCGGAAGACATGGAGAACGAGGTCCACCCCGCGCTCGTCCACTTCAAGCAGCTCGTCGAGTCGAAGACCGACGGCGCGGTGGAGGTGGAGCTCTTCGGCGGTGGCCAGCTCGGCTCCGAGGTCGAGACCGGCAAGCAGGCGCAGGACGGCGCGCTGCTCCAGTCCACCGTCATCTCCTCCGGCGCGATGTCCTCCTTCTTCCCGAAGTACCAGGTCATCACCGCGCCCTTCCTCTTCCCAGACTATCGCGTCGCCCACGCCTTCTTCGACGGGCCGTGGTTCGCGAAGTTCATGCACGGCGCGATCGAGGAATCGGGCCTGCGCTATCTCGGCACCTTCGATGACGGCGGTGGCTTCGTCGCCTTCACCAACAACAAGCACCTCATCAAGACCGCCGACGACATCCAGGGTCTCAAGATCCGCGTCGAGGAGAACCCCGCGCACGTCACGACCATGAAGGCGCTCGGCGCCTCCGCGACGCCGCTGCCCTGGGGCGAGGTGATCACCGCGCTCTCCACCGGCCTCGCCGACGGCCAGTTCAACGCGCCGGGCGTGTCGAAGACGTGGAAGCTGTGGGAAGTGAACGACTACACGACCCTCTCGGGCCACGTGTACAACTCGCAGTCCTGGCTCGTGTCCGACAAGTGGTTCAAGTCGCTGCCGGAAGAGTACCAGGAGGCCATCGTGACCTCCGCGCGCGAGGCGATCGAGATCGCGCACGGCATCTCCTCCCTCGCCGCGATCGAGGGCTGGGAAGCCTCCTGCAAGGAGTTCGACGAGTGCTATGTCCTGCCCTCCGCCGAGCGCGAGAAGATGGCCGCGATCGCCCGTCCCGCGTGGCGTGAGTGGATCACCACGGACTTCGGCCTCGATGCCGCCCTCGTCGACGAGCTGCTCGCCGAGGTCCAGAAGACCGACGCCGATCTGACCGCCGAAGAGATGGATCTCTACGGCAAGTGATCCGAGACGGGCCGGCTCCGCGCCGGCCCGTTCCCGTTCGCCCTCGACCGGAAACCACCGCCACGGTGCGCCCATGCCGTTTGCCGAAAGCCGCGCTCTCATCAGCGCCAAGCTGAACGAGATCGTCTCCGCGATCTGCGTCATCTTCGTCTGCGCGATGCTGTCGATCTCGTTCGCCGGCTTCTTCTACATGATCATCACAGGCGATGCGCTGAGCTGGACCTACTCGCTCGCGCGCCTGTTCATCCCCTGGGTGGGGCTCCTCAGCATCACCGTCGCCTTCGTCTATGGCGAGCACATCGCGATGACCTCGCTCCTCGGCATCATGCCCGCCCCGATCGTGCGCGTGCTGAAGGCCGTCAATTATGGGGTCGTCGCCCTCTTTGCCGTCCTCATGATCTACTACGGGACGACGTTCTTCCTCGCCTCGACCGACGTCTACATGGTGTCGGACCAGATCCAGATTCACGCCCGCTGGGTCGTCGCCTCCGTGCCGCTCACCGGGCTCGTCCTCCTCGTCCACGTCCTGTGCGGCGCCGACCTCCTCTCCACGGAGACCCCCATGCACGAAGCGGAGCATTTCGCGGCCGGTGACAAGGAGCCGCTCGCATGACGTCCGCCATTGCCGTTTTCGTCGTCCTCATCCTGATCGGCACGCCGATCGCCCTCGTGATGGTGATGTCGGGCCTCGCCGGCGGGTGGGAGCTCGGCGGGCTGCGCTTCCTGCAGATCATCTCCGAGCGCATGTTCTCGGGCGTCTCCGGCTATCTCCTGATGGCCGTGCCCTATTTCATCTTCACGTCCGAGCTGATGAACCAGGCCGGCCTCACCGAGCGCCTCATCGCCTTCAACAACGCGCTGCTCGGCCGCATTCGCGGGGCGCTCAGCCACGTCAACATCGTGGTGAGCCTGTTCTTCTCCGGCCTCACGGGCGCGGCGATCACCGACACGGTCGCGGTCGGCAAGATCCTCATCCCGGCGATGAAGAAGGAGGGCTACAGCCCGGCCTACAGCGCGGCGGTGACCGCCTGCTCGTCGATCATCGGCCCGATCATCCCGCCGAGCGTGGTGATGGTCGTCTACGCCGCGATCCTGCGGAACGTCTCCGTGCTCGACCTTTTCGCGGCCGGCATCCTGCCGGGCGTCCTCATGGCGTTCACGCTGCTCGTCGCCTCCGGCATCATGGCCTGGCTCTACAAATTCCCGCGCCATGGCGACACCAACCTGCGCGCCGCCGCCAAGGCCTTCGTGCCGACGATCCCAGCGCTCCTCGTGCCGGTCATCATCCTCGGCGGCATCCTCGGCGGCTTCACCACCATCACCGAGGCCTCGGCCTTCGCGGCGATGTATACGGTGATCCTCGGCTTCCTCGTCTACCGCACGCTGACGCTGCACAAGATCTGGCTGTCCCTCATCGCGACCGTGCGCTTCTCGGGCGTCGTCTTCTTCCTCCTCGCGGCGTCCACCGTGCTCGGCTGGTTCGTCACCCGCTCCGGCATCGCGCGGGACGCTGCCGACATGATCACCTCGGTGAGCGACAACTGGATCATCCAGATCATGCTGGTGAACCTGTTGCTGATCCTGCTCGGCACCGTGCTCGACGTGCTGCCGGCGCTCGTGGTGGTCGCGCCCGTCCTCGTGCCGGCGATGGTGCAGCTCGGCTTCGACCCGCTGCACTTCGCGATCGTGATGATCATCACCCTCAATGTCGCCAACATCACGCCGCCTGTGGGGATGACGCTGATGACGGCATCACAAATCGCCGGGGTGTCGTATGAGAAGGCGATCATCACCTCGTTGCCGTTCTATATCAGCCACCTCGCCGTCATCGTGATCGTCTCGCTTTGGCCGGCCTTCGTCCTCTTCATCCCCAACCTACTCGACTAATCGGTCCGACGGAGTTCCAAGATGTCTCTCGACGAGCAGACAAATTCCACGATCATCGCTGAATTCAAGGAGCGGACTCGGCGTTCGGCGGAGTTGTCGGCCACCGCACGGGAGGTCTTCCCGAGCGGCATCACCCACGATTCCCGGCACCTGCGCCCTTACGGCATCTATGTCGACCAGGGGAAGGCGAGCCGGAAGTGGGACATCGATGGAAACGAGTACGTCGATTATTTCGGTGGCCACGGCGCGTTGCTGCTCGGCCATTGCCATCCGCAGGTGACGGCGGCGATCCACGATGCGGTGGCCGACGGGACGCAGTTCGCCGCCAACACCAGCCGCGAGGTGCGCTGGGGCGAGATCGTGAAGGACCTCGTGCCAAGCGTGGAGCGGGTGCGCTTCACCGCGTCCGGTACTGAAGCCACGCACCTCGCACTGCGCCTCGCCCGTGCCTTCACCGGCAAGGCGAAGCTCGTGCGCTTCGCCACCCACTTCCACGGCTGGCACGACCACATGACGTCGGGCTACGCGAACCACTTCGACGGGTCGGCGACGGCCGGCGTCGTCGACGCGATCGCCGAGAGCGTCATCCTCCTGCCGCCGAACGACATCGAGGCGGTGCGCGAGACGCTCGCCAAGCGCGACGACATCGCCGCCCTCATCGTGGAGCCGACCGGCGCCTCCTTCGGCCGCGTGCCGATCGCGCCGGGCTTCCTCGAGGGCCTTCGCGAGGCGACGCGCGCGGCCGGCGTGATCCTCATCTTCGACGAGGTGATCTCCGGCTTCCGCTGCGCGCCGGGCGGCGCTCAGGCGCACTATGGCGTGACGCCGGACCTCACCACCATGGCGAAGATCATCGCCGGCGGCCTTCCGGGCGGCGCGGTGGGCGGCCGGGCCGACATCATGGAGCGCCTCGACTTCGAGGCGGCCGAGGCGAAAGGCTTCGAGAAGATCCAGCACCCCGGCACCTTCAACGCCAACCCGGTCTCGGCCGCCGCCGGCATCGCCGCGCTCGGCATCATCGGGAGCACCGACGCGTGCGCGCGGGCGAATGCGTTCGCGGCCGAGCTGCGCGAGCGGCTGAACGCGCTCTTCAAGGCGAAGGGCACGCCCTGGGCCGTGTACGGGACCTTCTCCTCCTTCCACATCTTCCTCAACCCGCAGAAGCGGGCGATCGACCCCACCGCCTTCGATCCGGCCGAGATCGCCTATACCGAGCTGAAATCTTCGCCGCGCGCGCTCGTCGACCGGCTGCGCATGGCGCTCATGATCAACGGCGTCGATATCGGCGGCTGGCCGGGCGGCCTCACCTCTGCCGTCCACACCGAGGACGACATGCAGGTGACGCTCGCCGCGTTCGAGGCCTCGCTCGCGCGGCTGGAGAACGAGCCGGGTCTCTGACCCTGGCGCTGCGGCCGCCTCAGCCGAGGCGGCGCGCGCCTATTGGCAGACGTCCACCCACTCGGCGCGGGTGATGTCGGCGAGGCGGTCGGTGCCGATGCGCACGGCCGCGTTCGTCGCGCCCGCGGCGGGGACGACCTCGTCGAACTGCTTCAGCGAGATGTCGCAATAGATCGGGAGCGGGGCGGGGAGGCCGAACGGGCAGACCCCGCCGACGGGATGGCTCGTCATCTCGACGACGCGCTCGGGCGCCAGCATCCGGCCCTTGCCGCCGAACGCCTCGCGGACCTTCTTGTTGTCGAGACGGGCGGTGCCGCTCGCGACGACGAGGACGACCTTCTCGCCGATGCCGAGGCAGATGGTCTTGGCGATCTGGCCGGGTTCGACCCCGTGCGCCTCGGCCGCGAGGGCGACGGTCGCCGAGCTCTCCTCGGTCTCGATGATCGTCACGTCGGGAGCCTCTTCCGCGAAGAAGGCACGCACGCTGTCGAGGCTCATGGCGACTCTGGTCTGGTCGCCTCGCGGCAATGGCCCCGGTGAACGCGAGCCGCGAGGCGAAGGGGCGGAAAGGGGCGCGCCCTTCTTAGCTTAGCTCAGATGCTCCTTGAAGAAGGCAATCGTCCGCTCTTCCGCGAGCTCGGCCGCCGCCGCGTCGTAGCGGGGGGTCGTGTCGTTGTGGAAGCCGTGATTGACGCCTTCGTACATCTCCATCGTGTAGTCGACCCCGGCGGCCTTCAGCGCCTCCTCGTAGGCCGGCCAGCCCGCATTGATGCGCTCGTCGAGCGAGGCGTACTGGATGAGAAGCGGGGCCTTGATGTCCGACACGTCCTCCGCGGCCGGCTGGCGGCCATAGAAGGGCACGCCCGCGCCGAGCTCGGGATAGGCGACGGCGATCGCGTTCACCACGCCGCCGCCATAGCAGAAGCCGACCGCGCCGACCTTCGTCGTCTCGTCGAGCCCGTCGAGATATTCGAAGGCGGCGAAGAAGTCGTTCATCAGCTTGGTGGTGTCGAGCTCTGCCTGCATCGCGCGGCCTTCGTCGTCGGTGCCCGGATAGCCACCGGCGGGGGTGAGGCCGTCGGGCGCCATCGCGAGGAAGCCGGCCTTCGCGAGGCGCCGCGCGACGTCCGAGATATAGGGGTTGAGGCCGCGATTCTCGTGGATCACGAGGACGGCCGGGCCGGGGGCCGCGAAGTCCTTCGGGCGCACCATGTAGGCCTTCATCTCGCCGTGCCCGTTCGGCGAGGGGTAGGTGATCCAGCTCGTCTCGATGTCCGGATCGTCCTCCGCCACCTGCTGCGCAAGCGCGTAGTTCGGCGAAAGCTGGCGCAGAAGCATCATCGCCGTCACGCCGCCCACGGCGAATTTCGACGCGCGGTCGAGGAACTCGCGCTTCGAAAGGCGCCCGTGCGCGTAATAATCGTAGAGGTCCAGGAGCTCCTGCGGGAAGTCTTTCGCGGTCTTGCGCGGTTGGGGAGTTCTTTGCTGCATCGGTGCGATCCTCCACTTTCGGCGCGATCCTGCGCCTTCGTGCACAATTGTCCGGGGAATTGCGGTCGGTCCAATAGGCCTCGGCCCACATTCTTGTGATGAGGCGTGAACGGCGTTGCCGCGCGACAAGTCGCGAACGCATCAACTCGTTGGAAAAACGCACCTTTTCAGCGCATTAGCCGGCGTGCATTTGAACTTGTTTGATTCTCATCAATGCGAATTCGCACCAAAGGTGCGACCAAACGCTCAGAATGTTGCAACGCGTGAGGGTGCGATGTCGGCAGGCTTGAACGGAACGGGCGTTGCGATCGTGGCTCTGGCGCTCGCGCTTCCGGTGGGCGCGAAGGCCGCGGACCCGGCGATCGCGAAAGGGCTCGAGATCGCGCGCACCTGGTGCAGCGCGTGCCACGCCATCGGCGACGACACGCAGGCCGAGGCGCTCGCCGACGCGCCCGCCTTCGCCGAGCTTGCGGTGATGCCGGGCTTCGACGAGGGGCTCGTCGCCTACGCGCTCCTCCAGCCGCACCCGGTGATGCCGAACTTCCCGCTCACCCGCTCCGACATCCGCGCGATCGCCGCCTACATCGAATCGCTGAAGCCCGAGCAGAGGAGCGACGCGGGCGGGGCCGCCCCCATCATGCTCGCCGGCAACGACCCGGCCCCCGCCGACGACGCGGCGCAGGTCCATGCGGGCGAGGTCATCGCCGCGCGCGATTGCGGCCCCTGCCATACGATTTCGGGCGATGCGCGAAGCCCCGTCGAGGTCGCGCCGCCGTTCCCGACGCTGTCCGAGAACTACCCGGTCGAGTTCCTGGAGGAGGCGCTCGCCGAGGGCATCATGGTCAACCACCCGACCGTGGAAATGCCGCAATATGTGTACGAGCCGGACGAGATCGCGGCGCTGATGGCCTTCCTGAAATCGGTGCAGTTGCCGCAATAGGCGGCAGTCCGGCCCGATCGCTGTTTGACAGGGACCGTCTTCGGGTTGAGCTTCTGCGTCTCTCGACGGGACAAAAGAAGAAGCGCTGATGACCGCTCCGATCCTCGCCATCGACCAGGGCACCACCTCCACCAGAGCCATCGTCTTCGACGGCGAGCGCCGCATTATCGGCGTCGGGCAGAGCGAGTTTAAGCAATATTTCCCGCGCTCGGGCTGGGTCGAGCACGATCTCGACGAGATCTGGGCGACGACCGTCAGCACGGTGAAGGACGCCCTCGCCGAGGCGCGGCTCGAGGCGAGCGCGATCGCCGCCATAGGCATCACCAACCAGCGCGAGACCGTCGCCGTGTGGGACCGGGAGACGCTTGAGCCCGCCCACCGCGCCATCGTCTGGCAGGACCGGCGCACGGCCGAGCGCTGCGCCGCGCTGAAGGCCGAGGGGCTGGAGGCGATGGTCACGGAGAAGACCGGCCTCCTCCTCGATCCCTATTTTTCCGGCACCAAGCTCGCTTGGCTCCTCGACAATGTGGAGGGGCTGCGGGCGAAGGCGGAGGCGGGGAAGGTCGTCTTCGGGACGATCGACACCTTCCTGATCGCGCGCCTCACCGGCGCCTTCGCGACGGACGTGACCAACGCCTCGCGCACGCTCCTCTACGATATCGGCCGCTGCGCGTGGGACGAGGATCTCATGAAGATGCTCGGCGTGCCGCGCGCCATGCTCGCCGAGGTGAAGGACAATGCCGATGATTTCGGCACGACCGATCCCGCCCTTTTCGGCGCGGCGATCCCCGTGCGCGGCGTCGCGGGCGACCAGCAGGCGGCGGTGATCGGCAACGCCTGCTTCGAGCCGGGGATGGTGAAGTCCACCTACGGCACGGGCTGCTTCGCGCTCCTCAACACCGGGAGCGCGCGCGTCACCTCCAAGAACCGCCTCCTCACCACCATCGCCTACCGGCTCGGCGGCAAGACCACCTACGCGATCGAGGGGGCGATCTTCGTCGCCGGCGCGGCGGTGCAGTGGCTGCGCGACGGGCTCGGCATCATCGAGAACGCGGCCCAGTCGGGCACGCTCGCAGCCAACGCCGACCCGCACCAGATGGTGATGCTGGTGCCGGCCTTCGTCGGCCTCGGCGCGCCCCATTGGGACGCGGAGGCGCGTGGGGCGATCTTCGGCATCACGCGCAACACCGGCCCTGCCGAACTCGCGAAGGCGGCGCTGGAGAGTGTCGCGCTCCAGACCCACGATCTCCTGGAGGCGATGCGGGGCGACTGGGGCACGGGCGAGGGGGAGGGGACGGTGCTGCGCGTCGATGGCGGCATGGTCGCCTCCGATTGGGCGATGCAGCGCCTCTCCGACATCCTCGCCGCCCCCGTCGACCGGCCCGTGATCGGCGAGACGACCGCGCTCGGGGCGGCCTGGCTCGCGGGATCGGCCGCCGGGGTTTGGCCCGACCAGGCGGGTTTTGCGCAAGGGTGGGCACGCGATCGCCGGTTCGAGCCGCAGATGCCGGCCGAGGAGCGGGCCCGGCTGATCGCCGCCTGGGAGGACGCCGTGAGCCGGACGCTGACGCACCGGCCCTGAGGGGCCGCGCTGGAGCTTCGCGGCGCAGGGGTGCATAGGGAGTGAAGGCCGTGTGGCGTCAGGCCGTGTCTTGGAGGGGCGCATTGGACGGAGAGCTCGAGGGGCTGATCTGCGAAGCGGAGCGTCGCGCCGAGCACCTCATTGCCCTGTGCCGCATCCTCGTCGCCGTGTCGCTCGGCGTCATCCTCTATTTCGCCGTCGTCGGGCGGGCGCAGACGTGGGAGATCCTGGCCTCCCCACAGCTCGTCTTTGCCTGGGTGACGCTCGGCTGCTACGCGCTGATCGGCGCGCTCTCCCATTTCCTGTCCGAGCCGAGCCGCTTCCGGCGCTGGTACGCCTATGTCTTCGTGCTGTTCGACACCGCCTTCGTCGCGATCAGCCTCCACCTCGCCCTCAAGAACACGCACCTGACGACCGGCTATGTCGCGGCGCTGCCGACGGCGTGGCTGATCCCCGTCATCATCGCCTTCGGGGCGATGCGCTACTCGGTGCGCCTCCAGGTGCTGACGGCGGTGCTCCTCATCCTCGGCATCATCTGGGCGGGCGCGCCGACGCTGACGCAGGACACCGACGCCTCCCTGGTGCGCTCGATCCAGGGCATGTTCTCGCACACGGCGAACGAGATGCGCCTCGCGATGCTCATCGTCGCCTGCTCGGTGATCGCGCTCGCCTCCTCGCGCACCCGCCGCCTCCTCCACATGGCGATCGAGCAGGGGCGGCGGCGGCGCTCGCTCACCAAATTCCTGCCGCCGAAGGTCGCCTCCATCATCGAGAGCCGCGATTCCGGGGAGGTGCGGCGCGGGCGGCGCCAGCACGTGGTGATCCTCTTCGTCGACATCCGCGACTTCACCCGCCGCACGGAGGCGATGGCACCCGAGGCCGTCAGCGCCTTCCTCGCGCGCTACCGGGCGGAGCTGCGCCGCGCGTCCGAGCGTCTCGACGGCATCATCGACAAGTTCGTGGGGGACGGGGCGATGATCGTCTTCGGCGTGCCGAGCCCGCAGCCGACCGACGCCGCGCTCGCGATCGCCTGCGCGCGGGACATCTGCGCCCGCATGGCGGACTGGTCGAAGGAGATGATCGCCGCGAACGAGCCGCCGCTGCGCGTCGGTGTCGGCATCCACGCCGGCGAGGCCTTCGTCGGCGCGGTGGGGGACGATGAGCGGCTGGAGTTCACCGTCGTCGGCGACACGGTGAACGTCGCCGCGCGCGTCGAGGAGATGAGCCGGACGCTGAAAGCCGACATCGTCGCGACGGAGCCGGTGCTGAGGGAGGCCGGGGTCGCGGTGGCCGAGTGGACCGAACAGGGCACGGTCGCGATCCGCGGCCGGTCCGAGCCGATGACGCTCTATTCGCTGGGCGGGGCGGCGGCGGCCTGTGTGCCCGAGGCGCTCACCGAGGCGCGATAGCCAAAGTTGCGGGCGCGCCGTCCGGCGGCCCCGCCTCGCAACGCGTCGTTGAAGTTCGCCACCTTCGTGCGATGTACGTTTTGACACAACCCCGCGGTGATGGCCTTATTCCGGACAAAGAGAGCCAAAGGCTCCAATGCGTTCGGGAGGAAGGGAATGAGCACGGCAGTTGCCGTCTTCCATGGAAGATTCGGCCGCGCGTCGCTCTATCGCCTCAACAGACCGCTTGCGCCGCACGCGCATCGGGAGGGTCATCTGATCTTCCTGATCGACGGCGCGCCGGCTGCTGTGGGTGTGGACGGCAAGGAATACCGGGTCGATCGCCATCACGCGGTGGCGGTGAGCCCGTGGCAACCCCATGATTTCCGGCCGAGCGATTTCGGCCAGGGCGCGGTCTTTCTCACGCTCTACATCGCGCCGCGCTGGTTCATGGAGGCCTCGAGCCAGATCGGCCACGTGATGATGCGCTTCGGCGCGCCGTCGATCGAGATGACGCCGGATCTTGCCGGTCTGCTCTCGCGCGCCGCCGAGGGGCTGTCCGAGGGGGAGGCGACCTCGCGCCTTCTCGGCACCATCCAGGAGCTGACCGAGACGGCGTTCGAGCACACCTGGGCGATCGGCAAGCGCGCGCCGCCGATCTGGCCGCGCATGAGCGATTTTCGGATCCGCAACGCCATCCGCCTCATGAACGAGCGGGTGACGGATGCGTGCGTGCTCGACCGCATCGCGCGCGATTCGGGGCTGTCACGGCCGCATTTCTACAAGCTGTTCCGGCAGAATATCGGCCTCACGCCCAACATGTATCTCAACACGCTGCGGCTCGAGCGCTCGATCGACCGCCTGACGCACAGCGACGATCCGGTGACCGCCATCGGTCTCGATCTCGGCTTCGCGAGCCAGGCGAGCTTCACGCGCTTCTTCTCCAACAATATCGGCATCTCGCCGACGGATTATCGCCGCGTGTCGATGGTCACCGCCTGACCGGAGAGCGGCCGGCAAAAGACGAGACTTTCGGGTACGCCCTTCCACGGGCGGCCCGATATCGTTGCGGGTCTGTCGCGACTTGTTCTCGACGGACGTCGATATCCCAGGGGCCAGGATGGTTCGTTACGCCGAGCGACACCCGTTTTGGGCTGCTGTCATCGTTCTCGCGGTGGCGGTGTTGCTTTGGGCCATCTTCGCGCCATGGCCCGAAGGGCTCGAGGACGTGATCGGGCGCAAGAAGATCTTTCTGAATGCGCTCTTCAACGGCATCACCCTCGGGGCATTATACTTTCTGGTGGCGTCCGGCTTCACGCTCATCTTCGGGTTGATGAAGAACGTCAACCTCGCGCACGGCTCGCTCTACATGCTCGGCGGCTATCTCGGCTACGAGGTGGCGGACGCGACGGGGTGGTGGCTCCTGTCCTTCGTGGTCGCCTTCGTCGTCGTCGGGCTGATCGGGGTCGCGCTGCAGGTCGTCGTCTTCCGCCGGATGGAGGGGCAGGACCTCAAGCAGACGCTGGTGACGATCGGCATCTCCATCGTCATCGCCGACCTGATGCTGTGGATCTGGGGCGGCGACTTCTACCAGATCCTCACGCCCGAATGGCTGACCGGGCCGATCGAACTGCCCCTGATCACCGGCATCTCGCGCCGCTCCAACGAATATATCTACCTCACCTATCCGGTGGTGCGCCTCGTCATCCTCGTCGCCGCGATCGCGATCGGGATCGGCATGTGGCTCGTCCTCAACCGGACACGGATCGGGATGCTGGTGCGCGCCGGGGTGGACGACCGGGACATGCTGTCGGCGACCGGGGTGCGGATCCAGCGCGTCTTCGTCCTCGTCTTCGCCTTCGGGGCGGGGCTCGCGGGCGTCGCCGGGGTCATCGGCGGGACCTTCCAGTCGATGGCGCCGGGGGAGGACATTCGCTTCCTTCTCGCCTCGCTGGTGGTGGTCATCGTCGGCGGCATGGGCTCGATCCCCGGCGCCGCGCTCGGCGCGCTCCTCATCGGCCTTGCCGAGCAGTTCGGCTCCGTCTACGCGCCGACCTACGCCGTCGTCCTCACCTTCCTCATCATGGTGGTCGTCCTCGCCTTCCGCCCGCAGGGCCTCATCGCGGTGAGGCGCTGAGATGGCCGTGCTCGACGAGGCCGCTCCGCGCGAGGTCCGCTGGTGGGACGTCTCGCGCGTCCCGGTGAAATATTATGTCCTCGGCGTGATCCTCCTGATCCTGCCGGTGTTCACCGGGGATTTCGTGCTGCGCCAGATCTTCTCCTGGTCGCTCATCCTCGGGATGATCTCGCTCTCGCTGATGTTCCTCGCCGGCTACGGGAACATGGTGAGCCTCGTGCAGATGACGGTCGCGGGCGTTGCCGCCTACATGGTGGCGATCTTCGGCACCAGCGCGATCGACACGATCAGCCTCGGCTGGCCGTGGTGGGTAGCCGCCCCGATGGCGGTCCTCGTCGCGGTGGTGTTCGGGACGCTCTCGGGCGCGCTCGCGGTGCGGACCGAGGGGATCTACACGATCATGATCACCCTCGCGATCGCGGCGGCGATGTTCTACCTCGTGCGGCAGAACTACACCCTCTTCAACGGCTTCTCCGGCCTCAACCAGGTCACCGCGCCCCAGTTCTGGGGCATCGACTGGCGCCGTCCCGTGCCGTTCTACTACCTCACCCTCTTCTGGGCGGTGATCGCCTATTTCGCCGTCGTCTACGTCTCGCGCGCCCCGTTCGGGCTCGCCCTCCAGGGCGTGCGGGACAATGCGCGGCGCATGGCGGCGCTCGGCTTCAACGTCACCGCACACCGCATCGCCGCCTACGCCTTCGCGAGCCTCATCGCCGGCATCGCCGGGGTGCTCCTCGTCTGGCTGAACGGGCAGGTCTCACCGGGCACCATCGCGGTCGGCCCGGCGATCGACATCCTGATCATCGCGGTCGTCGGCGGGCTCGCCCACCCGATCGGCCCCTTCCTCGGCGCGCTCCTCTACGTGCTCCTGCGCACCTTCGCGCTCGACGTGCTGGTCGCGGTGGGCCTCGCGGGGGAGCGCTTCCAGCTCCTCATCGGGATCGGCTTCCTCGTCGTGGTCTTCTTCTCCTCCGACGGGCTCCTCGGCCTCTGGAAGCGCTATCGCGAGCGCGCGCGCCGCGATCCGGTCACGGGGGAGACGCGCGATGGCTGAGACCGTCGCGAGCCGCCTCTCCGCGACCGGGACGGCGAACGCGCTCGAACTGCGCGGCGTCTCCCGGCTCTTCGGCGCGCTCGCCGCCCTCACGGACGTGTCGATGACCGTGCGCCCCGGCGAGCGGCGCGCCGTGCTCGGCTCAAACGGGGCGGGCAAGACGACGCTCTTCAACTGCATCACGGGCGATTTCGCGCCGACGACGGGCACGATCCGCCTCTTCGGCGAGGACGTGACGGGCTTCCCGCCCTATGAGCGGATCCGGCGTGGCCTCAGGCGCACCTACCAGATCTCGCTCCTCTTCACGCACCTCTCCGTCATCGACAACGTCTATCTCGCCTGCCGGGGCGTCTCGCGCGGGCGCTTCTCCTTCATCCGGCCGCGCCGGGGCGACGCGCTTCTCCAGTCGGCGCATGACCTCGTGGAGGCGGTGCACCTGACGCCGGTGCGCGACACCGAGGTCGCGAACCTCTCCTACGGCCAGCAGCGCCAGCTCGAGATCGCGCTGGCGCTCGCGGGCGCGCCCCGCTTCATCCTGTTCGACGAGCCGGCGGCGGGCCTCTCGCCGACGGAGCGGCGGGAGCTGATCGAGATCCTGACGGGGCTTCCGACCCACATCGGCTACATGATCATCGAGCACGACATGGACGTCGCCCTGCGCGTCGCCGAGCGCGTGACGATGATGCACAACGGCCGCATCTTCAAAGAGGGCGCCCCGCGCGAGATCGAAGAGGACCCGGAGGTCCAGGAGCTCTATCTCGGGGGCGGCCATGGCGGCCACTGATCGCGTCATCGCGCCCCCCATCCTCGATGTGCGGGGCCTCAACGTCTATTACGGCGCCTCGCACGCCCTCCAGGGCGTCGACCTCACGCTCGGCTCCGGCGTCCTCTCCGTCGTCGGCCGCAACGGCATGGGCAAGACGACGCTCTGCAAGGCGATCATGGGGATCGTGCCGTCCTCCGGCTCCATCCGCTTCAACGGCGAGGAGATCCGCGGCAAGTCCTCCACCGAGATCGCGCGCATGGGGGTCGGCTACGTGCCGCAGGGCCGCCGCCTGTGGCGCTCGCTGACGGTCGACGAACACCTGCGCCTCGTCGCCGGGAGCGGTAGCGGCCCCTGGTCCATCGACCGCATCTATTCGACCTTCCCGCGCCTTGCCGAGCGCAAGCAGAATGGCGGCGGCCAGCTCTCGGGCGGCGAGCAGCAGATGCTCGCGATCAGCCGCGCGCTCCTCCTCAACCCGAAGCTCCTGGTGATGGACGAGCCGACCGAGGGCCTCGCCCCCGTCATCGTCGCGCAGGTGGAGGAGATGCTCGTCCGCCTCGGCGAGGAGGGGCAGCACGTCCTCGTCATCGAGCAGAATATCGGCGTCGCGACGGCGGTCGCGCCGAACGTCGCGATCATGGTCAATGGCCGGATCGACCGCATCCTCGACGCGGCGCAGCTTTCCGGCGACCGCGACCTCCAGCAGCGCCTCCTCGGCGTCGGCCGCCACGCCCACGACGACACCCCGGCCCCGGAGGCCGCCGCCGCGGGCGAGGGCGCCGCGCCGCCCGCCCCGACGGGGCCGCAGAAGATCTACATCTCGAACCCCGAGACGCCGACCCGCTGGTCGCGCCCGGTCCCGGTCCGCCTCCTCGAGCAGCAGGCGCGCACCGTATCGCCCGCGCGCGGCGCCTCGGTGGAGACGGCGCTGCGCCCGCTCGCGGGCCCGACCGAGCGCATCGTCATCGTCGCCGGCACCCTCGACACAAAGGGCGCGGAGCTGCGCTATATCCGCGACATCATCCGCAGCCACGGCCTCGCCGTGCGCATCGCGGACCTCTCCACGAGCGGGGCGCATTCGGGCGCGGAGATCCCGGCCCACCAGATCGCCGCCTTCCACCCGCGCGGCGCCTCCGCCGTCTTCACCCGTGACAGGGGCGAGTCGGTCGCCGGGATGACGGTCGCCTTCGAGCGGTGGATCGAGCGCCAGGGCGGGATCGCCGGCATCATCGCGGCCGGCGGCTCGGGCGGGACGGCGATGGTCGCCCCCGCGATGCGGCGCCTCCCGATCGGCATCCCGAAGCTCATCGTCTCGACCGTCGCGTCCGGCAATGTGCGCCAATATGTCGGCGCGTCCGACATCACGATCATGCCCGCGATCGCCGACATCCAGGGCCTCAACACCATCACGCGCAAGGTGCTCGCCAACGCCGCGAACGCGCTCGCCGGGATGGTGGAGGGGTCCGACGCGGTCTCACCCGCGCCACTTCCCGCGATCGGGATCACGATGTTCGGCGTGACGACGCCCTGCGTCCAGCAGGTCAGCGCCGCGCTGAAGGGCGACTATGACTGCCTCGTCTTCCACGCGACCGGCATCGGCGGGCAGGCGATGGAGGCCCTCGTCGACCAGGGCATCATCCGCGGCGTCATCGACGTCACCACCACCGAGGTGTGCGACATGATGATGGGCGGGATCTTCCCCGCGACCGAGGACCGGTTCGGCGCGATCATCCGCACGAAGCTCCCCTATGTGGGCTCCGTCGGCGCGCTCGACATGGTGAATTTCGCCGCGCCCGAGACGGTGCCGGAGCGCTATCGCGGCCGCCGCCTCTACCACCACAACCCGCAGATCACCCTGATGCGCACGACGCCGGAGGAGAACGCGCGGATGGGCGTGTGGATCGGCGAGCGGCTGAACCGGATGGACGGGCCGGTCCGCTTCTTCCTGCCCGAAGGCGGCGTCTCCGCGCTCGACCGGCCGGGCCAGCCCTTCCAAGACCCCGAGGCCGACGCCGCGCTCTTCGACGCGCTCACCCGCACCGTGCGCCAGAGCCAGACGCGCCAGCTCGTCCGCCTGCCGCACAACGTCAACGACCCTGCCTTCGCCGCCGCCCTGGTGGAGGCCTTCCGAACCCTCACCGGCGGGCGACAGGTCCGCCGCAAGGCAGGCTAGAGACATGGACCGCACGAGCCTCATCGCGAAATTCCAGGACATGAAGGCGCGCGGCGAGCCGATCGTCGGCGGCGGCGCGGGCACGGGCCTGTCGGCCAAGTGCGAGGAGGCGGGCGGGATCGATCTCATCGTCATCTACAATTCGGGCCGCTTCCGCATGGCCGGGCGCGGCTCGCTCGCCGGCCTTCTCGCCTATGGCGACGCCAACGCCATCGTCATGGACATGGCGCGCGAGGTGCTCCCGGTCGTCAAGCACACCCCGGTTCTCGCCGGCGTCAACGGCACTGACCCCTTCCGCGACATGAACGTCTTCCTCGACGAGGTGAAACGGACGGGCTTCGCAGGCGTGCAGAATTTCCCGACCGTCGGCCTCATCGACGGCGTCTTCCGCGCGAACCTCGAGGAGACGGGGATGGGGTACGGGCTCGAGGTCGAGATGATCGCGACCGCGCGCGAGAAGGAGCTTCTTACCACCCCTTACGTCTTCTGCGAGGCGGACGCGGAGGCGATGGCGAAGGCGGGGGCCGACATCATCGTCACCCATCTCGGCCTCACCACCGGCGGCTCGATAGGCGCGAAGACGGCGCTGAAGCTCGAGGACTGCCCCGCGATGGTGGATCGCTGGGCGGCCGCCGCCCTCGCGGTCAATCCGGAAATCATCGTCCTCGTCCATGGCGGCCCGGTCTCGATGCCGGACGATGCCGCGATCATCCTGAAGAACACGAAGAACTGCCACGGCTTCTACGGCGCGTCCTCGATGGAGCGGCTCCCGACCGAGCTCGCCCTCACCGAGCAGACCCGCGCCTTCAAGGCGATCTAGACGCGGCGGCGACGCCGCCACGACACCGGACGACCAGAAAAAAGACGGACTGCAATGCGCGGCGACGCGAAATTGGTTCAGGTGCGAAGAATAAAAAGGGGAGTGTGCGCTCATGACTGGTGAACTTATTGGCGGGCTCATCCTTTGGCTGATCCTGGCCGTCATCGTCATCTTCGTCATCTACTGGGTGATGAACTGGCTCTATCGCCGCTCCACGAAGGAGGCGGCGTTCGTGCGAACCGGCTTCCTCGGCGAAAAGGTCGTCATCGACGGCGGCGCCTTCGTCTGGCCGATCATCCACGACATCACGCCGGTCGCGATGCACACCCTCCCGCTGGAGGTCGTGCGCGGGCGCGAGAACGCGATCATCACCAAGGACCGGATGCGGGTCGACGTGGAGGCGGAGTTCTATGTCCGTGTGCGCCCGAGCCGCGACGCCGTCTCCCGCGCCGCTTCCACGCTCGGCCGCCGCACCACGGACCCCGACCGCCTCCAGCCGCTCCTCGCCGGCAAGTTCGAATCGGCGCTGCGCATCGCCGCCGCCGAGATGGGGATGGGCGACATCCACGAGCAGCGCGGCCGCTATGTGGCGCGCGTCAAGGAACTCGCCCAGGAGGCGCTGGAGCAGAACGGCCTCGAGCTCGAGACCGTCGCTATAAAGGACATCGACCAGACCGCGCTCGAATATTTCAACCCCTCCAACCGCTTCGACGCGGAGGGCCTCACCGAGCTGATCCGCGAGATCGAGGCGCGCCGGACGCTGCGCAACGAGATCGAGCAGGATTCGATGATCCGCATCCGCGCCCGCAATCTCGAGGCGGAGAAGGAAGCGCTGAACATCGAGCGCGATTCCGAGCATGCCCGCCTGGAGCAGGAGCGCGAGCTCGAATTCCGCCGCGCCCAGCAGCGCGCCGAGATCGCCCGCGAGCGCGCCGAGCGTGAGACCGAGGCCGAGCGCGCCCAGATCACCGCGCGTGAATCGATCGAGCTCGCCCGCATCGCCAACGAGCAGTCCATCGCCGAGGTCCGCATCCAGTCCGAGCGCGAAGTGCGCCAGCGCGAGATCGACCGCCAGCGCGCGGTGGAATCGGCCGAGATCGCCTCCCGGCGCGACATCGACACCGCCCGCATCGAGCAGGAGCGTGCGGTCGCCGAGGCGCGCATCCAGAACGAGCAGGAGGTCGAGGCGCGCGAGATCGCCCGCCGCCGCCTCATCGAGGAGACCGAAATCGCCGCGCGCGAGGCGACCGACCGGGCGCGCATCGAGCAGGAGCGCGCCGTCGCTGAGACGCGCATCGCCAACGAGGAGCACACCCGCGCCCGCGAGATCGCCCGCCAGCGCACGCTGGAGGCGGCCGAGATCGCCGCCCGCGAGGCGATCGAGAGGGCGCGGATCGACCAGGACCGCGCCGTCAACGAGGCCGAGATCATGGCGCGCGAGGCGATCGAGAAGATGCGCATCGCCGAGGCCGCCGGCACCAGCGAGGAGCGCATCGCCACCGACCGCCGCGTGCGCGAGCTCGAGATCGAGCGCCAGCGCGCGCTGGAGGAGGCTGACATCGCCGCCGCCCAGGCGATCGAGGCGGCCCGCATCGCGCGCGAGAAGGCGGTCGCGGCCGACCGCATCGCCTACGAGCAGGACGTACGCGAGCGCGAGATCGCGAAGGGCCGCGCCGTCGACGAGGCCGACATCCTCGCCCGCGAGACCGTCGAGGCGCGCCGCATCGCGATCGAGCGCAAGCTCGACGAGGAGCGCATCGAGGCGCGCGAGGCGGTGGTCCTCCAGGAGACGCAGTCGGGCGAGCGAACCGAAGTCGCCCGCATCGGCCGCGAGCGCACGGTCGATGCCGAGCGCATCACCGCCGAGGCGGAGACCCGCTCGCGCGAGATCGAGCGCAACGAGGCGATCGCGTCGGCCGAGATCAGCTCGCGCCGCATCGTCGACCAGGTCTCGATCGAGAAGGAGATCGAGACCTCGCGCGACCGCGTCCGGCGCGACGAGACGGTCCGCGCGCTGGAGATCCTGCGCAACCAGATGCTCGACGAGGCGCAGATCAAGGCCGACGAGGCGATCGAGACCGCGCGCATCGCGCAGGACAAGATCCTGCGCGCCGAGCGCATCGCCGCCGAGCAGGATTCGCGCGAGCGGGAGATTTCGCGCGAAGGCGCCGTGGAATCGGCCGACCTCCGGCGGCGCGACGCCACCGAGCGCCAGCGCATCGAATTGGAGCTCGGCCTCGAGATCGAGCGCATCGCCTCCCAGCAGGAGCGCGAGGTCTCCGACATCGACCGCAAGCGCGTCGTCGAGGAGAGCGAGGAGGCGCGCGTCATCGAGCTCGCCGCGAAGAAGGCCGAGCGCGTCGGGGCCGAGGCGAAGGTGCGCCGGGCCGAGATCGAGGCGGGCCGCGACGTCGCGAAGTCGGACGTGGAGCGCGAGCGCGTGCTTGACGCCGCGAAACTCGAACGGCGCCGCGCGACCGAGCAGCTCGAGATCGCGCGGATGCAGGCGCTGCGCGAGGCGGAGATCGCCTCCACCGAGGAGATCGAGCGCGCCCGCATCGCCTCCGAGCGCGGCCTCGACGAGGCGCGCATCGGCCACGAGAGCGAGCGGCGCCGCCGCGAGATCGCGCGCGAGCGCGAGGTGGAGCTCGCCGCGATGGAGAAGGCGATCTCCCTCTACGCGAAATCGCTGGAGGAGACGGCCGCGCGCATCGAGGCCGACACCGCCCGCGCCCGCGCCGCCGAGGCGGAGGAACGCGTCAAGACCGTGCGCGAGACCGAGGAGGCGCAGCGCCGCAAGACGATCGACGTGCTGATGGCCGAGAAGGCGGCCGAGGAGGCGCGCTTCGCCGCCGACGCCGAGAAGGTCCGCAGCGCCGTCGAGGCCGAGGCGCAGAAGCTCATCAACGAGGCCGAGAACGTGCTCAGCGACGGCTCGCGCGCCTCGCTCTTCCGCCGCCGCCTGCTGGAGCGGATCGAGGGCATCGTCGCGGCCTCGGTGAAGCCGATGGAGCGCATCTCCGACATCCGCATCGTCCAGCTCGACGGGGCGAACGGGGGCGGCTACGCGAACGGGGACGGCACACACCGCTCGGCAACCGACGAGGTCATCAACTCGGCGCTGCGCTACCGCGTGCAGGCCCCGCTCATCGACAATCTCCTCGCCGATCTCGGCATCGAGGGCGGCAACCTCTCCAAGATGGGCGGCCTCATCCGCGAGGCGAGCGACATGCAGCGCATCGCCAAGGATGCGCGCGGCTCCGGCGGGGGCGGCGGTGAGGGCGGTGGCGGCAAATCGGGCGGCGATGGCGGCGCGAAGTCCGGCGGCGGGAAGGGCGAATAGATGCCGCGCGTCTACGTCTCGAGCGTCATCAACGCGCCCGCCGCCTCCGTCTGGGAGCGCGTGCGCGACTTCAACGCCCTGCCGCGCTGGCACCCGCGCATCCGCGAGAGCCGGATCGAGAATGCCGAGCCCTCCGACAAGATCGGCGCGGTGCGCGACTTCCGCCTCCAGAATGGCGACCGGATCCGGGAGAAGCTCCTCGGCCTCTCCGACTACGACCTCTTCTGCACCTACGCGATCCTCGAAAGCCCGATGCCGCTCACCGACTATGTGGCGACGCTGCGCCTCACCCCCGTCACCGACGGGGACCGCACCTTCGCCGAGTGGTCGGCCGAGTTCGAGTGCGCGGAGGCGGTCGCCGACGATCTCGTCGCCGGCATCGGCCAGAACGTCTTCCAGGCGGGCTTCGACGCCCTCAAGCGCCACTACGCGCGATAGACATGGTGAAGGTCGTGAAGAGCACCATCATCGACGCCCCGGTCGAGGCGGTCTGGGAGGTCCTCAGGGACTTCAACGGCCACGACCGCTGGCACCCGGCCGTCGCCGACAGCCAGATGGAGCGCGGCGCGCCGACCGACAGGGTGGGGGGCGTGCGCCGCTTCCACCTCGCCGACGGCTCGGAGCTGCGCGAGCAGCTTCTCACCCTCTCGGACCTCGACATGGCCTTCACCTACTGCCTGATCGACACCCCGATCCCGCTCCTCAACTATGTCGCCCATGTCCGCCTCCACCCGGTGACGGACGGCGACATGACCTTCTGGCACTGGGAATCGCGCTTCGACACGCCGCCCGGCCGCGAGCGCGAGCTCCACGACCAGGTCGCCGAGAACATCTACGCCGCCGGCATGGAGGCGATCCGCGCCCACCTCGTCGCGACGGGGGAGGGCCGCGCATGACCCCCCGAGCCCCGGCACACAGCGCTGCCATACCGGCACGGACCCCCACCCATTCCTGTGGAGAGTCGGGCCTTCGTCATTCCTGCGGAGCCGTCATGCGATCGCCATGGCTCGCGAGGGGGGAAGGGGTCACCCGAAGGGCCGGAACGCAGTGGAGGACGGCGCAGCCGTTGACGCCTTCCCCCCTCGCGAGCCACCCTCGCGGCATGGTGGCGGGGGCCCCCGTGCGCCTCGGAGGCACGCCCCGATGCCGGTGAGCGTCCAGTCCCATACTTCGCTCGCCGAGACCGCGCGCGCCTTCGCGATGGGCCGCAACGCGCACATCCTCGGCGGCGGCACGGTCCTGATGCGGGCCGTCAACGAGGCCGACCCGACGGTCGAGACGCTGCTGCGCCCGCTCGATCCGTCGCTGCGCCATATTCGCAGCGAAGGAAGCCAAATCTCCATCGGTGCCGCCGTCACGATGGCCGAGATCGCCCGCCATCGCGACCTTGCCTTCCTCGCCCCCGTCGCCCGCCTCATCGGCGGGCCGCAGGTGCGCACCGTCGCCACCATCGGCGGCAACCTCTTCGCCGCCCCGCCCTACGGCGACATGGCGGGCGCGCTCCTGGCGCTCGGCGCGACGATCCTCACCGGCGAGGGTCGACGCCTCGCGCTCGAGGACCTGTTGCGCCCCAACGCGCCGAAGACCTTCGTCGCCGCGATCCTCGTCACCCCCTCGCGCGACTTCCATTTCGCCAAGGTGAGCCGGGTGAAGCCGAAGGGGGTGTCGGTGATGTCGATCGCGGTCAGCCTGCCGCGCCAGGGCGGCCGGATCCACGATCCGCGCGTCGTCTTCAACGGGATGGGGCCGCGGCCGGTGCGTGCGGGCGCGGCGGAGCGGGCGCTCTCCGGCCAGAGCCTCGACGCGGCGTCGATCGCGCGCGCGGCCGAGGCGTGCGTCGAAGGCCTCCAGCCCGCCGACGACGCGATCGCGAGCGCCTGGTACCGGCGCGAGGTCGCCCCCGTCCATCTCGCCCGCCTTCTGAAGGGGATCGCGTGATGGCGAAGACTCCCGTCACCTTCCGCCACAATGGCGAGGACCGCGCGGTCTTCGTCGACCCCGGCGCGAACCTCCTCGATGTGCTCCGGCGCGGGGTCGGCGACATGACGCCGAAATATGGCTGCGCGCAGGGGACGTGCGGGGCCTGCACGGTGCTCGTCGACGGCGAACCGCAGCTCTCCTGCCTGACCCTCGCCGAGACGGTCGAGGGGCGGCATGTCGAGACCGTCGCGGGCCTTTCCGAGGGCGCGCGCCTCTCCGCCCTCCAGACCGCCTTCATGGACAATTTCGGGGCCCAGTGCGGCTATTGCACGGACGGGATGCTGATGTCGGCGAAGGCGCTGCTCGACCACAATCCGCGCCCGAGCCGGGAGGAGGTGGTCGAGGCGATCTCCGGCAATCTGTGCCGCTGCACCGGCTACGAGGCCATCATCAACGCCATTCTCGCCGCCGCCGCGGGCGGCGCGCGGCGCACGGGATAGCGTCATGCCCATCGAGTTCCGCAAAGAATATTTCGCCGACGAGCGCGACGACGATCTCAACGAGATCGGCAAGCCGACGCAGCGTCAGGACATGGCCGGCCACGTCACCGGCCGCTCCCCCTTCTATGACGACCACCAGTTCGACGGCCTCACCCACATCCGCTGCGTGCGCGCCCCGCACCATCACGCGCGGATCCGGCGCGTCGACACCACGGCGGCCGAGCGGATGCCGGGGGTCAGGCGCGTCATCACCGCCAAGGACGTGCCGCACAACATGAACACGCTCCTGTCGCTGCTCGATTTCGGGCTCGACGACGAGGAGCTGATCGCGAGCCAGCGCGTCGCCTACAAGGGCGCGCCCGTCGCGGCCGTCGTCGCCGACACCGAGCGGCAGGCGCGCGAGGCATGCGCGGCGGTGCGCGTCGACTATGAGGTGCTGCCCCACGTCCTCGACGTGGAGGAGGCGATCAAGCCGGGCGCGCCGTCCGTCAACGACGCCTATCCCGGCAACCTCTTCATCTATCACGGCAAATACGACCACCAGAAGCTGCGCTATGGCGACGTCGACGCGGCGCTGCGCTCGGCCGACCATGTCGTCGAGGGGCGCTACCAGATGTCCCCGATCGAGCAGGCGCCGATCGAGACGTGCGGGGCGATCGCCGCGCCCGAGACCAATGACCGCTTCGTCTGCTACACCTCCACCCAGGCGCTCTTCTTCTCGCTTGGGACGGCGGCGAAGCTCCTCGACGTCTCCTCCGCGCGGCTCCATTTCGTCGGCGGCACGGTGGGGGGCGGGTTCGGCGGCAAGGTCGATTCCCTCCACGAGCCGCTCGCCATCCTCGGCACGATGCTGACCGGGCGGCCGTGCAAATACATGTTCGACCGCGCCGAGGAGATGCAGGTCGGCGCCCCGCGCGGGGCCGAGCGCTGGTATCTCACCGACGGCGTGATGAATGACGGGCGGATCGTGGCGCGCAAGTTCGTCGGCTATTTCGACGCCGGCGCCACGACGCGCCTCTCCTCCTACGCGATCATCAAGGCGGTCGGGCATCTGCCCGGCCCCTACACGATCCCGAACGTCTATGCCGACGTCTATTGCGTCTACACCAACCGCACCCCGGCGACGGCGATGCGCGGCTTCGGGATCACCGGCGTCGACTTCGCCATCGAGTGCCACATGGACGAGGTCGCGGACCGGGTCGGGATGGACCCGATCGAGTTGCGCATCCTCAACGCCTATCGCGACGGCGACATGAAGGCCCACCGGCGGCTTGCCAAGAACACGGCGCTGATCGAGTGCTGCCAGGTGGCCGCCGAAAAGGCCGGATGGGGCCTCTCCGACGCCGCCCGCCGCGCCTCCTCCCTGCGCGATGGCGGCGGCGCGCGGGGCGAGCTCCCGCCCGTGACCGCGCTCGACGAGACCGGCCGCGTCACCGGCTACTCCTCCGGAAGCTACGCGCGAGGGGACCGTCCGGCCGACCCCGCCCCGGCGCCGGGCCCCCGCGTCCAGCGCGCGCCAGAACCCGGGCGCACGCCAGCGCCCCCGCGCGCCGCCCAGCCGTCCACCCAGCCCGAGCGCCGCCCGGCCGCGCCCGAGCCCGTCGCCCACGCCGCCCCCCCGCCGCCGTCATCGTCGCCGTCGCCTTCGCCCGCGCCGGCCCCGGCGGAGAGCGGCCCGCCGCGGCGCGGGCCGACGCGCTTCTCCTCCGTGTCGGGGCTCCGGCGCCGATGATCGGGGGACACCCGCCGCGTGAGGCCGCCCGCCCGTGTCATGGGCGGGACGCGCGGTCTATCATCGCGTCCGGCACGCGCGGGGAGGAACGATATGGTCGAGGCCACTTGTCATTGCGGGGCGGTCCGGATCCGCTTTCCGGTGCTCGACCTTGCGAGCGCGGCGCGGTGCAACTGCTCCATGTGCCGCCGCCGCTCGGCGATCATGGTGACCGTGCCGCACAAGGATCTCGTCGTGGAGGCGGGCGAAACGCTCCGGCGCTACCAGTTCCACAGCCAAACGGCGGAGCACTATTTCTGCGGGACGTGCGGGATCTACACCCATCATCGCCGCCGCTCGAACCCGGACGAATGCGGCGTGAACGTCGCCTGCGTCGACGGGGTGGACATCGAGAATTTGCCTTTCCGCTGGGTCGACGGGCGCAACCACGAGAAGGACAGGGCGGCCGATGCGCCGCCGCAGGGGGGCTGAGACTCGTTGCGACCGCACCCGGCCAGCATCGCGCCGAAGGGCTCGAGCCTCAACCCGCGCTTGTGTTTAAATCGGTGCCGGCCCGATCGTTAGGATGGGGCCGCTGCCGGCAGTCGCCACCACCGGCAGCGGGAGAGGACGGATCGTACCCACGCTGGTCCCTCGAAGGCCGGAGCGCTGTCGGATCACCTCTCTCATCTCCTCGAAACCTGAACGGATACCAGGGCAACACCAGCCCGGACCCACAAGCAGAGGATCGAAGAGTGACCGAGGATAACACCCGTGTCGCCGGCGTCGACATCTCCAAAGCCTTCCTGGACCTCGCCTTCCATCCGTGCGGCGAGGTCGTCCGCGTGACGAACGACGCCGCGGGCCTTCGCGAGCTGTTGTGCAGGGTGCGTAAGGCGAAGGCGACAAAAGTCGTGTTCGAGCCGACGGGACGCTTTCACTTCGCCCTCGAGGCTGCGCTCGACCGGGCCGGCATCCCCGGGGTCAAGGTGAACCCGCGGCGTGCCCGTCAGTTCGCCGAGGCGGCCGGAGGGCTCGCGAAGACCGATCGGGCCGACGCCCGTGCGCTCGCCCGGATGGGCGCGGCGCTCGATCTTGCACCGACCCCGCTCGCCAGTCCGGCGCGGCTGCGATTGCGCGCGCTCCTGGCGGCGCGTTCCGGCCTGATCGCCGACCGCACGGCGACGATCAACCGCCTGGCGGGTGAGGCGGACGGGCTCTGCCGTCGCCTCGCCGGCCAGCGCCTTCTGCTGTTGAAGCGGCAGATCGCGGCGCTCGACCAGGAGGTGGATGCCGTGATCGCCGCCGATCCCGACCTCGCGGACGCTTGCCGGCGCCTCTCTACGATCCCCGGCGTCGGGCCGCAGTGCGCCGCGATGCTGATCGCCGAGATGCCCGAGCTCGGGACCATGGCGGGGCGCCAGGCCGCGAGCCTCGCCGGATTGGCGCCGGTCGCGCGCGATTCCGGCGCGCGGCAAGGGCGACGGATCATCCGCGGAGGGCGCGCTACGCTGCGCCGCACCCTCTACATGCCGGCACTCGTGGCCTCGCGGTGGAACCCGGCGCTGCGGGCCGTCTACGAACGGCTCATCGCGGCGGGCAAACCCGCGAAGGTGGCGCTTACGGCCCTCATGCGAAAGCTCATCATCCTCGCCAACGCCATGCTTCGCGATGGCCGAGATTGGGCCACCGATGCCCCTTGAACCAAGACGGATACTGCGCTCTTCGGGGTTGACCCTCGAGCCCTTCGGCGCGGTTCTGAGGGTGTCGGCTCCGCCGGAACGTCGCAAAGGGTGGTGTCCCACCACCGGAACGGGAGGGAGCGCCGTGCGCGCGCGCATCCGCCCGTCGGCCGCCGCGGCGCGCGCCAGAAGAGGGAACTAGGGATGGCCGTGCACAAGGGACGCGGCTTTGCCGCGATCAACTATCCGATCGGCATGAATCTCGGGGGCGACCCCTCGCAGGCGCTCGTCCACTCCAACCCGGACGGCAAGTTCATGGTCTCGCTGTCCTCCATCGATCTCGGCCAGGGCATGAAGTCGGTGACGCGCCAGATCGCGGCCGAGACGCTCGGCGTGCCGGTCGAGGACGTCTATGTCGACACCGCCGATTCCGATACCGGCCCGCACTGCATGGGCTCCTTCGCCTCGCGCGGGACGCACCGCGTCGGCAACGCGGTGATCCAGGCCGCGCAGGAGGCGCGGGCCGTCATGATGGAGGCGGCGGCCGAGGAGCTCGAGGTGAACGCCGCCGACCTCGTGACCGACGGGCGCGGCAACATCCATGTGCGCGGCGCGCCCTCGCGCGCGATCACCACCGCGGCGGCGAGCGCGGCGGCCCAGTTCAAGCAGGGCCGCACCGTGTCGGGCCGCGGCATCTTCCTGATCCCGCTCTCCGAGGTGAGCCCGGAGACCGGCGAGATGACGCCCGTCTCCTGCTTCGCCCACGCCGCCCTCATCGTCGATCTCGAGGTCGACGACGAGACGGGGGAGGTGAAGGTCCTCGAAATCAACTCGGCCTACGAGGTGGGGCGGGCGCTGAACCCGAAGCTCGTGGAGCAGCAGCTTGTCGGCGGGGCCTGGATGGGCCTCAGCCACGCCCTCTACGAGACGACGGAGCCCTATTATCCGAAGCGCGATCACGGGCCGGTCGACTTCAACAACTACCTGATGCCCGGCCCCGGCGACATCGCCCCGCACAATATCGCCGTCCTGGAGCGGCCCGCGCCGGACGGGCCCTATGGCGGCAAGGGGCCGGGCGAGATGTGCGCGAACCCGGTGCTGCCCGCCGTCGCGAACGCCGTCTTCGACGCGGTCGGCGTCAGGGTGCGCGACCTGCCGATCACGCCGGAGAAGATCCTGCGGGGGCTGCGCGAGAATGGCGGCGCGCGGCCGCGGAGCCGCGCCGCGCGGGCGCGCTGATGGCGGTGCGCGGCACGATCGTCGGGATCGACGGTCCCGACAAGCTCGCCGCGGCGCTGCGGGATGCGCAATATCTCGCCGGCGACGATCTCGCGACGGCGGCCTATCTCGCGCTCGCCCTCGGCAAGCCACTCCTCCTCGAAGGGGCGCCCGGCGTCGGCAAGACGGAGGCGGCGAAGGCGATCGCCTCCGTCCTCGGCCGCCAGCTCCTGCGCCTCCAATGCTATGAGGGGATCGACGCGGCGGGGGCGCTCTATGAGTGGAACTATCCGCGCCAGATGCTCGCCATCCGCCAGGCGGGCGAGGCTTATGTGAACATCTATGCCGACGAGTTCCTGATCGCGCGGCCGATGCTGGAGGCGCTGGAGCACCCGCGCGACACCGTCCTCCTCATCGACGAGATCGACCGGGCCGACCATGAGTTCGAGGCGTTCCTGCTCGAATTCCTGTCCGACTTCACGATCTCGATCCCCGAGCGGGGCACGGTGCGGGCGGCCGAGCCGCCGGTCGTGATCCTCACCTCCAACCGGACGCGCGAGTTGCACGAGGCGCTGCGCCGGCGCTGCGTCTATCATTGGATCGACTATCCGGACGCCGCGCGTGAGGCGGAGATCGTGATGATGCGCGCCTCCACCGTCACGCGCCGCACGGCCGACGCGGTGGTCGCGGCGGTGACGGCGCTGCGCGCCGAGCCGCTCGCGAAGGCGCCGGGGATCGCCGAGACGGTGGAGTGGGCGGAGGCGGCGACGCTCCTTCACGGGCAGGGAAGCCCCTGGCCGACCGCCTTCCGCCGCGCGATCGGCGTCGCCTTGAAGGACCAGGACGATCTCGCCTTCATGGCGGACCGGATCGACGGCCTCCTCGAAGAGGCGGTGCGGTGAGCGCACCCGCGCGCGGCGAGGCCCTGCCGCGCGCGGCGCGCCCGTTTGTGACCTTCGCGACCCTCCTGCGCGCGAACGGCTTCAGCGTCGCGCCGGAGCAGACGGAGACGTTCGTCGCGGCCGTCGGCCTCCTCGGCCCCCGCACGATGGCCGACATCTATGCCGCCGCGCGCGCGACGCTTGGCCCCCCGCCGGAGCGGCGGGAGGATTTCGACGCGCTCTATCGCGCGCACTTTCTCGGCCAGACCCTTTCCGGTTTGATGCCGGGGCCGGAGGAGGACCTCGCCTACGAGCCGGAGGAGGGGGGCGACGCGACCTTCGAGCCGGAGGAGTTGAACGAGGCGGGGGGCGAGGCAACGGCCGCGGAGGCGCTCTCGCTTCGCCGCTTCGCGCCGCTCGGGGAGGGGGAGGCGCTCCGCCGCTTCCGCCGCGCCGCGCCCGACGCGCTGCCGCGCCGCCGCTCGCGCCGCTTCGCCGGCCGCCGCGCCGGGGAGCGGCCCGATATGCGCCGCGCGCTGCGCGAGGCGGTGCGGCGGGACGGGGAGATCCTGCGCCTGCCGCAACTGCGCCGCCGCACGCGCCAGCGCCGCATCCTCCTCCTCATCGACGTGTCGGGCTCGATGAAGGGGCAGACGGAAGCCTCGCTCCGCCTCGCCCACACGCTCGTCCATAGCGCCGAGCGGGCGGAGGTCTTCACCATCGGCACGCGCCTCACGCGGGTGACGCGGGCGCTCCGACACCGCCACGCGTCCGTGGCGCTCGCCGCCGCCGCCGTCGCCGTCGCCGACTGGGACGGGGGCACGCGGCTCGGCGACGCGCTCGCCGCCTTTCTCGCCGTGCCGCGCTATGCGGGCTTCGCGCGCTCGGCCTATGTGGTCGTCCTCTCCGACGGGCTGGAGCGGGGGGACCCGGCGGTGCTGATCGGCGCGGTGGAGCGTCTCGCGCGCCTCGCGTGGGGGATCCTATGGCTGACCCCGCTCGCGAGCGGGGCCGACTTCGCGCCCGAGACGGAGGCGATGCGGGCGATCGCGCCCCATCTCGACCGCATCGGCAGCGCCGCCTCGCCCGCCCGCATCACCCACGAGATCCTGGAGTTCGCGAGGACGCCATGAAGATTGTCGACGCGCATCACCACATCTGGCGACGGGCGGACCTGCCCTGGCTTCTCGGCCCGACCGTGCCGCGCATCTTCGGCGACTACGGCCCGATCAAGCGGGACTATCTCATCGACGAATTCCGCGCGGACGTCGCGGGGAGCGGGGTCGAGAAGTCCGTCTATGTCCAGGCGAACTGGGCGCCGAACTGGTTCGCGGACGAGGTCGCCTGGGTCTCGCGCGTCGCCGAGGCGACGGGGTGGCCGCACGCCATCACCGGCTTTGCCGACATGACCCAGGCCGATGCGCGGCGCGACCTCGACCGCCTCTCGGCCTATCCGCTCCTGCGCGGCATCCGCCACCAGATGCACTGGCACGAGGAGCCGCTCTACCGCTTCGCCGCCGATCCCGAGACGGTCGGGAGCGACCGCGTGATCGCGAATGTCGGCCGGCTCGGCGAATACGGGCTCGTGTTCGAACTGCAGATCTTCGCCGGGCAGGCGCCGGCCGCGCTCCGCCTCGTGGAGGCATGCCCTGACGTCACGTTCGTGCTTCAGCACGCGGGGATGCCCGTGGACCTTACCGAAGAGGGCAAGGCGCGCTGGCGCGAGGCGATGGGGCGGCTCGCGGCGCACCCCAATGTGCGCTGCAAGGTGTCGGGCTTCGGCACGTTCCTGCGCCGCAACGACCCCGCCCATGTCGCCTGGGCGCTGCAGGAGGCGGTGGCGCTCTTCGGGGCCGAGCGATGCCTCTTCGGCTCCAACTTCCCGATCGAGAAGCTCTGGACGGACTATAAGTCCCTCACCAAAGCGTTCTTGTCGGCCGCGAGCGGCCTTACGGAGAAACAGCGGAAGTGCATCTTTCGCACGACGGCGGAAGAAGTGTACCGGATCTGAAGTGTCGCGTGATCAGCGTGAAAGAACGCTCGCGCTTACAGGATGCGACAATTCTTGTGGGAACCAATTGCGCGGAACGATAACGAAAATCGTCCTCGAAAAAGTGGGGAACAGTTCGCTGGAGAGGCACGTTCACTGACCATCTCAAGCCCGGGCCACCCGGCGGCGGGCAGGTCGGAAGCCCCGACCGACACAGATCAGTGAATGGAGTTCGACATGAAGACGACCTTCAAGAAGACGATGATCGCGAGCGCTCTGGCTCTCATCGTGGCTGCGCCCGCTGCTGTTTCGACCGCCGACGCGCAGATCCGCATCATCCCGCAGTCCGAGCAGACCTATCGCGGTCAGGTGCTCGAGGATCGGGCCGAGCGTCAGGGTGAGATCCGCGAGGATCGCGCCGAGCGTCGCGGCGAGATGCGCGCCGAGCGCGCCGAGGATCGTGGCGACTACCGCCAGGCCGCGAAAATCCGCCGCAAGACGGACGAGCGCGTCGACCAGATCCAGCGCCAGACGGACCGTCGCGAGGATCGCGCCGAGTACAACAACCGTCGTGACGGCTATGTCGCGCAGTCCCCGTTCTATCGCACGCAGGACCGCGACGGTAAGATCGTCATCGACATCAACTAAGCGAAGACTTTCGCTTGGACGGAGAGGCCGCCGCAAGGCGGCCTTTTTCGTGCGTGGGGCATCGCCAATCCTTCGCGCGACTTACCTGACCGTCTCATTTTTGCGCGCGCACGGGTGCGTTGCCCGCGCGTGCGCTGATAGCCTCACCCCAAGGTCGCGGCTCTGGGCCGCCCAAAACGAGAAGAAGCGGGTGGGAGGATAGGATGGCGCTTGAGATCAAGCTGCTGGACTATGGCGATATCGAGCTCGAATCGAGCTTCCTGGTGCTGGGGCGCGATTGCGGGCGGACCCGCCGCGTGCCGGTCTACGGCTTCCTGATCCTCGGTGGGCAATATCCGGTCGTCGTCGACACCGGCTATCGCGACAACCAGATCATGGAGACGCTCGGCATGCGCGGCCTCCAGTTCCACGAGAACATGATCGAGAACCAGCTCGCCCGGCACGGCGTGAAGGTCGGCGATGTCCGCTATGTCTGCCACACCCACCTTCACATCGACCATGCGGGCAAGGACGATCACTTCCCCATGAACACGACGGTGGTGCTGAACCGGCGCGAGATGGAGCATTCCGTCTCCGGCCTCATGCACCCGCAATATCCGAAGCCCGACATCCAGCACCTCGTCGAGCGGCTCCACACGCCGGGCGCGCTGCGCTTCGAGGACACGGAGCTGACGGGCGAGGTGGAGCTGATCCCCGGCGTGACGCTCGACTGGGCGGGCGCGCACACCGAGGGGTCGATGAACGTGCATGTCGAGACCGCCGAGGGACGGGCGACGATCTGCGGCGACGTGATCTACGATTTCAACGACCAGATCGTGAAGCCGCTTCACGAGGTGAACGACCACGAGCCGCGCGTGACCGGCAACCATTCGGTCTCAAAGCGCCAGGAGAAGGCGGCGATCAAGAAGCTGCTCAACGGCTCGAAATTCCTGCTGCCGATCCACGACAAGCCGGCGAAGATCGAGGCGGCGACGGTGGTCGGCCGGCTCGACATGGCGGTGCCGGGGCCGGTGACGCAGACCGTGCCGCGGCGCAACTGGTTCCCGGTGTGAGGCGCGCATCATGGCACACACCGCGCACGACCCATCCTTCCGCGCGCTGATCGACGAGCACGCCCCGGTTCGCCAGCTCGGCAGCGGTTTCACCTTCACCGAGGGGCCGATCTGGCACCCCGAGGGCTATCTCCTCTTCTCCGACATGCCCGCAGACGTGCGCCGCCGCTGGGACGGGGCGGGCGTGCGCGAGGTGCTTCACGGCACCAACAAGGGCAACGGCATGACCTACGATGAGAGGCTCAATCTCATCGTGTGCGAGCATGCGACCTCGAGCCTCGTGCGCCTGTCGCCGGACGGTCGCCGCGAGGTGCTCGCCTCGCACTATGAGGGGCGGGAGCTGAACAGCCCCAACGACACGATCGTCGCGCGTGACGGGGCGATCTGGTTCTCCGACCCCTGGTACGGGCGCATGCCCGTCTTCGGGGTGGAGCGGCCGCGCGAGCTCGGCTTCCAGGGCGTCTATCGCGTGGCGCCTGGGGCGAACGGGCCGACCTTGATGGTCGACCGCTATCTCTTCACGATGCCGAACGGGCTCTGCTTCTCGCCCGACGAGACGCTCCTTTATGTGAACGACACCGAGCAGGCGAACATCCGCGTCTTCCAGGTCGGTGCGAACGGGGCGCTCACCAACGGGCGCGTCTTCGCCTCCGGCATCAAGGACACGCTCCAGCCGGGCGTGCCGGACGGGATGAAGTGCGACCAGTACGGCAATGTCTGGGTGACGGCGCCGGGCGGGCTCTGGGTCTATGCGCCGGACGGGCGCCATATCGGCCGCGTCGCGATCCCCGAGCTCGCGGCGAACCTTCATTGGGGCGGCAAGGACTGGCGCACGCTCTTCGTGTGCGCGAGCACCTCGCTCTATGCGGTGGACGTGAAGGTCGGCCCGCGCAACGAGCCGTTCATGCGGGCGGGGGCGGGGGCCGGGTCGCGGACCGCCGCGCCGGCCGGTGAGGCGCCGCGCGCGTCCGCTCCGGCGGCTCCGCCGGCGGCGGCCGCGGAGACGCCAGGCGACGGGCTGCGGCTCGATCCGGCGCGCTGCGCGCTCATCATCCAGGACATGCAGAACGATGTCGTGATGGAGGGCGGGGCGTTCGCCGACTCCGGCTCGCCGGTCCATTGCCGCGAGCAGAACGCGATCCCGAACGCCGCCCGCCTCGCCGAGCGGTGCCGCGCGCTCGGCATTCCGGTGATCCACGTCTGGTTCGTGGTGCCGCCGGGGGCGAAGGGGCTGACCCTCAACGCCCCGCTCTTCGAGGGGGTGGCGGACGGAAACGCCATGGTGCGCGGCACCTGGGGCGTCGCGCCGGTCGCGGGGCTGGAGCCGCACGCGGGCGACCATGTGGTCGAGAAGATGCGCATGAGCGCCTGGGAGGGGACGAGCCTCGAGACGATCCTCAAGGCGGAGGGGCGCGACACGATCATCGAGTGCGGCGCCTGGACCAACATGAGCATCGAGCACACCGCGCGTACGGGCGCGGACAAGGGCTACGTCATGGTGATCCCGGAGGACGCGTGCTCGACGATGAACGCCGACTGGCACAACGCGTCCATCAATTACGCGCTGCAGAATGTTTCTGCCGTGACGACGACGGATGAGGTCCTCGCCGCGTTGCGATGAGGAACGGCGCCGCGTGCGCATTCGGCAAGGTCGCGCCTGTTTTCGGACGGCGGTGCGCGGCCGAACCGGGGTGTGCGACCGGTTCATGATTGCAAATAGAATGGACCGGACCAGGAAAAAATCAGACTGCTGGTAACAGCCGGCGGGCGGAAGACTTTGGGTCTTCCACGCCCGCGCCTGTATCCTGGCATCTGGACTCGACCAAAAGAAGTCCGCAGGGAGGATACACGATGATACGCTCTTTGATGACGACCGTGGCCGCGGCGGCTCTGCTGGCGACGGGCGCTCAAGCGCAGGAAGGGCAGCCGCTCAAGATCGGCTTCATGGCGACGCTCGAGGGCACCTACACCGTGCTCGGCGAAGATGGGCAGCGCGGCTATCAGCTCGCCCTCAAGCAGCACAATGAAGAGGCCGGCGGCCGGCCGATCGAGACGACGGTCGCCTCCACCGACGCGAGCCCGGATTCGGCCGTGCGCGCCGCGCGCAAGCTGATCGAGCAGGATGGAGTGGACTTCATCATCGGCCCGCTGTCGGGTTCGGAAGGCATCGCCATCCGCGACCTCGCGAAGAACTACCCGAACGTGACCTTCATCAACGGGGCCTCGGGCGCGCAGGAGACGACCTACGTCGATCCGGCCGAGAACCTCTTCCGCTTCAACATGGACGGCGCGCAGTGGGGCGTCGGCCTCGGCGACTATGTCGCCAACGAGAAGGGCTGGAAGTACGTCGCCTCGGTCGCCGAGGATTATTCGTTCGCCTACACGAACTTCCTCGGCTTCGCGCACGAGTTCTGCGAGGCGGGCGGCGAGATCGTGGAGCGCTTCTGGGTTCCGCTCGGCACGAAGGACTTCGCCTCGGTGATCGCGGCGCTGCCCGATGATGTCGACGCGATCTATCTCGGCCTCGGCGGCGGCGACGCGGTGAACTTCCTCAACCAGTACCAGCAGGCTGGCGGCGAGGCGAACCTCATCGGCGGCACGATCATGGTCGACGGCACGGTGCTGAACTCCAAGGGCAACGCCAAGCAGGCCCTCATCGGCACCCCGGCGTCCGGCCCGCAGGCCGACACATGGGACGATCCGAAGTGGCAGGAATATGTGAAGGCCTACCAGGACAACTGGCCGGCCGATCAGCGCTTCGCGAGCCCGTCTCTGCTGGGCACCGCCTACTACAACGCGACCAACGCCGCGCTGCAGTGCGTCGACCAGCTGAACGGTGACCTCGGCGAGGGCCAGGGCGCCTTCCGGGAGTGCCTCTCGAACCTCGAGCTCGACGCGCCGAACGGCAAGATCACGCTCGACGAGAACCGCCAGGCGATCGGCTCCAACTTCGTGATCGAGGTGGTGGACACGGGCGACGGCGGCCTCGCGACGAAGCTCGTCAAGAAGGTCGACGGCATCACCCAGACGCTCGGCATGGACAAGGCCGACTTCGACGCCATCGGCCGTCCGGGCCGCGACGTGCCGGAGTGCGCCGGCTGACATCGGTCGAAGCGGCCGGGCCTTCGCGCCCGGCCGCTTCGCTCAGCCCTTGCAGGCCGCGACCAGCGCGTCGGTGTCGGCGAGAAGGTCGGAGATCTCCGGCAGGAGATCATTCTGCGTCGCAAGATCGGTTCCGGTGAACGCGCTCATCAGCGCGAGGCCGCCCTCGTGGAGCGGCACCGGGACGTCCTTCGCCCGCGCGGCGACGATGATCGGCCAGATCCCGAACGGCACATCTTCCGCGATATAGCGCGTGTCGAGCGAGGTCGGCCCGCGCGGCCCCTGCTTCATCCGGTGGACCGTCGCCGCCATCTCGGCGAGCGGGGCGGGGGCGATAGGGAAGGTGTGGTGGTAGTGCTCCTCCACCGTCTTCACCGAGTAGCCGTAGGCCTTCGCGACGGCGAGACGCTCGGCGTCGAGACCGAGGATCAGGCGCGCCACCGCCGGGGTGATCATGTCGTAATTGTCCCACGCCTCGCCGCGCTCGATCCGCGTCAGGTTGCCGAGCGAGTTCGCGAGGTGGATCGGCGGGTTGAGGTTCGAGAGGGAGAGGGCGAGGAGGTCAGCCACCTCGTGGAAGCGGGCGCCGAAGAGGGTGCGCTGCAGGTCCATCAGGCGGCGCGACGGGTCGTTGATGAGGGCGACGTCGATCCGCGTGCGCAGATCGTCCACCTGCACCTTGTCGGCCGCGATCCGCCGCCCGGTCGCGAGCGTCGTCGACCAGGCCGCCACCGGCACGTCCGCCGCGTGCGCGGCGAGGCGGCGCTGGAGGACGAGGGCGGCGAACGAGGCGTGGCTTGAGATGATCGCCGCCTGGCCCGACACGAAGTGCGGGGCCGCCGCCTCGATCATGCGCCGCATCCCATTGGTCGGAAGCGCGAAGACGACGACGTCCGCGCCGGTGACGGCCGTCTTCATGTCGGCGCTGTCCGGATGCCATGCGCCGGCGACCGCGCCGACGGAGACGAGCGGTCGCCCCTCGCGCCGGAAGGCGAGGCTCGCGCCGGAGGGGGAGTGGACGACGACCGAATGGCCGCTCGCCTCCAACACGGCGGCGAGGCCGAGGCCCATTGCCCCGGCGCCGATGATCGCGACGCGCATCAGGACCCCACGAACACGTTCGGCACGAACATGCGTGCCAGGAAGAGATAGGGGCCCGGAACGAAGATCACCGTGAGGATCACGAGGATCGTCAGCGCCACGATCGGCAGGATCGCGAGGAAGGCGCGTGGCATCGACACCTCGCCGATCTGCGCGGCGATGAGGAGGCAGATCCCGTAGGGCGGCGTCACGAGGCCGAGCGCCAGCGACAGGCACACGACAAGCGCCATGTGGATCTGGTTGATGCCGGCCGCGTTGGTGATCTCCTGGATGATCGGCATGAAGATGATGATGGCCGTGATCGGGCTCAGCACCGTGCCGATGACGAGCATGAAGCTCATCATCAGGAGCATGATGACGATGGGTGAATCGGCGAACTCTATGATCCCGCCCGCGACGAGGCGCGCGACGCCGAGATAAGAGATCAGCCAGCCCATGATGCCCGCCGCCGCGACCGCGAAGAGGGGGAGGGAATAGGAGATCACCGTCTCGCGCAGCATCTGCGGATAGGCGCGCAGCGGCACCGTCCGGTAGATCACCGAGGCGAGGATCAGGCCGAGGATGACCGCGATCGCCGCCGCCTCCGTCGCGGTGAAGATGCCGCCGGTGATGCCGCCGAGGATGATGAGGGGGACGAGGAGGGGCGGTGCGGAGGCGACGAAGGCCTGGCGCACCTGCGTGCAGCTCTTGCGCTCCAGATCCTCCACCGAGAAGCGGCGGCTGACGGCGTAGGTGTAGCCCATCTGGATCGCGCCGATGAGGAGGCCGGGCAGGATGCCCGACAGGAAGAGCGCCGCGATCGAGACGTTCCCGAATGCGCCGTAGATCACCATCATGATGCTCGGCGGGATGATGACGCCGAGCGTCGAGGAGGCGGCCGTCAGCGCCACCGAGAAGGGCGCGGGATAGCCCGCCTGCTTCATCGCCGGGATGAGGATGCCGCCGATGCTCGCCGTGTCGGCTGCCGCCGAGCCCGAAAGGCTCGCGAACATCATCGAGACGACGACATTGATGTGGCCGAGCCCGCCCTTCACGTGGCCGACGAGCGCGTCGGCGAGGCCGAGAAGGCGCGTGGTGATGCCGCTGTCGTTCATCAGCCGGCCGAGGAAGAGGAAGAAGGGCACGGCGAGCAGCGCGAACGAATTGATGTTCGACTGCATCTGGTTGACGACCGAGACGAGAGGCAGGCCGAGGAGGAGCACCGTCGCGACCGAGGAGAGTCCGAGCGCGAAAGCGATCGGGATCCGGAGCGAGACGAAGACGAGGAAGGAGACCAGCAGGAAGACAATCGGTGTCACAGGTCGCCCTCGTCATAGTGCGGCACCGGGGCTTCGCCGCGGCGGAAGGATCGAACGTCGTCGAGGAAGACCTCCACGGTGAAGAGGGCCATGGCGATCCCGGCGACGGGGAAGGAGAGGAAGAGGTAGTAGAGCGGCATGCGCAGCGAGATCGAGTAGCGGCGCCACCCCATGTCTGCAAACGTGTAGCCCGGCACGATCATCACGTAGATGAGGACGAGGCAGGCAAGGCCCGCGAAGAGCTGCAGCGCTAGATTGGCGCGCACGAAGCTCGCCGGCAGGATCTCCACCACGTAGTGGAGGCGCTTGCGCACCGCGACCGCGGCGCCGAGGAGCACCGTCCAGACGAAGCAGAGAAGCGCCACCTCGTCCGTCCAGAGGAGGGAGAGATTCAGATAGTTACGCGCCATCACCTGCAGGAAGACGATCGCGATGAAGAGGACGAACAGGATCGCGGCGACGTTCAGTAGGACCGCCTCGACCACATCGTTCACGCGTTTCAGCATCTTTCAGCCTCACCCGGCGGGAGAGGGGCGCCGCGTTGGCGCCCCCGTCCGTCTCAGTTGTAGGAACGCAGGATTTCGAGGAGATCCGTCGCGTCGAGCTCGGCGGCGATCTCGTCATGGAGCGGGATCACGAGCTCCATGAAGGCCTGCTTGTCGACGTCGGTGACTGTCACGTTGTGCTCCTTCTGGAGCGTGTCGAGGAGGGTCGCGTCGTACTCCTCGCCCTTCGCCGTGCCGAGCGCGGCGGCGTTGGCGACGGCCTCCAGGAAGATCGCCTTGTCCGCATCGGACAGGCGGTTGAAGGAGGATTCGGCCATCGAGATGTGGCTCATCATGATCTGGTGCTGGGTCTGCGCGTGGAAGTTCGCGACCTCGTAGAGCTTCGAGCCATAGTAGGCGGCGATGGAGCTCTCGAACGCGTCGACGACGCCGGTCTGCACGCCAGTATAGAGCTCGGTCCAGGGGAGCGAGGTCGTCAGCGCGCCGAAGGTCTGCCACATGCGCGCGTCCATCTGCGAGCCGGGCACGCGCATCTTCATGCCCTTGATGTCGTCCGGCGAATGGATTTCCCGCACATTGTTGGAGAAGTTGCGGATGCCGCCGCCGGTGAGGGCGAGGAGCTTCAGGCCGAGATCGGCCTCGTCATAGACGTTCTGGAAGTAGGCGAGGACTTCGCCGTCGGCCGCGGTCGCGGCGCGGAAGGCGTCCATCCCGCTGAACAGGTAGTTGAGGCTGAAGATCTCGAACTTCTTGTAGAAGGGCGAGGCGTTCTGGGTGCCGCCGATGATGAGGTCGATGGTCCCGAGGCGCATCTCGTCGAGCACGGTCTGGTCGTTGCCGAGCGAGCCGCCGGTGAAGATCTCGATCGTGACGCGGCCGTCGGTCTTCTCCTCCACCTCGGCCTTCAGCGCCGTGGCGGCGTCGATCCAGGGGTGGGGCGGGTTGACCATCGTCGCGAGCTTGAGGTTCTGGGCCGAGGCCACGCCGGTCGTCAGCGTGAGCGCGGCGCCCAGAAGAGCTGCGATAAGCTTCATTGTCGTCCTCCTGAGACGGGGCTGATTTTGCGGGCCTTGTGGAAGAGCCCGGCGAACGGGTGCGGGCCTCCATCGGACGCGGGAGGCAAATCCGCATTTGCACTCGAACTTCCATGACTATGCATGCATGACGCCAAGGCGCGAGACGAAACCGGCCTCGCCCGTCGTTTTTTCAGGACGGCGCGGGAGGCGTCGCGGGTGGCGGCGGCCGCGGGGGAGGGCGAATGGCCGCGCGGCCTCTTGCCAGATGGCGTGTCGGGTGCGATGAGCGGGCAGCCATGCTGCCTTCCCGATGATCATTCTCCGGCACGTTTCAACGACTTCGCCCACTCGTTTTGACGGAGCGCGCCCCGCGCGACCCGCCGCAGCGCGACCATGAGCGAGATCGTCACCCTGGCCCTCGCGCTCGCCGTCGCGGGCGCGTTCACGGGCATCCTCGCCGGCCTCTTCGGGGTCGGCGGTGGCGCGATCATCGTGCCCGTGCTCTACGAGGTATTCCGCTTCAACGAGGTGCCCGAAGAGCTGCGGATGCCGCTCGCGGTCGGCACCTCGCTCGCGATCATCATCCCGACCTCGATCCGCTCCGCTCGCGCGCACGCCAAGAAGGGCGGGGTGGACATGATGGTGCTGCGGACCTGGGCGCTGCCGGTCATGGTCGGCGTCTCGCTCGGCGCGTTCATCGCCCACTATGCGCCGCCCGAGGTCTTCCAGTTCGCCTTCATCATCGTGGCGAGCCTGATGTCGACGAAGCTCCTCTTCGGCCGCCAGAGCTGGCGCCTCGGGGACGATCTTCCCGGCAGGCCCGTGCTCGCGACGGTCGGCGCGGTGATCGGCACGCTCTCCTCGCTGATGGGGATCGGCGGCGGGGCGATTTCGACCGTTTTCCTGACGCTTTATGGCCGCCCGATCCACAACGCGGTCGCGACCTCGGCGGGCGTCGGCGTCCTCATCTCCATTCCGGGGACGATCGGCTACATCCTCGCCGGGTGGGGCAAGGCGGGGTTGCCGCCCGACGCGCTGGGCTTCGTCTCGCTGCTCGGCTTCGCGCTGATCGTGCCGACGACGCTGCTCACCGCGCCGCTCGGCGTGAACCTTGCCCATCGCCTCTCGCGCCGCACGCTGGAGGTGATGTTCGGCTCCTTCCTCGTGATCGTCTGCGTCCGCTTCGTGATCGCGGCGCTCGGCTGAGATCAGACGTCGGCGATGTCGGCGCGGTCGGCGAGGCGCCTGGCGGCGCGCTCGAAATGGAGGCGCGTCGCGGTGCGGGCGCCCTCGGCATCCTGCGCGGCGACGGCCTCATAGACCTGGCGGTGCTCGTCGAGGATGCTGTGGCCCCATTCGGCGGCCATCGCGTTCTTGATCGCGACCGAGCGCAGATTCTCCTGCACCTTCTGCTCGATCATCGCGATGAACTCGACATAGTAGGCGTTGGCCGAGGCCTCGGTGATGGCGCGATAGAAGTCCGCCTCGGCATCGGCGCGCCGCTCGACCGCGCCGGCCCCGTCATTCACGGCCTCGAACATCTCTTCCAGGCACGCCCGGATCCGCGCGAGCTCGATATCGGAGCGCGCTTCGGCGGCAAGGGCTGAGGCGTCCGCCTGGACGCCGGTGCGCAATTCCAGGAGCTGGGTGAGCTGGCGCCGCTTCTCGAAGCAGGCGGGCGAGATGCGGAAGGCGTTGCGCGCGCCGACCTCGGCGACGAACGCGCCGACGCCCTGACGCGCCTGGATCACGCCGTCATATTTGAGGAGCGACACCGCTTCGCGCACCACGGTCCGCGCGACGCCGAACTGGGAGGACAGCGCCTGCTCGGTCGGCAGGCGGTCGCCGGGCTTCAGCTGTCCGGTCTCGATGGCGGTGGTGATGGAGCGGGCGATCTCGTCGGGCAGGCGCCGGGGCCGGTCGATACGCTCGAACATTTCGCCAGCCATGCCATTTCTCCCGTCGCTCGCGGCACACCCGGCGGGGCGCGCCATCGGGAGTGATTTTTAACAGAAGCCTGTTGTCAGACAACCTAATTCATGATGCTCTGCCCGACGAGAGAATGAGAGGGCGGCAGCCCCGCCAGGGAGGAATGATGGCTTCGGCACCCCGCGTCGCGTTCGTGGGGCTCGGCGGCATGGGCCGCGGGCTCGTCAAGAACATGCTGAAAGGCGGCGTCGCCGTCACCGCGTACGACCTCGATCCCGAGCGCGTCGCGCGTGCCGTCGTGCAGGGCGCCACCGCCGGCACCGACCCCGCGACGATGGCCGCCGAGGCCGACATTTTCGGCATCTGCATCACCACCGCCGAAGCCGTGCGCGCGCTTTCGCTGGGCGAGGGCGGCGTGCTCGACCGGATGCGCGAAGGCTCGATCTTCCTCGATCACACGACCGTCTCCCCCTCGCACGTCGACACGATGCGCGAGGCGTGCGCGGCGAAGGGCATCCTCTATGCCGAGGCGCCGATGACGCGCACCCCCGCCCACGCCGACCGGGGCGAGGTCAACGTCCTCTATGGCGGCGACGCGGACCTCCTGGAGCGGCTCCGCCCGATCTTCGAGACCTATGCGGAGAACATCTTCCATGTCGGCCCGGCCGGGCACGCGATCCGGCTGAAGCTCATTCACAACTACATCGCCTTCGCGAACGTCGCCTCCTTCTGCGAGGGGTTCGCCCTCGCGGCCCGCGAGGGGCTCGATATGACGAAAGTGATCGGCATCATCTCGGCCGCCGGCGGCAAGTCGGGGATGATGGACCTCTACGGCAAGCTGACCCTCGAGCGGGACTTCACCCCGCACATGTCGCTCGCGAACGCGCAGAAGGACGTGCGCTACTATGCCGAGTGGCTGACCGAGGCAGGCCTTCCGGGCTTCATGGCCGATGCGGTGCACCAGACCTACGCGCTCGCCTCGATCATGGGCCACTCAGCCGAAGGCTGCACGGCGGTCATCAAGGCCTACGAAGAACTCACCGGGGTGGAGGCGCGCCTGCCGGACGCCCCGGCGAACGATCCGGTCGAATAGAAAACAAAATCGGAGGAAACGATGTTCAAGACACTCATCGCGGGCGCCCTCGTCGCCGGCCTCGCGACACCTGCCTTCGCGGCCGACGTCACGTTGCGCCTCGCGCACTTCGCGGCGGAGACGCACCCCGGCCACGTCGCCGCCCAGCAATTCGCCGAGCGCGTCGCCGAGCGCACCAACGGCGCGATCGAGGTGGAGATCTATCCCGCGAACGAGCTCGGCTCGCCGCCCGAGCAGCTGGAGCAGACCGTCCTCGGCGCGATCGACATGAACCTGCCCACCCAGGGCGGCCTCGACAAGTACGAGAAGGCCTTCGGCACGGTGATGACCCCGTTCGCGTTCCGCGACTACGCCCACGCGCACGAGGTGCTGGACGGGCCGTTCAATGACTGGGTCGCGCCGCTCCTTGAAGAGCAGGGCCTCGTGCTCCTCTCGAACTGGGAATATGGCTTCCGCAACATCACGAACAGCGTGCGCCCGATCAACACGCCGGAAGACGTCGCCGGGCTGAAGCTGCGCACGCCGCCGGAACTCCAGATCGTCGCCGCCGTCGAGGGTCTCGGCGCGTCCGCGACGCAGATCGCCTTCCCGGAGCTGCCGAACGCGCTGAACCAGGGCGTCGTCGACGGCCAGGAGAACCCGATCGGCGTGATCTACCACTTCAAGCTCGACGAATTTCAGGATCACCTCGCGGTGACGCGGCACGTCTACAATTCGATGGTCCACGTCATCAACAAGAACGTCTGGGACGGGCTGACCCCCGAGCAGCAGACGATCATCCGCGAGGAGAGCGTCGCCGCCGGCACGCTGATGCGCGAGATGGTGCAGGCGCAGGAAGAGGACGAGCTCGCCAAGCTCGAGGAGCGCGGGATGCAGATCACGCGGCCCGACCTCGCCCCCTTCGCCGCCAAGGTCGGTCCGGCCCGTGACCGCGTCGCCGAATATACCGGCCGCGAGAACATGGACCGCTTCCTCAGCTTCCTCGACTAAGCCGTCAGGATGAGGGGCGGTGCCTCGGCGCCGCCCCGCCCGCCATGCTCGCTTTCATCATCCTCGGGACGCTCGTCCTCCTGATTGCGATCGGCGTGCCGGTCGCCGTCGCGCTGGGGCTCACGGCGTCGGGCTTCTACATCCTCTCGGGCGACTGGCACCTCCTCGCCATGCTGCCCCAGCGGATGTTCTCGGCGACGACCGCCTTCACGCTCCTCGCGATCCCCTTCTTCATCCTCGCCGGCAACCTCATGAACACCGGCGGCATCACGGAGCGGATCTTCCGCTTCGCCAACGCCTGTGTCGGTCACATTCGCGGCGGCCTCGGCCAGGTGAACGTGATCGCGAGCCTCATCTTCTCCGGGATGTCCGGCGCGGCGGTGGCCGACGCCGCGGGCCTCGGCCAGGTGGAGCTGAAGGCGATGAAGGATCGCGGATATGATCCGGAATTCTCCGCCGCGATCACCGCCGCCTCGTCCACGATCGGGCCGGTCTTCCCGCCCTCGATCCCGTTCGTCCTCTATTCCTCGATCACGGGCGTCTCGGTCGCGAAGCTCTTCCTCGCGGGCGTCGTGCCGGGCCTCCTGATGGCGCTCGCGCTGATGGCGGCGGTCTGGTTCGTCTCCTGGCGCACCGCGATGCCGCGCGAGGAGCGGGCCTCGTTCGGCGAGGTCTTCCGCAGCTTCGCCGATTCCGCGCTCTCCCTCTTCACGCCCGTCATCATCATCGGCGGCATCTTCGGCGGGATCTTCACCCCGACCGAGGCGGGGGTCGCGGCGTGCGCCTACGCGCTCGTCCTGTCGATGTTCGTCTATCGCGAGCTGAAGCCCTCGGACCTGCCACGCATCCTGTGGTTCACGCTCCTTCACACCATCCGCGTGATGTTCGTGATCGCGGCGGCGGGCTTCTTCGGGTGGCTCCTCGTCCACCAGCGGGTGCCGAACGCGCTGATCGAGGGGCTCCTCGGCGTCTCGTCCGACCCGGCGATCATCCTCGGCATCATCGTCGTGATCCTCCTGGTGCTCGGCATGTTCCTGGAGGGGATCGCGGTCATCGTCCTCACGGTGCCGCTCTTCCTGCCGGTGATCACCAAGCTCGGCATCGACCCGGTGCAGTTCGGCGTGATCATGATCATGTGCTCGATGGTCGGGCTGCTGACGCCGCCGGTCGGGATGGTCCTCTTCGCCGTGTCCAGCGTGTCGGGCCTCTCGGTCGCGCGGTTGTCGCGGGCGCTGTGGCCCTATCTCATCGGGCTGATGGTGGTGCTCCTCCTCGTCACCTACTGGCCGCTGGTCTCGATCTGGCTGCCGAACCTCGTGATGGGGCCGTCATGACGGAGACGTTGCGCACCTGCGACCGGGTCCTCGGCTTCGTGCTGCGCGCGGTGCCGGTGCTGTGCCTCTCGGCGCTGTTCGTGATCCTCTTCGCGAACATCATCTCGCGCTACTTCCAGCTCTGGTCGCTCGCCTGGTTCGACGAGATCGTGGAGACGCTCTTTGCCTATCTCGTCTTCATCGGCGCCGCGGCGCTGTGGCGGGAGGGGGAGCATTTCCGCGTCGACTGGGTGGAGAGCGCGCTGCATGGGCGGGCGCGGGCGCTCCTGCGCCTCCTCGTCTCGCTCCTGTCGCTCGCCTTTCTCATCATCATGACGATCAAGGGCTATGATCTCGCGGTGCGCAGCCGCGCGGTGACGCCGATTCTCGGCTATCCGACGGCCTACGTGTACGCCGCGATCCCGATCTCGGGCGCGATCATGCTGATCTACAGCCTCTTCGATGTCGCGCGCGAGGTGCGCGGCGTCCTCCACCCCGCTCCAACATCCTGAAAGTCAGACATGCTGTTCGACCATCGCACCTACACCTGCCGCCCCGGCACCATCAAGAAGCACCTGGCGCTCTACGCCGAGCACGGCTTCGCGGTGCAGACCAAGCATCTCGGCCAGCCGATCCTCTACGCGGCGACCGAGACGGGCGACGTGAACACCTACGTCCACGTCTGGGTCTACGAGAATGCGGGCGACCGCGAGACGAAGCGCGCCGGCCTCCAGGCCGACCCCGCCTGGCAGTCCTATCTCCAGAAGAGCGCGGAGGCGGGCTACCTGATCGGCCAGGTCAACAAGCTGATGGCGCCCGTCCCCTTCGTCACCCACACGAAGCCCTGAGCGCGCGTCCGCCGGCGCGCGCGCCGCGCCGGCGGACGGGTTCATTCACTCGGCGGGCGTCACCCGGATCAGCGCGCCGTTCTCCGCGTCCGTCAGGAGGTGGATCGACCCGTCGCGCGCGACGGCGACATCGCGCACCCGGCCGATCCCGTCGAGATAGCGCGCCTCGCCCGAGACGCGCCCGTCTTCGAGCGTCAGGCGGACGAGGTTGCCGCTGCGCAGCCCGCCGATGAGGATGCTCCCCTCCCACTCGGGGAAGAGGTCGCCCTCGTAAAAGGCCATGCCACTCGGCGCGATCACCGGATCCCAATAGTAGACCGGCTGCTCCATCCCGGCCTTCTCGGTGATGCCTTCGCCGATCGGCCGGCCGCTATAGTCGAGCCCGTAGGTGATGATCGGCCAGCCATAGTTGCGGCCGGCTTCCGGCCGGTTCAGCTCGTCGCCGCCGCGCGGGCCGTGCTCGACGGTCCAGAGCGCGCCGTCCGGGGCGAGCGCGGCCGATTGCAGATTGCGGTGGCCGTAGGACCAGATCTCCGGCCGTCCGCCCTCGATCGCCGGGTTGCCCTCAGCCGCCCCGCCGTCCGGATCGATGCGCACGACCTTGCCGAGATCGGTCGAAACGTCCTGCGCGAGCTGGCGCGGCTCCGGAAGCGAGCGATCGCCGGTGGTGATGAAGAGCGCGCCCTCGTCGTCGAAGACGAGGCGGGAACCGAAATGGGCGGAGGAGCGCCAGGCCGGCTCCTGGCGGAAGACGACGCGCACGTCGGTCATCTGCGTGCCGTCGGGCGACAGGGTGCCGGTCGCGACGGCGGTGGCGTTGGTCCCCGAGCCGCGCGGCTCGGCATAGCTCCACCACACGCGGCGCGTCTCGGCGAAATCATCGTTGACCACGACGTCGAGGAGGCCGCCCTGCCGCTCGGCCATCACCTCCGGGAGGCCCGCGATCGGGTCAGACACGGCGCCTTCGGCGGAGACGAGGCGCATCCGCCCCGGCTTCTCCGTCACGAGCCACGTCCCGTCCGGCAATTCGTCCATCCCCCAGGGGTTCACGAAGCCGTCGGCGAGGGTGGTCGTCTCGAGCGCGATATCGTCCGCGATGATCGGCGCGCGGGTTTGGCCGGGGAAGGCGGGGCGCTGGTCCGGCGCGTTGGGGGGCGCGGCGTTGAAATCCTGCGCGAAGGCGGGCGCGGCGGCGAAAAGCGCTGCGCCCGTGAGGGCCAGGACGGCCGTCCGGCGCTTGGCCGGGGCGGAGGGCGGGAGGAACGCGGGAGCCATGGGTGCCTCTGTCGGTTGGATGCAATGACATCCGATCGGCGGTGCGCCGTTCGGCGGGCCTCGACAGAGAGAGTTAGGGACGCACCCCGGCGAGACACCGAGGCGCGGTGTCTCACCGGGGCGGATGGTCAGAGCGGCGGCGGGATCGAGCCGCCGATGAAGCCCGGCACAACCTCCACCATGGCGCCGCGCCACAAGGTCAGCCCCAGCGTCCAGCCGAAGGCGAACGGCAGGAGCGCGCCGAAGGCAAGCGCGAGGATTGCGGCGCGCCCGGTGCCGAAACCGCAGACGAAGCGCCACGTGGCGAAGAGGAAGAGGGTGAAGCCCGCGACGAAGCCGACCCAGTAGGAGACGAGGACGAGGAGCCCCGCGAAGGCGGCGACCGAGACGACGACCGGACGCGCGGGAGGGTTCTCGCGGCGCAAGGCGGCCACGATGTCGCGCCCGAGCGCGAGCCCCTGGAAGAGGAGCGTCAGCAGCAGGACGACGATGACGAACCAGCCGCCGCGATACTTCCCGCCGAGCGTCGTCGACAGGAAGAGGAGGAGGAGGGCGAGCTGCGCCGCGCCGAAGAGGATCCGGCCGTCGGTGAGGCGGGCGAGGGCCGCGCTCATGCCGCCCCGCCCGCGCGCGCACCGGCGCCGCGCTTCACCATGCGGACCGCGCACCAGACCGTCGCGATCACCGTGCCGACGGCGAGGGCGAGGGAGATCGGTCCCGTCACGAAGATCACCGGGTCGCCGAGGCTGCTCTGGAGCGCGAGGTAGAAGTTGAACTCCATCACCCCGCCGAGGACGAAGCCGATCACGACGCCGATCACCGGATAGCCGAAGAGCTTCTGGAGATAGCCGAGGAGACCGAAGCCGATGACGAGGGCGACGTCCCAGAAATTCTCGCGGATCGCGTAGACCGACACCATCGAGGCGCACAGCACGATCGGCGCGACGAGGAGCGGGTCGACGCGCGGCAGGCGCGAGAGGCCGGGCGCCGCGACGGCGGTGAAGATCGAGTTGAGGATGTTGGAGAAGAGGAGGCCGAAGATGAGCGCCCAGGCGATGGCGCCGTTGGTCTCGAGGAAGCTCGGACCGGGGCGCAGCCCATGGAGCTGCCAGGCGGCGAGGAGGAGCGCCATGTCCGCGCTGCCGGGGATGCCGAAGAGGAGGGTCGGCAGCAGCGCGCCGCCGTCCTTGGCGTTGGTGGCCGCCTCCGTCGCGATCAGCCCCTCGACCGAGCCCTTGCCGAACTCCTCCGGGTTCTTCGAGGAGGCGAGCGCGGCGTTGTAGGACATGAACTGGGCGACCGTGCCGCCGACGCCGGGGATCGCGCCGACGAAGGTGCCGATGGCGGAGGAGCGGATGAACAGCCACGGCCGGCGGAGGGGCTCGACGAGGCCCTCGCGCAGCTGCGTGCGCCGCTCCGCCTTGTCCGGCGCCGGCGGCAGCGGATCGCGTTCGTGCGCGGCTTGCCGCATCCGCACCCCGGCGACCAGCGTGCCGAACGCCTCGCTCACCACGAGGAGGCCGATCACGACCACGACGAGGTTCAGCCCCTCATAGAGGTAGAGGCTGTCGAAGGTGAAGCGCGGCACGGGGAGGCCCGGCCCACCGAGCCCGACGATCGCGAGGATCACGCCGAGGCCGACCGTGACGAGCCCCTTCGCCGGGTCGCCGTTGACGGCGAGGACGAGGGTCACGAGCCCGAAGGTCGCGATCCAGAAGATCTCCGCCGGGCCGAACTTGAGGAGGAGCGGCAGGAAGACCGGGAGCGCGGCGACGAGCGCCACGACGCCGAAGACCGCGCCCGCCCCCGATGCGCTCGCGGAGAGGGCGAGCGCGTAGATCGCGCGGCCTTTCTTGGTGAGCGGGTAGCCCTCCAGCATCGTCGCCGCGTTCTGCGCGGTGCCCGGCATGTTGAGGAGGATCGAGGTGATCGCCCCGCCATTGCCGGCCGAGCCGATCACCCCGGCGAAGAAATACATCGAGAGGATCGGGTCCCAATAATAGGAGACCGGCAGGAAGACCGAGAGCGCCGTGACGGACTGGAGGCCGGGGACGATGCCGAAGCCGAGGCCTACGACGGTCCCGGCGACGATCATGAAGAGGACGTCCGGCCGCACGAGCTGGCTGAGGCCGGCGATCATCGGGTCTGCGAAGAACTCCATCCCGTCCTCAGCCGGCGACGGTCGAGGCGCGGAGCGTGTCGAGGAGGCGGCCGTGCCCCGCCGCGATGTCGGTGATCCCGAGCGCGCGGAAGGCCTGCCAATAGTCGGCCTGGTTCTGCGCGATGACGGGGATCGCGAACTCGGCCTCCAGCGGCAGGACGCAGTCGAAGGCGGGAAGCTGGCCGGAGGGGAGGAAGAGAAGCTCCGTCTGCGGCGCCTCCGCCATCACCTCGCGCGCGGCGGCGATCATCTCCGGCACGCCGACATTCTGGAGATTGTCGAACCGCGTGCGCACGGTACGCAGCGCCGTCACCTCATAGCCCTCGGCCTCCACATAGGTGGTGAGCTGGCCGTTCAGCACCTCGTGGAAGGGGGTGACGAGGCCGATCCGCTTCGCGCCCATCGCAGCGAAGGAATCTAGGGCCGAGCGGATGGTGGTCGTCACCGGGCAGCGGGCGAACGGGCGCATCCGCTCGATGAGGACCCGGTCGAAGCCCGGCCCCTGCGAAACGACGAGCGGGGAAGCGACGTGGATCAGGTAGTCGACCTCGCGCTCGCCGAGATATTGGCAGGCCTTGTCGACCTGGGAGAGGGCGTTCTCGTACTGGTCCGCCGCCCACCCCTCCATGAGGCAGGTGACGCCGCACAGGACGACGCCCGGCGGGGCGAGGCGGTAGAAGTCGTAGGGAAGCACCTCGAGCACGGTCGGGCTGATCATGCCGATCCGTGCGCGATGGCCGAAGGGCAACGCCGTGGAGGCGTTGCCGATCAGCGGCGCCGGCGTGGGCGAGCCGGATTCGGGCATGTCAGTTGAAGGCCTCGTTGATCAATTCGCTCTGCGCCTTCACCGCGCCGAACGCCTTGTTCAGGCCATCGGCATAGGCCTCGCTGAACTCGAAATTGTTGTCCAGATTGCCCTCGCTGATGAAGGCTTTCCAGCGCGGATCCTCCTGCGCCTTCGTGAGCGCGTCGCGCAGGATCTTGGCGCGGTCGGCCGGAAGGCCCGGCGGGGCGAAGACGGCGCGGTAGACGGTGAGGGCGCCGAGCTCGGGGATGCCGATGTCGGTGAGAGAGGGGACGTCCGGCACGCGCTCGTCACGCTCGGCCGCCCAGACAACGATCGGCGTGACCGCACCGCTCGCGATGTGGTCCTGCCACAGGTTCACGCCGACCGAGCCGATATCGATGTCGCCGCGCACGGCCGCGAGCGCCACCTCGGGCGGACCGGCGGTGTTCACGAAGGAGATGTTGAAGCCCTTCTCCGCACCGAGCATCGCGCACTGCACGGCGCCGGCCGAGAGGCCGCCGAAGGTGCCGCAGCGGATCGGCTTGCCGGCGGCGGCGAGGTCCTCGAGGCTCTTCATGCCGGCGGCGGTGGAGGCGACGAGGAGCTGGTTGCCGGAGGCGAACTGGCCGATCCAGGTGAAGTCCGCGACCTCGTAGGGCAGCGGCTGGACGATGCTGATGCCGATCTGGCCGGTCGGGTCGCCGACGCCGATGGTGGTGCCGTCGGGCTTCGCCGAGAAGACCTGGAGCCAGCCGTTGGCGCCGGGGACGTTCTTCACGACGACGGGCACGCCGAGAATGTCCTGCAGCACCGGCGCGACGGCGCGCGAGTAGGTCGACATGTTCGACCCCTGCGAATAGGGGACGACGATCGTGATCGGCTCACTCGGGAAGTCCTGTGCCGTCGCCGGGAGGGTGGCGGCGGCGAGGGCGAAGCCGCCGCCGGCGAGGAGCGCAACGGCCCCGCGTCTCGTGAAGTCGGTCAAGCGTCTCATCTCGATCTCCTGTCCTGCGGTCACATCATGCGGCCCCGCGAGCGGTCCGCGTCGAAGGGCCGGCGGAGGAGGCCGCCGGACCGAATCTCAGGTCCGTGCGAGCCGGCCGAATTTGTCCGGCGGCAGCGCCACGCCGAAATGGCGCGCGAGGGCGCAGATCACGGACTGGTTGGTGGTCACGACCGGCCGCCCCGTCTCGCGCTCGATCGTCTCGACGAGGGGGAGGCAGCGCATGTTGCCGCCCGGCAGCATGATGAGCTCGGCCTCCGGCACCGCCGCGCGGATCGCGAGGTCGACGATCACGTCGTCGGCGAGGGCGGCGATGGAGAAATTGTCGGTCATGCCGAGCGAGGCGACGCCCACGACCTCGATGCCGAAGGTGGCGAGATAGCGCGCCCCGGCGTCCATGACGGCCCCCGCGAAGGGCACGGCGAGCGCGACGCGGGTCGCGCCGAGCCGCTGCACCGCCTCCGCCATCACCGCGCCGGCCGGGAAGCCGGGCGCGCCGGCCGCCGACGCGATGCGCGCGCGCACCGCCTCGTCATAGGCCGAGCCGCCGATGAAGCTCGCCGCGCTCTGGCACAGCACCACCCCGTCCGGGTGCGCGTCCGACAGGAGCCCGCACGCCGCGTCGATCGCCGCGTTCTGGCTCTCGAAGCCCTGCTGCGTCACCTCCGTCATCGGCAGGCGCGCGAAGTGCCAGGTGAAGCCTTCGGGGCCGAAGCGGTAGAACTCGCTCTCGATCGTCGTGTTCGAGGAGGGGATGAGGAGGCCGATGCGCTTCGGCGTGCCGGGATGGTTGGTCATGCTTGGGCCTCACGGCGCAGGAGGCGGCCGGCGAGGAGCGGGAGGACGATCGTCGCGACCGCGAGGGCGAGGAGGGCGAGCGCGATCGGCTTCTGCAGGAAGATCTCCGGCCCGCCGATCATCATGCTGCGGAAGAAGTTCTCCTCCAGCGTGCGCCCGAGGATCAGCGCGAGGAGGAGGGCGACCGGCGAGTAGCCGAGTTTCTTGATGTAGAAGCCGAGCACCCCGAACACCGCCATGACGTGCACGTCGAACAGGAACTGGCGCGAGGTGAAGATGCCGACGATGCACATGAGGAAGATGATCGGCAGGAGCACCTTCAGCGAGACGCTGACGACGCGCGCGATGACCGAGGCGAGCGGCAGGCAGATGAGGAGAAGGAGGAGGACGCAGAAGAGGAGCCCCCAGCCGATCGCCGCCGCCTCCGTGCCGTAATTGGTGTAGAAGCCCGGCCCCGGCCGGATGCCCTGGAGCATCAGCGCCGCGAGCGCGACGACGGCGACGGGGCTCCCCGGAATGCCGAGCGTGAAGGTCGGGAGCAGCGCGCCGGGCACGACCGAGTTGTTCGCGGTGTCCGTCGCGAGGAGGCCCTCGACGCTCCCCTTGCCGAATTGTTCCGGATGGCGGGACCACTGGCGCGCCTGGCCGTAGCTGATGACGCTCGCGGCCGAGCCGCCCGCGCCCGGCACGATGCCGATGAGAAGGCCGATGATCGCCGAGCGCACGATGGTGACGGGATAGGTGAGCGCCATGCGGATGCCGCGCAGTGGGCCGGCGAGGCCCGAAGGTGGATGCGCCGCGATCGTCTTGAGGTGGGCGCGGCTCGCAAGGCTCAGGATCTCAGAGAAGCCGAAGAGGCCGAGGAGGACCGGCAGGAGCGGCAGCGAATCGTAGAGTTCGAGGAGCCCGAAATGGGCGCGCGGGACGCCCTCATAAAGGTCGAGGCCGGTGGTCGCGATGAGGAGGCCGAGGAGCACCGAGGCGACGCCTTTCACGACGTCGCGGCCGGTGAAGGAGGCGACCGCGCTGAGGCCGAAGACGCCGAGCATGAACACCTCGGGCGAGCCGAACTTGTTCGCGAGCCCGCCGATCATGGGGCCGAGGAACATGAAGACGAGCGCGCCGAGGCCGGTGCCGATCGCGGAGGCGGCGACCGAGATGCCGATCGCCTCGCCCGACTGGCCGCGCAGCGCCATCGGGTGGCCCTCGAAGGCCGTCGCCGTGGTGCCGGGGGTGCCCGGCATGTTGAGGAGGATCGCGGGATATGAGCCCGACGCCTCCGAGGCGACATAGCCGCCGGTGATGAAGAAGATCGCCGGCCACACGTCGAGATAGATGGTGAAGGGCAGCACGATCGCGAGGAAGGTGCTCTCGATGAGGCCGGGGATCGCGCCGACGATGATGCCGCTCGTGAAGCCGAGGAGGAGCCAGCCGATATTCTCGGGCCGAAGCGCGAGTTGGAGACTGTCGAGGAGGACGGCTGGATCCATGAGGCTCAGTAACCGAAGGGCAGGGTGAGGAAGGGGAAGCGCGTCAGCGACAGCCCCAGGACGTGGAGGAGAAGCGTCGTCACGGCGAGCGCGGAAAGGGCCGCCGCCGCCGCGCTCTTCACCCAGCCGATCCCCGAGACGAGGCGGATCGCGATCAGCATCGCGAGGAAGAGGGCGGCGAGGAAGCCGAGGCGCGTCGCCGCGAAGGGGAAGCAGAAGGCGGTGATGGCGAGGATCGCCCCGCGCAACCGGATGAGGCGCTCGGCGAAGGTCTGGGGCGCGGGCCGCGCGGTCTTCACCGGTGCCTGGCGCAGCGTGCGCCAGGCGATGAGGGCGAGCATCACGACGAGCGCGGCGACGAGGATCAGCGGATAGCCCGTGCTGTGGAAAGGCAGGTCCGCCACCTGCACCACATAGGCGGCGCAGTAGGCGAGGATGACGCCGACGAAAACGAGTTCCTCGGTGCGCGAAGCCCCGGACGGGGTCGGAGCGGCCTCGGGTGCGGTGTCGCCGGCGTCAGCGCTCATCTCAGATCTCGATCGACTTCAACTGCTCAATGAAGTCGGCCTCGATCGCGCTCAGCTCCTCCGGACTCGTATATTTCAGCGAGGCCGGCTGGAATTGCAGGTCGATCAGCGCCTTCTGCGTCGCCTCGGAGGTGTAGGTCTCGCGGTAGGCGTCGACGAGATATTGGTAGACCTCCGGGTTCTCGTCGCGAACCTTCGCCGACACGCAATAGGCGGTCGGGTGGAGGAGGGTGAGCGCCTGCTCGGGGAACATCTCGTAGACGGTCGGCGCATCGATCACGTCCGGGATCGGGTTCTCCTTGTCGAAGACGCAGAGGCAGCGCAGCCCGTCATAGTTCGCCGAGGCGTCGTAGAGGCCGGTCCAGACGATGTCGGTCTCGCCGCTCATCGCCGCCTGCCGGCTCGGGCCGCCGCCATTGTAGGGCACGAACTGGGTCTCGATGCCCATCCGCTTGTCGAAGATGACGCCGCTGATGTGGTACATCGCGCGCAGCGCCGCGACCGCGGCGGTGATCTTTTGCGTCTTCGCGGCCTCGACCACCTGGGTCATCGATTCCCACTTGGAATCCTTGCCGGTGAAGACGGCGATCGGGCCGTTCCACATCGTGCCGAGATAGGCGAAGGAGCCGAAGCCGAAGCCCTGCGGCTTTCCGAGCGCGATCGACACGTTCATGCTCGACACCGCGATCACGCCGAGCGTGTAGCCGTCGGCCGGCGCGTTCACGATCGTCGTCGCGGAGAGGACGCCGCCGGCGCCCGGCTTGAACTCGGGAATGATCGGCTGCCCGGTGATGCGCGTCCATTCCGGGGTGATCGCGCGGGTGAAGCGGTCATGACCGCCGCCCGGCGCCGCGTCGACGATCGCCGTGAAGGGCTTCGTCGGAAAATCCGCGGCGCGCGCGAACTCGGGCCTCAGCCCCAAAAGCGCCGCCCCACCCAGACCGACGCCACCCGCGACGACCGAACGCCGAGAAAGGTTCGTCATGACACCCTCCGTGATTTGCCGCAGCCAGAGTGGCCTTCACCTGCGACAAGGAGGAATATCCTTCGGGGAATATCTGATATCAGCGTGCGCCGTGCGGGCGCCGGCGGCCTCGTTTGCGCTCAGAGATAATATTGGCTCTCGAAGAAGATGCAGCCGTTGCGGCTGTAGAAGGGGCCGTGGGGCGTGCCGGGCGGGCGGCAGGCATAGGCCGCGCCCTGGAGCGACAGGCCGTCGACCTCGAGGTCGCCTTCGACGAGGTAGAACTCTTCCCAATAGTCGTGGACGAAGGTGTTGTCGTTCAGCGTGCCGGGGCGGAATCGGATGAGGCGCGTGCGTCCGCCGGCCTTTGCGACCTCGTCGAGACTGTTCGTAAGCATCTTCTGCTCGACGCCGTCCGGCGTGCCCGGCACCGGCTCCCACCCGTCGAGAAGGTCGATGGGCTGGCAGGGGACGGCGGGTCTTGCAAGCGACATGTCGGTTCTCCTCACCGCCGCCCGATCAGCCGGGCGCGAAGGACGGACCGCCGCGGACGACGAGCCATGGCGCAAGAATTGCAAGATTCCCGCACGTTCTCGCCGAGGCGCCGCCCAGACTACGTTCGGTCACGAGAATATTCGCGCCCGTGCAACCTGGGATGAGGTCTCTTCGCGATAGCAGGTATGCCACGCCGGGAGTTCGGGCCATGGAATTGAAGCAGCTTGAGTATTTTCGCGCCGTGGCGAATGCGGGCGGCTTCTCGCAGGCCTCGGCCGAATTGATGGTGGTGCAGCCGGCCCTCAGCCGGCAGATCGCCCGGCTGGAGGAGGAGGTCGGCGCCAAGCTCTTCTATCGCAACGGGCGCGGCGTCACGCTGACGGACGCGGGCACGCGCTTCCTCCAGGTGGTGGCGCGCACGCTCGACGATCTCACAACCGTCCGGCGCGAATTGCGCGCCGAGCAGGCCGCCCCGCGCGGGACGGTGCGGCTCGGGATGCCGCCATCGGTCAGCGGGATGATCGGCGCCTCGCTCCTCATGCGGATGCGGCGCGCCTATCCCGAGATCAAGCTCCACATCATGGACGGGCTATCGGGCCACATCTGCGACTGGATGATCGCGGGCAAGATCGATGTCGGCATCATTCACGAGGCGCGCCAGTCGAGCGGGCTCATCATCGAGCATCTCCTGTCGGAATCGCTCTACGTGGTGGGGCGGCCCGCGCCGGAGCTCGGCCTTCCCTCGCCGCAGGGCACGCTCGGCACCATCAGCCTCGCCGACATCGCGCGCCTTCCCCTCGTCCTCCAGGGCCAGACCCACGGGATGCGCCGCCTCATCGACCGTGTCGCGGCGGAGGAGGGGGTCGGCCTCAACATCGACATGGAGATCGACGCGATCGCGACGATCATCCGCCTCGTCCAGTGCGAGCCGCTCTACGGGATCGTGCCGATCGGCTGCGCGCTCGACCAGCTCTATGACGGAAATCTGTGCGCCTGGCGTATCGTCCACCCGACGCTCACCAACGTGATGCTGCTCGCGACCGCGCCCAACACGCCCTTCACCCCGGCGATGCGCGAGGTGCGCAAGGCGATCCAGAGTGAAATCGCGGCGCTGCGCACAAATCGCGCGCTCTCGGCCGAGCCCTATTCGCTGACGGGCCTTGCGGCGGTGTCGCTGATGGAAGCATCGCAAGAGGCTCCGGAGCGTCTTCGGGATGTTGTCGAGGTCAGGGCAAATATTCCTTGACCTGGCCCCTGATCCTCGTCTTATTGGGGCAATCCGGGCGCGCCAGTTTAGTTCGATTCCAAGAAATCCGGCGCTTTTCTGGAATTACTATAAATATATATTCCTAATTGTCACTTGCGCACCGCTCCGTCCCCGGCTACCTACCATGAGCACAGCCGAGGACGAGCCAGTTGAGCCACCCCGAAATGCAGCGTTGGGAACGGAAGGGCGCCCGCCAGACGGGTGGTCTCGCGTCCATCGTGCGCGGCGTTCGGTGTGGGGATGCGGCCCGTTCGGTCCCGCACGCCGGGCCGGCTGTCGCCGTTCGAGTTCGCGCTTAGGCCTCCTTCATGATCGTCTGCCACTGCAACGTCATCAAGCGGAACGAGATCCGGGACTCGGTGCGCCGGATCCTCGCCGAGGACCCGTCCGGCCGGCTCGAACCGCAATACATCTACCGCGAACTCCAGAAGCGCGGCCGCTGCTGCTCCTGCTTCCCGACCGTGAACGCCATCGTCGAGGAACTCTTCGCGGAATCCATGAAGGACATGGACCCCGTGTCCCTCAGCGCCATCGGCGAGCGGATCTCGAAGGACGCCTGAGCCGGCCGTCCGGTCGCTGCGTCATTTTGCGCCGTGCGCGCAAATTTTGCACAGACTGAACGCCGCCGCCGAATTTGAATTCCTCTAAAAAAGCTATTGACGACCCGCCCCACACCGCCCATCACACCTATATAGTTTGCTGGCGAAGAGGCTGTGATGAAGGGAAGTCAACGCGTGATCGAGCGCCTGAACCAGGCGCTCTTTCTGGAGCTCGGCGCGGTCAACCAATATTGGCTCCACTACCGCCTCTGTGAGGATTGGGGTTTCGGCAAGCTTGCCGCAAAGGAGCGGGCCGAATCCATCGAGGAGATGCAACACGCCGACAAGCTGGTGGAAAGGATCATCTTCCTCGAAGGCCATCCGAACCTCCAGACCCTCGCCCCGCTGCGCATCGGCACCAACATCCGCGAAGTGCTCGAGGCGGATCTGGCCGGTGAGTACGAGGCGCAGAAGACCTACACCGAGTCGCGCGAGATCTGCGCGGCCGAGCGGGACTATGTCTCCAAGGAGCTGTTCGACGAGCTTCTGAAGGACGAGGAAGGCCATATCGACTTCCTCGAGACGCAGATCGCGCTCCTCGACAAGATCGGCGAGGAACGCTACGCGCTCCTCAATGCGAAGTCGGCCGACGAGGCCGAGTGAGGCGCCAGCGCCGGCCTCGCGCCGGCGCGACCTCTGCCGCGATCCCCAGAGCCCGCCGCCTCGCGCCGCGGGCTTTTTTCGTGTCCGCCCGTCAGCCGGGGCGCGTCTCGGCGCGGGAGATCAGGCGGTGGATCTCGGGGCGCACGGCGAGGCTCTGCCGCTCGCGCAGCGCGGCGCGGAAGGCGCGCGGGGTCTGCCCGAACTGCGCCTTGAAGACGCGCGAGAAGACGGCCGGGTAGGAGAAGCCGCACGCGGTCGCGACGTCCTTGATGGAGTGCTCCTCGTAGAAGAGGAGGTTGCGGGCGGCCTGGAGGCGGATCTTCAGATAGAGCCGCATCGGCGACTGGCCGAAGGTGCGCCCGCAGATGCGCGTGATCGTGCGGGCCGACACGTCGAGCGCTTCGGCGAGATCGTCGAGGGTGAGGGGGAAGTCGAGATTCTTCTCCATCACCGAGATCATCCGCGCGGAGAGGCGGTTCTCCTCCGTCTCCAGAAAGCCGTCGAGGCGCTGGGCGGTGGTCGCCTCGCGCCGCGTGTGGACGAGCGCGTTCGCGACCTCGTTGGCGAGCGCCTCGCCATCGAACCGGGCGATGAGGTCGAGGATGAGGTCGAGCGTCGCGACGCCGCCCGCGCAGTGCACCGTCTTCGCCTCCACGAGATAGATCCGGTTGCGCGGCACCGCCGTCGGGAAGCGCTCCATGAAGGTCGGCACCGCCTCCCAGTGGAGGACGATGTCCGCCCCCTCGCGCGTGCCGAGGAGGCCGGCCTGGGCGAGCGCGAAGGCGCCGGTGTCGACACCCCCCACGATGGTCCCGAAGCGTGCGGCCGCGCGCAGCGCGCCGAGGAGGCGCTGGGTGTTGCGCTGGGTCGGCAGGTTGCCCTCGAAGACGAGGCAGACGTCCGCCACCGGCATCTCGGCAAGGCTCGTGTCGGCCGCGAACCACATCCCGTTGCTCGCCCGCACCGCGTCCCCCGTCTCCGACACGAAGGACCAGCGGAACACCTCGCGGCCTGAATTCTGGTTCGCGATCCGAAGCGCGTCGCTCGCGAGGATCAGCGCGTTGAGGGGGAATTCGGGCTGCAGGATGAAGTTGAACTGAGGGCAGGCGGTCTCGTACATCGTCGCCTCGGCGTTCGTTTCTGGCCGAAACTGTAAAATCTCTGTCCGAAATGATCAATCAATGCGCCGGATGTGAGGTGACACTTCGGACATCAGGCGGCGCGGCGGTTTCCTCCGGTGCCTGAGTGAACTGCCAAGATACGAATGCGACGACAGCGGCCACGCGACAGCGTGTGGGCGAACGCGGCTCTGTGCGCGGCGAAGGGGGATCTGTGGGCGTCGAGACACTCAAGACAGCGTTGGAAGGATGCTACGTCACGATCCCGACGCCGTTCTCCGACGTCGAGGGTCTGCCAGTCGACGAGGCGGCGCTGCGCACCTACGTGCGCTTCCTGATCGATGCCGGCCTCACCCGCGATTATGCGACCTTCCTCGCCGGCGGCGCGGCGGGGGATTTCTCCACGATGAGCTTCGAGGAGCGCGTCCGCGTCGCCGAGGTGGTCGTCGACGAGGTGGCCGGCCGCGTGCCGATCGCGATGGGCGCGCAGACGACGAGCACGCTGGAGCTCGTCCGCCTCGCCCGCGCTGCCAAGCGCGTCGGCGCGTCCTTCATCCAGGTCTCGTGCCCCTTCTACTTCACCCACACCGAGGATGACTTCGAGGAGTTCGTGCGCACCGCCGCCGAGGCGGAGCCGGACCTTGGGATCATCGTCTACAACACCTTCTGGACGAGCCAGAACCTCTCCTTCCAGATGGTCGAGCGGCTCGCCGAGATCCCGAACATTGTCGGCCTCAAATGGGCGACCCCGCGCACCGACGCGATGGAGTTCGAGGACGTCACCTCCCGCTTCTCGGAGCGCTTCACCATCATCGACAACAACCTCTTCTTCGCCTTCAGCGCGATGCCGGCGCTCGGCGCGCGGGCGTTCGAGGTCCACAATTGCAACTTCTGGCCCGAGTGGGGGATCAAGCTGATCGACGAGGTGCGCGCCGCGAACTACCCCGAGATCGCGCGCATGCTCGTCGACGAGGCGATGCCCTTCTACAAGCTGTGGGTCAGCATCGAGAAGAACTTCACCAGCGGCGACGGCTATCTCGACAAGCTGTGCATGGAATTGATCGGCCTCCCGTCGAGCCGATGCCGGCCGCCCACCCGCGACATTCGCCCGGTCTACCGGGACGAGGCGCGCGCCATGCTGCGAGCGATCGGAGCCCCGCGCGTGACATGAGGTGGCGCGGCGCATCCTGTGCCGCCCATCGCCCCAACCCAACCCGCCAGGGCAGCCCGCTGTCTGCTGGCACAGCCGAGAGGAGATACGACGATGAGTTTCGTGAAATGCGTCCGCATCACAGCCGTGTCGGCGGCTGCCCTTGCTGCCATGGCGACCGCGTCCTTCGCCCAGGATGACGTCAGGCTGCGGCTCAACTGGATGTATTACGGCTCCCACGCCGGCTTCGCGCTCGGCAAGGATAGCGGCTTCTACAAGGATGCCGGCATCAACCTCGACATCCGCTCCGGCAACGGGTCGAGCTCGGCCCACCGCCTCGTCGCCAACGGCGACAGCGACTTCGCCTACGGCTCGTGCGGCGCGCTCGTGACGCTTGCCTCGCAAGGGGCGCCGATCGTCTCGGTCGCGGTGATCGACGCGATGGGCACCGAGGCGATCATCGTGCGGCCCGACGCCGGGGTGAAGGAGATCGCCGACCTCAAGGGCAAGACGATCCTCACCACCGCGAACGCCGGCGTGAACACCTTCTTCCCGATCGTGCTCAAGAATGCCGGGCTGTCGGCGGACGACGTCCACATCGTCAACGTGCCGGACGGCGCGCTCGTCTCCAGCTACCTGCAGGGCGCGGGCGGCGCGGTCGGGATGCTCGGCGGCCTCGACGACAAGCCGGCCGAGATCAAGGCGAACGGCGGCGACACGCCGGTGACCTTCCCCTACTCGGATTTCGGCGTGAACCAGGTCGGCTACTGCATCTCGACCAACACGGCGACGCTTGCCGAGAATCCCGACCTCGTGAAGCGCTTCGTCGAGGCGACGGTGAAGTCCTACAAGGCGGCGGAGGCGGATCCGGACGCGGCGGTCGCGGCGATGGCCGACATTGTCGGCGGCACGATGGCCGAGGAGGAGGGCAAGGCGCAGGCCCGCTCCGTGCTCGATGTCACGCTCGGCGTCCTCTACTCGAACGCCAACAAGGACAAGGTCCTCGGCCTCAACGTGGAGTCGGATTGGAACGACATGGTCGCGCTCATGAAGGAGTATAACGACCTCGATCCGGACGCGGACCCGACGACCTTCTACACCAACGAATTCGTCGCCGACTGAGCGCTTCCATGAACGGAGGTTTCGTGTCCCGTCCTATGTCCCGAAGCCTCATCGATCTCGACGGCGTCGCCAAGACGTTTGGTACCGGTGACGCCGCCGTTCACGCCTTCGGGCCCGTTGATCTCGACATCCGGGAGGGGGAGTTCCTCTCCCTTCTCGGGCCCTCGGGCTGCGGCAAGTCCACGCTCATGCTGATGATCGCGGGCCTTCTCGCGCCGAGCGCCGGGTCGATCACCATCGCCGGCCGCAAGGTCACGGGGCCGCAGACCGATATAGGCATCATGTTCCAGGACAACACCCTGGTGCCCTGGCGCACGGTGCGCGGCAACATCGAGCTGCAGCTCGAGATGCGAGGCATTCCCGTCGCCGAGCGGGCGGGCCGGATCGACGCGCTCCTCGCCTCCGTCCGTCTCGACGGGTTCGCCGACCGCTACCCCTACGAGTTGTCGGGCGGGATGCAGCAGCGCGCGGCCTTCTGCCAGGCGATGGTGCACGACCCGCCGACGATGCTGCTCGACGAGCCGCTCGGCAAGCTCGACGCCATGACGCGCGAGGCGATCCGGCAGGATCTCCAGTCGCTGTGGATCGAGCGGCGGCCGACGGTGATCTTCGTGACCCATTCGATCGAGGAGGCGATCCAGCTCTCGACCCGCGTCGCGGTGGTGACGCCGCGGCCCGGACGCATCGAGGAGTTCATCGACATAGATTTGCCCTTCCCGCGCGATTTCGACGTGAAGGATACGCCGGAGTTCACCCACTATGGTCGACACATCCACAAGATCTTCCGTAGTTATGGCGTCCTTTGACGTGCGGGCGCGCCTTGCCTGGCTCGCCGGTTGGGTCGCGAAGTCCTGGATGTTCCTCGCCTTCTTCGTGGGCTTCTTCCTGTTCTGGGAATACTCGATCGTCTGGTTCAAGATCCCGCTCTACATCCTCCCGCCGCCGAGCCTCATCGTGGAGAAGGGCTGGGCCGACATGCCGCGCCTCCTCGAATACACGCTGGTGACCGGGCGGGAGGTGGTGATCGGCTACGTGGTGGCGGTGATCATCGCCGTCCCGCTCGGCCTCGCGATCGCCTTTTCGGACATCCTGCGCCGCACCTTCTACCCGTTCCTCGTGTGCATCGAGATGGTGCCGAAGATCGCCTTCGCGCCGCTCTTCATCTCCTGGCTCGGGTTCGGCCTCCTGCCGAAGGTGATCATCGTCTTCCTCGTCTGCTTCTTCCCGATCGTCCTCAACGCGATCCTCGCCTTCAACTCTCTGAGCGACGAGCTCTCGCGCTTTGCCCGCTCCACGGGGGCGGGGCCGTTGCGCACCTTCTTCAAGATCCGCCTGCCCGCCGCGCTCCCCCAATGCTTCGTCGGCTTCAAGTACGCCGCCATCAACGCGACGGTGGGCGCGGCGATCGCCGAGTTCATCGGCTCCGACCAGGGGCTCGGCTTCTACATCCAGATCGTGACCGGCAACATGCGCCCCGATCTCGCCTTCGCCGGCATCTTCTTCCTGACGCTCGTCGGTCTCGTCCTCTTCGGGCTCGTGACCCTCGCCGAGCGCCTGCTCATCCCCTGGCACGTCTCCGTCCGCCGCAACAAAGGCTGACCCTCGCACCCCCTGAGGAGAGGACTTGATGACACTGACCCACGCCCAAGCGCGCGAGATCGCGAGCACGCTCACCATCGAGACGCGCGCCTTCATCGACGGCCGCTTCACGAAAGCGGTGGACGGCGGCACCTTCGAGAGCGTGAACCCCGCGACGGGCGAGGTGATCGCCGCCGTCGCCCACTGCAAGGGCGCGGATGTCGACAGGGCGGTCGCGGCCGCGCGGCGCGCCTTCGAGGCGGGGGAGTGGTCCCGCGCGGCGCCCGAGGCGCGCAAGGCGGTGCTCCTGAAGCTCGCCGATCTCGTGCGGGCGAACGCGGAGGAGCTCGCGGTCCTCGAAAGCCTCGACAGCGGCAAGACGGTGCGCGACTGCCTCCACGAGATCGGCAACGAGGTGCCGAACTTCTTCCAGTGGTACGCCGAGCTCGCGGACAAGACCTTCGGCAAGGTCGCGCCGACGGGGGAGTCGGCGCTGGCGCTGATCGTGAAGGAGCCGGCGGGCGTCGTCGGCCTCGTCCTGCCGTGGAACTTTCCGCTTCTGATGGCGGCGTGGAAGCTCGCCCCGGCGCTCGCGGCCGGGTGCTCCACCATCGTGAAGCCGGCCGAGCAGACGCCGCTTTCCGCGCTCCGCCTCGCCGCGCTCGCGGCTGAGGCCGGGGTGCCGGACGGCGTCCTCAACATCGTGCCGGGCTATGGCGAGACGGCGGGCCAGGCGATCGGCCGGCACGAGGATATCGACATCGTCTCCTTCACCGGCTCGACCGAGGTCGGCGGCTATTTCCTGCGCTATGCGGGGGAATCGAACCTCAAAATCGTCGGGCTGGAGATGGGGGGCAAGAGCCCCTTCATCGTCCTCGACGACGCCAGGATCGATGACGACCTCGTCGAGCACGCGGCGATGTCGGCCTTCTGGAATGGCGGGCAGAATTGCTCGGCCAACATGCGCCAGCTCGTCGACCGCTCGCGCGTGGAGGAGTTCGCCGATCGCGTCGCGGCCCGTGCGCGGGCCTTCGCCGTCGGCGATCCGCTCGACCCCGCGACCGATATCGGCGCGATGGTGACCGGCGAGCACCAGGACAAGGTGATGGGCTACATCGCCGCCGGGAAGAATGAAGGCGCGCGGCTCCTTGCCGGGGGCGAGCGGATCGGTGCGCCCGGCACCTTCATCGAGCCCACCGTCTTCACCGACCTCACCGCCGCGATGACGATCGCGAAGGAGGAGATCTTCGGCCCCGTCCTCGGCATCCTGCCGGTCTCTGGCCTCAGCGAGGCGCTCTCGGTCGCGCGCGACACACCCTATGGCCTCCACGCGACCGTATTCACCCAGGACATCGACCGCGCGATCCATCTCGCGCGGCGTCTGCCGTGCGGCACGGTCGCGATCAACGGCTTCACCGAGGGGGACATCAAGACCCCCTTCGGCGGCTACAAGCGCTCCGGCTCGCTCGCCCGTGACAATGGGGCCGAGGCGCTCGACCAGTACGTCCAGACGAAGACCATCTGGTTCAGCCTCAACGCGGCCGAATGAACGGCCCCGCCACCCGAGACCCGACATGATCGCCATCGAACAGATCCGCTGCGTCCTCCTCTCCTCGCCCTACGCGGACGCGGACGATCCCGAGATCAAGGAGTGCTTTCCGAACGGGCCGAAGCGCACGATCGGAATGGTGGAGGTGACGCTGTCGAACGGCGTCACCGGGCTCGGCGAGGGCTATCTCGCCGTCTTCGCCCCGCTCGTTTTCAAGTCGATCGTGGAGCTGTGCACGCCCTATGTCGTCGGCAAGGACGGGCTCGACATCGCCAACCGTGTGCGGGACCTGCGCAGCGTCTGCGATTACTGGTCGCTCCAGGGCGCGGCGCGGCACGTGATCAGCGCCTTCGAGATCGCGCTGCAGGACGCGCGCGCGAAGACGATGGGCGTGCCGGTCTACACCGCGCTCGGCGCGACAGATCCGGCGGACAGCATCGAGATCTATGGCAGCGGCGGGTGCTGCGACGCGAAGGGGCAATTCTTCTCCGAGTTCGACCTTCTCGCCGCGCACGGCATCGGCCTCTACAAGATGCGCTCGGTGAAGCGGGACATCCTGCGCACCGCCTGGGTGCTGGAGGAGGCGGCCGCGCGCGGCATCAAGGTCGGGGTGGACATGTGCCAGAATCTGGCCGACCCGCCGCAGCCCGTCGACGACGTCGTCGACTTCATCGAGGCGGTTCACGCGCTGACCGAGGCGCGGATGATCTTCGTGGAGGAGGCGATCGGGCCGGACGACCCCGCCGGCTTCAAGGCACTGCGCGCGCGCGTCGACGTGCCGGTCTATGGCGGCGAGATCATCACGACGCCGAAGGAGATGATCGACCGGATGCGGGACGGGGTCTACGAGGCGGTCCAGCCGGACGCCTCGGTGATCGGCGGGATCTCGGCGGTGCTCGACATCTTCGCCGCGGGGCGCGAGACCGGCACCAAGGTCGTCGTCCACGCCTGGGGCGGGGCGGCGGCGATCATGGCGAGCTACCATGCCGCCTTCGCGGCCGGCGGGACGCTGGTGGAGTTCCCGATGCTCGCCTTCCCGCTGGGGGCGGAGATGATGGGCGACCAGGGACGCATCGTGGAGGGGCGACTCGTGCGCCCGACCGCGCCCGGCCTCGGCCTCACCCTCACGCCGGAGATGGAGGCGCGCTACCCGTTCGACGAGAGCGCGGTCTACTCCTGCATGCTGCACGATTGGGGGCCGCCGCCCGATTCGTACTGGGCGCGCTGACCCCCCGTATCGACGGAGCCTAGGCGTCGAGCCAGCGGCGCAGGACCTTCGTCGTCTCCTCCGGCTGCTCCAGCGCCGGAAGGTGGCCGCATCCGTGGAAGAGGTGGAATTTCGAGCCATCGACGGCGTGATGGATCTCGAGAGCGTCGTGGACCGGGGTCAGCACGTCCCCGTCGCCGACGCCGATGACGGTCGGGACGTGGATGTCGGCGAGGATCGGCCGCGAGTCCGGGCGCCCGAGGATCGCCTCCTGCTGGCGCAGGAAGGCCGCGCCGCCGACGCGGCCCGCCATTACCTTCAGCGCCTCGCCAACGGGCCCGTCGACATGCTTCGGATGGACGAGGCGGGGGAGGGTGCGTCCGGTGACGCCGGCGAAGCGGCCGACCTTCAGCGATTCGATCCCCGCCCGCCGCTTCGCGACGCGGGCCGCATCGTCGGGCGCGGCGCTCGTGTCGAAGAGGGCGAGACGCGTCACGCGCTCCGGCGCCCGGCGCAGGATCTCGAAGGCGACGTAGCCGCCCATCGACAGCGCCGCGAGGGCGAAGCGGTCCGGCGCACGCTCAAGCGCGCGGTCGGCCATCGCGGCGACGCTGTCATCGGCGGTGAGGTCGATGATGATGGGGTCGGCGACATCGGCGAGCGCGTCGGCCTGGGCCTGCCACAGCGCCGCGTCGCACAGAAGGCCCGGCAGAAAAACGAGCGGCACGCGTTCGGTCACGGCGACCTCCATGTCTAGGCGAAACTGGTTTGGCGCAACTGGCGGGCGAGACGTCCCGCCCTCGAAACGCGATATAGACGGCACCGCGCTATGCGTCCAATATATGGAAGAGGCGATCTTCATATGTTAGAGATATGGCGATGGAGCTTCGCCATATCCGCTACTTCCTCGCCGTCGCGGACGAGGGGAATTTCACCCGCGCCGCCGCGCGCCTCGGCATCGGCCAGCCGCCGCTCAGCCTCCAGATCAAGGATCTCGAGCGCGAGGTCGGCGTGCGCCTCTTCCGCCGCGTGCCGCACGGAGCGGAGCTGACCGAGGCGGGGGCGGCCTTTTATCAGAGCGTGAAGTCGCTGCCGGCGCAGGCGGCGGACGCGATCGGCATCGCGCAGCGCGCCGCGCGCGGCGAGACGGGGGAGCTGCGCGTCGGCTTTCCGGGCACCGCGGCGCTCCATCCGCTCGTCCCGGCCGCGATCCGCGTCTTCCGCCGCACCTATCCCGAGGTCGCGCTCCATCTCGTCGAGGCGAACTCACTCGCCCTCGTCACGAGCCTCGTGGAGGAGCGGCTCGACCTTGCGATCCTGCGCCCCACCGAGTCCGATCCGGAGGATCTCCTCGAGCAACCCCTTCTCGACGAGCCGCTGGTGGTGGCGCTGCCGCAGGCCCACCCCGCCGCCCGCCGCCGCGGTCGGCTCGACCTTGCGAGCCTGCGCGAGGAGCCGCTGATCCTCACCCCCCGCGCGGCCGGCACGAGCCTCCACGACGCGGCGATCGCGGCCTGCCGCGCCGCTGGCTTCGAGCCGGCGATCGGCCAGGAGGCGCCGCAGATCGCCTCGATCCTCTCGCTCGTCTCCGCCGAGCTCGGCATGTCGCTGGTGCCGGCCTCGATGCGGCAGCTTCGGATGAAGGGCGTCGTCTTCCGGGCGCTGCGCGAACCCGCGCCCCGCGTGGGCCTCGCGATCGCGCACCGGCGCGCGAACGTCTCGCCGCTCACGACGAACTTCGCGACACTCGCCCGCACTCTCGCCCGGCGCGACGGGCGCTGAGACGCCTCAGGTGGGGAAGAGCGTCGTCGACAGGAGGAGGACGAAGGGGAGCGTCAGCATCGCCGCCACCGTCTGGAAGGCGACGATCCCGGCCATCAGCGGCGCGTCGCCGCCGAGCTGGCGGGCGAGCACATAGGCCGAGGACGCGGTCGGCAGCCCCTGGAACATGATCGCGATGATGGCCGCACGCCCGTCGAGCCCGAAGGCGAGGCAGGCGATGACCGCCGCGATTGGCATCAGCGCGAACTTCACCGCCGAGGAGGTGAGCGTCGGCCGCAGCGCCTTGCCGATCACGTTCCATTCGAGCGCCGCGCCGACGCACAGAAGTCCCATCGGCAGCGCCGCCTGGCCGAGCGCGCGCACGGCCGAGGTGAGCGGGACGGGGAGGTCGAAGGGGGAGAGGCGGATCGCGATCCCGATCGCGCAGCCGAGCACCAGCGGGTTCTTGGCGATCCCCATCACGACCCCTTTGATGGAGGGCCGCGCCGCCCCGTAGTGCGCGAAGACGAGCACCACGAGCACGTTGACGGTCGGCACGATCGCCGCGTTCGCGACCGCTGCGAGCCCGACCGCCGGCGCGCCGAAGAGGGCGACGGCGGCGGTGACGCCGACATAATTGTTGAACCGCACCCCGCCCTGGAAAACGGAGGTGAAGACCGCGCCCTCGAAGTGGATGACGCGCTGGAGGAGGACGAGGATCAACGCGACGGCGAGCGTCGAGGCGATCAGCGTTCCGGCGAGCTCCAGCACCGGCACCTCGCCGAGATCGGCGGTCGCGAGGCCGTGGATGAAGAGCGAGGGGAGGAGCACGAAATAGCAGAGCCGCTCGGCGGGTCCCCAGAAGGTGTCCGGCACGAAGTGCGTGCGCCGCAGACCGTTCCCGAGCCCGATCAGAAGCGCGACGGGGACGAGCGCGAGGAGCGTCGCGCCGATCATGGCCGCCGCCCCGGCAGGATGCCGGCCTTCTCTATGGAGGGATCGGAACCGGTCGGCACGGGGCGCGCTCCGCTGGTGACGGGCGCACAATAACGAAACCGTGAGTGGAGGAAAAACGCGTAATTCTCGGCTGAATGACGAGGAAAACTTTATGGTTGCGCGTCCGAGAGCGCGGCGTGAAGGGCGAGGATCGCGGCCCCCGCCTGCGCCTCCTCGCGCACCAGCAGGCCGACGCGGCGCGTGAGCTGCGGCTCGCCGAAAGGCAGGCGAGTCAGCGGTGGCAGGCGCTCCACATCGCGGTCCTCCAGCGGCACGATCGCGACGCCGAGCCCGTTCGCCGCCATCCGCGCCAGCGCCTCGCGGCTGTCGAGGTCCATCTCCTCGCGGATCCTGAGGCCCTGGCGACGCAGCTCGTCCTCGATCAGGCGGCCGGCCCAGGCGCGCTTGTCGAAGCGCAGGAAGGGGAGACGCTGGAGGAGGGTCGCAAGGTCCGCCCCCGCGTGCTCGGGCGAGGCGACGGCCCAGAAGCGGTCGGTGTAGACCTCGAGGAAAGCGAGGCCCGGCGGGTAGGGCTTCACCGGCTCGGTCGTGACGGCGACGTCGAGATTGCCGGCCTCCACCTCCACCGCGAGCTCGGCCGACATGCCGGAGCGCACGCGGACCCTGAGGCGCGGGTGCGCCTTCTGGAGGCGCGCGAGCCCCTCCGGCATGATCCCGGCGAGCGCGGTCTGGATCGCTCCGATCCTGAGACGCCCGGCGACGCCCGGCCCGCTGCTGATCTCGTCCGCGATCCCATCATAGAGTTCCAGGATCTGCCGCGCCCGCTCGACCGCGACCTCGCCCGCTTCCGTCAGCATCGGCCGGCGGCGCGAGCGGTCGAAGAGAAGCGCGCCGAACTCGTCCTCCAGCGCCTTGACGTGGAGGCCGACGGCCGAGGGGGTGAGGCCGAGAACGTCCGCCGCGCGCGCGAAGCTGCCGTGCTGGACGATGGCGAGAAGGCTGCGCATGGCACGGATCGTCACGAGGCTCGCCTTCGGCTGGGGGACGGCGAGAGTGCGCACCGCCGCGCCCGCCCGCAAGGGGAAGGAGGCGGGGATATCGACCGACGCCCTTTGAGATCGGGCGCCGCCCCCTCCATGATGGCCCGATCGAGCGGAGGAGGCCCGGCGCGGATGACCGTCACGATCTACGGCATCAAGAATTGCGACACGATGAAGAAGGCCTTCGCCTGGCTCGACGGCCACGGCGTCGACTACACCTTCCACGACTACAAGAAGGCCGGGATTGACGCGGCGACGCTCGCCCGCTGGTGCGATGCGGCCGGTTGGGAGAGCGTCCTCAACAAGGCCGGCATGACCTTCCGCAAGCTCGCCGACGACAAGAAAGAAGGGCTCGACGAGAAGAAGGCGATCGCGCTGATGATCGAGGCGCCTTCGATGATCAAGCGCCCCGTGATCGAGGACGGCAAGACGATTGAGGTCGGCTTCAAGCCCGACCGCTACGCGACACTGTTCGGCGCATAGGCCGAAAGCGACGGAAAGTGTTGCGCGCCGGGGCGGAGCGGGATTGACTGGCCCGCCGCGACCCCCGCGCGGACCTTGGCCTCCGACGGCGAGGCGCACATCAACCGGAATCCAGCATGATCCTCGAGTTCATCGTCAAAAGTGTCCTCATCGGTGCGGGCGCAACGGCTCTCTTCGACCTCTGGGGGAAGTTCCTCTACGTCACCATCGGCATCCCGATGGCGAACTGGGGCATGGTCGGGCGCTGGTTCGCGCACCTGCCGATGGGCAAGATGTGGCACGACAGCATCGCCGCCGCCGACCCCGTCGCGGGCGAGCGCCTCATCGGCTGGGTCGCGCACTATGCGATCGGGATCCTCTATGCCGCCGTGCTGATCCTCATCTGGGGGCTCGACTGGACGCGGTCCCCGACCTTGGTGCCGGCGCTGATCGTCGGCATCGTCACGGTCTCGGCGGGGTGGTTCATCCTCAGCCCCGGCGTCGGCAACGGCATCGCCGGGAGCAAGACGCCGAACCCCACCAAGGTGCGCTGCCTGCAGCTCGCGGCCCACACCGTCTTCGGTCTCGGCCTCTATTTCAGCGCGCTCCTCGTGAACGCGGCGGCCTGAGCCCGCCTCAGAGCATCCACGGCTCGAAGAGCGATTTCCGGCTGATCGTCTTGCCGGAAAGGACGAAGACGCCGTTGCCGGTATAATGCAGCGTCTCCGGATGCGCCGGCACCGGCGCGACGTGCGCCTTCACGATCTCGAAGATGAAGAAATCATACTTGTCGACGAGGGCATCGTCGTGGAGGCGGCACTCGAAGGCCGCGTGGCACTCGGCGATGAGCGGGGCGGAGACCTTTTCGGCCTCCCGCGCCGTGAGGCCGAACTCGGCGAACTTGTCGATCTTCGCCCCGCTGGTGTTGCCGACCCGCACGACCGTGTCGGTGAGGGCGGTGGTCGGCAGGTTGATGACGCATTCGCCGCTGTCGCGGATCATCCGGTGGCTGTGGTTGCCGCGCGAGATCATCAGCCCGACGAGCGAGGGCGAGAATTCCAGGATCGTCTGCCAGCCGAGCGTCATGATGTTGCGCGCGCCCTCGTGCGCGCTCGACACGAGCACGATGGGGCCGGGCTCCAGGTAGCGCCGGGCCTCGCCGACGGGAAAGTCCTGCCATTTGGGATGTTTCGTCATGGGTGCCTCGCAAGGGGCGCGATTGAGATTCGGACGGCGGTCTGCCATCTCGTTGCACAAAGACGGGCGGATCGTGCCGCGCCGCTGCGGGAGCAACCGAGATGAAGGCCTATCGTTTCCTCACAGGCCCGGACGATGCGAGCTTTTGCCACCGCGTGACGGCGGCGCTCAACAAGGGCTGGGCGCTGCACGGAAGCCCGAGCCTCACCTTCGACGAGGTGACGGGCAAGGTGGTCTGCGGCCAGGCCGTCGTGAAGGACGTGCCGGAGAAGGATTATGTGCCGGAGATGAAGCTCGGCGAACTCTGATCAGGCCGCGTCCGCCGCGCCGAGGAGCGCGGCGCCGATCGGCTTCGCGGGCTCCGAGCGCAGCACCAGCGAAGTCGTGACCGCGCCGAACCGGGCGATCGCGTCGACGATCGTCTCGAGTTCGCCGGGGCTCGGCACGATGACCTTCAGCAGGAAGCAGTCCTCGCCGGTCATCCGGTGGACCTCGATCACGTGCGGCATCTCGGCGAAGCGGGCGAGGCACGGCTTGATCCACTCGTGCGTGGTTCGCACGCGGATGATCGCCATCATGCCGAGGCCGAGCGCGGCGGGATCGATGCGCGCGCCATAGCCCGCGATCACGCCCCGCTCCTCGAGCCGCTTGACCCGTTCCGACATCGCCGGCTGCGAGAGGCCGATGCGCCGGCCGAGTTCGGACAGCGGGGTGCGCGCATTCTCCTGCAGCGCCTCCAGGATCGCGATGTCGATCCGGTCGAGTGGTTGTTCGCGCATGCGCCCCGCCAGCCTTGAACTCATCGGCAATCTCGCACTTCGGCCGATGAGTTGCCATTCCGGCAAGGGCCGCGACGCGGTAGATTGCGCCGATGGCAAAAACAGCGGCGATCATCACGCTTCCCGGCATTTCCGGCTCCGGTCCCGACCATTGGCAGAGCCATTGGGAGGCGCGCGAGCCTGCCATCGTGCGCTTCGCCCCGTCCGACTGGGATCGGCCGGATCTCGCCGACTGGTGCCGCGCGCTCGACGCGGCGGTGAGCGCGACCGCGACGCCGCCCGTCCTCGTCGCCCACAGCCTCTCCTGTCTCCTCATGCGCCACGCCGCGCCCGCGCTCGCAGGCCGGATCGCCGGGGCTATGCTGGTCGCGCCACCCGATCCGTCCGGGCCGGACTTCCCGGCCGAGGCCGCCTCGTTTGCCGCGCCGCCGCGCGCGCCCTTTCCGTTCCCGACTCTCGTCGTCGCGAGTGCCAACGACCCCTACGCCGCGACCGAGCATGTGCGCGGGGAGGCCGAGGCATGCGGGGCCGCGTTCGTGGAGGTCGGCGCGCTCGGGCACATCAACGCCACGAGCGGGCTCGGGGCGTGGCCGGAGGGGCGGCGCCTCCTCACCGCCTTCATGGCGGGGCTCGGGCTCCGCGATTGAGCGAGGCGGACGGCGGGGCAGGGTCAGCGGAGCCGATCGGCGAGGCGGCCCGGCGTCACGCCGAAGGTGGCGCGGAAGGCGGCAACAAACGCGCTCGCCGACCGGTAGCCCGCCTCCGCCGCGACATGCTTCACCGGCGCGTCCATCAGGAGCGGGCCGACGGCGGCGGTGAGGCGCGTGCGGCGCTGCCAGTCGCGGTAGGAGAGCCCGGTCTCGCGCGCGATGCGCCGCTGGAGGGTGCGCCGGGTCAGAGCGAGGCGGTCGGCCCAGACATCGATCGGCGTGTCGAGCGCGGCCGGATCGTCGAGCCAGGCTTCGTGGATACGCCGCAGCGCCGGGTCGACGGGGGCCGGGAAGGCGGGGCTTTCGGCCGGGCGAAGGCGATCGAGGAAGACCGCGAGGAGATTGGCGAAGGCCCGGTCGGCGCGATCGGAGGCCGAGGCGGCGGCCATCACCGCGATCAGCTCGCGCTCCAGCGGTGCGACGGCGAGCGCCTTCGCGTCCGGCGCGCGCGGGGCGGATGCGGGATCCAGATAGAGGTTCTGCGCAATGCGCGGCGTGCGGGCCCAGATCCGGTGCGGCAGCGCCGGGGGGAGGAGAATCGCTTCGCCCGGCGTCAGCACATGGTGGCGCCCGCCCGCGAGAACGTTGATGGCGGTGTCCGGCGAATAGGCGATCTGCGCGCGGCGATGGTGGTGGAGCGGCGGCATCTCGGCGACCGCGAACCGCGTCGCGACGCCGATCAATGTGCTCTCGTCGTCGAGAAAGCCCGCCGCCTGGTCGAGGCGCATTCTGTCACCTCCGCGATATGCGTCGTCACCCGTCCGACACACGGGCCCCGCCGCGCCCCCTACGGTGCGCCGATGGAGCCGGCGCCGCCCGCATGTCCGCATCAGACAGAGCGGGGCGGGGATGCGCAAGTCGCGCGTCACCCGGCGGGCGCCGGCGGGGGACGAGGTGGCGATGGAGATCCTGTTGTTGGCCGGCGCTGGAATCGCGGGCGGGATCTGCAACGCGATCGCCGGCGGGGGCACCTTCTTCACGTTTCCGGCGCTGATCGCGGTCGGGATCCCGCCGGTCGTCGCGAACGCCACCAGCGCGCTCTCGATCTGGCCGGGTCATGCGGTGAGCCTTCTCGGGACGCGGAGGGTGCTCGCGGCGAACGCGCGGCGGGTGCGGGAGGGGGGTGCGACCTTCGCGGTGGGCTCGCTCGTCGGTGCGGCGCTCCTCATCGCGTCGGGCGACAGGGTGTTCGGTGCGGCGATCCCGTGGCTGATCCTCTTCGCGACGGCGCTCTTCGCGGGCGGCCCGGCGCTGCGCCGCCATCTCGCCCGGCAGCGGCGCACGCCGCCACCCGCCGCGATCCTCGCGATGGAGTTCGCGGCGGCGGTCTATGGCGGCTATTTCGGGGCGGGGCTCGGGATCATCCTGCTCGCGCTCCTCACCGTCACGGGGATCGAGCCCCCGTCGGTGGCGAATGTCCTCAAGAACGCACTCGCGACGGTCGCGACGAGCGTCGCGATCCTCCTCTTCGCGCTCACCGGCACCATCGACTGGGGCGCGGCGGCGATCGTGTTCGCCGGGGCGGCGGCGGGCGGCGTGATCGGCGGCCGCCTCGCGGCGCGCGTCCCGGCGAATGCCCTGCGCGCCATCGTGGTGGCGGTCGGGCTCGGCCTCGCCTGGCACTATTTCTGACGGCGTCCTCAGGCGGCGGCGTGCGCTTCGGTGGAGGCGTGGAAGAGGGCGATCAGGCGCGCCGTCACCGGACCGAGCGGCCAGGTCGCGATCCAGTCCGGAGTCGCGAGCTCGCGCACCGGGAGGACCTCGACGGAGGTGCCGACCACCATCATCTCGCGCGCGCAGCGCAAGTCCTCCAGCGCGAGCGTGCGCTCCTCCACCGCGAGCCCCATCCCCCGCGCGAGTTCGAAGACGTGGCGCTTGGTGATGCTGTCGAGAAAGGCGGTCGGCGGCGGGGAGACGAGGCGCCCTTCGATGAGGGCGATTATGTTCGTCGCCGTCGTGTCCGCGACGTGCCCGGCATGGTCGAGCATCAGCGCGTCGTCATAAAACTCGGCGAGCGCGGCGTCGCGGGAAAGGGTTCCGATCATGGTGAGGCCGGAGCACTTGGAGGCGGTGGGGGCGGTGTGCGGTGCGGGCCGGCGCCAGGGGGCGAGCGTCAGCCGCACGCCCTCGGCCGCGTTGCCGAGCCGATAAGGCGTCGGCCAGTCCCACGCGCTGATCGCGACGTGGATCGTTGCCTCGCGCGCCGAGACGCCGAGCCTCTCCGCGCCGCGCCAGGCGATCGGGCGGACATAGGCGTCGGCCTCGCCATTGGCGCGCACGACCGTCTCGCTCGCCGCCGCGAGCGTGCGGCTCCCCCAGGGGACCCGATAGCCGACGAGCTTCGCCGACCGCGCGAGGCGCGCGAAATGCGCCTCGGCGAGAAAGAGCCGGCCGCCATAGGCGCGGATCCCCTCGAACACGGCACCGCCATAATGGAGCGCGTGGGTGAGGACGTGGACCTTCGCCCGCGACCATGGAACGAGCGCGCCGTCGACCCAGATGAACCCGTCCCGCTCCGCAAAATTCGTCATGACCCGGTCTCCATGCGATGCGGGCGCGATGACATCCGGGCGGCGGCGCGATGACGAGTGAGGACTCCTCCGTGACGGCTGAATTTCCCTCAACCGCGCGCCCGGACGGGCCGCCCGCCGCGATCCGCCTCCCGGTGCCGCTCAACGCGTTGCGCGCCTTCGAGGCGGCGGCGCGGCATCTGTCGATCAAGGACGCGGCGCTGGAGCTGAACGTGACGCCGTCGGCGGTGAGCCACCAGGTGCGCATCCTGGAGGCGGCGCTCGGCTACGACCTCCTGCGCCGCGTCGGCCAGCGCCTCGAGGTGACGGAGGCGGGCGCCGCGCTCGCGCCGGGGCTGACGGAGGGTTTCGCGCAGATCGCCCGCGCGGTCGGGGCGGTGCGCAACGAGGCGGCCGAGGGCCCGCTGCGCGTCTCGATGCTGCCGACCTTTGCGACGCATTGGCTCTCGCCGCGCCTCTCGAACTATCCGATCGGCCGCGAAGGCTTCGCGCTCGACCTCTCGACCTCGCAGATCGCCGTCGACATCGGCGCGGGCGCGGCCGACGCCGCGATCCGCCACGGCCGGGGCGACTGGCCGGACCTTGATTGCGCGCTTCTCTTCGTGGAGACGGTCGCGCTCCTCGGCCATCCCTCGCTGCTCGCCGACCCGGCGGCGCTGCGCACCCGGATCGCCGCCGCGAACCTCTTCCTCTCCCAGCACCGGCGCGACGATTTCGCGGCGTGGAACGGCTCGCTCCCCGATGGGCCGATCCGGCCAGCGGGGGTGACGATCGTGGATTCGGCGGGGCTTGGCCTCCGCGCCGCGAGCGACGGGGCGGGCATCACGCTCGCGGGGATCGAGATCGCGTCGGCCGACATCGCGGCCGGCCGCCTCGCGATCCTCTTCCCGCACCGGGTGAGAGGGGGCGGCTACTATCTCGTCAGCCGCAAGGGGCTCGCGCGCGACCGGCGGCTGCACCACTTCCGCGCCTGGCTCCTCGCCGAGGCCCGCGCCGATCAGTCGGCGGCCTCGCCGTCCCAATAGTCGACCCCGTCCGCCGCGCGGGCGACGAGGGCGACACGGCGCGACCCTTTCGCGCCGCCGGGGGCCGACCCGGCGAAGGTCGCGATCTTGCCGGAGTCCGGATACTCCATCACGTCGGGCTCGTTCATCGTGCTGATCGCGAGATAGCGCAGCGGCCCGTCCGGCCCGGCGATCAGCTGGTGCGCGGTCTCCGGCCCGCCGGACGGGCAGACGACGACCTCTCCCGCCTTCACCGGGAATTCCTCCCCGCCGAAGCGCAGCGTGCCCGACCCCTCCAGGATCACGAACATCTCGTCGTTGGCGTGGTGGCAGTGATAGGGCCAGGCGCGCTTGCCGGCGGGCACGACGCAGAGGCGGGAGCCGAGCCTGTGCGCACCGGCTGCGGCGGCGACCGGGGCGACCGCGACCTCGAACCGGCTCCCATGGGCCTGGGTGCGCAGCGTGAGATCGGCGAGATTGATGACGGGAGAGTTGGGCATCACGCGCTCCTGACGATGAGGGCGGCACCGCCGGGTGCGCCGCATCTGCGCCCGGCCTACACCATCGGCCGAGGTGGTGCCGCATGAAGAAAGCTCAGCCGCGATGGAGGCAAGCTCAATCGACGGCGGCCCGGCCGCTTGCGAGGATCGGCGCCGCTCCGCGACGGGGCTTGCCTCGCCGCCGCACCTGCGCGATGGGCAACCCCTTCGCCGCGAGGCGGCGGGGCATGAGACGAGGGTTCGGAGACTGCCGGTGGAATTGACGATCGTGAAGGCGCGCCGCGTGGACCGCGAGGCCTGGGAGGCGCTGTTCCTGCAGCACTGCCATCGCTTCGGCGCGCCGGACATGGACCGGGCGACGCTCGATGTCCTGTGGGAGCGGATCCATGATCCGGCCCATCCGATGACGGGATGGGTCGCGCTCGCGGACGGGGCGCGCCTCGTCGGCATCGCCCACACCATCCTACACCCGCACACCTTCTCGCTGCGCAGCGTCTGCTATCTGGAGGATATCTGGGTCGACGAGGACGCGCGCGGCGGCGGGATCGGCAGCGCGATCATCGACCACCTCGTCGCGACGGGCCGCGCCGAGGATTGGGAGCGGATCTACTGGATCACCGGGCGGGACAACGAGGACGCGCACCGCCTCTACGACCGGATTGCCAAGCGCACCGACTACACGCTCTACCATCTCGACCTTGCACCGCAGCCGGCCCTTCACGGCGCGGGCGGCGAACACCGGGGAGACTGATCGATGGCCGACACGATGACGCCCGGCGCGGGAGAGCCGATCGACCCCGCGGTGCGCGAGCGCGTCCTCGCGAGCTTCGCGCGCCAGGGGCTGATGCGGCATCTGGGGGCGAGCGTCGTCGCCGTGGCGCCGGGGATGGTGACGATCCGCATGCCCTTCCGCGAGGAACTGACCCAGCAGCACGGCTACTTCCACGCCGGCGGGACGAGCGCGATCGCCGACTCGGCCGGCGGTTATGCGGGCCTCACCATGTTCCCGGCGGATTCGTCGGTGCTGACGGTGGAGTTCAAGATCAACCTCATCGCGCCCGCCGAGGGCGACCATCTCGAAGCGGTGGGGCGCGTGGTGAAGGCCGGGCGCACGCTGACGATCTGCCAGCTCGAGGTGTTCGGCGTGAAGGGCGAGACGCGCACGCTCGTCGCCGTCGGCCAGCAGACGCTGATCTGCCTCGCCGGCCGCCCCGACCGCAGCGACGGCTGATCCGCGCCTAGAGCAGCGTCGCCGCCCCGCGGTCGAGATAGGTCTCCAGGAACTGGGTGAGGCGGGGGTGGCGGTTCGGGCCGAACACCTCGCCCGGCGGCCCGTTGAGGAGGAGGCGGCCATGGTCGAGGAAGCCGATCTGACGCCCGACCGTCGCCGCGAAGCCGATCTCGTGGGTGACGACCACCATCGTCATCCCCTCCGCGGCGAGGTCGCGCATGACGTTGAGGACCTCGCCCGTCAACTCGGGGTCGAGGGAGGAGGTCGGCTCGTCGAAGAGGAGGATGCTCGGCGCGAGGGCGAGGGCGCGGGCGATCGCGACGCGCTGCTGCTGGCCGCCGGAGAGCTCGGACGGGTAGTGCTTGGCGCGGTTCTCGAGCCCCACATGGCGAAGCTGCTCCATGCCGAGCGCCTCCGCGTCGCGCTTGCCCATCTTCTTCACGCGGATCAGCGCTTCGGTGACGTTGCCGAGCGCGGTCATGTGCGGCCACAGATTGAACTGCTGGAACACCATGCCGATCTGCGAGCGCACCTCGCGGATCGCCTGGTTGGGGAGGCGCGTGCGCTTGCCGTCCGCCCCGACCGTGAAGCCGAGCGGCTTGCCGTTCACGAGGATCTGGCCGCTGGTGGTCTCTTCGAGGAAGGCCATGCAGCGCAGGAGCGTCGACTTGCCCGACCCCGACGGGCCGATCAGGCAGGTCGTCGCCCCCGGCATCACTTCGAGGTTGATGTCCCTCAGGACCTCGGTGTCGCCATAGTGCTTGGTGACGTGCTGGAGTGTGACGGCGGCTGTGGTCATGTCCCTCACGCGAACCTGTACTTGGCGAGCTTCTTCTCCGACCACCGTCCGATGGCGTCGGCGATCTCCACGACGCCCCAATAGAAGAGGGCGAGGAGGAACATCGCCTCGGCGAAGGCGAATTGCTGGGAGCCGATCGCGCCGACGACGAAGGTCAGCTCCGGCACGGTGATGATGGAGAGGACCGCCGTCTCCTTGAGGAGGATGACCGCGAGGTTCACGCACAGCGGCAGGACGAGCATCGTCATCTCGGGGACGAGGATGTGCATCACCGTCTGCGTGCGCGTGAGGCCGACGCACTCGGCCGCCTCGACGTGCCCCTTCGGCACGGCACGGAAGCCGGCGCGGAAGATCTCGCTGAAATAGGCGGCGCCGTAGACGGTCATGCCGAGGAGGCCGGCCGGGACCGGCTCCATCGAGATGCCGACATAGGGGCCGCCGAAATAGAGGAGGAAGAGCTGGATCAGGAAGGGCGTGCCGCGGATCACCTCCACGAGGGCGCGCAGCACCCAGTCGAGCGGGGCGGGCCCGTAGCGGCGCAGCGTCGCGACGATGAAGCCGAAGAAGGCGGCGAGGACGGTGGAGACCATCCAGATCCACATCGTGTTCCCGAAGCCCCTCAGGACCTCCGGCAGCTCGCGCAGAATGAGGGCGATGTCGAAGCTCATGCGCGCGAAGTCCTCAGCATGCGTTCGGCGAGCGACCCGCCGCCCGACACGCCCCAGTTCATGACGAGGTAGATCGCCCCGGCGACGGAATAGAAGAGGATCGGGTCGTAGGTGCTCGCCGCGAGGTTCTGCGCCATGCGGGTCAGCTCGATAACGCCGACGACGGAGATCAGCGAGGAGGCCTTCAGGATCAGGATCGCCTCATTGACGAGGGCGGGCAGCGTGAGGCGCAGCGCGATCGGCGCGCGGATCCGCCAGAGCTGCTGGAAGGGGGAGAGGCCCACCATGTCGGCCGCTTCGAGGAGCCCGCGCGGGACGCTGCGGAAGCCGCCGCGCAGATTCTCCGCCTGGTAGGCGGCGGTGCACAGCGAGAGGCCGATCACGGCGGCGACGACGCTCGGCACCTGGATGCCGATCGCGGGCAGCAGATTGTAGATGAGGAGGAGCTGCACGAGGAGCGGCACGCCGCGGAAGAAGCTCACGAAGATCGTGCCCGGAATGCGCAGCGAGAGGCGCGGGGAGAGCTTCGCGGCGCAGATCACGAGGCCGATCGCGAGGCCGATCAGAATCGAGATCGTGCTGATGAGGAGTGTGCGCCCGGCGGCGAGGAGCATCAGCTCGAGGAGACGCTGCGACATCGTCGGGCCTTCAGCTGCGCAAGAGGCGGGGGGACCGCGCGCGAGGCGCGGTCCCGGTCTCGATCAGAAATTCGGCTCGGGCACTTCGTTCGGCGTGTCGAACGACTGGCCGAACCACTTTTCCTGAAGGCTCGCCATCCGGCCGTCGCCCTTCATCTTGATGAGGGCTTCGTCCACGGCGTCGAGCAGGGCCTGGTCTTCCGGCTTCTTGGTGCCGATGAAGCCGAAATAGCTCTTCTGGCCGAAAGGCGGCAGGACGACCTCGAAGATCGGCTGCTGCTGGGCGACGAAGGCGATGTTCGGCAGCGAGTTGCCGACGGCGACGATGCGGCCCGCCGCGAGGTCCGCATAGGCCTCGTTGAAGGACACGTATTCGCGCGTCTCGATCCCGCCGGGGAGCGTCTCGCCATAGGCCTTCAGCTGGGCGAGCTGGGCGGTCGCCTTGCCGGCGCCGACGAGCTTGCCGGCGATGTCTTCCGGCTTCTGGATGCTGTCGTCACCCGCCTTCTTGAGGAGCGCGACGGTCGCCTCGGCGATCGGGGTGAGGAAGCGGTAGCGCTCAACGCGCGCCTTCGTGATGGTCGCGGGGCCGGCCACCATGTCGAATTGGCCCGCCTCGAGGCCCGGCAGCACGCCGTCCCACGGCAGCTCCACCCACTCGATCTCGACGCCGAGCTCCTTGCCCACCTCGGTGAAGAGGTCGACATTGAGGCCGGTGTGCGTGCCGCTCGTGTCGATGAAGTCGAACGGAGCGAAAGCCGTTTCGGTGCCGACACGGAGCTTGCCGGCAGCCTTCACGCGCTCCAGCGCGTCCTGGGCATGGGCGGTCACCGGGGCGAGAATGCCGATCGCAAGAGCGAGGCTGAGAAGCGTTTTTCCGAGATTGCGTCGGTTCATGGTCCCTCCGTTGGCCGCACACATGGAGTGGCTAGGTTGTTCCGCGGGGTCAGCGACGGATATGTGTGGTTGCGCGTATTTCCGCCGCACTTCGCGTGAATGTCAATCAATGAGCAGGTGACACCAAGCCTGAAATATGAGCAAGCGCAGCGCTGTGGATCCTTCGCGCACGGTAGGGAAATCGGTGGCTTCGGCCGCGGCACCTCTCCCCGCTGGTCTCTGCGGAAGCGGGGGCTGGCGTCAATTGAGGCGGGTGCGGGGAGCCATGCGCCGGGCGCACTTGCTCGAAGATTGGATCCGTTCGAAAGTCGGCCCGAAATGGCGCATTCGGTGTGGGGTGGTGCGATGTTCTTGAAAAACACATGGTACGTCGCGGCGTGGGGACATGAGATCGGCCGGTCGCTGACCCCGGTGACGATTCTGGGCGAAAAGATCGTTCTCTACCGGACCGAGGCCGGCGAGCCTGCGGCGCTGGAGGATGCCTGCCCGCACCGCAAGCTCCCGCTCTCGATGGGGCGCCTCAAGGGCGACGATGTCGAATGCGGCTATCACGGCCTCACCTTCGACTGCACGGGCACCTGCACGCGCGTGCCGGGGGCGGAGCGCGTGCCGCACGTGGCGCGCGTGCGGTCCTATCCGGTCGCCGAGCGCTACGGGCTCCTGTGGATCTGGATGGGGGAGGCGGCGCGCGCCGACACGGACCTCATCTTCCAGGTCGAGCATTGGGACGACCCGAGCTGGGGCACCACGCGCGGCGATTCCATGGATGTCGCCTGCAACTATCTCTACATGACCGACAATCTGCTCGACCCCTCGCACGTCGCCTGGGTCCACCAGACCTCGTTCGCGAGCGCGGCCTGCGAGGAGACGCGCCTTGAGACGACCGTCGCCGATGACGGGGTCACGGTCTGGCGCTGGATGCCGGACCATGAGCCCGCGCCCTTCTACAAGCCCTTCCTCAAATTTTCCGGCAATTGCGATCGCAAGCAGCACTACGAGGTGCGCTATCCGAGCCATGCGATCATCAAGGCGATCATCGTCCCGGCGAACACGGGCGGGGAGGGCAAGCCGCTCCACGAGGATGTCTTCCTCATGGACAGCTACAATTTCATGACCCCGATCGACGAGAAGACGACGCGCTATTTCTGGTTCCAGATGCGCAACTTCGCGCCCGGCGACGAAGCGATCTCGAAGGCCTTCCGTCGCTCCGTGCGCGGCGCCTTCGAGGAGGACAAGGCCGTCCTCGAGGCGGTGCAGATCGGCATGGACAACAAGGTCACCCGCAATCTCGATCTCAAGATCGACAAGGGGCCGATCCGCTTCCGCCAGCGCGTCGCGGCGCTGATCGCGGCCGAGAACGCCGAGGCGCCGACGGCCGTCGCCGCCGAGTGAGCCCGCTCACCCGCCGAGGGTGAGCCCCCCGTCGACCACGATCGTCTGTCCCGTCACCATCGGCGCGCCGAAGCCGAGATAGGCGATCGTCGCGGCGAGGTCCTCCGGCCGGCAGCGCCGCTTCAGGAGCGCCATGTCGATCGAGGCGCGGCGCTGCTCGTCCGTCCAGTCGACCATCCATGTGGAATCGACCGCGCCCGGCGCGATGGCGTTGACCCGCACCTCCGGCGAGAGGGCGCGCGCGAGGTTCTTGGTGAGGCTGATGACGCCTGCCTTCGTCGCGCCATAGGCCATCGAGCTTCCGACCGAATTGAAGCCCGCGATCGAGGCCGTGCTCACCACCGCGCCGCCGGCCGCCTTCAGCGCCTTGGCGGCATGGCGCGTGCATTCGAACACGCTGATGAGGTTGGTGTCGATCAAGGTGCGCCAGAGCGCCTCGGTGATGAGGTCGAGGTCCTTGGGCGCGATGGTTTGCCGGGTGGCGGGCGTCCCCGCATTGTTGACGAGGAGGTCGAGGCGGCCGAGCCCGTCGATCGCGTCCGCGACCATGCGCGCGACGTCGGCCGAGTCCGCGACGTTGCCCGGCGCGGCGATGACCTTGCACCCCTCGCCGGTGAGGCGGGCGACGGCCTCCGCGCCGCGACTATCGTCGGCGAGATGGTTCAACGCGACGGTGGCGCCCGACCGGGCAAGGAGTTCCACGGTCGCAAGGCCGATTCCGGAGGCGCCGCCCGTGACCAAAGCGGTCTTACCCGCAAGGTTATACGTGACGAGTGGCAAGGATGATTTCTCGTCCATTATGCATTCTCTTCGAGCGCTTCAGTTGTTTTTGAATTGTATTCGGTTTTCCCGATGTAGGTAGTTGTTTTATTGTGTCATGTTTCGGCTCTTTTGGCTTGTATCATCTTTCTGTGCTGTGTAGAACGACTTCTATGTCGACGATGAACGTCCTCCGGAAATTGCCGCCGATCGAACGCGATACGCTCGCCGGGCGTGTGCATCGCGATCTGCGCAATCTCATCATGTCCGGCCAGATCGCGCCGGGGGACCGCCTGTCGCTGCGCGCGATGGCCGAGGCGCTGGGCGTCTCCGTCATGCCGGTGCGGGACGCTGTGTCCCGCCTCGTCGCCGAGCATGCGCTCATCGTGAAGCCGAACCGGGCGATCCACGTCCCGGTGATGACGAAGGACGCCTTCCGCGAGCTCGCGACGATCCGGGCCGAGATCGAGGGCTACGCCGCCCAGCGCGCGGCCGAGTGCCGGACCGCGGCCGAGATGCGCGAGATCGCGCGGGCCGAGACCGCCCATCGCGCCGCGTGCCTGCGCGACGGGGAGCCCGACTTCGCCGAGGCGATGCGGCAGAACATGAACCTCCACTTCGCGATCTATCGGGCGGCGAAGCTGCCGCAGCTCGTCGAGATCATCGAGTCGATGTGGCTGCGGGCGGGGCCCGTCATCATCCTGGAGGCGCAGGGCAATCCGGAGTGGCTCGCGACCGGTGGCGCCTGCGACCGGCACCGCCTCGCCGTCGAGGCGATCGAGGCCAAGGACGGCCCGGCGGCCCGCGCCGCCATCGCGCTCGACATCAACACCGCCGCGAAGGTGATCCTGGAGCGCGGCGCGCTCGCTGATTGAGGCCGCGCCGGGAGCCGGGGCCGGGGGCGCGATCGGCAACCGGCGCGTCACCCGGTCGAGCGGATCGCGCGCCGGCCCCATCGCCGGCTCAGTCGAGCATGCCGGACAGATCCCCGAGATAGTCGCGGAAGCGGGGATCCTGGCCGAGCGTCGCAAGCGAATCCGCGTGGCTCAGCGTCCCGTGATGGACGAAGATGAACCGCTCGCAGATGTCCGATAATAGCTCGATATGGTAGGCCTCCGTCGGGTGGAGGCAGATGAAGACGAGCCGGTTCTCCGCACGCAGCTTGCGGAAGAATTTCAGCATGAAGCCGATATAGCCGTCCTGCGTGTTGAATTGCGGCTCGTCGAAGAGGTGGATCAGCGGATAGTCCGACTGCGCCTTGTCCAGCATGAAGTCCGGCCGGGATCGGTCGAAATGGCGGACCTGGTAGGACTGGTGATAGTGGATCGCGAGGCGGTCCCGCTCGCGCGTCTTCACGCGATGGATGTTCTGCCCCGCGCACATCACCCGTCCCGATGTCGGCGCGTTCGAGCCCGTCATCAGCTCGAAGAGGGTGGTCTTGCCCGAGCCGTTCGGCCCCATCACCCCGACGACGGTCGGCTCGTCGATGGTGAAGTCGGCGGTGATGCGGAAGGTCGTCTTCGGCGACAGGAGGCCGATCCGGTATTCCTTGACGAGATCGTCGACGACGAGGAGGGGGGCGCTCATGTGGTGGCCGCCATCGACTTGACGTGGTGCGCCTCGCGGCCGCGATAGCGCTCCGCCGGCCCCTCCTCGACGATGCGGCCGTGGTTCATGACGTAGACGCGGTCCGCCACCGAGAGGGCGACATTCACGTTCTGCTCCACGATGATCATGGACAGTCCTTCAGAGCGCAGCCGCCGGATGACGGCCATCACGTCGTTGACGATCTTCGGCGCGAGGCCCTGGCTCGGCTCGTCGAAGAGGATGAGGCCGGGCGCGCCGACGAGCGCGCGCGAGATCGCCACCATCTGCATCTCGCCGCCCGACAGATTCTCGCACTCGCGCGGCAGGAGATGCTCGAGCGGGGCGAAGATCTTGCAGGCGTCGTCGATGGTCCAGTTGGCGAAGCCCGTGGTCTTGCGCGCGATCTCGAGGTTCCGCCGCACGGTCAGCGTCGGGAAGATGCGCCGGTCGTCGGGCACCCAGCCGATCCCGGCCCGCGCGATGCGGTGGGTCGGGGCGCGGGTGATGTCCTCGCCGTTGAAGCGGATCGCGCCGCGCCGGGCGCGGGTGAGGCCGAGGATCGAGCGCAGCGTCGTCGTCTTGCCCGCCCCGTTCGGGCCGAGGAGGGCGACGACCTCGCCCTTCTTCACCGAGAGGGAGACGCCGAAGAGGACCTGCGTCTCGCCATAGTAGGTGTGGATGTCGTCGACTTCGAGGATCATGCGAGCCCCCCGAGGCTGGAGCGTTTCACCCATTCGTCCTCCTGGAGCGCCTGCGGCGTCCCTTCGGCGATCACCTGGCCCCAGTGGATGACGGTGATCTTGTCGGCGAGGCCGAAGAGAAATTGCATGTCGTGCTCGATGACGACGATGGTGAGGTCGCGGCGGATCTCGGCGATGAGGTCGGCGATCTGGCCGGTCGCCTCGCTGCCGAGCCCGGCCGTCGGCTCGTCGAGGAAGAGGATGCGGGGCGCGGCGGCGAGGGCGACGCCGATCTCGAGCGCGCGCCGCTCGCCATAGGAGAGGTCCTTCGCCTCCACATTCTCCTTCCCGGCAAGGCCGATGCGGGCGAGGATCGCGGCGGCGCGGTCGCCGGTTTCCCCGTCGGTGCGCAGGTCATGCATCATGCTCATTCCCCGCGCGCGCACTTCCGGGAGCGCGAGGGTGATGTTCTCGATCGCCCTATACTGGTCGAAGAGGTTCATGAGCTGGAAGGAGCGCGCGATCCCCTTGCGGGCGATCTTGTGCGGGGGGAGGCCGGCGATGTCCTCCCCGTCGAAGACGATGCGTCCGCGATCGGGCTTGTAGCGGCCCGTCAGCACGTTGAAGCAGGTCGTCTTCCCGGCTCCGTTCGGCCCCATGATGCCGTTGATGCGGTTCTCCTCGAAGGCGAGCGTGATGTTCTCGAGGACGACCTGGTCGCCGAAGCGCTTGTGGACGTGATGGGCTTCCAGAAGGGCCATGATCACTCCGCCGGTGTCTGGTTGGGGACGGCGGCGCGGGCGCCGCGCGCCCCCTGTCGCGGATGGAGGCTGCGCGTGGTGTCCCGCCAGATGCCCGCGAGGCCTTCCGGCTTGAACATCACGAGGAGCATGAACATCAGCCCGAACCACAGGAGCCAGCCCTCGGTGTAGGCGCCGAGAATGTCGCGGGCGATGAAGTAGAGGATCACCCCGAAGACCGGGCCCCAGAAGCTGACGAGGCCGCCGCCGATCAGCGTCATAAGGACGACGGTGCCCGACCATTGCAGGCTCATGATCTGGATGTAGGCGCCTTCCTGGGCCATCGCGAAGAGGCCGCCGGCGAGCCCCGCGACCGCCGCCGACAGGACGAAGGCGATCGCCTTGTAGAGGAACACGTTGTAGCCGAGGAAGCGCACGCGCTCCTCGTTCTGGCGGATCGCGCCGAGAATGCGGCCGAACGGGGAGTGGACGAGGCGCCACAGGAGCACGACCACCACCGCGTAGGCGGCGAAGGCGAGATAGTAGAGCGACGCCGTGTCGTGGATGTCGATCGAGATGAAGCCGAGATCGACCGGCAGGCGCTCGATGTTGAGAAGCCCGTCCTCGCCCCCCGTCACCGACGTCCATTTGGAGGCGATGAAGAAGAAGACCTGGCCGATCGCGATCGTCATCAGCGCGAAATAGATGCCGCGCCGTCGCGACACGAGGAGCGCCGCGACGAGGCCGCAGAGCCCGGTGATGACCACGGCGGCGATGAGGCAGACCCACAGGTTCGCAACGAGGTCGAACTGGGTGACGCCGAACGCGTAGGCGCCGATCCCGATGAAGGCGCCATGCCCGAAGGAGGGCAGGCCCGCATAGCCGAGGAGCAGGTTGTAGCCGAGCGCGAAGATCACCCAGACCATGATCTCGAGGCCCAGATATTGGTAGAGGCCGATCGCCTCCACCCAGTAGGGCAGCGTGCCGAAGACGGCGAAGCTGAGAAGAATGGGAAGGTTGATCCACCGGCCGAGGCGGCGGGGCGCGTCGCTCATGTCAGCGCTCCAGGATGCTGGCGCGGCCGGCAAGGCCACGGGGCCGCACGGTGACGACGGCGAGAAGCAGGAGATACATCGAGATCAGCGACCAGTCGGGCAGGAAGGCCGCCGTCAGCGCGACGGCGAGACCGACGAGGATTCCCGCCGTGACCGCGCCCCAGAAGCTGCCGACGCCGCCGAGCACGATGATGACGAAGGCCGGGATCACCGCGTCGACGCCGACGACCGGCCGCACGCCCCAGATCGGCGCCATGATGATGCCGGAGATCGCCGCCAGCGCGCAGCCGAAGGCGAAGACGAGGAGGCGCAGGCGGCTCAGATTGAAGCCGAGCGCGCGCACCATCTCGTTGTCGTGCGCACCCGCCTTGATGACGGCCCCATAGGGCGTGCGGTTCAGGAAGAACCACAGGAGCGCGATCATCGCGCAGGCGAAGATCGCCGCGTAGATGCGATAGGTGGAATAGATGAGGTCCGCGAAGATGAACCCGCCGGAGATGTCGCGCGGGATCGGCAGATAATATTCGGACGAGCCCCAGACGAGGCGGATCATCTCCTCGATGACCAGCGCGGCGCCGAAGGTCAGGAGGAGCCCGTAGAGCGGGTCCTTGCCGTAGGTCGGGCGCAGGCAGAGCTCCAGGAGCATGCACGCCGCACCGACGAGGATGGGCGAGACCACGAGCGCGATCGCATAGCGCGGCCAGGGCGGCAGCGCGTAATAGGGATCCATGAACGCGAACGGCAGCCCGCCATCGGGCGCCATGATGGCGAGCGCGACATAGGCGCCGAGCGCGAAGATCGAGCCGTGCGCGAGGTTGATCACCTCCATCACGCCGATGATCAGCATGAAGCCGAGCGCGATCAGCGCGAACAGAAGCCCGAGCGCGACACCATTGATGAGGTGCGGCAGAAGCCAGGTGGCGGTGGACATTGGACCTTCATCTTCCCAGAGGGCGGGAGGGGACCGGCCGCACGCGGCGGCCGATCCCCGTCGGACGTAGGCTCAGCCCTGGTCGTAGCTCGGGGTGTCGTCGTAGGATTCGAGCTTGCAGTTGGCTTCCGCTTCGGAGCGGACCTCCTCTGGTTTGGCCTGCGCGAGGATCTTGAAATAGTCGGTCTCGTCGCGCGGTTTGTCGTTGCCGGTGGCGAGGTAGATCGTCTGCTGGACGTGGTGGGAGTCCGCGTCGATCACGGCGTCGAAGTGCTGGAGACGGTCCTCGGCGCTCATCTTGCGCCCTTCGAGCGCCTTGATGATCTTCATGTTGTCCGTGCCGCCGGTCTCCTCGATGACGCGCAGGATCTCGCGGGTCGCCATGTAGCCCTGGTGGAAGACGTTGCCGGGCACCGCGACGCGGGTCTCCGGATAGCGGGCCTTGTACTTCGCCACGAACTCCGGAACGCCCGGCAGGTCGAGATAGTGGTAGAAGGTCGTGCCGAAGACGCCGAAGGCCGCGTCCGTGCCGAGGCCGTAGATGTCCGGCCAGTCCTGCTGGTTGCCGACCCAGGCGATCTGGGTCTCGAGGCCCATGTCGCGCACCTGCTGGCGCAGGACCTTGTAGTCGTCACCGCCGATCGCCGTCGCGACGACGTCGGGCTTCGCCTGCTGGATGCGCAGGAGGAAGCCGGAGAAGTCGCGCGTGCCGACGGGGACGGGCACCTCGTCCATGATCTCGGCGCCATAGCTGGTGGCGACCGACTTCGTCGCCTCCTTGGTGTCCTGGCCCCAGACATAGTCGCTGTAGATGATCAGCCAGCGCTTGCCGAAGGTGTCGATGGCGCTCTTGCTGGTCGCGCGGGTGAAGTTCTCGCCGTTGCCGTCGAAGACGAACTTCACGCGGTGGCAGTTCTCGCCCGCCTCGGTCGGCGAGGAGGAGTTCGTGTTGAGGTAGATGCAGCCATATTTCTGCGCGACCTGCGAGATCGCGTTGGCGACGCCCGACTGCACCGCGCCCACCATGAAGTGGACATTGTCGCGCGTGATCATGCGCTCGGCGACGCGCGTGCCGGTCTGCGGCGTCGTCTCCGTGTCGTACCAGATGTGCTCGATCGGCCGGCCCAGCACGCCGCCCTTGTCGTTGAACTCCTCGATCGCGAGGATCGCGCCGCGCCGCTCGGACTGGCCGCTGTTGGCGTACATGCCGCTGGCGTCCATCGTGAGGCCGACCTTGATCGGCTTCTCGGCGGCCGAAGCATAGATCCGGTTTTGCCGGAACGGGCCGAAGAAGACCGCGCCGGCAGCGCCGCCGGCCGCACCCGCACGCAGCAACGAGCGGCGGGAAATCTGGTTCATCAAGCTGTCTTTTTTCATGTGTGTTTCCTCCAAAGATTTTTTATTTATTGGATGGTCTGTCGCCGCCGCTGATGACGGCCCCGGCCGGCTTGCGCCGACCGGTCGCGCGCCGCCTGTTCAGGCGGGATCTTTCTTGTGCTCCTTCTGCGCCTTCAGCTTGTGCCCGGCGAGGGCCATGAGGCGGCGGTCGCGCCAATCCTGCAGCGCGCCGAGACTGGCCTCGGGCCGGTCGGTGCGGGCCGCCTTCAGGATCGAGGCGAGGAATTCGGGCGACCAGTCACGCACGTCGCTCTGTTCCTCGGCGAGGCGCTGGAAGGGCTTCTTGGCGCGGTCGGTGTAGTCGGCGACGCCGCCCGGCGCGTTGAGGTCGATCGTCTCGAACGGGCCCATGAAGGACCAGCGCAGGCCAAGCCCGTCGCTGACGGTGATGTCGAGCTCGGCGGGGGTGGTGACGCCGTCCTCGACGAGCCGGAAGGCCTCGTTGACGAGCGCGGCCTGGAGGCGGTTGAGGACGAAACCGTAGATCTCCTTGCGGATCACGACGGGCTTCTGCTTCACCCGCGTCATCAGCGCGTGGGTGCGCTCCACCACCACCTCCTCGGTGAAGGGGGCGGGGACGAGCTCCACGACGGGGACGAGGTAGGGCGGGTTCACCGGGTGGGCGACGATGCAGCGCGCGCGCCCCTCAAGCTCGGACGCGAAGGAGGAGACCGGCGCGAACGAGGCCGAGCTCGCGAGGATGGTCTCGGGCGGGGCGAGGGCGTCGAGTTCGGCAAAGACGCTCTTCTTCACGTCGAGCCGTTCGAGCGCGCTCTCCTGCACATAGTCCGCCCCCTCCATCGCCTCGGGGAGGGAGGGGGTGAAGCGCACGCGGGCGGCGACGGTGTCCGGCGCCTCCTCGATGAGCCCGGCGGCGGCGAGGTCGCCGAGATTGCCGAGCATCGTCTTGCGCGAGGGTTCGAGCGCATCGGGGTTGAGGTCGTAGACGGTGACGTCGTGGCCGGCGCGGGCGAACACGATCGCCCAGCTTCTGCCGATGAGGCCTGCCCCGATGACCGCGATCTTATCCATCTTTCCTGTCCTTTGGCGGCGTGCGGCGCGGCTTAGAAGCCGACCGCGCCGGGCCCCTTGAGGCCGAGAATTTGACGCGCCTCATCCGGCGTCGCGATCTCGCGGCCGAGGCTCTCGATGATCTGGCGCACGCGCGTGACGAGGGCGGCGTTGCTCTCGGCGAGCTTGCCGGGACCGTCCCACAGCGAGTCCTCGAGGCCGACGCGCACGTTGCTGCCCATCGCCGCCGACATCGCCGCGATCGGCATCTGGTTGCGCCCGCCACCGAGGACGGACCAGCGATAGTCGTCGCCGAAGAGGCGGTCGGCGGTGCGCTTCATCATCATGACGTCTTCAGGATGCGTGCCGATGCCGCCGAGGATGCCGAAGACCGACTGGACGAAGATCGGCGCCTTGACGATGCCGCGGTCGACGAAGTGGGCGAGATTGTAGAGGTGGCCGATATCGTAGCACTCGAACTCGAACTTGCTGCCGTTGTCGGCGCAGGTCTGCAAGATGTACTCGATGTCGGAGAAGGTGTTCTTGAAGAGGCCGGCGCGGCTCTTCTCCAGATGCTCGCGCTCCCAGCTATATTTGAATTCCTTGAAGCGGTTCAGCATCGGGAAGAGCGCGAAGTTCATCGTGCCCATGTTGAGCGAGGCGAGTTCCGGCTTCAGCGTCGCGGCCGGGCCGACGCGTTCCTCGACCGGCATCCCCGGCCCGCCGCCCGTGGTTATGTTGATCACCGCGTCGCAGGACGACTTGATGCGCGGCAGGAAGCGCATGAACGCCTCGGCCGTCTGCACGGGCGAGCCGTCTTCCGGATTGCGGGCGTGGAGGTGGACGATGGCGGCGCCTGCCTCGGCCGCCCCGATCGCGGACTCGGCGATCTCATCGGGCGTGATGGGGAGGTAGGGGGACATAGAGGGCGTGTGGATCGCCCCGGTAATCGCGCAGCTGATGATGACTTTGTTCGATGACGCCATGTTCTCTTCTTTTTTCTCGACCGCGGCGGAGGGTCATGGGGTCACCGCGCGTGGTGCGGGGCCCGCGATTGCCGGCGTGCTTATGGAGGGGTTGGGGCCGTCGTCTCTCGGCGGCGCTCCCGGCGCACGTGGGCGGCATTCTCCCGTGTTTTCTGTGATCACAGATCACGTCAGCGAGCGCATGCTGCCATGCATTTATATTTGTGTCCAGGCGGTATTTCGGCAGTTTTGCGAAGGTTTTCGGATGCCTGGACAACAATCTAACCAGTTGGAAACATGCGATGTTTCGAGAAGGCCGCGTGTTGGTGCGGGCAGATTGGTCGAATTCTGAGCGCGCCTAAATCTCGCGCTTTGCAGCCGGGCGAACGGCCGGCCTGCGCCGCATGCCAATTCGTCCTCAGCGTGTGTCGTCACGCGAACTCGCGTCCGTGGATAGGCCGCGATCGGGGAGATCATTTGTGTGCATTCGAATCGCCATCGCGGCGACTGGGACGCGCCGGCTGGGGAAAGGCGGTGCCCATTCGATAAGCCCGGTAGCGGCGTGCCCCGTTTCCAGGCAATAACCCGATGACTTAGCGAGGAAATCGGCAACGGTTGGTTGCGCCTTGCTGGCACGGATCTCGCATCCGGTCGAGCCATCGCCGCCCGATGACACAAGCGGCCGAATAGGGGGATATACATGCAACTCACTCGCCGCTCCGCCCTCGCTGCCCTCGGTGGCGCCGCCTTCGGCGCGACGATGCCGCGCCTCGCCTTCGCGCAGGCGATGCCCGCCACGATGGCCTATGGCAGCACCGGCTACACCTGGGCCGGCGCCTTCGTCGCCGAGGGGATCGACGCCTGGGCCAAGAACGGGATCGCCCTCCAGGCGCTCGACTTCCCGACCGGGCGCGAATCGATGCAGGCCCTCCTCGGCGGCTCGGCCGACTTCGCGACCGCGACCGACACACCCGTCACCTTCGCGGGCCTTCGCGGCCTGAAGCCGATGGTGATCGCCGTCTACAGCCGCTATTCGCGCGACATGAAGATCGCCGTGCGCGACGGCGCCGCCACCACCGACGACCCGGCTTCGCTGAAGGGCAAGACCATCGCGACCCGCGTCGGCACCAGCGGCCAGTACATGCTGTCGCGCTATCTCACGATGGCCGGCCTCTCCGACGCCGACGTCACCATCGTCGACCTCAGCCCGAGCGACATGATGGCGGCGACCCTGCGCGGCGACGTCGACGGCTTCTCCTGGACCTCGCAGGCCTCCGCCATGGCGGTCGAGGCGGCGGGCGGCCAGATCGTGGAGATGACGCAGGAGGGGATCGAGGAGTTCTTCGTCAGCCACCAGTGCCTGCTGACGAACGAGGCCGTCCTCGCCGACAAGCCGGAGCTCGCAGAAGGCGCGGTGAAGGCGATCCTCGACGCCGAGGCCTACATCACCGGGAACGACACCTGGCCGGAAGTCATCGCCGACCGCGTGCGCGCCGAGCCCGACTTCATCAAGACGATGACGTCGGTGTTCGAGTTCCGCACGGAGCTGTCGAAGAAGTTCCTCACCGACCTCATCACCCAGGCCGAATGGGCGATCTCGGCCGGCCTCGTCGAGAAGCCGGAGGGCGACGTCGCCGAGATGATGACGAGCCTCATCGCGCCGGGGCCGCTGATGGCGGTGGCGCCGGACCGCGTCACCCTCTGATCCCGGCGGCAACATGGCCCTGATCGACGCCCGCGACGTCTCCCACCTCTATGTCGGCAGCGACGGGCAGCCGACGTGGGCGCTCCAGAATGTCAGCCTCTCCATCGAGGAGGGGCGGTTCACGTGCCTCGTCGGCCCCTCGGGCTGCGGCAAGACCACCTTGCTGCAGCTCATCGCGGGGTTCATGTCGCCGACACGCGGGGCGGTGACGCTCAGCGGCGCGCCGATCAAGCGGCCTGGGCCGGACCGCAGCGTGGTCTTCCAGGAATACGCGCTCTTCGCGTGGTTCACGGTCCGCCAGAATGTCGAGTTCGGCCTCCGCGTCGCGGGGATGAAGGCCTCGGAGCGGCGCGCCCGCTCCGACGAACTCCTCGAGATGGTGGGCATGACGCGCGCGGCCGAGCGCTACCCGCACGAACTCTCGGGCGGGATGCGCCAGCGCGTCGCGGTCGCCCGCGCGCTCGCCACCCATCCGGACGTCGTCCTCATGGACGAGCCCTTCGCGGCGGTCGACGCGCTCACCCGCGTCAACCTCCAGGAAGAGCTGCTGCGCCTTGCCAAGCGGCTCAATCTCAGCATCGTCTTCGTCACGCACAATATCGACGAAGCCGTCTTCCTCGCCGACGAGGTCGTCGTGATGTCGGCCCATCCGGGCAGCGTCAAAACGGTCCTGACCATCGACATGCCGCATCCGCGCGATCGCGGCTCCGGAGCGTTCGCAAATTGGTACACACGGATCAACGGACTGCTGCACGAGGATTCGAGCCTGACCGCGAGCGCGACGACCCCGTGACCGTGCGCCCGCCCTCCCTGACGCCGGCCGAAGCGGACGCGATCGCCGCCGAATTCCTCCTCGCCCACACGCGGGCCGAGCGCCGCCGCCGCCGGATCGGCGTCATGCTCAACATCCTCGGCGTCCTCATCTTCTTCGGCCTGTGGGAGCTGCTGCCGCGGATCGGGACGGTGCTGAACCCCGTCCTCTTCCCACCGCCCTCCAAGGTGCTCGCGACCGCCTTCCCGATGATCCTGTCGGGCGAGATCCCCTACAACATCCTCGTCAGCCTCGGCCGCGCGGGGACGGGCTTCGCGATCGCGGCCTGTCTCGGCGTGATGGTCGGCGTCGCGACGGCGCGCATCGTTGTGGTGCGGGAGCTGATCGAGCCGCTGCTCCATGGCCTGCGCTCACTGCCCGTCATCGCGCTCGTCCCGGTGTCGGTGCTGTGGTTCGGGATCGGCGAGGGGGCGAAGGTCGCCCTCGTCGCGACCGGCGCCTTCTTCCCGATCTGGATCAACACGTTCATCGGCGTGCGCGACGTCCATCAGGTTTATCTGCGCTCGGCGGCCTGCCTCGGCGCGAACCGGCTCCAGACGCTGCGCTTCATCATCCTGCCGGCCTCGCTCCCCTTCATCATCGCGGGGATGCGGCAGGGGATCGCCGTCGCGCTCATCGTCCTCGTCGCGGCCGAGCTCGCCGGGGCGCGCGCGGGCGTCGCCTACATGATGTCGATGGGCCACCAGCTCTTCCGCGTGGATATCATGTTCGCCGGGCTCATCCTTCTCGGCGCGCTCGGCTACACATGCGACCGTCTCTTCGTCGCCCTCTGCCGGCGCATCTTCCCCTGGTACCGCCCCAGTGCCTGACAGCCGCCTCCCGATCGACACCATCCTCGTCACCGGCCGCGTGCGCACGCTCGACGCGGCCGACACCGTCGCCGAGGCGGTGGCCGTCGCGGGCGATCGCGTCCACAGCGTCGGGCGCGCGGCGGACCTCCTCGCCGCCGCGCCGGCCGGGGCGCGGATCATCGAGATGGACGGGGCGACGCTGATCCCCGGCTTCAACGACGCCCACGCCCACATGGAGCGGGAAGGGTTGAAGCGGATCCGGCCCTCGCTCGCCGACTGCCGCTCGATCGCCGACATCGTCGCCCTCATCCGGGGCATCGCGGCGAAGACCCCGCCGGGTGAGTGGATCGTCACGATGCCGCTCGGCGAGCCGCCTTATTTCTTCGACGGCGTCGCCCGGCTGGAGGACAAGCGCCCGCCCGACCGGGCCGACCTCGACGCCGCCACCACCGAGCACCCCGTCTGCATCCCCGGCCTCTTCGGCAACTGGGGGACGCCCCCCGGCACCACCTGCCTCAATTCCCGCGCGCTCACGGCGAACGGGATCACAGGCGACACCCGCCCCCGCGTCGGCGGGATCGAGATCCTCACCGATGCGACCGGCGAGCCGACCGGCATCATCATGGAACACAACCCGCGCCCGATGGTGGAGTTCGACGTGCTCGGCGCCGTCCCCGCCTTCACCCGCGAGGAGCGGATGCGCGGGCTCGTGCGCTCGATGCAGCTTTATAACGGCGTCGGCACCACCAGCGTCTATGAGGGGCACGGCTCGGCCCCCGCGGTCGTCGGCCTCTATCGTGACCTCTGGGAGCGGGGCGAACTGACGGTGCGCGCGGGGCTCGTCCTCAGCCCCGTGTGGGCCGACGTCGCGGAGGCGGCGGCGGCGATGCGCGACTGGCTCGCCTATGCGCGGGGGGCCGGGCTCGGCGACCCGTGGCTGCGCATCAGCGGCATCCACCTCGCCTTCGGCGGCGACCCCTGCATGGCCGCGCTCTCGCGCGACGCGCTTCCCAATTGCGGCTGGTCGGGCTTCGTCGAGCAGGCGAACGATCCGGCGACGTTCGAGGCGATCTGCCATCTGTGCGCCGAGCACGACATCCGCCTCAACACGATCGTCTCCGATCAGCTTCGCGCCGTCGTCGAGATCCTGGAGCGGGTCTCCGCGAAGCGACCGATCGCGGGCAAGCGCTGGGTGATCCAGCACATCGGCCAGACCGACCGGGCGACGCTCGAACGCCTCGCGCGGCTCGACGTGCTGGTGACGACCATCCCCGTCTATTTCGTCTGGAAGGGCGGCCACCGCTACGACCCGGCGCGCGGGGACGGGCTCACCCCGATGAAGACGCTCCTCGATCTCGGCATCGAGGCGGCGAGCGCGACCGACAACATCCCCTACAATCCGGGCTTCACGCTGTGGTCGATGTGCGCGCGCAGCCGCCGCTCGGACGGGGTGGTGCTCGGCCCGTCGGAGCGTCTGACGCGCCACCAGGCGCTGCGCTCGCTGACGGTGGCGGGCGCGCCGCTCACCTTCGAGGAGGCGGTGAAGGGCCCGCTGACGCCCGGCCGCTATGCCGACCTCGCGATCCTCGACATCGATCCGCTGACGGCGGACGACGCGGCGCTGCAATCCCTGTCGAGCCGCCTCACCATGGTCGGCGGGCGCATCGTGCACGAGGCGATCTAGCCCCATGACCGATGGACGGGTGGTGATCGTCGGGGGCGGTGCCGCCGCGGCGTGGCTCGTGATGGCGCTGCTGCGGCGCGGGGTCGAGGGGATCGATGTGGTGGAGCCCGCCGCCGAGATCGGCCGGGGCCTTGCCTACGCGACGTCCTTTCCGATGCACCTCCTCAACGTCCCCGCCGACAAGATGGACATGGAGGTCGAGCCCGGCGATCCGCGCTTCGGCGACTGGCTCGCGCGGGTCGCGCCGCGCTCTGTCCCGCACGGCTACGCCCCGCGCGGCCTCTATGGCGACTTCCTGACCGCCGCCTTCCGCGACGCCATCGCCGGCCGCGACGTGCGCCATCGGCGGACGCGCGTGCGCGCGGTGGAGCCGGGCCTCTCCGTGGTGCTGGAGGAGGGCGAGCCGATCGCCGCCCGTGCCGTGGTGCTCGCGCTCGGCAACCTGCCGCCGCGCCGCCTTGCGCCCGGCATCACCGATCCGCGCATCGTGGAGGATCCATGGGCGGTCCCGCCGGCGGGGCGGACGGGGCAGGACGTGCTCATCGCCGGCACCGGCCTCACAGCCATCGACGCCGTGCTCGCGATCGACGCGGCCGACCCCGCGGCGCGCTTCACCCTCACCGCGGCGCGCGCCTTCCTGCCGCCTGCCGACGCCATCGTCGAGGCCTGGCCGGAGGGCGGCGCGCTCGTCGGCCGCTCGCCCGTGGAGGCGTGGCGCACCGTGAGCCGCGCACTGCGGCGCGAGGCGGACCCCGCCACCGGATGGTACCGGGTGATCGACGGGGCGCGCCCGCATGTGGAGCCGATCTGGCGCGCGTGGACTCCGGCGCAGAAGGCGACCTTCTGGCGGCACGGGGCGCGCCACTGGCTCCACCACCGCCACCGCGCCGCACCCGAATCCATGGCCGCCATCGACGCGCTGATGCGGGCCGGCCGCCTCTCGCTCGCCCGCGGCCGCGTGAGCGACGTGCGGGCGGATGGAGACGCGATCGAGGCGAAGGTCGGCGGCGTCGCGCGCCGGGTCGACCTCCTCGTCAACGCGACGGGGCCAAGCCTCGATCTTGTGAGCCATCCGGTGCTCGCGGGGCTCGCGCATGCGGGTCTCGTCGCGCCCGACCCCAACCGGCTCGGCATCGCGACCAGCGGGGCCTCTGAGGTGCTCGACGGGGCGGGGCGGCCGGTCGCGGGCCTCTATGCGCTCGGCGCGCTCACCCGCGGCAGCTTCTTCGAGATCGTTGCCGTGCCCCATATCCGCCGCAAGGCGGCCCTCGTCGCGGACGCGCTGAAGGTCGCGCTCGGCTGATCGGGGCGACGGATCTCAGCGGCGGGCGACGCCGCTGATCGGGGCGATGGGGCTGCCGTCGGTGAAGCGGCCGATGCGGAATTCGTACGGATTGACGACGGGCTCGGTGCCGGCGACGAGGTCGGCCGCGAGGCGGCCCGCGCCCGGACCGAGGCCGAAGCCGTGGCCGGAGAAGCCCGTTGCGACGAAGAGGCCGGGTATCGAATCGATCGGCGAGATCACCGGGATCGCGTCGGGGGTGATGTCCATCATGCCGGCCCAGACCTGCTCGACCTTCACGCCGCGGAAGACGGGCCAGGCCGCCTCAAGGCTCGCGAGCACCTTGCGGATCGCCTTCTCGTCGGGCGTCGGGTCGAGGATGCGCATGTCCTCGAACGGCGTCCGCTCGTCGCCCGACCAGCGGCGCTTGCGGCGAATCTCGTCGATGAAGTCGCCATTGATGGTGAAGGAGAGCGACCACCATTCGTTGCGGATGGCGGGCATGAAAGCGCGCAGGAGGCGGAAGGAATCCGGCGTGATCGCGTAGCAATTGGTCAGCATGCTCGCGATCGTGTACCCGCCATCGGCGCGCTTGCGCAGCGTGAAGTCGCGATGCTTGAACGTCATCTCCGGCCCGCCTTCGACCGGAGCGGTGCGCAGCACCGTGTTGCGCATCCGAAGCTGCGGCAGCGTCACGCCGAGATTGCCGAGGAAGAGGCGCGACCACGCACCGCCCGCGACGAGGACGGCGCGGCAGTTGATCCGCCCGTGCTCGGTCGCGACCGCCGAGACCGCGCCGCCGGTCCGCTCCACCGTGCGCACCGCGGTGTCGGTCAGGATCTTCGCGCCGAGGCGCTGTGCCGCGCGCGCGATCGCGGGCGCGGCCTTCTGCGGCTCCGCCCGCCCGTCCGCCTCGTTCACGAGCGCGCCGGCGATGTTGACGTTCGCGCCGGGGAAGGGGGCGAGCGCCTCCTCCGCGGACGCCATGCGGGCGGGAAGCTGGTAGTCCTGGAGCCGCTCCAGCCACGGCTCCATCACCTCGATGTCGTCCTGCGAGGCGCAGGAGAAGGTGATGCCGCACTGGCGGTAGCCCGTGTCGTCGCCGATCCGCGCGTTCAGCGACTTCCACAGCCGCACGCTCTCCACCATGAGCGGCATCTCGCGCGGGTCGCGCTGGGTGAGGCGGACCCAGCCCCAGTTCCGGCTCGACTGCTCGGCCCCGATCTTCCCCTTGTCGCACAGCACGACCTTGAGGCCGCGTTCGGCGAGTTCGAGCGCGGCCGAGGCGCCGATGATGCCGCCGCCGATGATGACGACATCCGCGTCGCGGGCCTCTTCGAAGCGGTTCGGTTCGACGGGATCGGGTGTGGGACCGGGCATGGTTCGACTCTTCGGAAAAAGGCGCTCAACCGTCGTGGCGCAGGATGAGATCGAGGAAACGCTGGGTGCGGGGCGATTTGGGTGCGGTGAAGAAGTCTTCCGGCGGCGCGATCTCCACCACCGCGCCGTGCTCCATGAGGACGACGCGGTCGGCGACCTCGCGCGCGAAGCCGGTCTCGTGGGTGACGACGACCATCGTCATCCCGTCCTTGGCGAGGCGGCGCATCGCGGCGAGCACCTCGCCGACCATCTCGGGGTCGAGCGCGGAGGTCGGCTCGTCGAACAGCATCGCCTTCGGCTCCATCGCGATGGCACGCACGATCGCGACGCGCTGCTGCTGGCCGCCGGAGAGCTCCGAAACACGCGAGTGGAGCTTCTCCTCGAGCCCCACCATCGCGAGGAGCTCGCGCGCCCGCGCCTCCGCGTCGCGCTTTTTGACGATGCCGGCGCGGGTCGCGGCGAGGGTGACGTTGGTCTTCACGTCGAGATGGGGGAAGAGCGCGTAATTCTGGAAGACCATGCCGAGCTCACGCCGCACGCCGCGCCAGCTCCGCTCCGAGCCGCCATCGACCCGCTCCCCCTCCACGACGACCGCCCCGGAGGTGATCGTCTCGAGCCCGTTCATGCAGCGGATCAGCGTGGACTTGCCCGAGCCCGAGGGGCCGAGAATGGCGACGACCTCGCCGCGATCGACCGTGAGGTCGACGCCGTTGAGCGCCTTCACCCCGTTGGCGAAGGTCTTGGTGAGGGCGGTGACCTCGATGACCGGCCGCGTCACGGGGCGGCCCCCGCGGCGGTGCCGGCGATGGCGCCCATCGCGGCGTCGAGCTCGCGCGCCGCGTCCTCGCGCATCGCGCGCCACGCGGCGAGGCGCGCCTCGTCGGCGTCGAGCGCGGTCCCGGCGGTGGCGCGGAGCGTCTCGGACTGGGCGCGGCTCGGCCCGGTGCCGGACTGCGCGGTGACGATCGCAGAAGGGTCGAGCGCGTGCGCGATCTCCTCGGGCGCGATCGCGGGGCAGGATTCGCCGACCTCGGAGGCGGCCTGCGCGAGGCGCTCGGCCGGCGAGAGGGGGCTTCCGTCGAGCGACAGGCGCACGAAGCGGCCGACGATGTGGTGGGCGGCACGGAAGGTCATGCCGTGGAAGACGAGGCAGTCGGCGAGCGCGGTGGCCGTCGCGAAGTTCGCCGCCGCGAGCTCGGCCATGCGCTCTGTCTTCGGCTCGGCCGATTCCACGACCACGCGCGCGACGGGCAGCATCTCGGCGAGCTCGCCGAGCGCGTCCCACATCCAGCGCGTCGATTCGAGGCCGCTCTCCTGGCTGTGGCCGAACGGGACGGCGCGGCCGGCAGCGATCGCCGTCGTGAGCGCGCCGAGGAGCGCGGCCGGGCGCGCCTTCAGGTGTTCGAGCACCGCCAGATTCTTCTTCTGCGGCATGATCGAGGAGGTGATCGCGATCCGGTCCGGAAAGGCGAGCGTGCCGAACTCGAAGGTAGCCATCAGGTAGAAATCCTGCGCCATCCGCCCGATGGTCGCAGCGGCGGACGTCGCAGCGTAGAGGAGTTCGTTGAGCCCGTCACGGTTGGCGACGGCGTCGAGCGGGTGGTCCTGCGCCTTGCGGAAGCCGAGGAGGGTGGCGGTGCGGGCGCGGTCGATCGGGAACTCGGTGCCCGCCTGCGCGCCGGCGCCGAGGGGGCACTCGTCGAACCGGTCGAGCGCGTCGCCGATGCGCTGCGCGTCGCGCCGGAGCGCGGCCTCGATGCCGAGGAGATACCAGCCCCAGGTGATCGGCTGGGCGTGCTGTAGGTGCGTGTAGCCGGTCATCACCGTCGCGAAATGCGGAGCGGCGCAGGTGAGAAGCGCGGCGCGGAGCGCGAGGACCCCCTCGAAGAGGCGCTCGGCGAGGTCGCGGGCGCGGAGCCGATCCGCCGTCGCCTTCAGGTCGTTGCGCGAGCGGGCCATGTGGAGCCAGCCTGCCGTCGCCCCAATGCGGGCGAAAAGCTCGGCCTCGTAGTTGAAGTAGGCGTCCTCGCGCTCGGGATCGAGCGTGAAGGCGGCGGCCCCCTCATGGTCGAGCGCGTCGACGGTGCGCAGGATCTCGGCGGCGACCGCGGCCGGCATCAGCCCCGCCTCGGCGAGCATCACCACGTGCGCGCGGTTGATCGCGGCGAAGGCCGGGAGCGAGGGAGCGAAGGAGCGCGCGAGCAGCGGCCGGTAGACGCCGTCCACGATTTCGGGCGCGAGGGCCTCGGAGAGGAAGCCGGAGACTTTGGAGGGGGCGTTCATGCCGGGTCGACCGTTTGGAAGTGGGCGCTGACGCGGCGCTCGCGGCGGCTGCCGATCACGCGCTCGAGCCAGGCGGTGAAGAGGTTCAGGCTGAAGCAGATGACGAAATAGACGATCAGCACGAAGCCGAAGACGATGAAGGCCGGGCTGTGGCCCGTCATCAGCGTCGAGCGCTCCACGATGATCTGCGCGGTGCGCAGGAACTCCATCGCACCGACGAGGGAGGCGAGGGAGGTCGCCTGGATGAGGATGGAGAAGAGGCCGGTGAAGGAGGGGAGCACCGGCAGGATGATCTGCGGCAGGAGGATGAACCACATCGTCTCCCACGGGCGCAGCGCGAGCGCGGCGGCGCTCTCGCCCTGGTGGCGCGGGATCGCCGCGAAGCCGCCGCGCACGATCTCCGCCCCGTTCGCCGCGCCCCAGGTGGTGAGGGAGACGGTGGCGGAGGTGAACGGGTCGAGCGAGAGGCCGATGAGCGGGGCGCCGAAATAGGTGAAGAGCAGGTTCACGATCAGCGGGATGCCGCGGAAGAACTCCACGTAGACGATCGCGATCCACCGCACGACGACGTGCCGCGACACGGACATGATGCCGAAGAGGACCGAGATCACCGCGACGAGGGCGAGGGTGAGGAGGGCGAGCTGGAAGGTCGCGACGAGCCCGCGCCACAGGAGCGGCAATGTCTGGATGATGAGGTCCATGGCGTCAGGCCGTCCTGAAGGGTTTGTGGAGACGGTGCTCCAGCCGCCGCACCGCCCAGGAGAGGATGAGGACGAGGGCGAGATAGAGCGCGCCGATGGCGGCGAACATTTCGAGCGTGCGGAAGTCCATCGCGACGCGCGTCGTCGCGGCGAAGGTCAGTTCGGCAAGGCCGATCGCCTGCAGGTAGGACGAGTTCTTGAGGACCGAGATCGAGGTGTTGAGGATCGTCGGGATGCAGATGCGCAGGCCGATCGGGAGCGCGACGAAGCGCAGATAGAGGCCGGGCTTCAGGCCGAGCGCGTTCGACGCCTCCTTCAGCCCCTCCGGCACGCCCGCGAAGCCGCCGCGCACATTCTCCGTCATGTACGCCCCGCCCCACAGGGTGAGCGCGAGGACGCCGGACCAGAACCCGCCGAGCCCGAGCCCGACCGAGGCGAGGCCGTAGAAGATGAAGAAGATCTGCACGAGCAGCGGAGTCGAGCGGATGAAGTGGACGTAGCCGGTCGCGATCTGGCTCGCGACGGGGACGCGGAAGAGGCGCGCCGAGGCGCACACGATGCCGATGATCACGGCGAGGCCGATGGACAGGATGCTGAGGAGGATCGTCATCCCCAGCCCCGCCATGAGGTCCGGCATCGCCCCCCAGATGTAAGCAAAACTGAACGAATATTTCATGCGGGATCCGAGGCGGCTGGGCGGGGCGGTCGGCCCGCGCGATGCGAGCGGACGGGCGCGCGCGGCGGTCTCGTGCGGCGCGCGGCCGGCGGGCCCCGGTCGGAGCGGGGCGGCGTGGCGCGGGCGCGGTCGTGCAGTTGATCGAGTGGGCGTGCGGGCTGTTCGCAGGCCCCCCGCACGCCGCCGAGGGGGAGGCGCCGGCCGGTGTGGCGGCGTCCCGTCCTCGGGTCGGCACCCCGCGGCGCGCTTGTCATCGGAGGACCGCGCGGGGGGCGATCATCACGGCGCGCCGCGTGGGTGCCTTAGAGCCTCAGCTCTTCGGCATCAGGCTCATGTCCCAGAAGCGCAGCTTGTCCTCGAGCTCCTCGTCGCCGGCATATTCCTTGAACCAGGCGTCGAACTTGCCCTCGTCCGCCATGCGCGTCAGCGAGGCGTTGACGTAGTCGAGCCACTCGGTCTCGCCGGGACGGACCGCGGCGCCGCGGGTGCCGATCTTGTAGACCTCGTCGATCACGCGGACCTTGTCGTTCTTGGCCGCGAGCGACAGGAGCACGGGCGTGTCGTGGGCGTAGCCGTCGACGCGGCCCTGCATCAGCGCCTGGAGGGAGTCGGAGACGCCGTCGAGGAGGAGCTTGTCGACGTCCGGATAGCTCTCGTCGAAGAAGGGGATCTGCCACGCGCCCTTGATGAAGGCCACGGTCTTGCCGTTGAAGTCGGCGAGCGCCTCCATGTCCTCGTCGGCGCGCACGAGGACGCCCGAGGACGACCACGCGTAGGGCTGCGAGAAGTCGACGACCTCTTCGCGCTCGGCGTTGATGCCCATCGTGGCGATGATGATGTCGATCTTGTTGCCGATGAGGGCCGGAATGCGGTTCGCGGCGGTGACGCACACGATCTCGGCCTCGGCGTCGTCGCCGAAGGCGTATTTGGCGATCTGGTGGCCCATCGCGACCTCGACGCCGACCGGCTTGCCGGTCATGTCGAGGAAACCTTCCGGCGGGTAGTCGCACTTGGTGCCGACGCGCACGACACCGGCTTCCTGGATGGCGGCGGGGACGGGCGGCATGTCCTGTGCGAGGGCGGACGTGGCACCGGCGATGGCGGCGACGGCCACCGTGGCGGTGCGGAGAGTGGCAAGCTTGACCATGAGCGCGAACTCCTCTGCGGGCGACCCGCGACATGGCGGGCAGGGTGGATGGGGACCGGCCGGGCCGTCGCAACTGCCCGACTTTTAAGCGCATTCACAACTCGCTCAAAAACTATCCAGCCCTGGTTGCGCGGTGTCAAAGGACGAAAAATCGTGCTTTCATAACTCAATCTCATGGGTAGCATTGGTCCAATGCACGGGTTCACCCACCGGCAAGTCGAGGCGTTCCGGGCCGTCATGATCTGCGGATCGATGACGGATGCGGCGCGGATGCTGTCGGTGACGCAGCCCGCCGTCAGCAAGATCCTGCGCCAGATGGAGGCCGAGCTGGGGTTCGCCCTCTTCCGCCGCGATGGCGGGCTGAAACCGACCGAGGCGGCCGAGCTTCTCTTCGAGGAGGTGAAGCGCGCCTATAGCGGGCTCGACCATATCGCGTGGACCGCCGCGCAGATCCGCAGCCGCACCTCGGGCGTGCTGCGCATCGCCGTGCCGCCGGCCTTTTCCGGCGGATTTATCCAGCGTGTCGTGCGCAAATTGACCGATGAGGACGACACGGTGCGCCTCTCGATCCTCTCCTACAACTCGGAGGAGGCGGTCGACCTCGTCGCCTCGGGCCTGTGCGATCTCGGCTATGTCATGACCCCGGTCGCCCCCTCACGCGTCCTCGTCGGTGAGGTTATGACCGTGCCCTCCTTCGCGATCCTTCCGGCGACGCACCGCCTTGCCGGGCGCGAGCGGATCTCGGTGCGCGACATGCAGGGCGAGCATTTCGTTTCGATGGGCGAGGGGACGGCGAGCCGCCAGCGGATCGACGCGCTCTTCGCCTCGCACAATGTGGAGCGGGTGGCGCGGATCGAGGCGCGCTGGTCGCTCGCCGTCATCGGCCTCGTCGGGGCGGGTCTCGGCTGGGCGATCGTGGAGGGCTTCTCGGCGCAGGCCGCGCCCGCCTTCGGGTGCGTCGCGATCCCGCTCGCGGAGGCGGCGGACTTCACCTTCGTCTGCGTGCGGCCCCGGCGTGGGCGCGATAGCGCGCTGACGCGACGCTTCGTGGAGATGGTGGAGCAGGAGCTGCGCACACACGTCGCCCGCTGCAACGCGCCGATCCGCACGATGAGCCCCGCGGCGTGCGAGGCGGCGAGCGTCCCGGAGGCGCTCGCCGATCCCGTCGGGCGCTGACCCGTCGGGCGGAAGGGCCGGCAGGGCGAACCCCGCCGGCCGTGTCGCATCTTACGGCTTCGCCGCGGAGATCACGATCTCGATGTAGCAATCCTTGCCGAGCTCGGCGACGCCGATGGTGGCGCGCGTCGGCAGGGCCTCGGCCGGGATCCAGTTGAGCCAGGCCTCGTTCATCCCTTCCTTCGCATCGAAGTCGGAGATGTAGATCATCGCCGTCAGGATGTGCTCCTTGCTGGAGCCGACATCGGCGAGGAGCTTGTCGAGCTTGGCGCAGATCTCTTCGGTCTGACCCTTCATGTCCTTCGACTTGTCGTCAGCGGTGAGGCCGCCGAAGTAGAGGACGCCGTTGTGTTCCACGACGCGGTGGTTGATCCGGGTCTGGAAGTGCCGCTTGATCATGTTTGTCTCCTCAAGGTTCGGGAAGCGGTCAGCCGCCCGGCGCCGTGGACGCCGGGCGGAAGGGGTTGTGCGCCGGGCGGCTCAGGCCGCCGGCGGCGCGAAACGGGTGATCGAGAAGGGCTCCAGCGGCGCGTTCGTCCGCCCGTCGACGATGAGCTCGGCCATGATCGAGCCGACGCCGGGGCCGAGCTGGAAGCCGTGCGCGGAGAAGCCGAAGGCGTGGTAGGCGCCCTCCTCGGTGGAGGAGGGGCCGATCACGGGGATGTCGTCCGGCATCCGTCCCTCGATCCCGGCCCAGGCACGCACGAGTGTCGCGCCGGCCATGATCGGGAAGATCGCCTGCGCCGTCGCGGCGGTGTGCTTCAGCTGCGCGAAGTCGAGGTGGGTCTGGTTCGTCGCGGGATCGGCCCGGCCGCGCCGCCCGCCGCCGATCACGACCGTCCCGTTTGGCATCTGCTTGAAGGAGAGCGGCCGGCCGGTGGCGCCGACCACGGCGTCGCAGAAATGGGGCATGCGCGCCGCGACCAGCATCATCGGCGCGATCGCCTCCACGGGGGCCGTCTCGCCGAGCTGGGCCGCGATCTCGCCCGCCCACGCGCCCGCGCAATTGAGGACGCGCTCGGCGGTGAAGTTGCCCTTGTCGGTCTCCACGACGAAGTGCGTGCCCTCGCGGCGGACCTTGTTGGCGCGCGTCTCCTCGAAGAAGCGCACTCCCTCAGCCTCGGCCTTGCGGCGGAAGGCGAAGACCGTGCGGTAGGGCTCGGCGAAGCCGTCGCCGAAGCTCGCGAGGCCGCCGACACAGTGCGGCGCGACGGCGGGGAGGTTCTCCCGCAGCTCGGCCTCGGAGAGGACCACCTCGTGGTCGTAGCCGAGGCGGTTCAGCTCCGCCGCGCGGGCGGCGAGCGTCGCGAGCTCGGCCTCGTTCTCGGCGACCTTGATCTGCGCGGCGGGCTGGAAGCCGCAATGGTCGTCGACGATGTTCTCGATGTGGTGCCACATCGCCATCGAGCGGATGGAGAGCGGGATCTCGGCGACGTGCCGGCCGAGCTGGCGCACGCCGCCGGCATTGACGCCGGAGGCGTGGCGGCCGGCCGTGTCCTTCTCGATCAGGATGACCGACAGGCCCTTCTGCGCGCACTGGAGCGCGGCGGACGTGCCGTGCAGGCCGCCTCCGATGACGATCAGGTCGGCGCCGGTCATCGCCGGTTCACTCCGCCGCGACGGGTGCGTCGAGCGCGGCGAGCTCGGCGAGCGGCAGCGGCTTCAGCGGCGGGCGGATGCGGTAGTAGCCGACATCGGCGACGCTCTGGCCCCGCGTCGCTGCGATGATCTCGGCGACGACCAGCCCGCAGACGCGGCCCTGGCACGGGCCCATCCCGGCGCGAAGATACGACTTCACCTGGTTCGGCCCCGGTGCGCCGAGGCGCGCGGCGGCGCGCACGTCGCCCGCCGTCACCTCCTCGCAGCGGCACACCACGACATCGTCGGCCGGGGCGAGCGCCTCAGCCGACGGCGCGTAGAGCGCCTCGAGGAGGGGGCGGATCGCGCGGTCCTTGTCGAGCGCGGTGCGGACCTTCGTCCGCTCGGCGTCGCTCACCGCCTTGCCCGCCCGCGCCGCGATCGCCATCGCCGCGAGCCGGCCCGCGAGGGCGGCGGCCTTCGCGCCGCCGATCCCAGCCCCGTCCCCGGCGACATAGATGCCCGCGACGCTCGTCGCGCCGTCGGCGTCGACGACGGGGGCGAAAGCGCGCTGGGACTCGTCATAGCGGTGCTCGCACACGAGAAGGCGCGTCACCTGCTGGTTGGGGACGACGCCCTGGTGGAGCGCGACGTGCCGCGTCGGGATGCGCTGGCGCGCGCCGTCGGCGGTGAAGGTCACGGCCTCGACATGGCTCTCGCCCTCGATCGCGACACCCTCCGCGCCACGATGGATCGGGACGCCCGCCTGCTTCACGGCGCGCATCATCTGGAGGCCCTTGGCGAGATAGGCGGAGGCGGCGAGCGCCTTCGGCAGGTGCTTCGCGGCCGCGAGCGTGCGCCCCTTCGGCACCGTTTCCACGATCGCCTTCGGCGGCGCGCCGGCGGCGACCATCTGGCTCGCGATCAGCCACAGGAGCGGGCCGGAGCCGACGAACACGACGTCCGGCTCGATCACGCCGCTCGCCTTGAGGAGGATCTGGACGGCGCCCGCGGTCGTGACGCCCGGCAGGAGCCAGCCCTTCATGGGCGTCGCCCGCTCCACCGCGCCGGTCGCGACGAGGACGGCCCCCGCCTCGACCTGGAGCGAGCCGGTGCCGACCGAATAGTCGACGACCTTCTCCGGCGACACGTTCCACACGGTGGCGCCGGATTTGTAGGTCGCCCCGCACGCGCGGAAGGCGGCGACGAGGTCGGCCCCGTGGACGTAGTCCTTGCCGAGGATCGTGCGGCGGGCGGCGTTCGCGGCCTCGACGCCACGATAGATCTGGCCGCCGGGCGCGGGCGCCTCGTCGAGAACGAGGACGGAGAGGCCAGCCGCGCGTGCCTCGACCGCGGCCGCCATGCCGGCCGGGCCGGCGCCAATGATGACGAGGTCGGTCGTCGTCATGACAGAGCCTCCACCGCGCCGTTCTGTGTCGTTACCACGAGCCCGTCGCGGACCTCGACCATGCAGGCCTGCCGGTTGGGCTCGCCGTCGATCGCGACGAGGCAGTCGAAGCAGACGCCCATCATGCAATAGGGGCCGCGCGCCATGCCGGAGATGGCCGAGCGGCGCGTGGCGTCGAAGCCGGCCGCGATCAGCGCGGCGGCGACGCTGTCGCCCGGACGCGCCTCGACGGTCTCCCCGTCGAAGGTGAAGGCGATGCGCTCGCCCGAAGCGTCAATGCGCGTGGGCATCGAACCTCCCTGCGGTGAAGACGGACAGCTCGTCGCCATAGGCGCCCGCCGAGATCATCGGGGCGAGCGCGAGGGCGTGGGCGGCGGCGAGCGTGACGCCGGAATGGCAATTGACGGTGAAGGCGCCCGGATGGGCCGTCGACTGCTCGTAGATCGGATACCCGTCCGGCGCCATCACGCGCAGCGCCGCCCAGGAGCGGACGATGCGCAGAGGCTTCAGGAACGGGAACATCTTCACGGCGCGCGCGGCGATCTGCGCCATCGTCGGCGTCGTGGAGGTGAGGTTGAAGCCGACATCCTCGTGGCTGTCGCCGATCATGAAGGTGCCTTCGGACGTCTGGCGCACGACATGGGTCGGCATCGGGAGGAGGGGCTCGGCCCGCTCCGTCACGAGGATCTGCCCCTTCTGCGGCGCGACCGGAATGTCGAGCCCGACGCCGGGGCCGAGGGCGCGGTTGCCGAGGCCGGCCGCGAGGACGAGGCGTTCGCCGCGGAAGGTGCCGGCATCGGTCTCGGCGCGGAAGCCGTCCCCGTCGGGCGCGACCGCGCGGGTGCGCGCGTTCGGCACGATCCGCCCGCCGCGCTTCTCGATCGCGGTGTGGAGGGCGCGCAGCAGGTAGAGCGGGGAGGCGTGGCCGTCATGACGGCAATAGGTGCCGCCGACGACGTCGGGCCCGAGGCCCGGCACCAGCTTGCGCACCTCGTCCCCGTCGAGGATCTCCGCGCCATAGTGGGCGGCGCCGTGGACGTTGTGGAGGCGATGGATCAGCGCCTTGCGCGCGTCCATATCGGCCTCGGACATCGAGAAATGGAGGCCGCCCGGCTTCTCGTAGTGGGTGTTGATGCCCGTTTCCTCGGCGAGCATCGTCGTGAAGTCGGGCCACAGGTCCGCCGACCGTCGCGTCCATTGCGCGTATTCGGGCCGCCCGTCCCCCTTGGACTGCACCCAGACGAGGCCGAAATTGCCCCGCGAGGCGCGGAAGGCGATGTCGCCCTCGTCGAGCATCGTGACCGAATGCCCCTCGCGCAGGAGCCCGTAGGTGGTGGCTGCCCCCACGAGGCCGCCGCCGACGACGAGAAATTCGCTCATCGCCGGCCCTCCCCGATGAGAAGGCGATCGAGGCCGTAGAGCCGGTCGACAACGAGCATGACGATGACCGTGAAGAGGATGGCGACGGTGGAGACGGAGGCGACCAACGGGTCGGTCGTCTGCGCGATGTGGGAGAAGAGGCGCACAGGCAGGGTCGTGGTAGACGGGTTCACGATGAAGATCGAGACCGTCAATTCATCGAAGCTCGTGATGAACGCAAGCACAAAGCCGCCGACGACCCCAGGCGTGATCGCCGGAAGTGTCACCCGGCGGAACACCGTGAGCGGGCGCGCACCCAGCGAAACCGCAGCCTTTTCGATGGACGGGTCCATCCCGATGATCGACGCCAGAACGAGGCGCAGAACGAAGGGGATGATGATGACGGCGTGGCAGAGGGCGAGCCCGATGAAGGTGCCGTTCACCCCGAAGAGCGACAGGAAGCGCAGGAAGGAGATGCCGAGCACCACCGTCGGCACCGTCAGCGGCGACAGGAAGAGCGCCTGAAGCGCCTCGCGTCCGCGGAACTGGCCGCGACCGATCGCGAGCGCCGCCGGCACCGTCAGCACCGTCGCGATGGTCGCCGAGACGAGGCCGAGCTTCAGCGACACGATGAAGGCGTCGATGAAGTCCGGATTGTCGAGGATCGCGCGATACCAGCGCAGCGAGATCGCGCTCGGCGGGAATTCGAGGAACCCTTCGGGCGTGAAGGAGACCGCGATCACCACCACGATCGGCGCCAGCATGAAGATGGCGAAGAGGATCGTGACGGTGGTGGCGAAGGCGCCGTTCTTCATTGGAACACCCCCGCGAAGCGCCGCTCCACGATGCGGTTCCAGGACACCATGATGACGAGCACGGCGACGAGCAGGATCACCGCGATCGCGGCGCCGAGCGGCCAGTTCAGCGTGTTGAGGAACTCGTCATAGACGGTGGTCGCGACGACCTTCACCCGCCGCCCGCCGATGAGGGAGGGCGTCGCGAAGGCTGAGGCGGAGAGGGAGAAGACGATGAGCGAGCCGGACAGGATCCCCGGCATCGCCTGCGGCAGGACCACGCGGCGGAAGATCGTCGCGGGACGCGCGCCGAGCGACTCGGCCGCGCTGATCGTCGCCGGATCCTGCCGCTGGAGCGCGGCCCAGACGGCGAGCACCATGAAGGGCACCATCACATGGACGAGCGCCACCACGATGCCGCCGGAGGTGTACATCATGCGGACGGGGGAGGTGGTGAGGCCGATCCCCATCAGCGCGTTGTTGATGACGCCGTTGTTGCCGAGCAGGATCGCCCAGCCGAGCGTGCGCACCACGACCGAGATGAGAAGCGGCCCCAGCGTGACCAGCACCATGACCGAGCGCCAGAACGGGCGCATCCGCGTCAGGAAATAGGCGATCGGGGTGCCGATGATGGCGCAGATGATGGTCGTCACCAGGGCGATCGCGAAGGTGCGGCCGAAGATCTCGTAGAAATAGTCGTCGGTCAGCACGTCGATATAGTTGTGCAGGCCGAACGTCATCTCGATGCCGGTATAGAAGCCGAACGAGTTGAACGAGAGGATGAAGGTCATCACCAGCGGGATGACGAGCATCACCCCGAAGAGGACGAGGGCGGGCGCGGCGAGGAGGAAGGGGTTCATGCCCCGGCCTCGCGCGCGAGGACCCGCAGGTGCTCCGCCTGCCAGGCGAGGTGGACGGTGCTGCCCGTGTCCGGCTCCGAATGGCCCGAATTGCGCCGCGTGACGAGAAGCTCGCCGAGCGGGGTCGCGACCTTGAAGAGCCACTGGTCGCCGAGGAAGATCCGCTCCATCACCGTGCCGGTGATCTGCGCCTCCTCCGGCTCCACGAAGACGATCCGCTCCGGCCGGAGCGCGGCGAGGATCGGCCCGTCGGCGCGCGTCGCAGCCGGAGCCTCGAGGCGCACGCCCCCTTCGGTGACGAGCGCGCCGTGGTCGACCCGGCAGGGGATCGCATTGGACTTGCCGAGGAAGTTTGAGGTGAAGGCGTTCGTCGGGTTCTCGTAGGCGTCGAACGGCGTCGCCTCCTGGACGAGATGCCCCATGTGCATCACCGCGATGCGATCCGAAAGCGCCATCGCCTCGTTCTGGTCGTGCGTGACGAGGAGGGTGGTGACGCCCGCCTCCTGCTGGATGCGGCGCAGCTCGAGCTGCATCTCCTCGCGCAGCTTTGCGTCGAGGTTGGACAGCGGCTCGTCGAGGAGGAGAAGGTCCGGCTCGATGACGAGCGCGCGGGCGAGCGCCACGCGCTGGCGCTGGCCGCCGGAGAGCTGGCGCGGATAGCGCGCGGAAAGGTGGGAGAGGTGGACGAGGTCCAGCGTGCGCTCGATCCGGCTCTTGCGCTCGCGTCGGCGGATCGAGCGCATCTCGAGGCCGAAGCTCACATTCTCCGCAACGGTCATGTGCGGGAAGAGCGCGTAGGTCTGGAAGACGATGCCGAGGCCTCGCTCGCGGGCCGGGACGCCGGCGAGGTCGCGACCATTGAGGCGGATCGTGCCTCCGGTCGGCTCCTCGAAGCCGGCGATCATCTGGAGCGTCGTCGTCTTGCCGCAGCCGGAGGGGCCGAGGAGGGAGACGAACTCCCCGCGCGCCACGGTGAGGCTGAAATGGTCGACGGCGAGCGTCTGTCCGAACGCCTTCGTCAGGCTGTCGAGTTCGAGATATGCCATCGGATCCGGGTGTGTGCCGAAAGGGCGGACGTTGCCGCCGGGATGACGGCCGGGCCCTGCGAGCCCGGCCGCCGGTTCAGTTGAGCCGGTCTTGCGCGATCAGCGCTCGACCTCACGCGCCCAGCGCTGCGTCCACTCTTCGCGGTGCGGGTTGATGACGTCCCAGTCCACCGAGACGAGCGAGGCGACTTCCTCCGGGCCGTAGGGCACGATGGCGGCGAGGTCCTCGGAGATCTCGGCCTTCGCGTTCACCGGGCCGACGCCCATCGCATCGGCGATCCGCTCCTGGATCTCCGGGGTCAGCATGTAGGCGACAAAGGCCTGCGCGGCCTCCGGCACGTTGCTCTCCACCACCGGACAGGCGGCGAGCATCAGCGCGACGGCGCCTTCCTTCGGATAGGCGAAGGCAGCCGGGAAGCCGGTGTCGGCAAGGCTCTTGGTGCGGCCCGAGCCCCAGATGGAGATCGCGATCTCCTTGGACTGGAAGAGCTCGGACATGCGGCCCGAGGACGGCTCGAACACGAGCACGTTCGGCGCGACCTTGTCGGCCATCGCCTCGAAGCCGGGGTCGATATTGTCTTCGCCGCCGCCATTGAGGCGCGCCATCATCACGAGGGCGTGCAGGCCGTAGGTGTTGGAGATCGGCGGGACGACGAGGAGACCCTCATATTTCGGGTCGGTGAGGTCCATCCACGAGGAGGGCGGCTCCCAGCCTTCGCGCTCGAACCATTCGGTGCTGTAGGTGAAGCCCGTCGCGACATAGCCGAGGCCGACCGCGTTGTCGGAGAACTGGGCGTTGTCGTAGACGTCCGCGTTGATCACGCCGTCGGCGAGCGGGGCGCAGAAGCCGAGCGCGTCGGCCTGGTACATCGGGCCGTCATCGAGGATGACGACATCGAGGTCCTGGTTGCCCTTCTGGGCAACGAGGCGGGCGAGGTTCTCGGTGGAGTTGCCCGAGACGAACTCGACCTTGACGTCGTTCTCCTTCTCGAACTGCGGGATGACGAGCTCCTTCATGAGGGTCTCGAACGATCCGCCATATCCGCCGACGGTGAGCGTCTCCTGCGCGTGGGCGGCGCTGGTGAGGCCGGCGATGGGAATGCCGGCGAGCACACCGGCGGCAACAGTCGTCAGAAGCTTCTTCAACACTTCCCCCTGTCGTGTCGTCTAATTGGGCAGGCCAATGAGATGAGCATCGGCCATAGCTTTCAAATCAAATAATTTCAGTCTGCCATAACGTTACAACATGACCTATGAGACGCTCCTGCGGGGAGAAGAGCGCATGGCAAAGGCCAACATAAGGCAGATCGAGGCCTTCAACGCGGTCATGAAGGTCGGCTCCGTCACCGGTGCGGCGGCTGCCCTTTTCGTCAGCCAACCCGCCGTGACGCGGCTTCTCCAGGCGTTCGAGGAGGCGTGCGGCTTCCCCCTGTTCGAGCGCCGGCCGGGGCGTCTCACGCCAACGCCGGAGGCGCGCCAGCTCTTCACCGAGACCGAGACGCTCGAGGTCGGATTGTCGCGCGTGCGCCGCGTCTCCGAGGCGATCCGCAACCGCGAGCGGGGCGAGGTCTCCGTCGTCGCCTTCCCCGCGATCGCGATGCAGCTCGTCCCGCGCGTCCTCTCCGCCGCCTTCGCCCCCAGGCCGGAGATCCGCCTCACCCTGCTTGCCCGCACCTCGCGCTCGGTGGAGGACGCGATGCTCGCGCGCATGGCCGATTTCGGCCTCTCGCTGCTGCCGGCGGCGAGCTCCACGCTCGCCTCGCGGGCGCTGCGCGAATTCCCGATGGTGTGCGCCGTCCCGCGCGGCAACCGCCTCGCGAGCGCGCAGGAGGTCACGCTCGACGACCTCACCCGCGAGCGCTTCATCTCGCTGGGGCGCGACGACTTCTCGTACGGCGTCACGGCCGAGGCGTTCGAGCGGGCGGGGGTGCCGTTGCGACCCGTCGCGGAGGTGCAGATGGCGGAGGCGGCGAACGCGCTCGCGGCGAGCGGGTACGGTCTCGCCCTCGTGCCGAAGCTCCTCCTTATCGGACCGCAGGATCCCGATGTCGTCCACATCCCGCTCGCGACGCCGATCCGCATGACGATGTGGCTGATCACCCCCCTCGACACGAAGCTCTCCGTTCTCGCCGAGGAGGCGCTCGACCACATCCTGGAGGCGGTGGACGAACTCAGCGCGCGCTGACCCCTGCCGGCGGGCTCAGCCCATCCGACGGTTGAGGAAGTCGAGAAGCGGCGGCAGGACGCGGGTGCGGAAGGCCGGGCCGCGAAAGAGGCCGAGATGGTTGCAGCTCGCGGCGGTGACGTGCTCCCGCTGCGCGGCGGGAAGGCCCGTGCAGAGCGCGTGCGCCGCCTGTGTCTGCCCCGCGCCGACGATGCTGTCCTCGGCCCCCTCGATGGTGAGGAGGGGGCAGGCCCTGATGGCGGCGGGGTCGACCGCCGCGCCGCGATGGCGCAGCTTGCCCCGCGCGATGGCGCGGTTGCGGTAGACGGTGTCGATATTCTCGATGAAGAGCGTCCCGTCGGTGTCGATGAGAATGTCCGCGAGGTCCATCAGCGAGACGTCGGTGTCGATCTCGCCCATGTCCGACAGGGGGACGAGGCCGACCCAGTTGATGCCGAGCGCCTTCAGCGAGCGGCGCGAGACATAGCCCATCCACTGCACCTCGGCCGAGTAGACCATGCGCCCGACCCCGGCATGGCCGAACGGCACCGGGGTGAGGACGAAGCTGCGCAGGAAGATCGGCGAGGCGTTGGCGAAGCTGCGCGAGACGCTGGTGGGGTTCACCGCCGGGTCGATCGGCGCGCCGAGCATCGCGAGGGCGATGGGGGCGGCCGGGTCGTCGCGCGCGCAAAGGTGCGCGGTGGCGGCGAAGGCGGGAGGGCCGGATTGGCAGAGGCTGACGAGGCCCGCCCCCGGCCCCGCGTGCCGCATCCCCGCGACGATCGCCTCGATATTGTCGGCGAAGCGGAAGGGGCCCTTCACGAGCGGGATCTCGCGCGGGTCACGCCAGACGAGGAGGAGGACGCGAAAGTCCGGCAGGAGGCCGCGCACCATCTCGCGCATGATCGTCGGCAGGACGCCCGAGATCGGCGGCACGACCAGGATCGTGCCGAGCGCGGTCCGGTCGGTCCGGTCGAAGGCGGCGAGGAGCGTGAAGGGCGTGCGATCGATCGTCCAGGCCGTGACCGGCCCGTCGCCCTCGATGAAGATGCGCGCGGCGAGATCCTCGGCCTCGACCGAGACGATTTTGCGGTTGAACCCCAGAAACGAGTGGGCCTTCGAGGACGCGGAATCCATCGGGCCAGCCTCCCTTCCGCCGGGAACGGCACTCCCACCAGACCGTGTGGCGTCGAGTGACTTTGCGCACGCATCTGGGGCGAAGAAAACCCTCCGCGCGCGCCGCCGGGTCGGACGAAGCGTCGCGATGAGCTGGGGGCAAGCGGGGCCGCGCGCTTTTCCCGCCTCGGCGCCCCGGCACATTTTGTGCTTTCCCACTCCCGCGGCCCGCGCAGCGCCGCGCAAGGAGTTTCAGATGACCGGCCCAACCTCCATCGCCGTGTTCCGCATCGCGACCAGCGGCCCGGGCGACGCGTCGGGCCTCCTCGCGCTCATCGACGCGGGCGCGCTCGCGCCGGCGGACATCCTCGCCGTGTTCGGCAAGACCGAGGGGAATGGCGGCGTCAACGACTTCACCCGCGAGTTCGCGGTGTCGGCGCTGTGCGCCGCGCTCGCCCCGCGTCTCGGCCTCGACGCGGCGGCGGTGGAGCACAGGATCGCCTTCGTGATGTCGGGCGGCACCGAGGGGGTGCTCTCGCCCCACCTCACCATCTTCGCCCGCGCTCCGTCGGGCGCGCCGGTCGAGGGCAAGCGCCTCTCCGTCGGCATCGCCCAGACGCGCGACTTCTTGCCCGAGGAGATCGGCCGCGCGGCACAGATCACGGAGACGGCGGCGGCGGTGAAGGCGGCGATGGCCGAGGCGGGGATCGACGATCCGGCCGACGTCCACTTCGTCCAGGTCAAGTGCCCGCTCCTCACGAGCGCGCGGATCGGGGCGGCGCGCGCGCGGGGCGAGAGCGTCGCCACTCTCAGCACCTACACCTCCATGGCCTATTCGCGCGGGGCGTCCTCGCTCGGCATCGCGCTCGCGCTCGGCGAGATCGCGGCGATGCCGGCCGATTCCGACGTGCTGCGCGACTGGTCGCTCTATTCGCGCGTCGCCTCCGCCTCGTCCGGGGTGGAGCTGATGCACAATGTGGTCGTCGTGCTCGGCAACGCGGCCGGCTCGTCGAGCCCCTACGTGATCGGCCACGCGGTGATGAAGGACGCGATCGACCTCGCCGCCGTCGCAGAGGCGTTCGCGAGCGTCGGCTTCGACTTTCCCGCGATCGTCGCCGGGGAGATGGCGGGGCGCGTCGTCAACGTGTTCGCGAAGGCGGAGGCTTCGCCGGACGGGACCGTGCGCGGCGACCGGCACACGATGCTGGAGGACACCGACATCAGCTCGACGCGCCACGCGCGGGCGGCGGTCGGCGGCCTCGTCGCGGGCGCGGCGGGGACGGGCGCGATCTACATCTCGGGCGGCGCCGAGCACCAGGGACCGCCGGGCGGCGGCCCGATCGCGGTGATCGCGAAGGCCTGAGGCGGCTCAGCCCCGGTCTGCGCGGGCGACGACGCTGTGGAGGAGGGTGTTCAGCGCCGGCCGCAGTTCGGCCTCCGACACGAACTCGTTGTTGTTGTGGGTGATGCCGTCGCGGCAGGGGGTGAAGATCATCACCGTCGGGCAGATGCGGGCCATGAAATAGGCGTCGTGCCCGGCCTGGCTCGGCAGGTCTTGGTGGCGCAGGCCGAGCCGCCCCGCCGTGTCGCGCACGAGGGCGATCAGCGTCTCGTCGAAGATGCGGCCGCCCCAGTTCCAGGTGTCGAGCACGTCGTACCCGCAGTGGGTCCTCTTGGCGGCGGCTTCGAGCGCTTCCATCATCCGGCGCTGCATCTCGGCCGCGATCGCCTCGTCCTCGTGGCGCACATCGCACACGATCTGCGCCCAGTCCGACAGGATCCCCGCCTTGTTCGGCCAGGCGACGAGGCGGGCGGCGGTGCCCTTGCCGCCGGTCGCGGCGTGGTCGAGGCCGATATCGTCGACCGCCGTGAGGAGCCGCGCGCCGGCCGCCAGCGCATTGCGCCGCTTCTCCATCGGCCAGGGGCCGGTGTGGGCCGTCTCGCCGGAGAAGTTCGCGAGGAGCCCGTGTGAGTGGTAGGCGTGGGTCACGACCCCGACCTCCATCCGCGCCGCGTCGAGGATCGGGCCCTGCTCGATGTGGAGTTCGAAATAGGCGTCCGGAACGATGCCGCCGACGGGATGGTCGCCGGCGTAGCCGATGCGAGCGAGCTCGTCGCCGAAGCGGGGGCCGTCATCGGCCTTGAGCGACAGCACCCAGTCGAGCGCGTAGGACCCGGCGAAGCAGCCCGAGGCGACCATCGGCGGGGAGAAGCGGGCGCCTTCCTCGTTGGTCCAGTTGACGATCTCGATCGGCCGCCGCGTCACGTGGCCGAGATCGTCGAGGGTGCGTACGAGCTCCAACGCGCCGAGCACGCCGACGATCCCGTCGAACCGGCCCCCGTTCGCCTGGGTGTCGAGGTGGCTGCCGACGAAGACCGGGGGCAGCGTGTCGTCGGTCCCGCTCCGGCGGGCGAAAATGGTGCCGACCTTGTCCACCCGCACGTCGAGCTGCGCCTCCCGGCACCAGGTGACGAAGACGTCCCGCATCGCCCGGTCGTCGTCCGTGAGGGCGAGGCGGCTGAGCCCGCCCTCGCGCCCGACCCCGATCGTCGCGGAGGTCTCGATCGTCGACCAGAAGCGGGCGGTGTCGACGCTGCAATCGGTGGGGAGCATGGGCTTGGCCTTGAGCGGTGGTCGGAGGGCGGCCGCATCGCGGTCTTCGACGCGCACCGGGCCGACGATGCCACGCCGCATGCCGTCCCGTCGATTGGACCGGAGCGCCGTGGGAGAGGTGCCCGATCTGGCGGCCGGGCGGCCCTGTCAGTCCCGGTAGGCGGGGTTACGGCGGGGACGGGCCGCGATCACCGTCATCGTCTTGCGCTGGAGGCTGCGCTCGATGTCGGCGGCGATCTCCTTGATCTTGTCGATCAGGAAGGTCTCGCAGATCTCCTCGAACTGCTGCGTCGACACGACGAGGACGACGCTGCCGAGGACGCGGCCCTCGGTGTCGTTCACCGGCGCGGCGACGCCGACGAGGCCGGGAAAGACCTCCGCATGGGTGATGCAGTAGCCGGCGCTGCGGATGCCGCTCATGTTGCGCATGAAGGCGTCGATCGTGTCGCCGAGCCCGTTCTCGCTGATCCGCTCGCTGTTGTGGGCGTAGATGCTCTTCAGCTGCGAGATCGACAGGTTCGCGAGGATGACCTTCGCCATCGCGCCCTTGAAGATCGGCATCGAGCGGCCGCGCTTGTAGATCTCGGGGATGCTGTGATCGGTCCAGGCGAAGTCGGTGCACAGCACCTTGTCGCCATAATAGTTGCACAGCATCACGTTGAGCTCGAGATCCTCCGAATGGAAGCGGATCAGGTGCCGCGCGACGCGGGCGAGCGGGTCGTTCTCGCGCTTCAGCATCTCGAGTTCGATGACGCGCGAGCCGATGATGTAGTTGCCGCCGCTTGCGGGGGTGAGAAGGCCCGAGCGGGTGAGCGCCTGGAGATAGCGGTAGGTGCTCGCGCGGGAGGAGCCGCAAAGCTCCGCCGCGCGGCCGACATCCAGCGTCAAGTTCTTCTCGTCGAACCCGTTCAAGATCGAAAGCATCTTGTCCAGGCTGTTGATCTTGGATCCGTCTTGGTCCGATGACATGGCTGCCTTCCGAATAGATCAATCTCCGGACAAGAGCGCTGCCGGCGCGGTGACGATTTGGGGGAAGATGATAAGGAGGAGCAAGACCATGACCTGCGCGACGATGAAGGGCCAGATGCCGACGATGACCTTCGGCAGCGAGATGCGCGAGACGCCGGCGACGACGTTGAGCACCGAGCCGATCGGCGGGGTGAGGAGGCCGACCGCGCCGGCGATCATGAAGATCACCGCGAAATAGACCGGGTCGATCCCCGCCTGCCGGATCGTCGGCATCAGGACGGGGACGAGGATCAGGATGATGGGCACCATGTCCATCGCGCACCCGATCACGAGCACCAGCGCCACGATGACGAGCATCAGGAGGGTCGGGTTGTCCGAGAACGGGGCAACCAGCGCCTCCACCTGCATGGTGAGGCCGGCGATGGTGATCATCCAGCTCGACACGAGCGCGGCGGCGACGAGGAACATGACCATCGCGGTCGTCTTCGCCGCGCCAAGGAAGACGTGGAAGAGCTGGCTGAAATTCAGTTCGCGATAGATGACCATCGAGACGAAGAGCGCGTAGACCGCCGCGACGACACCGGCCTCGGTCGGCGTGAAGACGCCGAAGCGCAGGCCGACGAGGATGATGACGGGGAGGAAAAGCGCCCAGATGCCCGCCCAGAGCTCGCGCAGCACCGTGCGCAGCGGCACGCGCGGCAGTGTCGTGCTCTCCTCCTTGCGGGAGACGAGGAACCACGCGACCGTCAGCCCGAGGCCCATGATGAGGCCGGGCACGATGCCCGCGATGAAGATCGACGTGATCGAGATCTTGCCGACGACGCCGATGAGGATGAAGCCGATCGACGGCGGGATGACGAGGGCGGAGATGCCGGCCGAGGCGATGAGGCCCGCCGAGCGGCCGGCATCGTGACCGGCCTTCACCATCATGGGGACGAGGATCGCGGCGAGGGCGGCGGCGTCGGCGGCGGCCGAGCCCGACAGGCTCGCGAGCACGGCGGCGGCGAGGATCGCGACATAGCCGAGGCCGCCGCGGATATGGCCGACGGCCGCGACCGAGAGGTTGACGATGCGGCGCGAGAGGCCACCCGCGTTCATCACCTCGCCCGCGAGCATGAAGAAGGGGACGGCCATCAGCGGGAAGCTGTCGGCGCCGTTCAGCATGTTCTGGGCGACGATCTGGGCGTCGAAGAGGTCGAGATAGACCATCAACGCCATGCCGGTCATGATCAGCGCGTAGGCGATCGGCATTCCGATCGCCATGCTGCCGATGAGCGTTCCGAGGAAGATCAGGAGCGCCATTCTACTTCACTCCGGCTTGCTTGAGCGCGGCCATTTCCTCGTCCACCGAGATGATGCGGTCGAGCCGGCCGGTGAGGATGAGGTAGAGGCGCCACAGGAAGATCGCGCCGGTGGAGACGCCGAAGATCAGCCCCACGCCGAAGAAGAGCGATTGGGAGAGGCCGGTGGCGGGCGCGTAGGTGTGGAGGTTCACCTTCACCTGCACCCAGGTGCCGGCGATGATCAGCCACGTCGCGTAGAGCATCAGGACGTGCCCGACGGCGAGGCAGAGGATGCGCAGCGGCCGGGGCAGATTGTTGACGACGAAGTCGAGCCCGAGGTGGCCGTTTTCCTGGAGCACCAGGATCGAGCCGACGAAGACCAGCCACACGAAGAGCCAGCGCGAGAACTCCTCCGACTCGGTGATCCCGGAATTGAAGGCGTAACGCAGGACGACGTTGCCGAAGACGAGGACGACCATGCCCACGAGGCAAAGGACGACGAACCACTTCAAGGCCATGAAGTAGAAGTTGAGTATCCTGGGCATGGTTTTCCTCCCGCGCATCTCGCCCATGCGGGCGGTGGCCGTGGCCCCGCCCGTCTTCGTTGAGGTCAGTTCGGGCGTCGGTAGCCTTCGAGCGTGCTGTCGTCCACGTCGGGCAGATTGACGACGATGTTGTCGGGCGTGCGGCAGGTGAGCCAGACCAGCGAGTCGGTGATGCTCATGTTCACCTCGACGTGCGGCATGTACGGGGGCACGAACACGAAGTCGCCCTCCGTCATGTCGACATACTCCTTGTAGTCCTCGCCATAGTAGATCCGGCCGTGCCCCTTGAGGACGTAGCCGCCCGTCTCGGCCTCGCCGTGATGGTGGGGCGGGGAGCGGAAGCCGGGCTCGTTGGAGACCTGGCCGAACCAGATCTTGGTGGCGGGGGTGTGCTGCGGGCTGACGCCGGACTTGCGGACCGCGTCGCCGGACTGGCCGGTGTTGGTGTCGAGCGAGTCTTTGCGGGTGACGACGGGTTTGACCATGGTGGGGGAGTTCCTTCTTCGGTCTTGTTGGGGACGGCCTGGCGGGTGGCGGCTCAGTTCATGTGCAGGCCGCCGTTCACGTCCAAAGCCGTGCCGGTGATGTACGAGGCGAGGTCGGAGGCGAGGAACACGCAGGCGGACGCCACGTCCTTCGGCTCACCGAAGCGGCCGATCGGGATGGTCGGCAGGACCTTCGCCGTCATCGCCTCGTCGTAGAAGTCCTTGGTCATCTGGGACATGATCACACCCGGATTGACCGAGTTGATCCGGATGCCGGCGGGGGAAACGTCGCGCGCGATCGACTTCACGAGGCTCATGACGCCGCCCTTCGAGGCCGCGTAGTGCGGGCCGCCCATGAGGCCGCCGCCCCGCTGCGCCGCGATCGAGGCGATGCAGATGATCGACGCGCCGTCCGTCATCAGCCGCAGCGCCTGCTGCGTCATGATCAGCGTGCCGCGCAGGTTCACGTCCATGATGGCGTCGTAGTCCGCCATCGTGATGTCGACGGTCTTGCGGGGCTGCGTGATGCCGGCATTGTTGAGGAGGATGTCGAGCCCGCCGAAGCGCTCGCGCACCATGTCGAAGACGTGGCGCGAGGTCTCCTCGGAGCGCACGTCCGCGGCGACGCCAATGGCGTTGTCGCCGAGCGACTGCGCCGCCGCCTCGACCTCTGGGCCGCGCAGGTCGACGAGGACGACGCGCGCCCCATGCTCGACGAAGGCCTTCGCGGCGGCGAAGCCGATGCCCTCGACATTGCCGGCCCCGGTCACGACGGCGGTTTTCTCACGCAGAAGCACGCAATTTCCCCTTGATCTTGGTTGGATGCTCGCGAGCGGGCGGGCGCGGCGTCATCGATGGCGGCCGGGCGCGCGGGGTCGCGACGATGGGGCCCTCCCGGCGATGGCCGGGAAGGCCCGTGCCGATCACTGGCCGCTGGAGTTGGCCTGGACCGCCTCGTTGAAGGACTTCACGATCGCCGGGTCGAGCTGGGCGCTGACCTTCTCGACGACCGGCTTCACCGCGTCGCGGAATTCCTGCAGCGCCTCGTCGGAGATCTCGTCGATCTGCATGCCCTTTTCCTGAAGGAAGGCGAGGGTGTCGGCGCTCGACGCGTTGATGATCTCACGGTTGAAGTCGGAGGATTCCAGGCACGCCGCGCGCACGGCGCTCTTCTCGTCGTCGGTAAGGCCGTCCCAGAAGCGCTTGCTCGAATAGACCACCGAGATGGTCGTGAAGTGCTTGGTCTCGGTGAGATAGTCCTGCACCTCGTAGAAGGAGGTGGAGCGCGTCACGTCGTTCGCGATCTCGTTGCCGTCGATCGCGCCGGTCTCGAGCGCAGTGAAAGTCTCGGGGAAGGGGAGCGGCGTCGGGTTGATGCCCATCGCCGACAGCGCGTCGATATAGACGCTGTTCTGGATGGTGCGCACGCGCAGGCCCGACACGTCCGCGAGCTTCGTCACCGGGCGCTTGTTGTTGGTCATGTTCCGGAAGCCGTAGTCCCAGAAGCAGAGGCCGACGAGGTTCGAGCCCTGCATCTTGTCGAGGATCTCCTCGGCGACCGGGGTGCGCGTCACGGCGTCGAGCTGCGCGTAGCTGTCGAACATGAAGGGCAGGTTGAAGAGGTTGAATTCCGGGACGAGCGCGGCGAGGCCGGCCGTCGTCGTCACCGCCATCTCGATGATGCCGCCCTGGGCGGAGGAGATGGACTGGATCTCGTTGCCGATCTGCGCATCGGGGAAGCCGCGCACGTCGACCGAGCCGCCGGTCTTCTCGGCGACGAGTTCGGCGAAGCGGTCGACCGTCTGGCCCATCGTGCTTTCGTGGGAGACGGGGTAGCTGAACTTGATGGTCTTCGCGTCAGCCTGACCGGTGACGGTCGCCAGGGTGAGCACGATCGTGCCGAGGGCGGCCGCGCCGCGCGCGCCGGTTCCGAGCGCCTTCATGGGAATCCTCCGAGTGTTGTTTCGACCGCGGGTGGCGTCGGCCGTTCGCGCAGAAACGTATCATCATGTGATAATTGTCAAGCGACGACTCGCGCTCCAAACGCACATCACGATTTTCAGAAAAATCCGAAAATTTGATATTGTTGCGCTGCGAAAGCGGCCGTGTCGGGAAAAATACCAGCGAAAACGCGGGTCAAAAGTTTGCAATGTGAGACTTCTGGCGATCCAGTTGTGCACCGCCATGCTCCATGGCGAGGCCGATAAAACATCACAATGTGAGAAACTTGACATCGGTCAACCGAGCTGGCTACCCATCGTTCAGCCAAAGAGACCGGACTCGAGCCGGCAGTGCGTCGGGAGGAACCCATGGCAAGATCACGCAACACCTATGACCTCACGGGCCGCCGCGCCGTCGTCGCGGGCGGCGGGGGTGCCATCGGCGGCGCCATCGCGCGGCGATTCGCCGAGCTGGGCGTCGCCGTCGAGGTGTGGGACCTCGCCCTGCCCGAGGCGTGGCGCGATCGCGGCCGGGTCGTGGACGTGACCGACGCCGCCGCCGTCACCGACGCGATGAAGGCGGCGGCCGACACGCTCGGCGGTCTCGACATTCTCGTCTACGCCGCCGGCATCACCGGGCCGACGCGGACTGTGCGCGATTATGAGACGGCCGACTGGCTGCGCACGCTCGACATCAATCTGAACGGCGCCTTCTATTGCGCGCGGGCGGCGCTCCAGCACATGCGCCCCGACCAGCCGGGCCACATCATCATGCTCGCCTCCATCGCCGGGAAGGAGGGCAATCCCGCCATGTCCGCCTACTCCGCCGCGAAGGCGGGGGTGATCGCCCTCACCAAATCCCTCGGCAAGGAGCTGGCGCAGACCGGGATCCGCGCCCACGCCATCGCCCCCGCGCTGATCGAGACGAGCCTCCTCGCGCAGATGGACGAGGCGACGGTGAAGCTGAACCTCAGCAAGATCCCGATGGGCCGGCCGGGCTCGGCGGAGGATGTCGCCGAGCTCAGTGCCTGGCTCGCCTCGCCGGGGTGCAACTTCTCCACCGGCGCCGTCCATGACCTCTCCGGCGGCCGCGCGACCTACTGAGAAAGAACGGATCTCATGCAGAATCTGAAGGACAAGCCCGCCCTCGTGACGGGCGCGGCGCGCGGCCAGGGCCTTGCCGAGGCGAAGCTCCTCGCCGAACGCGGCGCCCGCGTCGTCATCGGCGACGTCTTGGAGGCGGACGGCGCGGCCGCGGTGGAGACGCTCCGCGCCGAAGGGCTCGACGTCCGCTTCATCAAGCTCGACGTGTCGTCCGAGGCGGACTGGGATGCCGCCCACGCCCTCTTCCGCGACACCTATGGCCGGCTCGACATCCTCGTGAACAATGCCGGGATCATCAATCGCACCTCGATCCGCGACACGAGCCTCGAGGCATGGCAGCGCCTCATCGACATCAACCTCACGGGCGCGTTCATCGGCATCAAGCGCATGGCCGATCTGCTGGCCGAGGGCGGCGGGGCGTCGGTGATCAACATCTCCTCGAACTCCGCCTTCAGCGGGCACTACGACCCCGCCTACACGGCGAGCAAATGGGCGCTGCGGGGCCTCACCCGCGCCGCCGCGATGGAATTCGCGCCGGCCAACATCCGGGTGAACGCGGTCTGTCCCGGCCTCGTCGTCACCGGCCTCAACGCGACGGCGCCGCACCTCCAGCCGATGATCGCGATGACGCCGCTGAAGCGGGCCGCCTCCGTGGAGGAGATCGCCCACCTCGTCGCCTATCTCGCGAGCGACGAGGCGGCCTTCGTCACCGGCGAGGATTTCCTGATCGATGGCGGCTTCATTGCGGGGGCCGCCTACCGCCGCGTCTCCGTGGAATCCGGCCTCTATCCCGAATAGGGACGGCCGCGGCGGGCGCGCTGCCTCACACGCCCATCTGGCGCGCGAGGTCGTTCATGTCCGCCGCGACGATGTCCCAATCGTCCTCCGGCACGAGGTCCTTGGTCTGGCCCTCGCCATGCTCGGTCGGGCGGGGGATGAAGGCGGTGCGCAGGCCGCATTCGCGCGCCGCGGCGAGGTCGTAATTGTGCGCGGCGCACATCATCACCTCGGAGGGCGCGGCGTACATCATCTTGCAAACGCCGAGATAGGTCTCCGGGTCCGGCTTGTAGTGGCCGAAGAGCTCGCATGAGAAGGCGTGGTCCCACGGGAGGCCCGCCGCCTTCGCCATGTTGACGAGAAGCGCGACATTCCCGTTGGAGAGCGGGCCGATCACATAGCGCGTCTTGAGGCGCGTCAGCCCGGCGACCGCGTCCGGCCAGGCCGCGAGGCGATGCCAGACGCGGTTGATGTGGTCGAGATCGGCGTCCGGAAGCGGCGGCGCGCCAAGGTCGGCGAGGACGTCGACGAGGCTTTCGCGGTGAAGGTCGTCGAGATTGGTCCACGGCAATTCGCCCGAACGCACGCGCGCCTTTTGCGGGTCGTAGCGGCCGCGCCAGAGGTCCGCGAGACGCGTCCAGTCGAGGTCGAGACCCCGCGCCGCGCCCCAGGCGGAGAGGTCCCGCACGATGCTTCCCCGCCAGTCGACCACCGTCCCGAACGTGTCGAAGACGATGACCTTCACCTCACTCTGAACACTCACGCGCCGCTCCCTCTGCCGTCCTTGTCGTTGCGGGCGCCACCATGCCCCTCGCGGGCGCGGCTGGCCATAGTTGGCGGGGCGGCGGACCCGTCTTCGGCCCGTTCGACTTGCGCCGAAGCAACTTGTGATGGCCTTCTTCGTTGTAAGAAACGCAATGATAGGCGAGGACGCACGATGGCGACGGCGCAGAGCGGGGGCAGGGAGCCCTTCTTCATCGACGATCCGGCGCTTCTCGACGACCCTTATGCGGCCTTCGCGCGGTATCGCGCTGAGAGCCCGGTCTACCACCACGCGCCGGTCGATCAGTGGTTCGTCTTCCGCCACGGCGACGTGTCGGACCTTTTTCGCGACCCGCGCCTCTCGGCCGACCGGATGAAAGGCTTCGTCGACCAGGCGCCGGAGGCGGTGCGGCCGGAGCTGCGCGCGATCGTGCCGCTGTTCGAATCCTGGACGATCATGAAGGACGGGCCGGAGCATACGCGGCTGCGCCACGCGCTGAACCAGGGCTTCAACGCCACCGCCGTCAAGGCGCTCGCCCCCCTGATCGAGGCGTCGGCGAACCAGCTCATCGACGAGCGCGTGCGCGACGGAAGGTTCGACGTCGCCGACGATTACGGCTTCCGCCTCCCGGCCCACATCCTTTCCGACTTCCTCGGCGTCCACGTGGAGGACCGCGACAAGATCATCGAATGGTCGGTCGATTTCGTGGACTTCTTCAACGAGATCCCGATCACCGAGGCGACGACGCACCGCCTCTCGCGCTCGGTCAGCGCGATGAACGACTACACGATGGACCTCATCAACGAGCGTCGCCGCTCGCCGAAGAACGACTTTCTCGGCACGCTCCTCGCGAGCGCGGACACGCCGGGCGGCCTCTCCGATACCGAGATCGTCGGCAACGCGATCCTCCTCCTCCTCGCCGGGCACATCGCCGTGCGCAACATGATCGGCAACATCTTCTTCCTGCTCGACGGCTTGCCCGAGGCGCGCGCGCAGCTCGACGCCAACCCGGCGCTCCTGGAGCCGATGGTCGACGAGGCGCTGCGCTTCGAGGCGCCCGTCACACTGATCCCGCGCGTCGCGCTGGAGCCGATCGAGGTCGCGGGCATCACCATCCCGGAGGGGGCACTCGTGCAGCTCTCGATCGCGTCCGCCAACCGCGACGAGACGCAATTTCCCGACCCCGACCGGTTCGACATCGCTCGCCGCCCCGGCCACATCCTGAGCTTCGGGCGAGGCCCCCACGGATGCGCGGGCGCGCACCTCGCCCGGATGCAGGGGGCGATCGCCACGCGCGTCCTTCTGGCGCGCTATCCCGCCATCCGCCGCGACGAGGACAAACCGATCGTCTGGTACCGGACGGCGGCCAATCGCGGTCCGATCAACCTACCGATGCGGGTCGACTGAGATGGCGGCGCGCACGATCCGGCCCTGCGGCGCGACAAGCCGCGTGCCGCAATGCTACGCTCTGGCGGACGTTTCGGGAGGCGGGACAATTCAGAAATTGCTTGAACCAGCGCGAGACCCTGCCGCGACGGTGCGCGCGGGGAGAACGCGGAGGCGCGGGGCGACCGTTCTCTGCGCGATCATGGGGGCGGCGATGGCGTGTGTTTCCACCCCGTCCGACGCGCAGGCCTTGTCGTCCGACCTCGAGGCGGCGATCGCAAAGCGCGTCGACAGTCTCGGCAAGGACGCCCCGCCGGGCTTCGCCTTCAGCATCGTGCGGCGCGGGGACGGCGAGATCTTCGCGCGGCGCACGGGGCTCGAGGACATCGAGCAGTCGCGCCCCGTGGTCGACGAGACGATCTTCCCCTTCGCCTCGATCACCAAGACCTTCACCGCGATCGCGATCATGCTCCTGGAGGAGGAGGGCAAGCTCTCGCTCGACGATCCGTTGTCGAAGACGATGCCGGACTTTCCGAACGCCGCCGCGATCACGCTGCGCGACCTCCTCGTCCACACCTCGGGCATCGCCGACTTCACCCAGATCCCGGCCTTCGACAACGACCAGTATCGCGACTGGACGCCGGACGAGCTGATCGCGCTCATCGAGAAGGCGCCGCCCGTCTTCGCGCCCGGCGCGAAGTGCGTCTACAACGACTCGGGCTACATCCTGCTCGGCCGCGTGATCGAGATCGTGAGCGGCGAGGCCTTCATGTCCTTCGTCGACGACCGCATCTCGACGCCGCTCCAGATGGACAGCGTCGCCCCCGGCGACGTGCACGCGCTCGTCGAGCACCGCGCGGCCGGCTACGTGAAGTCGGACACGGGCGAGTTGAACGAGCCGCAATACAGCCTCTCCGCGCCGTGGGCGGCCGGCGGGCTCGTCGGCGAGATCGGCGACCTCATGAAGCTCCCGCTCGTCCTGTGGGACGGCGGGCCCCTCATCAGCGACGCCTCGCGCAAGGCGATGCTGGCGCCGGCGATGCTGGCGGACGGCTCGGCGTGCAGTTACCCGCTGCCGGGCGGGTCGGGCAGCTACGGGCTCGGCCTCGAATTCGTGAACATCGCCCCGCTCGGCGACCACCGCGCGGTCGGCAAGAGCGGCGTCTTTCCGGGCTATAGCGGCTACTATGCCGTCATCGAGGGGACGGACTACGCGATCGGCGTGCTCGCCAACGAGGACGGCAGCCTGAACCTCATGGTCGAGATGGTTCTCGATATCGCGGCGCTTCTGATCGACGGGCCGGCCGCAGCGCCTGAGAAAGCCGCGCCGCAATAGGGCTGACCTCCGGCGCGTTCATCATCGACAGGTGGTCGCCCGCCACCTCGATCACGCGCACCCGGTCTCCGAGCCGTTCGACCCAGGGGCGCTCCGGGTGCGCCGGCATGTGGGGAAGGCGCGTCGCGGCGCGGAAGAAGATGATCTCGGGCACCGCGATGGGCGTGATCTCGTAGGCGCGCATCGCGTCGCTGTTCGCCGAGAAGATCCGCAGATGAAGGTCGAGCTCTTCGGGCGCGATCCCGCGCGGGAGACGGTCGCCGCACACCGCGATCAGCCGTTCGATCTGCGCGGCGCGCGGCAGCGGGCGCAATTCGTCGACCGGAATGTCCCGCCCGAGGAGCCCAGCGACATGGGAGACGGTGTCGGCGTCGGTCATGAGCGCGCGCGGGAGCGCGTCCATCGCCGGCGTGTCGATGAGGGCGAGGAGGGCGACCTCCTCCCCCTCGCGCGCGAGCTGGCGGGCGATCTCGTAGGCGAGCATCCCGCCGAATGAGGAGCCCGCGAGATGATAGGGCCCTTCGGCCTGGACGGCGCGCATCGCGGCGAGGAGGCGCGCGGCGTTCTCCGCGACATCCATCCGCGGCGTATGGCGGCCGTCGAGCGCGCTCGACTGGAGGGCGTAGACAGGCTGGTCGTCCGGCAGCGCGGCGGCGAGCGGCGCGTAGAGGTCGACCGTCCCGCCGACCGCGTGGGGGAGGAAGAGCGGCGCAAGCCCCGGCGCACCGGCCTTCAGCGCCACGAGCTCGAACGGGCGCGCCGTCGCCCCGTCCTTCACGCGGCGGGCGAGGGCCGCCGGCGTCGGCGCTTCGGCGAGGACGGAGGGGGAGAGGGCCGATCCGAGCCGGTGGTTCAGCGCGGCGACGATCCGCACCGCGAGCAGCGAGTCGCCGCCGAGCGCGTAGTAGTTGCTCTCCGGCTCGACCGCGCAGGAGAAATGCTCGCTCCAGAGTTGGCAGATCGCCGCGAGCGTCGCGTCCGCCGCGCCGTTGGTTGCGGGCATCGGGGGCGGGGCGGGAGCCTCCGCGTCCTGCCGCGCGGGTGCGCCGGGCGCGTCGATCCAGTGGCGAGTCCTGAGGAGCGGCGTCGGCGGGAGGGAGATGTGGCGCGCGTCGGGAGTGAGCTTGGCGGCGTCGAGCGGGAGCCCGGCGCACCACAGCGCGCCGAGCGCGGCGAGGGGCGCGGCAGGGTCGCCGTCGCCGAGCGCGCCGACGGCGGTGACGGCGACGCCCCGCGCCGCCGCGCCCTGGCGCACCTGGCTCGCAAGCGCGCCCTGGCCGAGCTCCACAAAGCGCGTGTGGCCCTCGGCGAGGAGCGTCGAGATGCCGTCCGCGAACCGCACCGGCTCGCGCATCTGCCGCGCATAGTGGCCGGGATCCGTCGCCGCGTCGGTGATCCAGCCTCCCGTCCGCGTCGTGATGGTGGGGATCAGCGGGCGGGAGAGGGCGACCCCCTCGACCGCGCGCTCCAGCGGGGCGAGGGCGGCGTCCATCATCGGGGAATGGAAGGCGTGGCTGACGGGGAGGCGGGTGAACGTCGCCCCGGCCGCCGAGAGGCGCTGCGTGAGCGCATCGATCGCGCGCGTCTCGCCCGCGATGACGGTGGCGTTCGGCCCGTTCAGCGCGGCGATGGCGAGCCCGCTCTCCCCGGCGATCCAGCCTTCCGCCTCCTTCGCCGCCATGCGCACGGCGACCATCGCGCCGCCCGGCAGGCGCTGGATCAGGGCCCCGCGCTGGACGACGAGGTGGAGCGCATCGGGAAGGCGCATCACCCCGGCGAGCGCGGCCGTCACATACTCGCCGACGCTGTGCCCGATCATCGCCGACGGCCGCACGCCCCACGCGCCGAGGAGCTTGGCGAGGGACCAGGCGAGCGCGAACCCTGCCGGCTGGGCAAACTCTGTCCGCTCCAGACGCGCCGCGTGCGCGCCCGCGTCCGCCTCCTCGCACAGGAGTGCCGGGGCGAGGTCGACGCCGAGCCCCCGCAGGATCGCGAGGCACTCGGAGAGCGCGTCGCCGAATACGGGTTCGGCCGCCGCGAGCCGTCGCGCCATCCCCGCGAGGCGGACCCCCTGGCCCGGCACGACGAACACCACGCCGTCCGATGTCGAGGGCGGTGACGGGCGCGCGTCGGACGGCGCGAATGCCGCGAGCTGCCGCACCGCGTCGGCGCGGTCACGCGCGACGATCGCGGCGCGCGTCACCATGGCCGGGCGGGCGTGGAGGAGCGTGTAGGCCGCGTCGCGCAGATCCGCTTTTGTTTCGCTGAGATGTTCGGCGAGGCCGTGGGCGAAGGCGGCAAGGGTTTCCGGCGAGCGCCCGCCGAGGGCGAGGAGAACGGGCCGGTCCGGCGCGACCCGTCGTGGCGGCGCGTTCGGGGCTGGCTCCAGGATGGCGTGCGCATTGGTGCCGCCCATCCCGAAGGAGCTGACCGCCGCCGCGCGCCGACCGTCGGCGCCGAACGGCTCGGGGCGGCCGGCGAGGCGGAAGCGGCCACCCTCGAGCGCCGCCCCGACCGCCGCGACATGGGCCGAGGGCGGCACCCGCCCGCGATCCAGCATCAGCGCGACCTTGATGAGCCCCGCGATCCCCGCAGCCGCGTCGAGATGGCCGATATTGTTCTTGACCGTGCCGAGCGTCACCGGCCGCTCCGCACCGCCGAGCGCGCGCCCGAGGGCGGCGAGCTCGATCGCATCGCCGAGCGCCGTTCCCGTCCCGTGCGTCTCCACATAGGCGATGTCGGCGGCATCGAGGCCGGAAGCGGCGAGCGCTTCGGCGACCACTTCGGTCTGCCCCGCGACGCCGGGCGCGGTGTAACCGACCTTCTGCGCCCCGTCATTGTTGACGGCGAAGCCTCTCAGGACGGCGTAGATATGGTCGCCGTCCCGCACCGCGTCGTCGAGCCGGCGCAGCACCACCGCGCCGACCCCGTTGCCGGGCACCGTGCCGTCCGCCGCCGGGGTGAAGGGGCGGCAGCGGCCCTCGGGCGAGAGGATGCCGCCGGAAAGGTGCCAGTAGCCGGCCCGGAGCGGCAGGGACACCGAGCTCGCGCCCGCGATCGCCGCGTCGCACTGCCCGTCGAGAAGGTGAGTCGCCGCCATCGCGACGGCGACGAGCCCCGTGGAGCAGGCCGTGTTGAGCGCGACGCTCGGCCCGGTGAGGCCGAACCGGTAGGAGACGAGGTTCGCGATCGCGCTCGACTGGTTGGCGAGCATCATCTGGAACGGGTCGTCATTCACCGTCGCCGGGTTGCCGAGAAGATGGGCGTGATAGTAGCTCGACACCGCCGACGCCCCGGCGAAGACGCCGATGCGCGCGCCCGCCGCCGCGTGGAGGAGGCCGGCATCCTCCAGCGCGTGATAGGCGCATTCGAGGAAGACGCGGTGCTGCGGGTCCATGAGCGCGGCGTTGCGCGGGCGGATATCGAAGAAGGCGGCGTCGAACGCGTCGGCCGCGTCGAGCACGCCCTTCACCGGGACGCGCGTCGCCCCTTCGGGCGCGGCCTCGCTCCAGCTGTCCTCCTCGCACCGTGAGAGGCTCTCCCGGCCGCCTTCGAGATTGCGCCAGAAGGCGAACGCGTCCGCGGCGCCCGGAAAGCGGCCGGCGAGCCCGGTGATGGCGATCGCGTCGTCGGGAAGGTCCGGATCGGTGCTCAAGATGGCTTGGGGCCGGTGCGCTTCAGCCGCCGCGCCTGCCGGCTCTTGTTGAGCGCCGCATTGCGGGCGGCGGGGGACTGGTCATCGGCCTCACCTTCTGCGGCGTCGGGCGCCGGGGCGGCGAGGATCGCGGCGAGCTGCGACAGGGTCGGGTTCTCGAAGAGGGTGAGGATCTCGACCTCGCGCCCGAGCCGCTCCGACAGGAGGGCCTGGACCCGCATCAGCCGAAGCGACGTGCCGCCGAGGTCGAAGAAGTTGCGTTCGCGCTCCACGCGGTCGATCTCGAGCACGCGCCGCCACGCATCGGCGACGATCTCCTCCATCTGCGCGACACTGGTCTCGGGCGCGTCGCCGATGGCCGTGTTGTCCTGATCGGGGGCGGCGGGCGGGGCGCCCGCGTCGAACCCGATGGCGATCGCGGGCCGCGCCCCTTGCGGATTGATCGCCTCTGCGAGCGCGCCGGCGGTGATCGCGGGGGAGTGGGCGGCGCGCGCGCAGAGCCGCGCCATCGACTGGGCGACCCATTCCATCGTCGCAGGGTCGAAGAGGTCCGCGTCGTATTCGAGGGTCCCCGCGTAGCCGCCGCCCGCCTCCTCGAAGGAGAGGGTGAGGTCGAATTTCGCGGTTTGCGTGTCGAGCGGGAGCGGGGTGATCGCGAGGCCGGGGGCGGCGAAGCCCTCGCCCTCGGCCGGGTTCTGCATGATCAGCATCACGGGCGTCAGCGGCGGGCGGTCCGGATGACGCGCCACCCGCGCAGCGTCGAGAATCTGGTCGAACGGCAGCGCCTCGTGCGCCATCGCGCCCGCGATGGCGCGGGCGGCAGCGGCGACAGCCTCGGCGAACGGCCGTTCCGGCGCGGCGATACCGGGGCGGATCGCGATCGTGTTCATGAAGAGGCCGAGCGTGTTGAGTTCGGCCGGATGGGTGCGGTTCGCGACGGGGGTCGCGATCACGAGATCCTCCGTCCCCGTCCAGCGCGCGAGGAAGAGCTGGAAGAGCGCGGCGAAGACGCCGAACGGGGTCGCGCCATTCTCCTGCGCGAGGGTGCGCAGCGAGGCCGCGACCTCGGGCGCCACCTGGAAATTCGAGAGCGCGCCGCGGCTCGCCGGGCGCGGCGGGCGGGGGTGGTCGGTCGGAAGGGCGAGGGCGGGCGCGCCCTCCAGCGTCGCCGCCCAATAGGCGGCGAGCGCCTCGCGCCGGGGGCCGGTCAGCCGCGCGCGCTCAGCCGCGGCGAGGTCGGCATATTGGAGGTCGGGCGTGTCCGCCGCGGGTGGTGTGCCGGCCATGATCTCGCGGTAGGTCCGGCCGAGCTCGCTGAGGAGGAGCTGCTGCGACCAGCCGTCCGTCGCGCTGTGGTGGAGGTTGAGGAGAAGGACGAACTCGCCCGCCCCGAGGCGCAGGAGATGGGCGCGGACCGGATGGTCGCGCGCAAGGTCGAACGGGGTGCGCGCGAGGTCGCCGAGCCGCTCGGCGAGCCGGGCCTCGCTGGTGCGCTCCATCTGGAGCGGGAAGGGCTCGGCCGGGTCGACGACCTGATGGAGGCGGCCCTCGGTCCGCACGATCCGCGTGCGCAAGATCTCGTGGCGCGCAAAGAGCGCGTCGAACGCGTCGCCGAGCGCGTCGGCGTCGAGCGGGCCCGCGATCCTCAGCGCCAGCGGCACGTTGTAGGCGGCCTTGTCGGCGATCATCTGGTCGAGGAGCCAGAGCCGCTCCTGGCCGAAGGAGACGGGGAGCGGCGCGGAGCGGTCGATCGGGCGGATCGCGGGCGCGGCCGCTTCGAGGAGGGCGGGGTCGCGCAGCGCGTCGGCGAGCGCGGCGGGCGTGCGGAGCGCGAAGACCTCGCCGACCGAGACGCTGCGGCCGAAGCGCTGGCCGAGCCGCGCGACGAGACGCACCGCGTGAAGCGAGTGGCCGCCGGCGGCGAAGAAGTCCGTGTTGCGGTGGATCACGGGCCCCAGGATCTCGGCCATCGCCGCGACGATCGCGGCCTCGGTCGCGTCGGCGGGCGCCTCGTTCTGGGCGCGCTCGGCGGCGGCCTCGGTCTGCGGCGCGGGAAGGGTGGCGCGGTCGACCTTGCCGGATGTGTTGAGCGGCAGCCGGTCGAGCCAGACGAAGCGGGTCGGGACCATCGCCTCGGGGAGCGAAGCGCGAAGCTGCGCCTTGACGGCCTCCTCGTCGCCCGGCGCGCCGCCGGTCGCAATGTGGGCGACGAGCTCGGTCTCGCCGCGGATCGCGCGGGCGGTGACGACGGCCTGCGCGACGCCCGGAATGCTTTCAAGCGCCGCTTCCACTTCGCCCGGCTCGATGCGGACGCCGCGCACCTTCACCTGGAAATCCGTGCGGCCGATATAGTGGAGCACGCCGTCGGCCGCGCGCACGACGCGGTCGCCGGTGCGGTAGAGCCGGCCCTCGCCGAACGGGTTCGGCACGAAGCGCTCGGCGGTGAGCTCGGGCCGGTTGCGGTAGCCGCGCGCGAGCTGGACCCCGCCGATCCACAATTCCCCCGGCACGCCGACCGGCACCGGCCGCATCGCCGGGTCGAGGACGAGGAGCGCGGTGTTCCAGACCGGCAGGCCGATGGGGACGACCGTCCCCGTCATGTCCGCGGTGCAGGGGTGATAGGAGACGTCGATCGCCGCCTCGGTCGGGCCGTAGAGGTTGTGAAGGCCGAGCGCGGGGAGCGCGGCGAGCGTGGTGCGCGCGAGATCGGCCGGCAGCGCCTCGCCGCTGCAGAACATGCGCGAGAGCGAGGTGAGCCGCGCAAGATCCACCGTCTCGACGAAGACGCGCAGCATCGACGGGACGAAATGCAGCGTGGTGATGGCGCGCTCGCGGATGAGGCGGGCGAGATAGGCCGGGTCGCGATGCCCGTCCGGCCGCGCGAAGACGAGCCGCGCGCCGGTGACGATCGGCCAGACGAACTCCCAGACCGAAACGTCGAAGGAGAAGGGCGTCTTCTGGAGGACGCGGTCGTCGGGCGTGATCGGATAGGCCGCCTGCATCCACAGGATCCGGTTCGCGAGGGCGCGGTGCTCGATCATCGCGCCCTTCGGCGTCCCCGTCGAACCGGAGGTGTAGAGGATGTAGGCGAGGTCGCCGGGGGCGGGCTCCGGCAGTGCGCAGGGCGGGGCCGCGCCATTCTCAGCGTCGACGAGGACGAGACGGTCCGCCGTGACGGGGACGGCGCCGGCGAGCCCGGTGTCGGTGACGATCAGCCGGGCGCCGCAATCTTCCGCAAGGAAGGCGAGGCGCTCGGGCGGGTGGTCCGGGTCGAGCGGGACGTAGGCGCCGCCCGCCTTCATGATGCCGAGGATCGCGACCATCATCCCGAGCCCGCGCCGCAGGCAGAGGCCGACCGCGGTGTCGGCGGTCAGCGGCGTGCCGAGGGCCTCGTGGGCCGCATGGAGACGCCATGCGAGGCGTGTCGCGGCGGCGTCGAGTTCGGCGAAGGTGAGCGTGTCGCCGGCATCGTCCTCGATTGCGATGGCGTCGGGGCGCGCCGCAAGCTGGGCCGCGAAGAGGTTGACGATGGTGGCGTCCGGGTCGACCGGCCACGCCGTCGCGTTGACGTCCTCGACGAGCGCCTGGCGCTCGCGCGGGCCGAGGATGTCGATGTCGGCGAGCCGCGCCTCGGGCTCGCCCGCGAAGGCGTCGAGGACGTTCGCGAGATGGCCGAGCATCGCGGCGATGCTGGCGGGGTCGAAGAGGTCGGAATCGAACTGGATCTTGAGCGTCAGCGCCTCGCCGGGGAGCGCCATCAGGAGGAGGGGGAAGCTCGTCTTGTCGGTGACGCGCGGCGCGCCGGCGCCGAGGACGGCGCTGCCGCCGCCGACATCGGGATAGTTCTCGAAGACGGTCGCCGCGTGGAAGAGCGGTGCGTCCGGCGGCAGGTGCAGGCTCGCCTCGATGTCGGCGAGGGAGACCGAGGCGTGGCGGCTCGCCATCTCGATCGCGTGGTGTGCGTCGCGCAGCGCCGTCGAGACGCGGTCCTCTGCCGCCCCCCTGATGCGGAGCGGGACGACGTTCGCGACGAGGCCGATGACGCCTTCGATGCCGGCGAAATCGTCGTTGCGGCCGGAGACGATGGTGCCGAACACGGTGTCGCCCTCGCGCCCGGCATAGCGGCCGAGGACATGGGCGAAGGCGAGCTGGATCACCGCGTTCAGCGTGACGCGCTCGGTGCGGGCGAGGTGCGCGAGGCGGGCCGAGAGCGCCGGCTCCAGGACGATGCCCTCCTCGCCGAGCGTGGCGATCGGGCGGTGCTTGCCGAGGGTCGCGCCCTGGCGCGCGATCGCGAGGTCCGTCGGCCCCTCGATGCCGTCCAGTGTCTCGCGCCAATAGTCGAGCGCGGCGGCGGTGTCGCGGGCGCGGAGCGCTGCGGCGTAGGCGGCGTGTCGCGCGGGCTCGGCCGGCGCGCGCGTGCCGGCATAGAACGCGCCGAGCGCGTCCATGAGGAGGGGGACCGACCAGCCGTCCATGATGATGTGGTGGTGGGTCCAGACCATCACCCAGTCGTCCGCCGCGCGGCGCACCAGCGTCACCCGGAAGGCGCCGGCCTCGGACAGGTCGATGCCCCGGGCGCGGTCGGCCGCACGCACCTCGTCGAGCGCCGCGTCCGGGGACTGGCCGTGCGCGATGCGCGGCGCGAGGTCGACCACGCGGAAGGCGACATTCCCCTCCCGCTCGATCACCTGGACCGGCGCGTCGAGGCCCTCCCAGGCGAAGCGCGTGCGCAGCGCCGGGGTCGCTGCCGCGAGAGCGTCCCAGGCGGCGCGCATCCGCTCGGGGTCGAGCGCGGCGGCGCACTCCCACGCGAACTGCACGATGTACTGGTCCGATTGCGGGCTGTGGAGGGCATGGAAGAGGAGGCCTTCCTGCAGCGGCGTCAGCGGTGCGATATCCTCCGGCGCGCTGCCCGGATGGGCCAGGATCGCGTCGAGTTCGGGCCGCGTGAGCGTGACGTGGGGGAAGTCGCCCGGCAGGAGACGCACATCGCGCCGGCCGCGGCAGTGGGCGACGACGGCGCGCAGGCGCGTCTCCACGGCGTCGGCGAGACGCGCGACCCAGCCCTCCGGGGCCCGCCCATCATCGACGAAGCGGAACTCCAGGCACTCCTCGATCACGACGGCGGTGACGTCGAGCGCGCTCGCCGGGCGGTTCCGCGGCGAGACCATCGCGCCGGGCGGCTCCTGCGCCAGAGCCCACCCATCGGGGACGGAGGAATCGAGCTGGCCGAGATAGTTGAAGAGCACGTCAGGCTCGCGCGCCGCGAGCCCGTCGCGCACCAGCCCGTAGCTGAGGCCGTTGTGCGGGATCCGGCGCATCGTCTCCTTGACGGTGAGGATCGCCTCCTCCGTGCCGCTGGACCCGATCGCGGCGAAGCGCACCGGGAAGCGCGTCGTGAACCATCCGACGGTGGAGGAGACGTCGGGCCCGACGAACGCCTCGCGCCCGTGCCCCTCCAGGATGATGGAAGCGTCCGGCGCGCCGCACGCGGCGGCAAGCGCCGGGGCGAAGGCGGCGAGGATGAGCTCGTCGGTCCGCGTGCGGTAGGCGTCCGCGCATTCGCGCAGGAGCGCGCGGCTCGTCGGGCGGTCGAGGCGCAGGGTCATGGACCGGGGCTCGGCGCGCATCGATGACGCGTCGGCGGTCGGGAGCGGCCCGGCGGCCTCCAGCATCGTCGCCCAGAAGGGGCGCGTCTCGGCCACCTCGCGGCGGGTGGCGGCGGCGTCGAGCGCGCGCGACCAGGCTGCGAACGGGGCGGTCGGGGCGGGGAGCGGCGCACCGTGATGGGCGAGGAGGGCGGCAAGCTCGCCGACGAGGATGCGCCAGGAGACGATGTCGACCGCGAGGTGATGGATCGCGAGGAGGATGCGCGGCGCACCGTCCGCCGCGCCGCTCACGAGGGCGGCCGCGACGAGCGGGCCGGAATGCGGGTCGAGCCCGGCCTGAAGCGCGGTCAGGCGGTCCTGCAGGCTCTCCTCCGGCGTCGCAGCGATGGCGGCGATGTGGGCGAGGTTCGGAGCATCCGGCGGGGCGATCTCGACGCGCCAGCCGTCCGGGCCTTCGGCAAAGCGCTGGCGCAGCGCGTCGTGGCGTGCGGCGAGCGTCGCAACCGCTTGGCCGAGCGCGTCGAGCGAGACAGCGCCCGGCGGCACGAGGAGGAAGGCCTGGTTGAAGTGGGCGGGCTCGGCGAGATCGAGCCCGAAGAACCAGCGCTGGATCGGCGTGAGGAGCGGCGGGCCGTCCGGCACCGCGGCGGACGCGGCGGCGGGGGCCATGTCGGCGAGCCGGCGCGCGAGGCGGGCGACGGTCCGCGCCTCGAAGATGTCGCGCGGGGCGAAATGGAGCCCCGCCTCGCGGCACCGCGCGACCACCTGGATGGTGAGGATGGAATCGCCGCCGACCGAGAAGAAGTCGTCGTCGACGCCGATCGCGTCGCTGCGCAGGACGCTCCGCCAGATCGCGAGGACGCGCGCCGCGACATCGTCGTCCGGCACCGCCGTCGCGGCGTTGGGGGCGGCCGATGAAGTGGGCGGGGGCAGCGCGCCGAGGTCGATCTTGCCGCTGGTGTTCACCGGCATCCGCTCGAGTGGGACGAAGGCGCTCGGCACCATGTAGGCGGGGAGCGTCCGTTCGAGCCGCGCCCTGAGGTCGGCCGGCTCGACCGCGCGGCCCGGCCGGCACGTGTACCAGGCGACGAGACGCGGGTGGCCGTCCGCATCGTGGAGGATGCGCACGACCTGTTGGAGGAGGGCCGGCTCCTCGCCCATCGCCGCCTCGATCTCGCCGGGCTCGACGCGGAAGCCGTGCAGCTTCACCTGCCGGTCCATGCGGCCCATGAAGTCGAGGCTGCCGTCGCGCCAGCGCACGAGGTCGCCGGTTGCGTAGAGCCGGTGCGCGAAGGTTTCCCCGGTGACGGGATGGGTGAAGACGTGCTCGGCGAACTTGCGCGCCGTCGCGTCCGGATCGTTGAGATAGGCGCGCGCGAGGCCGTCGCCGCCGACATGAAGCTCGCCGAGGACGCCCTCGGGCACCGGCCGGCCGGTCTCGTCGAGGACGAAGGCGAGGGCGTTCGAGATCGGCCGCCCGATCGGGACCGCGCGCGCATCCGGCGAAAGATGCGTGATCGGGTGGATGGTCGAGAAGGTGGTGTTCTCGGTCGGGCCGTAGCCGTTCACGACGCGCTGCGGCGCGCCGGCGGGGGAGGCGAACACCGCTCGCACGCTGTCCGGGTCGAGCGCGCTGCCGCCGGCATAGAGGGCCTTGAGACCGGCGAACATGTCCGGCCGGTGGGCGGCCATCTGGTCGAAGAGGGCGGCCGTCAGCCACAGATAGTCGACCTGCTCGTCGGCGAGGCAGTCCGCGAGGGCGTCTGGGTCGAGGAGCGTGTCGTGCGAGACGACGACGAGCGTCGCGCCGTTGAGGAGCGCGCCCCAGATCTCGAGCGTCGCCGCGTCGAACACCGCGTTCGACGCGAAGGCGATGCGCTCGCCAACGGCAGGGGCGATGACGTTCGACCCGCGCACGAGCCGCACCACCGCGCGCTGCGGCACGAGGACGCCCTTCGGCATCCCGGTCGTGCCGGAGGTGAAGCAGACATAGGCGAGGTCGTCCGCCGTGCGGGGCGGGAAGGCGGTTCCGTCCGGTGCATCCGTGACGGTGTCGAGCGCGAGGAGAGGGGCGGTGCCGGTGGCGATCGCCTCCGCCTCGTCGGTGCGGGTCGCGACGAGGAGGGCCCCGGCGCGGGTCTCCTCGATCATCCGGCGCGCCCGCTCGGCGGGGTAGAGCGGGTCGATCGGCACATACGCCGCGCCCGCCTTCAGGACGCCGAGGATCGCGGCGAGGAGGGGTGCGCCGCGCGCCATCCTCAGCGCGATCATCGGCTCCGGCCCGCTGATCATCCCGCGCGCGTGGAGCGTCGCGGCGATCCTGTCGGCCCATGACGAAAGCGCCGCGTAGGTGATGTCGACACCCTCGTCGCGCACGGCGACGGTGTCCCCGTACGCGGCGGCGACCGCCTCGAAGAGGGCGCTGAGGGTGGCCTCGCGCGGGTAGGACGTAGCGGTCCGGTTGGGGGCGAGGACGGTCGCCTCGAACGCCGCCGGGGTGAGGAGCGTGCTGCCGCACACCAGGGCGCCGGGTTCGGCGGCGAAGGCTTCGAGAAGGCGGCCGAGATGGGCGCTGAGCCGCTCGATCGTCGCGCGATCGTAAAGGTCGGTCGCGAATTCGGCGCGGCCGGCGAGGCCGTCCTCGGTGGGGGTCAGCGAGAATGTCAGCTCGAATTTCGCGATGGGGAGGTCGGCCTCCGGATCGACATTCACGTCGAGCCCGGCAAAGCGCGGCGCCGGGCCGGCGCTCGCCGACTGGAAGACGAGGACCGCCCGCTCCAGCGCCGTCCGGCCCGAGGCCTCGCGTGCGATGCCCGCGTGTCGCACGATGTCGGCGAAGGGCACGATCTCGGCCGACTGCGCGTCGGCGAGCCGTTCGGCGACGCGGTCGAGAAGCGCGGTGAAGGCCTCGCTCCCCGCCTCGGTATTGTCGCGCAGCGGGAGGAGGTTCACGAAATAGCCCGCCATGTCCGCGAGCTCGCGCTTCGAGCGGCCGGCGACGGCGGTGAGGATCGTCACGTCGCTCTGGCGCGCGTGGATGCGCAGGAGCCCGACAAAGGCGGCGGCGACGACGCTGAAAAGGGTGGTGCGATGCCCGCGCGCGAGCCGTTCGAGCCCGGCGACGACGCTGCGCGGGATGTGGAAATGATGATGGTCGCCGCCGTCGCACCGCGCGCCGGCGCGCGGCCGGTCGGTCGGCAATTCCAGCGGCGACCAGCCCGACAGCGTGTCCGCCCAATCCTGCGCGAGCGGCGCGATGGCGTCGCCCGCCAGCGCTTCGCGCTGCCACAGCGCGTAGTCGGCATATTGGAGGCGCGGGGCGGCGAGCGCGCCCGGCCCGTCGCTGTAGAGGAGGCCGAGTTCGCGGGCGAGGAGGGCGATCGTCCACCCGTCGCTCACGAGATGATGCTGGAGGATGAGGAGGGTGTGGTCCGCCGGCCCGTGCCGGAAGAGGACGGCCCGCACGAAGGGTCCCCGGTCGACGGAAATGGGGGCAAGGGCGATCCGCTGGATCGCGGCCGGCAGCGCGTCCGGCGCGACCTCCGCGATGTCGAGCGTCACGGGGGACGGGACGCACACGCGCTGATAGGGCGTGCCGTCCTCCTCCACGATGATCGTGCGGAAGGCCTCGTGCCGGGCGAGGAGGGCGGAGAGCGCGGCTTCGAGGCGCGCGATGTCGAGCGGGCCGGCGAGGCGCAGGAGCGTCGGCGTGTGGTAGGTCGGCAGCGCGTCGGGGCCGAGCGAGAGAGACAGCCAGAGCGCGTGCTGCTGCGCGCTGAGGGGGACGCGATCCCGCTCAGTGCGCGGCATGATCGGCCCGGCAAGGCGCGCGCGCACGCGTTCGGCGGCGAGATAGCGTGCGATCGCCGGCGCGTTGGCGGAGAGATAATGCGCGCGCTCATCGTCGAGCGCGGCGGGGCCGGAGGCGTGCGGGAGGCCGCCAGAGGAAAGCGAGAGATCGAAGCCGTCGTCGAGCAGGCTGTCGACGAAATCCTCGATCTCGAACGCCGCCCCCACGGCCCCCGCACTCATGCCGCCGGCCCGGACTTGCGGCGGGAATCCACGAAGGCGGCGAGCGCGGCGAGGTCGGGCAGCTTGCGGAAGCGGGCGGGCATCAGCGTCGTCCCGTACCGCTCGTTGACGGTGACGAGCAGCTCGCTGAGGCGGAGCGAGTCGCCGCCGAGCGCGAAGAAGCTGTCGGACGGCGCGACCGACGGCACCTTGAGAAGCTGGCACCAGAGCGCGCCGATCTCGGCCTCGGTCCCGGTCATCGCTCCGGTCGCGGCGGGGCGGGCGGCGGCGTCGGCGGCCTCCCGCGCGGCGAGGGCGGCGAGCGCGGTCCGGTCGAACTTGCCGCTGACGGTGAGCGGGAGGTCGGCGAGGGGGATGGTCTCGGAAGGCAGCATCGCGGCCGGCAGCCACGCCATCAGCGCCTCGGTGAGGCGGGCCGGCGCGACCGGCTCGCCGGTCGGCACGTAGAAGGCGACGAGGCGGCGCGCATTGTCCTCGCCGAAGGCGATGACGCAGGCCTGCGCGACCCCCTCGACCCGCTCCATCGCCCGGCCCACCTCGTCGAGCTCGACGCGGTGGCCGGAGATCTTCACCTGGTTGTCGATGCGGCCGAGGAAGGTGAAAATGCCGGGCGCCGTGACGCGCACGCGGTCGCCGGTGCGGAACACGCGGTCGCCGGGGAAGGCGGGGCCGGTGAGGAAGCGCGCGGCGGTGAGTTCGGGCCGGTTGAGATAACCCCGACTGACGCCCGCCCCGCCGATATAGAGTTCGCCCTCGCCCCCGACCCCCACCGGCTCGCCGCTTTCGGACAGCACATAGAGGGTGGCGCCGGGCATCGCGCTGCCGATCAGCGTCGCGGGCGTCTCTGGCGTGAGGTCGGCGCAGGCGGCGCACACGCTCGCCTCGGTCGGCCCGTATCCGTTCAGCATCTGCCGGCCGGCCGACCAGCGGGCGACGTCGTCGGCCGAGCAGGTGTCTCCGGCTGTCACCAGGAGGCGCAGGTTCGGGAGCGGCACGTCCGGGAGCTTCGGCAGGAGCGCCGGCGGCAGCGTCGCGAGGCTCACCCTCTCGCGGGCCATGAGGTCGACGAGCGCGGCCGGATTGCGCCGCACCTCGGGGGCCACGATGACGAGCGCGCCGCCGCAGGAGAGGATCCCGAACGTCTCCCAGATCGCCGCGTCGAAGCTGATGGAGGCGAAGGCGAGGCCGCGATCCTCGCCGCTGAAGCCGACGCGGTCGAGGCAGCCGTGGATGAGATTGACCGCGTTGCGGTTCTCGATGACGACGCCCTTCGGCGTGCCGGTGGAGCCGGAGGTGTAGATCGCGTAGGCCGCGTCCGCGGGGTCTGCGGCGTGGGGCGCGGCCTCGCCCTCGAAGGCGAGCGCGTCGGCGAGCGCGATCCGCTCTCCTTCATACGCCCCGCCCAACGCACCGTCCTCGATGAGGAGCGCCGCGCCGGAATCGGCGAGCACGAAGTCGATGCGCGATTGCGGCTGCTCAGGGTCGATCGGCAGATAGCAGGCGCCGGCCTTCATGATGCCGAGCATCGCGGCGACTGTGCCGAAACCGGGCGGCATCGAGAGGGCGACGATCCGGTCGCGCCGCGCCGGGCCGAGCCGGCTCGCCACCGCGGCGGCCACGCGATCGGCGAGCGCGTCGAGTTCGCCATAGGAGACGTGCCGCGCGCCGTCGACGATCGCGAGGCGGTGCGGCTCGCGCGCGGCGATCGCGGAGACGAAATCGCCCGGCGTCCGGGCGGCGGTCCGCTCGAAGGTGGCGGGGGGCGAAAGGTCGGCCATCACGCGCCCCGCGCGATCAGCCCGGCGTGCCAGAAGGCTTCGCGGGTCGGCGCGTCGGACATGATCCCCGCGGTCTGGAGGAGGCGCACGATGTTGCCGAGCATCGGGTGATCCGGCCCGAGCGTGAAGCCGTCATGGCAGTCCTCGACGATCTCCTGCGCCTCCTCGTGGGAGAAGCCGAACGTGCCGAGGACGGCGAGGTCGAATTGCTGCTCGATGCCGACGCCGAGATAGCGGATCAGGAAGGCCGGCAGCGCCCGGCCGAGGATCGCGCGCCGCTCGGGGTGCACCTGGCGCCAGAACTCGCCGAGGAAGGTCTGGAAGAAGCCGGAGTGCTGCGCCTCGTCGCCGAGATGGTCGGAGAGGGACAGGCGGAAGGCGTCGTCGAGCTTGCGGTCGGAGCGCAGGTCGATGATTTCGCGGGTGAGCGTGTTCTCGGCGATCGCGACGGCGATCAGCTCGAACTCGTCGTGGAATTCGTGCGGCAGACGCCCGAGCGTCTCGGCGAGGGCGACGGAGAGCTCGGTCTCCTTGGGATGGGCGATCGGGGGCGCGGCGCGAAGCTGGGAGAGCTGGTCGAGGAAGTCCCGCGCGACATAGGCGTGATAGTTTTCGTCCGTCACGACCGTGAGCGCGACCTGCTGAAGCTTGCGCGAAAAGTCGTAGGGGGTGCGGCCGTTGGCGATCCGCGTGGTAATCCGGCAGACGACTTCCGTCTCAGTCAGCGCGATATCTTCCATATACTTGTAGCACGACTGAAGAAGGATGCCGGACACGACATCCTCCCCGCGCGCGATCACGGCGGGATGGATGCACAGGGGTTGGCGGAAGAGGGGGTAGTGGTGGCTGTCGCCGTTCACCTCGGGGAGCGCGCGGCGCGGCGTCGAACGCACCATCGCCTTTTTCTCCCAGCGCGCGATGTAGGCATCAAAGGCGTTCGCGTCCAAAGTCTCATCTCCCCAACGTCAAAGTTGGCGCTTCGATTCTGTCCGGCCGATTTCGCCGGTGTTCGTCGTGCCCGAAGGCCCGCGGCGACTTCGCTTCTTCGACTTCATCGTCCCCGAGAAGGACGTACGCTCGGCACCCGTTTACGGATGTCTCAACTGCGACGCAAATTACATATTTGCTATACAATTTTGAGACGCGAAGCGCGACGTTCAACTTAAATTTATTCAAGAAACCAAGGTGGATGACGCGATGCGTCCCTCCTGCGCGGCGAGGATAGCTTGCGCGAGGTCGGCGACGTGCGGTGGCCGCAATATCGACGTGTGCGTGCCCCCGACGAAGACGAGGTCGAGCGTGCCGTCGACGAGGTCGCCCCAGCCGAGCCGGTCGTCGGCGACCTTCACCGGATTGTCGGCGGCGCGGATGAGGACGGCGTCGCCCGGAAGCCGACCAGGCTCGAACGCGGACCCGGCGCGGAAGCATCCGGCGACGACGGCCGCGAGGCGCTTCGCCTGCGCCGCCTCGAAGTCCGGAGGGAAGACGCCGATCTCGACCGCCCGGGCGACGAGGGTCTCGATGTCCTGCGCGGCGTCCGCCGGCGCGCCGCCGAGCGACCACACCTCGCTATAGAGGCGGATGAGACGGCCGATGATGTCCATCTCGCCGATCGCGTCCATCTGGTGGCGCACCGGCGCGTCAATGAAGACGGGCGGGGCGACATTCTCGCCGGCCGCGATCAGCTGCACCGCCATCTCGAAAACGACGGAGGCGCCGAACGACCATCCGGCGAGGCGCCACACGCGCGGTGCAAGCCGCTCGCGCACCGCCTCGATATAGGCCCGCGCCATGTCCTCGATCCGGTCGTTGGCCGGTGGGCCGTCCTTGGCGAGGCCGACCGCCTGGAGGCCGTAGACCGGGCAGCGGCCCGAAAGGGTGCGCGCGAGGTCGACATAGGCGAGCACCGTCCCGCCCGCCGGATGGACGAGGAGGAGGGGCGGCCCGTCCCCCTCCGAGGAAAGGGCGGTGAGGGGGGAGGCGGCCGTTCCGTCCCCGTCGCGCGCCGCGCGCACCGCCATCGCGAGCCGCTCCACCGTCGCATTCTCGGCGAAGGCCTCCAGCGGGAGCGTATGGCCGAGATCACGGCCGATGCGGGAGGCGACCTGCGCGGCCATCAGCGAGGTCCCTCCGAGGCGGAAGAAGTCGCTGCGCACGCTCGGCGGCGCGATGCCCAGAACGTCCCGGAAGGCGGCGGCGAGGGCGATCTCGATCTCGTCGCGCGGGCCGATCTGCGCCTCGCCGTCGAAACCCTCGGCCTCCCGGTCGGGGGCCGGGAGGCGCGCCCGGTCGATCTTGCCGTTCGGCGAGACCGGCAGCGCGTCGAGCGTCACGATGCGGGCGGGGCGCATGTAGGCGGGGAGGTGCCGGGCGAGGTGGGCGCTGAGCCCGTCGCGATCGATGGCGGCCCCGTCCTGGCCGACACAATAGGCGAGGAGGTGGGCGGCCGGACCCTCGCCCGCGAGGATGACGGCCGCCGCCGCGACGCTCGGATGGGCGCAGAGGACAGCCTCGACCTCGCCGGGCTCGACGCGGTGGCCGCGCACCTTGAGCTGCGAATCGAGGCGGCCGAGATAGTCGATCTCGCCGTCGGCGCGCCAGCGGCCGCGGTCGCCGGTGCGATAGAAGCGGCCGCCCTCGCGCGTGACGAACCGCTCCGCCGTCAGGTCGGGCTGGCCTAGATAGCCGTCGGCGACGCCGATCCCGCCGATGAGGATCTCGCCGGTCTCGCCCACTGCGACCGGCGCGCCGGCCTCGTCCACGATCTCGATCCGTGTGCCGCTCATGGGCGTGCCGATGCTCGGCGGCGCGCCGTCCGGGCGGCAAAGGCCGATGGTCGCGCAGACCGTCCCCTCGGTCGGGCCATAGGCGTTGAACACGGTGTGGCGCGCGCAAAGCCGCCCGACGAGGGCCGCCCCCGCCGGCTCGCCCGCGAGGATGATGGTCATCCCCTCCGGCAACATCCGGCCGGGCATCGCTGCGGCGACGGACGGGGGCAGGGTCACGTGGGTGATCGCGCGGTCGGCGAGGAGTGCGGCGAGCGGCTCGACCGGCAGACGGGCGGCGCGCGGGGCGACGTGGAGCGCCGCGCCGGCATAGAGGGCGACCGCGATCTCGGCGACCGCCGCGTCGAAATTGAGGGAGGCGAATTGCAGGATCCGGCTCTCGCCTGTGACGGCGAAGATCTCGCCCTGCGCCCGCGCGAGATTCTCGATGCCGCGATGGGGCACGAGCACGCCCTTCGGCCGGCCCGAGGAGCCGGACGTGTGGATGACATAGGCAAGGTCGGCGGGGCTCACCTGGTCGCGCGCGTCCGTCGAATTGGGCGCGCCGGCCGCATCCCGCTCCAGCGCCGCCCGGTCCACCGGGTCGAGGCGCAGCGTCTCGCCACCGTGGGCGGGGAGGGAGGCCGCCGCCGCGGCGGAGGCGAGCACCGCGCGGGGCGCCGCGTCGGCCAGCAGGAGGGCGGTCCGCTCCGTGGGGTAGGCCGGGTCGAGCGGCTGGAAGGCCGCGCCGCAGGAAAGGATCGCGAGGATGGCGATCACCGCCTCGCCCGCATCCTCGGTGGAGATCGCGACGATCGTGCCGGGGCCGACGCCAGCCGCCTGAAGGCGCGCGGCAAGGCGGGCCGCGCCGAGATGGAGCGCCCGGTAGGAGAGCGCCCCCGTCTCGTCGACCAAGGCGGGCGCCGTCGGCCGCTCGGCCGCATGTTGCCCGACGATCTCATGTAGCAATGGCACGGTGCCCAGTCTCCGACCTTCGTCGATGGCCCTTCGCCGCTGCCGGCCCGGCGGCCGTCAGCGCTCCGGTTGCGGCCGTTCGAGCATGATCAGCGCGAAGAAGACGAGGAGCGGCGTCAGGAACACGCTGAGCAGCACGGTGCCCCAATAGCCGATCCGCGCATCCTTGCCGCGTATCCCGACGATGAGGCAGAGGCCGAAATAGATGAGAACCGGGACGAACCCGAGAATGCCCATGTGACCCCCCTCTAGCTCTGGCGCGCGGGGACCGACCCGCTCGCCTGCCGATGTTCGCCCGGTCGCGCCGTCGCGCCCTGATCTTTGCCTGGTGCCGGAAAAATCATGGGCCTCTCTCCATTCGAGACGGCGATCCTACAGGATCGGCCGGACCGCGTCCGCTTCGCGGCCGGGTTGCGGCCGGGTTGGGGGCGCCTACCGGTTGCCATTGGTCGTCCCGCCCATTGCCGGTTGCGTGGTCCCGCTCCCGCTCCCGCTCCCGTTGCCGCTGCCGCCCGGCGCCGACTGCGTGTCGGACGGTGCCGCCGGAGCGGGCGATGCGGGCGTGCTCGTGGTGCCGCCATCGCTGTCCTGCGGGACGCCCCCGAACGCGGCGGGCGATTCGGGCAGCGGGTCGCTCGTATAGGGCTCGCCCGTGGTGGAGGACGGCTCCTCGAACGGCTGCGGGAACAGCGAGGGAAGAGTATCCCCGTCGGGCGCCGTCTGCGGGTCGTCTTTGCCCGCGCCGGGTGGTGGCGGTGGCAGGTTCGACAGGTCGCTGCCGAGGATCAGCGGCATCTGGTCCTGGCCACCCCCAACGATCACGATCTTGGAGTTCTGCGACTGGGCGATCCGCACGGTCGCCTCGATGCCGCGCCAGGTGAGGAGGGGCGGCGTCAGCGCCTCGGCCACCTCGTCATAGAATTGGCGGATGCCGACGGCCTCGATCCGCTTGCGCTCGGCCTCTATGCGTTCGAGCTGGAGGCGGAACTCGTGCGTCTGCACCGCCTGCTCCTCGACGAGCTTGCGGGCGATCGCGGCGTTCACCTCCGGCGGCAGCACGAGGCGGCGGATCAGGACGTCGACGAGCTCGATATTGTGCGGCGCGATCTGCTCGGCGGCGCTGCTGCGGATCTCCAGCGAGACGGCCCGCGTGTCGCGCGAATAGAGGGCATGCGTGTCGTACTTGCCGATCACCTGGCGGGTCGATTCCATGATGATCGGGCGGACCTTGCGCTCATAATAGTCCGGTCCGAGGCCGACATGGAGCTGCGGCAGGTGCTCTTCGTTGGGGTGGTAGAGGACGCTGAGATCCACCTCGATCACGAGCCCGTCGGTCGACTGCGCGATGACCGTGATGTCGTTCTCCTGGGTCCGCATCTCGTAGAGATAGACCGAGTTCCAGGGCCACTTGTAATTGATGCCCTCGCGCAGCGTGAGCGACAGATCCGTGCCGCCCAGGAAGACGCGGTAGATGACGCCCGCCGAGCCCGGCGGCACCAGCACGAACAGCGTCTGCCACAGGAAGATCAGCGAGACGCCGACGAAGAGCGAGAAGATGATCGTCGCGTCGAGCCACCGGTGGCGCTTCGCCGGCTGCTTGGCGGTCATGGTGGTGGCGGCCTTCATTCCGCTAGGCTCCGCTCAACGGTGCGGCCGTCTTCCATGAAGATGACGCGATCGGCGACATGGAAATACCGATCGTCATGGCTGACGATGACCAGCGTTTTGCCTTGGGATCGCCACTCGGGCACGAGGACCTCGTAGAAATACTTTCTGAATTCGGGATCCTGATCCGCAGCCCACTCGTCGAATATCGATATCTGCTTGCCTTCCAGAAGAGTTGTCAAGAGAGCCAAACGCTTACGTTGTCCCGTGGACAAGTTGATCTCGCTGAACCGCCCGTCCTCGTAGCGCGTCTTGTGCTGGAGCTGCATCCGCTCCAGGAGGCCCTGCACGGTGTCCGGATCCACCCCGTCGAGGCCGTAGAGGCGGTCGAAGAGGTGGAAGTCGGAGAAGATCGCGGAGAAGAGGTTGCGATAGTCGGTGAGGTTCGACTGGTCGACGCGCCTGCCGTCCCACATCATGACGCCCGATTGCGGCTCGTAGAGGCGCGTGACGAGGCGCAGGAGCGTCGACTTCCCGCTGCCATTCCCGCCGACAATGAACAGCACCTCGCCCGCCTTGATCTCGAGATCGAGCGGCCCGACGCTGAAGAGCGGCTGCCCGGCGGGGTCGAAATAGCTGTAGCTGATCATCCGGCAGGAGATGCCTTCCTTCAGCACAGGCGCGTCCTTGGCGGTGCTCTCCGCCGCCTTCTCGTCCGCCGCGTCGAGCTTGCGCTCCAGCTCCTCCAGATTGTCGATCGCGAAGTTGGCGCGGGCGAGCATCGGCAGCGCGCGCAGCACGATCTCGATCGCCGAGCCCACGAAGATCACGACATTGATGACCTTCGCCGCGACCTCGGCCGAGTCCTCGTTCTGCGGCAGGCCGAACACCAGGACGCCCATCAGGAGATAGAAGAAGAAGTTCGTGATGTTCGCGCCGGCATTGAAGCGCTGGGCCGAGGCGACGCGGTGGTGGTGCGTCGCTTCGGACAGGGTCGCGATGTAGTTCTCCTGAAGATCGTCGCCGCGCGCGGTGCTGATCTTCACCTCCTTGAAGCCGTTCAGGAGGTTGAGGAAGGCGTTGTAGAATTGGGTGTCCGCCTGCGCGGCGCTGCGCAGGATGTCGGCGCTGCGCTCCTGGCTGCGCTTGTAGAAATAGACCGCGCTGCCGAAGAGGACGATCGTGATCGCGAAGGCGAGCAGCGACAGCGTCGCCACATAGAAGGCCGAGAAGCACAGCATCACGCCCGAGGAGAAGCCGTGGACGATGATCGTCCCCGCCTCCGACAGGGTCTGCGTGTCGCGCGGCAGGGTGACGGCGATGCGCCGCTGCAGCCCCTCGATCGAGCGCATGTCCGCGCGGCGGATCTTCTCCGCGAAGCGCGTGCGGGTGCGGTCGAGGAGGGCTTCCACGACGCGCGCCGTCCCATTCAGCGCGTAGCTCTTGGCGTAGAGGAAGGTCGCGCAGCTGAGGATGAAGACGCCGATCAGCGTCACCTGCGCGCTGGCGTTCTTGTCGTACTCGGTGACCGTGTTCACGACCGCGAGCACCGCGCCCATGGCGACGCCGGCCGCGATCGTCGCGAGCACGATGCGGTTGCGCTCGTCGCCGGCCGCGGCGAGCAGAAGTCGCAGCATCTTCACAGGCGACCTCCGAGCCGGCGCGCCGCTATCCGCCGCCGGGCGCTCAAGCCGCTCTCAGCTGTTCGACGAGCCAGTGGTCCATCTCGAGCTGCGCCGTCAGCCCCTGCCGGCCGAAGCGGGTGGCGGGGTCGGTGTAGGCGAAGTTCGGCGGAAGGTCGGGGATCGATTCGTAGACCGCGAAGATCTCCTTCGCCGCCTCGCCGGGCGCCTTCCGCTCCTCGGCGACCTCCTGGAGGATGGCGTAGGCGTTGAGCATCTTCTCCGCGATGTGCGGGTGGTCGGGCGTCAGCGCCCCCGGCAGCACCGAGTTCTCGAGGTGCTCGAAGGCGGCGGGGTCGTTGCTGCGCTCGAAATCGGTGAACGCCTTGGCGAGCCGCAGGACGCCGTAGGTCTGGCTGAGCCCCCAGAAGCGGAACCAGGCGTTCCACAGCGAGAAGTCGCGGAACGAGGTGTAGGCGCCGTGGACGAGGCGGTCGTTCCAGCGCGCGGTCTCGCTCTGGAGCGTCTTCAGCGGGGTGAGGTGCTTCTCGGAGAAGTCGTTCTTGCGCGCGCCCTCGATGAGGAGCTGGGCGGCGAGGTTGATCACCTCCATCGAGTTGCTGAGGCCGCGCGAGAAAAGGGGGTCGATGAAGTCGGCGGAGTGGGACAGGAGGCACCAGCGATCGCCGACATTGGTGCTGGAGGTGTATTGGAGGCGGCCCGACGAGATCCACTCGCGGATGGGCTTCGCGTCGCGGAACTGGGAGCGGATCCCCGGATAGTCCGCGATGATGTTCTGGAATTCCTCGAACGGGTCGATGTCCGGCTTCGGCCGCACGCGCGGGTCGAGCTGCAGGCCGACGCTGACGACATTGTTCATCGCGTCGTCGTGGTTGTTGAACGGGATCACCCACATCCAGCCTTCGCGGAAGATGTGGTGGAGCGTCCCGTGGTGCCAGGGCGTGAGCCTCGGCGCGGGCGTGCCGGCCGGCACCGCCTCGTCATAGGGCCGCACGTCGATCATGTGGGTGAACATCGTGCGCGTGGTGGTCGCGAGCCTCGGCTCCGCGTCGCGGATGCCGAGCTTGCGCGCGAGCAGCGAGACGTAGCCGCTGCCGTCCACGAAGCAGCGCGCGGCGATGTCGAACTTGCGGTCGGTGGTGAGCGTGACGCGGTCGTCCGCGAACACGATTTCACTGATCCCGGTTTTCTGGTGGACCTTGCAGCCGTAGCGGATCGCGGTCTGCAGCAGATAGGAATCGACGTCCTGCCGGTAGAGGTGGGACTCGCGGAAATTGGCGCGCGCGACGCCGAGCTGGTGGCACTCGTCGGGCGCGTGGTGCGCGTTCGGGCGCTGGAAGACGAAGCCGAAATTGCTCTTCTGCCCGCACGCGCGGGAGACGTTGCGGCTCACATTCTCGAACGAGGTGAGCGCGTCGAGCTCGGGAATGTCGTGCCGCAGCGCGAGCGATTTCAGCATCAGCGAGGTCTGCGGGATCGTCGACTCGCCGATCGCGAACTGCGGGTGCTCACCCTTCTCGACCAGAATGACGCTGAGTCCGTTCTTGGCGAGGATGATGCCGAGGATCGTGCTCGCGATGCCGCTGCCGGCGATCGCGATGTCCCAGATTTTCGGTTCTTGGTGGTCGCTCATGGATCTACGGCTTCTCATCGGGACGACGAGGTCGATCGCGCGGCGAGGGCGCGACGGCCCGCCGTGGCCGGGCTGTCACCTCCCGGCCGTGCATCGGATTGGGATGGAGCCAAGGCGGCGCGAAAGGGGCCCAAAGCCACCCGCGCCGCGCAAGGTTTGCCTCAGTTCGCGGCGCTGGCGGTCCGCTTCGTCGAGGCGGTTTCCTTCGGCTTGTCTTCGGTCTTCGGCGTGATGTCCTCGGCGGCCATCGCGGGATCGTCCTTCGACTTGCGGGCGCGCGCGAACTCGGCCTTGAAGCGCTCCTTCACGTCGCCGACGGTCAGGTTCTCGATCGTCCCGCCATTGGCGAAGTACGAGGCGAAGGTCCGCCCGAGCGCATAGGTGATCGCGCCATAAAGGGCCGGGAAGGTCGCCATGCCGAGCGCGGTGCCGACGACGGGAACCGCGCGCACCGTCGACAGCGCGGCGTAGCCGACGCCGGCCTGCGGAATGACGGAGGCGACGAGCGAGGTAACCGTGGTCTTCACGATCTGCTCGGAGAAGGGGACGCCGTAAAGCTCGGCGAGCTGGGAGATCATCCGCATCTGGATGGTGCTCGCGGCGGCGATGTCGAGGAGCGGCAGCGGGATGAGGCCCCCGGCGGCGCCGTAGGCGGCGTGCCGTTTGATGATGGCCCTCGCCTTGTCCTTCAGATCCTTGTCGGGACCCATGTCCCCCATAGACGCGGCGCGATCCGCCGCGACCGCAGAGTCGGTCGTCTGAGCGTCACCGTCGACATTCGACGCGGTCATAAGGATATCCTCTCGTGTTCGCGCGCCACCTTTGCAGCGATTCACTATGGATTCAACTAAATACTAGGCCATTTTTACTGTTACATCCACGCCAGAGATAAATCGTTATCACGCGCAGTTCCGGCCGTCGGTTGCGCGGTAACGTTGCTATTTATTTCGTACTTTGGCGCAGCATCCGGAGAAATGGCGCGCTTTCTCGCGTGGGGGCAGGGCCTCACGGGAAGTTGACTGGCGGGTGGGGAGGCGACCGACGCGCGATGCGCCCCACAGGGGCCGCGATGCGGCGCTGCCGCAAGGCTCGGGACGGCAAGTTTGTTGCTCGCGGGGGGGCGCGGCGAGGGTGGGGCGCGGCCCGCGCTGCGCCCGTCGCGTGAGGATGGGCGAGGGTGTCGGCGGCGCCCCTCGGGACGCCGCCATCATCGGCCGCGCGAGCGCGGCCGTGTCGTGTTGTCAGTCGACGCCGAGACGGGCGGCTTCGGCCTCGGCATCGAGATAGCCGCGCAGGCCCTCCGGGAGGCCGAGGCGGTCGGCGAGGGACTGGAGGTAGGCCTGCTCCTGCGGCGTGTCCGGATCGATGCTGAGCGCGGAGGCGAGATAGATCTCGGCCCTCTGCTCGTCGGTCCGGGCGAGGCGGGCGATGGTCGCGGCGTCGGCCGGGTCCGAGAAATAATCGTAGAGGGCCGCCTTCTCCGTCGGCCCGAGGTCCCACTCCTTGACCTGCTCGCGGATCCGGCGGTGCTCGTCCTGGTAGATGTGGTCGTCGCTCTGGGCGGCCGCGATCATCGCGCGCACGAGGATCAGGCGGAAATCGTCGCCCGCCGCGTCGCGGTCATTCTCGACATCGAAGCCGGCGGGGGCGATGGGCGTCGGCGCGCTCGCCGGGATCTGCGCCGGGGCCTGGGCCTGAGCCGGGGCGGCGGCGTTCTTCGCCTGCCAGTCGCGATAGGCCTTGTAGGCGAGGCCGCCGACGACCGCGAGGCCGCCATAGGTGATGACCTTCCCGCCGAGCCCGCCCTTCTTCTTCGAGCCGGTGAGCATCCCCATCAGCCCGCCCGCCGCCGCGCCGCCGAGGAGGCTGCCCGCAAGTCCGCCGCCGCGCCCGCCCGGCTGGCCGCCGTCGCCGCTGCCGCCCGTCTGGCCGGGGAGCTGGGAGCCGAGAACGCTCTCCAGAATCTTGTTCACATCCATCGGGTAGACCTTTCCGCGTTCGTCTCGACCAGTCGTGCCCGCCGGAGCTACGGACCGCCCCCGCGCCGATCAAGACTCTGCGGCGTTTGGACCGCCGGCCGATCAGCCCGGCTGCACCGGCGCGGCGGCGCGAAAGGCGGCCACCGACGCGCACGCCTCGGCGACCGCGTTGACGCGCGTGAGGTCGGCCGTGTCCACCCCCCACCGCGCCGCGTTGTAGACCTGCGGCACGAGGCAGAAGTCCGCGAGGCCGGGGGCCGCGCCATGGCAGAAGGGGCCGGTGCCGGGGTGGTCGAGCAGGGTGTCGAAGGCGGCGAGGCCGCGGCGGATGAAGTGGGCCATCCACGCTCGCCGCGCGGCCTCCGGGTCGGCCGTCCCGCGCACATGGACCGAGACGACGGACGGATTGCAGATCGGGTGCGTGTCGGAGGCGATCACATGGGCAAGCGCCAGCAGGCGTGCGCGTTCGGCCGGATCGTCCGGCAGGAAGCCCGCCGCCCGCGTCCGGTCGACATAGTCGATGATCGCGAGCGACTGGGTGAGGCGCAGGCCGTCGATCTCCAGCACCGGGACGAAGGCCTGCGGGTTGCGGGCGATGTGCTCGGGCGCATGCTGCGCGCCGGCGAGGAGGTCGATGGGGACGGCGCGGAACGGGATCGCGGCGGCATGGAGCGCGATCCGCACCCGATAGCTCGCCGAGGAGCGCCAGTAGTCGTAGAGCACCGCCTCGCTCATCGCGCGCCCCGCGCCGCCGCGGCCAGGCGCCCGCGCGCCGGGGGGCTCACGACGGAACGTCCGGGGCGGGCCGGATCGTCCCGCGGCACTCGCCGAAGCCGATCCGGTAGCCGTCGCCCTCGGCATGGCCCTTGAGGGTGAGGGTGTCTCCATCCTCGATGAAGGTGCGCCGCGCGCCGCCCGGCAGTTCGATCGGATCGCGCCCGCCCCACGTCATCTCGAGGAGGGAGCCGTAACTCTCCCGCGTCGGCCCGGAGATGGTGCCGGAGCCGAGGAGGTCGCCGGTCCGCATCGCGCAGCCGGACGAGGCATGATGGGCGAGCTGCTGCGCGGCCGAATAATAGAGTTCGCGCGCGTTCGTCCGGCTGATCGTCGCGGAGGGTCCCGACGCCCCCGCCATCTCGACCGAGAGGGCGATGTCATAATGGCCCGGCCCGTCGTCCCGCAGGTAGGGCAGGAGCGGCTTTTCGCGCGGCGGGGCGCCGACGGCGAAGGGCGCCAGCGCGAGGCGGCTCACGATCCAGGGTGAGATCGTCGTCCCGAACGCTTTCGCCTGGAAGGGGCCGAGCGGCTGGTATTCCCAGGCCTGGATGTCGCGCGCCGACCAGTCGTTGAGGAGGACGTAGCCGAAGATCATCTGCGCCGCCTCGGCGACCGTCACCGGCGACCCCATCGCGGACGGCGTGCCGACGATCGCACCCATCTCGAGTTCGATGTCGAGCCGGCGGGAGGGGCCGAAGGTCGGCGCGTCCGCGTCGGCCGCCTTGGTCTGCCCGAGCGGGCGGCGGATGTCGGTGCCGGAGACCACCACCGTGGAGGCGCGGCCATTGTAGCCGATCGGGATGTGCAGCCAGTTCGGCGGCAGCGCGTTCTCCGGTCCGCGGAACATGGTGCCGACATTGAAGGCGTGCTGACGGCCGGCATAGAAGTCGGTGTATTCGGCGACCGTGAAGGGCAGGTGGAGCCGCGCTTCGCTCATCTGGACCAGATGGGGGGCGAGCGCCTCGCGCGCCGCCGCCCCTTCGGCGAGCATCGTCTGGAGCGCGGCGCGGAACGCCGCCCACACCGCCGGTCCCGCCGCCATGAAGGCGTTCCAGTCCGGCCCCGCCAGCGGGTCGGCGGCGCCATCCGGCAGCGCGCCGCGGAGCGCGGGGGCGAGCACGGGCGCGGCCGCCGTCACGTCGAGGATCATCGCGCCGATCGCGATGCCGAGATGATGCCGCCGCCCCGGCGCCGAGAAGACGCCGTGGGGGAGGTTGTTCAGCGGGAAGTCGGTCTCGGCGGCATTGGCCGAGACCACCCAGCTTCTCATAAGGGGCATGATGCGACGTGTCCGTCTGTGGCGCGGCGCTATTTGCGGCCGGGCGTGCCGTCGAAGTGCTTCTCGAGGCTCGTCCAGCAGTCGATATAATCGTCCTGCAGCGGCGCCTCCTCAGCGGCGAAGCGGGTGAGGTGCTGGGGAAAGCGCGTCTCGAACATGAAGCTCATCGTCTCCTCCAGCTTGTGCGGCTTGAGGTCGGCGTTGGACGCCTTCTCGAACGCCTCCCGGTCCGGCCCGTGAGGCAGCATCATGTTGTGAAGGCTCATCCCGCCCGGCACGAAGCCCTGGGGCTTCGCGTCATACTGGCCGTAGATGTTGCCCATCAGCTCCGACATCACGTTCTTGTGGTACCAGGGCGGGCGGAACGTATCCTCCATCACCATCCACCGCTCGCGGAAGAGCACGAAGTCGATGTTCGCAGTCCCCGCGACGCCCGAGGGCGCGGTGAGCACGGTGAAGATCGAGGGGTCGGGATGGTCGAACAGGATCGCCCCGATCGGGCAATAATTGCGCATGTCGTACTTCACCGGCGCGTAGTTGCCGTGCCAGGCGACGACGTCGAGCGGGGAATGGCCGATCTCGGTGACGTGGAACGCGCCGCACCATTTCACCGTCACGGTGGAGGGCGTCTCGCGATCCTCGAACGCGGCGACGGGGGTCTTGAAGTCGCGCCGGTTTGCCATGCAGTTCGCCCCGATCGGGCCGCGGCCGGGCAGCTCGAACTTCTGGCCGTAGTTCTCGCACACGAAGCCGCGGCACGGCCCTTCCAGCACCTCGACGCGATAGACGAGGCCGCGCGGTAGGATGGCGATCTCCTTCGGTTCGAGGTCGATCACGCCGAGCTCGGTCGCAAAGCGCAGCCGCCCCTGCTGGGGGACGACGAGGAGCTCTGAATCGGCGCTGTAGAAGTAGGAATCCACCATCGATCGGGTGACGAGATAGATGTGGCTCGCCATCCCGGTCTGCGTGTTGACGTCGCCCGCCGTCGTCATCGTGCGCATGCCGGTGATCCAGGTGAGATCGGCATCCGTGTGCGGCACCGGATCCCAGCGATATTGGCCGAGCGAGATGATGTCGGGGTCGATGTTCGGGGCCGTCACCCAGTAGGGCACGTCGATCTTCTTGAACCGGCTCGTGTGCTTCACCGAGGGGCGGATGCGGTAGCACCAAGTCCGCTCGTTCTGGTGCGCGGGGGCGGTGAAGGCGGTGCCTGAAAGCTGTTCGCCATAGAGGCCGTAATTGCACTTTTGCGGGCTGTTCATGCCTTGCGGCAGCGCGCCCGGCAGCGCCTCGGTCTCGAAATCGTTGCCGAAGCCCGGCATGTAGCCGTCGGTGGTGCCGACGGGGGTCGCGGCCGCGGTCAGCGTCGTCGGCGGCGTCAGCTTGTTCATCGAGGCGTCCTCCCGATTGCAGCGGTGGGGGTCATCGCTATTAGTTGAAAATGTAACTATCAAGGGGCGCGTCGCCGGGGTGGGTCGGCTCAGTCCGCGAGGCGATCGCCCGATCATCCGTTCGTCGAGCACTTCAACCTTCGTCTTCGCAGCTCGTTGCGAGCCGGGGCGGGCGGGCGATGTTTGATGGGGCCGACACAAAGCGTCCGGCGGACCCGCCATCGGCGTTCCCGAGCTTGACGGGCGGCAGGGGCCCGAAACCCGTGCGCCGTCGCGCGGTTTGGGCGGTGGGTCCGCGCGTGCTCGGCGGCTGGACGCGATCGCGCGTCACTTCATGCTTCAAACGCTTCGCGCGGACGAGCCCGCTTCGCCGGGGCCGCCGGCCGTGGCGCCGGCGAGGGCGGCGCCATCAGACGGCCCGGCGCGCGCGGCATCCTCATGGTGCGGCGCCCGTTCGGGGATCGGCGCCGGCCACACCATGTGGAGCGCCGTCATCGCCGCGAGGATCGCGAGCGCGGTCCACAGCGAGGCTTCGAGGCCGAAGCGCAGCATGACGGCCGCACCGGCCGCCCCGCCCGCCACGATGCTGCACCACGACAGCGCGGCAAGGCCCGCCTTCGTGGCGTTCCCGCGCCGCCGGATCCGCGCGAGCCCGGCGCCGAGCGAATAGAGCGTGCCGGTCACGAAGGTCCGGCCGATCTCGGAGCCGGCGACGGTGTCGCGCAGCACGTTCTGGATCGCCATGGCGAAGCACAGGGGCAGCGTCGCGACGAGGTCCGGCACCTTGCCGGAAAGCCCGAGCGCGGCCGCGAAGAGAAGCGCCTCCACCCCCATGATGCTGAGGAAGAGCAGGCGCGCGGGGATCATCAGCGCAAGGCGCGTCGCGAGCGCCGCACCGGCCACGAACGTTGCGATGATCGCCGCGCCCGCGAGGATCAGGCCGCGGTCGCCCTGGAGGATCGCCGTCGCGAAGGAGGTGGTGTTGCCGCTCATGAACGCGACATTGAGGCCGAGAAGGTGGAGCGCCCCGACGGCGTCCACGAACCCCGACACCGCGGTGATCTGGGCGGCGAAGGCAACGCGCCGGGCAAGCCCCGCGCTCTCTGCTTGGCCCGGCTCCGTCGTGGCGAACACACTCATGCAGTCGCGGCCCCTCGTGCGTCCTCGTGCGATCCCGCTCGGCGGAGCCTACTGATGCGCATGACGCGCGATCCGTCGAGGCCCCTGGGGCAGGGGCGAGATCCGCTGACGCCCGCAGACGCCGGCGTCGCACCCGTTAGGCGGCCGCGGGCTCGGCCGGCAGGGGGCGGGAGAACAAGCTGCCCGGGCCGGGGGCCGTCAGGCCGAGGGCGCCGAGGGCGGCCCACAGGGAGACCTGGTTGGAGCAGAGGACCGGGAGGCCCGTCTCGGCCTCCAGTCGCTCGATCTGGTCCATCGCGCGCAGGTTGGTGCAGCTGATGAAGATCGCATCGGCGCGCGCGATCGCGTCCGGTTGCGACAGGATGAGGTCCGCGACCGCCGACGAGGGTGTCGCGCGGATCGCGTCGTCATTCTCGCACGGCACCGAGTCGGCGTGGACGACCTCGAAGCCGTAATATTCGAGGAAGGCGATCTCCAGCGCGTTGATGTTGTCCGGATAGGGCGTCACGAGGAAGACGCGCCTGGCGCCCACCGCCGTCAGCCCCTGGAGGAGCGCGGCCGAGGTCGTCGTCGCCGGAACGCCGGTGAGGGCGGTGATCTTGTCGGACAGCTCGGTCTGCCGCCCGTGCCCGTTCACGAAGCTGCCCGAGGTGCAGCAATAGACGATCACCTCCGGCGAGGCCTCGGCGAGGTCGATCGCCGCCGGACCCAGCGACAGGGCCAGCGCGCCCAGCGACTCGCGCGTCACCTTCTTTCGCTCCTCGCCAAAACTCTCCGGGCTGCGGCGCGACAGGCGGTGGATGTTCACGGCGACGCCCGGCGGCAGATAGCGCGGAATCTCCGCCTCGATGGTCCAGTTCGCGGGAGGGACGAGGATGCCGATGCGGCGGGGCGCGAGGTCCATGGTCGATGCCAATGCGGTCGGAGGGGGGCGGGGCGGCGTCAGGGGCGCGGCGGGACAGACCCCGCACCGGGCCGGGCGGAGGGGTGCTCCGCCCGGATGCGTTCGGAAAGGGTCAGCTCGCGTCGAGCAGCTCCTCGACATACTTGTCGTAGACCTGCTGGATGCGGCCGCTCTCCTTCGAGGCGATCGTCCAGGTCTCCAGATAGGACTTCCACGACGTGTCGCCGTAGCGGATCGCCCACGTGTTCGGACGGCGGTCGAACGGCTGGTCCGGCGCCACGATCGCGGCCCACGGGTTGTTCTTGACGAAGATCTGCGCGTCCATCTCGCCGCCCATGAAGAGGTGGGCGCGCTTGGCGCGGATCGGCTCCATCGCGAGCGAGAGCTGGCCCGACGTCGTGATCATCTGCGCCTTCGGGAACAACGCCCGTACGCGGCTTTCCTCGGCCTGGCCCGCGCCCTGCGAGAAGATCACGTCGGGATCGTTGAAGTCGGACGGCGAGGAGAAGCGCTCCAGGAAGTCCTTGTGGGTGATCGCGACGTTGCCCTTCGACCAGAGCGGGCCGACATAGTCGATCGTCAGCGCGCGCGGCGGGGTGTAGGCGAGCGAGGCGCCGAACACGTCATAGTCGCCGTTGCGCAGCGCGACGGTCGCGGTCGCGAAGTCGACTTCCTTGAACTCGACTTCGGCTTCCATGTCGCGGGCGAGGTCGTCGATGAGGTCCTTGTAGACGCCGCGGAGCTCGCCGGACTTCAGGTCGCGATAGAACCACAGCGGGGTCTGCGCGTAGCCGACGGAGAGCTTGCCCGTGCTGCGCACCTTGGCGAGGACGGATTCGGGATCGAGGCCGCCATTGCCGGGGATCGCCTGGGCGGCGGCCGGGCGCGCGCCCATCGTCGCGCCGGCGCCGAGGGCGACCGCGCCGCCGGCGACGAGGGCCATCCCCTTCAGGACGTCACGCTTGCTAGTGAGTTCCATAGATCACCTCCTGCTGTACGAAGTTTCAGGAAAGACGTTCGCGCAGTCGGGCTTCGACCTTGCGGGCTGCCATCGATATCAACGTAATCGTCAAGATATAAATGGACGCAACGAACGTCAGGACTTCCAACGGCTCGTAGTATCGGTTGATGATTGAGTTGGCGTGGTAGAGAAGATCCTGAACGCCAATCACCGATACGACCGTCGACGACTTGAATACGATAACCATCTGGTTGATGAGCGAGGGTATCGAGTTCAGCAGAACCTGCGGCGTCAGGATCTGCACGACGATGGTGGCGGGGCGCAGGCCGAGCGCCGCCGCCGCCTCGCGTTGACCGCGCGCGATGGCGAGGAACCCGCCACGGAACGTCTCGGAGAGGTAGGCCCCGGTCTGGAGGACCAGCGCCGCGCACGCCGCCTGCCACACCGTGTCCGGCCAGCCGAAGAGGTCCGGCCAGACATAGGCGACCCAGACGAGGCCGACATAGACCGGCGTCGCGCGGAAGAATTCCGCGATCGCCGTCGCGATCCAGCGCGTCGGCCGCGACACGAAGCCGAGGAGCGTCAGCACCGCGCCGAGCACGATGCCGCCGAAGAAGCCGATCGCGCAGAGCTCCAGCGTCACGAGGAAGCCCTGCCAGAACAGCGGCAATCCCGGAATGATGACGCGCGTGATCATGTCCATGGGATGGCCTTCACGCGATCCGCTGGTTCAGCACGTGGGCGAGCCAGCGCACCCCGAGGCTCGCCGTCAGGATCGTGACGACGAAGATCAGCGCGGTGCCCGTGTAGATCGGCACCGGCCGCATCAGCTGCGAGGTCATGAGAGAGGCCTGGTACATCAGGTCCTGGACGCCGATCAGCGAGACGATCGAGGTCGACTTGAAGAGCGAGATCGAGACGTTGAGGAGCTCGGGCGCGAGGCGCAGCACGATCTGCGGCAGGAGGATGCGGAGCGTCACGTCGCGCGGGCTAAGGCCGAGCGCCTCTCCCGCCTCCGTCTGCCCCCGCGGGGTGGCCTGGAAGCCGGCGCGGAAGGTCTCCGCGAAGTAGCCGGAGAAGACGAGGCCGAGCGCGATGACGGCGGTCGCCTGCGCCTCGAAGCTCACCCGTGTGTCGAAGAGGCGGCTGATGAACACCGGCAGCGCGATATAGAGCCAGATGATCAGGACATATTCGGGGATGTTGCGCACGAACTCGCACAGCCCGATCGACAGGCGGCGCAGCCACGGCCGCCCGCGCACGGCCGCGAGCGCGGCGAGGAAGCCGAGCGTCAGCGCCAGCGCCAGCGAAAGGCCGAAGACCTCCAGCGTCTTGAGGAGGCCGCGCAGGAGCAGCGCGCGATATTCCCACAGGAGGGACGGGTCGAGAAGCTCGCCGAGCGCGCTCATGCCGCGCCCCCGAACTGCACCGTGCGCAGGAAGCGCTCGAGGTTCGCGTTTCCCGCGCCCCCGAACACCGTCTCGGGCGGGCCGTCGACCTCGAGCCGGCCCTTGTGCAGGAACACGATCCGGTCGGAGACGGCGCGGGCGAAGGCCATCTCGTGGGTGACGATCATCATCGTCATCCCCTCGTCCGCGAGCGCCTGCATCGTGAGGAGAACCTCGTGCGTCAGCTCCGGGTCGAGGGAGGAGGTCGCCTCGTCGAACAGCATCAGGCGCGGCCGCATCGCCAGCGCACGCGCGATCGCGACGCGCTGCTGCTGTCCGCCCGAGAGGCGCGCGGGGAAGCGGCGGGCGTGCTCAAGCATCCCGACCCGGTCGAGGAAATGCTCGGCCGTCTCGCGCGCCGTCGCGCGTGACATGCGGCGCACGCGGCGCAGCGCCACCATCACGTTGCCGAGCGCCGTCATGTGCGGCCACAGATTGAAGTGCTGGAAGACCATGCCCATCTCGGCGCGCTGCGCGGAGAGGGCCGCGGCGGAGGCGGGGACGCGCCCCTCGCGCCGGCCCTGCATGGTGCCGACCTCGTCCCCGTCGAGGAGAACCTCGCCGGAGGACGGGATCTCCATGCGGTTGATACACCGCAGCAGCGTGCTCTTGCCCGAGCCCGAAGCCCCGATGAGCGTCGTGACCGATGAGCGCGGCACGTCGAGCGAGATGTCGTCGAGGACGAGAAGGTCGCCGAAGCTCTTGGAGAGGTTGCGGATCTGGAGAAGCGGCGGGCTCGCGGCTGGGCTCGGGGACGCGGCGTCCACCGCGCTCACTTCGCGGTCTTCACGATCGAAAGACCGCCCGGCGCCTGGAAGGTCGACATCATCTCCATGTGGCCGATGGTGATGTGGCTCGGCAGGTTGATGACGTAGGCGATCGCGTCGGCGACGTCGGCCGGGCCCGGAATCTCGTAGCCCTCGTACCAGTGCTGGCGCGCCTCGTCCTTCGACATGCCGTGGTTGCGGTCGAAGATCTCGGTCTCGACGCGGCCGGGGCTGAACTCGGTGATGCGCACGCGCTTGCCGTTCACGTCGATCCGGAGCTGCTGCGACAACATGCGGATCGCGGCCTTGGTCGCGTGGTAAACCGTGTTACCGCCGAAGTTGTACTGCCCCGCCATCGAGCCGATGTTCACGATGTGGCCGCGATCGCGCTCCAGCATCCCCGGCAGGAGAAGCCGCGTGATGTGCAGGACCGCACGCAGATTGAGGTCGATCAGCTCGTCGACGCCGAACTCGTCCATCGTGGTGATGTTGCCGGCGCGGCCGACGCCGGCATTGTTGATGAGGACGTCGATCTCCAGCCCCTCCACGGCGGCCTTCAGGGCCTCAGTGTCGGTGATGTCCACCGCGTGGGGGATGCAGCCGGTGCGCGCGGCGAGCTCGTCGAGCCGGTCGGCCCGGCGGGCGAGCGCGTGAACGGTGAGACCTTCGGCGCACAACCGCTCAACGAGAGCCGTGCCCATGCCGGCCGAAGCCCCAGTGACGAGTGCGGTGCGATAGTCCGAAAAGCTCATGCCGTCCCCAGGTCAGTGCGCTGATAGTGGCGCGAACGCTGAGCCCGATCCTACGGCGTACCCCCGACCCCACAAGCTCTTCCGGCCCTATGGAGGTAGAGGGATTCATTATATGTTTCCGCCCGGAGACCGCCAGGGTAGCCTTCTGGCCGCGCTGCACGAACTTCGGGCAGACCGCCGAGGGGGCACGCGAAAAAGACGGGCATGGACACCAAGCGGCTCAAATTCTTCGTCAAAATGGTCGAGACGGGCAGTGTGTCGCGGGCCGCCGCGTCCCTCAACATCGCCCAGCCCGCCCTCAGCCAGCAGCTGAGCGCGCTCGAACGCCATTTCGGCCAGCAGCTCATGGTGCGCAGCCGCCAGGGGATCGAACCGACGCAGGCCGGCCTCGCCCTCTACCGCAACGCGCAGATCATCCTGCGCCAGCTCGACCGGGCCGAGGCCGAGGTCGGGGCCGCCGGGCGCGAGCTCACCGGCAGCGTCTCGGTCGGGGTCTCGCCCTATTCGGCCGGCTCGATCGTCGCCCTGCCGCTCCTGCGCGAGATCCGCGAGCAGCACCCCGGCATCGTCGCCCACGTGACCGAGAGCGGCCACGTGATGAGCGAATTGGTGATGAACGGCACGCTCGACATGGCGGTGATCCACGGCGCGGGGCCGATGCACGGGCTCACCCATCGCAGCCTCCTGCGCGAGCAATTCTGCCTCGTCGGCCTCGCCGAGATCCTTCCCGCGACGAGCGAGGAGGGCGTCAATGTCGCAGAACTCGGCGAGTTGGGGCTGCTCCTGCCGCCGCGGCGCAACTTCGTGCGCCGCGCGGTGGACCTCGCCTTCACGCGCGCCTCCACCCGGATGACGCTCCTTGCCGAGATCGAATCGCGCACCATCCTCGGACAGGCGCTGGAGGCCGGGCTCGGCGCGACCATCGTGCCGTGGTCGGTCGCCCGTCAGCTCTCGGCGACGCGGCCGCTCGCCCTTTGCCCGGTGCGCCGGCCGACCATCGAGGAGACGGTCGCGCTCTGCACCTCCAGCGAGCGCCCGCTCGCGAGCGCCGCGCAGGCCGTCCACGACATCATCCTGTCGCTCGCCGAAGTCATGTCCGCCAGCGCGGCGAGCGGCTGAAGGCCTCAGTCGACGGTGACGCCGCGCCGGTCCATCCAGGCCTGAAGGTTGCAGATCTCGGCCACCGGCGTGCCCTGGCGCAGCGCGGCGATGGCGTTCGCCTCGGTCGCGTCGCGCGCGGCGGAGAGGCGGGCCACCTCCTCGGCCTCCTCGCGCCGGACCACCACGAGCCCGTCCGCGTCGCCGCGCACGATGTCGCCGGCACGGATCGTCTCGCCGCCGATCACGATCGGCGCGTTGAAGGTGCCGACCGATTCCTTCACCGTCCCGCGGATCGAGACGCTGCCGGAGAAGACCGGGAAGCCGAGCGCGATGAGCCCCATCGTGTCGCGCACGCCGCTGTCGGTGACGAGCCCGGCGATCCCGCGCACGACGCACGCGCTGCCGAGGACGTCGCCGAAGGTGCCGGCCTCAGCATAGGCCCCCGCCGAGACCACGATCACGTCGCCCGGAGAGGCGTAAGCGATCGCCATCTGCAGCATGATGTTGTCGCGCGGCGCGCATTCCACCGTGAACGCCGGGCCGCAGAGGTTCATGGCCCGGTCGACGGGCTTCAGCGTGCTGGAGAGCGCGCCGCGGCGGCCCTGCGCCTCGTGGATCGTCGCGGTGCCGTGGGCGGCGAGGGCTGCGACGTGGCGGGCGTCGGGGCGTTCGAAGCGGGTGTTGAGGCGCATGGGATCTCCTTCAGCGCAGCAGTGCGGCGGCCGCCGCGATCCGCGCGCAGCCTTCGGCGAGGAGCGCGTCCGAGGTCGCGATGGACAGGCGGAAGTGCGGCGACAGCCCGTAGGCCGCCCCGTGGATGGTCGCGACGCCCTGCTCGAGGAAGAACACGACCAGGTCGAGGTCGTTCGCGATGACCGCGCCGTCCGGCCGCTCCCGGCCGATCAGCCCGGCGCAATTGGGGAAGAGGTAGAACGCCCCCTCGGACGGCGTCACCGAGAGGCCCGGAACCTGTGCCAGCGCGGCGACCGCGAGGTCGCGCCGGCGGCGATAGACGGCGCGGGACGCTTCGGAGAAATCCTGCGGGCCGGAGAGCGCGGCGACCGCCGCCATCTGCGTGACGGACGAGGGGCAGGACGACATCTGCGACTGCAGCGTGTTGATCGCCCGGATCAGCGGCGGCGGGCCGAGCCCCCAGCCGAGCCGCCAGCCGGTCATCGCGTGCGACTTCGAGACCCCGTTCACGATCAGCGTGCGATCGCGCATGTGCGGCACCGCGGCGGCGAAGGAGACGGGCGCGGCCTCACCGAACCAGATCGAGTCGTAGATCTCGTCGGCGAGGACCCAGACGTGCGGGTGTGCCTCCAGCACCGCGCCGAGGGCCGCGAGCTCGGCGCGCGAATAGACCGCGCCGGTCGGGTTGCCGGGATTGTTGAGGATCAGCCAGCGCGTGCGCGGGGTGATCGCCGCCTCGAGCTGACCGGGCGTCAGGCGGAATCCATGCTCCTGCGGGCAGGTGAGGATGATTGGCGTGCCGTCATTCGCCATCACCATGTCCGGGTAGCTGACCCAGTAGGGGGCGGGGATGATCACCTCGTCGCCGGGGTCGAGCGCCGCCATCAGCGCGGAGAAGATGACGTGCTTGCCGCCGCCGCCGAGGGTGATCTCCGCCTCGACGCGGTCGATTCCGGTGTCGGCGGCATGGCGCGACAGGATCGCGCGGCGCAGCTCCGGCAGCCCGTTGACGGGGGTGTATCGGGTGCGCCCGGCGCGGATCGCGGCGATCCCGGCCTCGGCGGCGACCGATGGGGTGTCCATGTCCGGCTCGCCGACGGTGAGGTCGACGAGATCGACGCCCGCCGCCTTCAATTCGCCCGCCCGCGTCGCGGCGGCCGTGCTCGGAGAGGGGCGAATGCGCCCGACGCGCGCCGATGGCTTGAACGGGGCGGCGGTGGTGGTGAGGTCGGCCATGCTCATCGAGCGATCTCCGAAAGCGGGGCTGGCGTGGCGCCGGCCGCGATGATCGCGGAGCGGACCGCCGCCGCGAGATCCAGCGCGCCCGGCGTGTCGGAATGAACGAGGACGGACTGCACGGCGACGCGGACGGTGCCGCCGTCGATCGCCTCCACCGTCCCGTCCGCGAGCACCTTCGAGAGGCGCGCGACGACGGCGTCGGCATCGTGGAGCACGGCGCCCGGCATGGCGCGGGGGGCGAGCTGACCGTCCGCGGTGTAGGCGCGGTCGGCGAGGAACACGCTCGCCACGCGCCGCCCGGCCGCGACCGCCGCCGCCTCCATCGCCGATCCGCTCATCACGAGGTAGGCGATCTCGCGGTCGAAGGCGCTCGTGGCGCGCACCAGAGCCTCGGCGACGACGGCGTCGACGGAGGCGAGGTTGCCGAGCGCCCCGTGCGGGTTCATGTGCGTGATGCGCATACCGTGCCGACGCGCGAGACCGTCGAGCGCGCCGAGCTGGTAGAGGACGTGTGCTTCGAGTTCGGCCGGGTCCATCGCGATGGCGCGGCGGCCGAAGCCCATCCGGTCGGGGTAGCCGACATGGGCGCCGATCTCGACGCCCGCTGCTTTCGCGAGCGCGATGGTGCGGTCCATGACCACCGGGTCGCCGGCATGGTAGCCGCACGCGATGTTGGCCGAAGAGATGATCCCCATCAGCCCCGCATCGTCCGCGATGACGTAGGGACCGTAGCCTTCGCCGAGGTCGGCGTTGATGTCGATTTTCATGGAGCGTCCCGAATTGTCGCGATGACGGCGCCGTGGCCGACCGCCTCGCCCTCGGCGACTAGGCGCGGGCCGAGCCACCCGGCAGCGGGCGCGCGCACCGCGCTGAGCGTCGGGCCCTGCGCCAGGAAACCGAGAATGTCGCCGGCCTCCACCCGCGCCCCCTCTGGCGGCGGCGCGGCGGCCGACCCCGGATAGATCGCGTGGAAGACCCCGATCGCCGCCGCCTTCACCGGTGTTTCGGTGATGGGCGCCGGCGCGGATGAGCGTGGAAGCCGCAGCCGCACCCGCGCGCCGCCCTCGGCGATCTCCAGCTCGGTGAGGCCGTGCGCCTCCATCCGCGCGAGCAGCGCGGCAAGGGTCGGGATGTCCGTCAGCTCTGCCATGCGGCCCATGCCTGCCGGTGCCGCCGCGCCGCCGCGCGCACCGCGTCCACGAACGCGTCCCGCACCCGCATTGCGGCGACCGCCTCGGCGTAGGAGGTGCGCACGAAGCGCAGCATCGTGCCGGGCCGCGCCTGGGCGATGCGCCACAGGTCCGCCTCGATCACCGTGCCGATCTTGGGGTAACCGCCCATCGTCGCAGCGTCCGCGAGCTGGATGATGGGCTGCCCGCCGTGCGGCACCTGGATCACGCCCGGTACGACACCGTGCGAGCGCAGTTCCAGCGGCGCCTCCAGGGCGAGCCCCGGACCCGCGAGGCGGTAGCCGGTGCGGTTGCTCTCCCGCGTCACCCGCCATTCCGCCTCCCACAAGGCGGCGACGGATTCCGCGGTGAAATTCTCGAATTCCGCGCCGGGAAGCACCCGGAGTGCGACCGCGCCCGCCGCATCCAACGGCAGCGCGCGCGCGGGCGGAAAGGCGCCGAGCCCGCCATCGGGGAGCGCGGTGTCGTCGCCGAGGGCGGCGAGCCGGTCGCCGCGCGCCAGCACGCGGCCCTCGTATCCGCCGAACCCCTCGCGAAGCTGCGTCGCCCGCGCGCCGAGCACCGCGGGCACGTCGATCCCGCCCGCGACCGAGACATAGGCGTAGCCCCCGGCCACCGGCGCGTTGAGGCTGAGCTCCTGCCCCGCGCGCGCCCGGACCGCCCACGCGGGCGGCAGCGCCGTTCCGTCGAGCATCGCCGCGCAGTCCGCGCCGGTGACCGCGATGTCGAGGTCGGTCTCGACGCGGAGGCGGAAGGGCGGCAGCGGAACCTCGATCGCCGCCGCCTCGGGCGGATTGAGGAGAAGCGCGTTGCCGAGCGACAAAGCGAGGCCGTCCATCGCGCCGGCGCGGCCGACCCCGTGGCGGTAATGCCCGAAGCGCCCGAGATCCTGGACGGTGGCGAGCGGAGCGGCCGAGAGGACGGTCAGCATCCGATCGGTCCCCGTTGCACGAAGCGGATGCGGTCGCCGGGCGCGAGCAGCGCGGGCGGATGCCGCCGGGGGTCGAAGAACACCGTGTCGGCGTGGCCGATCGTGTGCCAGCCGGACGGCCCGGTCGAGGCCGAGACGCCCGTCTGCCCGCCCGCCACGGACACCGCGCCGCCGGGGATCGAGACGAGCGGCACCTTGCGCCGCGGCACGAAGAGGCGCGCGTCGAGCCCGCCGAGATAGGCGTACCCGGCGTGGCTGCCGATGGCGTAGACGATGTACTCCGGCGCAGAATGGATGCGCACGATCTCGGCGATATCGAGCCCGGTCAGCTCCGCGACCTCGGCCAGATGCGGCCCCCCGTCGCCGCCATACTCGACGTCGATGGTGAGGAGGCGCCCGTCAATCTCGCGGGAGATGCCACTCTCCCAGAGCGCGCAGAGGGCCGCGAACTCGGCGTCCGGGTCGGCCGGCGGCTCCACGTAGAAGACCGTGAGGTTGGTGACACCGGGCACCGCCTCGCGCACGCCGGGACGGTCCGCGAGCGCCTCGACCATCGCCCAGATCCGCCACTGCACGGTGAGGTCGAAGGCGCCCGGCGCCTCGAAGGTCAGCGCGTGCGTGCCGAGGTAGGAGAGGCGCGGGCGGGCGGCCACCGGGGACGCCACGGGGCGGGCGGGCGCATCGGCCGCCGAGGCGAGGCTCATGCCGCGGCCTCCGACCAGAGCCAACGCTCCAGATGGTCGATGCCCACCGCGCCGGCCTCGATCGCGGGATCTCGCAGGAGGCGGCGGTGGAGGGGCGCCGTCGTCTCGATCCCCTCCACGTGGAGGTCGTCGAGCGCCTCGCGCATCCGCCGCAGCGCGTCCGCCCGGTCCGTTCCGTGGACGATCAATTTGGCGAGGAGGGAATCGTAGCAGGCGGGGATCTTCTCGTTCACGCCGATGTGGGTGTCGACGCGCACGCCTTGTCCTTGCGGCAGGCGCAGCGCGGCGATCGTGCCGGCGCTCGGCACGAAGGTGCTCGGATGCTCCGCGTTGATGCGGCACTCGATGGCGTGGCCGCGCGCCGCGATCTGCGTCTGGTCGAGATCGAGCCGCTCGCCGCGCGCGACACGGAGCTGAAGCGCCACGATGTCGAGGCCCGTGACCATCTCCGTGACCGGATGCTCCACCTGGATCCGTGTGTTCATCTCGATGAAGTGGAAGGCGCCGTCCTGGTAGAGGAACTCGAACGTCCCGGCGCCGACATAGTCGATGGCGCGGCAGGCCTCGGCGCACCGGGCGCCGAGCGCGGCCACCGCAGCGCGGTCGATGCCCGGCGCGGGCGCCTCCTCCATCAGCTTCTGATGGCGGCGCTGGAGCGAGCAATCCCGGTCGCCGAGCCACAGCGCGGTCCCGTGCGTGTCGCAAAGGACCTGGATCTCGACGTGGCGCGGGGCGGTGAGGAATTTCTCGATATAGAGCGTCGGGTCGCCGAAGAAGCGCGCGGCCTCCTCGCGCGTCTGCTCGAGCGCGGGGGCAAGCTCCGCCGGAGTCCGCACGAGGCGCATACCGCGCCCGCCGCCGCCGCCCGCCGCCTTGATCATGACCGGATAGCCGAGATCCTCGGCGAGCGCGCGCACAGCCGCGGGGTCCTGCGGCAGCGGGGTGTCCGGGCCCGGCACGCACGGGACGCCGGCCGCGCGCATCGCGCGCTTGGCGGCCATCTTGTCGCCCATGCGGCGGATGCAGTCGGCCGGCGGGCCGACGAACACGAGGCCTGCGTCGGTGACGGCCTGCGCGAAGGCCGCGTTCTCGGACAGGAAGCCGTAGCCGGGGTGGATCGCACCGGCGCCGGTCGCCTGCGCGGCCATCAGGATCGCCGCGCCGTTGAGATAGCTCGCCGAGGCGCGGGCGGGACCGATCGCGATGGCGGTGTCCGCCTCGGCGAGCCATCCCGCCTTCGCGTCCTCGGTGGAGTGGACGGCGATGGTGCGCAGGCCAAGCGTGCGGGCGGCGCGGATGATGCGGAGGGCAATTTCGCCCCGGTTGGCGACGAGAACGGCGTCGAACATCGGATCAGTCCAGACGGAAGAGCGGCTGGCCGGCCGCAACCTCGGCCCCGTCCTCGACGAGCACGGCCGCGATGGTGCCCGCGCTCTCCGCCTCCACCTTCGAGAAGGTCTTCATCGCCTCGATGAGGCAGAGCGCCTCCCCGGCCTCGACGCGCGCGCCGACGCGCACCATCGCCGGCTCACCCGCCGCGGCGGAGAGGTAGACGACGCCGAAGCAGGGCGCGTCGACGGTCTTGCCCGGAGGAGTTGGGGCGGGGGCCGGTTGGGGGGCGGCGGTGGCGGTGATGGCGGCGGCGGCGGTCTCGCGGCACATTCGAACGCGGAAGTCGCCGTCGACGATCTCGACCTCGGAGAGCCGCGTATGGCGCATCCACTCCAGGACGGCGTCCAGTCTGGTCAGATCCATGCCGCTCGGTGCGTCCTCTTGCGAACCGTGGGCCCCCGGGAACCCCGTATGGTTCGGGGCTATCACAGTGCCGCAATGATGGGGTCAGAGGTTTCGCCAATGGCGCCCCGCCGGACGGGCGAGCATCCAGGCAGGCCGCGGCGTCTCTAGGGATCAGCCGGCGCCGATCCGCTTTCGCCGGGCCGGTCGTCATTCCGCGGGGGTCGCGTGCGCGCGCGTCGCGAGATCAGCGCATCGAGCGACCAGACATCCTCGCGCTGGAAGGTGATCAGCAGGACACAGGCCGCGAACGTGATGATGGTCGAGTAGAAGACGTGGGAGTTGAACACGATCCGGTCGACACCGGTGATGTACCACCCGAACGGATCGACGATCGCCCACCAGACCATCGCCGCCGTGGACCCGTTGATCAGCGCCTGCAGCGGAAGGGCGACCTTCCGCCAGAGTCCGACCACGCACAGCCCGCCGATGACGACCTCACCCGCCCCCGTCGCAAGACCGATGGCGGTGGCAAGCGTCGCCTCGAGGTCCACGCTCCGCTGCACCGCGAGCGGCGCATGGCCGGCGACGATCTTGTCGAGTCCGAACCAGACGAGAAGGAAGCCCGCCGCGACGCGCAGGAAGAGCAGGCTGAGGCTCTGCGCCAAGTCCCGCCTGAGCATCCGATCCCGGCCCATGGCACGCCCCCGAACCCGCCCCGCGAAGGAACCAACCCCCGCCAATGTAGCACCGTTCGCACCGCGCGCGGCCGTCCGTTGCCCCCGGCCGGACCGAATGGGTTCGTTGCCGGAGTGATCCAAGGTGATGTTCCGTCGCCACATGCACCCCCGTCACGGCTGAATGGCCCTCCGACCGGATGCCCGGATTTGTACCCGTTTCAGGTCCAATACAGGCGGCCGGGCCAGAGACGAGCTCCGGGACACGATGAAGCCCCCCGGGCGGATGCCGTGCGCCGATCGCTGTGACGGACCGCGTTATCTCGCCCTCGTCGATGCTCTGAAGCGTGAAGTCGGAGAAGGCCATTCCCCCTCGTCACGTCGGGCGCGCGCTCGCCATCTCGGCATGTCGGTCGGCACCGTCAGTAACGTCGACCAGGAGGCCGAGTAGCGCGGTCGTCCGCTTGCGCGCAGGTGTGCCTGAGAAGCCGGGTCACTCCCACTTCAATAAATCCCCCTGCCACTGGCCGATCCACAGTGCGCATATAATCACGTCGCAGATCGGTTCCGGTACGATCGCCAAGACCGCGGATATCTGCTCCTCCGACCAGATGAGCCAGCTTCGGGCACCTGAAGAGACTTGGGCAAGCTGTAGAGGGAGCATGAAGGGATCGTGCAATCGAACGTCGCCAGCAGCCGCGTTGCATGGAAGGGCGCTTTCGCGGCGAGACGGTGAACCGCTTACCCGTTAGCGGGGTGAAGGCGATCGGCGCGGGCGACGACGCTGTGGAGGAGGGTGTTCAGAGCCGGCCGCAGTTCGGCCTCCGACACGAACTCGTTGTTGTTGTGGGTGATGCCGTCGCGGCAGGGGGTGAAGATCATCACCGTCGGGCAGATCCGCGCCATGAAATAGGCGTCGTGCCCGGCCTGGCTCGGCAGGTCTTGGTGGCGCAGGCCGAGCCGCCCCGCCGTGTCGCGCACGAGGGCGACCAGCGTCTCGTCGAAGATGCGGCCGCCCCAGTTCCAGGTGTCGAGCACGGTGTGGCCGCAGTGGGTCTTGGCGGCGGCGGCCTCGAGCGCTTCCATCATCCGGCGCTGCATCTCGGCCGCGATCGCTTCGTCCTCGTGGCGCACGTCGCACACGATCTGCGCCCAGTCCGACAGGATCCCGGCCTTGTTCGGCCAGGCGACGAGGCGGGCGGCGGTGCCCTTGCCGCCGGTCGCGGCGTGGTCGAGGCCGATATCGTCGACCGCCGCGAGGAGCCGCGCGCCGGCCGCGAGCGCATTGCGCCGCTTCTCCATCGGCCAGGGGCCGGTGTGGGCCGTCTCGCCGGAGAAGTTCGCGAGGAGCCCGTGCGAGTGGTAGGCGTGGGTCACGACCCCGACCTCCATCCGCGCTTGTCGAGGATCAGTGTGCGAATGCGCGCCATCGTCTCGAGCGGCCCAGCCCCCTTGATGAGGACGCCGAAATGGGCGGCGCGGGAGAGGCCCGCCACCAGCGCCAGGGATCCGCCCCTTAGCTCGGGGACGGTGGTCCGCCCGACCCGCATCGCGAAATATTTGCAATACGCGCGGGCCCGCATTGAACTTTCGGTAGCTGTCGCCGACATCTTTGGCCAGCTTCGGCGAAACGATCCTCCAGGAGGGGATCGCCGCAATGGTGGGGAGTGACAGAGACATGGAAACGCGGATCACCGAAATCGCGGACGGCATCTACCGCCTTTCGAACGTCGTTCAGCTCCCCGGCGCGACCGACGGCTTCACCTTCAATCAGTTCCTGATCATGGGTGACGAGCCGCTGCTCTTTCATACCGGCCTCAGGAAGATGTTCACGAGCTACCGGGACGCGGTCTCCAAGATCGTTCCGGTCGAAAAGCTTCGCTGGATCGCGTTCGGCCATTTCGAGGCCGACGAATGCGGCGCGATGAACGAGTGGCTGGCGGCCGCGCCGATGGCGACGCCGGCGCACGGCCAGATCGGGTGCCTCGTCTCGCTCACCGACTTTTCGGACCGTGAGCCGAGACCACTCGCCGACGGAGAGGTCATCGAGATCGGCAATGGACGCCGTGTCCGCTTCATCGACACGCCGCATACGCCGCACGGCTGGGATGCGGGGCTGATCTTCGAGGAGAGCACGCGAACGCTGTTGTGCGGTGACCTGTTCACCCAGCTCGGCGAGCAAGCCGAGTCGCACGACGGCGACATCGTGGGGCCGGCGATCGTCGCCGAGAACGTCTTCCAATACTCGGCCCTGTCGCCCCGGATGGGGACGACGATCCGGTCCCTCGCGAGCCTTGAGCCCGAGGGGCTGGCCCTGATGCACGGCCCCTCGTTCCGAGGCGACGCGGCAAAGGCGCTCGCGGAACTCGGCGACGAATACGACCGACGCCTTCGCGAGGCGCTGGACAGCAATCCGGAATTTGAAGCGCAAGCGAACTAGAGGGCGCGCTCTACACCCCCTTCCTCCGCGCCTGTACTGGTCGATCACGCGGCCCTTCGCGCAATCGCCACGGTTCAAAGGTCCTGTACCCGGCGGTCAGATCAACCCGGCGCAGTGACGACCACGTATTTTGCGGCGGTGTCGATTCTTTGAGACTGAAGGGATCGAAGATCTGGCGGTGCTCAACGGGCAATTGAAGCGGAACCGGGAGGCCGTCACGCTGCATCGATCGCGGCACCGCTTTACGAAGTGCTCGTCGTGGTCTTCGAGCGGATCGGAGGATCGACTGGGAAGCCGGTGGCCGCAGCCCAGCGCTTGTGCCGACAGCAAAAGAGCTGGGGACCCGCGCGCTTGCGAAGACATCTCATGTCGCATCCATGTCGCGTGGAGCTGCCAGGCCCTCCAGAAACCCCAAGGAATCCGGTGTCATTACATGGTACATGGCGCGAGATGAAAAAGCGCCCGATCCTAAGGAAGGGCGCTTCTAACGTCTTGAATTTCAAGAAAATCGCGGTGGTAGCGGAGGAGGGACTCGAACCCCCGACACGCGGATTATGATTCCGCTGCTCTAACCAACTGAGCTACTCCGCCGCCGGTGAGCGCATAAGTCTGAAATCGGGGGTGTCTGTCAAGCGGTTCGGCGGAAAACCAACAACGTGATCAATCCGGCCGGGGGAAGCTCCTCCCGCTTCTCCAGCGTGAGGCCCGGCGTGTGGAGCACGCCGTCGATCGGCATCGACGGATTCCAGCCGAGGCGCTTGGAGAACGGGTTGAGGAGACGGTCCGTCACCTGCCAGGGGCCGGACTTTGCCTCGAAGTGACTCGCGATCATCACGATGCCGCCCGGACGCACCACGCGCGCGAACTCGGACATCACCCGCGCCGCGTCGGGGACGGCGGTGATCGTGAACATGCACACGACACCGTCGAACGAGGCATCGGCGAAGGCGAGGGACATGAGGTCCATCTCAACGATGGCCTCGACGTTCGGGAGGCCCTTCTCCACCCGCTCGCGCGCGATCTTCAGCATGTCGTGCGAGAGGTCGACGCCGACGAGGGAGACGTTCGGGCCGTAGAGGGAGAGCGCCGAGCCGGAGCCGACACCCGCCTCCAGGAAGCGGCCGCCGATGGCGTTGACGCGCTGCGCGGCGATCTTGCGCGCCGGGACGGTCGGCGTCGCGATCACCTCATAGACCGGAGCCCAGCGCGCGTAGGCGGACTTCACGTCCTTGCCTTCGACGGAACGAGTCTTGGCGCTGGCGGCCGGCGGGTCGGTACGGGACATGGAGAAAGGACCTGCGGGGTTCAGGCGGGCACGTGGGCGGGCGTCGGCGCGATGGCGGGATCGGCGATGGCCTTCTGGATGAAGCCGCCGCCCAGGATCTCCGCTCCGGCCTCGTCGGTGTCGTAGAGGACGCACGCCTGTCCGGGCGCGACGCCTTCCTCGCCACCGTCGATCTCCACCTCGTAGCCGGTGGGGGTCAGGATGATCGCGGCCGGGCGCGGCGGGCGCGTGGAGCGCACGCGCGCATAGACGGGCCGCTGCTCGCCGACGGCGAGAGGGGCGCCGAGCCAGTTCGCGTCGCGCAGCATCACGCGGTGCGAGCGCAGCGCCTCGCGCGGGCCGACGATGAGCTCGTGATTCTCGGCGTCGATCTTCACGACGAAGAGCGGCTCGCCGAGCGCGATGTTGAGGCCGCGCCGCTGGCCGACGGTGTAGTTGATCACGCCATCGTGCTGGCCGAGGAGGCGGCCGTCGACGTGGCGGATGTTGCCGGGCTGCGTCGCCTCGGGCCGCATCGCGGCGACCACGCGGGCATAGCGCCCGTCCGGCACGAAGCAGATGTCCTGGCTGTCCGGCTTGTCGGCGACGACGAGGCCCATCTCGGCGGCGAGCTCGCGCACGCGCTCCTTCGGCATCTCGCCGAGCGGGAAGCGCACATATTCGAGCTGCTCGGCCGTGGTCGCGAACAGGAAATAGGACTGGTCGCGCCGCTCGTCATGCGGGCGGAAGAGACGGCGCTGGCCCTCGACGAGGCGGCTCGTCACATAGTGGCCGGTCGCGAGCGCGGAGGCGCCGAGCGTACGGGCCGCGGCCAGGAGATCGGTGAACTTGACGGTCTGGTTGCACGCGATGCAGGGCACCGGCGTCTCGCCGCGCGCGTAGGCGTCCGCGAACGCTTCGATGACGCCCTCGTGGAATCGGCTCTCATAGTCGAGCACATAGTGGGCGATGCCGAGCCGCTCGGCGACGAGGCGGGCGTCGTGAATATCGCTCCCGGCGCAGCACGCGCCCTTCCGGCCAACTGCGGCGCCGTGGTCGTAGAGCTGCAGCGTCATGCCGACGACCTCGAACCCCTCGCGGGCCAGCAAACCCGCGACGACCGACGAATCGACGCCGCCCGACATCGCGACGACGACGCGATGGTCAGCCGCCTTGCCCGGCAAGCCCAGGCTGTTTTCCGAATGAGGTGCCGTCGAATGCATAACGTCTGTTAGCTAAGCACAAACCTTCCCTGCGGCAACGTATGCCGGAGTTAGGTATGCGTTAAGCGGCCTTGCGCTTTAACCGATGCTGAAATTTGGGTCTTCGTCGAGTGCGTCATGTCTGAGTATCCACAGCCACGTTATCGCTATGTCATTGGCCCGGATGGCACACCGCTTACGCTTGCCGATCTTCCGCCGGCCGACACAAAGCGCTGGGTTATCCGTCGCAAGGCCGAAGTTGTCGCAGCCGTGCGCGGCGGTTTGTTGTCCATCGACGAGGCGTGCGACCGTTACACGCTGACCGTCGAGGAATTTCTGAGCTGGAACGCTCTGATCGACCGGCACGGTCTCGCCGGGCTTCGGGCAACCAAGGTTCAGCACTACCGCGCCTGATAGCGCGGTGCTGCCTCTCAGTCGAGAGCCGGGGACAGATTGAGGTCGATCGATTCGATCGACTTCACGCCGCCCTCGGCCGAACGGAAGCCACGGCGCGTCAGACGCGCCGTGTTTCGTTGGGGATCGATGTCGATGAGCGCGTATCCAGCGAGCGGGTAGCGCCGGCCGTCGGACGAGGCGGACGGCACGCCGATGATCGCGGCACGCCCGCGTGGCGTCTCGAGCCAGGCGAGCGAGGGCGTGTGATTGTGGCCGTGCAGGATGATGTCGACGCATCCGGCCGCGAGCACCTCGCGCACGTCCGCGACATCGGCGAGCCCGCGCCGGCCCGAGGCGAGGGCCGCGTCCGGCGGATGATGGATCATCACCACCTTGAAGGCGTCGTCGTGGCGGTCGAGGAGATCGCTGAGGGCGGCGAGCTGTTGCGGGCCCACACGCCCGCCTGCGCAGAGCGGCGGCGTCGCGACGGCGGTGGACACGCCGAAGAGCGCGACATGGCCGAGGCGGCGGCAATAGGGGAAGCCCGCGCCGCCTTCTCCCGCGATATTCGGCGCCCAGGCCGCCGCCGCCCGCTTCACCGCGCCGGGGACATAGGCGTCGTGATTGCCGGGGACGACGCTCACCGTGTCGGGCGGCCCGATCGAATCCAGCCAATCCGCCGCATGGTCGAACTCCGCGGGCAGGGCGATGTTGACGAGGTCGCCGGTCACGCACACGTGGTCTGGCGATTGCGCCGCGATGTCTGCCATGATCGCGCCGAGGAACCGATCGCCCAAAGCGTGCCGGCGATTTTTCAGCCAGTTGAGGTAGCCGAAGATCCGCTTGGAGGCCAAGGCGGTGAGGCCGGGCCGGGGGAGCGGACCGAGATGGGGATCGGACAGGTGGGCAAGGCGAATACGCGTCAAAGAGAATCGTCCTTCAGCTCAGATGGCTGTGGTCGTCCCGTCCCTCTTCGCGATCCAGCGGATTCGGTTCAAGGCCCTTGACGGATAAGGCGGACCCCTTGGGAAAACTCGTCTGGCGTCTCGGCGCCCTCATTCGCCCCCCGGTCACCCTCGGAGTCCGGTGCGTTCTGATCGACACCGAGGAGCGCGTGCTCCTGGTGCGGCACACCTATTCAAAAGGTTGGCATTTCCCCGGCGGGGGTGTGGATCCGGGCGAATCGACTCGCGAGGCGGCGGTGCGCGAGCTGCGCGAGGAGACCGGAATCGTGATGGCGGCGATGCCGGATTTTTTCGGCCTCTACTGGAATCGCAGCCTTGCCCAGCGCGACCATGTCGCGGTCTATGTGTCGCGCGGCCATCCGGCGGTGGATCCGGCGCTCGTGAGCCCGCAGGCGAGCGAGATCGCCGAGGTGCGCCTCGCCTCGATCCATGACCTGCCGGAGGGGCTCACCGGGCCGACCGAGCGGCGCTTCGCCGAGCTTCTGACTGGGGCGGACCGCTCCGAAATCTGGTAGCGGGGCGGCGGGCGGCCGCTCACCCCATCAGGTCGAGGCGGCCTGGCGGGCGTCAGCTCGCCTTCATCACGTCGAGGAAGGCGGTCGATTCGCGTGACAGGTTGTCGTTCGCCTGGCTGAGCTCCTGTGCCGCCTTCGACAGGAGCGTCGCCGCGTCGAGGTTGCCGGCCGACAGCATCTCCACGCGGTTGATCGTCTGCGAGGCCGTCTCCACCCCGCTCGAAGCCTGCTGGGCGTTGACGGTGATCTCGTGCGTCGCGGCCTGCTGCTCCTCGGCCGCGATCGCGATCGAGGCGAACGTGTCCTTGATGTCGTCGATCACGCGCGTCACCTCGGTGATGCCGTGGACGACGCTGTCGATGTGGCTCTGGATGGTCGCGGTGTGGCCGGCGACCTCCTCGGTTGCGCGGGCGGTCTGGGTCGCGAGGCTCTTCACCTCCTGCGCCACCACCGCGAAGCCCTTGCCGGCGTCCCCCGCGCTCGCCGCCTCGATGGTGGCGTTGAGGGCGAGGAGGTTCGTCTTGCTCGCGATGTTGGAGATCGCCTCCACCACCTCGGTGATGCGCGAACTCGCCGAGGCGAGCTCGTTCGCCTGGTGGGCGACGCTGGCGGTCGATTCAGCCGCCTCGTTCGCGCGGGCGGAGGATTGGGCGAGGCGGGCGGAGATCTCGGTGATCGAGGAGGCGAGCTCCTCGGCGGCGGAGGCGACCATCTGCACGTTGGAGGAGGCTTGCGTGACGGCCGCGGCGCCGGCGGTGAGGTGCTGCTGGGTGCCGTGGACGCTCTCCACGATGCCGTCGACCTTGCCGCGCATGGAGACGAACGTCTCGCCCATCCGGTCGATCGTGCCCTTCACGTTCGTCTCGAACGTGCTGCGGCTCTTCACCTGGCGGCTGATCAGCGTCCAGGTGAGGAGGGCCCCGGCGTAGCTCCCCTCCCGGTCGGTGACGGCGGAGGCGCACAGCGACATGTACTCGCTGCCGACCTTGATCTGGGCGCGCCAGGGCAGGTTCGACGGATCGTTGAGGATCTCGCGCTGGTGGGCGGGGTTGCGGTGGAGCTCGTCGATCGACATGCCGACCATCTCGTCGATCGGCCTCGGCAGGAAGGCGGCGATGGGTTCGAGCTGACGCCGCGTCCACGCGTTCATGTAGGTGATTCGGAAATCGTTCTTCGGGTCGGCGAGCATCACGGCGACGGGGACCTGGTCGACGATCTGGGCCTTCAGGTAGGCGTTGTCGGCGGCCTCGCGCAGACGCGCGAGGGCGGACCACATCTTGCCGAACTCGTCCGTGCTGTTGCTCTCGCGCACCTTGTAGTTGGTCCGCCCCTCGGCGAGATCCACGAGGCGGCGCGTCAGCGCGCGGATCGGGATCGCGGTGCTGCGCACGAGGAGGATGCTGACGACGATCGCGATGACGATCGCGGCGAAGGTCAGGATCAGGGTGGTGCGCCGCGTTTCGGCGACGGTCTGGGGGGCGGCGCCGTCGATCTCCTGCTGCTGCGCGCGCTGCGATTCGGTGATCGAGGCGATCGCCCCGCTCAGCCGCTCCGACAGGGGCTCGAGCTCGCCCTTGAAGAGGTTGTCGCGCGCCTCGAGGGCGGCGCTGATCGTCTCGAAGGCCGACCGATAGGCCACGATCGCCTCGTCGAGCGCGGCGAACGCGGGGCGATTCGATGGCGCGGACGCGCGTGCCGCGGATGCGACGCCCGCGGTCGCGAGGTCGAACTCGGCGAGCGCTGTGGCGCGCGTCTCCGCCTGCCCATCGATGAGGAAGCGCAGCGCCTTCGCGCGGCCGAGGAGGACGTGCTCCTCGAACATCGCGATGGCTTCCGCGTTTTCGATCGGCCCCTGGAATGCCGCGCGCAGGGTCTCGTGCAGCGTCTCGTCGAGCCGGCCGCCCGCGGCCTCCAGCGCGTCGCCGAGCCGCCTCAACTCATCCTGGGCCGTCGCGACATCGTCGAAGAGGCTCGAATAGCGGTCCGAGAGGGCGACGATCTCGGCGAACCGCTCGCGCTGCCGGCCGGTCGCGCCCTCCTCGGCGGCGGCACGCGCCTGCTCGGTCATCAGGCGGATGTGGTCGCGCACTTCGCCGATCCCGGCCTCGCCGTGGTTCGAGATGAAGCGCTGGATGCTGAGCTGCGCCCGCACCGTCTCGCTCTCGAGCTTGGAGAGGTGGGTGAGCTCGGAGGCGGTGTGCCGGTAGTCGACGAACAGCGCGGCGACGCGGTCCGTCCCCCGCCAGCCGACAAAGGCGACCGCGACAAGCATCATCAGCACCAGCGAGACTGATGCCGCGAGCTTGAAGGACAGGCGGATGTTGTTGAGGATCGTGCGCTTGCGACCGTTGGTCATGTGTCGTCTCTCGGGCCGGTGGGGGGCGGGCGGCGCGTTGGCGTGGACTGGGTCAGTGGATCGTCGTCGCCTGGAGGCTGCGATAGGCGGCGCTGCCCTGGCGGGCGAGCTCGTCGGCGTCGGCGACGGCGGTGCTGATGGCGCCGAGATTGTCGTCGATCTCGCGCACCGAGCTTGCCGCATGGGTCATGTCGGTGACGATGTGCTGGGCGGCGCTGTTCTGCGCCTCGACCACCTCGCCTGCGACATCGACGCTCTCCTGCACCGAGCGCACCGCCTGGCCGATGGCGCGCAGCGCGACCACGACGTCGGAGGAGACCGACTGGACGCGCGAGATGTCACTGCTGATCTGGTTGGTCGACCGCTCGACCTGGTCGGCGAGGCTCTTCACCTCGGCCGCGACGACGGCGAACCCCTTGCCGGCCTCGCCCGCGCGCGCCGCCTCGATGGTGGCGTTGAGGGCGAGGAGATTGATCTGCCCGGCCACCTTCGAGATGATCTCGACGATCGAGGTCATCGAGCTCGCCGCCTCGGAGAGCTGGGCGATGTGGCTGTCGGCCGTCTCGGTCTCGCGCGAGACGTTGCTGACGGCCTGGCGCGAGCGCACGACGGCCTCGCCGATGCGCTGGGATGAGCCGCGCAGCTCGGCCACCGCGTCGACCGCGTGCTGGACCATGTTCGAGGTGGTGGTCGCGGCCGTCGAGGCAGTGGAGGAGCGTTCGTGCGCCTGCGAGACCGCGAGGACGATCTCGTCGAACCGGCGGTCGAGGCCGCGCGCGACCTCCTCCATGCTCTTGCGCTTGACCGCGCGGCTCGTGACGTCCTGCGCGACCTTCACGATCGAGGTCGGGCGGCCGGACGCGTCGAGGGCGGGGATGTAGGTGGCTTCCAGGAAGACCGATTGCCCGTTCTTCCCGGCCCGCTCGAACTCGCCTGCGTGAGCCTTGCCTTCCCGCAGCGTGCGCCAGAACGCCTTGTAGGACGTCTCGTCCATCACCTTGGTCGGCACGAACATGCGGTGCGGGCGGCCGACCACCTCGTCGGCGCGGTAGCCCATCGCCTCGCAGAAGCGCGCGTTGGCGCGCAGGATCTGCCCTTCGAGATCGAACTCGATCACGGCGAAGGCGCGGTCGACCGTGTCCATCCGCGCCTTCTGGCCGGAGAGCTCCGTCTCGCGCGCCGACACGTCGTCGGCGATGATGAGGATCTTCTCCGAGTTCGTCGCCTTGCCGAGGAGGATGATCTGCGCGCCCACATAGGGCGTCGCCTTGGCGTTGGTCCGCAGCACCCGCGCGCAGGTGCGCTGGCTGCGGAGCTGGCCGAGCCCGGCCGCGCCGAAAAGGTCCGCGTCGGGCGGCTCCACCGTGAGGAATGAGGAGACCGATTTTCCGGCGAGCGCCCCCGGCGTCGCGCCGAGGAGCTTCGCGGCCCGGTCGTTCGCGGACAAGATCTTCCCGCCGGTGGAGACGACGAGAACGCCGCTCGCGCTTCCGGCGACGTGCAGGAGGTCCTGCCGCTCGGCCCGGCTGATCGCCTTGTCGAGGAAAGTTGCCGACATCGCTCACCATCCATCTCGGGCACGATTGCGCCGTGCCACCGGCCGAGAGTGATAGTGGGCGGGTCTGGATCGAAGCTTGGCCTCAGGCCCCGGCGGGGCGTGGGGCGTGCGGCGCGCCCCCGTGGGGGCTCGCCTCAGCGGGGAAGGGTCGCCTCGTCGGCGCGAGCCCAGCGCAAGGCGTCGCTTCCCGTGCCGGTCCGGGTGGAGAGCTGGCGCGCCTCGGCAAGGTCGAGCTTGTGGTGGACGATGCGCGCATAGGCATGGCGGATCTTGTCGGCGAAGACGTCGGAGGCGAGCGCCTCCTGCTCCAGCCGGTCGATCACCTCGCCCACGAGCGCCATCCCCTTGTCACCGGGCAGCGACAGGAGCGCGATGTCGCCGCCGGCGAGCACCATCCGCCGTGCCGCCTCGGGCGCGTCCCAATGGTCGGAGATGGCGTCCATCGAGAGATCGTCGGAGACGACGAGCCCGTCGAAGCAGAGCGTCTGGCGCAGCACGCGGTCGATGGCGTTCGGAGAGAGGGAGGCCGGCAGCCCCTCCGGCCCGCTCACCTCGTCGAGCATCAGGTGGCCTATCATGATCATGTCGGCCTCGCGGTCGCGGATCATGTCGCGGAAGGGCACCATCTCGCGCCGCGACCAGGTGCGCGTGAGGTCGATCGCCCCGTCATGGCTGTCGTCGGTCGAGGAGCCGTGGCCGGGGAAGTGCTTCAGCGAGGTCGCGACCCCGGCGGCGCGATGGGCGTCCACGAACGCCTCGGCGTAATCAACGACGGTGTCGATATCGGCGCCGTAGGAGCGGCCGAAGCGAGAGATGACGGGGTTGTTCGGGTTCACCTCCACGTCGACCACGGGGCCGAAATTCACGGTGAAGCCCATCTCGGCGAGGTTCGCGGCCATCTCGCCATAGATCTCGGCCGCCTCGTCGAGCGACTTGGCGGCGACGTCGCGCGCGGAGGGGGTGTCGGGCGCGCCCTCGGAGGGCTTGAGGCGCATCACGGCGCCGCCTTCCTGGTCGATCGCGATGAAGGGCGGCAGGTCCGGCCGCGCCGCCTCGAGGCGCGCGTTGATCGCCTTCACGTCGGCGGCCGAGCCGATATTGTGCCGGAAATAGAGGACGCCGCCCACCTCGGACGCGGCGAGCGCGTTCGCGGCGATCGTGACGCCGGCGCTGTCGGCGGTGTTGCCGGAGAAGCTGATCATCAGCATCTGGCCGATCATCTCGCGCAGCGGCACTTCGCGCAGGGGGCGCGGCAGCGAGGCCCAGAACAGCTCCGGATGGGTGGGCGAACAGCTCGTCGCGAACGTCTCGACGATCCCCGGCTTTTCGAGTGGCAGCGGCTGATAGGCCGCGTCCCGCTCGATCAGCCCATCGAGCGGGGGAAAGGGGATCTTGACCTGAGCATGGGCCGGTGCCGCGAACGCGACAGCAATTGTCAACGCCACGAGCCCTCGAATCCGCCGGCGACAAACGCGCATCGGTTCGCTCCCGTTTCGGCGAGGCCGGGGGCCCCGCAGTGGGGAATTCTTACCGAAGACGGTTAACGCTTGGTGAATGAGGTGCCCTTGTGCCCCTCATTCCGCGGCGACCCGCCCCCGTTCGTTTTGATAACGATGGCGCGGACGGGCCTTCAAGCGCAACTCCTTCAGCTCCTCGCGCGAGCGCGGCGCGTTGCGGAACGCCTGGTCGCGACCCGGCCAGTACTGCGGCGGGCAGTCGACATCCGCAACCCCGTATTCCGCCGCAGCCAGGAGCGTGAAGTAAGGATTGACGAGGTGCGGGCGGGCGAGCGCCACGAGATCGGCGCGTCCGGCCGCAAGGATCGTGTTCACCTGATCGGCCGACGTGATGGCGCCGACGGCGAGCGTCGCGATGCCGGCCTCGGCCCGCACCTGCTCGGCGAACGGGGTCTGGAACATGCGCCCGAAGATGGGCTTGCCCTCCGGCACGGTCTGCCCGCTCGACACGTCGATGAGGTCGACCCCGTGCGCCACGAACGCCTTCGCGATCACCACCGTGTCGTCGCCGACGATGCCGCCCTCGGCCCAGTCCGTCGCCGAGACGCGCACCGACATCGGCTTCTCGGCCGGCCAGACCGCGCGCATCGCGTCGAACACCTCGAGCGGGAAGCGCAGGCGGTTCTCGATCGACCCCCCATACGCGTCGGTGCGGTGGTTGGTGAGCGGGGAAAGGAAGCTCGCGAGGAGATAGCCGTGCGCGCAGTGAAGCTCGATCATGTCGACGCCGAGGCGCACGCAGCGCTCCGTCGCGGCGACGAAATCGGCGACCACCTTGTCCATGTCCGCCCGCGTCATCTCGCGGGGGGCGGGGCTGTCCGGAAAATAAGGGATCGGGGAGGGGGCGATCGTCTGCCATCCGCCGGTCTCGAGCGGGCGGTCCATCCCCTCCCACATCAGCTTCGTCGAGCCCTTGCGGCCCGAATGGCCGAGCTGGATGCAGAATTTCGTCTTGGAGTGCTGGCGCACGAAGGTGACGATGCGCTGCCAGGCCGCCTCCTGCTCGTCGGTGTAGAGGCCGGCGCAGCCGGGGGTGATGCGCCCCTCGTCGGACACGCACACCATCTCGGTATAGACGAGGCCCGCCCCACCCATCGCGCGCGTGCCATAGTGGGCGAGGTGGAAGTCCTGCGGGACGCCGTCGACGGCCGAGTAGGTGTCCATCGGCGAGACGACGACGCGGTTCGCGACCACCATGTCGCGCAGCCGGAAGGGCTGGAACATCGGCGGGTTGGGGTTCTCAGTGTCGACGTCGAAGCCGGACGCCGCCACGTCCTTCGCGAAATGCGCGGCGATCTTCTCCACGAACTCCGGCGCGCGCAGTTCCAGATTGTCGTAGGTGATGGCCTTGGCGCGCGTCATCAGGCCGAACGCGAACTGGACGGGGTCCATCGTCCAGTAGCGCTTCAGCCGCTCGAACCAGACGAGCGAGACGTCGGCGGAGTGCTGGATCTTCTCCACCTCCTCGCGCCGCCCCTTCTCGAAGCCGGCGAGGGCGGCGGTCACGTTCGGGTGGCGGTTCATCGCCGCGTTGAGGGCGATCGCGTCCTCCATCGCAAGCTTGGTGCCCGAGCCGATGGAGAAGTGCGCCGTCGCCTTCGCGTCGCCGAGGAGGACGATGTTGCCGATGGTCCAGCGCTCGTTGCGGATCATCGGGAAGTTGCGCCACATCGAGCGGTTGATGAGGAGGGGGTGCCCGTCGAGCGCCTTCTCGAACACCTTTTCCAGATAGGCCGCGCTCTCGGCCTCGCTCATGGTGGCGAAGCCGACGCGCTCGAACGTCTCGGGGTCGGTCTCCAGCACCCAGGTCGAGGCGCCCGGCTCGTACTGGTAGGCGTGGGCGATGAAGAGCCCGTCCTCGTTCTTCTCGAAGAAGAAGGAGAAGGCGTCGAGCGGGCGCGTCGAGCCCATCCAGGAGAAGTGGTTGGGGCGCAGGTCCGTCGTCGGGTTGAAGTGCTCGATGAAATGGTTGCGCACGACCGAGTTGATGCCGTCCGAGGCGACGACGAGGTCGTGCGTCTTCGCCATCTCGAGGATGTCCTCGATCGACAGGTCATGGCCGTTGTGGATCTCGACGCCGAGCTGGGAGGCGCGGAAATTCAGGAGTTCCAGCAGTGTCTTGCGCGAGCAGCCGCAGAAACCGTTGCCGCCGATGCGGAAGGTCTCGCCTTTGAAGTTGACCTCGATATCGTCCCAATAGGCGAAACGGTCGGTGATGAGGCGGTAGCTCTCGGCGTCGTGCGCCTCGAAGTTCTGGAGCGTCTCGTCGGAGAAGACGACGCCGAAGCCGAACGTGTCGCTCGGCCGGTTCCGCTCGTAGACGTGGATGTCGGCGTCCGGGTTCTGCTTCTTGTAGAGGATCGAGAAGTAGAGGCCCGCGGGACCCCCGCCGATAACCGCGATGCGCATATCCACACCTCCTCTGTGATGCTATTATTTTAGACTTGAAGTAATCCGTTCACAAGGGCACATTGTGAGCCATGAGCGGGCATGTGTTGATCACCGGAGGTGGCACTGGGCTCGGTCGCGCCGTCGCCGAGGCGCTGGCCGGATCGCACCGCCTGTCTCTCGTCGGCCGCCGCGCCGCGCCGCTCGATGCGGTCGCCGCGCGCCTTCCGGACACCGCCGCCTTTTCCGCCGACGTGACCGATCCGGCCGCCCTCGGCGAGGCCGTGCGCGCGGCCGAGGCCGCGCACGGGCCCGTCACCGCGCTCGTCGCCGCGGCCGGCATCTCCGACACCGCCCCCATCGTGAAGACCGACCCCGCCATGCTGCGCCGCCTCCTGTCGGTCAATGTCGAGGGTGTTCTGAACGCCGTCCAGCTCGTCCTGCCGGGCATGATCGCCGCCGGTCATGGCCGCGTCGTGGCGATCGCGTCGACGGCGGCGCTGAAGGGCTATGCCTATGCCGGGGCCTACGCGGCATCCAAGCACGCCGTTCTCGGCCTCGTGCGCTCGCTGGCACTGGAGACGGCGAAGACGGGCGTCACGGTCAACGCCGTCTGCCCCGGCTTCGCCGACACGGAGATGACGGCCGAGAGCGTCGCGCGGATCATGGCGAAGACCGGGCGCAGCGAGGCGGACGCGCGCGCCGCGCTCGCCTCGAACAGCCCGATGGGGCGCCTCGTCGCCCCGCGCGAGGTGGCCGACAGCGTGCGTTGGCTCCTCGGCGAGGATGCGGGCGCGATCACGGGACAGGCGATCGTGGTCGCCGGGGGCGAGGTGATGTGATGGACCAGGTGACCCGGCCGACGGCCGCCGCCGAGGCGCGCGACGAGGCTTCGCCCCTGCGCCTGTGGCTGCGCCTCTTCGCGACGGCCAACATGGTCGAGGCGGAACTGTCGCGCCGCCTGCGCGCCGAATTCTCGATGACCCTGCCGCGCTTCGACTTGATGGCCCAGCTCGCGAAGTCGCCGGAGCCGCTGGCGCTCGGCGAGCTGTCGCGCCGCCTGATGGTGACCAACGGCAATGTCACCGGCCTCGTCGACCGCCTCGTGGAGGACGGCCTCGTCGAGCGCCGCGTCGCCCGCAACGACCGCCGCTCCGCGCTCGTCGAGCTCACGAGAGACGGGCGCGCCCTCTTCGAGGTGATGGCCGCCGCGCACAAGGGCTGGGTCGGCGAGCTGTTCGACGGTCTCGACGACGCCGCGCGGGCGACCCTTTCGCAGCTTCTTCGCGAGGCGCGGACCAGCGTTCAGGAGAAACTATGAGCGACCGCTTCACGATCCCTCTGCCGCTCGGCGCGTACACGCCGCAGCATTTCAAGCTCGAGGTCGACGGCAAGGTCGCGACGATCACGCTGAACCGCCCGGAGCGGAAGAACCCGCTCACCTTCGAGAGCTACGCCGAGCTGCGCGATTTCTTCCGCGCGCTGCCCTACGAGGACGCGATCAAAGCCGTCGTCCTCACCGGGTCGGGTGGCAATTTCTGCTCCGGCGGCGATGTCTTCGAGATCATCCAGCCGCTCCTGGAGCGCGACACCAAGGGCCTCCTCGACTTCACCCAGATGACGGGCGACCTCGTGAAGGCGATGCGCGCCTGCCCGCAGCCGATCGTCTCCGCGATCGACGGCGTGTGCGTCGGCGCGGGTGCGATCCTCGCGATGGCCTCCGACATGCGGATCGGGACGGGGGAGGCGAAGGTCGCCTTCCTCTTCAACCGCGTCGGCCTTGCCGGGTGCGACATGGGCGCGTGCGCGATGCTGCCGCGTATCATCGGCCAGGGCCGCGCCTCCGAGCTTCTCTTCACCGGCCGCACGATGGGCGGGGAGGAGGCCGAGAATTGGGGCTTCTTCAACCGGCTCGAAACGCCGGACGGCGTCCTCGCGGCGGCGCAGGAGCTGGCCAAGCGCCTCGCCGACGGGCCGACCTTCGCGAACGGGATCACCAAGAAGATGCTCCACATGGAGTGGGCGATGGGCGTCGACGAGGCGATCGACCAGGAGGCCGTCGCCCAGGCGCTCTGCATGCAGACCGAGGACTATCGTCGCGCCTTCAACGCGTTCGCCAACAAGACGAAGCCGGTCTTCGAGGGGAACTGAGATGGAGCGCGACCCTCTCGCCGAGACCCTCTCCTGGCCCTTCTTCGACGCGGTCCACAGGGAGGTCGCGGCGAAGGTCGCCGCCTTCGCCGGCGCGCACGCGGCGCGCCTCAGCGACCACCACGACGTCGACGGCTCCTGCCGCAACCTCGTCGCGGCGATGGGGGAGGCGGGGCTCCTCGTCCCGACCGTCGGCCTCTCCGGCCCGCTCGACGTGCGCACGCTGTGCCTCTCGCGCGAGATCCTCGCGCGCCACTCGGGCCTTGCCGACTTCGCCTTCGCGATGCAGGGGCTCGGCTCCGGCCCGATCAGCCTCGCGGGGACCGAGGCGCAGAAGGCGGCCTACCTCCCGCGCGTCGCGAAGGGCGAGGCGATCGCTGCCTTCGCCCTCACCGAGCCGAAATCGGGCTCCGACGTCGCCGCCATCGAGATGACCGGCCGCGTCGAGGGCGATCATGTGATCCTCGACGGCGAGAAGACGTGGATCTCGAATGGCGGGATCGCGGATTTCTACATCGTCTTCGCGCGCACCGGCGAGGGGCCGGGCGCAAGGGGCCTCTCCGCCTTCATCGTCGATGCCGATACGCCGGGCCTCACCATCGCCGAGCGGCTCGAGGTCATCGCCCCGCATCCGCTCGCGCGCCTCGCCTTCGAGGGATGCCGCGTGCCGCTCGTGAACCGGCTCGGCGAGGGCGGACGCGGCTTCGGCCTTGCGATGGCGACGCTCGACGTCTTCCGCTCCACCGTCGGGGCCGCCGCGCTCGGCTTCGCGCGCGCCGCGCTGGAGGCCGCGCTCGCGCGCGTCCACACCCGCCACCTCTTCGGCGCGCCGATGGCCGAGCTTCCGCTCGCCCAGGAAGGGATCGCCGACATGGCGCTCGGCGTCGACGCCGCCGCGCTCCTCGTCTACCGCGCCGCCTGGACCAAGGATTCCGGCGCACCGCGCATCACGCGCGAGGCCTCGATGGCGAAGCTCTTCGCCACCGAGACGGCCCAGACCGTCATCGATCGCGCCGTCCAGCTCCATGGCGGCGACGGCGTGCGCTCTGGCACGAAGGTTGAAGAGCTCTATCGCGAAATTCGGGCGCTCCGGATCTACGAGGGCGCCTCGGAAGTGCAGAAGATCGTCATCGCCCGACAGGCGCTCGCTGCCAGCGTCCCGCCCGGGCCCAATCGCGAATCGGCCGTATGATCAGTTCCGCCCATACCGACACGTTTGCCCGCGACAACCTGCCGGCCGTCGAGACGCAGCCGGCCTTCCTGAACCTCGACAAGCTCGCCTATCCGGACCGCCTCAACTGCGCCGTCGAGCTGATCGACCGGCACGTGAATGAGGGGCGGGGGGACCGCATCGCCGTCCTCGGCGAGGGCGTCGAGTGGACTTACGCCGCGCTCCAGGCGGTGGTGAACCGGCTCGCCAATGTGTTCGTGGAAGGCGGGCTCGAGCCCGGCAACCGCGTGCTGCTGCGCTCGGCCAACAACCCGATGATGGCCGCCGTCTACTTCGCCATCATCAAGGCCGGCGGGATCGTCGTCGCCACCATGCCGCTCCTGCGCGCCAAGGAACTCGGCGTGATGCTCGACAAGGCGAAGGTCCGCTTCGCCGTCACCGACGTGAAGATCCGCGACGAACTCGACAAGGCGCTCGCGACGCGCGACCAGACCCTCTTCGTCTTCGGTACGCCCGAGTTCGACGCCGCCCTCGCGGCGGCGAGCCCCGAGTTCACCGCCGTCGACACCGCGATCGACGATGTCTGCCTCATCGGCTTCACCTCCGGCACCACCGGCGTGCCGAAGGGCACGATGCACTTCCACCGCGACATGCTCGCGATCTGCGACTGCTACGCGAAGGAGGTGCTGCGCGCCGCGCCCGACGACCGCTTCGTCGGCTCCCCGCCGCTCGCCTTCACCTTCGGCCTCGGCGGGCTCGTGCTCTTCCCCTGGCGCATCGGGGCGACCGCGATCCTCCTCGAAAAGGCCTCGCCGGACCACCTGATGCCGGCGATCGAGGCCTACAAGGCGACCGTCCTCTTCACCGCGCCGACGGCCTATCGCGCGATCCTCAACAAGCTCGGCGACTACGACCTCACCTCGCTGAGGAAGTGCGTCTCGGCGGGCGAGACGCTGCCGCGCGCGACCTTCGAGGCGTGGAAGGCCTCGACCGGGATCACCATCCTCGACGGCATCGGCGCGACGGAGATGCTGCACATCTTCATCGGCGCGCCGGAGGAGAGCGTGCGCCCCGGCGCGACCGGGATCCCGGTGCCGCTCTACGAGGCGAAGGTGATCGACGAGACCGGCGCGACCTGCCCGCCGGGCGTCCCCGGCCGCCTCGCCGTGCGCGGGCCGACCGGCTGCCGCTATCTCGATGACTCGCGCCAGATGGAATACGTGATCGACGGCTGGAACGTCACCGGCGACACCTACGTCATGGACGAGGACGGCTATTTCTGGTTCCAGGCGCGCTCCGACGACATGATCGTCTCGGCCGGCTACAACATCGCCGGGCCCGAGGTGGAATCGGGGCTTCTCAGCCATCCCGCCGTCGCCGATGCCGGCGTCGTCGGCGCGCCCGATCCGGAGCGCGGGCAGATCGTGAAGGCCTATGTGGTGCTGAAGCCCGGCCAGACCGGCTCGCCCGCCCTCACCAAAGAGCTGCAGGACCATGTGAAGGCCGAGCTCGCCCCCTACAAATATCCCCGCGCGATCGAGTATGTCTCCGATCTGCCGCGTACCGAGAGCGGAAAGGTCCAGCGCTTCGCGCTGCGCCGCCGCGCAGCCGAGGAGATGGGAGCGTGAGCCAGTCGCTCATCCGAGCCGTGATTCCCGAGGGATGGCCGAAGCCGATCGGCTACGCCAACGGCATCGTCACGGACGGCCCGCTCGTCCATGTCGGCGGCCAGATCGGCTGGCGCACGGACCACACCTTCCCCGACACCTTTCTCGGACAGGTCGGCCAGGCACTCGCCAACGTGCTCGCCGTCGTCGAGGCGGCGGGCGGTGGGGCGGACACGATCGTGCGCCTCACCTGGTACGTGACCGACATCGAGGCCTACCGCACGAGCCTGTCCGAGCTCGGCCCGGTCTACCGCGCGGTGATGGGGCGGAACTTCCCGGCGATGGCGCTCGTCCAGGTCGTCTCCCTCGTGGAGGTGGAGGCGATGGTGGAGATCGAGGCCGTCGCCGCCGTGCCGGTGGCAGCATGAGCGACCGTCCCTTTGCCGACTGGACGGCCCGGCCGCGCCCGGAGCGCGTGGTGCTCGAAGGCGCGCGCATCCGCATGGAGCCGCTCGACGCCGACCGCCACACCGATCCCCAGTGGGACGCCCACCGCGCGGGCGACCCGGAGGGGGCGCTGTGGACCTATCTCGGCTACGGCCCGTTCGACACGCGCGAGGCCTACCACGCCCACATCGCCGCCCAGGCGACGAGCACCGACCCGCTCTTCTACGCGGTCGTGCCGCGCGCGACCGGCAAGGCGCTCGGCGTGATGGGTCTCATGCGCATCGATCCGGCCAACGGGGTGATCGAGGTCGGCCACATCTGCCTCGCGCCGGGCCTGCGCCGCACGCCGGAGGCGAGCGAGGCGCTGCTCCTCCTCGGCAATTACGTGTTCGAGTCGCTCGGATATCGCCGGTTCGAGTGGAAGTGCGACAGCGCCAACGCGCCCTCCCGCCGCGCCGCGACCCGCTACGGCTTCACCTTCGAGGGCATCTTCCGCCAGCACATGGTCACGAAGGGCCGCAACCGCGACACGGCCTGGTTCTCGATCCTCGACGGGGAGTGGCCGGAGCGCCGCGCCGCGTTCGAGGCGTGGCTCGCGCCGGAGAATTTCGACGCGGACGGCCGCCAGCGCCGCGCGCTGGAGGAGATCCGCGCCGCGAACGCGGGCTGACAGGCCCGCGCGCCGCCTCAGCCGAAGGCGAGGGTGGGCGCGGGGGCGAGCGCGCCCGCGAGACGGCCGATCGCGCCCTTCACCGTGCGCGTCACCCCGGCGGGGATCTCGCCCTTGAAGAAGGTCACGTCGAGCTCGCGCTGCGCGCCGACGCCGAAGACGCGCTTGTAGCGGGCGATCTCGTCCTCGGGGCCGGTCGCCTTGCGCGGATTGTCGGAGAGCTTCACCGTCGGCCGACCGTTCGCCGAGACCGCCTTGCAGACGAGGCTGAACGGGGCGAGCGCGTCGTCCTTCACGAGGCCGCGGAAATCGTTGGTGAGAAGCGTGCCCCAGCCGAACGAGACGCGCACCCGGCCCGAGAAGCGGGCCTGAAGGGTCAGGATCGTGTCGACGTCGAGCGCGTCGGAGAAGATGATGCGCTTCTCGCGCGGGTCCTCGCCGCGCGCCTTCCACCACGCGATCGCCGTCTCCGCGCCCTCGACCGGGTCGCCCGAATCGATGCGCACGCCCGTCCACCCGGCGAGCCAGTCCGGCGCGTGTTCGAGGAAGCCCTTCGTGCCGTACGTGTCCGGCAGGATGATGCGCAGGTTCCCCTCGTGCTCCTCGTGCCAGTCGGCGAGCACGTGATAGGGCGCGTCGGCGAGCTCCTCGTCATTCTCGGCGAGCGCGGCATAGACCATCGGCAATTCGTGCGCGTTGGTGCCGATCGCCTCCACCTCGCGCCGCATCGCCATCAGGCAGTTCGACGTGCCGGTGAAGGAGGGGCCGAGCCCCTCGATCATGGCCTGCACGCACCAGTCCTGCCACAGGAAGGAGTGACGCCGGCGCGTGCCGAAATCGGCGATCGCGATCTCCGGCACCTCGCGCAGCTTCTCGATCTTCTGCCACAGCTTCGTCATCGCGCGGGCGTAGAGGACCTGAAGCTCGAACTTGCCCATCTCCTTCAGCACCGCGCGCGAACGCAGCTCCATCAGGCAGGCGAGCGCGGGGATCTCCCACATCATGACCTCGGGCCAGGCGCCCTCGAAGGTCAGCTCGTACTGGCCGTCGCGCGTCTCCAGCTCATAGGGCGGGAGCTTCAGATGCTCGAACCAGGACATGAATTCCGGGCTGAACATCTGGCGCTTGCCGTAGAACGTGTTGCCACGCAGGAACGTGCTCTCGCCGCGCGAGAGGGAGAGCGAGCGGATATGGTCGAGCTGCTCGCGCAGCTCCCCCTCGTCGATGAGATCGGCGAGGCGGATGTGCTTGGAGCGGTTGATCAGCGAGAAGACGACCGTCGTGTCCGGCCTGTTGCGCAGGACCGACTGGCACATCAAGAGCTTGTAGAAGTCGGTGTCGATCAACGAGCGGACGATCGGATCGATCTTCCACTTGTGGTTCCACACCCGTGTCGCGATGTCGACCAATTTGCCCTCCCGCAGGCCACACGACAGGTGTGATACGCCATCGCCGGGGCGCAATCCTAGCCCCGGAACGCCATGTCGGGCCGATCAGTTGCCCGGATGCCAATCAAGCGGCTTGTAGCCCGGCAGCGCCTCGATGGCGGCGAGCCAACGGCCGATGCCGGGAAATTCGCCAAGATCGAAGCCGCCCTGCGGCGCGACATGGGTGTAGGCGTAGAGCGCGATGTCGGCGAGGGAGGGGGTCTCGCCGGCGAGGAAGGGGGATTGGGCGAGACGCGTTTCCATGACGCCGAGCGCCTTGTTGCCGGCGGTGAGCGTCGAGGCGAGCTGCTCCGGCGTCGCTTCCATGGTGCGGTAGAGGATGAGCGAGCGGCGCACGGCGACATAGGGCTCGTGGCTGTACTGCTCGAAGAACATCCAGGACGCCATCAGCGCCCGCTCGAAGCGGTCCTGCGGCACGAACGGCGTGTCCTCGCCGAGATAGAGGAGCATCGCGTTCGATTCGGGCAGGAGCCGTCCATCCTCCTCCTCGAGAAGGGGGACCTTGGCGTTCGGGTTCTTGGCGGTGAAGGCGGGGTCCTGGGTGCCGCCGTCGAGGAAGGAGACCTCGACGTGACGGAATGGCCGGCCGGTGAGCGCCATCAGAAGGCGCGGCTTGTAGCAGTTCCCGGAGTCGGTCATTCCGTAGATCGTCACCATGGCGCGGCTCCCCGTTTGGCTTTCAAGCGGCGGGGAGGGTGCCCTGGTCGGGTCGGTGCGTCCAACGCGTTCGCGTGATCGTCTTCATCACGTCAGGCGAACGCCGCGCCGCCCGGGCCGTGGAATGGCCTTACATGATCTCCATCGTGACCTTGGCGAGGCCGTCATCGACCATGCCGATCTTCGATGCTGCGCCCTTGGAAAGGTCGATGACGCGCCGGCCGACATAGGGTCCGCGGTCGTTGATGCGCACGACCACCGAACGGCCGTTCTTCTGGTTGGTGACCTTCACCTTCGTGCCGAAGGGGAGGCTTTTGTGCGCGGCCGTCATGGCGTTCATATTGAAACGCTCGCCGTTCGCGGTACGCCGCCCATGGAACCGCGCGCCATAATAAGAGGCCGTGCCGACGCTTCGGCCCGAGGCGGCGTGGGCCTCGGTGGGGAAGGTCGTGACGGTGGCGACGGGAAGGGCGATAGCGAAGACAGCCGCCAACGTGGCGGCTTGAGCGACTAACTTCATGCAGTGTCCTGATGATGTGCGGATCGCGCGGGACGCAGACGGCGCCCCCGCTGTCCCTCAAGCGGCAAGAGTGCTGCAGTGGGTTCCGGGTTGAACTAGCCACCCGTCGCTTCGGGTGACGGCCCGGACTTAGCCGCCCGTGGACGGATTATGGAACCCCGCGGGCTCAACCGGACGCCGAACATGACGGGATTTTAATGGAACCGGCTCATGCGGCCGCGCGTTCACAATGCGCCCGGTGCGTGTCCGGAAGGATAAAATTGCGCGAAACGCCGTTTCGCAGCCGCACAAAATGCCCTCCCGCGGGGGTGAGGGCACAATCATTTCACTGGCTTGGGTGTGTGGCCCGGTGCGCGGCAAAATGGCCGCAGGGGCGGCCACTGTGGACGGGATGTGGATAAGTCCCGTCCGAAAGGGCCGGTTCAGGCCGCCGCGGAGGTGCGGGCGAGGGCGCACTGGGACCACAGATCCGAGAGCGCCTTGCAGAGATGGTCGATGTCGGCGTCGGTGTGGACGGGCGAGGGCGTAATGCGCAGCCGCTCGGTTCCGCGCTCGACGGTCGGATAATTGATCGGCTGAACGTAGATGCCGTACTGGTCGAGCAGGAGGTCGCTGATCCACTTGCACTTGGCGGCGTCGTTCACCATCACCGGCACGATATGGCTCGGATTGTCGAGCGCCGGGATGCCGATCTCCTTCAGCCGCGCCCGCACCTTGGCGACGACGCGCTGGTGCGCCTCGCGCTCCGCGTTCGAGACCTTGAGATGCTCGATGCTGGCGCGCGCGCCGGCCGCGACCGCCGGCGGAAGGGCGGTCGTGAAGATGAAGCCCGAGGCGTGGGAACGCACGAAGTCGCACAGATTGCGCGAGGCGGCGATGTAGCCACCGACGACGCCGAACGCCTTGCCGAGGGTGCCCTCGATCACGGTGAGGCGGTCCATCAGGCCGTCACGCTCGGCGACGCCGCCGCCGCGCGGGCCGTAGAGGCCGACCCCGTGCACTTCGTCGAGATAGGTCATCGCGCCATGCTTGTCGGCGACGTCGCACAGCTCAGCGATCGGCGCGATGTCGCCGTCCATCGAGTAGACGGATTCGAAGGCGACGAGCTTGGGGCGGGCGGGGTCGACGGCGGCGAGGCGACGGTCGAGGTCTTCCGGATCGTTGTGGGCGAAGATGTGCCGCTCGGCCCGGCTGTGCCGGATGCCCTCGATCATCGAGGCGTGGTTCTTCGCGTCGGAGAAGACGGCGCAATCGGGAAGCTTCGCCGCGAGGGTGCCGAGCGCGGCCCAGTTCGAGACGTAGCCGGAGGTGAAGAGCAGGGCGGCCGGCTTGCCATGCAGGTCGGCGAGCGAACGCTCGAGCTCGACATGATAATGGTTCGTGCCGGAGATGTTGCGCGTGCCGCCGGCGCCAGCGCCGCACTTGTCGATCGCCTCGTGCATGGCGGCAAGCACGCTCGGGTGCTGGCCCATGCCGAGATAGTCGTTCGAGCACCACACGGTGACGTCCTGAGGACCGTTGCCGCTATGATGACGCCGCGCACGCGGAAACTGGCCGCGATACCGTTCGAGGTCGGCAAAGACGCGATACCGCCCTTCGTTGCGAAGCGCATCGAGGCTCTCAGAGAAGAATTTTTCGTATTCCATGATTTCCCCGCTCCGCACCCTCTATAGTGTTGCCATTCCACGATGGCCACCCTTCGCGTGGCTTTGCCGCGCCAGGATTGCGTGAGCGGTTCCAACGGTGTGGCGCCTCGTCCCCTCCCGTCAGTTTGGATCCATGCTGAAGTGAGAGTGTGGCCCGGCCGGCCGCGCCGACGCCCCGAAATTTGGGGACAACGGCCCGGTTCTGCCATGCGTGGGCGTGCGGGCCGCTGCCCGGTCACGGTGGGTACACACTTTGCGGCCACCTTGGCATGAGACTGGCCTGACGCCTCACATTGCCGCCGGGCACGCTGGACCCGCCTTCGGGCGGGGGACGCGCGGGCGGCCGTACCCAGCATGAAGGGCAGAGCAGCAATGCGCTACGCTTCGATCACCGACCGTGTCGCCGGACTCGGCGCGAACAAGTGGGCCGTGCACGTCGCGGCGCGCCGGCTCGCCGCGGAAGGCAACGAGATCATCGAGCTCACGATCGGCGAGCCGGACGTGCCGATCGCCGACGTGCTCCTCGACGTGTGCGCCGACGCGATGCGCGCCGGCCGGTTGCGCTACTCCTCCGCGCGCGGCGAGCCGAGCATCGCCGACGCGCTGTCGGCGAAATATTCGGCCCGCAGCGGCCGCAAGATCGGGCGCGAGAACACGCTCGTCTTCGCGGGCACGCAGAACGCCCTCTTCGCGACGATCCTCGCGCTTGCCGAAAGCGGCGACGAGGTGCTCGTCGGCGACCCGCTCTACGCGACCTATGAGGGGATCATCCGCGCGAGCGGGGCCACCCCCGCCTACGTGCCGCTGCGCCCCGAGAACGGCTTCCGCATGATGGCCGACGATCTTGCGCGTGCCGTCTCGCCGCGCTCGCGCGTCCTCCTCCTCAACACCCCGCACAACCCGACGGGGGCCGTCCTCAGCCGCGAGGACGTGCGCGCCATCGGCGAGATCGCCATCGCGCACGACCTCTGGATCGTCTCCGACGAGGTCTATGAGGACTTCATCTTCAACGGTCGCTTCGCCTCACCCTTCGACGAGCCGCGCCTCGCGGAGCGTTGCGTCGTCGTCTCCTCCATCTCCAAGTCGCACGCCGCGCCCGGCTTCCGCAGCGGCTGGGCAGTGGGGCCGGCCGAGTTCGTCAACCGCGTCGTTCCGGTGTCGGAGATGATGATGTTCGGCACCCAGCCCTTCATCGCCGACATGACCGCGCACGCGCTGAACCACGTGACCGAGACGGCCGCCGCGATGCGCGAGACCTACCGCCGCCGGGCCGAGATGGTGGCGAGGATCACCGGCGCCGAACGCAGCCTCCTCCCGATGATGCCGGACGCGGGGATGTTCATCCTCCTCGACGTCCACAAGACCGGACTCGACGGCGAGGCCTTCGCCTGGCGTCTCCTCCATGATGCGGGCGTCGCGGTGATGCCGGGATCGTCCTTCGGGGACCATGCGCGCAATTTCGTGCGCATCAGCCTCACCGTCGCCGATGCGCGTCTTCAGACCGCCGCCGAGCGCATCGCCCGCGTCGCCGCCTTCGCGGCGGCCGAGCCGGTCGCCGTCTGATGCGCTGACGGGGTCGGGCGATGGACAGGCCCGGCCGATCGGAGGCATGAGGGAACCCGTCACACGCGACGGGGGACGCCTCATGAAGACGAAGACGAGAGGCCGGTCGGCCGGTGCCAACGGGCCGACGCCCATGACCGGGGGCGAGGCGATCGTCGCCGGGCTGGAGGCGCACGGGGTCGACACCCTCTTCGGCCTCCCCGGCGCACAGATCTACGGCCTCTTCGACGCGCTCCATCGTTCGCCGATCCGCGTCGTCAGCGCCCGCCACGAGCAGGCGTGCGGCTACATGGCGTTCGGCTATGCGCGGGCGAGCGGGCGGCCGGGCGTCCTCTCGGTGGTACCGGGGCCCGGCATCCTCAATGCCGGCGCGGCGCTCCTCACCGCCTACGGGGCCAACGAGCCGGTCCTGTGCCTCACCGGCCAGGTGCCGAGCGACTTCCTCGGCAAGGGGCTCGGCCATCTCCACGAGATGCCGGACCAGCTCGCGACACTCTCCGGCTTCACCAAATATTGCGACCGGATCGATGTGCCGAGCGCGGCGCCGAACGCCGTCGCCGAGGCCTTCCGCGCGATGCGCTCGCTGCGCCAGGGACCGGCCGCGCTCGAGATGCCGTGGGAGCAGTTCACCGCGACGAGCGCGGTCGTCCCCGTCGCGCCGATGGAGCGCGTGCCGGACCCGCCGGTCGACCCGACCCGCATCGACGCGGCCGTCAAGCTGATCGCGGCGGCGAAGGCGCCGATGATCTTCGTCGGCTCCGGCGCGGTGGAGGATGGCGAGGCCGTCCGCCTCCTCGCCGAGCGGCTCGGCGCGCCGGTCGTCTCCTTCCGCTCCGGGCGCGGCATCGTCTCCGATCGCCACCCGCTCGGCTGCACCCTCGTCTCCGGCCATCGTCTCTGGGCGGAGACGGACCTCATGATCGGCATCGGCACGCGGCTGGAGCTTCCCGGCTGGCGCTGGACGTCAGGGCCGAAGGACATGAAGTCGATCCGCATCGACATCGACGCGGCGGCGCTGCGCCGCCAACCCTCGACCGTCGACATCCTGGCGCGCGCCGGGGAGGGGGTGGACGCGCTCCTCGCCGCGGTCGACCGGGCGGGCGTCTCGGTGCCCGACCGCCGCGAAGCGATCGCCGAGGCGAAGGCGGCGGCGGACGCGGAGATCCGGTCCCTCAAGCCCCACCACGCCTTCCTCGCCGCGATCCGCGCGGCGCTGCCGGACGAGGGCATCCTCACCGAGGAACTGTGCCAGGCGGGCTTCGCCTCCTGGTTCGCCTATCCGGTCTATCAGCCGCGCACGCTGATCTCGTCGGGCTACCAGGGCACGCTCGGCGCGGGCTTTGCGACGGCGCTCGGCGCGAAGGTCGCCCGGCCGGACGTTCCGGTCGTCGCGATCTGCGGCGATGGCGGCTTCATGTTCACCGTTCAGGAGCTCGCGACGGCGGCGCAGGAGGGGATCGGCGTCGTCGCGATCGTCTTCAACAACGAGGCCTACGGCAACGTCCACCGCGACCAGGAACAGATCTTCGACGGGCGCGTCACCGCCTCGGCGCTGAAGAACCCGGACTTCGTGGCGCTCGGCAAGGCGTTCGGCGTCGACGCGATGCGGGTGCGCACCCCGAAGGCGTTGCAGGGCGCCGTCGAGAAGGCGATCGGCACCGGGCGCTGCACGCTGATCGAGGTGCCGCTTTCCCTGAAGGACGAGGTGAGCCCCTGGTCCTTCATCCGTCGCTGAGGGGCGGGGTCAGCCCCGCTTCGGCCCCTTGCGCCGCGGCGGCTTCTCGGCGCCCGCCTCCTGTATGGCGCGGATCTCGTCGAGCGCGGGATCGGTGTCGAAGGGGAGGGGCGGCATCTCGCCGAGCTTCGCCTCCACCTCCTGCAGGAGGTCGAGAAGCTGCGTCAGTTTCTCCGGCCCGACGGCGGCGGTGATGCGCGCATAGATCGCGTCCGAATGTGGGCTCGCGAGCTCCATCAGGCGCGTCCCGGTCGGGGTGATCGAGATGCGGCTGCGGCGCAAATCCTCCGGGTCCGACCGCCGCACGACGAGCCCGCGTCCTTCGAGGTCCTGCAGGATGCGCGACAAGGATGGGCCGAGGAGGAAGGTCGCGTTGGCGAGCTCGGTGACCTCGATGCTTTCCACCGTCGTCAGCGCCCGCAGGACGCGCCATTGCTGCTCGGTGATGTTGTAGACGCGCAGGGCCGAGCGGAAATGCTGCATCACCGCCTCGCGGGCGCGCAGCAGCGACATCGGCAGCGAGCGCGAGAAGGAGCGCAGGCGAAGGCGGGTGCTGATCGTCTCGCGCGGACGCGGCTCGTCGGTCATCGGGTTGCCTGGTTGCTCGTTCGGCCGTCTGGCCAAGCTCTACAGCGAAGTGGGGCCGGGTGGGAACGGCGCGCGTTGACCCGGCTGTGGAGCGGGGGCGACGCCCGCACCAGGCTGCGACCGGCGCCGGATCCCGTCCTCGCTCATGCGCCCGTCCGTCCCCGGCGGGCGCGCCGCCTCCTCCCGCCATGACCCGTGACGCCGCGCCTCCTAGCGGCGAGGTGAGGCCCAGGCCTTGAGGTCGAAGCCGGGGGCAGCCGCCTCGTCGGGTGTCGGGCTCGGCGCGGCGCCCGACAGGATGCGCCGGGCCGCCATGTGGTCGCCCGCGCGATTGACCGATTCCACCGCGATCAGCCGGTCGCCGAGGAAGCAGAGGACGGACCGGGCGGCCTCGCCCTCAACCCCGGTCACGACCGTCGCATCATGCCCCGCGGAGAGCCCGGCCATCTGGAGCTTGAGGTCGCCCTGGTCGCTCCAGAACCAGGGCACGGCCGCGTAGGGCGCGTCCTTGCCCATCACGCGCGCGGCCACGGTTCGCGCCTGGTCCGTCGCATTTTGAACCGATTCAAGTCTCACCAGCGCGCCGCTCGCCTCGTGCACGAAGCTCGCGCAATCGCCGATGGCGGAGATCGACGGATCGCTGGTGCGCATCGTCTCGTCGACGCGGATGCCGTTCTCGATCGCGAGCCCCGCCTCGGCGGCGAGCGCCGTATGCGGCAGCACCCCGATCCCGACCACCACGAGGTCGGCCTCGATGCGCGTCCCGTCCGTCGTCTCCACCGCCACCGCCTTGCCGTTCTCGCCGACGATCCGCGCGAGCCCCTGTCCGACATCGAGCGTCACGCCCCAGCCCTGATGGGCGGCCGTGAAGATCGCCGACATCTGTGGCGTCACCGCCCGCGCCATCGGCCGGTCGGCAAGCTCCAGCACATGGACATTGAGCCCGGCGGCCGCCGCGACGGCCGCGAATTCGAGCCCGATAAAGCCCGCCCCGATCACCACCGCGTTGCGCGCGCCCTTCATGCGCGCGCCGATCGCGTCGGCGTCCGCGAGGGTGCGCAGCATGAAGACGCCCTCGAGGTCCGCGCCGGGGACGGGGAGGGCCCGTCCGTGCGCCCCGACCGCGAGGACGAGATGGTCGTAAGCGAGCGCCGCGTCGTCCACGATCAGGCGGCGGTTCGTCCGGTCGATCGCCCGCGCACGGCCCTCCCGGCGCTCGATCCGGGCGGTCTCGAAGAAGGCCTCGGGGCGGAAGGAGAGCGCGTCGCGGGTCGTCTTGCCCATCATGTAGGCCTTCGACAAAGGCGGGCGCTGATAGGGCAGGCCCGTCTCCTCGCTGACGAGGATGATGCGCCCCTCGAACTTCTCGCCCCGCAGCGACGCGGCGACCTGGAAGCCGGCATGTCCCGCGCCGACAATCACCACCGTGTCATTCATGTTCCGCTCCGTCCTTCACCGTGCCGCACCGATCGGCGGGCGGGGCTTCCCCGTCCGCGCGCGGGCCGTCGCTGCTCAGTTGGTGCGAAAGCGCTCGATGAGCCAGGAGGCGGCCGGACCTGGCGGCGTGTCGGTCCGATAAATCGCGTCGAACTGATATCGCGCGTTGGTGCTGTCGGGAAGGTCGAGGCGGACAAGGCGGCCCTGCGCCAGATCATCCCGCACCATCGGCTCGGGCATGTTGCCCCAGCCGATCCCCTCGCGCAGCAGCATGTGCTTGGCGCCGAGATCGGCGAGGCGCCACACGTGCGGGCTGATGACGGCGACCTCGATCCCCTCCGTCAGGGCGGAGCGATCTGTGAGGATGAGCTGGACGTGCTCGCGCGTCATGCCCGGCCGGATGCCGGGGCCGGCGAGCGGGTGGTCTGGCGCGGCGACGGCGACAAGCTCCACGTCGCCGACGGCGACACGCTCGATGCCGCTGAGCCCGCCCACGAAGGGGAGCGGCCCGCTGATGCCGACGATCGCGCGCCGCCCGAGGACGAGATCGGCGACGCCGCCCAGCGCCTCGACGCGCAGGTTGAGCGTGACGGTCGGAAACGCAGCGCGAAAGGATTTCAGCGTGTCGACGACGCGCTCGGAGGGCATCATGACGTCGATCGCGAGGCTGAGCTCGCCTTCGAGCCCCTGGCGCATGGCGACGATCTTGGCCTTCAGCGAATCGATGCCGCTGGTGACGCTGCGCGCCTCCGCCTCCACCGCGCGGCCGGCGTCGGTGAGGATGGGCTTGCGCGTCGCGCTGCGGTCGAAGAGCGCGATGCCGAGCTGCATTTCGAGGTTGGCGATGCTGTAGCTGACGACGGAGGTGGCGCGGCCGAGCTTGCGCGCGGCCCCGGCGAAGGAGCCGGTCTCGACGACGGTCAGGAACACCCTGATCTGGTCGAGCGTCGGGTTGCCGATGTCCGTCACCATCCTGTGGCCCTCGTCCCGCCGGCCCGCCGGAACGCGCCGCGGTGAGACCAGAGCCGCAAGAGGGGGCGCGTGGCAATGGCTGGCGGCGCAGCGCCGCGTCCGGCTGAGCGCGAAGGGGCGGTGAGTGGGCCGGACCGGTGAAGGAGGCTGAAGCGGCAGGGCGTTTCTGTTGGCTTGCCGGACGCCACGGGAGCGACTGCTTTTGCTAGGACGAGCAGGGAGAGGCGGCCCTCTGTCGATGAGGGCAACGCAGGGGCGCCGCCTTTTGTCGTTTTGGACGGCTCGGTCAGGAACACCCTGATCGCGTGGAGCGTCCGGCCACCGAAGTCCGTCACCAACCTGATCCTTTTTACACCGGTGCGTCTGGAAGGGGCGCTCCGAAGAGAACGGGAAGAGGGGGCAAGGCAATGGCCGGCGGCCGAACGCGCCGTACGGTTGGCGCGACAAGGGGCGGTGATTGGGCCGGACCTGCCAAGGAGGCTGCAGCGGCAAGGCGCCGATTTCTGTCGGTTTACCGGACGCCGCAGTGCCGACCGCTTCTGCTCAGGACTGACGGGGAGGGGCGGCGCTCTGTCGGTTCGGGCCGACGGTCAGGAACATCCTGAGCGGTCGAGCGTCGGGCTATCGATGCCGTGACCATACTGGTCGTCTTCCGGCCGCGAAGCGGTGCGCCTGCGCGAACGGCAGGCGGAGGCGCGTGGCCATGACCGGCGGCTCGACGCTCGCATGGTGGAGGCACAAAGGCAGTGCCGCGACGTGAAACCGGCAAGCACGGCACGGAGGTGTCTCTGCTGGCTTCTCGGACGGCTCAAGGCCGATCGCCGTTGGAATGACTGGCGGCGAGAGGCCGCCCACCGAAGGCTCGGAGGGTGGCGCTGAGCCGCATTCCGCTGGACAGAACAGCGGTGTGGGCGTTCTCGATCGCTTTGGAGTGCGACCCTCGGTCGGCCACTGTCGGTGCGGCGGGCGGCGATCCGCCACCCTCTCGTGATCTAGAGGGCGGCGTGGGCCGCCCTCTGCTGGTCAGAAGCGGCACGAGCCGCCGTCGCCGGTTTGAAAGGCGGCACGGGCCACCTTTGTCGGCTTTCAGAGCGGCACAGGCCGCCATTGCCAGCTCGAAAGGCGGCGCGTGCCGGCGTCGTTCGCTGAAAGGGCGGCGCGGCCGCCCGGCGCTCAGGGGAAGAGGCGCGCCGCGATCTCGGCGACGTGCTTGCCCTGGAAGCGGGCTCCGTCGAGTTCGTTCTGGCTCGGCTGGCGTGAGCCGTCGCCGCCGGCGATCGTCGTCGCGCCATAGGGGGCGCCACCGGTCACCTCGTCGAGCCGCGTCTGGCCCTGGAAGGAGTAGGGGAGGCCGACCACCACGAGGCCGAAATGGAGGAGGTTGGTGATGATGGAGAAGAGCGTCGTCTCCTGGCCGCCATGCTGGGTGGCGGTGGAGGTGAAGGCGGCGCCGACCTTGCCGTTCAGCGCGCCCTTCGCCCACAGCCCGCCGGCCTGGTCGAGGAAGGCGGCCATCTGCGAGTTCATGCGGCCGAAGCGCGTGCCGGCGCCGATGATGATCGCGTCATAGTCGGCGAGCTCGCCGATGGTGGCGACGGGCGCGGCCTGGTTCAGCTTGAAGCCCGCTTTCTCGGCGATCTCCTGCGGCACGGTCTCCGGCACGCGACGGATATCGACGGTGCCGCCGGCGCTGCGCGCACCCTCCGCGATGGCCTCGGCCATCTGTTCCACGTGTCCGTAGGCGGAGTGATAGAGAACGAGAATCTTAGCCATGGTGTGTCCTGTCGCAGGTTGCGCTGCCGCGGCGCGTTAGCCGACTAGCTGGGGCAGGATCGATGATCTGAAAAGACGAATAATCTCGAATGATTCGTTCGAGAAATTCGAAAAGCGACTCCCTGCGACCCACGGCGACCCGTTCTGCGGGGTGTGCGCCCCGCATCTCCTCCTTCTGCGCGCAAGAATCCCATGCGGTGCCGGCGGCGCGCTGCCACCACCCACCCCGCGTGATCGAGGACTGCACCGCCACGTCCCGTATAACAATTTAAAATTGATAACACGCCGGCGCTATGCAAGCTAGAGGGCTTCGTACCTCTATTCATCATCTGCCCGTCACGTGACAAATTCTGGAAAAATCTATCATGAACCTGCGAATTGGTCTCACGTCTTTGATCATCGCGGTCTCGGTCGGACTCACCGCCGCGTCTCCGGTCGTTGCGCAGACGCAGCCGGCCGAGCGGATCGCTTATCTGCGCGCCATCTTCGGCGGTGGGCTCGAGGCGGGCGCGGATCCCGTGGCGGTCGCCGTGATCGGGGCTCGCGGCGTGCCGCTTGCCTGCCGCCGCCTCGTGCGACGCCCCGCCTTCTGCGACGAGATCAGCCCGTCCCGCCGCCCGATCATCGCCGTCGCGATCGCCATCCTCCGCGCCTTCTGGGGCGGCTCTTGATGGACGATCGCCGAAGGTAATTTATTGAAAATCGCTCCAAAATTCGACTTTATTTGAAGTAATTTTGAAAAAGTATCGGATAAAAATTGTCCATTCGAGCGTGATGTAAAGATTGTCCTCCCCTCGTCGGATTTCTGTTTGACTTTGCCCGTCCGCTACGCGATGCATCTTTAAATTGTAGATCGAGAAGCGGAGGCGGCGATGGGCCGACCGATCCACGCCACCGACATCGCCGGCGCCGCCATCGTCGAAAGCGGGGTCGCGCTCGACCCGGCACGCGACCTCCCGGCGGCCGGTGAGGGCCGGGCGGCCTACTGGCGGGCGAAGCGGGTGTTCGACGTCGTCCTCGCCGCCGCGCTCCTGCCCTTCGTCGCCCTCCAGGCCGTCTTCGTCCTCGCCCTCAATATCGGCTTCAACCCCGGCCCGCTCTTCTTCGCCCAGGCGCGCATGGGGGCCGGGTGTCGCCCCTTCACGCTCTACAAATTCCGCACGATGCGCGAGGGGACGGGCGCGCGCGGCCCGGAGGATCCGATCGAGCGCGAGCGCATCACCGCGTTCGGCCGCGTCCTGCGCGCGACCCGGCTCGACGAGACGCCCCAGCTTCTCAACGTGCTGCGCGGCGAGATGAGCCTCATCGGCCCCCGGCCGGACATGTACGAGCACGCCGCGATCTACGCGCGGACCGTCCCGCACTACCCCGAGCGGCACGTCATCCGCCCCGGCCTCACCGGCCTTGCCCAGGTGCGCCTCGGCTATGCCGAGGGCTCGGTCGCGACCGCCGAGAAGGTGCGGATGGACCTTGCCTATGTGCGCACTGCGGGCTGGCGCCTCGACGCCGCGATCCTCTCCGCCACCGTCCGCGTCGTCCTCACCGCCGGCCGCGCGCGATGACGGGTGCCGCCCCCACGCCCCGCCGGCGCGCGCGCCGCCGGACGCCGACCGCCCCCGCCGCGGGGTGGGCGCGATGACCATCTCCCCCGTCGACCTCTCCCAGATCTTCAAGCTCGCGGCCGACGAGCCGGCGCGCGAGGAGCGCCGGGCGGACCTTCGCCGCACGCTCGCCCTCCTGTGGCGCGGCAAGTGGATCATCGCGGGGGGCGCCGCCATCGGCCTCGCCCTCGCGGCCGCCTATATCGCCTCGGTCGCGCCGACCTACACGGCGGTCTCGACCGTCCTCTACGCGCCCGACGAGCGGCGCATCCTCAATCTCGACGAGGTGCTCGACCGCAACGCCGAGCGGGGGCTGCGCGACCAGATCGAGATCCTGCGATCGACCGGGCTGATGACGCGCGTCGTGGAGGTCCTGCGGCTGCACCAGGCCGGCCAGTTCGCCCCCTCGGGCGCGCGCGGCGGCGAGGGGCACGCGCTTTTCGGCCTCGGCCGCCTCGTCCCGCGCGCCTTCCTCGCCAATATCGGTCTGTCGCGTGCGCCGGATGCGGGCATCACCCTCGACGGGGCGGACCCCGCGATCGGGGCCGCGCGCAACCGGCTGATGGCGGCGACCGATTTCGTCTCGATCCCGGATTCGCGGGTCATCAAAATCCGCGTCACGACCGGCCACCCGGTCCTCTCCGCCCGCATCGCGAACGAGATCGCGCGCCAGTACATCACGGCGACGCTCGACGCCAAGCTCGCCGCGACGCGGGAGGCGACGCGCTGGCTGAACGCGCGGGTCGACGAATTGCGCGCCGACCTCAACACCGCCGAGGCCGCCGTCAGCGATCATATCGCCCGCGCCGCAGAGCGCGCCGGGCAGAGCCCCGTCATCATGCGCCAGCAGCTCGCGGCGCTGAACGAGGCCTATGCCGCCGCCTCGGCGCGCCGCTCCACCGCGCAGATCCGCCACCGCCTCGCCGCCGACGCGATGGCCGACACCGACCGCATCGCGGGGCTGGCCGAGTTCCAGTCCTCCGCCGCGATCGGGCGCTATCGCGAGGACGAGCTCGCCCTTCTCGGTGACCGTACGCAGCTCGCAAAGCTCGTCCCCGAGGGGCATGAACGCCTCGCCGCGATCGACGTGCGCATCGCCCATGTCCGCTCCAATCTGCGCGTGGAGGCGGACCGGATCGTCGGCGCGCTCGCGGGCGAGCTGGAGGTCGCGCGCGCCGAGGAGGCGGCCTTCGCCGACAAGATCCGCGCCATGGAGCGCCAGCTCCAGCGCCAGGACCATGAGCTGATCGCTGCGCGGCAGCTCGAGCGCGAGGCCGAGGCGAGCCGGCAGATCTATGAGAGCTTCCTGCGCCGCCTCAAGGAGACGACGCAGGAAGAGAAGCTCGAGGCCGCCGACGCGATGATCCTCTCCCCCTCCGAGCCGCCCGAATGGGCCGACAGCGCCGCAAAGAAACGGGGCCTCGCGATGGGCGGGATCGCCGGCGCGCTCCTCGGCCTCGCGATGGTGATGCTCGTCGAGCGGCTGAACGCCACCTTCCGCACCGTCGACGAGATCCAGGCCGAGACCGGGCTCGCGATGCTCGGCGCGATCCCCGCGCTCGGGCGTGACCTTGCGCGCAACGACATCGTCGGCCACGTCCTCGACCGGCCGAATTCCGCGCTCGCCGAGGCCGTCCGCAGCATGCGCACGAGCCTCCTCTTCTCGCGCATCGACGATCCGCCGAAGGTGGTGATGTTCACCTCCACCGTGCCGGAGGAGGGCAAGTCGACGACGAGCCTCCTCCTCGCCCTCACGAGCGCGCAGATGGGCAAGTCTGCGATCATCGTCGATTGCGACCTGCGCCGCCCCTCCCTCCATCTCGGCCTCCTCGAGGCGGAGGCGTCCGAGGTGGGGCTGCGCGAGGTGCTGGAGGGCACGGTCCCGCTGGAGGCCGCTTGCCGGCAGGACGAGGACACGGGGCTCCACGTCCTCACCTGCCACTCCCAGCACGCCCTCGCGACGAACGCGGCCGACATCCTCGCCTCGGAGCGCTTCGGCACGATCCTCGAGACGCTGCGCGCCCGCTTCGACCTCGTGATCCTCGACGCGCCCCCGGTCCTCTCGGTGACGGACGCGCGCATCGTCGCCCCTCGCGTCGACGCGGTGATGTATTGCGTGCGTTGGGACCACACCGCGCGCGAGGCCGTCCACGAGGGCCTGCGCGAACTGACGCTGGTGGAGGCGAAGGTCGCCGGTCTGGTCGTGACCCAGATCGACGCCGCGCGAGCCGCCCGCTACGGCTACGCCGGCCCCTATCGGAGCGCGGAGGGGGACCGGTATTATGACGGGTGAGGCGGGGCCGGGGCTGTCGCCCGCCCCGTGCGCGGGCCGCCCGGCAGCGCGCGACGGGTTCAACGCCGCGGCGCGGGTCCGTCATGTCCTCACGCAAACGCCAGGCGCTCGTCTTTCTTCTGGCGAGCGCGCTGGTTCATCACCCGATGAGTCCATGACGGGATGACGCGCGATCGGCGGCCTTCCGCGGGATGTGCGAGAACGGGTTGAGCTCCGCACATTCCGGATGACCGGCCGCTGACCATGGACGAATTGAAGAGAGTTTATCCGGCCCGCTTTGTCTTCCCGCCCGGTGAGGATGGGCGCAACGTTCAGCGCCTCCAGGACGTGATCCACGGTCTCGGATACACGCCCTTTCTCATCGACGGCAAAGGTGCGCGATCGTGGAAGGACCTTGTCGAGCGTTTGAAAGAGGATGCCGGTTTCCCGGGCTACATGTGGCAGAGCATCGATTCCGTCGAGGATTGTTTTGAGGATTTCGGGTGGGTCTCCGGCGACGGCGCCGTTCTGATCTTCACCTCGTCCCATCTCCTCCTGCGTCGGGGCCTCGGCGATCTCGGCCTCCTTTTCGACGTCGTCGACAAGGCGGCGGCCTACTGGGCGAAGGCCGACGTCCTCGAACCGGAGATCCACGACAGGCCCTTCACGCTGAAGGCCTATTTTGACGGGGCGACCGACCAGAGATTCTTCGGTCTCGAGAAATCCCGCCTGTTCGGAGACTTTCCGCTCAAGAAGCCCCGGCGGGTCGTCCGGAGAAAACGCCCGGATTTTGGCTAGCGCCCGGACATCGGGTGACGACCGCCGGCCCAGCCGCGTGAGCCGAGCAGGACCCGGCCACGGCGATCACTTCGATGCCGAGCGCGAGTATCCCCGCGCGGCGTCCCCCGCAGCGCGCAAGCTCGCGTGCGGAGAGTGCGCCCCGTGTCAGCCGACCCGATCGTACAGGCCGCCTTCGGTCCGTGCCCGGCTCCACCTCTGGCTGCGCCGGGCAGGGCCTTTCGGCCCACGCGAGGCTCCGCCTTTCACCCCATGCCAGGCTTCGCCTTCGGCCCGCGTTCGGCTCCCGTCTGTCGGACCGCGTCGGGCTGCGCGTCGGTCTAGAGCTTGGTTGCACCTATGGCCCGCGCAGCGTTCAGCATCTGGTCCGTGCCGGACTCCACCTTTCGGGCGGTGCCGGGCGGCTCGTCGTCGACCCATGCCGGTCGCCGCCATGCAGCGACGCGAAGCTCCGCCGGTCGGCTCATGCGGAGTCCGCCTCCGGTCCGTGCTCGGCCAGGCTTTCCAATTGTGCGACACCGCGGCCTTTCGGGCCGCGCCGAGCTGCGGCTTCGGCCCTAGCCGGGCTGCGCCTTTAGGCCCGCGCCGGGCACCGCCGTTCGGTCAATGCCGGGCTTCGCCCTTGCACCCAAGCCGGGATCCACTGTTCGACCCGTGCGGTGCTCCACGTTCGGTCCGGTGAGGTCGGCGCCTTCGGCTCATGCCGGGCACTCCCGTTCGGACCGTGCTGTGCCTCGCTTTCAGCCCGCGCAGGGTTTTGCCCTTCGGCCCCCACCGGGCGCCGTCTTTAGCCCGTCCCGGCCTCGCTTCAGCGCCTCGCCGCGCACCCCCATCCTCGCGAATCGCCTATCGTGCGCGCGGCGTGCCTAAACAGCGCCCGCACGCCGGCGTGCCGCGCCGCATCGCGCCATCGGCGGCGTGCCCATCGCACGCGCGCGGCCGCGCCACGGCCCGGCAGCGGGCGCAACCGCCCGGCGCGGGCGCGCAGAAACGGTCGAGGGAGCCCGTCCATGCCCTACCAACCCATCGACAGCTACGGCGTCATCGGCGACATGCACAGCGCCGCCCTCGTCAACATCAACGGCTCGATCGACTGGCTCTGCCTGCCGCGCTTCGATTCGCCGAGCGTCTTCGCCGCCATCCTCGACGACCAGAAGGGCGGCTATTTCCGCATCCATCCCGTCGGTGCCGAGGACGCCACCTGGAAGCAATATTATTGGCCGGGCACCAACGTGCTCGTCACCCGCTTCCTGCTGCCGGAGGCGGCGGCTGAACTCGTCGACTTCATGCCAGTCGGCCCCGACATGCGCTTCACCCCGACGCGCCGGCAGGTGGTGCGCCGCATCACCGCCGTGCGCGGCACGCTGCGCCTGCGCCTCGTCTGCAAGCCCGCCTTTAATTATGCGCGCGATCCCCATTCGGTCGAAATCAACGGCCGGGGCGCGCTCTTCCGCTGCGAGGCGACGGGGCTCGAGCTCCTCTCGTCCGTGCCGCTCGCGGTGGAGGGGGATGCCGTCGTCGCCGAGTTCGAGCTGAGCGCCGGCGAGACCGCCGCCTTTGCCCTCTGCGAAATACGCCACGACGCGCGCGTGGAATCGCTCCCGGTCGACGCCGCGACCGAGGAGGCCTTCCGCGTCACCGTCAAATATTGGCGCGACTGGCTCTCCCAGAGCACCTACAAGGGCCGCTGGCGCGAGATGGTGGAGCGCTCGGCGCTCGCCTTGAAGCTCATGACCTATGAGCCGACCGGCGCCATCATCGCGGCCCCCACGTGCAGCCTGCCGGAGGAGATCGGCGGCGTGCGCAACTGGGACTATCGCTACACGTGGCTGCGCGATTCGGCCTTCACGATCTACGCCCTCGTCCGCCTCGGCTTCCAGGAGGAGGCGACGCGCTTCGCCGACTTCCTCCAGCACATCGCCTCGCACCCGGCGAAAGACGGCTCGCTCCAGATCATGTACGGGATCGACGGGCGGCACGACCTCACCGAGGAGACGCTCGATCACCTCGAAGGCCACAAGGGTTCGGCCCCGGTGCGCATCGGCAACGGCGCCTTCGACCAGCTCCAGCTCGACATCTATGGCGAGCTCCTCGACGCCCTCTTCCTCTTCAACCGCGATGTGCGTCCGATCGGGCTCGACGTCTGGCTCACCGTGACGCGCGTCGTGAACTGGGTGTGCGCCAACTGGCAGCGCCCGGACGAGGGGGTGTGGGAGACGCGCGGCGGCCGGCAGCATTTCGTCTATTCCAAGCTGATGTGCTGGGTCGCGATCGATCGCGGCCTCAGGATCGCGGTCGACCGCTCGCTGCCGGCTGACCTCGTGCGCTGGCGCGAGACGCGCGACGCCATCTATTGGGAGATCATGGACAAGGGCTGGGACGAGGAGCTCGGCATCTTCGTCCAGCATTATGGGAGCCGCACGCTCGACGCCTCCAACCTCATGATGATCATGACGTCGTTCCTGTCGCCGGGGGAATCGCGCGCCAAGCGCCTCATCGACACGGTGATGAAGCTGCCGGCCGATGGCGGGCTCGTCGTGAACAGCCTCGTCTATCGCTACAATCTGGAGCATACGGTCGACGGGCTGAGCGGGGAGGAGGGCACCTTCAACCTGTGCACCTTCTGGCTCGTCAACGCGCTCGCACGGATGGGGCGGACCGACCCCAACCGTCTCGACGACGCGATCCTCATCTTCGAGCGGATGCTCGGCTTTGCGAACCATGTCGGCCTCTACGCGGAGGAGACCGGGGCGAGCGGGCAGGGCCTCGGCAACTTCCCCCAGGCCTTCACCCATCTCGGCCTCATCACGGCCGCGATCAACCTCGACCGCGCGATCGAGGGGGTGCCGGACGTGCGCTGAGGCGGGGCCCGTTGGGGCCATCGAAGCGCCGGTGACCGCGCCGGACGTGGCAGGCCGGACCCCCGGCGCGGAGGGCGACGACGCGCCCTCCGGACGCGGACGGCGGAAGGGGATCGAGTGCGGGCGCTCACCCTGCAAAGGCTGGGCAAAGGGGCGTCGCGTGACCCGTTCGCGGAGGCTGCCCGGCGCGACGCGCTATGCGGCCAGCGCGGTGCGGTAGTCCGAGACGAGGAGGTGGCGGGGGGGCTCGTCCTCCTCGATGGTCGAGAAGCGGCCGATCGGGGCTTCGAACACGTTGTCGGTCTCGTCGTCGTTGACGGTCGAGACCTCGCCGATGAGGACGTCGCCCCCTTCGCCCCAGAAGGCGTGCCAGATGCCGGGGAGAAGCGTCACGGATTCACCGGGGGCAAGGCTCAGATGCTCGCCCGGCGCGAGGCGGCGCATCCGCCCGTCGCACGGCACCTCCACCGGCGCGGCGCGGTCGACCGAGCCGTCCGGCGCCGAGCCGTAGATCTCGAGAACGAGACTCGCGCCGCCGCGATTGATGATGTCCTCCGCCTTCAGAACGTGGCGGTGCATCGGGGAGAGCTGGTCCGCCTTCGAGATGAGGAGCTTCTCGGCGTAGCACATGCCCTTGCCGCGTTGCAGATCGGCAAGGCGGCCGTTGCGCAGCGTGAAGAGGAAGAGGCCGAGTTCGTCGTAGCGGCCCTCGCCATAGTCGGTGATGTCCCAGCCTATGCGCGCCTCGACGATGCCGGGCCCGGCCTCGGCCTTGAAGGTCTCGGGGCTCCAATAGGCGAAGGGGGGCAGGATGAAGCCGTGCTGGCGCATGAAGGCGTCCGCCTCCTCCATGATGGCGTTGATCCGGCTGCGCTTCATGGGGGCCTCCTGCGGTGCGGTTCTTGGCGCGTTCTATAGCATGGGGCGGCCCGCGCGGGCGACGAGACCCGGCCGCAAGTTTGACTTCCCGCCAGGATCCGGGCGATCATTGACGCTCACGGGCGCCGGCGACCCGCGCCAGCGCTCCAATGACAGGTCGACGGGATGGCCAAGGGCCTCCCGCAGGGCAGGAAGCGCGCCATGCCGGATTTCCCTCTGCCGGCAGAGACGGTCGTGTCTCGTCGCGCCCAATTGCCGCTTTGCAAGACCACCCATCTTTCCGCGGATGCCGCGCGGCCTAGTTCGCTTCCTGGAAGCGCCGGGCCGGGGCGCGCCTTTGGCCCGACGTGCGGCGGTTCCGCTCCGAGTTCGATGCGATCCATTGTCTGACAGGGAGATGAGAATGACCCACCGCGTCCGAGAAGGACTCCTCATCCGGAACGGCCTGCGCGCCACCGCAGCCGTCGCCGCGCTCATGGTCGGTACCGGCGCCGGGCACGCCGACACCATTCGCTATTGGACGACGGAAGAGCAGCCCGAGCGCCTCGCCAAGCAGCAGGAGATGGCGAAGGCGTTCGAGGCGGAGACGGGCCACTCGGTCGAGGTGATCCCGGTGACGGAGACCGATCTCGGCACGCGCGCGACCGCCGCTTTCGCCGCGGGCGACCTGCCCGACGTCATCTATCTCACGCTCCAATATGTGCTGCCCTGGGCCGAGGACGGCATCCTCGATGTCGAGACCAACGACGAGATCGTCGAGGAGCTCGGCCGCGACACCTTCTCCGAGGCGGCGCTCACGATGGCCGATTTTGACGGCCTCACCGCCGCCGTCCCGGTCGACGGGTGGACGCAGATGATCGTCTACCGCAAGGACCTCTTCGACGAGGCCGGCCTTGCCCCGCCCGACACCTATGAGCACGTGCTCGCCGCCATCGAGGCGCTGCACAATCCGCCCGACCTCTACGGTTTTGTCGCCGCGACGAAGGTCGACGAGAACTTCATGAGCCAGGTGCTGGAGCATGTCTTCCTCGCGAACGGCGTCTCGCCGGTCGATTCGGAAGGCTTTGCACCGCTCGACGAGGCGAAGACGGTCGAGGTGCTCGAATTCTACAAGGCCCTCGCCGACGCCTCGCCTCCGGGCGACCTCTACTGGGCGCAGTCGCGCGAACTCTATTTCGCCGGCAAGGCGGCGATGATCATCTGGTCGCCCTTCATCCTCGACGAGCTCGCGGGCCTTCGCGACGCGGCGCCGGTGACGATCACGAGCGACCCGACGAGCCGTGAGCTCGCGCAGAAGACCGGCATCGTCACGCGCTTCGCCGGTCCCTCGAACCCCGACGGCGCGGCCTGGGGGGACGTGCGCTATCTCGGCGTCACCATGGACGCGAACACGGACGTTGCGATGGAGTTCGTGAAGTTCTCCATGAATGAGGGCTACGAGTCGGTCCTCTCGATTGCGCCGGAAGGCAAGTTCCCGGTGCGGCGCGGCGATGCGGAGGATCCCGAGAAGTACGTGAAGGCCTGGCGGGCGCTCCCCGTCGGCGTCGACCGCAAGGCGCCGCTCACCGACCTCTACGCGCCGGAGACGATCGAGGAGATCGTTGGCGGCCTCGACAGCGCGGCCCGCTGGGGTGTCGCCGAGGGCCAGCTCGCGCTCGCCTCGAAGATGATCAACAGCCAGGAGATCAACCGCCTCGTGCGCCAATATCTCGACGGCGAGCGGGACGCGGCGGCGACCGTCGGGGCGATCAACGACGCCCTCGGCAAGATCCAGTAGGGCCACGGGCCGCGGTCGCCGCCCGCCGACAGAAAAGGGCGGTCATCGCCGCCCTCCAAAACTGAGGGCGGCCGTCGCCGCCTGCCGATACGAGAAGGCGGCCCCTTGCCGCCACACCAACGAGACCGGAAGGCGGCCCGCACCGGCCGCCCTCCGCCCCGAGGACGAGGGACGAGCATGAGCCAGGGCGACAGCGGATCGGGTGCGGCAGGCGGCGTGGGGCCGATCGCGCGGCGCGAGGCGCGCCTCGCCTACACGATGCTGCTGCCGACGGTGATCATCGTCATGGCCATCGTGCTCCTGCCGCTGGCCGCCAATCTGTGGATCAGCTTCAAGCCGGTGGGGATCGCGGATCTGCGTCCGCCCGCCCTCGTCGCGAACGAGCGCCTGCGCGGCGACCTCGAGGCGGTCGGCGACGAGGCGACGCTTCAATATCGCCTGCGCAACTCCTCGCGCGACACGCCGCTCGCCAATGCCCGGCTGGAGGATGTCTGGCCGGAGGGGCTCGAGCCCATCGATCTCGACAAACGATGCACCCTCGAAGGCGGCTCGCTCGCCTGCGCGCTCGGCGACTATGAGGCGGGTGGCCGGGACGAATTGGAAATCGCGGTCCGCGCGAGCGAGGCCTACATCGCGAACAAGGTGAACCCGCGCGACAGCGAGCCGGTCACCGGCGCGGACGCCCCCAACATCCTCGCGAATTTCCAATTCACGCTCGACAATTATCGCGGCGTCTTCGACTCCGACGAGTTCCTCACCGTCCTCTGGGTGACGATCGCCTACACCCTCTTCGGCACGCTCGGCGCGCTGGTGCTTGGCGTCGTCGCGGCCCAGCTCCTGAACCACGAGTTCCGCGGCCGCTCGATCCTGCGCGGCCTCTACCTCTTTCCCTACGTGGCGCCGGTGATCGCGATGGCCTTCACCTGGCTCGTCCTCTTCGACCCCTTCTCGGGCGCGATCAACGCGATGCTCGCGCGCATGGACATCACCAGCGAGCCGGTGAACTTCTTCGGATCGCGCATGGTGCCGGTCGACGTGTTCGGCTTCACATTCGGCTTTCCGCTCGCCCTCGCGATGGTCATCGCGTTCGAGGCGTGGCGCTACTTCCCGCTCTCCTTCCTCTTCATCCTGGCGCGGATGCAGTCGATCCCGACCGACATGTACGAGGCCGCCGACATGGACGGGGCGACGCCCTTTCAGAAATTCTTCCGACTCTCGCTGCCGCAGATCTTCGGCATCCTCGCCGTGCTCTTCCTGCTGCGCTTCATTTGGACCTTCAACAAGTTCGACGACATCTTCCTCTTGACCGGCGGCGCGGCGGGCACGCGCACGCTCACCGTCGACGTCTATTATCAGGGCTTCGCGATCGGCAATCTGGGGGCGGGCGCGGCGGTCGCCGTCGTCATCTTCGTGATGCTCCTCCTCTTCGCACTCGCCTATTTCCGGGCGCTGCCGAAAGGAGAGGGGCTGTGAACGCGGACACGATGGCGCTGCGGCGCGGGCGGCGCGAAGAGGCACGCCGGCGCTATCCGGGCTGGGCGCTGGCGCTCGTGCTCGGCCTCCTGTGGGGGGCGATCCTGCACCTCGTCGGCGGCGTCGCGATCACCCTCATCACCGGCATTGCGATGACGCCGGCGATCGGTGCCGCGGCGCTCGGCGGGGCCGTCGCCGGCCTCCTCGCCGCCTGGCGCCCGGCCGAGCAGCGCACCGGCGCCTATCGCGCGATCGTGGCGCTGATCGCGGTGGCCGTCACCATCGCCGCCTCCTTCGCCGCGCCCTATTCGCAGCCGCTCGACGCCGCGCCGCTCTGGCAGGCGGTCGGCCTCGTCGCGATGGCGGTGGCGCTGACGGCGATCCTCTTCGCCTCGCTCGCCCCTCTGGACTTCGCGCGCCAGACGCGGCGCGTCATGGAGACGGCGCTCTCGCGCAGCCTCATCGTCCTCGGCCACCTCTTCTTCGCGGTGATCGTCATCCTGCCCTTCTACGTGCTGGTGATGACGAGCTTCAAAACCCAGCAAAGCCTGATGGCGAACCCGCTGGACCTGTCCATCGACCTCAGCCAGGGCTTCGGCTCGTTGTTCGACGCCTATGTCGAGCTCTTCACCACGTACGATTTCGGCCGCTACATGCTGATCTCGGCGGTGGTGTCGACGCTGACGGTGGTCATCTGCCTGGCCTTTGCGGTGCCCGGCGCCTACGCCGTCGCGCGGCTCAACTTTCCGGGCCGCCAGACGCTGTCGCGCTCGGTGCTCCTCATCTACCTCGTGCCGGCAATCGTGCTTGTGATCCCGCTCTATTCGGTGTTCTCGCAGCTCGGGCTGCGCAACACGCTGGCGGGCCTCCTCATCGTCTATCCGGCGACGACGCTGCCGGTCGCGATCTACATGCTCCAGGGCTATTTCCGCGGCGTCCCGCCCGAGCTCGAGGAGGCGGGGCTGATGGACGGGCTCTCGCGGGTCGGCGTCATTCGCAAGATCACGCTGCCTTTGTCGCTGCCCGCGCTCGCCTCGGTCGGTCTCTACGTCTTCATGATCGCGTGGAACGAGTTCCTGTTCGCCTTCATGTTCCTCGACGATCCGAAGATCTTCACGCTCTCGCGGGCCGTCGTGTCGCTGAATTCGTCGGAGGTGCCGCGCCAATATCTGATGGCCGGCGCGGTCGTCACGACGATCCCGATCCTGTTCCTCTTTCTGCTCGCGGAGCGTTTCATGGTCAAAGGTCTCACCGCCGGGGGAGTGAAGGGATGACGGACGCGGCGACGCGCGATCGCGAGGCGGTCGAGATCCTGAAGGGCAACGATCGCGGCCGCTTCTCGGTGCCGACCAAGGGGCTCTATCCGTTCCAGTGGAACTGGGACTCGGCCTTCGCCGCGCTCGGCTATTCGCACATCGATCCCGAGCGGGCGATCGTGGAGCTGGAGACCCTCGGTGCCGCCCAGTGGCACGACGGGATGATCCCCCACATCGTCTTCCACACCGAGGATCCCGGCTACTTTCCCGGCCCGAACGTGTGGGCGACGGGGACCGAACCGCTCACCTCCGGCATCACCCAGCCGCCGGTCTTCATGCTGGCGGTCGCCGCCCTCGTCGACCGGGGGCACCTCTCCGGCCCGCGCCTCGATCCGCTGCTGGAGACGGCGGCGCGCTGGCACAAATGGTTCTTCGCCGCCCGCCGCGATCCCGCGACCAACATCATCGGCGTCGTCCATCCGTGGGAATCGGGACGGGACAACATGCCCGACTGGGACGCGGCGCTGGCGGCGGTGAACGCCGACAATGTGCAGCCCTTCGTGCGCCGCGACACCGGCCATGTCGACGCCGCGATGCGCCCGACCGAGGAGCAGTACAAGCGCTATATCGCGCTCGTCGAGTTCGGCCTCTCCGTCGGGTGGGACCAGGAGCGGCTGATGGCGACCTCGCCCTTCTTCGTGGGCGATCCCGGCATGGCTGTGATCCTCATCCGGGCCGAGCGCGCGCTTGCGCGGATCGCGGCGGCCGCGGGTCGCGAGGATCTCGCCGAGGCCGCGAACGCGCGCCTGCCGCGGCTTCTGTCGGGCCTCGACGCGATGTGGAGCGAGGAGGTCGGCGCGCACACGACCTACGATGTGCGCACAGGCAAGCGCGGCGGCGCGGTGTCGAGCGCGAGCTTCCTGGCGCTCGGCAAGGATCTCGTCTCCTCCGAGCAGCGTGAGCGGATCGAGGCCCATTTCGACCGGCAGGCGAAGGTCTGCCGCTACATGGCGCCGAGCTACGACCCGGCCTCGCCCGAATATGACGAGAAGCGCTATTGGCGCGGCCCCGTCTGGCTCGTCGTCAACTGGCTGATCGCGACCGGCCTTGCCGAGGCGGGGGACGCCGCGCGGGCCGAGCGGCTCCGCGCCGATTCCGAGGCGCTCGTCGAGGCCGGCGCCTTCCACGAATATTTCAGCCCCGAGACGGGCGCACCGCTCGGCGGCGGGGCGTTCACGTGGACGGCCGCCGCCTGGCTCGATTGGGTGAGGGGCTGAGATGGCGCGCATCGACCTCAAAGGGATCCGCAAGTCGTTCGGCACCGTCGAGGTGATCAAGGGCGTCGACCTGTCGATCGCCGACAAGGAGTTCGTCGTCTTCGTCGGCCCCTCGGGCTGCGGCAAGTCGACGATGCTGCGCCTCATCGCGGGCCTCGAGGAGGTGAGCGGCGGGACGATCGAGCTCGACGGGCGCGACGTCACCGCCGTGTCCGCCCCGGAGCGCGGCCTCTCGATGGTGTTCCAATCCTACGCCCTCTACCCGCACCTCACCGTGCGCGAGAACATGGCCTTTCCGCTCTCGGTCGCGGGCGCCTCGCGGGCCGAGATCAAGGAGGCGGTCGACGAGGCGGCGGGGATCTTGCGGCTCGAGCCGCTCTTGGAACGCAAGCCGAAGGACCTCTCCGGCGGGCAGCGCCAGCGCGTCGCGATCGGCCGCGCGATCGTGCGCGCCCCGGCCGCTTTCCTCTTCGACGAGCCGCTCTCCAACCTCGACGCGGCCCTGCGCGTGCAGATGCGCATCGAGATCGCGCGCCTGCGCTCCCGGCTCGACGCGACGATGGTCTACGTCACCCACGACCAGGTCGAGGCGATGACGCTCGCCGACCGGATCGTGGTCTTCTCCGCCGGCAAGATCGAGCAGCTCGGCGCGCCGCTGGAGCTTTATCGAAATCCGTCCAACATCTTCGTCGCGACCTTCATCGGCTCGCCGACGATGAATGTCCTCCCCTGCACGGCGGAGGGGGACGGGGCGGTGAAGGTCGGCACGGTGTCGCTGCGCACCGAGCGCGCGGTGACCGGCGGCCCCCCGGTCTCGCTCGGCATCCGCCCGGAGGACATCACGCTCGTCGGCGCGGAGGAGGCGGACTTTTCCGGCCCCATCGTGGTCGCCGAGCACCTCGGCGGGGACAGCTTCTATTATGTCGATGTCGACGGGGTGGGGGAGATCACGGTGCGCGCGCCGGGCGATCACACGGCCCGGATCGGCGAGGTCCTGCACCTCCACTGCCGGCGCGACAACATCCACCTCTTCGACGCCGGGGAGCGCTGCATCACGCGGGCCGGCTGACCCTCAGCGCAGCCCGCCCGCGAGCCGCACGCTCTCCGGAATGCGCCGCAGGCGCAGCATCGAGGCCGCGCCGAAGGCGGGACCGATCGCGAGCACCAGGAAGACCCAGCGCCAGCCGACCGCCTCCGCGATGTGCGGCAGGAGCCAGATGGTGAAGACGGTGAGGGCGAAGCCGAGCCCCACCTGCACCGAGAGGGCGGTGCCGACATAGCGCTGGTCGGCAAGCTCGGTGACGGCCGTGGAGAATTGCGCCGAGTCGCCGACGATCGACACACCCCACACGAGTGCCACCGCCACGAAGAGCCAGAGCGGCCCGCCGAAGACGAGGCCGATCCCGGCCGCGCAGATGCCGGAGACGATCATCATGCCCGCCGTCGTCAGGGTCCGCCCGATCCGGTCGGAAAGGACGCCGCCGAGGAGGCATCCGACCGCCCCCGCCGCGATGGAGGCGAAGGTGATGAGGGAGGCGCCCGACGCGCTCGGCGTCCCCTGCGTCTCCAGCGCATGGCGCGTGTAGAGGAGGAGCCACGCCCACGCGCCGTAGAGCTCCCACATGTGGCCGAGATAGCCGAAGATCGCGAGGCGCAGCGGCCGGTCGCGGAAGACGGCGCCGATCTGGCGCGGATCGAACACGGCCTTGCCGAAGGGGAAGGGGCCCTCGCGGGCGAAGAGGAGGAAGATGGCGGAGGCCGCGAGCGTTGCGAGCGACGTCGCGACCACGACGAGGTGCCAGTCGACCGCGCCCGTCATCGCCCGCACGAGGTGGGGGAGAGCCGAGCCGAAGGTGATCGCGGCGATGATCGCGCCGAGCGCGAAGCCGCGCCCCGACACGAACCAGGTCGAGACGAGCTTCATCGCCGGCGGATAGACCGCCGCGAGCGCCGCGCCGGTGACGAAGCGCGCCGCGATGAGCCCCGCCGGCCCGTCCGCGACGAGCAGCGAGGCGTTTGCGAGCGTCGCGACGAGCGCCGCCCCCGCCATCAGCCGGTTGAGGCGCACGATGTCCGGCAGGTTCACGAGGCTCGACAGGATCGCCCCCGCGACGAAGCCGAGCTGCACCCCGTTGGTGAGCCAGGAGAGGGCCGCGGGCGAGAGGTCGAACGCCGCGCCGAGCTCCGGCGTGACCGCGGTGGCGGAGAACCACGTCGTCATCGCGAGCACGACTGACACGCACAGCACCGAGAGGGCCCGCCAGCGCCCCTGCGCAAGTCCCACTTTCGCCTCGCGGTCGGCCTTCATCGCGGGTCGCTCCCTGGTGCCGCCGCGCGTCGCTTCAGTCGAGGGGTACGGTGTAGACGGTCGCCGTCCCGGTCAAGCACACCTCGCCCGCCTCGTTGCGCACGCTCGTCTCGATCCGCGTGATCGGCTTGTCGGCGCGCACGTCCACGACCTCGACGCGGCCGGTGATCAATTCGCCGACCCCCACCGCCTTCACGAACTTCCAGTGGACCTCCAGGAAGACCGATCCGGGGCCCGGTAGATCCTCGGCGACGACCGCGTTCAGGATGCCGCTGGTGACGCCGCCCTGGACGATCAGGCGGCCGAAGATGCTCGCCTCGGCGGCGGCGCGGTCATAGTGGAGCGGGTTGCGGTCGCCGGTCATCTCGGTGAAGGCGACGATGTCCTCGCTCCGCGTGCGGTGCGAGCGCTCGGCGAAGGCGCCCACCTGCGGCCGGCCCTTGCGGACCCCGGCCCATCCGTCCGTCTCACTGGCTTGCGTGCTCATGCTCATCCTCATCTCTGGCGTTCTCCGCCGCGGCGCCGTCCGTCGGCGCCTCGTGATGATGTGGGCGCGCCGTGTGGGAGCGCGCGTGGGGCCAGGCGTGGGAGCGTCCGTTGAAACGGCGTTTGCGGGCGTTCCAGCACCTTCTCCCCAGGCAACCCGGCCCTTTGCACTTGTACAGCGGAATGGCGGTTCGCATGTAGCGGTCACAACGTGGTAGAATTTGCGTGACCAAGGCGGAGAGGCGTGCGTTGCCAGGAAAACTCCGGATCGATGTACTCGGTAGCCTGCGAGTTTCGCGGGACGGTCACGGCGTCAATCTCCTTCCCTCGAAGAAGACGCGTGCGCTCCTCGCCTATCTCGCCGTCACGGCGCGGCCGCAGAGGCGCCAGCGCCTGTGCACGATGCTTTGGGAGATCCCCGACGATCCGCGCGGCGCGCTGCGCTGGAGCCTGTCGAAGATCCGCCAGATCGTCGACGAGGACGACATAAAGCGGCTCGACGCCGACCGCGAGAATGTCTGCCTCAGCGCCGAGGGGATCGAGGTCGACTTCCACGAGGTCCGCCAGCTGCGGCCGGGGGACGTGAAGGGCCTCGACACGGAGCGCCTGGAGGGCACCGCCGGCATGTTCCGCGGCGGCTTCCTGGAGGATCTGACGCTCGCGAACTGCTACGAGTTCGAAGCCTGGCGCATGGGATTCTCCAACGAGATGGACCTTTTGCGCCGCGCCGTGCTGCGCGAGCTTGTCGGCCGGCTGGGGCCGGAGGAGCCCGAGCGCGCGCTCGCGCACGCCCACGCCCTCCACCGGATCGACCCGGAAGACCGCGCGGTCGCCGACTGCATCGCCGCGCTGATGGCGGCCGCTGGCGCGGCGCGGATGACCCCCGTCACGCCCCTCCAGCCGGTCCAGCCTGCCGCGCCGAAGCCGGTCGAGGCCGAGGCGCCGCCTGCCGCCGCGCCCGAGCCGGCCCCGCCCGCCCCCCCGCCGGAGCCCACCCCGACGGCGCAGGCGCCCGCCCCGAGTGCGGCGGCCGAGCCCGAGGCCGGACACGCGGCGGAACCCGAGGCGACGTCCGCCGCCATCACCCAGTCGATCCGCTTCTGCACGAGCCGGGACGGCACGCGCATCGCCTTTGCCACCACCGGCTCCGGGCCGCCGCTTGTGCGCGCGCCGCACTGGATGACCCACCTCTCATACGATTGGGATTCGCCGATCTGGCGGCCGCTGATCGACGCCTTGAGCGCCCAGCACACGCTCGTGCGCTTCGACCAGCGCTGCAACGGCCTCTCCGAGCGCAATGTCGAGGACGTCTCCTTCGAGCGCATGGTCGACGACCTGGAGGCGGTGGTGGATGCCGCCGGCGTCCAGCGCTTCACCCTTCTCGGCATTTCGCAGAGCTGCGCCGTCTCGGTCGCCTACGCGCTGCGCCATCCCGAGCGGGTGACCGGCCTCATCCTCTATGGCGGCTATGTGAAGGGCTGGCGCAAGCGCGCCGATGCCAGCGAGATCGCCAAGCGCGAGGCGATGCAGACCCTCATCCGCGAGGGCTGGGGGGCGGGGACGCCGATGTTCCGCCAGCTCTTCACCTCGATGTTCATCCCCGGCGCGAACGCCGAGCAGGCGGGCTGGTACACCGAGCTGCAGGCCCGCTCGGCGACGCCGGACGACGCCTTCCGCACCCAGCGCGCGATGTCGGAGATCGACGTCAGCCACCTCCTGCCGAGCGTGCGCTGCCCGACCCTCGTCCTCCACTGCACCGGCGACCTCGTCGTCCCGTTCTCCTCGGGGAAGGCCTTCGCGGAGGGCATCGCCAACGCGCGCTTCATCGAATTGGAGAGCGACAACCACATCCTCCTCGCCGAGGAGCCGTCCTTCGCCCGCTTCATCGACGAGGTGAAGGCCTTCGTCGCCGAGACGACCGCCCCGCCACGCCTCTTCGCCGGGCACGGCGAGCGGCGGCAAGCGAGCGTCCTGTCGGTCGAGCTCGTGAGCCCGCTCCAGGCGTTCGACGGGGCGGGCGCCGACATCCTCGCCGAGACGCTCGTGCCGGTGATGGACGGGATCATCGACGTGATCGAGAGCGCGGGGGGCGAGATCGTCCACCTCGTCGACGGGGACGTCACCGCCGTTTTCGGCGCGGAGGGCGGGCTCGAGGATCACGCCTTCATCGCCTGCCGCTGCGCGCTCCAGGTGCGCGAGGCGGTGGCGGCGGCCTCGGGCGGGGCCGTGCGCGCGCGCATCGCGGTCGATTGCGGCGACCTCCTGTTGCGGCGCGACCGGCGGCTCGGTGAATCGCGCCTGTCGGCGAGCGGCGTGCCCATCCAGCGCACGCGCCAGCTCGTGCGGGCGCAGCGGCGCGACTTCATCGTCCTCACCTCGCGCGCGGCGCATGCGGCCGGCGGCTTCGTACGCACCGCGCCGGTGCCGGCCTCCCACGTCGTCGGCCTGCCGCGCGACATCGCGCTGCGCCGCCTCGTCGGCGAGAACCGCGCCCTCTCGCGCTGGCACAATCGCGTCGCGCAAGGGCTCACCCCGCTCGCGGGCCGGCAGGCCGAGCTCCTCCTCCTCAACCAGGCGCTCCTGCGGGTTGCGGACGGGCGCGGCCAGGTGATCGGCGTCGTCGGCGAGGCGGGGATCGGCAAATCGCGCCTCGTCCACGAATTCCTCGCCTCAGGGGCGACGCAGAACTACACGATCATCCACGCCGGGGCGCAGGAAAGCGACGCCGCGACCCCCTTCGCGATGGTGCGCAAGATCGTGCGCTCCATCACCTTCCTCGAAGGGGACGAGACGCGCGATGTCGTCGCCGCGAAGGTGGAATCGCGCCTGAAGGCTTTGCGGGCGGACGCCGATATCGTCTCCGCCGTCCACTTCGTGCTCGACCTGCCGGGCGAGGAGGAGCGGTGGAACAGTATGGGGGCGGCCGAGCGCGCGGCGCGCCTCAGGGCCGTCGTGCGCCAGCTCATCGTCCTCGCCGCCGAACAGTCGCCGCTCGCCTGCCTCCTCGAAGACCTCCATTGGCTCGACGAGGACAGCGAGGCGGCCGTCTCCGAGCTCGTCGCGGAGGTGACGGCGAAGCCGATCCTGCTGATCGCGACCTACCGGCCCGAATATCACCCGCCCTTCACCAACGACATCGCCGTCTCGCAGCTCCGCCTCGATCCCCTGAGCCAGAGCGAGGCGGGCGGGATGCTGCGCGACCTTCTCGGCGCGCACCCGACGATGATGATCCTCACCCAGCGCATCCTCGCCGCCGGCGACGGGGTGCCGCTCTTCGTGGAGGAGATCGTCAAGGCGCTGGTGGAGGAGGGGCGGATCCGCGGCACGCGCGGGGACTATCGCTGCGTCGACCTGCCGGCCGCGATCGAGATCCCGCCGGGCGTCCTCAACGTCATCACCGCGCGCATCGGCCGCCTCGCGGCGGGCCAGCAGCGCCTCCTGGAGGTCGCCGCCGCGATCGGGCGCGATCCGCCGGTCTCGCTGCTGGAGCGCATCCTGTCGCTGACGCCCGACGAGATCGATCCGCTGATCGACGCGCTGCGCCGCGCCGAGCTCGTCTTCGACGGTACGACCTCGCCCCGCCGCGTCCTCACCTTCAAGCACGCGCTCGTGCGCAAGGCCGCCTACGAGGCGCTGCCGCGCGCCGCGCGGGTGATGCTTCACGGCAAGATCCTCTCCGTCCTCGAAGCCAGCGACTTCGAGGAGGGGGACGTCGAGGGCCTCGCCGACCATGCCGAGCGGGCCGAGGCGTGGGACAAGGCCGCGACCTACCTCACACGCTCCGCGCGGCGCGCGGTGGAGCGGGCGGCGAACAGCAACGCGCTCGCCTTCGTGCAGCGCGCCTTGCGGGCGCTTGAGTATCTTCCCGAGGCGCCGCCGCGCGACCGGGCGGAGCTGGCGCTGCGCTCTATCGAAGGCGTCGCGCTGATGGCCACCAAAGGCTGGGGCGCGCCCGAAGTGCTCGACGCCTTCCGCCGCGCGGAGGCGCTGTGCGAGCGGCTCGGCGACGAGGAGAGCCGCTTCACCGTCGTGCGCGGCCTCGGCCACAGCTACATCATGAGCGGGCGGGCGCAGGATTCGCTCGTGATGGCCGAGCGCTGCTGCGCGATGATCGAGGGCCGCAACGACATCCCGCGCGAGATCGAAACCGCGCACCTCTTCTGGACGAGCGCGCTCTTCATGGGTGACTACGCGAAGGTGCGCACCCACACCGAGCGGGCCTTGCACCTCTATGAGCCCGAGCACCATCACGGCCTGACCTTCGCGTATTCGGGCCACGATCCGGGCGTGTGCTGCCGCATCTTCGGCGCCCTCGCGGCAACGCAGGAGGGGCGCGATGGGGACGTCGCGGCGCCGGTGGAGGCGGCGATCGAGCTCGCCGAATCCTTCGGCCATCCGCTGACGACGGCCGTCGTTTATTATGGGCGGAGCCTCCTCGGCCTCTTCAAGGACGACATGCAGGACGTCGCCGACTGGTCCGAGCGCGAGGTCCGCCTCTGCGAGACCCACTTCCTGCCGTACCTCTTCTGGCAGGGCCGCTTCCAGATGGGCTACGCGAACGCGCGCCTCGGCCGCCGCGCCGAGGGCGTCGCCGAGATGGACAAGGCGATCGACGCGATGCGCGCGGCGCAGGCCGAGCTCGGCCTTCCCTATTTCCTCGCTTTGCGCGGCGAGGTGCACGCGAACGCGGGCGAGAGCGACAAGGCCCTCGCGCGCTTCGACGAGGCGATGGCCGCCGCCGAGCGCAACGGCTTGATGATGCAATATTCCGAGATGCTGCGGATGAAGGGCGAGACTCTCTTCCGCCTCGGCTCCGGCACGCGCGAGGAGGGCTTCTCGCTGATGCGCGCCGCCGTCGACCACGCGACGGGGCAGCGGGCCTTCCTGCCGCGCCGGCGCGCCATCGGCACCCTGTCGCGCGCGCTCTCCGAGATCGGCCGGCATGAGGAGGCGGACGCGCTCGCCGCCCGCGCGGACCGCCCGTCGGTCACCGGACAGGCGGCCGAGTAGGCCGCCGCTAGTCTAGACCCGCTGAAGGTCGGTCGCGACGATCACGCTGCGCCGCCCTTCGAGTTCGCGCATCACGTGGTGCGCGACATCGTCGGGCGTGCGGCAGTGCTCGAGGGCAAGGCGCATCTGGTCCATCATCTCGTCGAAATGGTCGTTGCAGATCGCGAGGTGGGCATGCACTTGCCGCAGCTCCTCGTCGCTATAGCGGACCGGCCCGTCAAAGAGGGACGCGATGAATTTCGCCTGGTGCTCGACCAGGCGCCGCATGTCCGTGTGCGCGAAATAGGGGGAGAGCCGGGGCGAGCTCAGAACGAGATCGTAGAAGGTGAAGACCAACCGCGACAGCTGTTCCGCGCCACCCGCCCGATCGAACATTGCATCTTTCCACCCACCGACCGCCGCGGAATTTCCGTCCGCGTACGTGCCTCCCGTTGAAACCCATACCATGATCCACACGGTCTGATTGCCGAAAAATGAGGCGTTCGTCCCAAATCGACGGCAAGACGAGAAAAATTTCCACGCTTCCTCACACCACGAATTCCACGGTGCCTCCTGATCTAGCGGTTCTGCCCGGACGAACCGGGTGACAACGAAGGAAGGATGGACCTGTGACGAACACGATCTTCAACGCGCCGGCGTCCGAACGCGCAGTCCCGAGCGACTTCGCGTCCCGCATGATGTTCATGGTGAAGACCGGCTTCGGGCGCCTCTGGCACGCCCACGTCGTCGCCCGCGACATGGCGTACCTGCGCTCCCGCAGCGACTATGAGCTGAAGGATATCGGCCTCACCCGCGAGAATATCGAGCGCGCCGTCCGCGGTGAGTTCGTGCCGCAGGACGAGCTGGGACGAAGATACTGAATGTGGCGGCTCGCGCCATGCGAGCCCCCACACCCCCGGTCCCGGACCAACGCCGACGCCATGAAAAAGCGTCGGCGTTTTTGCGTTGAGGGCCCTGTTTCGCCTGTATCGGGCGCAAGCGTGGAAAGAACATTCTTTCGTTTGAATCGCGAATAACACGCCGCAACGCAATTTTCCCTCGCCCATTCCAACACAAACGCAAATGGAGGGCGCCGATCTCTCGGTCGTGGCCAGCACGGCCCCACTCTTCGAGAGGATCGAAATCATGAACATGCACGCTTCCACCATGAACAGCGCTGACGCGGTCGAGAAGCCCAAGAAGGCGCCCCCGGTCCCGCGCAACGGTGTCGACGTTCCGCAGCTCTTCGCCGCGATCGGCCTCGTCCGTGACAATCCCGAGCTCGCCGCCTTCCAGTTCCGCACGACGACCGAGTGGCAGTCCGGCACGCACAGCCGCAGCACCTTCTCCGGCTTCCACGGGTGTGGGGCGGAGATGGCGCACAAGGCGACCTTCACGGCCGACTCCGACCACCTCGAGGTTCTGTGCGGGACCGACCACGGCCCGACCCCGGTGGAATATCTCCTCCACGCGATCGCGGCGTGCCTGACGGCCGGCATCGGCAACATCGCCTCGGCCCGCGGCGTCGACCTTCATTCGGTCAGCGCGACCGTCGAGGGCGACATCGACCTGCGCGGCATCCTCGGCATCACAGACGAGGTGCGCAACGGCTACCAGGGCATCCGCGTCGCCTTCACCGTGAAGGGTGATGCGCCCGAGGAGAAGCTGCGCGAGATCGTCAGCCAGTCCGTCGCACGCTCGGCCGTGTTCGACGTGCTCACCAAGGGCGTCCCGGTCGAAGTGACCGTCGCCAACTGAGACCACCCGGCGCCGGGTCACGGGATCCGGCGCGAACCACCCTCGACACCATAGGAGCGGAACCATGCGGCGGACCGAAGTCGCCGTGATCGGCGGCGGACAGGCCGGGCTTGCGATCAGCATGTGGCTGAGTGCGTCCGGGATCGACCACATCATCCTCGAGCGCGGCCGCGTGGCCGAGCGCTGGCGCACCGCGCGCTGGGACTCGCTGCGCCTCCTCACGCCCAACTGGATGACCCGTCTGCCCGGTCACCGCTACACGGGACCGGATCCGGATGGGTTCATGACGATGGCGGAGGTCGCCGCCTTCTTCGAGGCCTATGCCGCGAAGATGGACGCGCCGCTGATGTGCGGCACCGAGGTGCGCGCGGTCCGGCAGACGGGGGGCGGCTTCCAGCTGTCCACCTCGGCCGAGCCGATCGCGGCCCGCGCCGTGGTGATCGCGACGGGCGAGTGCGGGGTGCCCTACATTCCGCCGCTCGCCTGGATGGTGCCGGAGCATATCGCGCAGGTGACCCCCGCGCGCTACCGCTCGCCGGCCTCGATCGGGCCGGGCGACGTTTTGGTGGTGGGCGCCTCCGCGTCCGGCATCCAGATCGCCGACGAGCTGCGACGGGCCGGCCGCAGGGTGACGATCGCCGTCGGCAACCATGTGCGCCTGCCGCGCCGCTATCGCGGGCAGGACATCATGTGGTGGCTCGACCGCACGGGCATCCTCGACGAGACCGTCGACGCGTCGCGCGACATCGCCGCCGCGCGCCGCCAGCCCTCCTTTCAGCTGGTGGGGAGCGCGGAGGGCCGCACGCTCGACCTCGCGCGCCTCGCCGAGGCGGGGGTGCAGCTCGCCGGCCGCTTCGTCGGGATCGACGGGAACCGGGCGATGATGTCGGACGACCTCGCGGACACCATCGCGGAGGCGGACGCCCGGCTCGTGCGGCTCCTCGACCGGATCGACGGGAAGATGCGAGTTGCGGGGCTCGACGACAGGGCGGACGCGCGTGATCCGATCGACCCGATCCAGGTCGACCGGGTGCCGCATTCGCTCGACCTTCGCCGGTTCGGGACGATCGTGTGGGCGACCGGCTACCGCCGCGCCTATCCGTGGCTGCGCGTGCCGGTCTTCGACCGCGACGCGGAGATCATCCAGTCCGCGGGGATCACGGCGGTCCCCGGCCTCTACACGCTCGGCATGCGCTTCCAGCGCAGCCGCAAGTCCAGCTTCATCGACGGGGTCGGGGCGGATGCCGCCGCGCTCCTCCAGCCGATGACACACCATCTCGCGCGCCAATGGCGCCTCAGCGCATGAGGAGATTTCGCATGATTGTCAGGTCCATGGCGTCCTATGACGCGGTGATCGTCGGTGGCCGTTGCGCCGGCGCGGCGACTGCGATGCTGCTCGCCCGCCGGGGGCTGAAGGTGCTGGTGGTGGAGAAGCGGAGCTACGGCTCCGACACGATCTCCACCCACGCCCTGATGCGCGGCGGCGCGATGCAACTCGCCCGCTGGGGGCTGATGCCGCACGTCCTCGCCAACGCGACGCTGGTCCGCCGGGCGGTCTTCACCTACGGCGACGAGCGCGTCGAGGTGCCGATCGCGCCCGGTGGCGGGCTCGACGGCCTCGTCGCCCCGCGCCGGACGGTGCTCGACCCGATCCTCGCGGACGCGGCGATGAATGTCGGTGCCGAGTTCCGCTTCGGCGTCGCCTTCCAGGACGTGGTCCGCGACCCGAACGGGCGCGTGCGGGGCATCGCGCTGCGCCGCGCCGACGGGAGCACCGAATACGTGACGGCCGACCTCGTGATCGGCGCGGACGGGATCGCCTCCAACGTCGCGCGCGTGGTCGGCGCCCGCACCGACCATGAGGGCGCGCACGCGAGCGCGGTGCTCTACGCCTACTGGGACGGGATCAGCCTCGACGGGTACGAGTGGGGCTATGGCGACCAATGGGCGACGGGCGCGATCCCGACGCATGACGGGCGCACCTGCGTCTTCGCCGCGATCCCTTCGGAGCGCTTCCGCGCGATGGCGGACCGGCCGGCGGGCGAGATCTACCAGGCGGTGCTGGCCGGGGCGCACCCGACCCTGCGCGACATGCTCGCGGGTGGCCGCATGGTCGAGAAGGTCCGCGGGTTCGGCGGCAAGCCGGGGCATCTGCGCCAGGCGGCGGGGCCCGGCTGGGCGCTCGTGGGCGACGCGGGCTACTTCAAGGACCCGCTGACCGCGCACGGCATCACCGACGCGCTGCGCGATGCCGAGCTTCTGGCCGACGCGGTGACCTCGGGCGGGGCAGGGGCCTTCGCCGAGTATGAGGAGGTGCGCAACACGCTGTCGCTCCCCTTCCTGAAGGCGACGGACGAGATCGCGTCCTTCGCGCCCTCGATGGAGCGGCTGAAGGCGCTGCACATGGAGATCAACCGCCTGATGAAGGTGGAGGTCGCCGTGATGCGGGACCGGTTTGGCGCCGCGCCGGAGCGGTCCGCCCCGGTCTGGACGGCGCACGAGGAGGCGGACGTCGCGTTCCCCTTCCTCGCGCGTGCGGCCCACAATGCCGCGCAGGCGGCGCGGGCGATGCGCTAGCCTCGGCGCTCAGATGCAACCGCGTCCGCGCTCACTCGGCGGCTTTGGCCGCCAGGCGAGCGCGGATGCTCGCGACATCGGCCCGCGGCGTCGCGGCGAAGAGGATCTTCGTGTAGTCGTGCTGCGGGTCCGCGAAGATGGCGTCGCGCGTCGCGTGCTCCACCACCTCGCCGAAATACATCACCATCACCTCGTCCGCGATGTAGCGCACCACCGACAGGTCGTGGCTGACGAAGACGTAGGTGAGGCCGAACTCGTCCTGCAGGTCGGCGAGGAGGTTGAGGATCTGCGCCTGGACCGAGAGGTCGAGCGCGGACACCGGCTCGTCGAGCACCAGGAGGGACGGGTTCAGCATCAGCGCGCGCGCGATGGCGATGCGCTGGCGCTGGCCGCCGGAGAACATGTGCGGGTAGCGATTATAGTGCTCCGGCATCATGCCGACCTTGGTCAGCATGTCGAAGGCGCGCATCCGCCGGTCCGCCGCGCTGAGGCCGGTGTTGAGCTTCAAGGGCTCGGTGAGGATGTCGCCCACCTTCTGGCGCGGGTTCAGCGAGCCGTAGGGGTTCTGGAAGACGATCTGCACCTTGCCGCGCATCTCGTGGGTGATGCGCTGGTGGGCGATGTCGATCTCCTGCCCGTCGATCAGCAGGGTGCCGGAGGTCGGCGGGTCGATGAGGGCGATGATGCGCGCGAGCGTCGACTTTCCGCACCCGCTTTCGCCCACGATCGCGAGCGTCTTGCCGCGCTCGATCTCGGTGGAGACGCCCTTCAGCGCATGAACGATGCGGGGCTTGGCGAACATCGTCCCGCCGACATGATAGTCGCGCGTGACGTCGATCGTCTGGAGGGCGATGTCGCTCATCGCAGATCCCCCCACGCGCCGTCCTCGTGCTGGAAGTCGGCGATGGTCGGCAGGCGCACGCCGGTCGCGTTCTCGGGGAGGGCGGAGAGGAGGGCGCGGGTGTAGCTGTTCTTCGGATTCTCGAACAGCGTCAGCACGTCCGCCTCCTCCATCTTGCGGCCCTTATACTGGACGATCACGCGGTCGGCCGTCTCGGCGACGACGCCCATGTCGTGGGTGATGAGGATGAGGCCCATCCCGCGCTCGGCCTGGAGGTTCATCAGGAGGTCGAGGATCTGCTTCTGGATCGTCACGTCGAGCGCGGTCGTCGGCTCGTCGGCGATGAGGAGCTTCGGCTCGCACGCGATCGCGATCGCGATCATCACGCGCTGGCATTGCCCGCCCGACATCTGGTGCGGATAGGATTTCAGCCGGTATTCGGGCTCGGGGATGCCGACGGCGTTGAAAATCTCGATCGCCCGCGCGCGCCGCGCCTTGCGCGACAGGCCGAGATGCTTGGCGAGCACCTCCTCGATCTGGAAGCCGGCGGTGAAGCAGGGATTGAGGCTCGCGATCGGCTCCTGGAAGATCATCGCGATGTCCTTGCCGATGATCTTGCGCCGCTCGGCGGCGGGCATCGTGAGGAGGTCGCGCCCCTCGAAGCGCATCGCGTCGGCGGTCACGGTGGCGGTGTTCGGCAGAAGGCCCATCACGGCGAGCATCGCGACCGACTTGCCCGACCCCGATTCGCCGACGATCGCCAGCACCTCGCCCGGCCCGACGCTGTAGGAGACGCCGTCGAGCGCGGTGAAGGGGCCCGCCGCGGTGTCGAAGGAGATGGAGAGGTTCTCGATTTCGAGCATCGACATCGCTAGACGGCCTGTGCTTGGCGCGCGGCCGGCGCGCCGGAGATGCGGGAGAGGCGCGCGGCGAGCGCTTCGGAGGCGTGCGGCACCTCATAGCCGCGCGTCTCGACATAGCGCTCCAGCGCGGCGAGCGCTTCGGCGGCCGCAAAGTCCTGCTCGGCGAGCTTGGCGACCACCTTCTCGGCGAAGCGCCGGCGCTCGGCCTCGTCCTGCCGGGAGAATTGCGGCTTCTCCAGGAAGTCGACGAAGAGGTTCGCCTGCTCCACCACGCGATAATAGCGCACCACCGTGTGGATGACGGGCTGGGGCAGGATCGAGAGGTCCGCCTTCAGGCTGTCGAACACGAAGTCCGTCCGGTCGGCCGGGCCGACGGGCGCGCCGTTCACCAAGAGATAGTCCGCGTCGACGGTGGTCGAGATCTCGCCCGTGTGGGACCAGCCGGCCGAGATCTCGGCGTGGAGGGCGAAGACCATGTCGATCTCCTTGCGCCGCCGCCGCCACTCGTCGTGCAGAAGCTCCAGGAGCTTGCCGAGGAGGACGCCGACGACGATGCCGAAGAGGCCGAGGATCGCGTCCATCCTCAGCTCCGCTTGAGCTTGGGATCGAGCGCGTCGCGCAGGCCGTCGCCGACGAGGTTGATCGCGAGCACGGTGATGAGGATCGCGAGGCCCGGGAAGGTGACGACCCACCAGGCGCGCAGGATGAACTCGCGCGCCTCGGCGAGCATCGTGCCCCATTCGGGCGTCGGCGGCTGGGCGCCCATGCCGAGGAAGCCGAGGGCCGCGGCGTCGAGGATCGCGGTTGAGAAGGAGAGCGTGCCCTGGACGATCAGCGGCGCGAGGCAGTTCGGCAGGATCGTCACGAACATGAGGCGCAGGTTGCTCGCGCCGACCACCCGCGCGGAGGTGACATATTCTCGCTTCACCTCCGCGAGCACCGCCGCGCGCGTGAGGCGCGCGAAGTGGGGCTGGAGCACCACCGCGATCGCGATCATCGCGTTGACGAGGCCGGGGCCGAGCACGGCGACGAGCACGAGGGCGAGGAGGAGGGAGGGGAAGGCGAGGATGATGTCCATGATGCGCATCGCGAAGACATCGACCCAGCCGCGAAAATAGCCCGCGACGAGCCCGATGAGGATGCCCCCCGCGACCGCGATGATCACCACGGCGACGCCGATGAAGAGCGAGAAGCGCGCGCCGTGGATGAGGCGCGAGAGGATGTCGCGCCCGAGCGCGTCGGTGCCGAGGATGAAGCGCGTCGAGCCCGCCGCCTCCCAGAAGGGCGGGGTGAGGAGCGCGTCGCGGAATTGCTGGTTCGGCGGGTAGGGCGCGAGGACGGGCGCGAAGATCGCCGTCAGCACCAGGAGGGCGAAGACGACGAGGCCCATCACCGCGCCCTTGTTCTGGCTGAAATAGTGCCAGAACTCGCTGAAGACGGCCGCGCGCGTGCGCCAGGGGGAGAGTTCGCGCGCGGTCTCGGCGTCGGCTTCGAGTCGATCGGTCATCGCGGGGGCCCGTCTGTGCTGGCGCGGCTCATCTGTGCCGGATCCGTGGGTTGATGAGGCCGTAGAGCACGTCCACGACGAGGTTGACGACCATGACGATGCCCGCGATCAGCACGAGCCCACCCTGCACGACCGGGTAGTCGCGCCGCGAGATGGAATCGACCATCCACTTGCCGATCCCCGGCCACGAGAAGATCGTCTCGGTGAGGATCGCCCCCGCCATCAGCACCCCAACCTGGAGGCCGATCGTGGTGATCACCGGGATCATCGCGTTGCGCAGCGCATGAAGGCCGATGACGCGCGAGGGGGCGAGGCCCTTGGCGCGCGCGGTGCGGACATAATCCTCCGCGAGCACCTCCAGCATCGCCGAGCGCGTCTGGCGCGCGATGACGGCGAGCGGGATCGTCCCGAGCACGATGGTGGGCAGGATGAGGTGCTTCACGGCCGAGCCGAACGCCCCCGGTTCGCCCGACAGAAGCGCGTCGATCGTCATGAAGCCGGTGACGGTCGGGAAGAAATACATCAGCGAGATGCGGCCCGAGACCGGCGTCCACCCGAGGATGCCCGAGAAGAGGATGATGAGGAGGAGGCCCCACCAGAAGATCGGCATCGAATAGCCGGTGAGGGCGACGCCCATCGTCGCCTGGTCAAAGATCGAGCCGCGCTTCACCGCCGCGAGGATGCCGGCCGGAAGGCCAAGGATCACGGCGAAGAGGATCGCGCAGATGCCGAGCTCGAGCGTCGCCGGGAAGAGGGTGAAGAACTCCTGCAGCACCGGGCGCTTCGTCGAGATCGAATGGCCGAAATCGCCCTGCAGGAGGCCGGCGACATAGTGGAAATATTGCTCCCAGAGCGGCCGGTCATAGCCGAACTGGACCTGGAGCTGTTGGTAGCGCTCGGGGTTCATGCCGCGTTCGCCGGCGAGCAACAGCACCGGGTCGCCCGGAAGGACGCGCACGAACGCAAAGGCGACGAGGGTGATCCCGACGAAGGTCGGGATGATGAGGCCGAGCCGGCTGAAGAAGAATCGCAGCATGCTGGGTCAACCGTTGGAGGGGGACGCCGTGCGCCCCCCTCGCCCCGCGCGTGGCGGGATTATTGTTGGATCTCGACGCCGTCGAACCAATGTCCGCCGAGCGGGTCCATGATGTAGCCGGAGACGGACTTCGCCATCGGCATGAAGACGACCGAGTGGGCGATGGTGGCCCACGGCGCCTGCTCCTTGAAGACGACCTGCGCCTGTTCGTAGAGCTTGGCGCGCTCGTCCTGGCTGGAGAGGATCTTCGCTTCCTGGATCAGCTTCTCGAAGTCTTCGTCGCACCACTGCGCGCGGTTGGCGCCGCCGACGCCGTCGCAGCCGAGGAGCACGGCGAGGAAGTTGTCCGGGTCGCCATTGTCGCCGGTCCAGCCGAGAAGCACGGCGCCGTCACGGTCGACCGCGGTGGAGCGCGCGAGATACTCGCCCCACTCGAACGACACGATCTCGGCCGTGACGCCGACCTCGGCGAAGTCGGCCTGGATGACTTCGGCCATGCGGCGGGCGTTCGGGTTGTAGGGACGCTGCACCGGCATCGCCCAGATCTTCATGTTGAGATCGGTGACGCCCGCCTCTTCGAGCATCTTCTTGGAGGCGGCCGGATCATAGGGATCGTCGACGATCGCGTCGTTATAGGACCACATGGTCGGCGGGATCGGGTTCTTCGCCGCGACGCCCGAGCCCTGGAAGACCGCCTCGAGGATGGCCTCCTTGTTGATCGCCATGTTGAGGGCCTTGCGGACCTTCGGATTGTCGAACGGGGCCTGCTTGGTGTTGTAGGCGAGGTAGCCGACGTTGAGGCCCTGCTGCTCCATGACGTTGAGCTTGTCGTTCGCCTTCAGCGCCTCGATGTCGGCCGGGGCCGGATACGGCATCACCTGGCACTCGCCCGCCTCGAGCTTCTGGCGGCGCACGCCCGCATCGACCGTGATCGAGAAGACGAGATTCTTGATGGGCTGCTCGCCCTTGAAATAGTCCGGGAAGGCCTGGTAGCGGATCGCCGCGTCCTGCTGGTAGGCGACGAAGTTGAAGGGGCCCGTGCCGATCGGCTGCTGGTTGAGGAGCTCCATCGAGCCGGCCGCTTCGAGCTGGTCGGCATATTCCTTCGACAGGATGGACGCGAAATCCATCGCCATGTTGGCGATGAAGGGCGCTTCGGGGCGGTTCAGCACGAACTTGACGGTATAGTCGTCGACCTTCTCGATGCTCTTGATGAGATCGGGCATCGACATGCTATTGAAATATTCCCACGAAATGCCGGGGCTGTATTCAAACCAGGGGCTGTCTTTGACGCGCTGGCGGTCGAAGGTGAAGATGACGTCGTCGGCGTTGAAGTCGCGCGTCGGCGTGAAATAGCTGGTGGTGTGGAAGGGAACACCTTGGCGCAGCTTGAAGGTGTACTCGGTGCCGTCCTCGGAGACCTCCCAGCTCTCGGCGAGGCCGGGCTCGGTTTCGGACGTGCCGCGCTTGAACTCGACGAGGCGGTTGTAGATCGGCTTGGAGGAGGCGTCGAAGGTGGTGCCGGCGGTGTAGGGCGCCGGGTCGAACCCTTCAGGTGAGCCTTCCGAACAGTAGACGAGCGTTTGGGCGAAGGCCGAACCCGACGCGGCCCATACGAAGGCGGCGCTGGCCAGCAGCAATGACGTTCTGCGCATTATTGTTCATCCCTAAAAGTTGCTCCCCCTCCTGCCGATCGGCTTAACGCAGCGTCACAGAAGCGGTCTCTTGGGATGCAAACAGCAATTGATCCGAGCGTCAATCTAACCGTTCAGGTGACACGCGGTCGGACGGCGGGCCGCGGTGTCGCGGGGGATCGGCGCCGGCACGCGCGCGTTTGTGCGCCCGCGTGGTGCGCCGATCGTGCACCCGTCAGTTGATCGCGCCCGAGGGCGATCGCAGCGCTTCACGCACCTTTGTGGTCAGCTCCTCGCGCCGGTAGGGCTTCGGCAGGAGGAGGCTGAACGGGTCGAGGTCGAGATCGTCCCCGATCCGCTCGTCGGCGAAGCCGGAGGTGAAGAGGACGGGGATGTTGGGGCGGCCGGCGCGCACCGCGTCGGCGAGCTGCTTGCCGTTCACCCCGCCCGGCAGGATGAGGTCGGTGAGGAGGAGGTCGATTCGCTCCGCCGATTCCAGCACGTCGAGCGCGTGCGGGCCGCTCACCGCGTCGATCACCGCATAGCCCTGGCTCGTCAGCGCGTGGCGCGTGTAGTGGCGCACCGCGTCGTCGTCCTCCACGAGGAGGATGGTCTCGCGCACCGGCTCGCTCGCGGTGATGGAGGAGGGCGTCGCCTCCAGCGCGCGGGGCAGGAAGAGGGAGTGGCCGAGCCCGTGCGTGTGCGCCGGGTAGAGCGCGAAGGCGGCGCCGATCGCGATGAGGTGGCGGGCGGACGGGGGGATGGCGCGCGCGCCGGGGCGCGGGGGCGCCTCGGTGCGCACATCGACCCGCACATAGTCGCCGGGCGGGATGCCGAGCCGGGCGGCCTCGGACGTCGGCTCGATCGGCGCGTTGGTCGCCTCGATGCGGTGGGTGGCGTCCGGATCGTCCGCGGCGGCGATCGCGTCGAGCGTGACGGCGAGGATCGCGTCCTCCACCGGGATCGCGCCGCACCCCGCGGCCCACAGCCCGGCTGCCGCCGACTGGCGCGTGACGATGTGGCGCCCGATGGTGTGGCTGAGAAGGGTCGCGATGTCGCCGAGGAGGAGGCCGAGCTCGGCGCAGGGTGCGGGGTCCTGAGAGGGCGCCGGCCGGCGGGCGGCTGCGTCGCCCTTGCGGGGCGCGTGGCGGCCTTGCGGGGCGGGGGACGCTGCGACGGCGTCGCCTGCAGTTGCGGCCGGCGTGGCTGACACGGGGCCGCGCGGTGGGGTGGGCGTGCCCCTCGCGTCGCGCCGTGGGGTGTGCGTGCCCTGCGCGCCGGGTGATGAGGCGGGCGTGCCCCACGCGTCGCCCAGAGGGGTGGTCTTCCCCCGCGCGTCGCGCGGTGTGGTGGAGCTTCTGGCATGCTGCGGGGTGGCGACGCCCGGCGCACTGCGGGATGAGGCGGAGCCTGGGGCGTGCGGGGATCCGGCGATGCTCGGCGCATGCCCTGCCGAGGAGGAGCTGGGTTCTTGCGACGGCGGGGCGACGCCGGGCGCATTGCCCGGTGAGGCGGTGCCACGTCCATCCGGCGCGGTGGTGGAGGAGGCGAGGCCGTCTGTGCCCGGCGGGCCGCCGGCTGTGGTGGAGGCATTGCTACGCCGCTTCGCGGACCCTGAGGCGGGGTTGCTCCGCGGGGCGGATGCGGAGGCGGCGGTGCCCCGCAGGTCGCCTGACGGGGTGGGGCAGGATCCGCGCGGCGTGGCCGAAGCGGCCGCCGCTTTGCCCACCCACGCGCCGGGTATCGCGGACTCGAAACCACCCAGCAAGGTGACGGCGGAAGGGACGTCGCGCCGCGACGGGGATGCAGCGCCGGCTTTGCCCGGCGGGTTATCAGACTCGGTGAGACCGACAGGCGTGGCCGAGTTGCTCGCGATGTTGGCGGGAGCGGCAGGCTCGAGGCCAGCCAGTGAGATGGCGGCAGATGGGGTTCCACGCCGCGGCGTGGACGCGCCCGTGGCAATGCCCGGCCGGTTGCCCGATCCGGCGAAACCGCGAGGCGCGGCCGAATAGCTCGCGCGCTCGCTGGGGGCGGCTGGGTCGGGGGCAGCCAGTGAGGTGGCGGCCGATGGGGTTCCGCGCCGCGTCGTGGACGCGCGCGTGGCATTGCCCGGCGTGTTGTCCGATCCGACGAACCTGACCGGCGTGGTCGAAACGTCGACCGCGGCGCCCACCAAGTCGCCGGGCGTGGAAGAGGCGGGGCCGTCCGGCTGGATCAAGCCGGAGCCGAGATGAGGGATGCTCGGCGGGGCGGAGACTGAGCCGCCATGCGTGGCGCAGGCCGAGGCGGCGGGGACCGCGGCGTTGCCCGACGCGAAGGAGGCGCGGCCGCGCTGCTGGGTGGAGGCGGGGTCACGTCTGCGCTGCGATGTCGATGCGGAGGTGGGCTGAGGGGCTCCCGGCGCGGCCATGCCGGCGCCGTTCGGCGCGGCAGTGGCGGTGGCCGTCGGGCACACCCGGATGCCGGACGCGGACGCGGCGGCCGCTTCGCTGGATGCGGGGGAGGCGGGGCGGTGCGCCTGTGGGGCGCCTTTCGCGGCGGCGCCCGGCGTGCCGGCCAGCGGGCCGGCCGGGGGGCGGGTGTGCGGGGGGGCGGCCGCGTCGCCGTCGGGTGTTTCTGCGGCCTCGGCCCGTCTCGCGGCCTTCATCTTGTCGAGGAGGTCGCGCGTCTCGTCGAGGGTGCGCCGGAGGATGCGGTTGATACGGGAAACCGTCTCATCGAGTTCTTCGGTGGCGAGCGTCACGTCCTGCTCCACAGTTCGAATCGCATGTCTTCGCAGCGCCCGAGCGAATTCGATAGGGAGAAAAGCAGATTGTCGCCGGATGATCAGTCGTACAAATGTTGATGTTGTCCAGAAATTGTCGGGGTGTATTTTGGTAATGGAAGATAGACCGTAATGAATATTCAAAATTAGTTCAATAATATCGAGATAAGCGGTCGTATTGAGGGGAATAAAAACGAAGGGCCGATCCGATGCGCGCACCGCGCACGATGAATGCGGCGTCGCTTTGCATTGGTCGGGCCGTCGCCGTTTCGCTCGATCACCCCGTCGCACTCGCTAGGCGCGCCACCCGATCGCGTCAGGTATCGCGGCGCGCGCCCCGTTGCGCCGCGTCGCGCCCAAGCCTCATGTGCGGGCCGTGCCGCGTGCCGTGACGCCGAACAAGCCGGCGGACCAATGCTTCGTCGAGGCACGTGCCGCCGTGCTGCGAGCGTCACCGGGGTGCATCCGCCAACGGCGGAGACGCCGCCGGGCTGCCGGCACCGCCACTGCGTGCACGCCGCGCACTCGCGAACGCCGCACGCATGCAGGCCGCCGCGGGACCGTGTGCGCCGCCGGTTTCGATGCGCCGCGAAGCTGGTTGCTGTACCGTGCGTGAGCGGACGAGCCTCGACTTTCGCTGATCGTGCGCGCCTCTGCTCGAATTTTCAGCGTGCGAGCGCAATGGGCTGTGTCCGCGGCCAGGCCGCATACACCGCCGGGGCGATCGGTCGCCCAAGCGCAAGGCCTCCGGGCCGTGCGAACCTGCCAACGTCGTCCCCGCGAAGCCATCGTCGGTAGGGACCGTCTCCGGCGAAGCCAGAATCGATGCCGCTATAAGCGAGCCTCCGGTTTGCAAGTGCGCCGCCTGTGCTTCCACTTGGCGGTCGCCGCCGGTCGCCGCCGGTCGCCGCCGGTCGCCGCCGGTCGCTGGCGTCGCCGCATCGCATCCGTGGTCGGGGCGCTTCACGCGCGGACGTCGCCAGTCCTGCGCGAGGTGCCAGGCTTCCACCGCGTCGCCGCATCGCGCGAAGAGACCAGCGGCGCCGAAAGGCACATGTCCACTACCGTGCATCCACTGCGGCGTCAGGGGGAGGCTGTCCCACCGCCTCGACCGAATGTATGGCGTCTCCGACGCGGGGGACTGTGCGGAGTGCATGGCGCGGGAAGACCCGCCGTACCCACTCGCACGCGCGCGGCACCGACGCGTCCGACGGCAACGCGACCTCCGGCCCCCGCGCGCCACCTCAGTCGATCGTGTCTCCGAGCGTTGGGCGGTGCGGAACGCATGGCGCGCGACGTTCCACCGTGCCCACAAGCACCCGCGCCCCTCCGTCGCCGCGGTCGACTGAGGTCCCTCCGTTCCCCACGCACCGCAGCAATCGGTGGCGTGTCCGACGCGATGGACCTTGCGGAATGCGCGGCGCCCGAAGATCCGCCGTGCCCACAAGCATTCGCGTCCCTCAGCCGCCGCTCCCGACCGGAGCACGCTCATCCAACACGACCCGCCTCCATCGAAGTCGCAGCCGACGCGGTGGACTTTGCGGATCGCACGGCACGGGAAGATCCAACGTCCTTACAGGCGCCCGCGCCCCGCCGTCTCCGGCGGGAACCCGTCCCTCGCACTCCGCCTCAATCGATGATGTAGCCGACGCGGTGGACCGTGCGGATGCCGTCATTGTTCGACAGCTTTAGCTTCTTGCGGATGCTGGAGACGTGGACGTCGATCCGGCGGTCGAGCGGGTCGCGGATGCAGGGGCCGACGACGTGGGCGAAAAGCTCGTCGCGTGTCATGACGCAGCCGCGATGGTGGAGGAGGCAGGCGAGCGTCCGGAACTCCGAATCGGAGAGGTTCGCCGGGATGCCGGCCGCGTTCACCATCGCGTGGCGTGCCTCGTCGAGCGTCCACTGGCCGAGGCGCAGGCCGTGCTGCGTCGCGGGGCGGCCGCCGCGCGTGTCCCGGATGGTGCGGATGCGGGCGGCATGCCGCTTCACCCGCGCCACGAGCTCGCGGCTGTTGAAGGGCTTCGTGATGTAGTCGTCCGCCCCGATCTCGATCCCGATGATCCGGTCGGTCGAATGGGTCTTGCCCGACATGATGACGACGCCGGTGGTGGGCGTGCCGGCAAGGTTGCGCACGAGCTTCATCCCGTCCTCTCCGCGCAGGAGAAGGTCGACGATGACGAGCATCACCTCCGATTTCGCGAGGATCGCCTCGGCCGCCTTCAGCGAACCCGCGACCTCGACGACGAAACCCTCGCGCGCCAGCATCATGCGCACGGTCTCGCGCACATCGTCATCATCCTCGACGACGAGGATCCGTTCCGCCGGTAGGTACGTCCTGTCCTGCTCTGCGAGGAACTCGTGATTTGTCATCTGCATCGCAGCGCATCTTCCCCATGATCGCCTGTCGCCGGGTCAATTCCGCTGCCGCGTGGCATCGCGGCGATGCAATCTTAGAGAGAAATGATTCGGATTGCTAGTCCAGCGTGAGGAAATTGCGGCCGCCCGCGCGCCCGTCGCGCGTCTCGTGCCGAATCCGACCACAGGCCGCGGCAACCTTGGCGCGCGATGCTGCATCGCCCCTCCCGTGCGGCGTGAACGCACATCCCAACGCCTTGGATTCACCTTCTGATTGGTGTTATGTCAGTTTGTCGTCTTAGGATGTAAACGAATTGAGGAGAGTAGTCGGGAGTCGGCAGCTGGCATTGGATCCGCAGGGGACGAAATCGAACGATGTATTTGTCAGCCCGATTGATGATATCCCTGATCGGGATGGTCCTCGTTACATCGATCTCGGTCGGTGTTCTGGTCTATTCCAGCGTGATCCGCGCCGTCTCTCCGCAAGGCGCGCTGCGGATCCAGGCGAACGTGGAGCAGCTCGCCTCGATCATCGACGGGCGGACCTACGGAATACGGTATGACGTCGAGGCGTTGCGCGGCACGCGCGTCGTCGAGTCCTTCCTGAGATCCATCGAGGCCGGTGACGACCCTGCGAACGGGGACGAGGCCGACTCGCCGCGCGGCATCCTCTCGGACCTCTTCCTGTCGATCCTCGCCGCGAAGCCGGACTATCTGCAGTTGCGCATCCTCGGCACCGACGGGCGCGAGCTCGCGCGTGTCCACCGCACGGGCGCCAACCCGACGCCGGTGGTCGTTCCGCTAGCCGCGCTGCAGGACAAGGAGGCGCGCGACTATGTGAGCGCGACACGCGCGCTGCCGCCGGGCGGGGTGTACGTGTCGCCGATCGACCTCAATCGCGAGTTCGGCGTCGTGGAAGAGCCGCACATGCCGGTGCTCCGCGTCGCCGCGCCGCTCGATCTCGACGGGGAGCGGGTCGGCCTCCTCATCATCAATGTCGACATGCGCTCCATGCTGAGCCGGATCCGGGACGGCACGCCCGATGACGGGACGCTTTTCGTCCTCAACGACACGGGCGGCTTCCTCCTCCATCCCGACCCGGCGCGCGATTTCGGCTTCGATCTCGGCGACGCGGCGTCCTTCGCGGACGACCATCCGAACCTTGCCGCCATCGTGCCGGAGGAGGGGGCGGGGTCCTCGCTTGCGTTTGCGGGCGACGATCAGGAGGTTGCGGTCGCCTGGGCCGGGGCGCGCCTTGCGGGCGGGCCCCGGGTGCGGGTGGTGGAGGCGGTGCCGACCCATGCGCTGAACGCCGAGAGTGCCGTCGGGTGGCCCGCGCTGATCGGCGCCGCGCTCGCGACGGGCGTCGCGATCGTGCTCGCCGCCCTCCTGTCGCGCGCGATCGCCCGCCCGATCGCGCAGATGACCGACGCCGTGCGCGATCTCGAGGATGGCGGTCCTGCCGAGCTGCCGGTCACGAGCGGGGGCGAGGTCGGCGTGCTCGCAAACGCGATGGCCGCCTATATCGAGCGCGAACGCTGGCACGTCGCGGTGATCGAGACCACCTCCGACGCCGTCATCGCGACGCGCATGGACGGGACGATCATCCAATGGAATGCGAGCGCGGCGGAGCTCTTCGGCATCCCCGCCGAAGACGCGATCGGCCATGCCTTCGAGGCCGTCATCTCGGAGGAACTCAGCCCGGAGTTGTGCGAGATCCGGCGCCGCGCGACGGCCGCCGAGTTCGTCGGCAACACAGAGATTGCAATCCAGACGGGCGTCGACGTCCTCCTCGATCTGTCGGTTACCGCGTCCCAGGTTTTCAGCGCAGACTGGGAGCCTATCGGGGTTTCCCTCATCATGCGGAACGTCACCGACCGGAAGGTCGCTGAGGAAATGTTCCGACTTTCGGTTGAGCAGTCACCAGCCGGAATGCTATTGGTGGATCGAAGCGGGGCCATCGTGTTGGCTAACGGGGAGGTTGAACGCCAATTCGGCTATGCGAAATCCGAACTTATCGGGTCACCGGTAGAGATGCTGGTGCCTGCAAACATCCGCGCCCAGCATCCGACGCTGATGGAGGGCTTCTTCGCCGCCCCCCAACGGCGGCCGATGGGGGCCGACCGTGAGCTGCTCGGCGCGCGCAAGGACGGGGACCATTTCGACATCGAGGTCGGGCTGACGCCGGTCCCGCACCGCTCGGGCCTCCTCGTGCTCGCCGCGATCGTCGACATCACCGAGAAGAAGAAGGCCGAGCGCGAGCTCGCCCGCCGCACCCTCGACCTCGAGCGCTCGAACGCCGACCTCGAGCAGTTCGCCTATATCGCCTCGCACGATCTCCAGGAGCCGCTGCGCATGGTGGCGAGCTTCACCCAGCTCCTGTCCGACCGCTACAAGGGCCAGCTCGACGAGCGGGCCGACAAGTATATCCACTTCGCCGTCGACGGCGCGAAGCGCATGCAGCAGCTCATCAACGACCTGTTGATCTATTCGCGCGTCGGCTCGGAGGCGAAGCCGCTGGCGCCGGTGGATCTCAGCCACGTCTGGATGATCGTCGCCGCCGAGCTGTCCGGCCTCATCGAGGATGCGGGGGCGGAGGTGACGGCGGGACCCCTCCCGGTCGTCCTCGCCGACCAGGCGCAGCTGACGCGCCTCCTTCAGAACCTCCTCAGCAACGCGCTGAAATTCCGCGGCGAGGCCGTGCCGCGCGTCCACCTCGACGCGCACCAGGACGGCGAGACGTGGGTCCTCTCCCTCACCGACAACGGGATCGGCTTCGAGACGGGCGAGCGGGAACGGATCTTCGAGATGTTCCAGCGCCTGCACGAGCGCGGGAGATATGGCGGGACCGGGCTCGGGCTCGCCATCTGCAAGCGCATCGTCAGCCAGCATGGCGGCCGGATCTGGGCCGATTCGACGCCGGGCGAGGGGAGCACCTTCCACTTCACCCTCCAGGCGGTGCAGCACAGCGAGGTCCCGGCATGAGCCTTCACCAGCACATGGACCGGCCGCTGCGCGTCCTCCTCGTGGAGGACAATCCGGCCGATGCCGAGCTGACGCGCGAGGCGCTGGAGGAGAACCGGATCAGTGTCGACCTCTCGGTCGTGTCGGACGGGGTGAAGGCGGTCGAATTCCTCCACCGCAGGGGCCCCTTCGTCGCGGCGCGGCGGCCCGACCTCATCGTCCTCGACCTGAACCTGCCGCGCCTTCACGGCAAGGAGGTGCTCGCGAGCGTGCGGGCGGCGGACCATCTGCGCGTCGTCCCCGTCGTGATCCTGACCTCCTCCTCGGCCGCCAAGGACGTGCGCGAAAGCTACGAGCTCGGCGCGAACTGCTACGTGACGAAGCCGCTTGAGCTCCACGCCTTCCAGAGCATCGTGCGCACGCTGGAGGCCTTCTGGTTCAACGTCGTGCGCCTGCCGCCCTATGACGAGCCCGGAGGGCGCGCATGAACGTCCCGCCGATCGCGACCCGCGTCCTTCTCCTCATCGAGGATAACGAGGCGGACGCGGAGCTGGTGCGCGCCTACCTCTCCGAGAGCGCGCGCGACCACTATGAGGTGCACCACGTCTCGCGCATGTCGGAGGCGATCAAGGCGCTGAAGTCGCTGAATGTCGACGTCGTGCTCCTCGACCTGCGCCTGCCAGACAGCGTCGCGACCGAGGGCGTCGGCACCATCCGCGACGAGATCGGCGACATCCCGATCCTTGTGCTGACGGGCATGACCGACGAGGATCTCGCGCTCGAATGCATCAATGCCGGCGCGCAGGATTATCTCTTCAAGAACGAGATGCAGCCGAATGGCCTGCGCCGCGCGATCGGCTACGCGATCACCCGCAAGCGCGAATCGGAGCTGCGCGAGTTGCAGCAGACGATGGCGCGCTATCGCAGCCTCGCCTCGGACGCCTCGTCGACATCGGTGACCGCCGGCGTCTTCGGGCTCGGCCCGGTGAAGGCGCGGATGCCGGCCGAGTTCGACGATTGCGTCGGGAGCTATGGCCGGCTCCTGCGCACCTATGTGCGCCAGCTCATGGCCGAGGAGATCCGTCCGCGCGAGGCGATGGAGCATCTCGTCACGCGGCTCGGCGATCTCGGCGCGGGCCCGAAGGACGTGATCGACGTCCACACCGCCGCCCTCGACGAGGCAGCGGGAGAAGTCAACGCCAAGAGACAGCACACGCTCATCGTAGAAGGACGGTTGTTCGCGCTGGAGATGATGGGACTACTGGTCGATTACTACAGAATCGGACATCGGCGCCGCTTCGAAGGAAATTTTCCATGAGTTATCGGCTACGCCTCTATGTCACCGGTCGCACCGCCCACTCGCAAAGGGCGATCCGAAACCTGCAGGAAATTTGCGAAAACGAATTGCGCGACCGGTATCAGATCGAGGTGATCGACGTGCTGGAGAATCCACGTCTCGCCGAGAATGAGAAAATCATGGCGACGCCGACATTGGTGCGACAGCTTCCGGAGCCGGTCCGGAAGATCATTGGTGATTTGAGCGATCGCGAACAGGTTCTTCTTGGCCTCGACATTGTTCCGACAATCTCCGAGGGCGGAGGACGGGGCGGAGCAAAGTGATGGGCGAAGCGCGACATCCTGAACTTGAGAAGTTGCCGACGGGCGTTCCCGGTTTTGACGAAATTGCGAATGGCGGGCTTCCCAAGGGCCGCTCGACCCTGATCGCGGGCACGGCCGGCAGCGGCAAGACGGTGCTTGCGCTGCAATTCCTCCTCGCCGGGGTGCGCTGGTTCGACCAGAACGGCGTCTTCGTCACCTTCGAGGAGACGCCGAGCGACCTGATGCTGAACGTCGCCTCCTTCGGGTGGGATCTCGACACGCTGGTCGCCGAGAACAGGATCGCGGTGGTCGACGCGACGGCCGATCCCGGCGAGGAGCTGTGGCAGGCGGGCGCGTTCGACCTGTCGGCGCTGATGGCCCGGATCGAGGCGGCGGTGCGCCGCGTCGGCGCGCAGCGCGTGATCCTCGACGCGGTCGGCGCGCTCTTCCCCCAGTTCACCGACGCGAACGTCGTCCGGCGCGAGCTGCACCGCATCCTCGCGGGCCTGCGCCGTCTCGGGGTGACGACGCTCGTCAACATGGAGCGGACGGAGGAGGAGGGGGCGGTTGGCCGCTTCGGGGTGGAGGAGTTCGTCGCCGACAATGTGCTCGTCGTGCGCAACCGCCTCGAGCACGAGAAGCGGCGCCGCACGATCGAGATCCTGAAATTCCGCGGCGCGACGCACCAGAAGGGCGAATATCCCTTCACCATCGACGCCGATGACGGGGTGACGGTGATCCCGCTCTCGGCGACGGAGCTGCAGCAGAAATCGTCCGTCGTGCGCGTTTCCTCCGGTGTCGAGGAGCTCGACCGGATGTGCGGCGGGGGCATGTATCGCGACTCGATCATCCTCGTCAGCGGCGCGACCGGCACCGGCAAGACGCTGATGGTGACCGAGTATGTGAAGGCGGCGATGAAGGCGCAGGAGAAGGTCCTCCTCTTCGGCGCGGAGGAAAGCCGCGAGCAGCTGACGCGCAACGCCATCGCCTGGGGCGTCGACTTCGAGAAGGCCGAGCAGGACGGGCTCCTGCGCATCATCTGCCGCTATCCGGAGGTGATGGGTCTCGAAGACCATCTCATCCAGATGAAGCGGGACATCCAGGCGTTCAAACCGCACCGCGTCGCGGTCGACAGCATGTCGGCCTATGAGCGCGTGTCCACGGCGAAATCCTTCCGCGAGTTCGTGATCGGCCTCACGAGCCACATCAAGCTCCTCGAGACGACGGGGCTCTTCACCAACACCACCTCGATGCTGGTGGGCGGCGAATCGATCACCGAGACGCACATCTCCACCATCACCGACACGATCATCCTGCTGCGCTATGTCGAGCTCTTCGGCGAGATGCGGCGCGGGCTGACGGTGCTGAAGATGCGCGGCACATGGCACGAGAAGGAAATCCGCGAATACGTGATCGACGGGAGCGGGATGCACATCAAGACGCCGTTCAAGGGCGTCACCGGCATCCTGTCCGGCATGCCCACCTACAGCTTCTCCTCCGAAGCGGAGCGCCTCGACCGTATGTTTGACGCGCCTCGCCCGGAAGCCTGACATCCCGCCGCTCCATGGAAGCGACCGGTGAGATCTGCAACCTGCTCCTCGTCGAGGACAATCCGGCAGATGCCGCCCTCACCGAGGCGATCCTGGAGACGGCCAACTTCGTCCCCTTCGAGACGACGACGGCGGGCTCGCTGCGCAACGCGCTGTCGCTGCTGCGGCAGAACGATTTCGACGCCGTCATCCTCGACCTCAACCTGCCCGACAGCCGGGGCATCGATACGCTGATCGCCTTGCGCGAGGATTTCCCGCGCATCCCGGTGGTGGTCGTGTCGGGGGCCAATCCGCTTGGCCTGCGCGACGAGGTGCTGCGCCACGGCGCGCAGGAATATATCTGGAAGAACGAGCCGGACGCGCACTTCCTCGCCCGCTGCATCCTCTACGCGGTCGAGCGCTTCCGCGCCCAGGAGGCGCACCGCCAGGTCCGCCAGCTCATCGACGCCAACCCCGATGCCGTGATCGTCGTCGACCGCCACGGCAAGGTCCGCTACGTGAACGAGGCGGCGTCGCAGCTCTTCGCCCCCTCCGGCGATACGCTGGTCGGCGACTGGCTCGGCTTCTCGATCGAGCAGGGCACGACCTCGGAGATCGAGATCCTCGGCCACGGCCATCCGGTGACGGCGGAGATGCGCGTCGCCGACATCGAGTGGCAGGGCGAGCCGGCGATCCTCGCCTCGATCCGCGACGTCACCGAGAACCGGATCCTGTCCGACCAGCTCCGCGAGGCGCAGAAGATGGAGGCGGTCGGCATCCTCGCCGGCGGCATCGCGCACGACTTCAACAATCTCCTCGTCGTCATCATGGGCAACACCGAGTTCCTGATCGACGCGTGCGAGGAGGGGGATCCGCGGCGCGAGATGGCGCAGCGCATCGATTCGGCGGCCGAGCGCGCGCGGCACCTCACGCGCCAGCTCCTCGTCTTCTCCCGCCGCCAACCCTCGCGCCCGCTGGTGCTCGACCCGAACGACGCCGTCTTCCGCCTCTACAACATGCTGCGCCGCAGCTTCCCGAAGGACATCGAGTTCGTCTTCCTGCCGGCCGAGGAGGGGGTGTGGCCGATCTGGGCCGACCCCAACGAGCTCGACCAGATGCTGATGAACCTGATGCTGAACGCCAAGCACGCGATGCCGGACGGGGGACGCCTCCTCGTCGACATCTCGAACGCCACGCTGGAGCGGCCGAAGGGGCGGGCGCTGCCGGGCGACTATGTGCGCCTGCGCGTCACCGACGATGGAACGGGGATCGCGCCGACGAATCTGGCGCGTATCTTCGACCCCTTCTTCACGACGCGACCGGTCGGGGCGGGGAGCGGGCTCGGCCTCTCGATCTGCTACTCGATCGTGGCGCGGGCCGGGGGCGACCTCTCGGTGGAGAGCGTCCTCGGCGAGGGGTCGGTCTTCACCGTCCTGTTGCCGCGCGCCGAGGAGGCGCCGGGCGCCGAGATCAAGATCGGCGATTTCGCGACGCGCCCGCGCGGGACCGAGACGATCCTCGTCGTGGACGACGATCCCGCGGTCTCGGCGGCCGTGTGCCAGACGCTGACCTCCGCCGGATTCACCGTCCTCACCGCCTCCAACGGCGAGCAGGCGCAGCGCATCATCCTGCGGGAGGCCGACACGATCGACCTCGTGCTCAGCGACATCGTGATGCCGCAGATGAGCGGGCAGGAGCTCGCGGCCTGGCTCGACGGCGCCTATCCGCAGATGAAGCTCCTCCTGATGACCGGCTATTCGGAGAATATGGAGGCGCTCGAAAGCGTCGGGAGCGCCACGCGCGGCTATGTGCTGAAGCCGTTCATGCCGACCCAGCTCCTGCGGGCCGTGCGCGATCTCCTCGACAAGGCGGCCGATCAGCCGTGATTCGGCGCGGCGAGCGCGATGCCGAGAAAATCGTCCGCCTTGAGGCTCGCGCCGCCGACGAGGGCGCCGTCGACATTGTCCACCGCCAGGATCTCGGCCGCGTTGCCGGGCTTCACCGAGCCGCCATAGAGGATGAGGACCGGGACGGCGGGGAAGCGCGATTCGAGGAGGGCGCGGATGTGGGCGTGCATCTCGGCGATGTCGTCGATCGAGGGCGTCTTGCCGGTGCCGATCGCCCAGACGGGCTCATAGGCGAGGACGAGGCCGGCGGGGTCGAGCGTCGCGGGCAGCGACCCCTCGATCTGCCGCTTCACGACGGCGAGCGCGTCGCCCGCGTCGCGCTCGGCCTCGGTCTCGCCAACGCACACGATCGCGACGAGGCCGCCCCGCTGCGCCGCCTCGGCCTTTTTCGCGACGAGCGCGTCGGTCTCGCCATGGTCGGTGCGGCGCTCCGAATGGCCGACGATCACGTAGCGCGCGCCGCAGGCGGCGAGCATCTCGGCGGAAATGTCGCCCGTGTGGGCGCCGCTCGGGTCGGGGTGGCAATCCTGGCCGCCGACGGCGATCATCGAGACGGTCGCCCGGTCGGCGCATTTGGCGATCAGCACGGCGGGCGGGCACACGACGAGGTCGACACCTTTGGCCGCAGCCTCGGGCGCGCGGGCGATCATGCGGCCGAATTCCTCCAAGGAGGACGGGTCACCGTTCATTTTCCAGTTGCCAGCAATCAGCATCCCGTGCCCTTTCCTGCCGTGCCTTGCGAGCACACCGCCCGCTACCTATCATCCGGCGGCGTTGGCCAAGCCGGTCCGCCCCCATATCAACCACGGCAAGCCTTAGTCCATTATGCTCGAAGCACTCCGCCGCGGCGCCAAAGGGATCTTTGCGAAGATCCTCATCGCGCTTTTGATCCTGTCCTTCGCCGTCTGGGGGATCTCCGACTTCGTCAACCAGATCAACCCGTCGGAGGTTGCACGCGCCGGTGACACATCCGTCAGCGCGCAGGAATTTGCCCGCGTCTACCAGATGCAGAGCAACCGCCTGTCCCAGCAGCTCGGCACCAGCCTCACCCCGCAGCAGGCCCAGGCCTTCGGCCTCCCGCAGCAGGTCCTCCAGTCGCTCGTCACCGACGCGCTCCAGGTCGACGCGGCCCACGCGCTCGGCGTCGACCTGACCGACGAGGCGCTCGCCGAACGCATCCGCGACAATCCGGCCTTCGCCGGCGCCAACGGCGCGTTCGACCGCAACCGCTTCAACCGTCTGATGGCCGACAATGGCTATTCCGAGGCCGAGTTCATCGAAATCCAGCGCGACGCCGCCGCGCAGGAGATGTGGGTGAACGGTCTCATCGGCGGCGTCACGGCGCCGCTCCCCTATCTCGAAGCCTTCAACCGCTACGCCAACCAGACGCGCACGGTGGAATGGTTCGCGCTCGATGCCAGCGTTCTCGACGTGATCGAGGACCCGACCGAGGGCGAGCTGCGCGACTTCTATGACGGCCACAAGGGCGAGTTCCGCTCGCCCGAGCGGCGCACCTTCTCGCTCGTGCGCCTCAGCCCGGACGCGATCGCCGAGCCCGACGCCGTCAGCGCCGACGCGGTGCAGCGCGCCTATGACGTCGCCGGCGCCTACGGCAAGCCGGAGCGGCGCCAGGTGCAGCAGGTGATGCTCGACAGCATGTCTGTCGCCGAATCGGCCGCCGAGGCGCTGAACAACGGCAACGCCTTCGCCGCGATCCTGACCGAGCTCGAACGCCGCTTCGAGGATGTCGATCTCGGCTTCGTCGAGCGCGGCTCGCTGGTCGATCCGGCCGTCGCCGAGGCCGCCTTCACGCTCCCCGAGAAGGGCGCCGCGGCGGTGAACGGGCGCTTCGGCCCGGTGCTGGTGCGCGTCGGCGCGATCGAGCCGAGCGCCAAGCGCCCGCTCGAAGAAGTCGAGGCCGAGATCCGCGACACCCTCGCGCGCGAGGAGGCGACGGTCGAGATGCGCACCCTCCACGAGAATATCGAGGACGCGGTGGCCGGCGGCGCGAGCATCGCCGAGATCGCCGAGCGCTTCGACCTGCCGACCGCGACATTCGACCTCGTCGACCGTGCCGGCCGGGCTGAGGACGGCACGCAATCCGAGATCCCGATGTCCGAGCAGGTGCTGAGCGTCGCCTTCAACACCGGGATCGGTGATGATGCGGCCCCCGTCACGGGCGAGGGCGAATATGCCTGGGTCCAGGTCGACAGCGTCGTCGAGGCGGCCGAACTCCCCTTCGAGGAGGTCACCGGCGACGTGCTCGTCGCGTGGACGGCGGCCGAGCGTGCCGAGCGCCTCGGCAAGATCGCCGAGGAGGCGCTGAGCGCGGTGGAGGGCGGCACGTCGCTCGCCGATGTCGCCGCGAAATACGGGGTGAGCGTCGCGACGAGCGCCCCCTTCTCGCAGGGCCAACCCCCCGAAGGCCTGCCCCAGCCCGCGCCCGCGGCCGCCTTCGAGGGGCCGGTCGGCCACACCGCCTCGGTCATCGCCGAGGACGGGCGGCACATCATCCTCAAGGTCGCCGAGGTGTCGGAGCCGGTCTTCTTCGCCGAGGCCGCCGACCTCCAGCAGATCCGCACCACGCTGAATGACGGGATGGCGAACGGGGTGCTCTTCGACCTCGTCACCGCCTGGCAGGCGCGGGTCGGGGCCACCGTGAACCAGCCGGTTCTGCAGCAGATAATCGGCCTCTCCGAAGGCTCGTGATGGACGGCGCGAACGCAATGCGGCAAGAGGGGTCTTATGTCTGACTTGAGATCCCTCATTGCGAAGGTCGCCTCCGGTGCGCCAATGTCGCGCACCGAATCGGCGAGCGCGTTCGGCGTGCTGATGTCGGGCGAGGCGACGCCGGCCCAGATCGGCGGCCTCCTCATGGCGATGCGCGTGCGCGGGGAGACGGTCGAGGAGATCGCCGGCGCGGTCGAGGTGATGCGCGCCAAGATGACCCGCGTCACCGCGCCGGAGAACGCGATCGACATCGTCGGCACCGGCGGCGACGCCTCGGGCAGCTACAACGTGTCGACCTGCGCGGCCTTCATCGTGGCGGCGGCGGGCGTGCCGGTCGCCAAGCACGGCAACCGCGCGCTCTCCTCGAAGTCGGGCGCGGCCGACGCGCTCTCCGCGCTCGGCGTCAGGATCGACCTGTCGCCGATCGGGATCGCCGCCTGCATCGAGAAGGCGGGCATCGGCTTCATGTTCGCCCCGGCCCACCACGCGGCGATGAAGCATGTCGGCCCGGCGCGCGTGGAGCTCGGCACGCGCACGGTCTTCAACCTCCTCGGCCCGCTCTCGAACCCCGCAGGCGTGAAGCGCCAGCTCCTCGGCGTCTATGCGCGCGAGTGGGTGGAGCCGCTCGCCGAGGTGCTGGCGACGCTCGGCGCGGAGCGGACCTGGGTCGTCCACGGCTCCGACGGGCTCGACGAGATGACGACGACCGGCACGACCTATGTCGCCGCCGTGGAGGAGGGCGCGGTGCGCACCTTCACCGTCGATCCGGGCGATGTGGGCCTCCCCATCTCCAAGCCGGAAGACCTCATCGGCGCCGACGCGGAGCACAACGCCGCCGCGTTGCGCGATGTCCTCGCCGGCAAGAAGAGCGCCTATCGCGACATCGCCTGCCTCAACGCCGCCGGCGCGCTCGTCGTCGCCGAGAAGGTCGAGACGCTCGGCGAGGGCGTAACGCTGGCGGAGGCGCTGCTCGACGATGGGAGCGCCGCCCAGCGCCTCAAGTCGCTCGTCGCCGTCTCCCAGGCGGTGGCCCCCTGATGGACACCGCGCCGCCCGACATCCTCGCCAAGATCGAGGCCTACAAGCGCGAGGAGATCCGCGCCGCCCGTCTCGTCGAGGACGCGGCGCAGTGGCGTCACCGGGCCGAGGCCGCCGCGCCCGCCCGCGATTTCGTCGCGGCGCTGCGCAACGCGACGCAGCAGGGCCGCCCCGGCCTCATCGCCGAGATCAAGAAGGCGAGCCCGTCGAAGGGCCTGATCCGCGCCGATTTCGACCCGCCGGCCCTCGCGCGCGCCTACGCCGATGGCGGGGCGACGTGCCTCTCCGTCCTCACCGACGCGCCGTCCTTCCAGGGCAGCCCCGACTATCTCGCCGCCGCGCGCTCGGCCGTCTCGCTGCCGGTCCTGCGCAAGGACTTCCTCTATGTGCGCGAGCAGGTGTGGCAGTCGCGCGTCTGGGGTGCGGACTGCATCCTCGTCATCATGACCGCCGTCGACGACGAGACCGCCTACACCCTCGTCGAGACCGCGCGCGATGTCGGCATGGCCGCGCTTCTCGAGGTGCATGACGAGCGCGACATGGAGCGGGCGCTGAAGCTCGGCTCGCCGCTCATCGGCGTCAACAACCGTGACCTGCGCACGTTCCGCACCGACATCGCCGTCACCGAGCGCCTTGCCCCGATGGTGCCGGACGGCGCGATCCTCATCTCCGAATCGGGCATCGCCTCGAACGCCGACGTGCAGCGCCTCCAGGGCTCCGGCGCGCGGGCCTTCCTCGTCGGCGAGAGCCTCATGCGCCAGGAGGACGTGACGGCCGCGACGCGCGCGCTCCTCGGCACGCTGCTGACCCATCTCGACGTGCGGGGCGCGGCCCACATGGTAGATGTCGGCGCCAAGGCGGACACCGGGCGCGAGGCGCTGGCGGAGGGGTTCGTGACGATGGACGCCGGGACCCTTGCCGCGATCGAGGCGGGCAACATCAAGAAGGGCGACGTCGTCGGCGTCGCGCGGATCGCCGGCATCATGGCCGCCAAGCGCACCGCCGACATCATCCCGCTCTGCCACCCGATCCCGATCGACGGGGTGAGCGTGGAGCTGACCCCGGTCTCGACGCTCCCCGGCTACCGCGTCACCGCGCGGGCGAAGACGCACGGCAAGACCGGCGTCGAGATGGAGGCGCTGACCGCCGTGAGCGCGGCCTGCCTCACCCTCTACGACATGGCGAAGGCCATCGACCGCGGCATGACGATCGGCCCGATCCGGCTTCTGGAGAAGTCGGGCGGCCGGTCGGGAGACTGGCGCGCCCCATGATCAGCGTCGACGAGGCGCGCGCGCGGCTTCTCGCGGCGGCGCCGGTCCTGGAGACCGAGAGCGTTCCGCTCGCCGAGGCGTGCGGGCGTGTCCTGCGCGCGCCGGTGGTCGCGGAACGGACGCAGCCGCCTTTCTCCTCCTCCGCCATGGACGGGTACGCGGTCCGCGCGGCCGAGATCGCGGCCGGCCCCGTGCGCGTCGTCGGCCAATCGGCGGCGGGGCGGCGCTATGGCGCGCCGCTCGGCGCGGGCGAGGCGGTGCGCATCTTCACCGGCGCACCCGTGCCGGACGAGGCCGACAGCGTTCTCATCCAGGAGGACGCCGTCGTCGAGGGCGACAGGCTGTCGACCGCCGAGCGCGTCTCCCCCGGCGACAATATCCGCCGCATGGGCCTCGATTTTGCCGCGGGCGAGACGCTGTTCCCCGCCGGCACGCGGCTCCAGCCGCGCCATCTGGCGCTCGCCGGGGCAGGGGGACACGCGACCCTCACGGTCGGCCGTCGCCCGAAGATCGCCTTCCTCGCGACGGGGGACGAACTCGTCCCGCCCGGCTCTCCGACCGGTCCCGACCAGATCGTCGCCTCCGTCACGCCGACGCTCGCCGCGATGGTGGCGTCCGTGGGCGGGGAGAGCATCGATCTCGGCATCGCGCCCGACATTCAAGCCGAGATCGCGCGCCGCGCGCGCGAGGCGCTGGACCGGGCCGACATCCTCGTCACCCTCGGCGGCGCCTCGGTCGGCGACCATGATCTCGTGAAGCCCGCGCTCGGCGATCTCGGCATCGGCCTCGATTTCTGGCGCGTCGCGGTGCGTCCCGGCAAGCCGCTGATGTTCGCCTCCGACCCGCTGGTGCTCGGCCTGCCGGGCAATCCGGTCTCGGGCGTCGTCTGCGCGGTGCTCTTTCTCCTCCCCCTCATCGAGGCGATGCAGGGTGCCGCGTCACCCGGTCCGCGCGTCGAGACGGGGGTCCTCGGCGCGGCGGTCGGCCAGAACGGCCCGCGCCGCGACCACATGCGCGCACGGCTCGACGGCGGACGAATCATCCCGTTTGACGTGCAGGATTCGTCCATGCTGTCGATCCTGTCGCACGCCGACGCGCTGCTCGTGCGCGAGCCGCACGCCCCCCCGGCCGAACTTGGCGAGCCCTGTCAGTACATTCGCCTGTAGCGCCTGCCTGAGACACTCTATGTTCCGGTTTGCCGTGGGTTGTAGAACACACGACGAACGTGTATAAAGTGTTCACCGATTCGTCGGAAACGATTCGCTAACATGACGGCGCGGCGCACACGCCCTGCGGAGACCGGAAGTCGCATATGCTGACCAAGAAGCAATACGATCTCCTGATGTTCATCCATCAGCGGATGAGCGCCACGGGCGTCCCCCCCTCGTTCGAGGAGATGAAGGACGCGCTGGACCTCAAGTCGAAGTCCGGCATCCACCGCCTCATCACCGCGCTGGAAGAGCGCGGCTTTATCCGCCGCCTGCCGAACCGGGCCCGCGCGCTCGAGGTGCTGCGCCTGCCCGACTCGGTCGGCGCACAGCCCGCCCCGCCGCCCCGCCTCAAGGGCTTCTCGCCGTCGGTGATCGAGGGGTCGAACCACCCCCCGCGCGAACCCGTCACGCCGAGCTTCAAGCGCCCCCCGCTGCGCCCGGTCACCGCCGCGCAGGACATTGTGGACGTCCCGATGATGGGCCGCATCGCCGCCGGCGTGCCGATCGAGGCGATCCAGCAGAAGAGCCACGCGATCCACCTCCCGGCCGACATGCTGGGCCCTGGCGAGCATTTCGCGCTGGAGGTCCGCGGCGACTCGATGGTCGATGTCGGCATCCTCGACGGGGACACGGTGGTCATCAAGCGGACCGACCGCGCCGAGACGGGCGAGATCGTGGTCGCCCTGATCGACGACGAGGAGGCGACGCTGAAGCGCCTGCGCAAGCGCGGCAACACGATCGCGCTGGAGGCGGCCAACCCGCAATACGAGACCCGGATCTTCGGCGCCGACCGCGTCCGCATCCAGGGCCGCCTGACGGCCCTGCTGCGCCACTACTGACGGGGCGCTGCCGCGGCGGCGTCACCTAGGGCATTCCGGCGCGGCGCCTCCGCAATCTTGCCGGAGCCCTGACCGTGCGCCGGTCATCCCTCCGCTTCTTAGACGGCCCGGACAGTGCTGGCGCTTCTGCCTCTCGCGCGGACGCGGTCGCGGCGCTGCCGTCGCGGGGCTTCCGGCGCTGGTGCCGTTATCCTGACGCTGCGGCGATGCACCTGCCGCGCACGCTCGTGCCGCATGGCACTGCGGCCGCAGCATCTACGGTGCTGCCGCGGCGCTCCCGACGGCGGTACGGGGATCTCCACCGCCCCGCGCTGGCGCTGTTGCGGCGGGACGGATGGCTTACCGCGGTGCTTCAGGCGATCCGCCTGTGATTTCCGACCCGGCGCGGCGACGTGCTCCCGGGCTCCTCGCACGGGTCAGCCCGCGACGCCCTCGCGTCCACGCAAGCGCCCAAACCGCGCCATCGCGATCATCAGATAGCCGAGGAGCACGCCGTTCAGCGTGTGCCACAGGAAGTGGGTGCCGCGTGGGAAGGTGGGGCAGACGGCCATGTCCACCGTGCGGAAGGTGAGGGAGAGGGCGAAGATGCACCCGGCGATCATCAGCGCGGTCCCGGCCGATTTGTGGACGGTGGCGCGGATCGCAAACCCCACCACGAAGAGCGCGGCGAGTGGCGGCAGATAACCCTCCGACCCGTTGAGGACCGGCCCGAGGACCGGGTCGAGCACCCGTCCGCCCACGATGGAGAATGCCACGAAGCCGACCGTCGCGAGCCCCGCGCCCCACCACGCCATCCCCGCGAACCGTCGCACCGCAAGGACGAAATAGGCGAGGATGAAGAGCTGGATTGGGATGACGTCGGCCATCACCGCCCACCGTGTCGCAAAGGTGTGAAACAGGAACGACCCGACCCCGACGAGCGCGGTGATGGTGATCAGCACCCAGATCGCCGGGTCGAGCCGCCCCCGCCGGTGCGCGACGACGATCGCGATGATCGCCGCGATCACGAACGCCGCATTGGTCACCGCATTCCAGGGCTCCGCCCAGAATTCCGGCCCGAGCCGCTCGCAATAATTGTCGATCGCCTCGTTCCAGTTCACAGCCCCGACCTCCAACGCCTCACGCGATCAATCCGCCCGCCCACGCACCCATCGAGCCGTGCCGCCGCCCCGACACGCGACCCCGATCCGCAGGGACGACCCGGCCATTCTTTCCCCGGCCCCGACCCGCCGCCCTCCCTCATATCGTCGCGGCCCGACCCGCGGCAGACGGCGGCGCGCGAGTGAGGGGAAGCGAGGCACCCGCAATGGCGGGCCTTGCCATCGTATGAGGACGGATTCGGGCGTTCCGAGCAGGCTGGAGGAAGGTCTGCGATCGTCCGCACTTGGAGATCCGGGCTCGCCATGCGGCGCGGTCGATTGGGCCGCGTTCGCGGGCGATTGGCAAGGCGTCGCACGCACGCAAATGCGGGTCCGATCGCCCCAGCCGCGGTCGGTTCATCAACCGCCCTTCGCGTCGCCCCCTGGGTGTACTTTGCCAGTGAGAGCGGCACGTCATCTGCCGTCTGTCTGCGGCCTCGGCCATTCGATCATCGATACCCCGCGTAGGGTCGGCGGAAAGTCTATGCTCGGCGACGCGGTCAACGGGCCCACCCGATAGTTAGGTCGGATCGCCCCAGCCGGGCTCGGGTTCTCAATCGCACTTCGCGTCGGACCAGAGGCGAGGTTTGCGATAGAGCGACACTTCGTCTGCCGTCTGTCACCGGCCCCGGCCATTCGATCAACGGATCCCCACATAGGGTCGACGGACATTCCATGCCCGCCAACGGGGTTGGAGCGGGCGGCACCTCCGAGATCGCCCTCAGAATGTCGAGCATGACGGAGTTCGCGTCAGGCGCTCTGCCGGACGCATCTACCGCGCGCCGGTCGAGCATTGGTCGGATCGAGGACGACGACCAGATAAATCCCACTATTGGCTCAGAATGAGCCGCCCGCTTTGTCCGTCGAGTGAGGTCGTCGAAAACGAGCCGGTCGGGCAGGTCGGGTTGGACAGCCACGAGCAGATGACAGGTTGTCGGTGGGATCACCTGGACGCGCTGTCGGCCGTCCAGATGTCACGATATGCCAGCCCGCGCGCGAGATGCGGCGAGCCGTTTCGGACGCCGCGGGTGAAGCTCTGCGCTGAATGCGGATGGTTGCCCAATGGGATCGTTGCCGGCGTGTTGGGGCAACTGTGTTGTCGGGTCATGTCGCGATCGGCTTCCCGTTGCGCTCCATCGCGTGGTGGGTGACAAGACGTTGGCGGGCGAGGGCGATGAGGATGGTCTTCGCGCCTGGCCCTCCGGGCGCATCCGGTCGCGCATTGCAAAGAGGCTCGGAATCCGTCGCGACGCCGTGATGGCTGCGATGGAGAGCGCCTCGCGAACCTTGCTGCGACCGCCCCCGATGCGACGGGTGCCCGCGCCAGGTGCCGCTCTCCCGGACGTGCGGTGCAAGCCCGGCGGACGAGGCGATGCGACGGCGATCGAGCGCGCCGAACTCCGGACGTTCGCCGAGAAGAGTGGCGTGGACCGTCGGGTCGATGCCGGGGACGGTGCGCATGAGCCGGGCTTGTGAGAAGAGTGTCCCATCCTCGTCCATGAGGCGTGCCATGGCGCGCGAGTTCGGCGACGTGGCGGGTGAGGCGCTTGATCATCGCCATCATCTCGCCAGCGATCTCACCTGCCCGACGTTGTGGTGGCGGGGTGTCCCGGCCTTGCGGATATCGACCAGCGGCCCCCGACGCCTGAGGAAATCGGAGAGACGGGCGCCCGCTGGAGATATTGGTATCGTGATCGCGAGGCCGAAAACCGAGCTCATCTGTGCCAGTACCCGGGTATCCACCCGATCGGTCTTGGCGAGGGTGCCAGTGGCCCGTGCGAAGTCGCGGGCCTGTTGCGGAATGGTCCGAGAAGGCGAGACCGCGCTCGGTCAGAGTGGCGATGCGCGGCCCGTCGCAGTCGCTGGCCGCTTCGAATACGACGAGGGCATCGGGTTCGAGAGATGACCTAAGCGATCGCCTCAAGGGCGTTCGCCACCTTCGACGAGGTGGCGGTCGTCCGGCTGAGGAGGTCGAGGACGACGCGCGAGAGGTCGCAGCCGATGACGGTGTGCGACGTGGTGTGGATCCCGTCCACGTCCTGCGGGGCCGGCAGTCTCAAGCAACTGTTAAGGGCTCAAAAGCGAGGCGGACGGGACCCATGCTCCCTAACCGGCGGTGACTCTCGGGGAGAGGCCGTCATCTGCGGCTCCGCGGCGGCCACCTCGGCAACAAGCAGAGGGAGGTCGGCCACGAGCAAGCGGCTGCCGGCTGCCCGTCGTGGGCTCGTGGCAGGTGAGCGACGCACTCGTCGGGGACGGAACGCGCCGGCGTCTCGGTGAGGAAAGAGGGGGCTGCCACGGCGACGCACCGTCCGCGATGCGCTCCGGGATGGTGCAGGCGCGGGCTGCACGGCGAGTTGGCGGCCTCGGCACGCACCGCCCACAGTCCGCGGTGCCACCGCACGGCCCGGCTGGACGCCTGGTTACCGGCCGCGCCGCCCCATCGACCCGCGCCAGGGAGACCCCGATCCGGCCCGGGGGCCGGATCGGGAAAGGCGTCAGCTTGCGAGGGCGTCCGACAGGAACTCGTCCACCACGCGGGTGAACTGGCCGGTGCGCTCCAGGTAGCCGGCGGAGGCGTGGTTGTCGTGCGGCCAGGGTGTGTTGACCACGTTCGACAGGTACGCCGAGCGTTCCGCGCTCGCGACGTCGGCGACGCTGCCCGAGCCGTAGTGGTTGTGCACCACGAAGTCCGGGCGCTGCTCCAGCATCGGGGCGAGGTCGAGGTCCGGGTCCGGGATGATGCTGCGCAGGTAGCTGAGGTGCGCGCGGCCGCGATCGTCCGGCAGATCCTCGAGGCGCGGGATGCGCGTGCCGCCCGAGAAGGAGAGGGCGCCGAGCCCGCCGGTCTCCAGGCCATAGAGGATCGCCGTGTAGCCCGCGAGCGACTCGCCGACCGCGAGGTGATTCTTGTAGCCCTGCGCGAGGATCAGCTCGTGCAGCGCCTTGTTGAACTGGGTGCGGGCGGGGAAGAACGGATCGATGCCGCCGAGCGCGGAGAGGCGCCGCGGGTCGTCGACCGTCACCACCGACACGCCACGCTCGCGCCAGATGTCGATGATGGTGCGCCGGCGCGTCTCGGCGCGCAGGAAGCCCACGAACGGCCACACCACGCAGGTGTCGCCGGCCGTCTTGTAAAGGCGCACCGCCCCGTCGAAGAAGGTCATGTCGGGCGGCATGTCGTCGATCACGCCGAGCCGCTTCGCCCGCGAGGGGGAGACGAGGCGCGACAGGATCGCCTGCTGCTCCATGGTGAGGCTCGCCTGGTTCTCCGCGAGCATCTCGTAGTAGCGGTCGGCCCGCTCCTGCGACCCGGTCTTCAGCGCGGTGATCGCGGCCTCGAGCGCGACCTCGCGGCGCTGCTTCACGTCGCTCGATTCCTCGAGGATCACGTCGAACGCGGCGAGCGCCTCGTCGATGTCGCCGATATTGGACAGGTTCGTCGCAAGGCCGAAGCGCAGGCGCTGGTCGCCCGGATTGGCCGCGAGCGCCTCCTGCATCGCCGTGATCGCCGCCCGCGGGTCGCCGTCGCTCGTGAGGTCGGCGTGGAGGGCGATGAGGTGCGGGTTGGTGATCGACTCGTTCTTGGCGAGATAGTCGAGGTGCTTGGTCAGCGTCGTGCGGTCGGTGTCGGCGCGCTGGAAGGCGTACGACACATAGTAGGTGCGCAGCCGCACCGCGGTCGGGTCGCGGTCGAGGAGGAGGTCCACGATCGAGCGCAGCGCCGCGTCGTCGCCGCGGTTGGCGATGGCGGCGATCTCCTGGAAGCAGATCGTCTGCACCGGCTGGCTGAACGGCGTCTCGAAGGCGGCGATGTCGGCCTTCAGCGTCTCGGTGTCGGCGCCGGCGTTGATGTGCGCGCTGAGGCGGAGCGCCTTGGCCCGCTCCAGGTCGACCGTCTCGCCGTCCTCGCCGTGCTGAACCGCGGCGTCGAGATCGGCGATCGCGTCGTCGGTGCGGCCTTCCGCGATCGCGAACTGCGCCCGGCGCAGCCGCGCCCGTCCCCGGAAGGTGGGGTCGTTCGCCGTGATGATGTCGTCGACCGCCGACTTCACACGGGCCTCGTCGGTCTCCGTCTGGGCGGCGAGGAAGGCGAGTGTCGCGTTCTCGGGGAAGAGGGCGCGCCCGTCGCGCAGCGTCGCGAGCGCCTCATCGTCCCGGCCGAGCTGACGCAGCGACTGCGTCGTCACCCGGTAGGCCTCGGGCGCATGGACGCGACGCGCCTCGAACGCCTTTACGACGCCCGCGAAATCACGCGCGCGCCACGAATTGAACAGGGCTTGCCGCGGGGTCAGACCCGACTTCGGCGCATCCTCTTGGGAACCGTCCTCCACGTCAGGCTTCGGCGTAGACGGACTCTGGTCGGCTTGCATACTCACCAGCCATCTCTTCTTTCTGATGATCGTAGATGAAAATCCGAGCGAGCGTGTTCATCGCCTCGATCCAGTCTTTGAGACCGTCGACGGTCTGAACGAGCTCCGCAGGGGGTGCGAGGAGGGTGGACCACCCGGCACCATAGATGCGGCACTCGCTACAATCCACGTCCGGCGTACAGCACTTGACGTTCTGTTTCTGCAAGTCCGGGCTGTAATAGCCCGAAAAGCCGGTCTCGGTGCCCTTGAGGCGGTTGCGGCAGCCTTCCGCGAGGCCCGTCTCCGGGTCGAGCTCGAACATCCGCCTGCCGCTGGTCGCGAGGCGGTTGTAGGCCTCGCAATAGATGACCGTGTCCGGGAAGTCGGCAAGCAGCTCTGACGCCGTATCACGGATGTTCATGAGGTCATCCGTGCTCATCAACATGTTGCTCTCCGCATCGCTGATGCGGAAGAACTTCTTGTCGTTCGGCATGAACTGCCGAAGCTTGTCGAGATAGGTGGTGGTCGGCGAGAAAATGTTGAACGTGATGGGCAGGCCGGCATCGGCGCACATCTCAGTGATCTGCCGCGCGTGCTTCACGTTGTACGGATTGAACGTGAAGAGGGCGAGGGCGCGCGGGTCGCCGGCATAATTCTTCAGCGCCTTGCGGAAGACGGCGCCGCCGCGGAGTTTCTTGTCGGTCGCCTCGTCGCCCCAGATGGAGATCTGGATGCGGAAGGGGACCTCGTTGGGGATCTTCTTCGTGCCGTTGGTGCCGACATTGCCGTGCGGGATATATTTCGCACCGGCGACCAGGCGCTTGGGCTCCATCGACGGCTCGGCGCCGAGGAAGTAGCCCATCGTCACGCCGCGATCGCGCTCGCCGCGAAAGAAATCTTCCCAGCGCGCGATGTCGTTCTGTTCGGGCAGGTCGCGGGGCTTGTCGCCCTCGAAATAATAGCAACCCTCGCAGAAGAGGTTGCAGCGCTGGGTGACTTCGTAAAAGGCGCTGTTTGCGAAGGTCCGCGGGACAGCTTTCGCCTTGTCGAAGGCGGGCTTCAGCTCGGGGTGTTCCTTGAGATGCCGGATCACCGATCCCATGGCAGCGCGGTAGTCGTAAACAGCGGGAAACACGAACGGTTTGGCGTCAGGCGAACTAGCCATGGGTCACATTCAGCCTTTTGCAAATTTTCACAACCTGCGTGTATCAAGCAATGCACTTGCCCTCAAGGTCAACGCTGAAATTCGGAAACATGTGGCGACCGAATGTCATGATTGGCCAACAATCATACAGATTGGCGGGGCAAATTGATTTCGATCAAAATTCCTTCCAAGTCAGGCGCTTGGCTGGTCGGCGCGGGTTCAAACCCGCGCTTGATATAGTGGGTGCCTTTTACTGACACTCAGAAACAGAGTGGATGCCTACCTTAGATATCGAGCGCGTCGGCGGAAGCGAAGGCCGCATTTTCCTGAATGAATGCGAATCGTGCTTCTGGTTTGTTTCCCATCAGGCGTTCGATGGTGGTGCGGGTGACGTCTGGCTCGGAGGCGATCACGACGCGCAGGAGCGTGCGGGTCGCCGGGTCCATCGTCGTCTCCTTCAACTGCGCCGGCATCATCTCGCCGAGGCCCTTGAAGCGGCCGATCTCCATCTTCTTCTCGCGGTTGAACTCCGTCGCCAGGAGCTGCTCGCGGTGCGCATCGTCCCGTGCGTAGAGCGTCTTGGTGCCCTGGGTGAGCTTGTAGAGGGGCGGGACGGCGAGGAAGAGGTGGCCGGACTCGATGAGGCCCGGCATCTCGCGGAAGAAGAAGGTGATGAGGAGCGAGGCGATATGCGCGCCGTCGACGTCGGCGTCGGTCATGATGATGACGCGCTCATAGCGGAGCTTGCCGACATCGAACTCCTTGCGCACGCCGCACCCGAGGGCGAGCACGAGGTCGGAGAGCTGCTGGTTCGCCATCACCTTGTCGCGCCCGGCATTGGCGACGTTGAGGATCTTGCCGCGCAGCGGCAGCACGGCCTGGGTCGCGCGGGCGCGGGCCTGCTTCGCAGAGCCGCCGGCCGAGTCGCCCTCAACGATGAAGATCTCGGTGCCGCCCGGCTGGGACTGGGTGCAGTCGGCGAGCTTGCCGGGCAGGCGCGTCTTGCGCGTCGCGGACCGGCGGGCGACGTCCTTCTCCGCGCGGCGGCGCAGGCGCTCGTCGCACTTGTCGACAATCGCGTCGATGACGAGGCCGGCGCGCGCCGGATCCTGGGCGAGCCACTCCTCGAAGCTTTCCCGCAGCGCTCCCTCCACCTGGCGCGTCGCCTCGGTGGTGGAGAGCTTGTCCTTGGTCTGGCCGACGAATTCGGGCTCACGCACGAAGACGGAGAGGACGGCGGCGGCCGTCGCCATCACGTCGTCGGCGGTGACCTGGGCGATCTTCTTGTTGCCGATGCGCTCGCCGTGGGCCTTCACCGCCTTGTAGAGGGCGCTGCGCAGCCCCTGCTCGTGGGTGCCGCCCTCTGGCGTCGGGATCGTGTTGCAGTAGGAGCGGGTGAACTCGTCGACCGGCACGAAGCCGACCGCCCACTCGACCGCCCCGCGGCGGCCCGCCTCGCCGGCGCGGCCGGCGAAGATCGCGTCCGTCACCTTCGGGCGGCCGGAGATCTCGCTCGTCAGGAAGTCGGCGAGGCCGCCGGGGAAGCGGAAGGTCGCTTCGGCGGGCGGCGCGTTCTCGCCGGTGAGGAGGGCGGGGTCGGCGCGCCAGCGCAGCTCGACATTGGCGAAGAGATAGGCCTTCGCGCGCGTCTGGGCGAAGAGGCGCTTCGGATCGAACTTCAGGTCCTTGAAGATCAGCGGGTCGGGCCGGAAGGAGGTGGTCGTGCCGCGCCGGTTCGGCGCCGCGCCCACTTCCTCGAGCGGCCCGTCGGGGATGCCGCGGCAGAAGCTCTGGCGGTAGAGCTTGCGCCCGCGCGCGACCTCGACGACGAGCTCCTCCGACAGCGCGTTGACGACGGAGACGCCGACACCGTGGAGGCCGCCAGAGGCCTCGTAGGCCTTGGAATCGAACTTACCGCCCGCGTGGAGCGTCGTCATGATGACTTCGAGGGCGGACTTGTCCGGAAAGCGCGGGTGCGGCTCGACCGGGATGCCGCGCCCGTTGTCGATCACGGTGATGCGGCCTTCCTCGAAGCGGACCTCGATGAAGGAGGCGTGGCCGGCGACCGCCTCGTCCATCGAGTTGTCGAGGACTTCGGCGAAGAGGTGGTGGAGCGCGCGCTGGTCGGTGCCGCCGATATACATGCCCGGCCTGCGGCGGACGGGCTCCAGCCCCTCGAGAACCTCGATGTCGGCGGCGGTGTAGCCCGCCTCGCCGGAATCGTGCGGGCCTGGTGTGGGGGCGACGGCGGCGCGTGCGTTGGCTCGGGACTGCTTCGACTGGGGCCGCGACTGGCGCGTGTCGGCCTTGCGGCCGGGCTCGTGACGGTCGCTGAAGAGATCCTTGTCTGCCATTCTCACCCTCGCACTGATCATTGCTAAGTACAGTGTCGATGCCCCAAATGCGACGGCCTTGGGTCAATTGACCCCAGAAACGGCCGCGACCTGAGGAGAACTCATCCCATGTCGTCTTCCGAAACCGGCCTTGGCGCCTCCGCGCCCGACTTCACGCTCCCCGCGGTGGACGGGCGCGAGATCTCCCTCTCGGACGTGATGGGGGAGAACGGGGTCGTCGTCGCCTTCATCTGCAACCATTGTCCCTACGTCGTGTCGGCCATCCGCCGCGTCGTCGCCGATGCGGCGGCCCTTGCCGACGAGGGTGTCGGCTTCGTCGCGATCTGCGCAAACGATGCACTACAGGTGCCGCAGGATTCCTTCGATCGGATGAAGGTCTTCGCCGAAAGCTACGACCTGCCTTTCCCCTATCTGCAGGACGAGAGCCAGGTGGTGGCGCGCGCCTATGACGCCCGCGTCACGCCCGAATTCTTCGGGCTCGACCACGCGGGCCGGATTCTTTACCGCGGCCGGCTCGACGAGGGGGGAACGGGGCACCTGCGCCAGGATGCGCCGCGTGAGCTGCTCGAGGCCATGCGCGCCATTGCGGACGAGGGGGAGGGGCCGGCGGTGCAGCATCCCGCGGCGGGATGCACGATCAAGTGGAGGAGATGATCGTCCTATTTCGGGCGGCGTCGCGGCGCCGCCCACGAAAAGGCGCCGAACGAAGGAGGGCAATCCTTCGTCCGGCGCGCGAGGCAATCCCCCGGGTGGGCGACCCTACCGATCGCTCTCCGCAAGAGGAGGCATTTCTGCCAGAGATGCCCTTAGGATTTGGGCTTCTGGTTGCTCTGCGGAGACGGCTTCTTCGGCGGGTTGGTCTTCTGAGGTTTGCCAGCCATTGGCGTTGTCCTAGCGCGGAAGTGGTCCGCGGACTTCACGGCGGGGATCGCCGTGAAGTAGGAAAATTGTACGCCTCGATGCGCTCGGCAAGAGGAAAATGCGGCTGTTACGGAATGTGATCGGACGGGGTGCGGGGCAGGACCCCGACGCCCCGCCGGCGGCCCTATTCCTCGACGATCGCCTGGAAGCCGCCGAACACCATCCGCTTCCCGTCGAAGGGCATTTCGGGCATCTCGCCGGCCTCGAAATCCTCCATCGAGGCCTTCATCCCCTTGTCGCGCGTCGCCTTGTCCGGCCACGTGATCCAGGAGAAGACGACCGTCTCGTCGTCCTTGCGCTTGACCGCCATCGTGAAGGACGTGACCTCGCCCTCCGGCACGTCGTCGCCCCAGGCCTCGACGACGCTGAGCGCGCCGTGCTTCTTGAAGATCTTGGCGGCCTTCTGGGCGACCGCGAGATAGGCCTCGCGCTTGGCCGTCGGCACCGGCACGAGGAAACCATCAACATAGTTCATGAGCGTCTCTCCTTGGGTGATCCGAGGCTCAGGCCGCGGAGTTGTTCTGGGGCATCTCGGCGAGGAACGCCTCGACGTTCATCCACATGATCTCCCAGATGTGACCGTCGGGATCCTCGAAGCTGCGGCCGTACATGAAGCCGTAATCCTGTACCGGTCCCGGATCCGCGACGCCGCCGGCGGCCTCGGCCGTGGCGATGAGGGCGTCGACCTCTTCGCGGCTGTCGGTGGAGAGGCACAGGAGCACTTCGGTGCTCGTCTTCGCGTCCACCACCGTCTTTGGCGTGAAGCTTGCGAACTTCTCGTGCGTCAGGAGCATCACGTGGATGATGTCGGTGAGCACCATGCCGGACGCCGTCTCGTCGGAAAAGCGGTCATCCTTGGTGAAGCCGATCGCCTCGTAGAAGGCGGTTGCCTTACCGAGATCGCCAACGGGTAAATTAACGAAGATCATCCGTGCCATGAGGTTCCTCCGCGTTTGCTTGCCTCACTTGGCGCAAGGTGTCACTAAAAGCAACTAGGAAGTTACAAAAACTAACTATGAGGCCCGATACGGATACGGACGACAGGCGGCGGTACAATGACGCATGCGCGGCGGCGCACGCGCTCGACCTCGTGGGCGAGCGCTGGGCGCTCCTCGTGATGCGTGAATTGATGACGGGGCCGAAACGTTTCAGCGACCTGCGCGCGAACCTGCCGGGGATCAGCGCCAACATCCTGACGCGCCGCCTCCACGGGCTGGAGGGGATCGGCGTCGTCGAGCGGCGCGAGCTGCCGCCGCCGGCCGCCTCGAAGGTCTACGCGCTGACGGCCTGGGGCTATCAGGCCGAGCCCATCCTGCGCGAGCTTGGACGGTGGGCCGCCCGCTCGCCCTGGCACGACCCGACGATGCCCTTCTCGTCGGCCTCGCTCCTCCTGTCGCTGCGCACGATGTTCGATGCCGGGCGCGCCGCCGCGACGGGGGTCGACGCCCGCGTCGGCTTCGCGGTCGGTCACGACCGCTTCCTCGCCCGCATCAGCGGGGCGGGGATCGACGTCGACCATGGCGACCTCGACCTTGCGGACGTGGTGCTGACGGGGGCGCCTGAAGCGGTCGTCGGGCTCCTCTATGGCGGCGTCCCGCTCGCGGATCTCGAAGCCTCGGGTGCGCTGTCGGTGGACGGCGACCGGGCGCTCGCGGCCGCGCTTCCCGGCCTCTTTCCGCTGCCGCCCAAGGCGGAGGTCGCGTCGGATTGAGGCGTCCCCACCGTCACGCCCCTGTGTCCCTTCCGCCGATATGATCCATATGTGGGGAAAGAGAATCGGGGAGGGCTTCAGATGGGTGTGCATGGATGGAGCACGACGGCTGCGCTGCTTAGCGTCGCACTTGCGGCGGCGCCGGTGCATGCGGCCGATCCGACGGCGATGACGGCGACGGAGACGGTCGGCGCGATCACGGACCGTCAGGTGAGCGCGCAGGAGGTCACCGAGGCCTATCTCGCGCGCGCTGAGGAGAAGGCGGGCCTCAACGCCCTCATCACGCTCGACAAGAGCGGGGCGCTCGCCGCGGCGAAGGCCATCGATGCCCGCATCGCCGCCAGCGGCGCGGCGGGCCCGCTCGCGGGCGTGCCGATCGTCATCAAGGACAACATCACCGTCTCGGGCCTGCGCACCACCGCCGGGACGCCCGGCCTCGACGCGTTCGTGCCGAACAAGACGGCGCCGGTCGCGAAGGCTCTCCTCGACGCGGGGGCGGTGCTGATCGGCAAGGCCAACATGCACGAGCTCGCCTTCGGCATCACCTCCAACAACGTCGCCTACGGACCCGTCGGCAACGCGCTGGCGCCGGACCGGTTCGCCGGCGGCTCCTCCGGCGGCACCGCGGCGGCGATCGCTGCGGGCATGGCCGAGGCGGGGCTCGGCACCGACACGGGCGGCTCGGTGCGCATTCCGGCCGCGCTCAACGGCCTTGCCGGCTTGCGGCCGACAACGGGGCGTTATCCCGGCGCCGGCATCGTGCCGATCTCGGCGACGCGCGACACGGCCGGCCCGATCGCGCGCACCGTCGCCGACGTCGCCCTCCTCGACGCAGTGATCACCGGCGCGGACGCGGCGCTGACGCCGGTGGACCTCTCCACCGTGCGCCTCGGCGTGCCGAAGGAGATGACCGACAATCTGTCGCCCGGCGTGAAGGCCTCCTTCGACGACGCCCTCGCGACGCTGGAAGAGGCGGGCGTCACCCTCGTCCCCGTCGAGATGGGCGAGATCCTGCGCATGAGCGGGGAGGCGGGCTTCCCGATCGCGCTTTACGAGGTGAAGCGTGACCTTGCCGCCTTCCTCAGCGAGAACGTCCCGAACCGGACGCTGGAGGCGATCGTCGCCGCGATCGCGAGCCCGGACGTGAAGGCCGTGTTCGACAACGCGGTCATGGGCGACAAGGGCGTGCCGGAGGAGGGCTATCGCGAGGCGGTCAACACGATCCGCCCGGCGATGCAAAAGGCTTACGCAACCCTTTTCGAGGAGAATTCGCTCGCGGCGATCGTCTTCCCGACGACCCCGCTCGAGGCGCAGCCGATCGAGGGCTCGGACGAGTTCGTGATGCTGAACGGAGAGAAGGTGCCGACCTTCCTGACCTTCATCCGCAACACCGATCCCGGCAGCCTTCTCGGCGTGCCGGGTCTCACGCTGCCCATCGATCCAACGCCCGAGGGCCTTGCAGTCGGCCTCGAGATCGACGGTCTCGCCGACACCGATCGCGACCTTCTCGCCGTCGGTCTCGCGCTGGAGGCGGCGGTCGGGGAATGAGGGCTGGCGGCGCCTGTCCGGGCCGCCCGTTGTGGCGGATCAGCCACGGATCCGGCCGGCGCCGTCGCGGGGCTTGCGTCGAAGTGGACAACTATCAGGCACGAGACTTGCATTCAGATCGAATCATGTCACCATCCTGAGTGTGTTCAACACAGCGAAAGGAGGTGATCCAATGTCGAGTGGGATTTCTGAGCGGACGTCGGCGTCTGGATCAGGATGTGAACTTTGGGGCAGCCTCTGGGGCTTCGCTGACTGATCGGGGTTTGCCGGACGGCCACGTCCGCCAAATTTCCACGGAGGGCCGCGAAAGCGGCCCTTTTCGTTGTCTTGAGGCAATTTCCCGCGACGCGTCATCCACTGGCGCAAAATTGTGCAGCCGGTGAAGAGCGGGGATAGTCCGGCCGCCGGCCGGGTCGCGCGCTCAGACGTCGAGCGCCACCACCACCGGCACATGGTCGGACGGCTTCTCCCAGCCGCGCGTGTGCTTGTGGACATCCACCGTGACGAGGCGGTCCGCTGCCACCGGTGACAGCATCACGTGATCAATCCGGATGCCGTTATTCTTCTGCCAGGCGCCGGCCTGGTAGTCCCAGAAGGTGTAGATCCCGTCCGCCGCGCTGACCGCGCGCTGCGCATCGATGTAGCCGAGATTGACGAGCGCGCGGTGGCGGTTTCGGCTTTCCGGCTGGAACAACGCGTCGTCGACCCAGCGGTCCGGATGGCGCGCGTCGATGGGCTCGGGGATGACGTTATAGTCCCCCGCGAGGATGATCGGCTCGTCGGTCGCAAGCAGCGCCTCGGCGCGGGCGAGCATCCGGTCCATCCAGCTCAACTTGTAGGGGAATTTAGGCGTGTCGATCGGGTTGCCGTTCGGGAGGTACAGACTCACCACCCGCACCGCACCCGTCTCGGTCGACACCGTCGCCTCGATCCAGCGGGCGTGCTCGTCCGCCTCGTCACCGTCGAGGCGGATGGTCACATCCTCCAGCGGGCGCTTTGAGAGGAGGGCGACGCCGTTGAAACCCTTCTGCCCGTGCGTCGCGACATTGTAGCCGAGCCGCTCGATCGGCTCGGCCGGGAACTGCTCGTCCTGCGACTTGATCTCCTGCAGGCACACGATGTCGGGCGCGGCCTCTTCGAGCCAGCGCGTCAGGCTTTCCTGGCGCGCTTTGACGCCGTTGATGTTCCAGGTCGCGATTCGCACGGGGGTCCGATCAGAGAAGCGAGAAGGACGTGCCGCAGCCGCAGCTCGACTGGGCATTGGGGTTCTTGATCTGGAAGGACTGGCCCATCAGATCGTCGACATAGTCGAGCTCGGCCCCGGCGAGGAAGGGGAGGGAGACCGGGTCGACCACAACGGTCGCCGTGTCACCCGCGATCACGAGGTCGTCCCCCTCGGGACCCTCCACGAGATCGTAGCGATATTGGAAGCCGGAGCATCCGCCCCCCTCGACCGAAACGCGCAGCGCGCCGGCGTGTTCGCCGGCGAGAATCTTCGCCACTCGGGTCAGGGCACGGGGCGTCACTTGAAAGGATGCGTCAGACATAGCGCCTCCTGCAAAGAAAGGTGTTACGCCCTTGATATAGGGTGCCTGCGACCGACGCCAGAATCAGGAGAGGGATCCTCGTGCGAAACGTGCGCCCATCCCCGCGCCTTCTCGCTCCCTATGCGAGCGACCCGACCAGGAGCCGCGGCCGGCGCCTGGCGGAACCCGCGTCGGCGACGCGCACGCCCTTCCAGCGCGACCGGGACCGGATCGTCCATTCGGCCGCCTTCCGCCGCCTCACCCACAAGACCCAGGTCTTCATCACCACCGATGGCGACCACTACCGCTCGCGCCTCACCCACAGCCTGGAGGTGGCGCAGATCGCGGGCTCGATCGCGCGCGTCCTGTCGCTCGACGAGGATCTGTCCGAAGCGCTCGCCCTCAGCCACGATTTCGGCCACACCCCGTTCGGCCACGAGGGGGAGAATGTGCTCGCCCGCCTGATGGCGCCCTATGGCGGGTTCGACCACAACGCCCAGGCCTACCGCATCGTGACGCGCCTCGAGCGCCGCTACGCCCACTTCGACGGGCTGAACCTCACCTACGAGATGCTCGAAGGCCTCGTGAAGCACAACGGGCCGCCCGCCGCCGACAGCGAATCGCCCTTCCTGCGCGATCCGGAGCTTGCCGACCTCGATCTCGTCTCGCAGGCGAGTCTCGAGGCGCAGATCGCCGCGATCTCCGACGACATCGCCTACGACGCGCACGACATCGATGACGGCTTGCGCGCCGGCATCCTCAATTTCGAGGGGCTGCGCGAGGTCGGCCTCGTCGCCGACATCCTCGACGAGGTGGAGCGAGAGGCCCCGCGCCTCGACCCCGCCCGGCGCACGCACGAGCTGGTGCGCCGCCAGCTCACCCGCATGATCGAGGACGTGATCGGGGAGACGGTGCGGCGCGTCGCGCGCGCCGGCGTCGCGACCGCCGCCGACGTCGCCGCGCAGCCGGGGCCGCTCGTCGCCTTCTCGCCGGAGATGGCGCGCTCGGAGCGGGCGCTGAAGACGCTCCTACACCGCGACCTCTATCGCGATCCGGACGTGCTCGCCGCGCGGGTGAAGGCGGGGCAGGTGGTGGAGGATCTCTTCGCCGTCTTCGCGAGCGACCCGCAGCTCCTGCCCGAGGCCTGGCGCGACACCAGCGACGAGGGGAGGCGCCTGCGCCGCACCTGCGACTATATCGCCGGCATGACCGACCGCTTCGCGCTCGGGGAGCACCGCCGCCTCGTCGGAAACACGCCCGATCTCGGCTGATCTGCGCGGAAGGATGGCTCGCCCCCTCGCGCTTGGCGTCGGTCGGCGCTAAGGAGGCGCCACTTCAGGATCAAGGGACGTCATGCATCTCGTCGAGACACTCAAACAGGCCGTCGCCGCCATCGTGCAGGAGGAGGGGCTGACCGACGGGCTGGACCGTATCGCCGTCGAGACGCCGCGCGACCCCACGCACGGGGATTTCGCCACCAACGCCGCGATGGTCCTCGCCAAGGCCGCAAAGCGCAATCCGCGCGAGCTGGGCGAGTTGATCGCGCGCCGCATCGCGGAGAGCCCGCTCGTGGAGAGCGCCTCCGTCGCGGGACCGGGCTTCGTCAACATGACGATCTCGAACGCAGCGGTGGCCAGCGTCGTGCGCGCCGCGCAGGACGGGGCCGCCTTCACCGCGCTCGGGCGGACCGACGCGCCGCAGAAGGTGAATGTCGAATACGTCTCGGCGAACCCGACCGGGCCGCTCCATGTCGGCCACGCGCGCGGCGCGGTGGTGGGCGACGCGCTCGCGAACATCCTGGAGCTGCGCGGCCACGAGGTGACGCGCGAATATTATATCAATGACGCCGGGGCGCAGGTCGACGTCCTCGCCCGCTCCGCGTTCCTGCGCTATCGCGAGGCGCTCGGCGAGACGGTCGAGATCCCCTCCGGCCTTTATCCTGGCGACTATCTCGTCCCGGTCGGCGAGGCGCTGGCGCGCGAGCACGGGTCCGCCCTCCTCGAGGAGAGCGAGGCGGTGTGGCTGCCGATCGTGCGCGAGACGGCGATCGCGATGATGATGGACGCGGTGCGCGAGGATCTCGCCGTGCTCGCCATCACGCACGAGACCTTCTTCTCCGAGAAGAGCCTCCAGGCGCCCGAGGACATCGTCGCCCAGACGATCGCGCACCTCGAAGGGGACGGGCTCATCTATGAGGGCGTCCTGCCGCGCCCGAAGGGGCAGGCGGACGACTGGGAGGACCGGGAGCAGACGCTCTTCCGCTCCACCGAGTATGGCGACGACATGGACCGCGCGCTGAAGAAGTCGGACGGGTCCTACACCTATTTCGCCTCCGACATCGCCTATCACGACCACAAGATCACGCGCGGCTATGACCGGCTGATCGACGTGCTCGGCGCCGACCATGGCGGCTATGTTAAGCGGATGACAGCGGCGGTCGCGGCGCTCAGCCACCGCCGGGTGCGGCTCGATTGCCTGCTTTGCCAGCTCGTGAAGCTCTACCGGGCCGGCGAGCCGGTGAAGATGTCGAAGCGGTCGGGCGACTTCGTCACGCTGCGCGAGGTCGTCGACGAGGTGGGCGCCGATCCGGTCCGCTTCATGATGCTCTTCCGCAAGTCGGACGCTCCGCTCGATTTCGACTTCGCGAAGGTGACCGAGCAGAGCCGGGACAACCCCGTCTTCTACGTCCAGTACGCCCACGCCCGGTGCGCTTCGGTGAAGCGGCAGGCGGTGGAGGCGTTCGATGCGGCGATTCTGGAGGATCTATCCAGTGCGCCCGTCGAGCGGCTGACTGATTCGGGGGAGCGGGCGCTCGTCGTGACGCTGGCACAATGGCCGCAATTGCTGGCGTCTGCGGCCGACGCGGCCGAGCCGCACCGCGTCGCCTTCTACCTCCACGAACTTGCCTCGGCCTTGCATACGCAATGGAACAGAGGCAAGGATGACGTCACGCTACGGTTCGTTAACACCGAGGCGCGAGACTTGACGCGGGCGCGCCTCGCGCTCGTCGAGGCTGTTCAGGCGGTGTTGCGCCATGGGCTCTCGGCGTTGGGCGTCAGTGCGCCGGATGAGATGCGATAGTCGGCACAGGATCTGTGGTCTCGCCCGCAACGGGCCCCGCAGCGGAGTGCATGTTTGAGTGGCGGGCGAACCATGAACGGTCCGACGCGATCCAACTCGTTTGATCGACCCGCCGTGTTGGGGGCGGACGGTCGGCGCTCGTCCGAACCGGACGACGTATTCGATGAGCTGGATCAGTTCGTCGATGCGGACCCGGTCGGCTGGGCGGCGCCGAGGACGAAGGCGCGCGATCCCGAACACGATTATGACGACGCGCCGGAGGACGAGCGTCCCGAGGACGTGACCGACGATTCGCCCCTCTATGACGAGGCGCTGGAGCGCGACGAGCGCGCCCCGGCCTACGCCGCGTACGACGAGGACGAGCCGCCCTTCGAGACCGAAGACGAGACCTTCGCCGACGCGTCCGACGAGGATGTCGACGACACGCTCGCGGCCGCCTTCAGCTCCAGCCACGGCAAGTCGGCCCGGCGCGACGCCTTCGCGCGGCGGCTGAACGAGGAGCTTTCGCGCCCGGCCGTCGCCGCCGAACCCGAGCCCGAGCCTGAAGCCGAGCCCGAACCCGTCATCGTGCCGCCCGCGCCGCGCGCGATCGCGCCGCCGGTCCTCGCCGAGCCCGAGGACGACGACGACGACAGCGACGAGACGTTCGAGGACGAGATCCTGGCGGCGATCCCCGCGCGGGTCATTCCGCGCGCCGAGATCGCTCCGCGCCCCGAGGCCACTCCGCCCGTGCGCGAGGCGCGCCCCGTCGAGGCGCCCGCGACGCGTCCCCTTCCGCCGCGCGCCCCTGCCGCGCGTCCCGTCACCACCCCGACGAGCCGATTCGCGCCCGAGGAGCAGCCGGGGCCGAAGCGTGCGCAGCCCGAGGCCGTCCCCGCGCCGATCCGCCCCCGCGAGCGGGCGGCCGAGAGCGCCGCCGCCGACGAGGCGGAGGCCGTGCAGCTTCCCGCGCTGCCCGACACGGGGCCGGCCGACGCGCTCGACTGGGAACTCGACAACGCCATCAGCGCGATCGTCGCGAACGGCCGGGCGAAGACCGCTCCCGCCGCGCCGACCCCGGACCTTGATGAGGATGAGCTGCTGCCGCCCGTCCCGAAGGCCGCGCCCTATGTGCCGGTGACGACTGCGCGCACCGCGCCCGCCCCGGCGCAGCCCCAGCTTCCGGCCCGCCAGCCCGCGCCCGCCCCGGTTCCGGCCCCCGCCGCGCCGAGCGCGAAGGCCGCGCGGGCCGATGACGGCGCGAAGGCCGTGCCGGCGCCGCCCGCCGCCCTTCCGCCGCTCGCATCCCCCGGCGGCCTCGGCGCGAAACGCCTGCGGCCGATCCCGACCTTCCGCTTCGAGCGGCGCGAGGAGGTGAACGAGCCGTTCCCCACCGCTCCGCCCGATATGGACGACCCGCTCGTCGGTGTCTTCTTCCCCGAGGAGCTGGAGCGGCGCGGCGAGGGCGACGCCTTCGAGGACGACGAGGAACTCGACGTCACTCTCGGCGAGTATGACGAGGACGAGGACGACGACTACCGCGACCCGCGCGCCTATGACGAGCTGCCGCCCTCGCTGAGCCGTGCCGCGCAGACCGGCCGCCGCGACCGCCGCAACTCGCGCTTCCTCGGCTTTGCCGCGATGGGCGGCGGGGTGATGATCCTCGCGCTCGGCGGCTATCTCGCTTACGGCCTGTTCTTCGGCGGCCCGACCGTGCCGACCGGCGAGCCGCGCGTCATCCAGGCCGACGCGCGCAACGTGAAGATCCGCGCCGAGGAGACCGAATCGGACGCGCGCCCCGACATCGCGGAGCGCACCGCGCTCGGCGACAATGACCGCCTCGTGATGCCGGACCGCGTGCGCATCGACAACGCCGCCGCCGACGAGGATGACGACGACACCGACGGCAACGGCCTCACCTCGCGCCAGGTGCGCACGGTGGTGGTGCGCCCGGACGGGACATTCGTGTCGGCCGACCAGATGGGGAGCGGCGGCCAGGCTGCGCGCACCGCGAGCAGCGCCCAGCAGGCCCGCAACCCGGCCGACGCCGCGACGGTCGGCGTCGCCCCGGAGGCTGAGCCCGGCGTGCGCGACGTGCCCTCGCAGCTTGCCGCGAACTCCTCGACCAATGCCGCGAGCAGCATCGGCGCCGCCCCGTCGGCGGGCGTCTCTCCCGGCAGCACGCTGGAATCGCTTCTCCCGTCGAGCGGGGAAGGCGAGGCGGTCGGGCTCGACGGGACCGAGCCGGGCCTCGACGCCGCCGAAGCGACGCCGGAGACCGGCACCGCGGTGCAGATCCCGCAGCGCCGGCCCCCGCCGCCGCCGCGCTCCACCTCGGTCGCGAGCGTCTCGACCCAGCGCAGCGAACCCGCGCCGAGCCCGTCGGCCTATGCCGAGACGGCGCCGGAGCGGCCGACCCGCGTCACCGCGATCGACAACAACATCGTCCGTCCCGGCTCCAGCCAGCCCTCGCCGCAGGCCGCCACCGTCTCGGCGGCGCCGCTTGCGAGCGCGCCGTGGGGCGTGCAGGTCTCCTCTCAGCGCAGCCGTCCGGACGCGGAGGCCTCGTTCCGCGCCCTCCAGGCGCGCTATCCGTCTCTCCTCGGCGGCGTCGAGCCGCTGATCCTGCAGGCCGATGTCGGCGAGCGCGGGCTCTTCTATCGCGTGCGCATCGCGGCGCAGTCGCGCAACGAGGCGAACAGCCTTTGCCAGCGGCTGAAGTCGGCCGGCGCGGATTGCTTTGTCGGACGCAATTGACACGATGACAGCCCCCCTGATTGTCGGACTCGCCGGTGTGAGCCTGACCGATGACGAGCGCGCCTATCTGCGCGATGTGCGCCCGCTCGGTATCATCCTCTTCGCCCGCAATATCGGCGACGCCGCGCAGATCAGCCGCCTCACCGAGGAGGCGGCGGCGCTCTCGGGGGCGGGCCTCGTCTTCATCGACCAGGAGGGCGGCCGCGTGCAGCGGATCCGCCCGCCGCTGGTGCCCCGCTATCCGCCGGCGGCGACCATCGGCCGGCTCTATGCGCGCGACGTGGAGGCGGGGCGGCGCGCGGCCCATCTCGTCGGCCTGCTGATCGCCTCCGACCTCCTGCCGCTCGGCATCAACGCGCCGTGCCTGCCGGTCGCCGACGTTCCCGTCCCCGGCAGCCACGACGTCATCGGCGACCGCGCCTACGGGACGACGCCCGAGGCCGTCTCGGTGCTCGCAGGCGCGGTGGCGGACGGCGTGCTCGAAGCCGGCGCCTTCCCGGTGGTGAAGCACATTCCGGGGCACGGCCGCGCGATGGTGGACAGCCACGTCTCGCTCCCCGTCGTCGAGGCGACGCGCGAGGCGCTGGAGGTCGATTTCGCACCCTTCCGTGCATTGTCCGCGCTGCCGATGGCGATGACGGCGCATGTGCGTTACACCGCCCTCGACGAGACGCGCTGCGCGACGCTGTCGCCGCGCGTGATCTCGCTCATACGCAACGAGATCGGGTTCGGCGGGCTGTTGATGAGCGACGACATTTCCATGGGAGCCCTCGGCGGGGATCTCGCGGACAATGCCGCGGCGGCGCTCGCGGCGGGCTGCGACTGCGTGCTCCACTGCAACGGCGACATGGACGAGATGCGCCTCATCGCCGATCGCCTGCCGCCGATGGCGCCATCCGCCGCGACGCGGCTCGCCGCCGTCCTTGCGCGCCGCAACAAGGCGCCGGCCGGCGACATCGCGGCACTGCGCGAGGAGTTCTCCGCCCTCACGGAGGAGCCGGCGTGAGCGGGGAGGACCCCTCCGCGCCACCGAAGCTCCGTCTCGTCGACGATTTCGAGGATCCCCCCCGCACGCCGATCCGCGACGAGGACATGCTGCATGTCGACGTCAACGGGTTCGAGGGGCCGCTCGACCTTCTCCTCGCCCTCGCGCGGCGCAACCAGGTGGATCTGACGCGGATCCAGATCCTCCCGCTCGCCGAGCAATATCTCGCCTTCATCAAGCGCGCGAAGGATCTGCGGATCGAGCTCGCCGCCGACTTCCTGGTGATGGCCGCCTGGCTCGCCTTCCTGAAGAGCCGTCTCCTCGCCCCCGCGCCCGACGACGAGGGGGCGGACGGGGAGGAGCTTGCCGAGGATCTCGCCTTCCGCCTGCGCCGGCTCGAGGCGATGCGCGAGGCCGCCGACGCGCTCTTCGCGCGCAACCGGCTCGGCCTCCACGTATTCGCCCGCGGCGCGCCCGAGGCGCCGGTGATCCACCAGGAGGTCCACTACAAGGGCTCCCTCTACGAGCTTCTGTCCGCGTACGGCACGGTGCGTCAGGGCGAGATCGTGCGCGAGACCACCATGGAGAAGCGGCCCTTCTTCTCCCTCGTCGACGCGCGGCGGATCATGGAGCGCATCGTCGGCGGCCACGCCGAGTGGCTGCCGCTCGAAGCGCTGATCGCCGCGATGCCCTCGCACGAGAGCCGCAAGGCGGTGATCGCCTCGACCTTCGGCGCCGCGCTCGAGATGGCGCGCGAGGGGAAGATCGCGGTGCGGCAGAGCGCGCCCTTCGCGCCGCTTTATCTGCGGTCGACCGACCCCGACCGCGCAGGAACGAACGGCGATGGCTGAACCCGTCACACTCTTTGGCGGCGGACCGGGGCAGGGGGAGGCGCTCAGGCGTCTCGAGGCCGTGCTCTTCGCCGCGAGCCAGCCCCTCACCGAGGAGGCGCTGTCCGCGCGCCTGCCCGAGGAGGAGGATCTGCCGCGGCGTCTGCGCCAGCTCCAGACGATCTACGCCAATCGCGGGGTCAATCTGGTCGAGGTCGCGGACGGGTGGGCCTTCCGCACCGCGCCCGACCTCAGCGACCTGATGTCGGCCGAGCGGATCGCGGAGCGGCGCCTGTCGCGCGCGGCGATGGAGACGCTCGCCATCATCGCCTACCACCAGCCCGTCACGCGCGCCGAGATCGAAGAGATCCGTGGGGTTGCGGTCGCGAAGGGGACGCTCGATATCCTGCTCGAGACCGGATGGGTCCGCCTGCGGGGTCGCCGGCGGCTTCCGGGGCGGCCCGTGACCTTCGGCACCACGCCCGCTTTTCTGGACGCGTTTTCGCTCGCCTCGATCACGGACCTGCCGGGGCTCGACGACCTCAAGGGCGCCGGGCTTCTGGAGGGGACGCCGCCGGCCGGCTTCTCCGTGCCGCTGCCGCGCGACGACGACGCGCTCGACGCCGATGAGGACCCGTTGGATGCAGATGACGGCGAGGAGACCTGAGGACGACGGCGAGCCCGGTCCCAAGGGTGAGGCCGTTCCCCTCTCGATGGACGGCATTTCGTTCGCCATCGCCGGCAAGCCGATCCTCAGCGACGTGTCCCTCACGGTCCGCCCGCGCGAGATCGTCTGCCTGCTCGGCCCGTCCGGTTGCGGCAAAACGACGCTTTTGCGGATCGCCGCCGGAATCGAGCGTCAGGACCAGGGAAGCGTGGTGGTCGGCGGGCATGTCGTCGCCGACGCGCGCCACTTCGTCCCGGCGGAGGCGCGCAAGCTCGGCCTCGTCTTCCAGGACCTCGCGCTCTTCCCGCACATGCGGATTGCGGAAAATGTCACCTACGGGGTGAACAAGCTGCCGCGTTCTGAGGCAGCCCGCCGCGCCTCCGAGGCGCTGTCCCAGGTCGGCCTCGCCGGATATGAGCGCGCCTATCCGCACGAGCTCTCCGGCGGCCAGCAGCAGCGCGTCGCGCTGGTGCGCGCGCTCCTGCCCGCGCCGAGCGTCGTTCTCTTCGACGAGCCCTTCTCGGGTCTCGACCGGGGCCTGCGCGCGACGGTGCGCGAGGACACGCTCGCGCTCCTGCGCGAACGGGAAGCGACGGCGGTCATGGTGACGCACGACCCGGAGGAGGCGCTCGCGGTCGCCGACCGGATCGCGCTGATGCGGGCCGGGCGCATCGTGCAGACGGCGACGCCGGAGGAGATCTGGCGCTGGCCGGTCGACCTCGAAGCGGCGAAGGTCTTCTCCAGCCTGAACATTTTCCGCGGCCGGGCGGGGGGCGGGATGCTCGTCACGCCGATCGGGCGCGTTCCGGTGGGGCCGAACCGGGAAGGGGAGGCCGTGACGGTCGCCTTCCGGCCTGACGCGATCCGCGTTTTCCCGATGGACCGCGATGTCGGCGTGCCGGCCAAAGTGGTGCGACGTCGTTTCTTCGGCACCCATATGGAATTGACGGTGATCGTCGATGATATGGCACTGTTGTTGCGTGCGGAGCCGTACCTGGTGCCGCAGGCGGACGGTGTCCGCGTGCAAGCCGATTTTCGCCAGGCCATCGTGTTCGACGGGGAACAATAGCCATATGCGCGGGCGTTTCGGCGCGTTATAGGTGGCACTCAGCCGTCGTGGCACCCATCCGGGTCAGGGTTTCGATCCTATCGGGCGGGGGCGACACGCAGGCCCAACAAATCCGATCGACACGCAGCGTGCCGGTCAAACGAGAATGAAACAGAGGTAGTGAGACATGGGTATCAGCGTTTGGCAGATCCTCATCATCGGTGTGATCCTTGTCCTGCTCTTCGGACGCGGCAAGATCTCTGAGCTGATGGGGGACGTCGCCAAGGGGATCAACAGCTTCAAGAAGGGCCTCGCCGAGGACGACGAGAGCGCCCGCAAGGAAGCCAACCGCACCATCGAGCATACCCCGGCATCCACCGTGAACACGAAGGATGCTGAGAGAAGCCGCAACGTCTGACCCGAGCGATCTCGAGTGTTTGACATTGCCTGGTCGGAGATCCTCGTTGTCGCGGTGATCGCGATCATCGTGGTGGGGCCGAAGGAACTGCCGGGCATGCTGCGCGCCTTCGGCAGAACGTTCGGCCAGGTCCGACGGACGGCCCGCGAATTCCAGAACACGTTCAACGACGCCCTGCGCGAGGCGGAGCGTCAGGCCAACCTCGACGATGTGAAGAAGGACATGGCGGGGGTGACGAAGTCGCTCGACACCGCGAAGTCCCTCGACCCGACGAAGAGCCTGCGCAAGAGCCTCGACGACGCCAAGAAGTCGCTGACGTCCAGCGCGGGCGCGACGAAGGACGAGAAGCCGGACGTGGTGCCCCTGAAGAGCGCCGCCCCCGAACCGGTCGCCGAAGCGCCGGTCGCCCCATTGCCGGCTGCCGCAGCGCCGGTTGCCGAAACGGCGCCGACCCCCGTTCCGCCGCCCGCGGCGGAGCCAGAGCCGGTCCCCGCCGCACCGACGAGCACGCCCGAAGCCGCCGCCACCGAAGACTCGCCGCGCGCAGCCGCTGCCGGAGCTGAACGTCGATGACGCACGAGGACATCGAGGCCTCCAGCGCCCCGCTGATCGATCATCTGATCGAGCTGCGGTCGCGCCTCATCAAGTCCATCATCGCGATCGCGATCGCGTTCGTGGTGTGCTTCTATTTCGCGTCAGACATCTTCAACATTCTCGTCATTCCGTACGAGCGTGCTGCGGGCAATCTGCGCGAGATCCAATTCATCTACACGGCGCCGCAGGAATATTTCTTCACCCAGCTGAAGCTCGCCCTCTTCGGTGCGCTCTTCCTGGCGTTCCCGGTGATCGCGTCGCAGATCTACATGTTCGTGGCGCCCGGCCTCTACCACAACGAACGCGGCGCATTCCGCCCGTTCCTGGTCGCGACGCCGATCCTCTTCGCGCTCGGCGCGGCGCTCGTCTATTTCGTGGTGATGCCGCTCGCGATGGGCTTCTTCCTGTCGATGGAGCAGCAGGGGACGGGCGACCAGGCCTCGATCCAGCTTCTGGCGCGGACCAGCGAATATCTGAACCTCATCATGGTGCTGATCTTCGCGTTCGGCATCGTGTTCCAGACGCCGGTGATCCTGACGCTGCTCGGCCGGGCCGGCCTCGTGACCGCGGCGGACCTTCGCAAGAAGCGCAAATATGCGATCGTGATCGCCTTCATCATCGCCGCCGTGCTGACCCCGCCCGATCCGATCAGCCAGATCAGCCTCGCAATTCCGGGTCTCATTCTCTACGAGATCTCGATCCTCGCGGTGCGGCGCATCGAGCGCCAGCGCGAAGCGGCCGCGGCGGCGGAAGCCGCGGAAGAGGCGGCCGAGACCTGAGGCTCGGCCCGCCAAGTCCGCGAACCTCTGAGGCCAGCCGTGCGCATCGCGCGGCTGGCCTTTTCGTTTGCGCGCCTCCGCGTCCCGCCTGCGCCTATGGTGAATGCGGATGTCGGGCTGTATAGGTCCACCAGCCTGGAGGATGGGGAGCGCCCGGTTCTTCCGACAACCACCGCTGAGTAGGACCTATGTTCGATATTCGCGCCGTTCGCGACGCGCCCGACGCCTTTGACGCCGCGCTGAAGAAGCGCGGGCTTGAGCCTGCGGCCGCCCGTCTCCTCTCCCTTGACGATGCCCGCCGCTCCGTCATCTCGCGCCTCCAGGAGGCGCAGACGAAGCGCAACACTGCGTCGAAGGCCATCGGCAAGGCGAAGGCCTCCAAGGACGAGGCGGAGGCGCAGCGGCTCATCGACGAGGTCGCGACGCTGAAGGCCGAGATCCAGGCTGGCGAGGACGCCGAGCGTGAGGCGAACGAGGCGCTGCTGACCGAGCTTTCCGCGCTCCCCAACATGGTGCTCCCGGAGGTCCCGGAGGGGGCGGACGAGAGCGACAATGTGGAGCTGCGCCGGGTCGGCACGCCGCGCACCTTCGCCTTCGCCCCCAAGGAGCACGACGCGATCGGCGAGGGGCTCGGCCTCATGGACGTCGAGAAGGCGGGGATGCTCGCCGGCGCGCGCTTCACGATCCTGACGGGCAAGCTCGCCCGCCTGGAGCGCGCGCTCGGCCAGTTCATGATCGACCTCCACACGCGGGAGCACGGCTACACCGAGGTGAGCCCGCCGCTGCTGGTGCGGGACGCGGCCGTCTTCGGCACCGCGCAGCTGCCGAAATTCGCCGACGACCTCTTCAAGACCACCGATGGGCGCTGGCTGATCCCGACCGCGGAGGTGCCGCTCACCAACCTCGTGCGCGAGCAGATCCTCGACGCGACGGCGCTGCCGCTGCGCGTGACGGCGCTGACGCCCTGCTTCCGCTCCGAGGCGGGCTCGGCCGGGCGCGACACGCGCGGCATGCTGCGCCAGCACCAATTCTCCAAGTGCGAGCTCGTGGCGATCACGACGCCGGAAGAGTCGCTGAACGAGCAGGAGCGGATGGCCGCCTCCGCCGAGGCCGTCCTGCAGGCTCTGGGGCTGCCCTATCGCGTCGTCACCCTCTCGACCGGCGATATCGGCTTCGCCGCGCAGCGCACTTACGACATCGAGGTCTGGCTCCCCGGCCAGAACACCTATCGCGAGATCTCGTCCGTGTCGGTCTGCGGCGACTTCCAGGCACGCCGGATGGAGGCGCGCTATCGGCCCGAGCCCGACGCGCATCCGCGCTATGTCCACACGCTGAACGGCTCCGGCGTCGCCGTCGGCCGCGCGCTCATCGCGGTCATGGAGAACTACCAGGAAGAGGACGGCTCGATCCGCATCCCGGACGTTCTCTTGCCGTATACCGGGTTCGACCGCATATCGGCTGAATGAGCGAAGACGAGGAGGCGATCGCGCGAGCCGAGCTCGCGATGCACCTTCGCCGGCAGAACGTGGCCTCACGGGCCACGCTGGCGGTCCTCGAAAGCGTGCCGCGATCGCTCTTCCTCAGTGCGCCGCACAAGCGCCTGGCCTACCAGGACCGTGCGGCGCCCATCGATTGCGGGCAGACCATCTCCCAGCCCACCGTCGTCGCCATGATGACCGATGCGCTGGAGCTCGAGCCGACGATGACCGTCCTCGAGATCGGCACGGGATCGGGATACCAGACGGCGATCTTGTCCCGCCTTGCCCACCACGTCTACTCGGTGGAGCGCTATCATCTCCTGTCCGAGCTCGCCGCCGAGCGCCTCAGGGTGCTGCGGATCGACAACGTGTCGCTCTGCGTCGGCGACGGTCATGACGGCTGGCCCGAGCACGCCCCCTATGACAGGATCATCGTGACGGCGGCGACGCCGGCGGTGCCCGAGGCGCTCGTCTCTCAGCTCAAGTTGGACGGCATTCTGGTAGCCCCGATCGGCGATCAGGAGCACACGCAGGAGTTGCTCAAATGCCGCCTGACCGCCGACGGGCTCGAGGGCGAACGGATCGCCGATGTGCGATTTGTGCCGATGGTCGCAGGTGTCGCAGACGTTCTGTGACACGCCTGCAACACTTCCCGCGGATGGAGAAAAGCAACTCAAAATCCAAGAGTTTGCGGGCAATTCTGACCAGGATCTTAAAGTTTCGTTAGCGTCTCGACGCGCCTTATTGGGCCTGTAATTTCCTGGCGCAGAGGGGTGCGAGTGATGCGCGATAGGCTGCAAAGTTTCGGGCATTCAGCCGCTGCAAGGATCGTCCTGGTTGCGTCCCTCGCCGGTCTCGCAGCCGGCTGTTCCTCGGGGGCGATGCGGCTCACCGAGGGGCCGCTCTTCGCCGGCTCGGCGGCGAAACAGACCGCGGCCATCGAGTCGAGCGACCTCAGCCCGCTCGGCGGCCCGAACGCTCTCGCCGCGGCGGACACCAGCGGCAACATCCAGACTCCGAAGACGCTGCGTGATCGCGGCTGGAGCGTCGAGGGTGCGCCGATCGTCGAGGTGACGAGCGCGGACAACGCCCAGACGCTGAGCAAGGGCTTCGGCGTTCCCGTGAACGTGATCCTGGAGGCGAACGGCCTTACCAACGCGTCCCAGATCCGTCCGGGCCAGCGCCTCGTCATTCCGACCTACGTCTATCGCGACCAGCCGGCGACGACGACGCCCGAGGTCGCGACCGAGACCGTGATGGCGGCCGAGACGGTGACCGGCGCGCCGGCGATGACGCTGAACGCGCAGGCCCAGGAAGGCCGCTATGTCGTCCAGCCCGGCGACACGCTCTATTCCATCGCCACCAAGCACGGCGTTTCCCAGCAGGAGGTCGCGCGCCTCAACAACCTGCCCCCGACGGGCACGGTGATGACCGGCACGACGCTGCGCATCCCGTCCGCGGGTGCGGCGGGCCCGGCCGCCGCGCAGGAGACGCAGGTCGCCTCCCTGCCGCCGGCCCAGTCCCCGACCCCGACGATGACGGACGCCGCCCCCGAGGCCGCGCAGGAGCGCGCCGCCACCGCGAACGCGACGCCTGACGTCTCGGGTGGCGCCGACTCCGGCGGTGCCGAGGGCTTCCGCTGGCCGGTCCGCGGCCGCATCATCGCCGGCTTCGGCATCCAGGCCGACGGCGCCCGCAATGACGGCATCAACCTCGCGGTCCCGGCCGGCACGCCCGTCCACGCCGCCGAGGAGGGCACCGTGATCTATGCCGGCAACGAGCTGGAGGGCTACGGCAACCTGATCCTCGTCCAGCACAAGGACGACTGGGTCTCCGCCTACGCCCACAATGAGGAGCTGAAGGTCTCCCGTGGCGACAAGGTGAAGCGCGGCCAGCTGATCGCGAATGTCGGCAAGACCGGCTCCGTGGAGCAGCCCCAGCTCCACTTCGAGCTCCGCCGCAAGTCCAAGCCCGTCGATCCGCTGCCGCACCTCTCCGGCGCCTGATCGACCCCATCGCACCCCGCACGAAAAAAGGCCCCCGGACAGACGTCCGGGGGCCTTTTGCGTTGGGGGGCGTCCCGCGCGGCAGCGGGTGACTGTCAGAGGGTGATCGGCACGCCGAGGCGGCCGGCGAGGTCCTGCACGAACTGCCAGGCGACGCGGCCGGAGCGCGAACCGCGCGTCGTCGACCATTCGAGCGCCTGGTGGCGCAGATCGTCCGCCGCGACCTCGATCCCGAACGCGTTCACATAGCCGTTCACCATCGCGAGATATTCGTCCTGCGAGCAGCGGTGGAAGCCGAGCCAGAGGCCGAACCGGTCGGAGAGGGAGACCTTCTCCTCGACCGCGTCGCCCGGATTGATCGCGCTGCCGCGCTCGTTCTCCACCATGTCGCGCGCGAGGATGTGGCGCCGGTTCGAGGTGGCGTAGAAGAGGACGTTCTCCGGCCGCCCCTCGACGCCGCCATCGAGGACCGCCTTCAGCGACTTGTAGGACGTCTCGCCCGCGTCGAAGGAGAGGTCGTCGCACAGGATGATGAAGCGGTGCGCGGTGGGGCGCAGGATCGTCATGAGCTGCGGCAGGCTCGCGATGTCCTCACGGTGGATCTCGACGAGCTTCAGGCCCGGGATCGAGGCGTGGGCGGCCTTCACGAGGGAGGACTTGCCCATCCCGCGCGCGCCCCACAGGAGGGCGTTGTTGGCCGGCAGGCCCGCCGCGAAGCGCTGCGTGTTCTCCAGCAGGCGGTCGCGGTTGGCGTCGATCCCCTTGAGGAGGTGGATGTCGACGCGGCTGACGGCCGGGACGGGGGTCAGCTCGCCGCGCTCGGCGTGCCACATGAAGGCGTCCGCGGCATCGAAATCCGGCTTGGGGCGGGCGGGCGGCGCCCAGCGCTCCAGCACGGAGATCAGATGGTCGAGGCGCGCGAGGAGGTCTTCGTTCGTGGACATGGCCGACTCTTCAGGCTCTTCTTGAGGCGGCTAGGAAGCGGCCGCCGGTGCGAGGGGAGATAGACGATCGCGCAGCGCCTTGTGGCGCGCGATATCGTGGACGCGCAGATAGTCCACATTCGCGGCGAACAGGAAGGCCGACAGCGCGAGCGTGACGTCGTCGCGCTCCGGTGCCGGGCGATCGGTGAACAGGGTCAGGAAGGATTTGCGCGAGTGACCGACGAGGATCGGGCACCCGAGCGCGCGGAATTCGCCGACCCGCGCGACGATCGCGATCGCCTGGTCCGGCGAGGGGCCGAAGCCGAGGCCGGGGTCGAGGATGACGCGGCCGGCCGCGATCCCCTCGCGCGCCAGCGTGTCGAGGCGGTCGCGGAAGAAGGCGAGGATCGGGGGGAACGGGTCGCCGGGCGGCAACTTGATCTTCGGATCCACCGGCACCGTCAGCGAGTGCATGAGGACGAGGGGGCACGTGTGGCGCGCGACGACCGCGCGCATCGCGGGGTCGGCAAAGCCGGTGACGTCGTTGATCCAGTCGACGCCGAGATCGAGGGCGCGCGCCGCCGTCCCGGCATGGCGCGTGTCGAGGCTGACGGGGATGCCGGCCGACCCCGCCATGCGCACGATCGCGTCGAGCGTCGGGGCGAGGCGCTCCCATTCGGCCTCGGGGGAGAGGGCGACGCCGTTCGGCCGCGTCGATTCGGCGCCGACATCGATCACGTCCGCCCCGTCCGCGATCAGCCGCTCGGCGTGGGCGAGCACTGCGTCGGCCGCGACGCGCGGCGCCGCCTCCGCGAAGGAATCGGGCGTGATGTTGAGGATGCCGACGAGCTTCGTCATGACCGGTCGAGCGCGTTCTTCAGTTCGAGGACGGTCTTGCCGAGCACGGGATGGCGCCAGTCCGGCGCGATCTCGGCCCAGGGGTCGAGCACGAAGGCGCGCGCGGCAAGGCCCGGATGGGGGATCACGAGATTGTCCTCCCGGATCACCGAATCGCCATAGCTCAGGATGTCGATGTCGATGAGGCGCGGGGCCCAGCGCTCCGCCGGACGGCGGCCGAGCGCGGCCTCGATCGCCTTGGTGCGCGCGATGAGCGCGGCGGGGGCGAGCGTTGTCTCGATCGCGACCACCTCGTTCAGATAGTCGATATTCCACGAGGGCGGGGCCCCGTCCGGCAGGAGCGCCGCGGTCGCGTAGCGGCTGGAGCGGGCGGTGACCGTGATGCCGGGCGTGTCGCCGAGCGCGGCGACGGCCGCATCGATCAGCGCGTCACGGTCGCCGAGATTGCTGCCGAGCGCGATATGGGCGCAGACGGGCGTTGTCATCGATCGAACGGCATTCCTGAAGACTATCGGGCAGACTTCGCCGCAGCGACGGCTGGTCGCGGGCGACCGTCAACACGCGGCGGGGAGGGGATCGTCTCCTCCTATGAAGCGAGTGATCCGTCTTTGCAAATGCGGCGGTCTGCCCTTTGTTCGCCACAGCTATCTGTCAAGAAGGACTGTTGCGCGCACCACGGGCGCGTTGCAATCGGGCGGCGGAGAGGTTACGTCCGCACGACTGGCGGCTGGCTGTGCGCGGGGGACTGCGTGCGTCGGCCGCGCCCACTTCAAAGGTTGTCCCATGCTCGTCACCGAAGCCTTCGCTCAGGCTCCTGGCGCCGGCGACGGCGGTGCAGGTTTCATAATCTCGCTCGCCCCGTTCCTGCTGATCTTCGTGATCATGTACTTCCTCATCATCCGCCCGCAGCGGCAGCGGATGAAGTCGCACCAGGCGATGATCGCGGCGTTGAAACGCAACGACACGGTCGTCACTGCCGGCGGCCTGATCGGCAAGATCGTCAAGATCGTCGATGACAACGAGGTTGAAGTGCGTTTTGGCGAGAACCAGCCGGTTCGGATCGTGCGCTCCACGATCACGGAAGTGCGCACAAAGCCCGAACCCGCCGCCAACGACTGATGCTGCACTTCGCCCGCTGGCAGACGACCGCGATCGTCCTCGTCATCATCATCGGGGTGGTTGCCCTCATCCCGAACCTCGTCCCTCGCAGCATGGTCGACGCGATGCCGTCGTGGCTGCCGAAGGAGCGCATCGTCCTCGGTCTCGACCTGCAGGGCGGCGCGTACCTCCTCTATGAGGTCGACCGCGAGGACTATATCGACAAGCGGCTTCGTTCGCTGACGAGCGATGTGCGACAGGCGCTGCGGACCGAACCGCGCATCGGCTATACCGGCCTCGGTGTGGTCGATGGCGGCGTTCAGGTCCGCGTGCGCGACGCCACCCAGTTCGACCAGGCGCGCCAGCGCCTGTCGGAGCTGACGAACCCACTCGCCGGCGGCCTCTTCGGCTCCGGCGCGGTGGATGAGTTCCAGCTCACCGAGGGGTCGAACAACACCCTTCGCCTGAGTTTCACCGAGGAGGGGCTTGCCCAGCGCATCCGCTCCATCGTCGACCAGTCGATCGAAGTCGTCCGCCGCCGCATCGACGAGCTCGGCACGACCGAGCCGAACATCCAGCGCCAGGGCGAGGACCGCATCCTCGTCGAGGCGCCCGGCGGCAATCCCGAGCAGCTGAAGGGCCTCGTCGGCACCACCGCGCAGCTCACCTTCCATCTCGTCGACACCTCGATCTCCGGGGAAGAGGCGCTGCGCACACGGCCCCCCGCGGGCACGATGGTGCTGTCGACCTCGGAGGACGATCCCGTCGAGCCGATGCGGCCCTACGTCGTTGAGGAGCAGCCGCTCCTCTCGGGCGAAGACCTCGTCGACGCGCAGCCTTCGTTTCAGCAGCAGACCAACGAGCCCGTCGTGACCTTCCGGCTGACGACCGCCGGGGCGCGCCAGTTCGGCCAGGTCACCTCCCAGAATGTCGGCCGTCCCTTCGCCATCGTCCTCGACGACGAGGTGATCTCGGCCCCCGTCATCCGCGAGCCCATCACCGGCGGCTCCGGCCAGATTTCCGGCTCCTTCACCGTCCAGTCCGCGAACGACCTCGCGATCCTGCTGCGCGCCGGCGCGCTGCCGGCCGCGTTGACGCTCGTCGAGGAGCGGACCGTCGGCCCCGGCCTCGGCGCCGACTCCATCGCGGCGGGCGAGATCGCGGCGATCGTGGCGGCGGTGCTCGTCGCCGGCTCGATGATCGCCGTCTACGGCCTCTTCGGCGTCTTCGCGAACATCGCCCTGGTCACCAACGTCGTCCTGATCCTCGGGCTCCTGTCGATCCTCGGCGCGACGCTGACCTTGCCGGGCATCGCGGGCATCGTCCTCACCATGGGCATGGCGGTCGACGCGAACGTGCTGATCTACGAGCGCATCCGCGACGAGGGGAGGGCCGGACGAACGCCGATCCTTGCCATCGACGCCGGCTTCAGCCGCGCGCTCGGCACGATTCTCGACGCCAACATCACGACGCTGATCGCGGCCGTCATCCTGTTCCAGCTCGGCTCCGGCCCGATCCGCGGCTTCGCGGTGACGCTTGCCATCGGCATTCTCACCACCGTCTTCACCGCCTTCCTGTTCACGCGGTTGATGGTCGCCCTCTGGGTCCGCCATCGCCGGCCGACCACGATTCCGGTGTAAGCCGATGAAAATGCTCTCTCTTCCCAGCGACACCAAGATCCCGTTCATGCGCTATCGCAAGACTGCGATGGTGTTCTCGATCGTGACGTCGCTCCTGTCGCTCGCCCTCTTCGGCGTGTTCGGCATGAATTACGGCATCGACTTCCGCGGCGGGACGATGATCGAGCTCCGCTTCCAGGAGCCCGTGAACGTCGCGGACCTGCGCCAGGAGATCGGCACGCTCAATCTCGGCGACGTGCAGATCGTGGAGTTCGGCGAGCCGACCGACGTCATGATCCGTATCGAGCAGCAGCCGGGCGGCGAGGAGGCCCAGCAGCGCGGCGTCATCCTCCTGCGCGACATCTACGGCGAGGCCGCGGACTTCCGCCGCGTCGAGGTCGTCGGCCCGCGCGTCTCGGGCGAGCTTGCCCAGGCGGGCGCCATCGCCGTCGTCGGCGCGCTCCTCGCGATCATGGCCTATATCTGGCTGCGCTTCGAATGGCACTTCGCCGTCGGCGCCGTCGTCACCACGATCCACGACGTCATCCTGACGATCGGGCTCTATTCGGTGACGCAGCTCGAGTTCAATCTGACATCGATCGCGGCGGTGCTGACGATCGTCGGCTACTCGCTGAACGACACGGTCGTCGTCTACGACCGCGTCCGCGAGAATTTGCGACGATACAAGCGTCTGCCCCTGTCCGAGCTGATCGACCTGTCGATCAACCAGATGCTGTCGCGCACCTTGATGACCTCGATCACCACGGTGCTCGCGCTGATCGCGCTCGTCATCTTCGGCGGCGAGGTGATCCGCTCGTTCACGATCGCCATGATCTTCGGCATCGTGGCCGGCACCTACTCGTCGATCTTCATCGCGGCCCCGCTCCTCATCCTCCTCAACCTGCGCCGTGGCGCGGCGCCGACGGGCGGGGACGAGGACACGGACGAGACGAGCGAAGAAGGGGCGGAGCCCGCCGGGGCCTGATGGCGGCCGGGCTCGTCATCCGCGACGCGCACTTCCCCGGCCGTTCGCCGATCGATGCGTACGGCAATGGGGGCTTCCGCTTCGCCGAGATGAGCCATGTCGGCTCGATCCTGTGCCTGCCCTCCGGCATCTACGGCTGGGCGCCGCGCACGATCGAGGAGATCACTCCCGACGCGCTCCAGCGCGTCCTCGAGGAGAAGGCGGAGATCGACGTCCTCCTCCTCGGCGTCGGCACGGTGCCGGTGCCGCCGACGACCGCGATCGTGCGCACCATGCGGGCCGCGGGCCTGCGCTTCGACACCATGACGACGGGCGCCGCCGTGCGCACCTTCAACGTCATGATCTCCGAGGAGCGGCGCGTCGCGGCCGGTTTCCTCGCGGTCGCGTGATGGACCTGTCCGCCGACGTCCGCGCCGGGGACCGCGTCCAATTCCTCGCGACTCTCTTCGCGCCCGAGCCGGTGCGCCCCGCGCTCCACGCGCTCGCCGCCTACCGGATCGAGCTCGGCCGCGTCGTCGCCACCGCGCGTGATCCGCTGGCGGCCGAGATCCGCCTCCAATGGTGGCGCGACGCGATCCGCGACCAGGGCTTCGGGGAGGGCGCGGCGGTGCCGCTGGTCCTCGCGCTGCGGGAGGCGATGGCGCGCTATGGCTGGCCCGCCGACACGCTCGTCGCGATGAGCGAGGCGCACATCCACGACCTCTACGCCGACCCCTTCGCCGATTTCGACGCCTTCGACGGCTATGCCGGCGAGACGCACGGCGCGGCCGTCCAGCTCACCGCGATGGCGCTCTCAGTCCACGCGCTCGGGGAGGGGGCGGGGTATGATGCGGCCCGCACCGCCGCGCGCGCGGCCGGCTATGCGGGCGTCGCGCTAACCTCGCTCGCCGCCGCCCGGCGCTTCGTGCCGCGCTTCCATGCGGGCCACACGCTCGCCCCCGAGAGCGTGCTGCGCGAGACCGTCGACGGCGACATCGCGCAGCATCTGACGGAAGGGACGCTGCCGGAGCGGGCGGAGGCGACCGTCATCGCCCTTCTCGACCATGGCGAGGCGGCGCACGAGGCGATGCGCGGCCTTCTGCCCGGCGTCGCCGCCCCGGCACGCGCCGCGTTCCTGACGGCCATCGCCGCGCGGCAGCCGCTCGGCGCGATCCGCCGCCGGCCGCTCGCCCCGCCGGAGTCCGGCGGATGGCGCGAGCAGTTCGCCCTGTGGCGCGCCGCGCGGACCGTCAACCGTCTCTGACGCCCCTCAGGCTGGGGTGAGGTAGGGGGTGAAGAGGGCGCGGATCGCCTCCGGGATCGGCGCCTTTTCGATCCCCTTCTCGCCGAGGCGGACGAAGACGCGCGTCTCGAATCCCTCCGCAGCCAGCACGTCACCGCGCGCAAAAACGTAGGCGAGGCGGAAGCTCGTGTTGCCGAGATGGGTGATCGTGGAATCGATCGTCAGCTCGTCGCCATAGCTCGACGGGGAGCGGAAGCTGCACCCGGTGTCGACGAGCGGGGTCGCGAGAAGGCCGAAATCGCTCTGCAGGCGGCGCTGGTCGAACCCCAGCGTGTTGGTCAGCGCGTGGTAGTGCGCATCCATCCACCGATAGAAATTCGGGTAGAACACGATCCCGGCGGCGTCGCATTCGCCCCATTCGATCAGCCGTGTCCGGCGGAAGATGGTCATCCTCGTCTCCAACCCTTTTGACCTCGCGCGGACATTCGCAGCCTCTGGTGGGCCTCGCTCCTTGACAGGGTCGTCCGCGTCGCGGCTCGATATCGCATCACTCCATCCGACCCAACCACAAGAAACACAAGACGGAACCCCATGACGGCACGCACCAATGAAATGACTGGCGCCGAGGCGATGGTGCGCCTCCTCCAAGCCTATGGCGTCAAGCACATGTTCGGCCTTTGCGGGGACACCACGCTGCCCTTCTATGACGCTCTGGCTCAGCTCGATCACGGCATCGAGCACATCCTGACGCGCGACGAGCGGCACGCGGCCTACATGGCCGACGCCTATGCCCGCGTCACCGGGCGGCCGGGCGTGTGCGAGGGGCCGTCGGGGGGCGGGGCGACCTACATCCTCCCCGGCGTCGTGGAGGCGAACGAGAGCTCCATCCCCATCATGGCGATCACGACCGACGTGTCGACGACGGCGCGCGGCAAGTATCCGCTGACCGAGCTCGACCAGGTGGCGCTGTTCCGTCCGCTGACGAAGTGGAACGCGACGCTCGACAATTCGGAGCGGCTCCCCGCGATGGTGCGCGCCGCCTTCCGCGCGATGACGACCGGCCGTCCGGGCGCGGTCCATCTCGCCTTCCCGTTCGACACGCAGAAGGGCGCGGTCTCCCAGTCCGAGATCTGGGCCGACCCGCGCCACCAGACCTTCCCGTCCGAGCGCGCCGGGCCTGACCCCGACGCGATCGAGGCGGCGGCGGACATCCTCGCGAAGTCCCGCGCGGCCGTCATCGTGTGCGGCGGCGGTCCGGTGATCGCCGGCGCGTTCGAGGAGCTCGCCGCCGTGGCGCGGGCGCTCGACTGCCCGGTCGCGACCACCGTCTCCGGCCAGGGCGCGATCGCCGAGACCGATCCGCTCGCCCTCGGCGTCGTCGGCTCCAATGGCGGCGCGCCCTCGACCCGCGCCGTCGTCGACGCGGCGGACGTCGTCATGTTCGTCGGCTGCCGCGCCGGTTCGGTGACGACGGAGCGCTGGCGCTCGCCCCCGCCGGGCCGCACGATCATCCACATCGACAGCGACCCGATGGTGATCGGCGCGAACTACCAGACCGAGGTCGCGATCGCGGCCGACGCGAAGCTCGCCCTCGGTGCGCTCGCGAAGGCGCTTGCGACGCGCACCCTCACCGGGCAGGGCGGCGCGGCCCGCGCGGCCGAGGCGTGGCGGGCGAAGCGCGAGGCGTTCGACGCGCTCGCCCTCAGCCACGACCGGCCGATCCGTCCGGAGGTGGCGATCAAGGCGCTGATGAACGTCCTCGACAAGGACGCGGTGATCGTCGCCGATCCCGGCACGCCGTGCCCCTATTTCTCGGCGCACTATCGCTGGCCGACGGCCGGACGCAACTTCATCACCAACCGCGCCCACGGCGCGCTCGGCTACGCGCTCGCCGCCTCGATGGGCGCCCATGTCGGCCGTCCGGACGTGAAGACGGTCGCGGTCATGGGCGACGGCTCGTTCAATTTCTGCTGCGGCGAGTTCGAGACGATCGTGCGCCACCGGATGCCGATCACCGCGATCGTCTTCTCCAACTCGACCTTCGGGTGGATCAAGGCGGGGCAGAATGCCGGCTTCGGCCAGCGCTTCTACAACGTCGATTTCGGCCGGACCGACCATGCCGCCGTCGCGAGCGCGTTCGGCGTCAGGAGCTGGCGCGTCGAGGATCCGGAGGAGCTTCCGGGCGTCCTGCGCGAGGCGGTCGCCCACGACGGCCCGACCCTCGTCGACATCATCTCCCAGCCGCTCCACGAGGCCGCCGCTCCGGTCTCCGAGTGGATCGCGTGAGCGCCGACGAACGCATCGTCGCGCTCGATCTCTGGCTCCTCAAGCTGCCGGTCGCCTCCCAGCGGGACCATGGGATCGGCAGCGTGGCGGGGGCGGTCGAGGTGGTCATCGTGCGCCTCACATCCGAGAGCGGGGCGGTCGGCTATGGCGAGGCCTCGCCCTGGTCGGTCTTCACCGGCACGCCCGAGGCCGCCTACGCCGCGCTCGACCGCTATATCCGCCCCTTCGTCGTCGGCGCGCGAGTCGGCGACATCGCCGCCATCATGGAACGGGCCCGCAAGGCCGTCGCCTTCTGCACCGACGCGAAGGCGGCGCTCGAGACCGCGCTCCTCGATTTGTCCGGACGCATCGCCGGCGTGCCGGTCTGGCTCCTCCTCGGCGGGCGCTGCCGGGACCGCATTCCGCTCTCCTGTTCGCTCGCCGACCCCGATTTTGGCGCGGACCTTGCTCTCGTCGAACGCTTGAAGGCGGACGGGGTCGGGATTGTGAAGTTGAAGGCCGGGGTGCGGGACCATCCATTCGACATGATGCGACTGGAGCGTCTCGCAGCCGAACATGGCGATCTCGACGTGCGCGTCGACTACAACCAGGGCCTTTCGCCGGGAGAGGCGTCCCGTGCCGTGCGCGATGTCGCCGACATGGGCGTGACCTTCATCGAGCAGCCCGTGCGGCACGACCAGTTCGCGCTGATGGCGCGGCTGCGCGACGAAATCGATGTCCCCCTCATCGCCGACGAGAGCGTCTTCGGGCCGGAGGACATGATGCGCGCGGTCGCGGAGGGGATTTGCGACGGCGTGTCCGTCAAGATCATGAAGTCGGGCGGCCCGCGGCGCGCGCTGACGGTGGCGGAGATGGCGGCGGCCGCCGGCCTCACCGCCTATGGCGGGGACATGTTCGAGACGGGGCTTGCCCATCTCGCGGGCGTGCACACCATCGCTGCGGCGCCGGCGATCACGCTCGGCTGCGAATTCTATCAGGCGAAATATTATCTCGTGGACGACATCCTGACCGAACCCTTCCCCATCGAAGGCGGCGACGTGGTGGTCCCCGACGGACCCGGCCTCGGCATCCTCCCCGACGAAGGCAAGCTTGCCCACTACGCGACCGCGTCGACGGTGTCCGCATGACCAAGGTGGCGGTGATCGGCGCCGGCATCGTCGGCGTCTCGACGGCGGCGTGGGCGCTGCGCGACGGGCACGAGGTCGTGCTGATCGACAAGCAGGGGCCGGGCGAGGGGACGAGCTACGGCAATGCCGGCATGCTCGCCTCCTGTTCGATCGTGCCCGTCTCGGTGCCGGGCCTTGCCCGCAAGGCGCCGAAGATGCTGTTCGACCCGCGCCAGCCTCTCTTCCTGAAGTGGGGGTATCTGCCGAAGGTCGCGCCCTGGCTCATCCAGTTCCTGAAGAACGCCAATCCGGCGGACACGCAGCGCATCGCCGCCGCGCTCGCCGAGATCACGGCCGACAGCATCGGCGAGCACCGGGCCGTCGCCGAGGGGACGCCGGCGGCCGACTATATCGTTCCCTCGGACTATGTGTTCGCCTATCGCGACCGCGAGCACTATGCCGGCGACGCGTTCGGCTGGGGCATCCGCAAGAAGCACGGCTATGAGTGGGAGGTGCTGGAGGGCGACGCCGTCCAGGCCTACGACCCGGCGCTTGCGAAGGACATTCGCTGCCTCGTGCGCGTGCCGGGGCACGGCTTCATCAGCGACCCCGGCGCCTATGTGAAGGCGCTCGCCGCCCATGTGGTCGGCGAGGGGGCGCAGCTCGTCACCGGCACGGCGGAGGGGATCGTCCAGGAGAACGGGCGCGTCACCGGCGTGCGCGTCGACGGGGAGACGATCGCCGCCGACGCCGTGGTGATCGCGCTCGGCGCCTGGTCCGCCCCGCTCGCCCGCTCGCTCGGCCTCACCGTGCCGCTCGAGAGCGAGCGCGGCTATCATCTGGAACTCTATGGCGTGAACCAGATGCCGAAATCGCCGACCTCGGTGATCGCCGGCAAGTTCGTCGCGACGCCGATGGCGGGGCGGCTCCGCCTTGCGGGCATCGTGGAATTCGGCGGGCTCGACGCGCCGCCCTCACGCCGTCCGGTTGCGCTCCTCGAGGAGAATATCCGCACCGCCATGCCCGGTCTCACCTGGACCGAGCAGCGGGAATGGCTCGGCCACCGTCCGAGCCTTCCCGATTCCCTGCCGATGATCGGGGAGGTGCCCAAGGTGAAGGGCGCTTTCCTCGGCTTCGGCCACCAGCATGTCGGCCTGACGTGTGGACCACGAACAGGCCGGCTTCTCGCGCAGCTGCTGTCGGGACGAAAACCCAACGTTGACATGGCTGCGTTCGCCCCATCACGCTTCACCACAGGTGCGCAACCTTAGACCGAACCAAAAAAGGAGACTTGGGATGAGCAAGACCGCGTTGTTCGTTGCGACCGCGATCGCGACTGTCTGGTCCGCGTCCGCCTACGCAGAAAAGTGGGACATGCCGATGGCTTATGCCGCGAGCAATTTCCACTCCGAGACCGCAGCGGCGTTCGCCGAATGCGTCACGACCGGTACCGGTGGCGACATCGAGATCGTGACCCACGCCTCCGGCTCGCTCTTCCCGGGCGACCAGATCAAGCGCGCCGTGCAGACCGGGCAGGCCCCGATCGGCGAGCGCCTCCTCTCCGCGCACCAGAATGAGAACGCGCTGTTCGGGTTCGATTCGATCCCGTTCCTCGCGACCTCCTTCGCCGACCATGACAAGCTCTGGGAAGCGGCCAAGCCCGCCTTCGAGGAGCTTCTGGAAAGTCAGGGCCTCACGCTCCTCTACTCGGTGCCGTGGCCGCCCCAGGGCATCTACTTCAAGAAGCCGGTCAACTCCGTCGCCGACATGGAAGGGGTGAAGTTCCGCTCCTACAACAACGCGACGGCCCGCCTTGCCGAGCTCACGAAGATGCTGCCGGTGCAGATCGAGGCGGCGGAAATCTCGCAGGCCTTCGCGACCGGCGTCGCCGATTCGATGATCTCCTCCGGCGCCACCGGCTATGACCGGAAGGTGTGGGAGAGCCTCACCAACTTTTACACGGTCGATGCCTGGATCCCGCGCAACTACGTGTTCGTGAACAGCGACATCTGGTCGGGCGTGTCCGAGGAGAACAAGAACGTCATCCTCGGCTGCGCGAAGCTCGCCGAATATGCCGGCTACTGGCGCGCGGTGCAGTACACCGACTTCACCCTCGGCGAACTCGCCAAGAACGGCATGAGCGTCGAGGCGCCGTCCGACCAGCTCGCCTCCGACCTTCGCGCCATCGGCGACACGATGACCGAGGAGTGGCTGAAGGATGCCGGCGAGACCGGTCAGGCCATCGTCAAGGCCTACAGGGGCAACTGACGAGCGTCGCCGGGCGGACACCCCGCCCGGCACCTTCCCCGACGTGAAGCCGGGTGCCTCGGCGCCCGGCGCTCTCCAGCCGCCGGACGCTCATGGTCAAGACAGTTCGCTCGATCCTCGACGGGATCTATTTCGGCGCCGCGATCCTCGCCGCGCTCTGCCTCATCGCCATTCTGGTGCTGATCGTTCTCCAGATGCTGGCGCGCTGGACGGGCGAGGTGTTTCCCGGCGCCCCCGACTATGCGGGCTACGCGATGGCCGCCGCCTCCTTCCTCGCCTTCGCCCATGCGCTGAACCGGGGCGCCCACATCCGCGTCTCGCTGCTCCTCTCCTCCGTGCCGCCGAAGGCGCGGCGGATCGTGGAGATCTGGTGCTTCGGGATCGCGACGGCGCTGATGTGGTATTTCGTCTATTACGGCGTGCGCTTCATCTACTGGTCGTGGAAGTTCAACGACATCAGCCAGGGGCCTGACGCGACGCCGCTCTGGATGCCGCAGTCGATCATGCTCCTCGGCGCCTTCATCTTCGCGCTGGCGCTGACGGACAGCCTCATCGCCCTTTTCACCGACGGCAATCACCGCGTTCAGCAGAACGTCGTCGAGCAGAGCCACGGGGAGTAGGGGCGATGCAAGACGTCTCGATCATCGCGCTGTTCCTCTTCATCCTCTTCCTGCTCCTCGGCACGGGCGTCTGGATCGGGCTCGCCCTTCTCGGCGTCGCCTTTGTCGGGATGGAGCTCTTCACCACGCGCCCCGTCGGCGACGCGATGCTGACGACGGTGTGGTCCTCGTCCTCCTCGTGGACGCTGACGGCGCTGCCGCTCTTCATCTGGATGGGCGAGATCCTCTACCGGACACGCCTGTCCGAAGACATGTTCCGCGGCCTCAGTCCGTGGATGCGATCGCTCCCCGGCGGCCTCATCCACACCAACATCGTGGGCTGCACGATCTTCGCGGCCGTCTCCGGCTCCTCGGCCGCGACGCTGACCACCGTCGGCAAGATGTCGATCCCGGAGCTGCGGCGCCGCAATTATCCCGAGCGCCTCGTCATCGGGACGCTGGCGGGCGCGGCGACGCTCGGCCTCATGATCCCGCCCTCGCTCACGCTGATCGTCTACGGCGTCACCATCAACGAATCGATCACGCGTCTCTTCATGGCGGGCGTGCTGCCGGGCCTGGTGCTCGCGGCGCTCTTCATGGCGTACGTCGCGATCTATTCGAAGATCGCGAAGAACTACAATCCGACGCCCGAACCGTCGATGTCGCTGCGCGAGCGTATATCCAATTCGCGCTTCCTGATCCCGGTGCTGATCCTCATCAGCGTCGTCATCGGGTCGATGTATCTCGGCTACGCGACGGCGACGGAGGCGGCGGCGTTCGGCGTGATCGGCGCGCTGGTGCTCGCCGCGACGCAGCGCTCGCTCACCTGGTCCACCTTCACCGCCTCGCTGATGGGCGCGACGCGGACCTCGGCGATGATCGCGCTGATCCTCGCGGGGGCGGCCTTCCTGTCGCTCGCGATGGGCTTCACGGGGCTGCCGCGCGGGCTCGCGAACCTCATCGCCTCGTGGGAGTTGTCGCGCTTCGAGCTCCTGATGGTGCTCCTCGTCTTCTACATCGTCCTCGGCTGCTTCCTCGACGGCATCTCCTCGGTGGTGCTGACGATGGCGGTGGTGGAGCCGATGATCCGCCAGGCGGGGATCGACATCATCTGGTTCGGTATCTTCATCGTGGTGGTGGTCGAGATGGCGCAGATCACGCCGCCGATCGGCTTCAACCTCTTCGTCCTCCAGGGGATGACGAACCACGAGATGACGTTCATCGCGCGCGCCGCGTTCCCGATGTTCCTCATCATGGTGCTGATGGTGTTCGTGCTGATCGCCTTCCCCGAGCTCGCGACATGGCTCCCGGACAACATGCGCGCCGCGGTGCGGCCGACCGGCTGATGTGACAATCTTAGGCCGTGCAATGCGGCCTGAACCGCGATAAGCCTAAATCCTAATTTTCGTGGGCGTTGACCCTCGGCGCGGCGTTGGCCGCGACCGAGGGCGGCGTTTGATTTTTGACCGATGAGTTTGCCGCCTGCGGTTCGGAGCCGCCGGCGGGCCACTTATTTCGAGATAAGGAATTGCGTGATGGGGGATATTGCGCCCGCCACGATGCTCGCCGAGTCGCTCGTGAAGAGCCTTGGCTGCCCCGCCCATTCACCGCTGGACCGCGCGGCCGAGCTGAAGGGGCTTCGCTCGCAGACCTCGCCCTTCGAGCGCGAGGCGCTCTACGCGCTCGGCCGCTACGCCTATAGCGGCGCGGGGGACATCTGGGACATCGGCTGCGCCGGAGGCGGCTCCAGCTACTGCCTCGCCGCGGGTGTCGCGGATGGTGAGGCCGCCGAGAAGGCCGGGCGCGTCGTCTGCTTCGACCGGTTCGACGGGCACGCCAAGAAGGCCTTCACGAGCCTTGCCGAGGAGGCGGACGATCTCGCGATCTTTCACCGGCAGACCGCGCCGGTCGCCGCCATCGTCAAGCCCGTCCGGCTCGACCTCCTGAAAGACCTCGCGAGCTTCCCGGCGCCGCGCGGCGTCGAGATCGCGCACATCGATGCGGCGAAGTCGCTGGCGCTGTGGAAGGCGATCTTCGCCAAGCTCGCCGCCAACATCATCCCCGGCAGGACGGTCTGGATCTGGCAGGATTTCAACCGCGCGCGCCTGCCGTTCCAGGCCTACGCGCTGCCGCTCCTCCTGGAGCATGGCGAGATCATCGGCGGGGCCAAGGACTGCACGCCTTTCCTGCGCTTTCGCGAAGAGATCGCGCCCGCCACCGTGCGCAAGATCGCGGCCGACGCGTTCACGCTGGAGGAGCGCATCGCCAACGTGCGGGCGACGTTCGCGATGCTGGACCGCGATTTCTCCGAGCTGTTTGCGCGGAGGGAGACGCTGAGCCGCGATCTCGCTGAGGCCTCGGTCGCCTACTGCCACCTGATCGCCGGCGACTTCGACGGCGCGGTGCGCGCCTATGAGGCGGTCGGCGCTGCGTTCCGCGCCCGCAAGGCGAGCCGCATCTACGAACGCGAGCTTCATGGCGGGGAGGCGGAGCGGCGCAGGGTGCTCGGCGAATAGACCCCGCGCCGCCGAAGGGAGGAGGCGGCAGCGGGTTCGCCGCCGCCGCCAGTGTGGCTTACTCCGCCGCTTCGGTGACGGGCTTGCCGTCGCCGGCGTCGCCGGAGGTTTGCTGCGGGGTCTTGTCGGTGACGGGGGCCGCGTTCGGCTTGTAGCCGCCCTCCGCCTTCACCTTCTCCCAGGCCTTGCGCACGCCGGCCTCGTAGTCCGGGTGGACCTTCTTGAACTCGGCGAGCTGGCGCTCGCAGATCACCTCCGGCACGGCGCCCCAGGTGCCGGCGATGTTCATGAAAAGGCGTTCCTTCTCGTCGGCCTCCAGCACCTTCACGAACAGCTCGCGCACCTGCTCATAGTCGTCATAGGCGCGGTGGTCGTAGCGCGCCGCGTCGCCGGAGACGCGCAGCGGCGGCTCCTGCGCCGTGCGGTCCTCGAACGCGCCATTGAACGAGTTCGGCTCGTAATAGGCGTTCTCGTTGCCGGTGGTGATGCCGCCATAGACGTTCATCTCACCGTCCTTGTGATAGTGGTGCACCGGGCATTTCGGCCGGTTCACCGGGATCGACTCGTAGTGCGTGCCGAGGCGATAGCGGTGCGCATCGGCGTAGGAGAAGATCCGCGCCTGGAGCATCTTGTCCGGCGACCAGGAGATGCCGGGGACGATGTTCGAGGGCGAGAAGGCGGCGTTCTCGATCTCGGCGAAATAATTGTCCGGGTTGCGGTTCAGCTCGAACGTGCCGACGTCGATCGGCGGGAAGTCGGCGTGCGGCCACACCTTGGTGAGGTCGAACGGGTTGAACGGCTGGTTGAGGGCGTCCGCTTCGGCCATCACCTGGATCTGCATCGTCCAGCGCGGGAAGTCGCCGCCGTCGATCGCGTTGAAGAGCGCCTCCTGGTAGCCCTCGCGCGTCCTGCCGACGACCTCTTCGGCCTCGGCATTGGTGTAGTGCTTGTGGCCCTGCTGGGTCTTGAAGTGGAACTTCACCCAGTAGCGCTCGCCGGCATCGTTCCAGAGCGAATAGGTGTGCGAGCCGTACCCGTTCATGTGCATCGGTGAGACCGGCAGGCCGCGGTCCGACATCAGGATCGTGACCTGGTGCAGCGATTCCGGCGACAGCGACCAGAAGTCCCACATCGCGGTCGGCGAGCGCATGTTGGTCTTCGGGTGGCGCTTCTGGGTGTGGATGAAGTCCGGGAACTTGTAGGGGTCGCGGACGAAGAAGACCGGCGTGTTGTTGCCGACGAGGTCCCAGTTGCCGTCCTCGGTGTAGAATTTCAGCGCGAAGCCGCGCACGTCGCGCTCGTGGTCGGCGGCGCCGGCCTCACCCGCGACCGTGGAGAAGCGCGCGAGCATCGGCGTCTCGGCGCCGGGCTGGAGACACTTCGCCTTGGAGTATTTCGAAATGTCGCCCGTGATCTTCAGGACACCGTGCGCGCCCCAGCCCTTGGCGTGGACGGTCCGCTCCGGGATGCGTTCACGGTTCTGGTGGGCGAGCTTCTCGATGAGCTGATAGTCCTGCATCAGCAGGGGGCCGCGCTCTCCGGCGGACATCGAGTCCTGGTTGTTGGGGACCGGGGCGCCGGCGGTCGTCGTCAGTCTGGGCCGATCAGCCATTGCGATACTCCATCCTTTTCTAAGTCGAGATAGAGGGCGCTCGACCCCGGACGTCCAATCGCAAATTCTGGGTTTCGTATAGATATTTCCTATAGATCGTGTGTTTGAGAGAAAGCGTCGGCCTAAAAATGGCCGACGCCCTGCGCTTCTACTGGTCGGCCGCGACGGCGGCGACCACGTCGACCTCGAACATCATGCCGGGCCGGGCGAGCGAGTTGATGTGAAGGAAGGTGTGCGGGGGGAGGGGGATGCCCTCGAACGTCTCCGTGCGGCAGTCGCGCATTTCCTGGCGGTAGCGGATGTCGGTCACGTAGCTCGTCGCTTTCACGATGTCGGCGAGCGTCGCGCCGTTCGCCTCGAGCGCGCTCTTCACCTTCGACCAGGCGAAGCGGCACTGCTCGAGGAAATTGTCGGCGTGGCGGACGGAGCCGTCGTTCGGATCCTCCGAGCCGATGCCGGCGAGGTAGATGAACTTCGCCGGGCCGGTGACGACCACTGCCTCGGAGAAGGCGTTCTTCGCGAATTCGCTGTAGTTGTAATTTTGCTTGCTAAACTCCTGAGCGTGACCGAGCGTGGTCGCGCCGATCAGGAACGCGGACGCCGCCAAGGCAGCGCGGAAGCCGTTCGACTTGAGCATGGGTGTCCCCTCGATGACGTGCCGCTCGACCATCGGAGCGACACGTTTTTGCATCGATGCAGGGGGTGTGCCATGCCACGCATTCGGCGTCGCGGGTCAGCCCGAGTTGCGCAGGCCCGCCGCGATGCCGTTGATCGTGAGCTTCAGCCCGTGGCTGACGCGGTCGTCGGTGTCGCCTTCGCGCAGGCGCTTCATCAACTCGATCTGCAAATGGTTCAGCGGGTCGAGATAGGGGAAGCGGTTGCGGATCGAGCGGGCGAGCAGCGGGTTCGATTCCAGCAGCTCGGACTGGCCGGTGATCTCGAACAGCATCTCGCGCGTGAGGTTCAGCTCCTCGCGCACCCGCGGGAAGACGCGGCGGCGCAGCTCCTCGTCGGTGACGAGCTCGGCATAGCGCGAGGCGATGGCGATGTCGGTCTTCGACAGCACCATGTCGAGGCTCGACAGGAGCGTGTCGAAATAGGGCCAGTCCCGGCCCATCGCCTGGAGGGTGTGGAGGCCGCTCTCGCCGTGGGTGTCGAGATAACCCTTCACCGCGGTGCCGAAGCCGTACCAGCCGGGCAGCATCAGGCGGCACTGCGACCAGCCGAACACCCACGGAATCGCCCGCAGATCCTCGATCGCGCGCGAGTTCTTCCGCGAGGCGGGGCGCGAGCCGATATTGAGGTTCGCGATCTCGCCGATCACCGTCGACGACCAGAAATAATGGGCGAACCCCTCGGTCTCGTAGACGAGGTGGCGGTAGGCGCGGAAGGCGCGCTCAGACAGATCGTCCATCGCCGACATGAACTCGGGCGAGGTGTTCGCCTCGACGGGGGGCAGGAGCGTCGCCTCCAGCGTCGCGGCGGCGATCGCCTCCAAATTGCGGCGGCCGAGCTCGGGGTTCGAATATTTGCCGGTGATCACCTCGCCCTGCTCGGTGATGCGGATCTTGCCGGCGACGGCGCCCGGCGGCTGGGCGAGGATCGCCTCGTAGCTCGGCCCGCCGCCGCGGCCGACGGAGCCGCCCCGGCCGTGGAAGAGGCGGATCTGCACGTCATGCCGGTCGAACACGTCGACGAGGGCGTGCTCGGCCTTGAACACCTCCCAGCGGGAGGTCAGGAAGCCGCCATCCTTGTTCGAGTCGGAGTAGCCGAGCATCACCTCCTGCATCCGCCCGCGGCTCTGGAGGAGGGGCTTGTAGGCGGGCAGGTTGAAGAGGCGGTCCATGATGGCGGGACCGGCCCTGAGGTCTCCGATCGTCTCGAAGAGGGGGATGATGTTGAGGGCGAGCGTCTGGTCCGTCGGCCGCATCAGGCCGACCTCCTTGAGGAGCAGGGCGACCTCCAGGATGTCCGACGCTGCGCTCGCCTGCGAGATGATCGTGTTCTCGATGACGGCGTTGCCGTAGCGCTTGCGTGCCGCGGCGGCGTGGCGAAGGATCTTCAGCTCCTTCTCCGCCTCCTCCGAGTAGTCGATATAGGGGCTTGCGAGGAGGCGGGCGGTGGCGAGCTCGCGCGAGAGGACATCGATCCGCTCGTCCTCAGAGAGGCCCGCATAATCCTCCACCACGCCGGCTTTCTGGAGAAGCTCGCCGACGACGCGCTCGTGGACGTCGGAATTCTGCCGCAGATCCAGCGTCGCGAGGTGGAAGCCGAAAATGTCGGCCGCGCGGCGGAGCTGGCGCAGGCGCCCGTTCGCGAGCCGCGCCGACCCGTTCGCCGCGAGCGAGCGGTGGAGCGCCGCGAGGTCCTCCTGGAAGGCGGCGGCGTCGGGATAGGGGTGCGCGCCGCTCGTGGGAGCCGCGCCGTTCAGGTGGCCGAGCGCGCGGCGCGTCGCGGCGAGGCGGTTGCTCACCCCGATGAGGGCGCGACGGTAGGGCTCGCCCCGGCGGTGCGGGCTCGAATCGTCGGCGTCGTCCGCGAGCGCGGCGACCTCGTTGCTGACCGAGACGAGCCGCTCGTCCAGGGACAGCTCGCCCGCGAGCGATTCCAGCTCGCTCTGATAGTGGGTGAGGATCTTGTCGCTGTTCAGCGTCGTCGCCTCGTCGAGGACGTCGGCGGTGACGAAGGGATGCCCGTCGCGGTCGCCGCCGATCCAGGTGCCCATGCGGAAGAAGGCGGGCAGCGGCTCGTTCGACCCGTTGCCGTGCTCGGCGAGCGCGTCCTCCAGCATGTGGTAGAGGCGCGGCAGCTCGTTGAGGAAGGTGTAGTCATAATAGGCGAGGGCGTTCATCACCTCGTCGCCGACGCCGAGCCGGTTCCGCCGCAGGATCGAGGTCTGCCACAGCGTCAGGATCGCGCGCTCGAGCTCCTCTTCGCCGACGGCCCGCTCCTCCGGCGTCAGCCCGCCGCGATCGCGCTCGGCGAGGAGGGCGGCGATGTCGCGCTCACGGTCGAGGGTGGACTTGCGGCGCACCTCGGTCGGGTGCGCGGTGAGGACGGGGCTGATCAGCGCCTTGGCGAGCGCCTCGCGCAGGCCCTTCGCGTCGGTCCCGTTCGCGAAGATGCGCTTCAGGGCGAGGGCAAGGCTGCCGTCGCGCGGTGCGGTCTGCGCGATCTGGTGCGCGCGGTTGCGGCGGATATGGTGCTGGTCCTCGGCGATGTTCGCGAGGTGGGAGAAGTAGCTGAAGGCGCGGATCGTCTGCGTCGTGCCGTGCCGTGAGAGGCCGGAGAGGATCTGGCCGAGCTCGTCGCGCGCGCTCGGATCCTCGTCGCGGTGGAAGCGCAGGGCGGTCTGCCGGACCTGCTCGATGCAGGCGAAGATCTCGCCGCCTTCCTGGTCGCGGACCACCTCGCCGAGAAGGCGGCCGAGAAGGCGGATGTCCTCGCGCAGCGGTGCGTCCTTGTCGTCTGCAGCCATGTGCCAACCCCTCATCCATCGTCCGTCGCGGGCGATGCAATTCCCTCGCCAAAGTGGTCCGCCGATGGCGTTGCACGCCGGCATCGCAGATCGATGTCGATCGAGGCTGGCCGCGATCAATGGTGGCCAGCGGAGCGCGCGAGCGATACCGATGGAGGCGCCGAACTCTGACGTGTGGACCGAGATGACACCGCTATCCCTGTTCGACCTGACCGGCAAGACCGCGCTCGTGACGGGCGGCGCGACCGGCATCGGGCGCATGGCGGCCGAGGCGCTGGTCCTCGGCGGCGCGCACGTGATGATCGCGAGCCGCAAGGGCGAGGCCTGCGCGGAGGCGGCCGAGGCGCTGAACGCGCTCGACGCGCCGGGATCGGCGGAGGGGTTCGGCGGGGACGTCGGCTCGCAGATCGGGGTCAACGCGCTCGTCGAAGCGGTCGGCGCGCGGTGCGGCCGGCTCCACATCCTCATGAACAATGCCGGGCGGAGCTGGGGCGAGCCGCTCGACGTCTTTCCCTATCATGCGTGGGAGAAGGTGCTGACGCTGAACGTCACCGGCCTCTTCGCGCTGACGCAGGGGCTTCTCCCGCTCATGGAGGCGGCCGCGAGCAGCGAAGACCCCGCGCGGGTCGTCAATGTCGGCTCGGTGATGGGCGAGATCCCGATGGGGGACGGGGCCTATTCCTATTCCGCCTCGAAGGCGGCGGTGCATCACCTCACCCGCATCCTCGCGAAGGAACTCGCGCCGCGCCGCATCACCGTGAATGCGCTGGCGCCGGGGCCGTTCGTGAGCCGGATGACGGCCTTCGCCACCGCGGACGAGGAGACGCGCGCGAAGGTCGGCGCACAGGTGCCGCTCGGTCGCGTCGGCCGTTTCGAGGACATCGCCGGCGCGCTCCTCTATCTCTGCGGCAAGGGCGGCGCGTACGTGACGGGCGCGATCCTGCCGCTCTCGGGTGGCATCAATGTCGAGACCGGCCCGCCGATCTTCCAGGAGGCGGAGGCGTGAGCGTGCGCGCGCTGCCGCCGGTGCTCGCGAACCTCGCGCTGCCGGTGATCGCCTCGCCGATGTTCCTCATCTCGGTGCCGAAGCTCGTCATCGCGCAGTGCACGGCGGGGATCGTCGGCGCGTTCCCGGCGCTGAACGCCCGGGAGGCGGAGGGCGAGCCGCCTCTCCTGGAGCGCTGGCTGACCGAAATCAGCGAGGCGCTCGACCGGCACAACCAGGCGAACCCGGACCGGCCGGCGGCGCCCTTCGCGGTGAACCAGATCGTCCACCGCACCAACACGCGCCTGGAGCGCGACCTCGAGATCTGCGTGCGCCACAAGGTGCCGATCTGGATCACCTCGCTCGGCGCGCGGCCGGAGGTGAACGAGGCGGCGCACGCGGCCGGCGGCATCGCCCTCCACGACGTCATCAACAACACGTATGCGCAGAAGGCCATCGACAAGGGGGCGGACGGGCTGATCGCGGTGTGCGCGGGGGCGGGCGGCCACGCCGGGCCGCAATCGCCTTTCGCCCTCGTCGCCGAGATCCGGGAATGGTTCGACGGGCCGCTCGTCCTCTCCGGCGCGATCGCGACCGGGGCCGCGCTCGTCGCCGCCCGCGCGCTCGGGGCCGATCTCGGATATGTCGGCTCCCCCTTCATCGCGGCGGAGGAGGCGAACGCCGATCCCGCCCACAAGGCGATGATCGTGGAGGGCGGGGCGGAGGACATCGTGACGACGAACGTCTTCAGCGGCATCTCCGCGAACTATCTCGGCGCCTCGATCCGCCGCGTCGGGCTCGATCCGGCGGCCTTCGCCACCGCGCGCGGGGAGGCCGAATATCAGGCGCTCGACAAGCGCCCCGCCGCCTGGCGCGACATCTGGAGCGCGGGGCAGGGGATCGGCGCGGTGAAGCGCATCGAGCCGGCGGGAGAGATCGTCGCACGGATCGGGCGGGAGTATCGCGCCGGCCTCGCGAACATGGCACGCTTGGCGCAACAACAAGAACACGCCTTCTGAGGAGACAATCATGGACCTCGGCATCAGCGCCCGCGTGGCACCGCTCATCGACGCGGTGCGCCAGATGGTGCGCGACGAGATCGCCCCGCTCGACGCGGAATTCCACGCCGAGGTCGGCCGCCACCCGTCCGGCGACCGCTTCCTGCGCACGCCCCGCCAGATCGAGATCATGGAAAGCCTCAAGGCCGAGGCGAAGCGGCGCGGGCTCTGGAATTTCTGGCTGACCGATTCGACGCGCGGCTACGGCCTCACGACGGTCGAATACGCTTATCTCGCGGAGGAGATGGGCAAAGTCTCGATTGCGGCGGAGGTGTTCAACTGCAACGCGCCCGACACCGGCAACATGGAGGTGATCGAGCGCTACGGGACCGACGCGCACAAGGCGCGCTGGCTGGAGCCGCTCCTCAACGGCGAGATCCGCTCCGCCTACCTGATGACGGAGCCCGACGTCGCCTCCTCCGACGCCACCAACCTCGTCTTCTCCGCCGTGCGGGACGGGGACGAGTGGGTGCTGAACGGGGAGAAATGGTGGTCCTCCGGGGCGGGGGACGAGCGCTGCAAGCTCTATATCGTGATGGCCTGCACCGACCCCGAGGCGCACAAGCACAAGCGCCACTCGATGTTCTTCGTCCCGGCCGACGCGCCGGGGATCACGGTCCTACGCGCGATGAACGTCTTCAACCATGACGACGCACCGCACGGCCACATGCACATCCGCTTCACCGACGTGCGCGTCCCGGCGCAGGACCTCGTCCTCGGCGAGGGGCGGGGCTTCGAGGTGGCGCAGGGCCGTCTCGGTCCGGGCCGCATCCACCACTGCATGCGCGCCATCGGTCAGGCCGAGCGCGCGCTGGAAATCCTGTGCGAGCGCGCCCTCTCGCGCCAGGCCTTCGGCAAGCCGCTCGCCGAACTCGGCGGCAACTACGACATCATCGCCGACGCGCGGATCGAGATCGAGATGGCGCGCCTCCTGTGCCTGAAGGCCGCCTACATGATGGACACGGTCGGGGTGCGCGAGGCGCAGGTCCATATCAGCAAGATCAAGGTCGTCGCCCCGCTGGTCGCGCTGAAGGTGGTGGACGAGGCGATCCAGATGCACGGCGCGGCCGGCATCAGCCAGGACACACCGCTCGCGCAGATGTGGACGCACCTGCGCACGCTGCGCCTCGTCGACGGGCCGGACGCCGTGCACCGCCGCCAGATCGCGCGTGCGGAGCTGAGGCGCTACACGCGCGAGCGTCACTGAGGCGGGGAGGCGAGCCATGAATGGGCACGCCGCCGACCTCGACATCGCCGCGATCGCGCGCTGGATGGAGGGCGCGGTGCCCGGCTTCCGCGGGCCGTTGATGGCGAAGAAGTTCGAGGGCGGCCAGTCGAACCCGACCTTCCGCCTCGACACGCCCGGCCGTTCCTATGTGCTCCGGCGCAAGCCGCCCGGCGTGCTCCTGAAGTCCGCCCACGCGGTGGAGCGCGAGTTCCGCGTCCAGCGCGCGCTCGCGGGGACAGCGGTCCCGGTCGCCGAGATGCTGGCGCTCTGCGAGGACGAGAGCGTCACCGGCTCCACCTTCTTCGTGATGGCCTATGTCCCCGGCCGCAGCTTCGACGATCCGAGCCTGCCGGACCTCGCCCCGCCCGAGCGCCGCGCGATTTATGACACGATGAACGCCACGCTGGCCGCGATCCACGGTGTCGACATCGCGGCGGTCGGCCTCTCCGATTACGGCAAGGCCGGCAACTATTTCCGCCGTCAGATCGACCGCTGGAGCGCGCAATATCGCGCGAGCGAAACCGAGACGATCCCGGCCATGGAAGAGCTGATGGTCTGGCTCGACGCGAACGTCCCGCCCGACGATGGCCGCGTCACCCTCGTCCATGGTGATTTCCGGATGGACAATCTCCTCTTCGATGAGGCGAGCCCGCGCTGCGTCGCCGTGCTCGACTGGGAGCTCTCGACCCTCGGCCACCCTTTCGCCGACCTCGCCGGCATCCTGATGCAGTGGCGCATGCCCGTCGGGCGGGAGGAGCGCGGCCTTGCCGGGCTCGACCGCGCGGCATGGGGCCTTCCCTCGGACGAGGCCTTCATCGCCGACTATTGTCGGCGGACCGGGATCGCGCCGATCGAGGATTTTTCCTTCTACGTCGCGTTCTGCTTCTTCCGCATGGCGGCGATCATGCAGGGGGTGCGCAAGCGCGGGCTCGACGGCATTGCCTCGAACCCGGAACGCTCGCTCACCATGGGTGCGCTCGCGCCGCTCTATGCCGCGCTCGGGATCGACGCGATCGCCGCATAGACGAATATTTTCAGAAGCGCGGCAACGCGTCTTGTGGATTTGTCCGTGATTCGCTGCCTTGATGTCGGGAGCACATGGCGGACATCCGCTGAATCGGTGGCGGGGAAGAAATCTTGGTGTCGACGTCTCAGGAAGAACAGGACACGCTCCCCGGGGACCGGAACTTCATCGTTGCGCTGGCCCGCGGTCTTGAGGTTCTGCGCTGTTTTCGACCCGAAGAAGCCTCTCTGTCGAACCATGAGATCGCCTCGCGCACCGGCCTTCCGAAGCCCACCATCTCCCGCCTGACCCACACGCTGTGCCGCCTCGGCTACCTCGTCCACCTCGAGGAGACGGGCGCCTACCGGCTCGGCCCCGGCGTGCTGGAGCTCGGCTACGGGGCGCTCGCGAGCATGGACATCGGCTCCCGCGCCGCTGCAGAGATGCAATCGCTGTGCGGCGGCGCGCGCCCGCAAGTGACCGCGGCCCTCGCCGAGCGGCACGGCTTCGACGCCCTCCTGATGGTGATCCACCGCTCCGAGCAGGCGATCACCTTGCCGATGAATGTCGGCTCCAAGCTGCCGCTCTTCGAATCGGCGATGGGCCGGGCGATCCTCGCCGGCATGACGTGCGAGGCGCGGGAGGCGGTGGTGGAGCAGGCCTGCTTCGCACGGCCGACCGAGACGACGGCGATCCGCGCCCAGGTCGCGGAAGCCCTCTCCGACTTCGCGCGCCTCGGCTACTGCACCTCCTTTGGGGAGTTCGTGCCGGAAATGAACGCGATCGCGGTCCCGGTGGTGTCCCTCAACGGGGAAAGGGTCTATGGCCTCAATCTCAGTGGACCATCCTTCATCCTGTCGGCCGACGCCTTGCAGCGGGAGTATGGCGAACGGCTGAAAGAGGCGGCGCGCGCGCTGGGGCCGAGTGCTCCGGTGACGGCCCGCGTGAATCGACGAGAGGCCCGCGCGTGACCGAATGGCACCTGGATCCGGCTCTTGAGGAGCCGCACTACGCCCTGCAAGCCCATCTCGGCTTCAAGATGGTGGCGTGGACCGAGGATTTCTCCGCCTTCGAGCTGCCGCTCGCCCCGCACCTCATGAACCGCTACGGCATCCCGCACGGCGGCATCTACGCGACGATGCTCGACACGGTGATGGGCTATGCCGGCTGCTATACCGGCGACCCCGAGGACGTGCGCCTCGCGATGACGCTGTCGCTCACCACCAATTTCCTGAGCCGCCCGCGCGGCGAGCGCCTCATCATCGAGGGCCGCCGGATCGGGGGCGGGCGCACGACCTTCTTCGCCGACGGCACGGTGGTGGACGAGACGGGCGAGCTCGTCGCGACCGGTAGCGGCACCTTCCGCTACCGGGCGCGCAAGTAGAGCCTCAGCCCTCGTTCCGGTCCGCGAAGGTGGAGCCATCCTTCGCCATCGCGGCGAGGAGGGCGGGGACCTTCCAGAAATACGGATCTTCCTTCGCGTAATGCGCGATGCGGGCGACGAGCGCGTCCGCGCCGATCGTGTCGGCATAGTGCATCGGCCCGCCGCGCGTGCGCGGGAAGCCGTAGCCGAAGAGGAAGACGGCATCGATGTCGATCGGGCGGAGGGCGATCCCTTCCTCCAGCACCCGCGCGCCCTCCGAGATCATCGCGGTCATGTAGCGGTCGACGATCTCCTCGGCGGAGAAATTGCGCGGGGCGATGCCGGCCTTCGCCTGCTCCTCGGCGATGATTTTGGCGACGGCGGGGTTCGGCTTCGGGTCGCCCTCGCCATAGACATAGTAGCCCTGTCCCGACTTGCGGCCGAACCAGCCGGCCTCGCAGATCCGGTCGGCGATCGGGATGTAGCGCTCCTCCGCCGGGCGCGTCGCGGCGAGGCGCTTGCGCGAGGCCCAGGCAATGTCGAGCCCGGCAAGGTCGCCGACCTTGAAGGGCCCCATCGCGAGGCCGAAGCCTTCGAGCGCCCGGTCGATCGCCTCCGGGCTCGCCCCGTCCATCACCAGATAGTCGCCGACCTTGCGGTAGTGCGACATGATCCGGTTGCCGATGAAGCCGTCGCACACGCCCGCCCGCACCGCGATCTTGCCGAGACGCTTGGCGAGCGCGAAGCCGGTCGCGACCACATCGGCCGTCGTCTCGCGCGCGACGACGACCTCCAGGAGCCGCATCACGTGGGCGGGGGAGAAGAAGTGGAGCCCGATCACGTCGCCGGGGCGCGTGGTGGCGGCGGCGATCTCGTCGATGTCGAGATAGGAGGTGTTTGTGGCGAGCACCGCGCCGGGCTTCATCACGCTGTCGAGCGTCGCGAAGATCTCCTTCTTCACGCCCATGTCCTCGAACACCGCCTCGATCACGAGGTCGGTGTCGGCAAGGTCTGCGAGATCGGTCGTGATGCGGAGCGCGCTCGCGAGGATCTCCGCCTCCTTCGCGGCGGTGAGCTTGCCCCGCTTCACCGCCCCGGCGAGGTTCTTCTCGATCGTGGCGCGGCCGCGGGCAAGGCTCGCCTCGTCGCGTTCGGCGAGGATCACGGGGAAGCCGGCGAGGAGGGCGGCGGTGGTGATGCCGGACCCCATGGTGCCGCCGCCGATGACGCCGATCGCCTCCAGCGCGCGCGGCGGCGTGCCCTTCTCGGGGATTTTCTCGACCGCGCGCTCGGCGAAGAAGGCGTGGACGAGGCCGGCCCGCTGCGGGCTCGCCTGGCATTCGAGGTAGAGCGCGCGCTCGGCCGCGATGCCCTCGGCGAGCGGCAGCGTGCTCGCGCGCACCGCCTCCACCGCCTTGTGGGGGGAGAAGAGGTTCGGGGCGGAGGCCTTCAGCTTCGCCGCCGTCTCGGCGAGCGCCTCGGGGTCGGGCGTCACGTCGAGCGCACCGACGCGACGCGTCGCGAACGCGCCGGTCAGCACGGCGCCCGCGGCGGAGAGTGCGACGTCGCGCGGGGTGCCGGACGCAATCTCGTCGATGAGGCCGAGTTTCAGCGCCTCGTCGGCGCCGATGCGCTTTGCCGTGGTGATGAGGTCGAGCGCGGCGCGGAGGCCGGTGAGGCGCGGGGCGCGCTGCGTCCCGCCGCCGCCCGGAATGATGCCGAGCGTCACCTCCGGAAAGCCGACGATCGTGCCTTCCAGCGCCACGCGGCCGTGGCAGGCGAGCGCGATCTCGAGACCGCCGCCGAGCGTCGAGCCGTGCATCACGACGACGATCGGCGTCTTCGCCTGCTCGATCGTGTCGCACACGTCGATCGTGAAGGGCGGGGCGGGGGGCTTGCCGAACTCGCGGATGTCGGCGCCGGCGATGAAGGTGCGGCCCATGCCGTAGAGGGCGATGACCTCGACCGCCGGGTCGGAATCCAGCGTCTCGACCGCTTCGGTGAGGCCGATCCGGACGGCCTGCGAGATCGCGTTGACGGGCGGGTTGTTCACCGCGATCAGCGCGATGTTGCCGGCCCGTTCGATGGTGACCACCGATCCCTCGCGAGGCTCTGTCATCCCCGTCCCTTTCTCGTTCGCATCGGGCGGCACCGCAGAGTCGCGCCCGCTTGGCTTGTAGGACACGTGGGCGCGCGGGAGCCAGAGGGGCGCGCCGAAATCGGCGACCGCGCCGCCGCCGCCCGCGTCCGCCTGCGGCTCCTCGGTCGGCGTTTCACTGTGGCGGACTGGTCACGCGGCGGCAAATAGTCGGCGACGACGAATATTGGGCTGGCCCGTCTCAATATTGGTCGGCACAAGAGAGCAAATTTCCGCGTCGAGGTGGGTAATGTCTGCGCCTTTTGTCCGTGTGATGGCGCTGTTCTTGGCGCTTGTGGTCGCCGCGTGTGGTTCTGTGGGGCCGCGCATCGAGTATTCGGCGCAGGATCAGCTGAACGCCAACGTCGTCGGCATGCCGGAAGATATTCGCATGTGGGCCGACGCGCCGCTCAGCGAATATAAGCCCGGCATCCGCCTCCTCGTCCAGAACTGGCGCCGCACCGGCATCGCGCCCAAGCTCCTCGCCCTCTCCGGCGGGGCGGACGACGGGGCCTATGGGGCAGGATTCCTGCACGGCTGGTCCGAGGCGGGCGACCGGCCGCAATTCTCCATCGTCAGCGGCATCAGCACGGGCGCCCTCATCGCGCCCTACGCCTTCCTCGGCTCGCACTATGACGACAAGCTGCGCGAGATCTTCACCGAGATCGACCGGGGCGACATCTTCGTCCTGCGCGGCCTTTCCGGGCTTTTCGGCTCCGGCGTCGCCGACAGCACGCCGCTGAAGAACATGATCGCGAACCACGTGACGCCCGCGCTGATGGCCGAGATCGCCAAGGAGCACGCCAAGGGCCGCCGCCTCCTCGTCGCGACCACCAACCTCGACGCCCAGCGCACGATGGTCTGGGACATGGGCACCATCGCGACGATCGGCACGCCCCGCGCGCTGGAGGTCTTCCGCCAGGTGCTCCTCGCCTCGGCGAGCGTGCCGGGCATCTTCCCGCCGGTGCTGATCGACTCCCAGGCCGCCGGGCACCGCTTCAACGAGCTGCACGTCGATGGCGGGGCGACGGTCCAGGTCTTCACGCTGCCGACGGCGGTGCTCGTCTCGCGCAACGAGCACATGCTGCCGCGCGGCAGCGCCATCTACATGATCATCAACAACAAGCTCGCGCCCGATTTCGAGGTGGTGCGCGCCTCGGCGCTGCCGGTGGCGAGCCGCTCCTTCTCGACCATCATCAAGTCGAGCGCCCGGCAGACCGTGGTCGAGACCTTCAACTTCGCGAAGGAGCGGGACACCAAATTCCGCCTCACCTATATCGGCAACAATTTCGACGCGGAGTCGAAATACCCGTTCGACCGCGAGTACATGAACAAGCTCTACGATTATGGCGTGGAGCGCGGCCGCAGCGGCACGGCCTGGCTCGACCGCCCGCCCTTCGAGCGCTGAGGCGGCTCAGCCCATCGTCGTGATCGTCCTGCGGAAGCGGACGAGGGCGAGGGTGAAGAGGGCCGCGCCAATCGCCGCGATCGCCAGGAATTGCGGCCACACCACGTCGAACCCGGCGTTCCGGTAGAGGATCGCCTGTGCGAGCGTGACGAAGTGGGTCGTCGGCGCGACCTGCATGATCGTCTGCACGAAGACCGGCATGCTCTCCTGCGGCGTCATCCCCCCCGACAGCATTTCCAGCGGCAGGAGGGTGATGATGATCAGGAGCCCGAACTGCGGCATCGAGCGAGCGAGGGTCGCGAGGAAGATCCCCATCGAGGTGGTCGCGAAGAGGTGCAGCGCGGTGCCCGCGAGGAAGAGGCCGATCGAGCCCTCGATCGGCACCGCGAGCCAGCGCTCGATGACGAGCGCGATCGAGAGGGCGGCGGCGGCGAGGACGACGAGCGCCATCGCCCAGATCTTGCTCACCATGATCTCGAACGGGCGCAGCGGCATGACGAGGAGGTGCTCTACCGTGCCGTGCTCGCGCTCGCGGATGAGGGCGGCGCCGGTGAGGATGATGGAGAGCATCGTCACGTTGTTGATGAGCTCCATCACCGCGCCGAACCAGGCCTCCTTCAGCGTCGGGTTGAAGCGCGCGCGCATCACGAGCTCGACCGGCAGGTCCGGCAGCGCGCGGTAGCGGGCGACGAAGGCGGCCACCTCCTGGGTGACGATCTGCTGGATGTATCCCGCGCCGGTGAAGGCCTGGGAGATGCGCGTCGCGTCGACATTGAGCTGGATCGACGGGTGGCGCCCGGCGAGGAGGTCGGCCTGGAAGTCGGGCGGGATGACGAGGGCGAAGGTGTCGCTCCCCTCGTCCATCCGCCGGTCCATCTCGCCCGTCGAGATGAGGACGGGGGCGGTGAAGTAGGGCGGATAGAATGCGTCGGCGATGCGGGTGGAGATCGCCGAGCGGTCCTCGTCGACGATCGCGATCGGCGCCTTCGCGAGGGAATCGGGCAGCGAGGTGGCGGCGGAATAGATCGCGACGCTGAAGGCCCAGATGACGAGGATCAGCATCGCTCGGTCGCGCCTGAGGCTGCGCAGCTCCTTCACGCCGAGATGGAAGATGTTGGCGAGGGTGCGCATCATTTGTCCTGCTTTCGCAACAGGAGCGCGGCGGCCCCGATCGTCACCGGCACGGCGATCAGGAGGGGGACGAAATAGGGTGCGAGGTCGGCGAAATTCATGCCCTTCGCGAACACGCCGCGCGTGATGATGAGGAAGTAGGTCGTCGGGTAGATTTCGCCGATGAAGCGGCCGATCCCCTGGAGCGAGGAGACGGGGTTGATCATCCCCGAGAAGCTCACCGCCGGCAGGAGGCTGAGGAGGGCGGTGCCGAAGATCGCCGCGATCTGGCTCCGCATGAAGGTCGACATGAAGAGGCCGATGCCCGTTGCCACCACGACATAGAGCACGGCGGCGCAGAAGAGCGTCAGGAAGCTCCCCGTCAGCGGCACGCCGAACATGAAGACGACGAGGAGGACGAGCGACACGAAGCTCACCGACGAGAGCACGATATAGGGGAGCTGCTTGCCGATGAGGAATTCGAGCCGCGTCGTGGGCGTCACGTAGAAATTGACGATCGATCCGAGCTCCTTCTCGCGCACGATGCTGAGCGCGGCGAGCATCGCCGGGACAAGCATCAGGAGGAGGGGGATCATCGCCGGTCCCATCGCGACGATGCTCTTCACGTCCGGATTGTAGCGGTAGCGCGTCTCGATGCTGGCGAGGGCGGTGAGGGCGTCGGCGTGTCCGGCCTCGCGCGCCCGCGCCTGGAGCCACAGGACGTGCATCCCCTCCACATAGCCCTTGATGGTCTCGGCGCGCGTGGGCATCGCGCCGTCGACCCAGGCCGCGATGGCGGGACGGCGGCCGCGGGCGACGTCGCGCGCGAAGCCCGGCGGAATCTCCACCGCGAGGCTGATCTCGCCCGCCCGCATCCGCCGGTCGAGGTCGGCATAGCTCGTGAGCGGCGGCGCCTCGATGAAGTAGCGCGAGCCGGCAAGGTTGATCGCGTAGTCCTGGCTGACGGTGGTCTGGTCGCGGTCGAGGATCGCATAGCGCAGCCCCTCCACGTCGAGGCTGATGCCGTACCCCATCACCACGATCAGGATGAGATTGCCGAGGAGGGCGAGGGTCAGGCGGATCGGGTCGCGCTGAAGCTCCAGCGCCTCGCGGTGGGAGTAGGAGGCGAGACGGCGCAGGTCGAAGGACCGCCGCACCGGGGCGGGCTCGGCGTCGGCCTCGCTCGCGGCGAGCATCTCGCCCGCGCTCTGCGGCGGGGCGGTGTCGCGCGCGCTCGTCGCCTCCTCCAGATAGGCGATGAAGGCGGCTTCCAGCGTGTCCACGCCGCGCCGCTCCACGAGGCGCGCCGGGGTGTCGGTGACGAGGACCTTGCCCGCGTGCATCAGCGAGATGCGGTCGCAGCGCGCCGCCTCGTTCATGAAGTGGGTGGAGATGAAGATCGTGACGCCCTCGTCGCGCGAGAGCTCGGCGAGGATGCGCCAGAAATTGTCGCGTGCGACCGGGTCGACGCCGGATGTCGGCTCGTCGAGGATCAGCATGTCCGGCTTGTGGATCATCGCGACCGCGAGCGAGAGGCGTTGGCGGATGCCGAGGGGCAGCGCGTCGGGGAGCGTGTCGGCGACCTCCTCCAGCGAGAAGCGCGTCATCATCTCGGCCACGCGCGCGGCGAAGATTTCGTGCGGGACGTGGAAGAGGCGGGCGTGCAGCTCCAGGTTCTGCCGCACCGTCAGCTCGGTGTAGAGCGAGAAGGACTGGGACATGTAGCCGACGCGCTTGCGCGTCTCCATGTCGTCCGGATCGACGCGGGCGCCGAAAAGGAAACCCTCGCCCTCGGTGGCCGGCAGGAGGCCGGTCAGCATCTTCATCGTCGTCGTCTTGCCGCAGCCGTTCGAGCCGAGGAAGCCGAAGATCTCGCCGCGCGGGATCTCGAGATCGACATGGTCGACCGCGGTGAAATCGCCGAACCGCTTGGTGAGGCCGCGGGCCTCGATCGCCCACGGCCCGTCCCCGTCCGGGACGCGCGGCGGAATCTCGACCGGCCGGTAGGCCGCACGCTTCTCGTCCGGCAGAAGCGCGATGAAGGCGGCTTCGAGGGATGGGGTGCCGGTCCGCGCGAGGAGGTCTTCGGCGCGGCCCTCGGCGAGAATGCGGCCGTCGTCCATCGCGACCAGCCACTCGAAGCGGGCGGCCTCCTCCATGTAGGCGGTCGCGACGAGGACGGTCATCTCGGGCCGCGCGCGGCGGATGTCGTCGATGAGATCCCAGAACTGGCGGCGCGAGAGCGGGTCGACGCCGGTGGTCGGCTCGTCGAGGATCAGGAGGTCCGGGTCGTGGATCAGCGCGCAGCAGAGGCCGAGCTTCTGCTTCATGCCGCCCGAGAGCTTGCCGGCGGGCCGCTCGGTGAAGGGGGTGAGGCCGGTCGCCTCGGTGAGGGAGGCGATCCGCGCCTCGCGCTCGGCCCGGCCGTGGCCGAAGAGGCGGGCGAAGAAGTCGATATTCTCCCGCACCGAGAGGGTCGGGTAGAGGTTCTTGCCAAGACCCTGGGGCATGTAGGCGATGCGCGGGCAGGCGGCCTGGCGGTGGGCGGGGTCCGCCATGCTGCCGCCGAGGACGACGATGTCGCCCGTCTGCACCCGCCGCGCGCCCGCGATCAGCGAGAAGAGGCTCGACTTGCCGACGCCGTCCGGCCCGATGAAGCCGACGATGCGGCCGGGCGGAATGTCGAGCGAGATGTCGCGGAGCGCGGTGACGCGGCCATATTTCAGCGAGACGCCGGCCAAGTGGACGACGGATGGGGCCGGCCCGGCGGACGGGTCGGCCGCGCTCACTCCGGCAGCCTCACCGTGAGGTTTTCGGGCCAGGGTGCGTCCTTGTCGACCTGGACATAGGCGACGCCCGGCAGGCCGGTCTTCACGTAGCTCACATAGCGTTCGAGGAGGCTCGGATCGACGCGCGCCTTGATGCGGAACATCAGCTTCTCCCGCTCCTCCTGCGTCTCGACCGTGCGCGGGGTGAATTGCGCGACGTCGGCGACATAGGAGATCGAGGCGGGGATCACATATTCGGGCGCGGCGTCGAGGACGATGCGCGTCTCGTTGCCGATGGAGATGCGGCCCGCCGCCGAGGTCGGCAGGAAGAAGGTGATGTAGACGTCGCGCAGGTCCATGATGTTGAGGAGGACGCCGCCCGCGCTCACCACCTCGCCGGGCCGCGCGACCACATATTGCACCCGCCCGACGCGCGGGGAGGTGAGGGTGCTGTCGGCGATGTCGGCCTTGATGCGCTCGATCGCGGCCTCCACCGCGCCGACCCGGGCTTCCGCCGAGATGACGCCGGCATTGGCGGCGCTGACATTCGCCTCCGCCGCGGCGAGCTGCGCCTCGGCCGCGTTCAGCACCGCCTTCGCCCCTTCGAGGACGGCGGTCTGGTCGTCGAGGCGCTGGATGGGTGAGGTCTCGCGCTGGACGAGCTGCTGGACGCGCTCGAAGGTCTTCTGCGCGACGTCGAGCTCGGCCTGGCGCTGGGCGACGACGGCCTCGGCGGCGCGATGGTTCGCCTCGGCCTGCTTGACCTGGCTCTTCGCCGTGTCGATCCCGATCTTGGCTTCCTTGAGGTTCGCCTCCGCCTCGCGCAGCTGCGCCTCGAGGACGAGCGTGTCCATCCGCGCGAGCTCCTGGCCCGGCTCCACGAAGTCGCCCTCGTCGACGAGGAGTTCGGCGACGCGGCCGGCGGTCTTTGCCGCGATGTCGATCTCGACCGCTTCCACGCGCCCGTTCGCCGAGGCGAAGCCGTCGGGAAGGCCCGCCGGACGCAACGCCCACCAGACGCCATAGGCGGCGAGGGCGAGGAGGACGAGGATGCCGAGGCGGATGAGGCTCTTCCGGGGAATGTTCATCGCAGCGCGCTCCAAGCGTGAGGCCTCTGGCCCACTCTTAAAGCGAGTGCATTTCACATTCCAGGTCGCGAATCGCGGCGTCCCGGCCTTACGGGCCGGGGCGGATCGTCAGAAGACGGCGGTCGCGATCGCGGCTTCGACGACGGGCAGCTCGTCCGCGTCGGGATCGGCGATATAGGGGACGGCGAGCGCCGTGATGTTCGCCACCACCGGCACGGAGGGTCCGGCGACGACGATCTGGTTGCGCCCGCCCTTCTTCGCCGCGTAGAGCGCGACGTCGGCGACCTTGCACCAATGCGAGACGTCGGCGATCCAGTCGCCGAGCTCGGCAAGGCCGAAGCTTGCCGAGACGCGCAGCTCGGGGATGTCGAGGAACTCGATCGAGGCGATCGCCTCGCGCGTGCGCTCCAGCGAGCGGTGCGCGTCGTCGATCGCGAGGCCGGGGAGGCCGATCGCGAACTCCTCGCCCCCGAGGCGGCCGAAATGGGCCTTGTGGCCGAGCGTGTTGCGGCAGGTCTCGGCGACGGCGGACAGCACCCGGTCGCCGACATCGTGACCGAACCGGTCGTTGATCGACTTGAAATGGTCGAGGTCGAGGATCGAGAGCGCCGCCGGCTCGCCGCTCCGCGCGAACGCGTCGACCGACCATTGGAGGCGCTTCAGGAAGGGATGGCGGCACATGAGGCCGGTGAGCGGATCGAGCGAGGCGCGCTGGCGCAGCTCCATCTCCTGCACGACGCAGCGAGCGAGCTGGCTCAGCACCGACAATTCGAACTCGGAGAAAGTGCGCGCCTCGTCCCCGATCGCGCACAGCGCGCCGACCTGGTAGCCGTCCGGCATGACGAGCGGCGCGCCGGCATAGGAGCGCACGAAGGGCGCGCCCTGGACGAAGACATTGTCGCGGAAGAGGGGGTGCTCCAGCGCGTTCTCCACCACCATCGGCTCGCGCTGGCGGATCGTCACCGTGCAGAACGAATCCTCGCGCGCCGTCTCGCACGCATTGATGCCGACCGTCGACTTGAACCACTGCCTGTCGTGGTCGATCAGCGTGACCGCCGACATCGGCACGTTCAGCGTGGCGCGCACCAGGTTGGTGATGTGGTCGAACGCGGCTTCTTGCGGTGTGTCGAAGATATCGAGGCGCCGGACCGCAGCAAGACGACCTTCCTCGTCGATGAGCTTGGTATCCATGGACTCCGACCGGGTCACGCGAAGGAACTGCCCTTCATACTCAGTGAGACCTATAGCCTCTCACTACCGAGGTACACCGCCAAGGAACGATTTTTTGAAACCGAAGGTGTGGCAACGTTTCCCCGCCTGACGGCCGGTCATTCCTGCAACCGGCCGCGCGTCGGGGTGGGCGCGTCAGGCCGCGCGCTTCACCACTTGGCGAAGGCGGGCGGGGCGATCGCCTCTGCGGGGCGGCCCTTGAAGTCGTAGTCCGGGTAGGCGCGGTAGACGGCATCGCCGCCCTTGCGGACCTCGGCGAGGAGGGCGTCCTCGTCCACCATCGTGAGGCGGCCGTCCTCGACCACCACGCGGCCGTCCACCATCACATGCTCGACGCACTGCGAATTGCCGATGTGGATCATGGACTTGATCGGGTCGAGCATCGGGCCGAACGCGTACCGCCCCATGTCGACGACCAGGAGATCGGCCTTCGCGCCGGGTGAAAGCTGGCCGATATCGGTCCGGCCGAGCGCCTTCGCGCCGTTGATCGTCGCCGCGTTGAGGACGTCGCGCGCGGGGGCGGCCTTGAAGTCCTGCTCGTAGATCTTCCCGAGGATCGAGGCGAACTTCATCTCGTTGAACATGTCCTGCGGGTAGGAGTCCGTCCCGATCGTGATGTTGATGCCGTGCTCGGTGTAGGAGCGGAAGCCTTCGAGGCTGATGCCGCGGCGCGAGAAGACGAATGGCGAGTGGGAGACGTGCGCCCCGCTCTCGGCGATGAGCTCCAGGTCGTTGACGCGCGGGAAGCCGGTCTGCGAGTGGCCGCCATAGAAGAGCATGTGGCCGAGGATCACGTCCGGGCCGAGGAAGCCTTCCTCCGCAAGGACGCCGAGCGGTGTGTTCCCCTCGCGCCGCACGGTCTCGTGGAACTCCCAGATCGTCTCGGCGACGTGGAGGGTGATCGGCAGGCCGAGGCGCGTCGCCTCCTCGCGGGTGCGGCGCAGCAGCCGGCGCGAGGTGAGCACCGCCTCGACCGGGACGAGGATGCCGCGGATGCGGTCGTCATATTTGCCGTTGTTGCGCGCGGCGGCCTCGCACGCGGTCTCGAACTGCGCCTCGCCATCGTCGGGGAGCCATTCATAGCGAAGGCGGCCGTTGGTGTCGTAGTGGTAGTGGGCCGAGGCGTAGCCGGGGGCGAGATAGCCGCGGATGCCCATCTCGCCGGCGATGTCGACCATGATGTCGGTGTTGCCGCCGACCTCGCCGCCCATCTCCACGACCGTGGTGACGCCGCTCTTCAGAAGCTCGCCGATCGCGTAGCGGATGCCGACTTCCGGATCCTCGGGGGCGAGGAAGTTCGCCCCGTCCTTGCCGGCCGGCAGGTAGTTGAGGAAGCCGCAGGAGAAGAGGTCGTGCCGGCCGGTGTCGGCCATCATGCGGTCGCCGACATGGCTGCACAGGTGCGCGTGCGAGGAGATGAAGCCCGGCAAGAGCATCCCTTCGGGGAAGTCGCGCACGGCGACGCCGTCGGGCGCAGAAGCCCGGCGCGGGCCGACATAGGCGACGGTGCGCCCGTCGATCTCCACCTCGCCGTCCTCGATGAGACGATGGGCGCCGTCCTTGAAGCCGAGCACCCATTTGGCCCGGTAGATGGCTCGCGCGGTGGACATCGTTGAAACTCCTGTCGGGTTGGTCATCGGGCGCGGGCGCGCCACGCCGAGCGGAAAGCGAGAAACAGAAGGCCGATCGCCACCGTGCCGACCACGACGACGGTGGAGGCGGCGGCGACGGTTGGGTCGAACTCGGAGCGGATGCCCTCCCACATGCGGCGCGGCAGGGTCCGCGTCGTGGAGTTGCCGACGAAGAGGGCGATGAGAAGCTCGTCGAAGGAGGTGAGGAAGCCGAGCGTCGCCCCGGCGACGATGCCGGGTGTCGCGAGCGGGACGGTGATCGTGAGGAGCACCCGCACCGGTCCCGCGCCGGAGGCCTGCGCCGCGCGGGCAAGGCTCGGGTCGATGCCCTTCAGCGAGGCGAGCGTCGTGAGCAGCACGAAGGGGAGCGCGAGGCACAGGTGCCCGAGGATGATCGCGAGCTCGGTGCCGACGAGGCCGAGGCCGGAGAAATTCATGTACATCGCGAGCGCGAGGACGATCGGTGGCATCAGGATCGGGAGCGTCGCGAGCGCCGCGCCCGTCGCCCCGAGTCGGCGCGGAAGGGCGGCGAGGGCAAGCGCGCCCGGCACCCCGAGCGCCACCGCCGCCGCCGTCACGATCAGCCCGATGCGGATCGAGCGGCCGAGCGCCTCGGTCCAGTCGGCGCGGGAGAAGAAGTTCAGGAACCAGCGCAGCGAATAGCCGGGCGGCGGGAAGCGGATGAACTCGCTCGTGGAGAAGGACATCATCACCACGACCGCGATCGGCGCGAGCACGAAGAGGAGGACGAGGCCGGCGACGAAGGCGGGGAGGGGGCGCACGCGGTTCATGCCGTCTCTCCCGCCGGGCGCAGGCGCCCGACGAGCGCGCCGATCGCGAGGAGGGCGGAGACGAGCGCGACGAGGATGACCGCCGCCGCCGCCGCGTTCGGCCAGTTCAGCGTCACGTTGACGATGGTGTCGACATAGACGGCGAGCATCATGTTCGTGCGCCCGCCGAGCATCAGCGGCGTGATGTAGAAGCCGAGCCCGATGACGAAGACGATCAGCGCGCCCGTCGCGATGCCGCGGCTGATGAGGGGCAGGATGATCGTGAAGAAGACGCGGAGCGGCGGTGCGCCGAGCGACTGGGCCGCACGCACCAGATTCTGGTCCATCGCGCTCACGGCGTTGTGCACCGGCAGGATCATGTAGGGCAGGAGCACGTGGACCATGCCGACGGCCACCGCGCCCCAGTTGAAGAGGAGCGGCACCGGCTCGGCGATGAGCCCCGTCGCCATGATGGCGCTGTTGAGCACCCCCTCACGGCTCAGCATGTAGAGCCAGGCATAGGTGCGCACGAGCGAGGAGATCCACAGCGGCAGCACCGCGGCGAGGAGCACGATCCGGCCGAGCGTCTGGGGGAGGGCGCGCACCGCGAGGCTGAAGGGGATCGCGATGAGGGCGGTGATGAGGGTGACCGCCGCCGCGATCAGCACCGTATTGCGCAGCACCGTCGTCGCCGCGGGCGAGGCCATGAATTTCTCATAGCTCGCGAGCGGCGTCGGACCGCCGAAGGAGGTCGCGACCATCGCCGCGATCGGCACGACGAAGAAGACGAGGAGGACGAGAAGCGCCGGCCCGCCGAGCGCGATGGCGAACCAGTCGCGCTTCGGCGGGGCTACGGGGTAGCGCTTCGGGGCCTTGGCGCGCCGGGCGCCGCGGCCGATGGAGAAAGAGGCCATTCCAGCCACATCGACTGACTTACGGGGTGACGGGCAGGGAACGGCGCCGGCCGATCAGAGCAGGGACCACTCGTGGAAGCGGTCGACCACCGTGCCGAAATTGTCGGCCCACCAGCGCGAATCCTGCACGTACATCTTGGAGAGATTGGCCGGGTCGCTCGGCAGCACCGCGGCACGGCCGGGCTTCAGGCCCGCGAGCACGTCGGAATTGGCGGGGCCGCCGGCATACTCGTTGAAGATCGCGATCTGCGGCTGGACCTTCAGAAGCGCGTCGAGGAGCTTCATCGCCGGCTCCATCGGCGCGCCCTTCACGACCATCAGATAGTCGAGCGAGGCCTGGCCGTCGTTCCAGGAGAGGTCCACCGGGGCGCCCTCGTCCTTCGCGGTGAGGATGCGGCCCGAATAGGTCGACCCGGTCGTCACCTCGCCCGAGGTGAAGAGCTGGACGACCTCGCTGCCCGAGCTCCACCACTTGGCGACGGACGGCTTGATCTTGTCGAGCGAGGCGAACGCGCGGTCGATGTCGATCGGGTAGAGGTCTTCCTTGGCGACGCCGTCGGCGAGGAGGGCGAATTCGAGGTTCGGATACTGCCCGTCATCGGCCGAGGTGAGGGTCCGCTCGCCGGGGAACTTCTCGGTGTCCCAGACATCGGCCCAGCTCTGAGGGCTCGCGCCGCCGAATTTGTCGGTGCGGAAGCCGATATTGTAGGACCAGTAGAAGTAGCCGACGGCCTTATCCATCTTGAGCTCGTCCGGAATGCCGGCGAGCGCTTCGGGCGAAAGCATCGAATAGTCGATCGGCTCGAAATACTCGCCCATGTCTTCGAGCGTCAGCTGGGTGAGAAGGTCGGTCTCGACGACGTCGAACTCCAGATTGCCGCTGTCGACCATCGCCTTGATGCGGCTCGGGAAGGGCAGCGAATCCTCCACGACGCGGATGCCGGAGGCCTCCTGGAAAGGGGTGAGGACGTGCGTGCGCTGAAGGTCCTGCAACGCGCCGCCCCAGGAGCAGAAGCGTATGGTGTCGGCCTGCGCGAAGGCGCGGCGGGGCAGGACGAGGCCGGCCGAGGCGGCGGCCGCCGCGAGGCTCGTCGAGCCGGCGAGAAAGCGCCTGCGGCTCATCTGGTCGAGGAAGGACAGTCGCATCTTCTCGCGATCAACGCTCATGGTGGCTCCTCAGCACGCCAATTGTCCGGGTGTCTCGAGCGCCGCCGCGAGGATACGCCTGCCTCCGGTGGCAGACGATCTCTTTTGCAGCGGATGCGTTCGAGGTGCTTAAACGTTAAAGCATAGGATCCGCACTGTCCAGACAGCGTGGATCCCGCGAAGAGTCTCGCAAGCTTCGTGCCAGTGTGATCGAACGGCATGGACCGGCCGCGGCGCCGGCAAGGATGGAGCGGACGTGGGACAGAGGGACGACGGCGAACGCCCGCTGCGGCGCAAGCGGATCGGCATCAAGGACGTCGCGAAGGCCGCGAACGTGTCGCCGACGGCCGTCTCCTACGCGCTGAACGGGACCGGCCGCCTCGACGCGGAGACGCGCAAGCGGGTGATCGCGATCGCGGCGGAACTCGGCTACCGCGCGAACCACAATGCCCGCCGCCTGCGCAACGGCCGCACCGGGGTGATCGCGATCGCGGCCTCCGTCCGCCCGAGCCTCGCGACCATGCTGCCGATGATGGACTACCTCACCACCATCTGGCAGGCGGCGGCCGCGACGGCCCTTGCGCGCGGCTACATGCTCCTCCTTCTCCCCTTCGGGGCGGGAGTCTCACAGCTCGCCAACGTGCCGCTCGACGGCGGCATCGTCGTCGACCCCATCGCGGGCGACCCGATGCTCGACCATTTCGACCGCCAGTCGCTCCCCGTCGTCACCATCGGCCAGGACATGCGACACCGGCCGGAGGAGGGGTGGTGGGTCGACAACGACCATGAGGGTCTGACGCGCCAGGTGCTCGACCATCTCACCGAGCGTGGCGCGCGGCGGATCGGAGCGATCCTTGCCGACCCGCACTACGAGTATACGATCGCCGCGCGCCGGGCGATCGAGACCTGGTCGGCCGAGCACGGGGTGGCGCCGCTGATCGCCTCGCTCGACGAGCTGCCGACCGAATCGGCCGCCTACAACGCCGCGCTGAAGATGCTCGCCGACCGCGAGGCGGCGCCGGACGCGATCTTCGCCCACATCGACCGCTTCGCCGTCGGCACGATGTTCGCGGCGGCGGCGGCGGGCTATGTCGTCCCGCGCGACCTCATGATCGTGTCCGGCAATGACGGGCCTACGACGAGCGGGGCTACGGTGCCCATCACCGCGCTCGATCTCGGCGCGGAGGCGCTGGGCCGCGCGGCGGTGGAGATGCTGATCGACCGGATCGAGCAGCGCGAGACTGCGCGCCGCCGCATCATCCCCGGCCGCCTCATCGTGCGCCTCTCCACCGAGCCGCAGCAGGACGGCACGCGCGACCGCCGCAGGCGGGCGGTGGTGAACTAGCCGAAGCGTCCGGCGTGCGGCGCGACCTTCCTCAGACCGGCTCGGAGACGAGCTCCTCGTAGATGCCGACATGCATCATGCCGTTGGCGTCGATCGCGCCGCGATACATGCCCGCGCTCGAATAGGGCATCGAGACCATGCCGGCCGCGTCCACCGCGACGAGGCCGCCATTTCCGCCGAGCGCGTCGATCTCCTCGAAGAGGACGGCGCGGGCGGCGGCGTCGAGGCCGTCGCCGCGATAGGCGATGCGGGCGGCGATCTCGTGGCTCGCGCACACGCGGATGAAGACCTCGCCCGAGCCGGTGCAGGAGACCGCGCACACCCCGTTGCGCGCGTAGGTGCCGGCCCCGATGATCGGGGTGTCGCCGACGCGGCCGGGCCGCTTGTAGGTCATGCCACCGGTCGATGTCGCGGCGGCGAGGTTGCCGTGCCGGTCGCGCGCCACCGCGCCGACCGTGCCGTGGCGCTCGGCGTCGCTGACGGGGCCGGAATCTTCGCCGAGATGGCGGGCGCGCGCCTTCGCGAGATTGCGCTGCTGGCGCTCGGTGTGGAAGTAGCTCTGCGGCTCCTGCGCGATCCCCTCGGCGGTGGCGAACGCGTCCGCCCCGTCGCCGGAGAGGAGGAGGTGGCCGGTCCGCTCCATCACCGCGCGCGCGGCGACGACCGGGTTGCGGATCGTGCGCGACGCGGCGATCGCGCCGGCCGCGAGCGTCTTCCCGTCCATGATCGAGGCGTCGAGCTCGTGGATGCCGTCGGCGTTGAAGCAGGCGCCGCGCCCGGCATTGAAGAGCGGGTTGTCCTCCAGCGACATCACGGCCGCCTCCACCCCGTCGAGCGCGCTCGCGCCGGCGCTGAGGCGGGCCCAGCCGGCGAGAAGCGCCTCGCGGAGCCCGGCGAGCGCGGCCTCGTAGCCGTCCGGCCCGAGCTTCTCGCGCTGGATCGCCCCGGCGCCTCCATGGATGGCGATGACCGCGCCCGTGTCGCTCATGTCGTCCCGCTCCCTCGATGGCGCGTCGGCGCGCCGGGGCCGATCTGGCACACGCGCCCGTGCAGGCGCAACGGGCGCGTCGTCCGCGCGGGGCTCAGGAGGTGTAGCGCTTCTCGAATTCCCAGACGTCCTCGAAGCCGATCAGCTCGTTGAATTTCTCGAAAGAATAGAGCGGCGTACGCTCGGTGGTCCGCCCGTTCTCCTTGAGGTCGCCATAGGCGTTGGTGAGGGCGGCGGCGGTGGAGAGGAAGCCGGCGGCGGGGAAGATCGCGAGCGCGTAGCCCATCGCGGCGAGTTCGGCCGCCGACTTCACCGGCGTGCGCCCGCCCTCTACCATGTTGGCGAGGAGCGGCTTGTCGATCGTCTTGCAGACGGTCTCCATCTCGGCCTCCGTCTCGGGCGACTCGATGAAGATGATGTCCGCGCCCGCCTTGGCGTACGCCTCCCCGCGCTTCAGCGCCTCGTCGAGGCCGAGGGCGGTGCGGGCGTCGGTCCGGGCGATGATGAGGAAATCGTCGCTGCGGCGCGAATCGACCGCGACCTCGATCTTGCGCACCATATCGTCCATCGCGATCACGCGCCGGTTCGGCGTGTGGCCGCACTTCTTCGGGAATTCCTGGTCTTCGAGCTGGATCGCCGTCACTCCGGCCGCCTCGTAGCCCCGCACGGTGTGGCGCACATTGAGAAGCCCGCCATAGCCGGTGTCGGCGTCCGCGATCACCGGCGTCTTCGTGCGCGCCACGATCGTCTCGACCCGCTCCAGCATGTCCCGGTAGGTGGCGAGCCCCGCATCTGGCAGGCCGAGATAGGAGGCGACGGTGCCGTAGCCGGTGACGTAAAGGGCGGAGAACCCCATCCGGTCGGCGATGAGGGCCGAGATGAGGTCGTAGACCCCGGGGGCCGTGACGAAGGCGCGACGTGCGAAGGCGGCTTTCAGCGACGGGTTGGCCATGGATCTCCTCGATCGTGGGCGCGCGGGTGCGCCGGGCTGGTGTCGGTCATGCGGGCGGCCGCGCGCGCGGCGTCCATCGTGTCGGGTACGACAATGGCATTCGTGGATTGTATGCGATATGTCAATTTACAAGAGAATTTCGACAGCCAGATGATCGATTGGATACAATGGGCATCGAGCGACGCCTGACCGCGACGGACCGCGTCCACGAGGCGCTGCGCAACGCGATCGCGCGCGGCGAGATCGGGGTCGGCGACCGTCTTGTGGAGGAGGGGATCGCCGAGCGCTTCGGCGTGAGCCGCACGCCGGTGCGCGAGGCGCTGCGGCGCCTCTCGGCCGAGGGCTTCATCGACTTCACCCCCCACGCGGGCGCGGTGGTGAACGGCTGGTCGCGCGAGGATGCGCGCGAGATCTTCGAGGTGCGGGCGGAGCTGGAGGCGATGGGGGCGCGGCTCGCGGCCGAGCGGGCGCGGCCGGCCGAGATCGATCGCCTCGCCCGCATCTGCGACGAGATGGAGGCGGCGGCGCGCGGGGACGGGGTGATGCGCCTGTCGGAGCTGAACCTCGCCCTCCACCACGGCATCCTCGCGGCGTCCGGCCACCGGCGGCTTGAGGCGCTCGCCGCCAATCTCATCGAGGTGGGCTTCCTCGTGCGCTCCTACGGCACCTTCTCGGCCGAGGACATCGCGCGCAGCCTCTCGGACCATCGCCAGCTCATCGAGGCCTTCCGCCTCGGCGACGCGCGCTGGGCGGAGGCGACCATGCGCAGCCACGTGCTGGCGGCCGCGCGGATCATGTCGGCCGCGCCGGAAGAACGCGCGGCGACGTTGAAGGTCGTCTGAACGTCAGGCCGCGACCGGCTCCTCCGGCGGGCGCACCGTCTTCCACACCCCATCGGCGGTCGCGACGATGCGCTTGCCGACGCGGAAGGTGCCGCGCACGAAGATGATCTGCCGGGTGCGGCGCACGACCTCCACGTCCGCCTCCACGAACTCGCCGATCTGGACGGCGTCGATGAAATGCACGTCGAGCTGCACGGTCGCCTGAGGCCGTTCGCCGTTCACGTACCAGGCGGTCATGCCCATCGAGCGGTCGGCGAAGGTCATCATCATGCCGCCCTGGAGGACGCCGCGGCGGTTGTGGTGCTTCGGTTCGGCGAGGAAGGCGAAGTGCGGGGCCGGGCCCTCGCCGGGGCGTGTCCAGAACGGGCCGACGAGGCCGATGAAGCCTTCGTCGGCATAGGGCGACCATCCATGCGCCTCGGGGTCGAAGGCGAGCGGTGAGGCGATGGCGGTCGAGTCCGACATGAAAAGCGTCCTGGCGATTTCGGTTGGCGTGGTGATGGCACGGGTTCGCGTGGCATAGCAAACACCGTCGGCCGGTCCCGCGTCGACTGCGACAAGGTGGAGGAAACGAAGGATGGAAGCCGCAGGTTGTCTTTTCTGCAGGATCGCGGCCGGCACGGTGCCCTCGCACCGCGTCCACGAGGACGACACGCTCGTCGCCTTCCTCGACATCGGCCCGATCCGCACCGGCCACGTGCAGATCGTGCCGCGCGCGCACTATCCGACCTTCGAGACTTGTCCGGACGAGGTGCTGATGGCGATCACGCGTCTCGGCAAGCGCATCGCGCGGGTGCAGAAGGGGCTCTACGGGGTGCCGCGCGTCGCCTTCTTCTTCACCGGGACGGACATCGCCCACACCCACGCCCATCTGGTGCCGATGGTGGCGCCGACGGACGTGACCTCCCGCCGCTACATCCAGGAAGAGGATCTGACCTTCGCGCCGCTTCCCTCACCGACGGCCGCCGAACTGGCGGCGGTCGCCGCGACGCTCGCGGCGGGCCTCACGGCCGAGGGGGCGGACGGTTAGGGCCTGTCTGACGCGCGCGATGGATCATCCCGCCATGATGTCATGGCGGGATGACGCGCCCTACGCCGTTCGCCGTCGGCGCAGGAGGAAGAAGACGAGCGGGAGGAACCAGACCGCGATCGTGAAGATGCCGAGCCCGGCCGAGATCGGCCGCTCGAAGAAGGCGAAGAAGCTGCCGTCCGCCTTGATCATCGAGGTGATGAAATTCTGCTCCAGCATCGGCCCGAGGACGAGGCCGAGAATCGCCGGGGCGATCGGGATGTCGTTCTCCTCCATCAGGAAGCCGAGCACGCCGAAGATCAGCATCAGGATGATGCCGAAGGGCGAGTTGTTGATGGCGAAGGAGCCGATGATGCAGAACATCAGGATGATCGGCATCAGCATCTTCTCGGGGATCGACAGGATCCGCCGCGCCGCCTTGATGGCCACCCAGCCGAGCGGCAGCATGAAGATGTTGGCGACGAAGAAGACGATGAACACCGCATAGATCATCTGCGGGTTGTTGATGAACACCGTCGGCCCCGGATTGATGCCCTTGATGTAGAGGACGCCGATCACGATTGCGGTGATCGAATCGCCGGGGATGCCGAAGACGAGGGCGGGGATCCATGCGCCGCTGACGGCCGCGTTGTTGGACGAGCCCGCCTCGACGAGCCCCTCGATGTGGCCGCGGCCGAACTTCTCCGGCGTGCGGGAGAATTTCTTGCTGACGGCGTAGGAGATCCAGGCGGCGATGTCGGCGCCGGCGCCGGGGAGCGCGCCGATCGCGGTGCCGAGCGTGCTGCCGCGCAGGACCTGCACCGGGTAGCGCTTCAGGTTCGCCCACTGGGCGTGGAAGATGCTCTTGATCGGTGCCGGCTCCATCGGCGGGCGGTCGGTGCCGCGCACCAGCGAGCGCAGCACCTCGGAGACGGCGAAGAGGCCGATCATCGCGGGGATGAACTGGACGCCCGCCAGAAGCTCGACATTGCCGAACGTGTAGCGCGGCTGGCCGGCCGGATTGTCGATCCCGATGGTCGCGGCGAAGAGGCCGATGATGAGCGACAGGATGCCCTTCGAGACCGAGCCCGGCGAGACGAAGATCGCGCACGAGAGGCCGAGGAGGACGAGCCAGAAATACTCGAAGGAGGAGAATTTCAGCGCGATTTCGGCGAGCACCGGCGAGGCGGTGACGAGGACGACGGTGCCGAAGAGGCCGCCGATCATCGAGAAGATGAGGACCGCGCCGAGCGCCTCCTCCGACTTGCCCGCGCGGGTGAGGCGGTAGGCGTCCTCCACATAGGCCGCGCTCGCGGGGGTGCCGGGCATGCGCAGGAGGACGCCCGGAATGTCGCCCGCAAAGATCGCCATCGCGGTCGCCGTGACGATCGCGGCGATGGCGGGGACGGGGTCCATGAAGAAGGTGATCGGCACGAGGAGCGCCGTCGCCATCGTCGCGGTGAGGCCCGGAATCGCGCCGACGAACATGCCGAAGCAGCCCGCGCCGAGGATGACGAGGAGGACGTAGGGCTGGAAGACGAGGCCGAAGGCCTCCGCAATCACGTTCATGGACGCATCACCAAAGGAAGCCGAAGGCCGCGTTGCGGGGAAGCGGGACGAGAAGGATCCGTCCGAACGCCTGCTGGATGACGATGGTCGCGACGATGGAGACGATCACCGCCGGCACGAGCCGCACGCCGCGCAGGAGCATCAGCGCGAGCTGCAGGATGAGCGCCGTGATGACGAAGCCGAGGCTCGGCGAGAAGATGATGTAGAGAATGACGAGGATGATCGCGACGATGAGGTTCGCGATCGCGCGCGGCGAGCGCGCCCAGGGCTCGATCGAAATCGCAGGCACGCGCACGCCCGCGACGAGGCTGCGCCCGATGAGGACGAGGCCGAGAAGGATCGCGCCCGCGCCGATCACGCGAGGCATCGTGTCCGCGCCATAGGCCTGCCCCGGAATCGGGGAGAATTGCAGGGCCGAGACGAAGATGGCGATCCCGCAGGCAAGGACGATCAGTCCGAGGCAGATGTCGTTGAGCTTCATGGAAGCGGTCGCTCTTTGACGCAAAGGGACGCGGGGCGGAGCCTCGCGGCGCGCTCACGCGCCGCGAGGGGAGACGGGCTCAGTTCGCCGCGAGCCCGGCTTCCTTCATGACCTTGCCGAGATTGGCGTCGTCTTCGCCGATGGCGGCGGTCGCGTCCGCGGGGCCGGCCCAACGGATGCCGAAGCCGCGTTCCTTCATGAAGTTCTGGTACTCGTCGCTGTTGAAGGCCTTCTCGACCGCGGCGGCGAGCTTGGTCTTCACGTCATCGGGCAGACCCGCCGGGGCGACGATCGTGCGCCATGCGGCCATCGTCCAGTCGACGCCGGTCACTTCCTTCAGCGTCGGCACGTCCGGGAAGAGGGCCTGACGCTCGGTCGACATGGAGGCGAGCGGGCGCACGCGGCCGGCCTCGATCAGCGAGCGGCCTTCGGCGAGCGAGGAGGGGACGATGTCGACACCGCCGGCCACCATGTCGGTGAGGCCGGGCGCGGCGCCCTGGCTCGGCACCCAGGTGACCTGGTCGGGCGGCAGGCCTTCGGAGATCAGCCAGCCGGCGAGCGCCAGGTGCCAGATGCCGCCCTGACCGGTGCCGGACGCCTTGAACGTGCCTTTCGGCTCGGTCTTGATCGCCTCGAGCAGCTCCTGGAGCGTGTTGTAGGGCGAATCGGAGGACACCATCACGCCCGCGGGGTCCGCGTTCACGAGGGCGAGGATGTCATAGTCCTTGTAGGTGAGCTCGGTGAGGCCCTGCCAGTGCATCATGTCGATCTCGATCGTCATGGTGCCGATGGTGTAGCCGTCCGCCGGGGCGGTCGCGATGGCGCTGTGGCCGACGACGCCCGAGCCGCCGGTGCGGTTCACGACGTTGACGGGCTTGCCGAGTTCTTCCTGCAGGAGGGAGGCGAAGATGCGGCCGACCGCGTCGGTGCCGCCGCCGGCGCCCCAGGGCACGATCATCTGGATCGGCCGCTCCGGGTAGCTCGACTGGGCCATCGCCGTGCCAGTGCCGACGAGGCCGAGGGCCGCGATGGCGGTCGCGGCGGTCAAAAGGGTACGTCTCTTCATGGGGCTCCTCCAGCGGGTCGTGTTCTCGTTCCGCGATTTTCGCGTTGTGTGTGTCCGCTATCGCGGGCGTTTCCTCAGTTGCAGACTAATCAGTCCAAACCGAGCGTTGTCAACGCTGGCGCTGAGGCTGTGGATGCCGCGCATTGCCTGAATGAGATCGATTAAGTGGATCGGTGCGTGGCGGGACGGCGTGCGGTCCGATTTGATATTTGCAGGCGGCCGGTCGGCCGGTGTTGCCTTGGGCGGAAAAGGGAAGGAGTATCCGGCGCAGAAGATGGCCGGGTATACCGGCCACGGGGGGAGGATCGCGGCACACACGCCGGCGCTGCCACCGCTGGTGGCCCGGTCGTCGCCGGGCGTGCCGTCGCGCCGCCCCCGGCCAGATCGAGGAGGCGGTGGCCTTGTACGACAATATGAACCAGTCCGCCCACAGGCTCGCGGCGGCGGAGATCGCGATTCCCGCGCTGCCGGACGATGAGCGCGTCTGGGTGCCGCAGGCGAAGGATGTCTGGTTTCGCCCGCTGATGCTGAACACGCTCCAGGGGCAGTGGTGCAATCTCCTGCGCGTGCGCAAGTCCGGCATCCTGTCGAAGCACCTGCACCCGAACCCGGTGCACGGCTACGTCATCCGCGGCCGCTGGCACTATCTGGAGCACAGCTGGATCGCCGAGACCGGCTCCTACGTGTTCGAGCCGCCGGGCGAGATCCACACCCTGGTGGTGCCGGAAGATACCGAAGAGATGATCACCTTCTTCAATATTACCGGCTGCATGTATTATCTCGACGAGAACAACAAGAATATCGGCTTCGAGGACGTCTTCACCAAGATCGATATGTGCCGCAAGCACTATATCGAGGTGGGCCTCGGCGCGGATTTCGTCGACCAGTTCATCCGCTGATCCCATGACAGGCGAAGCCATGACACCCGCGGCCGAAGCGACGGCCGCGGCGGGGGAGGGCGCTCACTGGGCCGCTCCCTGGTATACCGGATGCCGCGTGCTCGTGACGGGCTCCACCTCGGGGATCGGCGCCGCCATCGCGCGCGGCTTCCTCGCCGCCGGCGCCGCCGTCACCGCGACGGGTGCGACGGCGCGCGAGGTGGAGGCGGCGAAGGCCGACCCCGTGCTCGGCAAGGCCGACATCGCGATGCTCGACGTGCGCGACGGGGAGGCCGTGCGCGGCCTCGTCGAGAGCCACGACCGGCTCGACGTGGTGGTGAACTGCGCCGGCGTCATCCGCCGCCAGGAGGAGCACGATCCGGAGGTGTTCGCCTCCGTGATCGACATCAACCTCACCGGCAGCATGCGCGTGTGCGCGGCGGCGCGTCCGCTTCTCGCGAAGTCGCCGATCCGCGCGATCGTCAACACCGCCTCGATGCTCTCCTTCTTCGGCGGCGGCCTCGTGCCGGCCTACTCGGCGAGCAAGGGCGGCATTTCGCAGATGACGAAATCGCTCGCGATCGCGTACGCGGCCGACGGCATCCGCGTGAACGCGATCGCCCCCGGCTGGATCGCGACCGCGCTCACCGAGGCGCTGCAGAAGGACGAGACGCGCGCCTCCGCGATCCTGTCGCGCACGGCGCTCGGGCGGTGGGGGCAGCCGGACGACCTTGCCGGGCCCGTCCTCTTCCTCTGCTCGCCGGCCGCCGCGTTCGTCACCGGCGCGATCCTGCCGGTTGATGGCGGCTATGCCATTGTCTGAGCCGGTGCGCGGGCGTTCCGTCCTCGACCGGATGGACGACGCGGTCTGCCGCCTCAACCGCTGGCTCGTTGCCGCGATGCTCGCGGCGACGTTCATCATCGTCTTGGCCAACGTGGTGCTGCGCTACATCTTCGGCTGGTCGCTGACGTGGGGGGAGGAGGTCGCGCGCTATCTGATGGTGGCGGGCGCCTTCCTCGGGGCGGGGCTCGCGCTGCGCGAGGGCCGGCTCGTCGCGATCGAGTTCCTGCAGGACATGCTGCCCCTCCAGGGCCGGCGGGCGATCCGCCTTTGCATCGCGATCGCGACGCTCCTCTTCATGGCCGCGCTCGTCTGGTTCGGCACCGAATTCGTCATCTTCGGCTGGCGCCGCAGCACCGTCGCGACCGACATCCCGCGCGGCATCCCTTATCTTGCGATCCCGGTGGGGGCGGGGCTCTTCGTCATCCACCTCCTCTTCTTCCTGCGCCGCTATGTCGACGGCGCGTTCGTCCACGACGACGAGCCCGGCGAAGCGCAGGGGATCTGACGATGGCCGTGATTCTCCTCGCCGTCTTCGTCGCGACGCTCATCCTCGGCGTGCCGGTCGCCTTCACCATGGGGATGGCGGGGCTCGCGGCGGTGCTGTGGGACGGCTCGCTCTCGCCGCTGATGGTGGCGCAGCGCATCTTCGGCGGGATCGATTCGTTCCCGCTGATGGCGGTGCCCTTCTTCATCCTCGCGGCCGATCTCATGACGGCGGCGGGGCTGACGGGCGCGCTCCTGCGCCTCGCGAACGACCTCGTCGGCCATGTGCGCGGCGGGCTCGGCCACGCGAACGTCGTCGTCTCGATGCTCTTCGCCGGCATCTCCGGCTCCGCCCTCGCGGACGCGGCCGGGCCGTCGGCGATCGTCATGCGCATGATGCGGCGCGCGGGCTATGACGCGAACTATGCCGGCGCGCTCTCGGCCGCGACGGCGACGATCGGGCCGATCATCCCGCCCTCGATCCTGATGGTCGTCTACGCGATCTCCGAGACGAGCGTCACCGTGTCCGGCCTCTTCCTCGCGGGGATCGTGCCGGGGATCCTGCTGGGCATCGCGCTTTCGGCGGCGAATCACATCATCTCCGTCCGGCGCGGCTATCGCGGGCGCGAGCACCGGGCGAGCGCGCGCGAGCTCGGCCGCAGCGGCCTCCTCGCCGTGCCCGCGATGGTGATGCCGATCATCATCCTCGGCGGCATCCTCGGCGGTGTCTTCACCCCCACCGAGGCGGGGGCGGTCGCGTGCGCCTACGCGCTCCTCCTCGGCTTCGTGATGCGCACGCTCTCCTGGGGGATCCTCGTCGGCGTCTTTTCCCGCGCCGCGCTCACGACGTCCTCGGTCCTCCTCATCGTCGCGATGGCCTCGATCTTCTCCTGGCTGCTGACCTATCTGCAGATCCCGCAGACGCTCGCCGGGATGATCGCCTCCCTCACCGACGATCCGCTCCTCGTCCTCTTCCTGCTCAGCGGCTTTGCCCTCGTGTGCGGGCTCTTCATCGACACGCTGCCCGCCCTCATCATCCTGACGCCGGTGCTCGCCCCGATCGCCGCCTCGTTCGGCATCGACCCGCTTCAATTCGCGATGATGCTCGTGCTCAATCTGGCGATCGGGATGGTGACGCCGCCGGTCGGGCCGGTCCTCTTCGTGGTCTCGACCGTCGGGCGCCTCCGCCTCGAGGCGCTCTCCAAGGCCGTTCTGCCGCTTCTGGCGGCCGAGCTTCTGGTGCTCCTGCTCGTGATCCTCATTCCCGCGCTGAGCACCACCGTGCCGAGCCTCTTCGGCTACACACACTAAGAACAACAAACGGAGGAAACACGATGCGGACGACCTTCAAGACACTCGCCGTTTCCGCGCTCGCGATGGCGGTCGCGGCGCCGGCCCTCGCGCAGAGCCCCAAGGTGCTGCGCTACGCCCACTTCCAGGCCGCGAATCTGGCCGCGCCCAAGCACGCCGCCGCGCTCGCCTTCGAGGGCTGCGTGGAGGCGAAGACCGCCGGCTCGATCGACGTGCAGATCTTCCCGGCGAGCCAGCTCGGCGACGGCAACCAGGTGCTGGAAGGGCTGGAGCTCGGCTCGATCCAGATGGGCGTCGTCCACGACGGCCCCGTCTCGGCGATGTACAAGCCCTTCTCGGTGCTGGCCCTCCCATATGTCTTCACCGACCAGGCGATGGCCTGGGACATCATGGACGGTCCGTTCGGCGACGCGATGGCCGAGGACATGCTGAACGAGACCGGCATCCGCGTGCTCGGCTACGCCGACAACGGCGTGCGCAACTTCACGAACTCCAAGCGCGAGGTGTCGAGCCCGGCCGACATGGCGGGGATGAAGATCCGCGTCCAGCCGAGCCCGGTCTATGTAAAGCTCGTGGAATCGCTCGGCGCGTCCGCGACGCCGGTGCCGTGGCCTGAGCTCCCGACCGCGCTCCAGCAGGGTGTCGTCGACGGGCAGGAGAACGGCGTCACCAACATCGTCGACGCCTCGCTCTACCAGCACCAGAAATATGTGACGCTCGACGGTCACGTCTTCTCCTGGCACGTCTACCTGATCAGCGACCAGTTCTACGGCTCACTCTCGGCGGACGAGCAGGCAGCGGTCGACGAGTGCGCCATGATCGCGAAGACCATCCATCGCGGGATGACCGCCGCGCAGGACGCCAACGCCTCCACGATCCTCTCCGATCTCGGCATGACCGTGACGCCGTTGACGCCCGACCAGCAGGCCGCCTTCCGCGACGCCGCGCAGGGCCCGGTGCGCGAGTGGATCGTCGGCGAGATCGGTGCGGAATGGCCCGACCGGCTCGACGAGGCTGTGAAGGCCTACGGCACCGCCGACTGACGCGCCTGGCTCGGGGCGCAGAGGCGTCCCGAGCCCCGTCCGCCGCCGCGCGGCGATCTTTGCAGGTGCAGCGGCGCGCGAATGTGGTATACCAGATCTTGCGCGGGCCGTTTCGCGCGGTGGGGATTCTGACCCGCCGCGCGAGGCCCCGCCGGCCGCAACGGCATGACCCACGCGCCGCTCCCGCCCTTCGCGGCGCGGCGCAGAGGGCCGGGTGGCCGCGAGCGGAGCGTGACACCAGACGAAGAGCCGGCCAGCCGTGGACCTTCCCACCAGCACCTACGAGGGGCAGCCCGATAGCGGGCTCAAGCCCGAGCGCGTCGCGCAGCTGATCCGCGAGCGGATCCTGGAGGACAAGCTCCAGCCGGGGATGCCGATTCGCGAGCGCGCCCTTGCGGCCGAGCTCGGCGTCTCACGCACGCCGCTGCGCGAGGCGCTGAAGATCCTGTCGGCGGAGGGGCTCGTGGAGCTCGCGCCGCGGCGCGCGGCGACGGTCGCCTCGCCCTCCGACAGCGAGATCCGCGAGATGCTCCAGGTGCTCGGCGCGCTCGAAGGGTTCGCCGGCGCGCTCGCCTGCGCGATGTCGACGCCGGAGGACGTGCGCCAGCTTCGCGCGATCCACTACGAAATGCTCGCCGCCTACATGCGCGGCGACCGGCTCGCCTACTTCCACCGGAACCAGGAAATCCACGCGAGCCTCGTCGCGATCACGAAGAACCGCGTGCTCATCGAATATCACCGGCGGCTGAATGCGCAGGTCTACCGGATGCGGTACCTGTGCAACCTCAAGACCGAGCGGTGGGAGAGCGCGATCAAGGAGCACGAGCTGATCCTCGATCTCCTCGAAAAGCGGGACGCGGAGGCGATCCGTCCCGTCCTCGAAGGCCATGTGCTCAAGGCCTTCGACCAGATGATGCGCCTGGCGGCCGCCCTCGCCGCGGAGAGGGAGACCGCCGAGGCCTGATCAGTGCGGCTCGGGCAGGAGCGTGACGACGGCCGCGCCGTCGAGTTCACCCTTGCCGTCAGCGACGAGCATCCGGAAGAGCGACGTCGCCTGGAAGCACATCGGCAGCGAGATGTGTTTCTCGCGCGTCGCCTCCATCAGCATCTCGAAATCCTTCAGCACCTGGCGCGCATAGCCGCGCGGGGCGAAGTCGCCCTCGACCATGCGCGGATAGATCGCCTGGAGCACGGCCGAGTTGCCGAGGCCGGGGGCGAGCGCGTCCGGGATCTTCGCCGCGTCGACGCCGAAGGCCTGGGCGATGCGCAGCCCCTCCGCGACGATCGCATAGTTGGTGAGGCAGAGGGCCTGGTTGACGAGCTTCGTCGCCTGGCCGGCCGTCACCGGCCCCATGTGCGTCACCTTGCCGAGATGTTCGAGTGTCGGCCGCGCGGTCGCGATCGCCGCCTCGTCGCCGCCCGCCATGATGGCGAGCGTGCCGGCCTCGGCCTGGCCGGGGCCGCCGGAGACGGGCGCGTCGATGAACGCGCCGCCCTTGTCCGCGACCATCTTGGCCGCGGCCTCGGTCGCCGGGATCTCGCAGGTGGAGAAGTCGACGACGATCTTGCCGGCGAGCGAGCCTGCCGCGAGTTCGCCGACCACCGCCTTCATGGCCTTGGTCGTGGTGACGCAGATCATCACGATGTCGGCGTCCGCCGCGGCCGCCGCGACGGAGGCGGCGGGGGTGACGCCCCACGCGCCGGCGGCCGCCAGCGTGTCGGGCGCGATGTCGTAGCCGGTGATCGTGTGGCCGGTGGCGCTGAGGCGGCGGGTGAAGCCCGTCCCCATCAGCCCGAGCCCGATGAAGGCGATCTTGGCCGTCATGGTCGTTTCCTCGTTCGTTCTTGTCTTAAAGCCGGTAGATGGCGATCGCGTTTTCACGCAACAGTTTCGCCCGGTCGGCGTCGGGAAGGTCTTCCACGGATTTTGCGAAGCCTTTGAAGATGGTCGCGTAGTCGCCGATCAGGCTGTCCACCGGGAAGTTGCTCGCGAACATCGTGCGGTCCGTGCCGAAGATCGAGATCGTGTCGCGGATGATCGGCCCGTTGTTTTCCACAGTCCACGCCTGGTTGGCGAGGCCGATGCCGGAGATCTTGATCGCGACGTTCGGCTCCCGCGCCACCCGCTCCAGCCCGGCACGCCAGCCCGCGAGGCCCTCGGCGCTGCGGTCGGAGGGGAGGGCGGTGTGGTTGATGATGATCTGCGTCGTCGGGAAGTCCCGCGCGAGCTCGGCGGCCGCGTCGAGGTGCCACCAGGGGGTCTGGAGGTCGAAGGAGAGGCCGTTCGGCTTCAGCGCGGCATAGCCTTCGCGCCAGGCCGAATCGTCCATGGAGCCGGGCTCGCCACGCCGCGCGGAGCGGGGGTCGGTCGTCGAGGCCGGCTTGCAGCGGATGCCGCGCACGAGCGGGCTCGCCGCCTGCTCTGCGATGATGTCGGCCGCATCCGGCGCGTCGAGCTGGGCGAAAGCGACGCAGGCCGTCGGCAGGCCTTCGCGGGCGCTGAGCGCCTCCAGCCATTTCGTCTCGGCGACGGGGGAGGCCCGATCCCACTCGGCCTCGATGTGGACCGTCTTGTCGACGACGATCCCGTCGCCCCAATCGCGCCGGAAATCGGGCGGCAGATAGTTTTTGCAGATCGGCGAATAGTCGCCGTAGCGGAAGGGGATGCGCTCGGGCCCCTGAAGCCAGGGATAGGGGTTTTCCGCCAGATTCCAGAAGTGCTGGTGGGGGTCCACGATGTGGAGGACGGCGTCGCCGTCGCGGTCGCTCAGAGAGGTCACTTCGATCCTTTCCCCAATCGGGCACTTTTCAACGGCCCTTTGGTATGCCACCGTATTTGAGCACTCAACCGCCCATTTGTCGACAAGAGGCGGAACGAGAGACTGGGGAAGGACAGACAATGAAATCATCAATCGATAGGATTCTCGGCGTTGTTGCCGCTTCGGCGATCGCGCTCGGCGCCGGCGCCGCGGCCGCGCAGGACGTCACTTTGCGATATGCGCACGTCGGCTCGGAAGGCGACATTCAATATTGGTATGCCGAACAGGCGGCCGAGCGCATTCCGGAAGCGACCGGCGGCCGCGTCGCCGTCAACGTGTTCCCGAACTCGCAGCTCGGCGGCGTTCAGGAGCTGATCGACGGCGTGCGCTCCGGCTCCATCTCGATGGGCCACCACGAGTTCGCCTCGCTCGCGCAGCTCGCTGACAACATCGCCGTCTTCAACGCGCCGTTCATCTATCGCGATGGCGCGCACGCTCTCGCCGCGACCGATCCGCAGAATTCGGCGGTCCTGCAGGAGTTCAATGAGACGCTGACCGACGAAGGCGGGATGCGCATCATCGGCCGCCTCTTCCGCGGCGCGCGTCAGATGACGGCGAAGCAGGCTGTCTATTCGCCCGATGATCTGGCGGGCAAGCCCTTCCGCGGCGTCCCCCTCCAGCTCTGGACGACGATGATCCGCGGCTTCGGCGCGATCCCGACCCCGGTCGAGGTGAGCGAACTGCCGACCGCGCTGATGACCGGTATGGTGATCGGCCAGGAAAACCCGCTGACCATGATCAACGCCAACAAGCTCTACGAGGTGCAGAGCCACGTGATGCTGACTGGGCACATGCAGAACGTGCTGCCCGTCTTCATCAACGAGAGCACCTGGGAAGAGATCACGCCGGAAGACCAGCAGGCCATCCTGGACGTGCTGGACGAGCTTGCCCAGGAGACCTACGCCAAGGCCTCGCAGGCCGAGAAGGACCTGATCGGCGAGCTCGAAGGCAAGGGCATGACCTTCATCACCCCCGATGACGGCCTGAAGCTCGACGCCTTCCGCGAGAGCGTGTCGGCCGAGGTCGCCAAGGACTTCCCCGACTGGAAGCCCTACATCGACAAGATCGCCGAAATTCAGTGATCGCGTGATGCGGGCCCGCCCGGCTGACGGTGCCGGGCCCGCATCCACAATGCCTGGCGTTCATCCGTGACCGATACCCATCCCCCTTCCGCGCTCGTCGCCGACGACGAGGCCGAGACGACCCTCGCCGACCGCATCCTCGCGCCGGTGCGCTGGGTCTTCCGCCGCCTCGCCCTCGTGCTCCTCGCTGTCCTCGTCGCGATGCCCGCGATCCAGGTCGTGCTGCGCGAGATCCTGCGCCAGCCCTTCGTCGGGGCCGAGGAGCTCGCCCGCTTCATGCTGATCTGCGTCGTCTTCGTGACGTTGCCGACGGTCGTGGCATCCGGTGCGAATGTGCGGATGGAGGAGGTGCTGAACGCGATGCCGCGCATGCTGAAGTCGAGCCTGCGCACGATCATCGCGCTCACCGGGACGCTCGCGTTCGGGGTCGCCGCGATCTCGGTCGCCGTCGCGACGCTGCGCAATCTCAACAACGCCACCCCGACACTTCAGATTCCCTACTGGGTGTTCTTCTCGGCCGCCTTCCTCGGACTGGCGCTCTCCGCGCTCGAGTGCGCGATCCAGCTCGCCAAGGGGCTGATGGGGCGGCCCATCTACGTGCTGACCGCCGAGGAGCGGGAGCCCGACCCGCTCGAGGAGCTCTGATCCGTGCCCGCGATCCTCACCCCGCCGCGCCATCCTGAGGCGGAGCCCCGCGCATGAGCGGCGCGATCCTCGGCGCCTTCGGGCTCACCTTCCTGTTCGGCTGGCCGGTGGTCCTGTCGATCATGGTCCCGGCCATCATCTACATCCTGTGGAGCGGGTTCCCGATCGAGCTGATCGGCCAGCGCATGACCTATGCGCTCGATTCCTTCCCGCTCGTCGCAGTGCCGGTGTTCATCTTCGTCGGCAACCTCATGAACAATGCCGGCATCACCGAGCGCATCTTCACATTCGCGAACACCCTCGTCGGCCGCGCGCCGGGGGGCCTCGCGCAGGTGAACATCTTCTCGAGCCTCATCTTCTCCGGCATGAGCGGGGCCGCCCTCGCCGACGTCGGCGGGCTCGGCCGGATCGAGGTGAAGGCGATGGCCGCGCGCGGCTTCCGCCGCGATTTCGCCGGCGCCGTCACCGTCTCCTCCGCGGTCGTCGGGCCGATCTTCCCGCCCTCGATCCCCCTCATCATCTACGGCTCGGTGACGAGCGTCTCGATCATCCAGCTCCTCCTCGCCGGCATCATCCCCGCGCTCATCTGCGTCGCCTTCCTGATGATCACGGTCGCCGTCCTCGGCCGCTGGAACCACTATCCGCGCTCGGACCGCTGGCCGCGCCTGTCGGAGATCTGGCGCGACTTCCTGCCGGCCTTTCCGGCGCTGCTGACGCCGGTGCTCCTCGTCTCTGGCATGCTGATGGGCTTCTTCACGCCCACCGAGGCCGCCTCGGTGACGGTGGTGTACGTGCTCCTCATCAGCGCCGTCTTCTATCGCACGCTGACCGTCGCCCACCTCGTCCACGCCGCGATCGAGACGGTGAAGAGCACGTCGGCGATCCTCATCATCGTGTCGGCCGCCGCGATCTTCGGCTGGATCCTCACCGTCGAGCAGATCCCGCAATTCCTGGCGCGCGAGCTCCTGTCGCTCTCGACCGACCCCTTGATGCTCCTCCTCATCGCCAACGTCATTCTCCTGATCGTCGGCATGTTCCTCGATTCCACGACCGCGACCCTCCTCGTGATCCCGATCATCGCGGGGCCGCTCCACATGGCGGGCGTCGACCCCGTCCATCTCGGCATCGTCGCGATCTTCAACCTGATGCTCGGCCTCCTCACGCCGCCGATGGGGCTCGCCCTCTTCCTGATATCGGACATCGCGAACGTGCCGATGAAGGCGATCCTGCGACAGCTCCTGCCGTTCTACATCCCGCTCTTCGCGACGCTCGCGTTGCTCACCCTGGTGCCGGAGATCTCGCTCTGGCTGCCCAAGATGATGCGCTGACGGCAACCGCCGGCGCCTCATCCACAAGAATCCCAAGAAAGGTCAGGCCATGAACCAACCGCTTTCGGACCTGCGCGTCCTCGACCTCAGCCAGGTCATGGCGGGCCCGTTCGCATGCATGCTCCTCGGCGACATGGGGGCGGACGTGGTGAAGGTCGAACCGCCCGGCGTCGGCGACCAGACGCGCAGCGCGATGGAGTATCGCTACAAGGGCACCGACAGCCCCGGCTTCCTCGCCCTCAACCGCAACAAGCGCAGCATCGAGATCGACCTCAAGAACGAGGCGGGGCTCGAGACCTTTTACGCCCTCGTGAAGACGGCCGACGTGATCATCGAGAACAGCCGGCCGGGCGTGATGAAGCGCCTGAAGGCCGACTACGAGACGCTGTCGGCGATCAACCCGCGCCTCATCTATGCGAGCATCTCCGGCTTCGGCCAGACCGGGCCGTGGGCGCAGCGGCCGGGCTTCGACCTCATCGCCCAGGCGATGAGCGGCATCATGAGCGCGACCGGCACCGAGGACGGCGAGCCGGTGAAGGCGACGACGCCGATCGCCGATCTCGGCTCCGGCCTCTTCGTCGTCTACGGCATCCTGTCCGCCCTCCACGGCCGCGAGCGGAGCGGGAAGGGGCAATATGTCGACACCTCGCTGTTCGAGGCGGCGCTCGGCCTCTCGATCTGGGAGACGACGGAGCTTTGGGCGAGCGGGGAGGCGCCGCGTCCGATTGGCACCGCGAACCGGATGAGCGCGCCCTATCAGGCGGTCCGCTCCAGCGACGGGCACTTCGTCTTCGGTGCCGCGAACGCGCGGCTGTGGGCGCGCCTGTGCGACATGCTCGGCCGGGACGACCTGCGCAACGACCCGCGCTTTGCCGACAACACCGGCCGCATGAAGAACCGCGAGGCGCTGATCGAGGCGCTGGAGGCGGTGTTCGCGACGAACACGACCGCACACTGGGTGGAGGCGCTGCTCGCCGCCGGCATTCCCGCCGGCCCCATCAACGGCTTCGACGCGGCGACCCAGTCCGACCACGCGCTCGCCCGCAACATGGTGATGGACGTGCCCCACAAGGTGGAGGGGACCTACAAGTCGCTCGGCTTCGCGGTGAAGCTCAGCGGGACGCCGCAGCAGGTGCGCTATGGCGCGCCGCTCCTCGGCGAGCACACGCGCGAGGTCGTCGATTCGCTCGACCTTCCCCAATCCTATGACAGCCTGAAAGAGGCCGGAGCATTCGGACGATGAGCGAAGGCAGCGTTCACTTCACCCGCAAGGACGGCATCGCCGAAATCGTGTTCGACCGCGTCGAGGCGATGAACGCGCTTACCTGGTCGATGTACGACCGCCTCGCCGCGATCGCGGACGAGCTTGCCGAGGACCGCGAGACGCGCGTCGTCATCTTTCGCGGCGCCGGCGGCAAGGCGTTCATCGCGGGCACCGACATTCGCGGCTTCGCGGCCTTCACCAAAGGTGCCGACGGCCTCGCCTACGAGGCGAAGATGGACGATTATGTGGGGCGCCTGGAGCGGCTCCCGCAGGCGACCATCGCGGTGGTCGAGGGGTATGCGGTCGGCGGTGGCCTCGCCATCGCCGCGGTGTGCGATCTGAGGATCGCGACGCCGGAATCGAAATTCGGCTCTCCGCTCGCCCGCACGGTCGGCAATTGCCTGTCCGCCAAGAGCTATGCGCGGCTGCAGGACGCGGTCGGCACCTCCTGGGCGAAGCGGATGCTGATTCTGGGCGAGATGATGTCGGCGGCCGATGCGCATGCGGCCGGCTTCCTCACCGATCTCGTTCCGGCCGATTCCATCGCGGCGAAGGCGGACGAGATGGCGCAGCGGCTTCTGCGTCATGCCCCGCTCACGATCGGGGGCAGCAAGGAAGCGCTCCTGCGCCTGCGCGACGCGAACCTTCCCGATATCGAGGACATCGTGGAGCGCATCTATGGCAGCAACGATTTCCGCGAGGGGGTGCGTTCGTTTCTCGCCAAGGAAAAGCCGAACTGGACCGGCACCTGAGCTGACCCGCCACCCCGCTGTGTCCGCCCGGCCGCAAGTCGTGTGCAAAGGCGGGCGCGCCACCCGCCACGCTTGCCGGGGCGGGGCCTGCCCGCCAAGGTCGTGGCGGCGGGATGCTCGGGGAGAATCGGAATGGGGCAGACGGGTTGGACGACGCGGCGCACACTTCTCGTCGCCGGACTGGGTGGCCTCTCGCTGACGGTCGCCGACCGCGCGTGGACGCAGATCCCGCAGGCCCCGCCGAAATCGGCGCTCCTCAACACGGCGAACCTCGCCCCCGGCAGCTACCTCTGGCACCCGGAGCTGTCGCCCGAGGGGCCGGTCGCGATGATCGTGTCGATCCCCGACCAGCTCGTCCACGTCTACCGCAATGGCGTCGAGATCGGCGTCTCGACCTGTTCCACCGGCAAGCCCGGCCATGAGACGCCGACGGGGGTGTTCGTGATCCTGCAGAAGGATCGCGACCACCATTCCTCGACCTACAACAATGCGCCGATGCCGAACATGGAGCGCCTCACCTGGAGCGGCATCGCCCTCCACGCGGGCAAGCTCCCCGGCTTCCCGGCCTCGCACGGGTGCGTGCGGCTGCCGCTGGAATTCTCGCGCCTCATCTTCGAGATCACCCATCTCGGCATCCCAGTGATCATCGCCGACGAGAAGAGCGCGCCGGAGACGGTGGTCCATCCGGGCTTCATCCTCCCCGCCGAGGCGGAGAAGGAGGCGAACGAGGCGGTGCTGAATGCCGCCAAGAGCGCGCACCACAAGCCCGACGCCACGACCGAGACGGACGACGTCATCTCGATCGTGATCTCCGGCGCGGACCGCAACATCATCATGTTCCGCGACGGGGCCGAGTTCTGGCGCTCGGCGGTGGAGATCCGCGGCGACGGTCCGCTCGGCAACCACGTCTACAAGCTGCTCGCGACCGACCCGGACAGCACCGAGGTGACCTGGCTCGCCCACCGCATCCAGGTGGCGGACGCGGGCGGGGCCTCGCCGCACGACGTGCTGTCGCGCATCGTGATCGTCGACTGGATCCCGGCGGTGCAGGCGCTCGCCGACCTCCGGCCCGGCTCCACCCTCGTCGTGACGGACCTGTCGGCCGGCGAGGAGACGCGGTCCGGCCCCGACTTCGTGATTTTCCGCGACGAGGCGGGCGTCTAGTCCGGGTCGATGTCCGCCGGGTCGGGGTGCGCGAGCGCCCACGCGTAGGCGGCGAGATCGGCGGGCCAGTCGCGCATCTCCTGGCCGAACGCGTCGGCGTCGCTCGCGAAGAGGGCGCGCGTCGCCGCCTCGAAGCGGGGGAGGTCGCCCGCGAGCGCGTTCATGAAGGCGAAGGCCGCCGCCTGCGCCGCCCGCCGGTCGGTCGCGCCGCCATCCTCGCGCCGCGCCTTGTCGACGAGACGGCGCAGCGCCTGCGAAGCGCCGCCCGGCTGTGCGGACAGCCAGTCCCAGTGACGCGGCAGCAACGTCACCTCGCGTGCGACGACGCCGAGCTTCGGCCGCCCGCGCCGCCGCGGGCCGTCCTGGGCCGCGCCTGAGGTGGGTGGGGCGCTGCCTGGGCGGAGGTCGAGATCGACGACGCGCCCCGTCCGGTCGTCGAAGACGAGCACCTGATCTTCGGGCGCGGCGGCGCGGACCGGTCCCAGAATGTCGTCCATCGTGCCGGCCGCGATGCGCCGTGTCCCGGCGAAGGCGGTCAGGCGGCGTGTGTCGTCGTGCATTGGTCGTCCCCTGTTGCACGGGGTTTTATCCGGGTGTAATGAACGCCGCAATACATCCGGGTAAAAATAGAGTGGGGACCATGGACCGGTCGGAACGCAAGGCTGCGATCGAGGCCTACAAGCAGCGCAAGGACCCGGCGGGGGTCTACGCGATCCGCTGCGCGCCGACGGGCGCCTGCTGGGTCGGCAAGACGCACGATCTCGACAAGATCTGGAACCGCCTGACCTTCTCGCTCGGCCAGTCGGTCAGCACGCACGTGAGCCTCCAGGCCGCGTGGGACGCGCACCCGGTGAGCGCCTTCGCGATGGAACGGCTGGAAAAGCTCGACGAGGATATGACGGGAGGCGAGCGCGACAGGGCGCTGAAGAAGCGGCGCGCCTACTGGGCCGAGCGGCTCGGCGCGGAGATGATCTGACCTACTCCATCGCCAGGATCATGTTGCGCACGACGGGGTAGATCTCCTGCTCCCAGCGCTTGCCGTTGAAGACGCCATAATGGCCGACATTGGCCTGGAGGTGGTGGCGCTTCAGATGCGGGCGAAGGGAGCGGCAGAGATCGTGCGCGGCGGACGTCTGTCCGAGGGCGCAGATATCGTCGCGCCCGCCCTCCACGGTGAGGAGGGCCGTGTGGCGGATCTCGCCGGGGTCCACCACCATGCCGCGATAGGTGAAGGTGCCCTGGGCAAGTTCGGCGTTCTGGAAGATCCGGTCGATCGTCTCGAGATAAAACTCCGCCGTGAGGTCGAGGACGGCGAAATACTCGTCGTAGAATTCCTTGATCTTCTGCGCCTTGTCCCATTCGCCTTTTACGAGATGCTCATAAAGGCGGCGGTGCTGGGTGCGGTGGCGGTCCATGTTCATGGCCAGGAAGGCGTAGAGCTGCAAGAAGCCCGGATAGACCTTGCGGCCCGCGCCCGCATACCGGCCGGGGACGGTCGTGATGAGATTGTCCTCGAACCAGGCGAGGGGGTGGCCGGTCGCGAGCTCGTTTACCTCGGTCGGGCTTTCGCGCGTGTCGATCGGGCCGGCCATCAGCGTCATGGTGCGCGGCGTCGCTGGGTTCTTCTGCTGCGACATCACCGCGACGGCGATGAGGGTCTGCACGCACGGCTGGCAGACGGCGAGGATGTTGCTGCCCGGCCCGATCTCTTCCAGGAAGCGGATCGTGTAGGCGACATAATCCTCGACTCCGAAGACACCGGCCGAGAGCGGCACGTCGCGCGCGTTCGCCCAGTCGGTGATGTAGACGTCGTGGTCGCGCAGGAGCGTCTCCACCGTGCCACGCAGGAGCGTCGCGAAATGGCCGGAGAGGGGGGCGACCACCAGGATCGGCGGCTGCGGCGTTTCGACCGTGGGCTTGGAGAAATGGAGGAGTTTGCCGAACGGCAGGTCGAGCGCGATCTCCTCCACCACCGGCACCTTCACCCCGCCCACCTTCGCGCTGTGGATCCCGAAGGCGGGGCGCGCGTGGGTGAGCTGGAAGCGAGAGATCATCTCCATCATGGCGTCGAGCTGCGGCATCTTGGGGGCCCCGAAGGGGACCATCGGCCAGCCGTTGAAGCGCGTGTTTCTCGCGACGGCACGCAGCGGAGCGATCAGGTCGTCCTGCCACTGGTACATCTGGTAGAGCATTCTGGCGTCCTTCGCGCTTCGCCTCGGCGAAAAAAGCTAGTGCATCCCATGCTGCAGTGCGACACAATTCTCCGCAACGCGGCAGACGGCGATCAACGGGGTCATCATGGCACGGGCGGCACTCACGATATCCTCCAAGAATTATTCGTCTTGGTCGCTGCGCGGCTGGCTGCTCTGCAAAATGGCCGGCCTCGATTTCGAGGAACAGCGCGTCGATGTCGACGATCCGGAGACGCGGCAGGAGCTTCTCCTCCTGTCCCCGTCGGTGCGCGTGCCGCGCCTCAGCCATGAGGGCGTGGAGGTGTGGGACACGCTCGCGATCGCCGAGTATCTCAACGAGACGTTCCCCGACGCTGGCCTCTTGCCGATCGACCGTGCCGCGCGCGCCCATTGCCGCGCCGTCTCGGGGGAGATCCATTCCGGCTTCTACAACCTGCGCTCCGCGCTGCCGATGAACATCAAGGCCGAGCACAAGCGCTTCAAGATCTTCTCCGGCGCGCGGCCCGACGTGCAGCGCATCAAGGAGATCTGGACCGACTGTCTCGGCACCTATGGCGGGCCGTTCCTGTTCGGCGAGCCGACGATCGCCGACGCGATGTACGCGCCGGTCTGCACGCGCTTCCGCACCTACGCGGTGGAGCTCGAGGAGCCTCTCCAGGCCTATTGCGAGACGATCTTCGCCTGGGAGCCGATGGTCGAATGGATCACCGACGCCCGCGAGGAGCCGGACGAGGTGATCGAGCTGGAGGTGGAGTTCTAGGCGCTCGGCGCGCCGTCACCGGCCGCGTCGCGAATCTGGACGACATTTCACTTTGCCTTCGGGCAGGCATCGTCTAACGAGACCCTCCCTTTTGGTTGTGTCTCGGATTTCAAACGATGCGAATTTTCACCAACGCCCTTTTGCTGGCGGCGATGCTGCTCGGTTCGGCCGCCGCCCTCGCGCCGGCCCCTGCCTCCGCCCAGGAGGCGATCCGGCCCTGCAATGAACGCCTCAGCGGCACGCGCAAGATCAACGGCCAGACGGTCTACATCGCCAAGATCCGCCCGGAGGCGGGCACGCGCTGCGAGATGAACATGAGCACCTTCGACCGCGTGATGATGCGCGACATCCGCGTCGTCCAGAAGCCGAAGGAGGGCCGTCTCGTGACGGTCAAGCGCAACCGGATCGTCTTTCAGGCGGGCAAGTCCAAGACGCCGGACGTGTTCGTCTTCGCGATCGAGGTCGACAACAAGTTCGGCCGGGGCTGGGGGAACATCGCGGTGATGGTCAACCCGCGCTGATCAGGTCGCGACGCCGCCCGGCGCGCGCGGCAAGCTCACCTGCCGGTTCATGTTCTTGTAGAGCAGGTAGCGCGTCGGGCCGGGGCCGCCGGCATAGTAGGCTTGCGGGCAGAAGGCGCGCATCCAGATGAAGTCGCCCGCCCGCACCTCGTGCCAGCGCTCGTTGAGGAGGTACATGCCCTGTCCCTCCAGCATGTAGAGGCCGTGCTCCATGATGTGCATCTCGATCGCCGGGATCGTCGCGCCAGGGTCGAAGCACACGATGTTCATGTGCATGTCGTAGGCCGGGTCCGTCGTCGGGATGAGGTGCTTGGCGCCCTGCCGGTCGGTCATCGGGTTGTTGGAGCGCGCGAGCGCCTGCTCGTTGGCGACGATCGGTGAGGGGCGGAGCGGCCCGAGCGGCTCGAACGCCTTTCGCACCCAGATGAATTTCGCGGCCGCGCCATCCCCGGCGCGCACGCTCCAGGACGCGCCAGCCGGGGCAAAGGCGTAGCCGCCCGGCGCGAGGCGGTGGTCCGCACCATCCAGCGTCAGGGTCAGCGCGCCGTCGAGGAGGAAGAGGAAGCTCTCCACACTGATATCCGCCTCCGGCCGGTCCGAACCGCCGTCCGGGTCGAGATGGACAAGATATTGCGCGAAGGCGGTGCCGGGTGCGATCGCGGGCGCGGCGAGGACCCAGCAGCGCATCCCGTCCCAACCGGGCAGCGGCGCGGCGACATTGTCCGTCAGCGAGGAGGCGGGGATGATCGCGTAGGTGTCGGTGAGGATCGCGCGGCTCGTGATCGTCGCGCTCTGGGGCGGCAGCGTGCCGCTCGGCGCGAAATAAGTCGGCTGGCTCATCGGGACCCTTCGGGGGATTCGGACTGCCGCGATGATAGACGCTCGCGCCGGCCCGTGCGCGCCTCGCCAGCCGAACCTCGGCGCATTCGTGATAATTTCAATCGATGCCCAGTTGCGTCGCTATGATTTCGCGGCAACGTAAGCTATGATCAATGCAACAAGAGCCGGTTTCCAGAAAGCGCATATCGTGACCTGCAGGCATTCGAGCCTCCTCGCCTCGATCGGATTGGCGGTCGGCGGACTGCTCGGCCTCGCGGGCTCCTTCCTGCCATCGCCCGATCTGCGCGGCCTCGCCTGGGGGATCGACGGGGTCGCCCTCGTCATGGCGAGCGCGCTCCTCACCATCCAGTTCGCGCGGCGCGGGCGGGATCTCGTCGCCTCCGGCTTCCTCGTCTTCGCGCTCGGGCAGGGGCTCGTGGTGTCGACCGCGTCGGCGGACTTCGCGCTGGGACGCGCGGCGTTCGGCGCGGGATGCGGGCTCTGGGCCGCGGGGCTCGCCCTCATCAGCGGGCCGCCCGTGCTGCCGGCGGTCGTGCGCGTCCTCGGCATCATCGCCGCCTTGCTCCTCGGGGTGACGGCGCTTCTCATCTTCGGCGGGCAGGCGGTCGACCCGCTCACCGAGCCGCTTCCCTTCTTCGCCTACCCGTTCCTGGTCGCAACGATGTTCGGCTGGATCTGGGCCCTTCTCGGCGACCACATCCGCTGAAGGGATCGCGTGCGGCCGGACGCATCGCCCGGCCGCGTGCCCTCAATCGACCGCGCCGGTCTCCAGCCAGCGGGCGCAATCCTCGCCGAGATACCAGCCGGCGGCCGCCTCATATTTGCAGATGTCTTCGGCGCTGAGGACATCGCGCCAGCGGCCATTCGTGCCCTTGTTGATGAAGGTCTCGCCGCCGCCATACCAGAGCGCCCCGCCGAGCGGCGCGGTGAGCGCGGCGTGGCGCTTCATGTACTCGAACGTGCAATGTTCCAGGATCAGCGGCCAGCGCGCGGGGGCGATCTCGATCTCCAGGAACTCGGCGATCCGGCGGATCTGGCCGGGCATGTCCGCCTTGAGGTCGCTGAAGTGGAGGAGGAGGACGTTCGGGAGCCCGCGCACGTCCCACCACGACTGCACATTCTCCCAGAAGGGCCAGAACGGATGGCCGTCGCGGTCGAGCCAGTCGTGATAATATTCGCGGATGTCTTCCGGCGGGCGCTGGATCGGTGGGCCGACGCGGCCCGGCGTCTCGTTCAGCGCGTCATAGAAGGCGCGGTTGGCGTTGGCGTGGTGGTTGTACATGCTCCACACCACGTCGCGCCCGTCGCGGCCGATATAGATGTACTTGGCGCGCGGGGAGAAGACGAGCGCGTCGACCGGCAAATGGGTCTTCATGAAGCGGCGGTGCGTCTGCGCTTCCATTGCCGCGAGCTTGATGTCCTTCGACGGCAGGCGCAGGTCCAGCCAGGGAGAGATTTCCGCCACGTTGATGTCGGCAACGCCGTTGAAGATGAGCTGGCCAACAATCTGCTGAGTCCAGGTTGTTCCAGACTTCCCGTACGTCCCGATGACGATGTCGTCATCACGGAACTGGAAGTCGTTCCAAATCGTGGAGTCGAAATGGTGGTTGTGGAACTCGCGTTGCTTCTTCGGCCAGACGGATACGGGTGCGTTCACGTGCCTACTCCAAAACTAGGGTGGCAGGCAAGTAGGACGGCTCCGTTACAGCCCCGTTTCGTCCCGGCCCGATCGGGTTTCGTCCTGTGTGACAAGCAGCGCGGCGGACGACAGGGACGCCGTCGCAAGGGTGAGGTTGCAACGAATCTGGCGCGAGAATAAATGAAGGCGCGTTTGAAGTTCGGGACAGCCCGGTCGTTTCTTCACGATACGGGGATGATCGGCATCGAATTCATCCTCCCGGTCGCGGTGCACAGATGATGGGAAGCGTGGCAGTCTCTCCGATCGACACCGACGATCCGTTCATTCCGATCCTCGACGATCCTTCGCCCGAGGCCGAGGTGCGCGGACCCTCGTGGAAGGTCGCGATCATCGATGACGACGCGGCCGTCCACGACGGCACGCGCTTCGCGCTTCAGCATTTCCGCCTCAACGGGCGCGGTCTCGACTTCATCTCCGCCCATTCGGCCGCCTCCGGCCGCACGCTCCTGCGCGAGCATCCGGACGTCGCCGTCATCCTCCTCGACGTGGTGATGGAGAGCGACGAGGCGGGGCTGGAGCTCGTCGACTATGTGCGCCGCGAGCTCGGCAACGAGACGGTCCGCATCATCCTGCGCACCGGCCAGCCGGGCCATGCGCCCGAGCAGCGCGTCGTCGTCGACTATGACATCAACGACTACAAGGCGAAGACCGAGCTGACGGCCGAGAAGCTGTTCACCACGATGACGGCCGCGCTGCGCAGCTTCGAGCAGCTCCAGAACCTCACCCGCACGCGCCAGGGGCTCGAGGTGATCATCGGCGCCTCGGCCGCCCTCCACGGCGCGCGCACCGTCGCGCAGATGGGGGAGGCGGCGATCGACCAGATCACGCGCCTCACGAACTCCGCGCCCTCCGGCCTTCTCCTCTCGGACGTGCAGGTCACCGGCGATATCAGCATCGTCGCGCGCAGCGGCCGTTATCGCGATGTCGCGGACCTTGCCGACCTCGAAGCGCGCTTTCCGGCGCTCGCACGGGCGGTGGAGGACGTGCTCGTGGAGCGCGCGACGCTCCTCATCCCCAACACCTGCGTCGCCTTGATCCCGAGCAGCAACCGCAATGTCGTGCTCGTCTTCGACATTGCGGGCGAGATCGCGGCCGCCGATTGCGCGCTCCTCGACGTGTTCTTCGCCCGCCTCGGCAGCGCCTTCGACAACGTGACCCTCTACGAGGCGCTCGAGGAGGCGAACACGGCGCTGGAGCGCAAGGTGTTCGAGCGCTCGGCGGAGCTGACGGCGACGAACCAGCGCCTCGAGGCGCAGACGGCGGAGCTGCGCCGGGTGAACGCGCTGAAGAACGAGCTTCTCGGCATCGTCGCGCACGAATTGAAGAACCCGCTCTCGGTGATCCTCGGCCGGGCCGAGATCCTCGGCGAGGTCTTGAAGCGGGCCGGTGTCGACCTGCCGCCCGCGACCGCCCAGCTCGGCGCGATCCGCGCGAGCGCGGACCGGCTGACTGCGATCATCGACGAGCGCCTCGCGGAGGTGCGGCAGGACGCGCCGGAGCTCACCATCCGTCCGCGCCTCTTCGATTTCGCCGACCTCGTGCGGCACGGCGTCGACGCGAACCGCGCGGCGGCTGAGCGCAAGGGGCAGACGCTCGACCTCACCGGCGCCGACACGCTCCTCGTGAAGGCCGACGAGGACCGCATCGCCGAGGCGGTCGACAACCTCCTCGGCAACGCCGTGAAATACAGCCCGATGGGCGGCACCATCACCGTGACGCTCGCGCATGAGGGCGGGGAAGCGGTGGTCAGGGTGGAGGACAGCGGGCCGGGGATCGCGGCGGCCGACCGCGACCGCCTCTTCCGCCCCTTCCAGCGCCTCTCGGCGACGCCGACCAACGGGGAGAGCTCGACCGGGCTCGGCCTCTACGGCGCGAAGCGGATCGTCGACCTCCATGGCGGGCGCATCGGGCTCCTGTCGACCGGCCCCGGCGGGGAGAGGGCGAAAGGCGGCAGCGTCTTCTTCCTGGCGCTCGCCCTCGCGGCGGACGAGACATGACGGACGCGGCGGGCGCGGTTCCCGTCCCCGAGCCGCCGCACGTCTTCGTGGTGGACGATGACGGGGAGACGCGTGCGATGCTCGGCGAATATCTCGCGGGGCAGGGGATGCGCGTCACCGAGCTCGATGGCGGGCCGGCATTGCGCGCCGCGATCGGCGAGGAGCTGCCCTCGATCGTCGTCCTCGACCTCAACATGCCGGGCGAGGACGGGCTGTCGCTGATCCGCTTCCTGAAGGCGAGCGGCGATGTGCCGGTGATCATGCTGACGGCGACGGCGAGCCTCGTCGACCGCGTGGTGGGGCTGGAGCTCGGCGCCGACGACTATCTCGCCAAGCCCTGCGAATTGCGCGAGCTTCTCGCCCGCATCCGCTCCGTCCTGCGCCGCGCCGCCGCGATGCCGGCGCAACCGGTCGCCGCCGCCCCGCCGGCCGTGCCCGTCGCGCCCGCCAGCGCCAACCGCACCGTGCGCTTCGGCACGAAGCATCTCGACCTCGACGCGCACATCCTCCTCGACGACGAGGGGATCGAGCACGCGCTGACGGCCTCCGAGTTCAGCCTCCTCAAGGCTTTCGCCGAGAACCCGCGCCGCGTCCTGTCGCGCGAGCGCCTCCTCGACCTTGCCCAGGCGCGCGACGCCGAGGCCTTCGACCGTGCCATCGACGTGCGCATCACCCGCATCCGCCGCAAGATCGAGCCCGAGCCCGCACGCCCGCGCATCATCAAGACCGTGCGCGGCGGCGGCTATGTCTTCACGCCCGACGCCTGATTGGCTTCCGCCCGTGTTTCGCGCGGCGCTGCGGGTTGAAACACGATTCGCCGCCGCACCGGGGCCGACAAAACACCGCTGAAACGTAGGCCTCCTACCTCCGGGACTTGAACCGGGGGTTGCGAGCCGGCGATGGCGAAAGCGAACGAACAGGGGATCGACACGGCGGGCGTCCGGCAGATGCGCCCGAGCGCCCGGCGTGCGCCGCGAACGCTCGATCTTCCGGCCGGCTGCGGATCACGCGCCGCGCCCGGTCCCGATTGGCGCCGCCAGCGCGACAAGGTCGCTGCCTTCGACGAGGCGGGCGGCGTGGCGTTCCTGGAGCGCGATGCGTTTTTGCCCTTCCGGCACCATCTGGAGCAGGGCCCCGGCAACGCCGCGGGTTTGGACTTCGATGGCGCCTGTTGCGGCGAGGGGAGGAAACCCGGATGGTGGCGTGTTCCGGCGTCTCGGGCGATGCGGCTCGTCCGCACCGCGGGGGCGACGGGTCTCGGCATCCGGCGGCACAGAATGCGGATTAGCCACAGCATATTCCTCGTTGCGGCGATCCCGATCGCGGCTGCGGCGGCGATCGCGGTCGCGGCGCTGCTCCTGCTCAACCAGGCCGACCGCGCGCGCAGCGGGGCGGTGATGGCGGGCTCCGTCTATCGCAGTGCCCTCGCGGCCTCGCAGGCGCGCGACGACTATCTCTCCGCCCAGCCCCACGAGCGTGGGCCGAGCGCCGACGCCTTCGCCGCGGCGACGCGCTCCGTCGCCGCCGACCTCGACGCGCTCGCCGCCTTCGTCAGCGATCCGCGCCACCAGGACGCGGTGAGCGATGCGGAGGGCGCGCTGCGCCTCCTCACCGAGCGGATGGACCGGCTCGTCGCCGTGACCGAGGCGAACGATGCGCGCCTTGCCGAGATGGAGGCGCGCGCCGCGCGCCTCGTCCGCCTCGCCGATGAGGCGCGGCGGCGCCAGCACATCTCGAACTCCGAACTCGCCGCTTCGCTCGGCAACAGCGACCAGCGCCTTCAGCGGGCCCGCCGCGTCGTCGACGACGCGCACGCCCTGCGCACGGTCACGAGCGACCTCGAGCGCCTGCGCCTCGGCGCCTCCGCCGACGCCTTCCCCGAGGCGCGGGTGCGGCTGGAGCTGTCGCGCCTTGCCCGTGCGGCGGAGGATCTCGGCATCAGCCTCGGCGAGGCGGGGGCGACGGAGGGGGCGACGACGCTCGACCGCCTCGTCACCGAGTATCGTCGTACGGTGGACACGGTGCTCGCCGAGGCGCAGGGGCGCGGCGCGCTCGCGGGCGCGGCCGCACAGCGCCTCATCAACTGGATCAACACGCTCGCCAAGACCAACAAGACCGAGAGCGACGCGCTGCAGGCGCAGGTCGCCGAACTCCTCACCTATTCGATCGAGGCGAGCGAGACCGATCAGGCGACGCAGAACATCGCGACCGAGATGCTGAAGGTCGCCGAGCAGACGAACCGCGCGCTCTCCGCGCGCGATTTCGCGGCGATCGGCTCGGCGACGGCCGCGAGCCGCCTCCTCAGCGAGCGCATCGCGACGCTGCCGATCTCCCCGTTGATCCAGACCGAGATGCTCGACGCCTCGACCGCCTGGCGCGAGGGCCTCGTCACGACCGCCGCCGACCTCGAGCGCCAGAGCCGCCTCGTCGCCGACATGGAGGCCGCGGGCACGACGATGCTCGATGCGGTGACCTCGCTGAACGACCTCCTCATCGAGCACGCCCAGACGATCTGGTCGCTGGTGCGCAACCTCCTGATCGCCGCGGCTGTCTTCGGCCTCATCCTCGCCGCGACCATGGGTTTCGCGGTGGCGCGCTCCATCACGCGCCCGCTGAGCCGCCTGCAACAGCAGATGCTCGGCCTCGTCGACGGCACCCACACCGGCGCGATCGCCGGGGCCGGCCGGCGCGACGAGCTCGGCGACATGGCGCGGGCGACGAATTATTTCGTCACCGAGCTGAAACAGCGCGAGGCGGCGACCGAGGCCGCGAAGGAGGCCGCCCACGCCGCGCTCGCCGACCTACAGCGCACCCAGGCGAACCTCATCCAGGCCGAGAAGCTCGCCTCGCTCGGCCAGCTCGTCGCCGGCGTCGCCCACGAGATCAACACCCCGCTCGGCGTCGCGCTGACGACGGCGACGACGATCGGGCCCGAGGTGGAGCGCTTCCGCGAGAGCACGAAGAGCGGCCAGCTCACCCGCTCCACGCTCGACCATTTCATCGACCGGATGGGCGAGGGGGCGCGGCTCCTGACGACGAACCTCCAGCGCGCGGCGAACCTCGTCCACAGCTTCAAGCAGGTCGCCGTCGACCAGGCGAGCGGCGACCGGCGCACCTTCCAGGCGGCCCAGTGGCTCGACGATCTCCTCGTCAGCCTCGGCCCCGTCCTGAAGAAGGCGGGCCACCGGCTCGAGGTCCACTGCGACGACGATTTCGAGATCGACGGCTATCCGGGCGCGCTCGCGCAGGTCCTCACGAACCTCATCGTCAACGCCGTATCCCATGCTTACGCTCCCGGCGCGCACGGAACGCTCCGCCTCTCCGTCGTCTCGCCGCGGCCGGACCGCTTCCAGATCGAGTTCGCCGATGATGGGCGCGGCATTCCGATCGAGCACCGCGGGCGCGTCTTCGACCCGTTCTTCACGACCGGGCGCAGCGCCGGCAACACCGGGCTCGGCCTCCACATCGTCTACAACCTCGTCACCGGGCGGCTCGGCGGGCGGATCTCGCTGTCGAGCACGGAAGGCGGCGGGACGACATTCGTGGTGGACCTGCCGCGCCGCGCGCCGGATGATCGAAACGATCCTGAAACATTGAAACTCGTGAGGGCCGCCGAATGACCCGTCACTTGCGCCTCGCCTGCGTGATGCTCGCGCTCCTCAGCGTTCCCGCGCGGGCCGACACGCTCGTCTTCTGCTCCGAGGGGATGCCGGAATCGCTGAGCCCGCACCTCGTCACCACGACGACCGGCATGAACGCCGCGCGGCAGATCTTCGACTATCTCGTCGACGTGAAGACCGGCACGACGCAGATCGTCCCCGCGATCGCGCAATCCTGGGAGATCTCGCCTGACGGCCTCGTCTACACCTTTCGCCTCAGAACCGACGTCGCCTTCCACGCCAACGAGAATTTCACGCCGACGCGGCTGATGAACGCCGACGACGTGCTCTTCTCCTTCAACCGCCAGCTCGACGCGTCCCACCCGTTCCACAAGGTGCCGGGTGAAAGCTTTCCCTATTTCGACGACACGGGGATGCCGGACCTTCTGAAGTCGGTCGAGAAGGTCGACGACCACACCGTGCGCATCACGCTGACGCGGCCGGACGCGACCTTCCTCGCGAACCTCGCGCTCCCCTTGAGCGCCATCATGTCGGCCGAATATGCCGACCTCCTCCTCAAGGAGAGCCGGCCGGAGCTCTTCGACATGGTGCCGATCGGCACCGGCCCCTTCGCCTTCATCGACAAGACGCAGGATGTCGCGATCCGCTATCGCGCCTTCGACGAGCACTGGCGCGGGCGGCCCTCGATCGACACGCTGGTCTTCTCCGTGACGCCCAATCCGAGCGTGCGCCTCACCAAGCTGACGGTCGGCGAATGCCAGATCATGGCCTTCCCCGATCCCGCCGACGCACCCGCGATCGAGGACAACCCCGACTTGGACCTCATGAAGCGCGAGGGCTACAATGTCGGCTATCTCGCCCTCAACGTGACCAAGAAGCCGTTCGACGATGTGCGCGTGCGCCGCGCGATCGCGATGGCGATCGACAAGCAGAGCATCATCGACGCGGTCTATCGCGGGGCGGGCGTCGCGGCGCACAACCCGCTGCCACCGGCCTCCTGGGCCTACAACGACGCGATTGCCGACTACGAGTACGACCCGGACGCCGCCTGGGCGCTGCTGGCGGACGCGGGCTACGGGGAGGGCTTCGAGACCGAGCTCTGGTACATCCCCGTCAGCCGCCCCTACAATCCGAACGGCAAGCGCATCGCGGAGATGATCGCGGCCGACCTCGACCGGATCGGCATCCGCGCGAACCTCGTCACCAAGGAGTGGAGCGAATACCGCACCTCCCTCCAGGACGGGGACCACATGGCGGCGCTCTATGGCTGGACCGGCGACAATCCGGATCCGGACAATTTCCTCAACATCCTTCTCGGCTGCCGCTCGGCCATCAAGGGCGGCAACAATGTCGCGAAATGGTGCGACCCGGAATATGACGCGCTCGTCACCGAGGCGACGCTCGTGACCGACGAGGCGAAGCGGGCCGAACTCTATCGCAAGGCGCAGGTGATCGCCCACGACCAGGCGCCCTGGGTGCCGCTCGCCCACTCGGTGGTGTTCATGGCGAAGCGCCACAATGTCGAGAATTTCGAGATGGATCCGCTCGACCGCCACCTCTTCAACAACGTCGTCTTGAGCGGCGCGAAGTAGGCTCCGGCCCCCCGGTCCCGCCCCTGTGGCGGGATCGTTCCGTTTTCAGAGAGATTTCGCGAAGAAACAAATTTTTCACGCCGCGACTTCGAGCCGAAACATCCAGACATTACCTCTGCGTCATCTCAATGGGGCACCTGTGCCCGGCGGGAGGGTGTGATGAACCAGGCTCGTGCAGAATCCCAGGCGATCGACCGGATGGCTGTGGTGAACGTCACCCGCCTTCCGACCCGCGAGATTCGCGCGATCCGCCACGAGGACGACGCGCCATGCGCCGTCGCCCCGCCCCAAGGGCGGGTGCAGCTCGCGAAGGACGTCGTCACGGTGCTCTTCGCCGACATCGAGGGGTTCACGCGCCTCAGCGAAGCGCTTCCGCTGGAGCGGACGGCCGCGGTGCTCTCCCAATATTATGACGCGCTCCTATCGGTCGCCGAGGCGACCAACGGCACGGTCGACCGCTTCATCGGCGACGGGGCGATGATCTACTGGGCGCGCGCCCGGCACGGCTCCGCCCACGCCGATCTCGCGCTCCAGAGCGTCGACCTCCTGCGCGAGGCGGTGCGCGGGCAGGCCATCAAGAATGGCGACCGGATCGCCTCGGGCCTGCCGCTGCGCGTCGGCGTCCACACCGGCGAGGTGATGATGGGGCAGATCGGCGAGGGGGCGATGGCGCTCACCCTCGTCGGCGATGTCGTCAACGTCGCCTTCCGCCTGCAGCAGGCCGCCAAGCGCCTGTCGCCGCGGGCCGACGATGCGGGCCTGCGCGGCTACGTCTCGCGCGAGACGATGCGCCATCTCACCGGCGATCGGCCGGGCGGGATGTACGAGACCTTGGTGCTGCCGGGGCGGCGTCGGGCCGCGATGGCGCAGCGCCTCTGACCTGTCGCCGGGCTGGCCCTATTCGCGGGGCGGCCCGGTTTCCAGAGCCCGCTGGGGGAGGGCGGCGGCGATCGATTGGACCGCTTCGCGGACCGCGATCGCCGTCAGCTCCGGCGCGGCGACCCTCAGCGCGGCGAGGGTCTTGTTCATCTCAGCAAGCGTCGTCTCGATCTCGGTGAGGGCCGCGTCCATGCGCGCCATGGAGGCGTCCGCCCGTCCGGCGGCGCTCTCGCGCATCGCGCCGAGATTCGCGCGCATCGCCTCCAGATCGCCCCGCAGCGTCGCGGGCTCGATGTCGAGCCGGGCGAGCACCGCGTCGGCGGCCGCCCCCGCGAGCCGGCTCCCCACATTCTCCACCCGCCCGAGGACGACGAGGGCGAGGACCGCCGCCACGATGACGAGGAGCGCCGTCGCGTTGATGGCGGCGACGAGGAGATCGCCCGGCAGGCGGCGGAGCTTTGCGCCGATTCGGCTGGGGAGCGGGCGGGTGGCGGGCGCGTCTGTCATCCTCGCGCTCTCCTTTGCGGTGGCGTCGGGCGGGGCGCCGCCTCCGCGATGTGGCGGAGCGACGCGGCGTGAAAGGATCGTTTCACACAACATGCCCGCACGCAGCCCGAAATCGCGCCGCCCCGGCCCGTCTCTGACGCCAAAGTGAGGGTATAGAGCGCCCCGCGCGATTGCCTCGCGCTCTGTTCTTCCCAAACTTCGAAGGCGGCGGGCGGCGTTTTTCGCCCGTCTTCGTGGTGTGGGGAGTTTTTCATGGTGCTGGCTCGATTGCGCGTCTCTGCGATGCTGTGCGTTCTGTTGGCGGCCGTGCCGGCGATGGCGGCGGACGACGCCGTGCCCATCGACGCGGACCCGCTCGCCGCCGTGCTCGATGCCGCGGAGGCGCTGGCACCGCTCGAAACGGTGAGCATCGCGGTGGAGGGCGAGGTGATCGCCGAGCGCGGCTATCGCGACCATCGGGTGACGTCGCCGACCAACATCAAGTCCGCCTCCAAGGCCGTGCTGTCGGCGCTCGTCGGGATCGCGATCGACAAGGGCGTCCTGGAGGGGACGGACCAGCCGGTCGCGGCCCTCCTCGAGGCCGACCTGCCGCGCGAGCCCGATCCCCGCATGGCGGACGTGACGGTCGGCCATCTCCTGTCGATGCAGGCGGGGCTCGGCTCCACCTCCGGCCCGAATTACGGCGCGTGGGTCGGCAGCCGGAACTGGGTCCGCGCCGCGCTCGCGCGCCCCTTCGAGGCGGACCCCGGCGGGCCGATGATCTACTCGACCGGCTCCAGCCACCTCCTGTCGGCGATTCTGACGCGGGCGACGGGGCGCTCGACCCTCTCGCTCGCCAACGAATGGCTGGGGCCGCTGGAAGGCTTCGCGATCGCCGGGTGGGACCGCGATCCGCAGGGGATCTACATGGGCGGCAACCAGATGGCGATGAGCCCGCGCGCGCTCCTCGCTTTCGGCGAGCTTTACCGCCTCGGCGGCGTCACGCCGTCCGGGGAGCGGCTCCTGTCGGCCGAATGGATCGAAGAATCCTGGGCGCGGCGCACGCGCTCGCGCTTCTCCGGCGACGGGTACGGCTATGGCTGGTTCCTGCGCCGGATCGGTGGTGAGGACGTGCGCTTCGCCTGGGGCTTCGGCGGCCAGATGCTCTATATCGTGCCGGCGCGGGGGCTGACGGTCGCAATGACCTCGGACGCGAACATGCCGTCCGCCCGGACAGGCCACCGCGACGACCTCCACCGCCTCCTCGCCGACATCATCGCCGCGCTGCCCCCGGCCGTCGCGGCCGAGCCCGACGCCGCGCCCGATGCCGCATCAGACGCCGAAGGGCAGGAGGCCGCGCTCGGGGCGCAGGAGGCGGCGGTGCGCCTTGCCGGCGACACCCCGCCCGCGGAGGCCGCGAGCGAGGGTCTTTGACGAGCCCAATCAGCTCTCGATGAAGGCGAGCAGGTCGTTGTTGATGATGTCGGGGTGGGTCGTGCACATCCCGTGCGGCAGGCCCTCATAGACCTTCAGCGTGCCGTGCTTCAGGAGCTTGATCGATTCCAGCGCCGAAGCGCCGATCGGCACGATCTGGTCATCGTCCCCGTGCATCACGTAGACCGGGACGTTGATCGCCTTCAGGTCCTCGGTGAAGTCGGTCTCCGAGAAAGCCTTGATGCAATCATATTGCGCCTTGGCCCCGCCCATCATGCCCTGGCGCCACCAGTTGCGGATGACGCCCTCGGACGGGCTCGCACCCGGCCGGTTGTAGCCGTAGAAGGGGCCGGTCGGCACGTCGAGATAAAGCTGGGCGCGGTTCGCGATGTAGGCCTCGCGATAGCCGTTGAAGACCTCGATCGGCAGGCCGCCGGGGTTCGCGTCGGTCTTCACCATCAACGGCGGCACGGCGCCGATGATCGTCGCCTTCGCGACGCGCCCCTCGCCATATTTCGCGACATAGCGGGTGACCTCGCCGCCGCCGGTGGAGTGGCCGACATGGATCGCGTCGCGCAGGTCGAGCGCCTCGGCGAGCGCGGCGACGTCGGCCGCGTAGGTGTCCATCTCGTTCCCGTCCATGGTCTGGGTGGAGCGGCCGTGTCCGCGCCGGTCGTGCGCGATGACGCGATATCCCCGGAGGAGGAAGAACATCATCTGCGCGTCCCAGTCATCGGCGGAGAGGGGCCAGCCGTGATGGAACACGATCGGCCGTCCCGACCCCAAGTCCTTGTAGAAGATCTTCACTCCGTCACGCGTGGTCACTGTGTCCATGAATGTATTCCCGGAGTTCGAGGCGATGGGAGCAGCGTTCGTCTGCTGTCGTTACGAATAGGCTCGGCCGGAGCGATTGGAAAGATGCCCGCACGGCACCGTGATCGCGCCGCCGGCCCACACGCGCACGCCGCCGCGCCATGGGCTGGACAGCACGCGATCTGGGTCATATGATCTTGTCAAGACGGTCATTTGGACCATATTATGACCATGGAGGATGGTGCCATGGAGAAGGTGCTTCGCAAACGCGCGTCGGCCGACATGCGCCAGGTCGCGCTGAAGGCCGTCGCCGCCATCACCGACGCGTGGTCGCTCACGGTGAAGGAGGCGGCCGGGCTCGTCGACATGTCCGAATCCACCTGGAAGCGCGCCCGCCAGCCGGGCTTCTCCGGGGACCTCACGCACGACCAGATGCTGCGCCTCAGCGCGATCGTCGGCCTCTATAAGGGGCTGGAGCTCTATTTCGGGCCGCAGATCGCGCGACGCTGGGTCAAGCTGCCGAACGAGGGGCCGGAGTTCGCCGGCCAGCGCCCGCTCGACGCGATGACGGGCGGCGGCCTGCCGAAGATCATCCGCGTGCGCACCTATGTCGACGCGCTGCGAGGTGGGGCTTGAGGCTTACCGCCATCAGCGACCGTGGCCTCGTGCGGCTCATCCCGGCGACCTACCACAAGCCCCCGGTCCTGCGCGGCCTCGTCGACACGGACGAGGAGGCCGCGCTCCTCGCCGAGATCGAGGGGATGACGAGCGCGCGCCTCATCGCCGAGCGCGAGGGGACGGCCGCGCTCGACCGGCGCGAGCTCGTCTTCGCCCGCCGCGCGGTCGACCTCCAGGTCTACGGCCAGACCCACATCAACGCCGCCTTCGCCTACACGCGCCCGACCGGCAACCGCTTCAACAGCGGCGACCGGGGCGCGTGGTATGCGAGCTATCACACGCTGACCTCCGCCGAGGAGGTCGGCTACCACCGCACGCGCGAGCTTTCCTTCATCGGCATCTTCGAGGACGAGGCGCGCTATGTGGAGCTCCTCGCCGACTTCATCGGCAGCTTCCCCGACCTTGAAGAGGAGGCGGGGATCGCGGCGCTCGATCCCGATCCCGACATCGGCTACCCCGCCGGCCAGAGCCTCGCCGCGCATCTGCGGCGCGAGGGGCACCGGGGGCTCCTCTACCCGTCCGTCCGGCAGAAGGGCGGACGCTGCTTCGTGGCCTTCGACCCCGGCATCGTCCAGAACGTGCGGCCGGGGGCGACGTGGTCCTTCGTGTGGAGCGGGTCGCCCGCCTTCACGCTCGCCGCGGTCTAGACCCGGCTCGTCTCTACGGCGGGGCGCAGGCGCGGCAGCGCGGGCGGGGCGTAGAGCCAGGCGGCGCCGAGCCGGTCCGCCCCGGCCTTCACCGCCATCGCGATGAGGATCGCGAGCCCCACCACCACCGGAACGCCCCAATAGCGCAGGAGCGGCAGCCCGCCCGCATAGGTCGCGAAGAGCGCTGCCAGCGCGGCGACGATCATGACGTGCGCGACATAGATCGGCAGCGTGTTGCGGCCGAGATAGGTCAGAACCGCCCGTGTGGGCAGGAAGGCTGCGAGCGCCATCGATGCGGCGGCGCCGAGCGCGAGCCCGGCGAAGGAGAGGGCGAGCCGCGCCGCGCCGAACGCGAGGCCCTCGACAGTAGCGAGCGCGAGGGTGAGGGCGGCGAAGAGGACGGCGCCGGCGAGGCCGCTCTTCACCGGATGGCGCGTGATCGCGGCGACGAGGTGCTCTCCATACCAGGCGCCGCCGAGGAAGAAAGGCGCGTACCAGAAGAGGTTGCGTTGGGTGAACGCGTCGAACTCGACTATGCCGGCGAAGGCGAGGAGGGCGGCGATGAGCGCGAGCGGGAAGACGATGTGGCGGACCCTGTAGGCGAGGTTCGCGATCGCGAAGAAGATCGCGAGCGCCCACAGGAACCAGATCCCGGTGTTGGGCGCGATCCAGGCCGACAGGAGCTCGGCGTAGGTGCTCCCTTCCTCGGGCGTCACGATGTTCTCCTGGAGCGCGCCGAAATAGAACCAGCGGATCAGCGTCCACAGGGCGAAGAGGTAGAGAAACATCTCAACGCGCGCCCCGACGCGCTCGGAGAAGCCGCGCCGCACGGCGCTCGCGGCGAGAAGCCCGGAGATCGCGAAGAAGAGGGGCATCCGAATGGGTGCGAACAGCGTGTTGAGCTGCTCGTATCCGTAAGATGCGAGGTCGTATTCGCGCATATAGAGCGTCGCGTGCAGCATCACGACGAGGAGAATGGATGTCCCCTTGGCGACATCCAGCCAGGAGATACGTTCCGTTTTCGCCATGTCGGTCCAGCCACATCTCGGATGGCACCCATTGGACGCGCATCCGGCGGGCCGGTCTTCACCATATGTTAGATGCGGCGGAAGGGGTGGCGCCGGCGGCCGCGCCGCGCTTCACTCGGGACGGACGGAATGGGGGAGACCATGATGAAGCCTTGTCTTGCGGGCGTGCTCGTCGCGGCGGCACTTGCGGGGCCCGCCATGGCGCAGAGCTTCGATTGCGCCGCGGCCGCCACGGCGGACGAGAAGGCGATCTGCCAGTCCGGCGCGCTCTCCGCGCTCGATGACGAGATGGCCGCGCTGTTCCAGGACATCGAATCGCACGCGATGATGGGCGTCTCCGGCGAGACGCGTGACAGCCAGCGCGCCTTCCTCACCGAGCGCGCGGCGTGCGGGGCGAACGATGCCTGCCTCACGAAGCTCTACCACGCCCGCATCGCCGAACTCACCGCGACGAAGAAGGCGGTGGGGCAGGGCGCGGCCCAATAGGGCGCCTACTGGTCGAACTCGAAGATCAGGATTTCGTGGTCGCCCTGGTCGCGCACCGCGACGCGGTCGGCCCGGCCGCGCAACAGGTGCTGCTGGATCGCCGCGATATAGGCGTCGATGTCATCGATGAGGTGAAGGTCGAGCGCGGGGGCGAAGCGGGCGGGCTCGATGCGCGGCTTTCGCAGCGCGGTGGGGATCTTGATGCTGAGCTTTACCGCGTCCTCCGTCGCCGAATAGCGGATGAGGATGTGCGAGTCGGCGCCGGCGGTGGGGTGGAGCGTGTCGAACATCTCGTCGATCGTCGCCTCGGCGCGGAACTGGGCGTCGGCCGAGACGCCCATCTCGCGCGCGGCGGCGCGGGCGAACTCCAGCGCGGCCGGCCGGTCCGTCACCCCGAAGCGCTCGGTGACGACGGGCGTGCGGCGGCCGCTGAGCGCGATCTTCACGATCAGCGCGACGGTGATCGCGATGGTGAGGTCCGACTGGGTGAGGGTCTGGGCGAAGGCCGGCAGGCCGTCGAACTCGGTGAGGAAGCGCTCGCGCGAGAGGGCCGCGAGCAGAGCGAGGCCGACCACCATGATGCGCTTGTTGTTCAGGGCGCGCGAGGCGATCACCGCCATGCCGTTGACCATGATGTAGGCGGCCGAGAACATCAGCACCGGCCCGAAGATCTGCGGCGGCACGAGGAGGCCGAAGCCGCAGACCGCCGGGATCATGCCGAGCACGATCATGACGATCCCGATCGCGACGCAGACGCTGCGGGACATGACGCCCGCCGCCGCCGCGAGGCCGACGCTGCCGGAGAAGGTGTTCGGCCCCAGCGAGCCGAGGATGCCGGAGATGGCGGTGGACATCCCGTCCGCGATGATGCCGCGCGAGACCTGGCCATATTCGGGCCGCCGCCAGGTGCGCGAGGCGGTCTTCTGCGCGGTCGTCACGTCACCGGCGGCGCGCAGCGCGCAGGCGAGGCCCGCGAGCGCGAAGACCGGCGCCAGCGAGAGGTCGAAGGTCGGGATCGGCAGGAGCGGGTGCGGCGGGTGAAAGAAGGGGAGGTCCTTCAGCGCGCGCACGTCGTCGTGGCCGATATAGCCGAGCGTCGCGGAAAGGGTGATGCCGAAGATGAGGCCGATGAGGGCGGCAAGGCTCTTGAGGCGGCCGGGCGCATAGACCGCGCACAGCACCATCACGGCAAGGATGGCGAAGCCGATCCAGGGCGGGGCATGGTCGGATGGGATCCCCGGAGGAGCGGCGATGCCGAGCGTGAGGCGCAGCCCCACCATGCCGAGGAGGATCCCGATGATGAGGATGACGAGGCCCGCGATCTCGACCGAGATGAAGTGGCGGAGCCGCCGGATCGAGAAGCCGACGAGGATCTCCACCACCGCCGCGAAGAGGAGCATCCCCGAGATGAGGGGGACGCCGCCCGTCTCCGCCGCGATCAGGATGCCGGGCATGTAGGCGGCGGTGAAGGTCGTGGGCACCAGGAGGCCGGAGCCGAACCAGCGCGTGCGGCAGGCCTGGAGCAGCGAGCCGATGCCGAGGACGACGAGAGCGAGGGCGATATAATTCTGCTCGTCGATCACCGAGCCGCCGAGCTTCTGGAGCACGATGACCGGGAAGGCGATGTTGATCGCCATCAGCACCCCGGCGTGCTGCGCGGTGTTGCTGATGAGGATTCCGGGTGGCGGGATGTCTGACGGGCCGTAGAGCTTCGGCAGTTGCGACATCAACTCCCCCCAGCGCCTTTTTCTTCGGCGTTCTGACCGCACGCGGAGCTTTTCACGTCCGCACACGCGTGACCAGAGATTGGAGCGATATCGAGCGCGCGGAGGCATAATTTCTCGCGCACCATGGCGTTCGCGACCGCGCGCCGTCGCGGGCGTGCCGAAAACCGTTTGCAAATCGCCAAGAAATCCGGCGCCGAGGGCGGGCGCGATTGTCCACAGCCGCCGTTGACCGGTGGCCGGCGCCGCTCCAGACCATGGCGCCCACCTCCCGCCCGCGCCCGCCGCCCCGGCGCGAGGCCCCCATCCCCGCCGCGACCCATGAAAGGACCGAGGCATGAGCGAGATCCCCATGCCCCCCGTCGTGTCGTCCTTCGAGACGCTGACCCTCGAGCGACCCGCGCCGCACGTCCTCCTCGTGACGCTCGACCGGCAGGAGGCGCGCAATGCGCTCAACACGCGGATGGGCCTCGACCTGATGACGCTCTTCGAGCAGTTCCAGGTGACGGCGGGCGACACGCGCGCGATTGTCCTCACCGGGCGGGGCGACAAGGCCTTCTGCGCCGGCGGCGACCTCAAGGAGCGCCGCTCGATGTCGGACGAGACGTGGACGGTCCAGCACAAGATCTTCGAGCGCATGTCGCGCGCGATCCACGCCTCGCCGCTTCCGGTGATCGCGGCCGTCAACGGCGCGGCCTATGGCGGCGGGTGCGAGATCGCGGCCGCGTGCGACTTCATCTACGCCGCCGCGAGCGCCCGCTTCGCTCTGACGGAGGTGACGCTCGGCATCATGCCGGGGATCGGCGGGACGCAGCATGTAGCGCGCGCGATCGGCGCGCGGCGGGCGAAGGAGCTCCTCCTCACCGGCACGCCCTTCGGCGCGGAGGAGGGCGAGCGGTGGGGCCTCGTGAACCGTGTTTGCGCGGACGACGCGCTGGTGTCCGAGGCGCTCGCCACCGCCGGCCGGATCGCCGCGAACGCACCGATCGCGGTGCGCCAGATCAAGCAGTCGGTCAGCCGCGGCCTCGACATGAGCGTGTGGGACGGCCTCGCCTTCGAGATCGAGGCCTACAACAGGATGGTCCCGACCGAGGACCGCCATGAGGGCGTGAACGCCTTCAACGAGAAGCGCCCGCCGCAATTCAAGGGCCGCTGAGGCGTCCCAACCGCGCCGATCCTGCCGATTGCCGCCCGCGAGGCGTCGCCTGCGTGAAGCCGGCGGCGCGACGGCACGCGGCCGCTGCATTCAACAAAGGCTGAAGTTCGCTGATTTCGTGGACAATTCACGGCAGGATAGTATTCCGGCGATCTGAATAAATGCCAGAATTAATTTTATTCAGGCAACATCTAGACACGATCACACCAAGACCAAACCTACATTACAAAGAGGACAGATAGAAACGAGGGACGAATTTTCGGCGCACGCCCCGCAATCGAAGGCAGGTCGGTGACTATGACTGAGGTCGTCACTTCTCTGAGCTTGAGCGAGCCGTATTTCGACCGTATCCGCAAGACGATCCTGTTCGCGGACGTCGCGGAGTCTGTCCGCCTGATGGATGAGGACGAGGAGGGGACCGTCGCGCGCTGGCTGGCGTTGCAGCGCTTCGTGGAAACGGAGGTCGCGCCCACCCTCGGCGGCCGAATGGTCAAGCGCCTCGGCGACGGGCTGATGCTGGAATTCGACGATGCCGTCGCCGCCGTCCGCGCCGCGCACGCCTGCCTCGTGGAGGCCGAGCGCAGCAATGCCGGGGTTCCATGCGACGGGCGGCTGATGCTGCGGATCGGGGTGCATAGCGGCGAAGTCCTCTCGATCGACAACGACATCTTCGGCCGTGACGTGAACGTCGCCTCCCGCATCATGACGCTCGCGCGCCCCGGCGAGCTCGTCGTCACCGGCGAGATCCGGAACGTCATCGAGGACCATATAGACTTCGACTATTCCGACCTCGGCCCCTGCCATCTGCGCCATATCAGCGAGCCGGTCCGCGTCTATCGCCTCTCGCCGCCGGGCACGCTCCCCCGCCTTCGCCCGCTCCTCGACGAGGCGGACCTCCTCCCCACCATCGCCGTCATCCCCTTCCGCACCGGCGGGCCGGACGTGCGCGGCATCGGCGAGATGCTCGCGGAGGAGTTCATCGTCGCCCTCAGCCAGAGCAATTCGCTGAACGTCACCTCGCGCCTGTCGACGAGCGCGGTGAAATCGTGGGACGCGACGCTCGCGCGGATCGGCGAGGCGCTGAACGCGAATTTCGTCCTCTCCGGCTGCTTCTCCGGCGAGCCGGACCGCCTCACGCTCGACCTGGAGCTTGCCGAGGTGCGCACCGGGCGCGTCCTCTGGGGCACGCGGATCACCGAATCCTTCTCAGGCCTCGTCAACGACCAGAACACGATCGACGCGCTCGTGTGGGAGGTGCAGGCGACCATCGCGCGCGCCGAGGTGCGCCGCGCGCGCTCCACCGCGCCGCCGACGCTCGACAGCTACGCGCTGCTGACGGCCGCGACCGCGCTGATGCACCGCCCGTCCGAGCGCGATTTCGCCCTCGCCGAGCGCCTCCTGCGCACGCTGATGGAGCGCGCCTCGGACCTGCCGGTGGCGATGGCGGCGATGGCGCGCTGGCATGTGCTGCGCGTGCAGCAGGGCTGGAGCGATTCGCCCGCGCGCGACGGCCAGGAAGCGCTGCGCCTCACCGAGGACGCGCTTTCGATCGACCCGGACAATGTGCGCGCGCTCGTCTCGGAGGGCTTCGTCCTCACCAACCTCATCCACCAGCTCGACGAGGCGCTGATCCGCTATGACAGCGCGCTCGAACTCTGCCCCAACGAGCCGATGGGCCGCCTACTGCGCGGCACGCTCCACGCCTTTCGCGGGGAGGGGGCGCTCGCGGTGCGCGACACGGAGCGCGCGCTTCACCTCACCCCGCGCGACCCGCAGCGCTATTTCTACGAGTCGCTCGCCGCCTCAGCCTGCATCGCGGCCGGCGACAATGCGCGCGCCCTCTCCCTCGCCAAGCAGTCGCTGCGGGCGAACCGGGGCCACACCTCCACGATGCGCGTGAAGGCGGTGGCGGAACTGCGCCTCGGGGACGGGGCGGCGGCGCGCGCCACGATGCGGGAACTCCTGCGCCAGCAGCCGGGCCTCACGGTCTCGAGCTGGCTGAAGACGGCGGCGAGCGCGGCCTATCCGGTCGGGCAGGCCTTCGCGCGATCCTTGGCGGAGGCCGGGCTGCCGAACTGACGGACTCTCCACTGATTGAAACCAGAAACGGGGGACGCGGTGATGACTTTGGCAAGCGGATCGGGACCGGAAGGTGGCTTCGGCGGCTTTGGCGGGTTCGGGGGTTTTGGCGGCTTCGGAGGCTTCGGAGGCTTCGGCGGCTTCGGGGGATTTGGCGGGTTCGGAGGCTTTGGCGGGTTCGGAGGGCTCGGCGGTTTCGGCGGCGGTGCGCTCGACACCCCGCTCGTCTCCGGCGCGCTGATCACGACGCGCGACGGGATCGTGGACGCCTGGCAGCCGGTGACCACCCCGATCACGCAGACGACGCAGAACGACCCCGACTCGCTCGCCCGCCTGTCGCTCCCCGCCCGCTCGGCGCTCTTCGCATTCGAGGTCGCCTCCAAGCTCGGCTTCACCTTCGGGACGACGGGGGCGGGGGAAGCGGTGCTGTGGCACGTCCAGGCGGTGCCGGACGACAACCCGGCCCCGCACCCGCCCTACCGGCGGCTCGTCACCATGACGCGGCCCACGGACGCGATCTTCCGCGCGCAGCTCAACCTCATCGCGGCCTACGCGCCGCAGCGCCAGGACCGGGCGGCGGAGATCCTCGCGCAACTCTCCTCCGAGACCGAGTTCTTCCGCGCGATCAACTATCTGAACCCCGCCCGCACGCCCCACACGCTGGAGCTTCTGTCGGTCGGCTACGCGCTCGCCGTGATGGCGGAGGGGCGCATGAAGTTCGCGCTCGCCTGCAAGCGGCCGATCGAGATGTCGCCGCAGATCCAGCCGATGGTCTACACCCCGACCCACGGCTCGCTCCCGAGCGGTCACGCGACCGAATCCTTCCTCATCGCCCGTGTGCTGCGCCGCCTCTTCCTCGACGCGGGGACGGGGCCCTATGGGGGCGAACCCTGGGGCGAGATGCTGATGCGTCAGGCCGCGCGCATCGCGATCAACCGCACCGTCGCGGGCGTCCATTTCCCCGTCGACAGCATGGCGGGCGCGATGCTCGGCCTCACCCTCGCCGACTATTTCGTCGCCCGCTGCACCGGGCAGAACCAGGCGACGCAGGCGACCTTCACCGGCGCGAACGTCGAAGGCACGCAGGACTTCTCCTGGCGCGCCCTCTACTCCGTCTCGGGCGAGGCGCAGACGGGCGCGGTGAACGCGCTCGGGAACCCCTATGTCGGCGTCGCGCCCGTGACGCTCGACACCGATTCCATGGAATCCCCGCTTCTCGAATGGCTCTGGGACAGGGCGCGGGACGAGTGGGTGAACATCTGAGCACGCAGCCGCAACGGGGAGAGGCGTCATGACTCTCAGCTGGACCGACCCGCAGCCGATCGGCGTCGCGGACGCCGCGGCGCGCTTCCGCCTCGACGGTCTCAGCCGCTACGATCGGGGCGATGATCCGGGGCCGTGGCGCTACGCGATCATCGACCTTGCCGACCGGGCGGCGGGCGACCCGATCGACGAGTTGAACCTGCGCATGGACCAGAATTCGGACCTTGCCCAGTCGCTCATCATCCCGCGCATGTACCGCGAGAAACAGCGGGCAAGCTGGGGGGCGACGCGGTCCTATCCGGTCTATGTGCGGCGCGGCATCCTCGACCATCTGGAGGGGGTGCTCGAGGGGGTCGTGGCTCGGCTGCGCTGCGTCGCGGGGATCGTCCCCGACCGCCGCCTCACCGACGAGACGAAGCCCGGCGAGGCGCTGGGGCCGGACATCATGGTGCCGGCGGAGACGGTGCTGACGGGGATCATCGACAACGGCATCGCCTTCGCGTCGGACGCCTTCATGGAGGCCGGCCAGACGCGCATCGCGCAATGCTGGATCATGGACGCGCCGGCTCCGCCGATGAGCCCGGTGTCGCAGGGCCGGCTCATCGAGCAGGGCGAGATCCAGACCCTCCTCAACGCCCACACCCGCGCCGGCCTCCTCGACGAGGCGGGGTTCTATCGCGAGGCGGGCCTCATCGACATGGCCGAGCCCGGCTTCAAGCCGGCCGCGATGCGCCTCTCGCACGGGACCCACGTCGCCTCGCTCGCCGCCGGGTTCACAGGTCCTCTCCCGTCGCGCCCGGTCCTGTGCGCGGAGCTGCCGACGCCGGCGACGGGGGATGTCGGCAGCGAGGATCTCGTCGCCGCGATCCTGATGGCGCTCGACCATATTCTCGTCCAGTCGACCCGCTTCAAGCGTCCCGACGGCAAGCGGCCGCCGCTCGCCCTCGTCCTCTCCTACGGCAATTTCGCCGGGCCGCACGACGGGACGGGCGCGATGGAGACCCACCTCGCGACGCGGCTGGCGCAGGAATTGGCCGATGGGATGACGACGCGGCTGGTGCTCCCGGCCGGCAACGGCAATCTCAGCCGCTGCCACGCGAGCCTCGGCTTCGCGGGGACGAACACGCGCACGCTCCGCTGGGCACTGCCGCCGGACGACCGGACATTGAGCACGGTCGAGATCCGCACCCCGGCTCTGGCGCAGGCCGATGTGCCGGGCGCGGTGCGCGTGAGCCTCCGCCCCTATGGCGGCCCGCCGAGCCCGGTGCTGGGTGGCGCGGTCGGGCTCGCGACCGCGCTGAAGGACGATGGCGGCAACACCATCGCGACCTTCTCCTTCGATCTCGGGCCGGCGAAGGAAAGCGGCGTCTTCACCATCACCACCGCGCCGACGGAGAATCTCGCGAACCCCGCCGGCCTCGCCGCGCCGGGGGAATGGCTGATCCACGTCGAACGGGGCACGCTCCCGGCGACCAGGAAGGTCGAGGCCTGGATCGAGCGGGACGAGACGCTGCGGGGCTTTCCGCGCGAGGGCCGCCAGTCCCGCTTCGTCGACGAGCACTACGCGACGCACGACGCGCGCGGCGCGCCGAAGGACACCGACGACGTGCCGCCCAATCCGGAGGGTCTCGTGTGGCGGACCGGGACCCTCAGCGGCTTCGCGACGGGCGTGCGCAACGACACCGTCGTCATCGGCGCCTATGTCGAGAGCGACGGCTTACCCTCGCTCTACAGCGCGCACGGGCCGGGGATCGCGCGGCTCGATCCGGCACTTTCGGTGCGGGAGGGGCCTGACGCCGTGGAGGTGGGGGACGATTCGCCCGTCCGGCGCGGCATCTTCGGGGCGGGCTCGCGGCGTGGTTCGATCGTGCGCCTGAGCGGAACGAGCGTCGCCGCGCCGCAGACGACGCGGCTCATCGCCGACAAGCTCGCCGCGGATCCGGCCTTCGGGCAGCTGCAGGTCCACACTCAGGCGAGCAGCGACGACCCGGCCCCGCCCGTCCCGAAAAAGCGGGTGGGGCGGGGGCGGCTCAAGCGGCGTTTGCGGATCGGCGGGGTGCCGAACACCGAGCTCTGACCGGCGCTATTCCTTCACCGCGCCGGTCATCGAGGAGACGTAGTGCTCCACGAAGAAGGAGTAGAGGATCGCGACCGGCAGCGAGCCCATCAGCGCGCCCGCCATCAGCGAGCCCCAGTGATAGACGTCGCCCTCCACGAGCTCGGTGATGACGCCGACCGGCACCGTCTTGTTCTCCGATGAGGAGATGAAGGTCAGCGCGTAGATGAACTCGTTCCATGAGAGCGTGAAGGCGAAGATGCCGGCCGATATGAGGCCCGGTATCGAGAGCGGCAGCAGGATCTTCACGAGGATCTGGAGCCGCGTCGCCCCGTCGATCAGCGCGCATTCCTCGAGCTCGTACGGGATCGAGCGGAAGTAGCCCATCAACAGCCACGTGCAGAACGGGATGAGGAAGGTCGGGTAGGTGAGGATCAGCGCGAACGGCGTGTCGAAGAGGCCGTAATTGAAGACGATGAGCGCCAGCGGGATGAACAGGATCGAGGGCGGCACAAGGTAGGCGAGGAAGATCGCCATGCCGGTGAGGCGCGCGCCGCGGAAGCGCAGGCGCTCGATCGCGTAGGCCGCGCACACCGCGCAGACGAGCGACAGGAAGGTCGCGACCACCGAGACGAGCACGGTGTTCCACAACCAGATCGGATAGCTCGTCTCGAAGAAGAGCTTGTGGAAGTTCGCGAGCGTCGGGTGGGCGACCCAGAACGGGCTGAAATTGTCGTAGTCGTAGAGCTCTTCGTTCGATTTCAGCGTCGTGATCGTCATCCAGTAGAACGGGAAGAGGAGGACGATCAGGAACACCACGATCGGGATGTAGACCGTGACGACGCGGCGCGGCAGCGACATCAGATAGTCGGTGCTGGCGCCCTCGGGCTCCGATTTCGGGTTCTGCTTGCCCCACTTCCAGAAGCGGGCCGAGGTCTCGGTGAGGCGTTCTTCTTCGCTGACAGCCATGGTCGCCTCCTTAGTCCGAACCGCCCTGCTGCCAGCGGCGACGCTGCAGGCCGAAATAGCTGAAGAGGATCGCCGCGAGCAGGAAGGGAATCATGGCGACGGCGATCGCCGCACCCTCGCCGAGCTGGCCGCCGGGAATGGCGCGCTGGAAGGAGAGGGTGGCCATGAGGTGGGTCGCGTTGAGCGGGCCGCCGCGCGTCAGGACGTAGATGAGCTGGAAGTCGGTGAAGGTGAAGAGCACCGAGAAGGTCATCACGACCGCGATGATGGGCGTCAGCATCGGGAAGGTCACGTAGCGGAAGCGCTGCCAGGGCGAGGCCCCGTCGATCACCGCCGCCTCGTAGAGGGATTGGGGGATCGTCTGGAGGCCCGCGAGGAGCGTGATCGCGACGAACGGGATGCCGCGCCAGATGTTGGCGGCGATGACGCTCGCCCGCGCGTTCGCCGGGTCTCCCAAGAAGTCGATATATTCGTCGATGATGCCGAGTTTGATCAGCGACCAGGAGATGATCGAGAACTGCGCGTCATAGATCCACCAGAAGGCGATGGCGGAAAGCACCGTCGGCACGATCCAGGGCAGGAGCACGATCGCGCGCAGCAGCGCCTTGAACGGCAGGTGGTGGTTGAGGAGCAGCGCGAGCCAAAGGCCGAGGGCGAATTTGATGATGCTCGCGCTCACCGTGTAGAGGACGGTGTTGAAGACGGCGAGCCAGAAAACCGGGTCGTCGAACAGCCAGCGATAATTCTCAAGACCGATGAACTGCCCCGAGCGCCCGATGCGCGCGTCGGTGAAGCCGAGCCAGACGCCGAGCCCCAGCGGGTAGGCGAGGAAGAGCAGCAGCACCGTCGCGGCGGGCAGCATGAACCACAGGCTCATGAGGCCCTTGCTCTGGGACAGGCGGCTCATGCGTCCGGGCTTGTGCGCTGACGCTGCCACGCGGGGCTGATCGACGTCGACGGCCATTCTGGCTCCTTCGGATCAAGTGACGGCGGGCGTTGAGGCGCCAGCCGCTGGCGGCGGCCGGGCGTCCCGGCCCGGCTGTCCCTTCGCCGCGATGGGCCGAAGGGACGGACGGCGGCGCCGGGCGTCAGGCCCTCGCCGCCGCTTGCCTTGACCCGCGGCCTCTGAGGAGAGGCCGCGGAATGGGTCGCCGGTCAGACGCGGTAGTAGCGCTCGGCGCGGCGGGCGGCGTAGTCGGCCGCTTCCTTCGGCGAGCGCTCGCCGGCGGCGGCCTGCGCGAACATGTCGACGACGATGTAGTCGGCCATGGCGGCGGCGGAGGCGTAGCCGAGCTCGCCCGAGAAGCCGTTCCACAGCATGTTCTTCACGCAGTCGCGGTAGGGGAGGGATTTCGGCACCTCGGTCCACACCCGGTTCTCCGCGTAGGCGGCGAGGGGGTGGGCGATGTAGCCGGTCGCAGCGAGCTGCCAGGGCTCGTACTGCTCCTTCTCCCACATGAAGCGCAGATATTCCTTCGCCGCATTCGGGTACTTCGAGTATTTGAAGACCATCGCCTGGGTGAAGAGGTGCAGCTCGGTCGGCTTGCCGACGGGGCCGACCGGCATGTCGGCGTGGTAGATGTCTTCCGCCATCGCCTGCAGCGCCGGGTCGGGCGAGTTCTTCGCCGCGTACCAGATCGAGATGCCGTTGTTGGTCGCGCCGAGGTCGCCCGCGAGGAAGACCTTGTTGTTGTTCGGGTCGAGCCAGGACAGCGTGCCGGGGATGAAGCTGTCGTAGAGCTCCTTCACATATTCCAGCGCGTCGACCGTCTCCTGGCTGGAGAGGACGACGGTGTTGTTCTCGTCGACCATCTTGCCGCCGAAGCCCCACAGGATGGTGTGGAGCCAGCCGTTGGCGTCGCCGACGCCATGGCCGAGCGCCATGCCGAGCGGGTGGCCGTTGGCCTTCAGCTTCTTCGCGATGTCGAGGACCTGCTGATAGTCGGTCGGGAAGGTCTCGAAGCCGGCGTCCTGCACCCACTTCTGGCGGTAGACCATGCGCGCGCCGGAGGCACCGAGCGGCAGGCCGATCCACTCGCCGTCACGCATGCCGTAGGTCTTGGCCGCGTCGTACCAGCCGCCATACTTGTTGCCGAGATAGTCGGCGAGGTCGGTCAGCGGGAGGAGCTTGTCCGGGTACTGGTGCGGGTCGTCGAACCAGCCGAGGATGATGTCGGGGCCGGAGCCGATATTGGCGGCCACCGCCGCCTTCGGGCGCACGTCTTCCCAGGATTCGTTGTCGATGCGGACCGGAACACCCGTCACCTCGGTGAACTTCTTGGTGTTGGCGATCCACATGTCCTCGTCGCCCTGGACGAACTTCGACCAGCGCAGGAGACGCAGTTCTGCGCCAGGCTCCGGCTCGAACGACATCGTGTCCTGGGCGAACGGGCTTCGGACACCCAAGAGCTGGCTGCCGGCAGCGCCCGCTGCCACGGCCGAGGATGTCTGCAAAAACCGGCGTCTGGTGAAACTCATAGTCTCCTCCCTTAAATGGCGGCCGGTCTTTGCGCCGGCGCGCTCCTTTATGACTGCACCCGCGGACCGGCGACTGGCCTAGAGGCGACGCCCTGTGTCGGCGTCGAACACGTGCACGAGGTCGGTGCGCGGGAACAGATGAATGGTCTCTCCGGGGCGGAATGCGTGGCGTTCGTCGAACATCGCGCAAACCTCGGCGTCCGCCATCTTCACGAAGGCGAGGGTGTAGGCGCCCGTCGGCTCGATCACGCTGACCTCCGCCGGCACGCCAACGCCGCCGCCATTGTGCAGGCTGATATGCTCGGGCCGGACGCCGTAGACGACCTTGTGGCCGTCCGAGGCCTGAAGGCTGGCGGGCGCCGGAAGCTCGATCCCGTCCTTCGCGACGATCGAGGGGGCGCCGTTCGCGCGCGAGACGCGCCCCTCGATGAAGTTCATCGCGGGCGAGCCGATGAAGCCGGCGACGAACATGTTCGCCGGATTGTCGTAGAGCTCGAGCGGGGAGCCGATCTGCTCCACGATCCCGTCGTGCATGACGACGATGCGGTCGGCCATCGTCATCGCCTCGATCTGGTCGTGGGTGACGTAGACGGCCGTGGTCTTGAGGCGCTGGTGCAGCGCCTTGATCTCGGTGCGCATCTGCACGCGCAGCTTGGCGTCGAGGTTGGAGAGCGGCTCGTCGAACAGGAAGACCTGCGGCTTGCGCACGATCGCCCGCCCCATCGCGACGCGCTGGCGCTGGCCGCCCGAGAGCTGGCGCGGATAGCGCTCGACGAGGGCGCCGAGGCCCAGAATGTCAGCCGCTTCCTTGACGCGCTTGGCGATCTCTTCCTTCGGCGCGTTCGCGAGCTTCAGGCTGAACGCCATGTTGTCGTAGACGGTCATGTGCGGGTAGAGGGCGTAATTCTGGAACACCATCGCGATGTCCCGTTCCTTCGGCGGAACGAGATTGACGACGCGGTCCCCGATGAGAATCTCGCCACCGCTGATCTGCTCGAGCCCCGCGATCATGCGCAGGAGCGTCGACTTCCCGCAGCCGGAGGGGCCGACGAGAACGACGAATTCTCCATCGGCGATGCTGATATTCACGCCATGGATGACTTCCACGGACCCGAATGACTTGCGGACGTCGTTGATTCCGACGGACGCCATACGCGCCCCACCTCCCAAGTTCCGGGTTTATCCCGGCCTCATTTGCGATGCGGGCGAGCGCGTTCGCGCCGATGACCCACATCATCTGGTTGTCGGCATGAAACGCTGTGGGATCGGGAAGGTCAAGGGCGGGGTTGTGTATGCACAGGCCAATTCGGCTCGGATCCTCTGGACTTATGGGGTCCACACCCGATCGGGACGCGGCGCCTCGCGGCATGGCACAATTGGATTTGTCGCGATGCGGGGCCGGGTTAGCGTTCCCATATCCATTTCCGATTGTGCATCGCGGGAGAGGCTGAGGGGCCATTCGTGCCGTGTCGGACGCGCACGCGCCGCCCGAAGCGCCGCGCCGCAACATGCGCATTCGGACCCTTATTCATCTGATGATTCGAAGTTTTTCTGAGGGGATTGCAAAAATAATTGCAGGATCCGCCGCTGCAAATCCGCATTTGAACTTGGAAATCCCGGTAGATTATCTTTTCGTTAGATGAACTGTCGGCTCGACGAGCACCCGAGGGGGGCCGCAACGACCCGTCCGGGAGACCTCGTCCCGCGCCGGCGATTCGCGTGGCCGACGGCGGCGGGCGCCCGCCGCGAACCGGCCGGACGAATGACCGCGAGCCGGTGTTCCACCGGGTGTCGGGAGGGGGGACGGGACGAGCCGCGCGCCGCGGGCCCGGCCGATCAGGCCGGCGATGTCCATGCGGCTTGGCGTGGGGCGTTTCTCAGGCGCAGAGCCGTCCGCGCGAGGCGCCGTCCCCATCCCCGTCCGCGAGCGCCTCGAGGCGCGCCCGGTCGCGGATGATGACCATGTCGCTGCGCGGCAGGTCGATGATGCGCAGCGCCTTCAGCCGGCTGATCGCGCGGCTCACCGTCTCGAGCGTGAGGCCGAGATAGTCCCCCATCTCGCAGCGCGTGAAGGGGAGGGTCATCGCGATCCCGTCCTCCTGCGAGCGGTCGGCGAGGTCGATGATCAGCGCCGCGACGCGGCCGAGCGCGGTGCGGTTGCCGACGATCATCAGCTGCTCGCGCGAGCGGCAGAGCTCGGCCGTGCAGGCGTTGAGGAGGCGGCGCGCGAGGCGCGGGTCGTGGTCGATCGCCTTGTCGATGGCGCTGTAGGGGATCTTGCGCAGCGTCGTCGGCCGGATCGCGACGGCGCTGCAGGCATAGCGCTGCCGGCTCGAGAGGCCGACGAGCTCTCCCTTGAAGCGCAGGCCGAGGATGACGCGGCTCCCGTCGACGGTGTGGCGGTAGATCATCACCGCTCCCGAGAGGATCTCGCAGAGCGCCGACGCCTCGTCCCCCTCGCGCAGGATGTGGCCGCGGCTTTCGACCTGTTGCAGCACCGTTCCGTCCTTCGGCCAATCCGTTTCAGCGGCACTGGTGGCGGACATGGGGAACATGGCGCGGGCTCCTCGAAGTTGTCTCGGCCGGGTCGATCCGAACAGAGCAACATGACGTGATCGCGAAATCATGTCGTTTGTGTCCCCAAGTTGTAGCATTTGCCTGCGTCCAGTGGAATTGCCCGCCGCGCGTGTGCGGTGCCGGCGTTGACGGATGTCAACCGCGCGCGGGGGTCCCTCTGCCATGGTGGATCTTTGTGGGGAGTGGGCGATGTCAGACGTGCCGTCGGCGCCCGACGATCACGCGGTGAAGGCCAACATCCTGGCCGCGCTGGACGCCGATCCGCAGACCGATGCCTCGCGCATCGGGGTGACGGTGCGGGACGGTGCGGTGACGCTGTCGGGTAGGGTGGCGAGCTATCCGGCCCAGCGCGCGGCCGAGCGGGCCGCCCTCGCCGTCGCGGGCGTCCTCACCCTTGCCAACGACATTGTGATCGACATCGCGCGCGAGGCGGTGATCGACGATGAAAGCCTCGCGAAACGGATCGCGGACATCCTCGCCTGGGACCCGGCGGTGCCGCATGAGGCGGTGCAGGCGAGCGTGCGCGACGGGACCGTCCGGCTCGACGGCGAGGTGGAGTGGCCGTCCGAGCGGGAGCTGATCGAGCGCCATGTTGGGCGGATCGAGGGTGTGCGCGCGGTCCGCAACGAGATCACGATCGTGCGCCGTGCGGGGGCGGAGGAGATCCGCCGCGCCATCGTCCACGCCCTCCACCGCAATGCCGACATCGAGGCGTCGCGCATCGAGGTCACCGTCGAAGACGGCATCGTTCGCCTCGAGGGGCGAATCGGTGCTCGCTATTTGAAAGAGATCGTGAAGAACGCGGTGTGGAACGCCCCTGGCGTGAAGGCCGTGGAGGACCACATTGTGGTCGAATGAGCCCGGCGCCGCGCGCGAGAAGATTGCGCGTGACGTCGCACCTTTTGGTTGATATAGGCCTCGTCCCCGACGACCGAGGGCGCAATGTCGGGGTCACAAATGTAGCGTAACGGAGGGCGTCCGCTCGGCATCGTGCACCCGCACAGCAAAGAACGCGGGAAGAGCGGCGTTTAAAAGGAGTAACCCATGCGTTTCATGGATCGGGGGCACGCTGGCCGTCACCTCGCCGCCGCCCTGGCGGACGAGGACATCGGCAACGCGCTCGTCCTGGCGCTTCCCCGTGGTGGTGTCCCCGTCGGCGCCGAGATCGCCGACGCCCTGCACCTGCCGTTCGACCTCATGCTGGTGCGCAAGCTCGGCGTACCGGGCGATGAGGAGATCGCGATGGGCGCGATCGCCTATGGCGACGTCGTCGTCCTCAACGAATTCATCATCGACGGGTACGAGATCGCCGATTCGGTGGTGGAGGACTCGCTGCGCCATGCAAGGCGCGAACTCGTGCGCCGCAACGACCTCTATCGCGGCGGCCGCGCGGCGCCGAACGTCGCCGGCCGCCGGGTAATCCTGGTCGACGACGGCGTCGCGACCGGGGCGGACATGCGCGCCGCCGTGGAATCGGTCGACCAGCAGGGCGCGGATCACATCATCGTGGCCGTCCCGGTCGCCTCCCGCGCCGCGATCCTTCTCCTGCGCGAAGTGGCGGACGAGGTGATCACCCTGTGCCAGCCCGATCCCTTCATGGGCGTCGGCGACCAGTACGAGAATTTCGCCCCGGTCTCCGACGCGGAGGTCGTGAACACGCTGAACGCGGTCCACGCCCCGGCGCTTCTCTAGGCCTCGACGAACAGGACGTCGGCGGGCAACGGATCGCACCTCGCTCGCCGACGCCAACCATCAGGACAGCGTCATGGACGTGCTCGACTGGCTGGCCCGCTGGTACGAAGCCCAATGCGACGGCGATTGGGAGCACCAGCAGGGCGTCTCCATCACCACGCTGGACAATCCGGGCTGGGCCCTCGAAATCGACCTGTCCGGGACCGATTGCGACGGCCGAACCCTCGATCCGGTCGCCCACAATCACGAGCATGAGATCGACTGGTGGATCTGCCGGACCGAGAACAACAAGTTTCTGGGATATGCCGGACCGTTCCATCTCCGGTCCCTGCTTGAAGTGTTTCGGGACTGGGCGACGAAGGTCGAATAGCGCGCCGCTCGGATGACCGCGCGATCTCCAAGACGGAAGCCGGCGCGACGGGCCTGATCGGCGCGGCGTCGGTCGCAGACCACCCCGGCGGATCCCCTGGCGGACGCGGCGGCGCTTGGCTTCGCCGCGTCCTTTCTGTATCGGCTGGGCGGAGAGGCGGTGCCGGGGTCCGGCCCGCGCCTCGCCACCGTCCATGCACGGTTCCAAGGCTCGACACCCTTTGCCCCATCGCCGGCTCGCGCTGCTCTACTCCACCTTGTTCTTCGAGGTCGGGATCTATCTCCCGTTCTTCTCGCTGTGGCTGAACGCGCGGGCGCTGACGCCGGAGGAGATTGGCATCGTGCTCGCCGCGCCGCTGCTCGCGCGCATCGCGGCGACGCCGCTCGTCACCACCCTTGCCGACCGCAAAGGCGGGATCGCGCGCCTCCTCGTCGTCTGCGCGATCGGGGCCGTCGCCGCCACGTTCCTCCTCGCCTTCGCGCGCGGCTTCGTGCCGATCCTCGCCCTCGTGATCGCGATGGGGGTCGCGCAGGGGCCGCTCTTCGCGCTCAGCAACGCGCTCACCTGGCGGCACCTGCGCCTGCGCCTCGATCGCGCGATGCACGAGCACACCTATGGCCGCATCCGCCTCTGGGGCTCGGTCGCCTTCATCGTCGCGAACCTCGCGGCGGGGCAGTTCCTCGGCATCTTCCCGGCGGGGGCGCTGATCTGGCTGATCTGCGGGGCGTCGGCCGCGACAGCGCTCGTCGCGGCGAGCCTCGTCAAGGTGCCGGAGACCGACGGGCGGCCGGCCGCCATCGCGCCGAAACAGTCGCGCACGGCGATCCTCTCGGTCGCCGCGATCGTCGCGGGGGCGGCGATGGTCCAGGCAAGCCACGCGACCTACTACGCCTTCTCGAGCCTCCATTGGGCCGAACGCGGCATCTCGGGCGCGACGATCGGGGCGCTCTGGGCCGGCAGCGTCGTCGCGGAGGTGCTCTTCTTCATGTACGCCAAGCGCGTGTCGGGCTTCCTCGGCGGGCCGTTCGCGCTTCTGATGCTTGGCGCGGGGGCGGCGGTCGTGCGCTGGGGGGCGATGGGGCTCGACCCGCCGCTCCCCGTCATCGCCGCGCTGCAGCTGTGCCACGCGCTCACCTTCGGCGCGACGCATCTCGGGCTGATGGTCGCCCTCTCGCGCCTCCTGCCGACGGCCTATGAGGCGCGGGCGCAGGGGTGGTTCTCCGCCGGCAGCTCCGCGCTGATGGCGCTGCTCACGATCCTCGCCGGCCTCGCCTATGGCGCGATCGGCGAGCACTCCTACTGGGCGACCGCGCTCCCGTTCGGGATCGCCGCGCTCGCCCTCTTCACAATGAGCCGCCGCGCGCTGACAGCGCCCGCCTGAGGCGTCAGGCGGCGACCTCCTCGGCCGCGCGGCCGACGACGGCGCGGTAGGAATCCGGATCCGTCGCACCCTCGCTACCGATGACGACGACGCGCGAGGTCGCCGTCAGCTCCAGCGCCTCGCGCACGGCGGGGTCGAAGGTGGCGGCGATGAGGCCCGCTGTCGCCGCGCAGCCCGATTCGCCGGAGACGAGCGGCGGGTCGCCGTCCACCCCGTTCGCGAGGAGGCGCATCGTCGCCGCCGCCGCATCGTCGGGAATCGCAACCACATCGTCGAGCGCGGGGCCGAGGATCGGCCACGCCGCCGGCGACACCTCGCCCGCCGCAAGGCACGCCATGAAGGTGTCGATGTCGCCCGTCACGGGGATCATCTCCCCTTGCGCGAGCGAGCGCGAGATGCAGTCGGCCTGGAAGGGCTCCACCACCACCACACGGGGCCGCCCGGCGCGGAAGCGCTCCCAGAGCGGGCCGACGACGGCGGCGGCGAGGCCGCCGACCGCGCCCGGTGCGAAGATGTGGGTGGGCAGAAAGTCGAGCGCGCCGATGATCTCGTCGGTCAGCACCGTGTAGCCCTGCATCACCAGGGAGGGGACGCGGATGTCGCCGCCGGCCGAGGTGTCGGCGACGAGCTGCCAGCCGTTGGTGAGGGAATCGGCCGCGCACTGGTGGACCGAGTCGTCATAGTTGCCGCGCACGCGCCGGATCTCCGCGCCGTAGGCCGCGATCTCGCGCTCACGCGTCGCGCTGACATGCTCGTGCAGATAGATGACGCAGCGGCAGCCGAAGCTTTGGGCACCCCAGGCGACGGAGCGGCCGTGATTGCCGTCCGTCGCGCTCGCGACCGTCACCTCGCGCACGACCGCCTTGTGGCGGCCGGCCATCAGGTCCTGCGCGCTCGGGCGCGTCCCGGTCGCGGCCTCCACCGCGTCCTTCAGGATGACGAGGACGGCATAGGCACCGCCGAGCGCCTTGAAGCTCTTCAGCCCGAAACGGTGGCTCTCGTCCTTGTAGAGGAGCGTGCCGACGCCGATCCGCTTGGCGAGGCCCGGCAGCGGCACGAGCGGCGTCGGCGCGTAGCCCGGCCAGTTGGTGATCTCTGCTTTGGCGGCCTGAAGCCCCGGCTCGTTCAGGATCTGCGTGACATCCCCCTGATAGGGCCGCTTCCGGTCCAAGCGGACATTGTGCTGGTGGCGGAGGGGGAATCGTTCGATGGGCATCGTTTCTCACTCGTCGTTCAACCTAAGGGGATTGACCCCAAACGCAGCCGAGGGCAAGCCCCGTGCCGCGATGGCGAACGATCCGGCAGGCGATAGCTTCTGGTTGCACCATCGGCGGGGCAGCGTGGCCGCTCGGAATATGTTCGCCGGGTGGCGGAATGGGTCATTCCAGGTCGGCGACGACCCCGAGACCCCGCGCCGTCGCGGCGTTCACGCAATAATGGGCGCAGGCGAGATCCTGCGCGGCGATGCCGAGCGAGCGGTAGAGGGTGATCTCGTCGGCGCTGGTGCGACCGGGCGCCGCACCCGACAGAACCTCGCCGATTTCCCCGCGCACGAAGTCCCGGCCGATCACGCCCGCCTCGATCGCCGCGATCACCTCGCCCGCCTGCGCGAAGGTGGAGGGGCGGTAGTCGACGAAGAGGCTGGAGCGGGTGAGGGCCGCCTCGTCGATCTCGCGCTTTGAGGGGATCGACGCGCCGACGATGTTGAGGTGCGTGCCGGGCGCGAGCCATGCGCCGAGGAGGACGGGGTCGGCCGCCGATGTCACCGTGCAGACGATGTCGGCCCCGTCGACCGCCGCCCTGATGTCGGTCCCGGCCGTAAATTCGAGGCCGGGATGGTGGGCGCGGGCGGCGGCGCAGAAGGCCTCCGCCTTTTCAAGACGCCGGCCGGCGACGCGCACGGTGCGGATGGGGCGCACGGCCGTGATCGCGGCGAGGTGATGCTCGGCCTGCTCGCCGGTGCCGATGAGGGTGAGCGTCGCGGCATCCTTGCGCGCGAGGGCGCGCGTTGCGACGGCGCTCGCCGCGGAGGTCCGGATCGCGGTGAGGAGGCCGGCATTCATCATGCCGATCGCCGCGCCGTGCTCGGGCTCGAAGATCACCATCGCGCCGCGATGGGAGGAGAGGCCGACGTCGGGATTGTGCGGGAAGAGGCTGATGAGCTTGACGCCGTAGACGCCCGGCTCGTGCATCGCGCCCGGCATGACGCCGAGCATGTTCGGCCCGCCGACCGGCATCGCCATGCGCAGCGGCAGGGTGGTCGTCCCGCTCGAGACGGCGATCATCGTCTTCTCGATGATCTCGATCGCGGCCTCCATCGTGAGGAGGGACGCGATGTCGGCCTCTGAGAGGACGATCATCGCGTGCGCACCGCGCCCTCGCCCCAGCCCTCGCCGGTGAGGGGGAGGCCGAGCTCGGTCTCTAGGAGCCCGGTATAGAGCCCCGGCCGCACCACGTAGGGGAAGTGGCCGCCCCAGGCGAAGCGGTAGGACACGGCGGGCGCGAGGTGGGCGCGCACCTCCTCCCGACTCGCCGGCTGGATGAGGGGATCGTCGTCGCCCTCGATGGTCGCGATGCGGGTCGCCGGGATCGGGACGGAGGCGAGCGTCGGCGCGGTCTTCAGCGCGTTGAGGCGGGTGCGCAGCTCAGCCTCGGGGATGCGGCCGTCGACCTCGCCGAGGAGGAGATCCACGAGCTCGGCCTGGTCCGGATGCGCCTCGCGCCAGGCGCCGAGCCCCTTGTGGAGGCCGGCCCGAAGGTCCGCGATCGGCGCGGAGAGGACGTCGAGCGTGTAGGGCGGCCGCGACCGGCTCGCCTCGGTCGAGACCAGCGTGTTCGCGGGGAGGAGCTTTGCGACGCGCTCCGGGTGCGTCGCGCCGAAATGCTGGACGAGATAGCCGCCGAGGGACGTGCCGAGGATCGTCGCCGTGTCGATCCCGCACGCGTCGAGGAGGGCGACGAGATCGTCTGCCCACTCGGTGACGCCGCCGGACGCGGGGTAGGTGGTGGCGAGGACCCGCGCACGGGGCGCGAGCGCCTCCATCTGCTGCCAGAACACGTCCGCGCGGCCGAGCGTGCCGGGGATTAGGATCAGCACCGGGCCGTCCGTGCCGACGTCGATCACGCCCCATTCGCGGCCGTTGAGGGTGACGCGCGCCTCGGGGTGGCGCGCGTTGAAGGCGTCGCGGCGCGCGATCAGCGTATTCGTCATCGGAACGGGTCTTCCACTTTGGGCCAGTAGTTCGGGGCGCGGCGGGTGAAGGGGATGTTGGCGTAGTCGGGGGTGATCGCGCCGGGCGTCGCGACGTGGATCACCTCCTGCGCGATCGGCGCGAACCCGGCGTAAAAATGCTGGGACGACTTTACGCCGACGATCCGCTTGCCGGAAAGGTCGATGCCGAGACCGGTATAGGCCTCGGGGTGAAAGGTCTGCGTGCGCGTGTCGTTAATCACGATGTCGACGCCGTTCGCGGTGAGCCAGGCCATCTCGCCGAGCGGGCTCGCGAGGCTGCCGAAATGCTGGCTGAGGCCGGATGCGAGGCGGCGGACGGTGACGGTGAGATCCAGCGGGTCGCCCGACATCGGCCCGCACTTGCCGCCAAGGCGCAGCGCCAGCGTCGCCCCTTCGCCCGCCTCCGACACGATCCGCACCGCGATCGGGTCCCAGAAGATGCCGACGACCGCGTTGTCGATGCCGCGCGCGAGGATGCGGGAGAGGAGGAAGGTCGCGTCGCTCGGCGCGCCGCCGCCGGCATTGTCGGACGTGTCGGCGAGGACGACCGGCTTGCCGGGCGGGGCGGCGAGCGCGCGGTCGAGCGCGCCGTCGATGTCCGGATAGGGCCGCATGATCTCGTGGCGCAGCGAGAAGAGCTCGGCGGCGAGGTCGGCGGCGACGCGTTCGGCGAGCGCCGCGTCCCCGTCCGTGATCGCGAGGGCGCGGGCGCCGACGCGGGGATGGTCGCCCCAGGGGAAGCCGTGCGCGAGGGAGAGGGAGAGGATGCCCCCCGAGTCCTCGCGCGCGCTCATCCGGTCGACGAAGCCGCGCATCGGCGCGACCGGGGTGTGCATCGCGCAGATCATCCGGCAGTCGACATCGCGCATCACCGGGCGCGTCCGCCCCTCGGCGGCGTCCGCCGCGAGGGCGAAGAGGTCCCGTGCGCGCTCCGGCACGTCGACGTGCGGATATTCCTTGAAGGCGACGAGGAGGGTCGCCTTCGTCATCATCGCCTCGGTGAGGTGACAATGGGGGTCGAGGAGGGCGCCGATCACGGCACTCTCGCCCGCGATCTCGCGGCAGCGCGCGATGAGGTCGCCCTCGCAATCGTCGTACCCGTCCGCGATCATCGCGCCGTGGAGGGAGAGGAGGACGATGTCGACGGGCAGCGCGGCGCGGAGGTCGGCGAGGATCTCGTCGCGGTACGCCTCATAGACGGCGCGCACGGTGGGGCCGGCGGGCTGGGCGTGGGCCGACAGGCTCTCGGCGACCTCCCAGCCCTTCGCCTCGGCGCTCTCGCGCCAGATGTGCATCGCGCCCGTCCAGTAGGTGACCGGATGGCGCGTCGCGTCGCCGTGATGGACGCCGCCTTCCTCGAAGGAGCGCGCGCCGGTCGGCAGCGGCGAGAACGAGTTCGTCTCGGTCGCAAGGCTCGCGATGAACATCCTCATACGGCCTCCTGCGGCTCCTCGATGGCGGTGGCGACGGGGTCGCCGGCGAAGGCGGCGGCAAGGCCCGCGATCGCGTGGATCGTGATGATGAGGAAGGCGAGCGGCACGGCGGCGGTGAACCAGATCATCGACACGTCGAGCATCTCGGCCGTGCGCCCGAGATTGCGGCCGAGGAAGCCGCGCGAGAGGCTGAAATTTGGGCCGAAGAGGGAGAAATAGAGGACCGGGTAGGCGAAGATCGCGACGCCCGCGAACCGGATCAGTGCGAGCACGCGCCCGAGGCCGCCGCCAAGCGCGGCCATTGCGGGGAAGAGGGTCGGGTCGGCGCGGTGGTGGAAGGCGACACTCGCGCCGAGCATTCCGGCCCACACCATCGCGCGGCGGGCGAGCTCCTCGGTCCAGATCGGCGGGGCGTCGAACACGTAGCGGGCGACGACCTGGTAGGTCGCCGCGAGCGCCATCACAAGGACGGCGAGGATGGCGCCGGCGAGGGCGACCCGGTTGAGCTGGTCCGAGATCCGGACGAGGACGTGCGCCGCACCCCGGGCCATCGCCTCACTCGCCCTTCGCGGTGCGCCAGGCCTCGATCTGCTCGGCCGTGAGAAGGCCGCTATCGTAGGTCTTCTCGGAGGCCTCGACGAAGGCGGCGCGCGCCTCGTCCGAGAGCGTCACGATCGCGACGCCGGCGGCCTTCAGCTTGTCGTAGACGCCGCTCTGGTTCTTCAGCCACGTGCGGTTCGCCTCGTTGGCGGCAAGCGCGGCGGCCTCCACCGTCTCGCGCTCTTCGTCGGAGAGGCCCTGATACCAGTCCTCCGAGACGATGGTGACGCGCAGGGACGGGCTGATCTCGGCGTCGGTGAAATATTTGATGAAGTCGGTGTGGCCGAAAAGGAGCGGCACCACCGGCGGGTTGAGATAGCCATCCGCGACGCCCGTCTGGAGCGCGTTCGGCACCTCCGCCCAGCTGACGATCGTGCCGGTCGCGCCCCACGTCTTGAAGAGCTCGATCTGGCTCTCGTCGAGCGCGCGCATGCGGAGGTCGCCCATGTCGGCGATGGTCTCGACCGGGTGCTTGGTGTTGAAGATGCCGCTGCCCTGGCCGACGGTGTTGACGCCGAGCACGCGCACGCCGTCCGGCGTCGTCGCCTCGTTGATCTTCTCCAGCATCCCGCCGTCATAGAGGGCGCGGTCGACGTCCTCCATGCCGTTGAAGAAGTAGGGCAGGCGCAGCCCGAAGATGAGATTGTCGAGCGAGGTCGTGATCGCGAGCGGCGACATCGACACCTCGAGGAGGCCTTGGGAGACCTGGTCGAACAGCTCGTCGTCGCCGCCGAGCGCGCCGCGCTGGTACTCCTCCGCCTCCATCCCGTGCTCGTTCAGATACTGGGTGAAGGCGTGGGCCCAGACGTAGCTGCCGGAGCCTTCGAGGTCGGCCGGGCTGTCGAGCGCGACCTTGATCTGCGCCGAGGCGGGAGACGCCAGCGCGATGAGCGCCGTCAGCGAAAGGGCGTATGCGATTGGCTTCAGTGTCATTGCGAGCTCCTGCGTCAATGTCTTGGACGTGCCGCGATTAGGATGCGCCGACGAGGCCGAAGGCCCGCGGGATGGTGAGGCTGATCGCCGGGACGGCGATGAGGATGGCGAGAACGACGATCTCCACGAGGACGAAGGGGATCACGGCGCGGGCGAGACGCCAATAGTTGGTCTTCGTGACGGTGGAGACGACGAGGAGGGCCCCGCCGAGCGGCGGCGAGACGAGGCCGACGCACAGGTTGAAGCAGATGACGATGCCGAGATGGACGGGGTCGGCGCCCTGCGCGAGCGCGACCGGGGCGAGGAGCGGCACCAGGAGGGCGAGCGCCACCGGCACGTCGAGCACCATCCCTGCGAGGATGAAGATGAGGTTCATCGCGATCATGTACTCGACAGGCCCGAGGCCGAGCGAGGTGACGGTGGCCGAGATCGCTTCAGGCAGTCGCTCCAGCGCGCCGAGATGGCCGAGCGCGGCGACGGCGGTGATGATCATGAAGATCGAGCCGGAGAGCATCGCGGTGCGTTTGAGGCACGCGAGGAGACCGCTGATCGAGAGCCCCTCGTAGAAGCTCCCCGCGAAGGCGGCCGCGATGACGGCGATCGCCGCCGCCTCGGTCGGCGTCATCCAGCCGAAGACGATGCCGCCGACGATGATGATGGGGAGGAAGAGGGCGGGCGCCGAGCGCACGATCGTCGGCAGGAGCGGCGGCGTCTCCCCCTTCGCCATGCGGGGATGGTCGTCCCGCCACGCATAGTAGGCGTTCACCGCGAAGAGGGCGGCGGCGAGGAGGAGGCCCGGCAGGATCCCGGCGAGGAAGAGCGCCGTGACCGAGGTCTGCATCAGCGCGCCGTAGAAGATCAGGATGATCGAGGGCGGCACGATCGGGCCGATGATGGAGGAGGCGGCGGTGACGGCACCCGCATAGGTCTCGGAGTAGCCGCGCTCGCGCATCGCGGGGACGAGCGTGTTGGAGAGGGCCGCGGCGTCCGCCACCGCCGAGCCGGAGATGCCGGCGAAGAAGACGCTCGTCATGATGTTGACGTGGCCGAGGCCGCCGCGAAGCCTGCCGACGAGGGCCATCGACAGGTCGATGAGCACGCGCGTCACGCCGCCGCGATTCATGATCTCGCCGGTGAGGATGAAGAGCGGCATCGACATCAGCGCGAACACGTCGATCTTGGAGAAGATCTGCTGCGGCAGGATGGCGAGATAGCGCGTCTTGTCGACGGCGACGAAGGCGAGGACGGCCGAGGCGCCGATGACATAGGCGAGCGCCAGCCCCGAAACGAGGAGGACCAGAGCGACGGCCGGCACCAGTGCGATCACGCCATTGGGCTCCGATTGGAGATCGTTCGGTCGCGCCCGACAGGGCGAGCATCGGCGGAGCGTATCAGAGATTTTCTCATTGGAAACCGCAATTTTCGCATCGGAAAATCATCGTCGACCACGGCTTTGGAGCGGGCTAGAATAGGGTGTGGACAAGGTCGACGCGCTCAAGATCACACGGGAAGACAAGCGCGCCCGCATGGGCGAACGGCTGCGGCAGATCCGTCGCGAGCAGGGGATGACGCTTGCCGACCTCGCGGGGCGGGCGAACCTTGCCGTCTCCACCGTGTCGAAGGTCGAGCGCGGGCTGATGGCGCTGACTTATGATCGCTTCAGCCAGCTCGCCGACGCGCTGGAGGTGGACCTTGCCGCCCTCTTCGCCGAACGAGGCGAGAGCTTCCGCCCCGGCGAGGTCGCGATCGCGCGCGAGGGGCAGTTCATGCTCCACGAGACCGAGAACTACACCTACGAGATGCTCTTTCCGGAGCTGTGGCAGAAGGCGATGGTCCCGATGCTCGGCACGCTGCGCGCCTACGAGACGATGCGGTTCGACCGCTATGTCAGCCACCGCGGGGAGGAGTTCCTGATGGTGCTCGAAGGGCGCGTCAGCGTGTTCCTGGAGGAGATGGCGCCGGTGGTGCTGGAGACCGGGGAGAGCATCTATTTCGACAGCCGTCGCGGCCATCTCTACGCCTCGGCGGGGGAGCGCGACGCGCGGATCCTCGTCGTGTGCACGCGGCCCGGTGCGCCGGACGCCGCCTTCGAGCCGGCCGGCGAGCCTGCTGCCGACTGAGCGAGGGCATTGCGCGTCAGCGCAACACGGCCTTTCCCCAACGTAATGTCTGAAGCCGTCTAAAATCTGCTATCGACGTCCGAAAGACGGTCGATGATGCATATCTGTGCGTGTCGATTAAGGCTCGGACAGTCAGCGCGTGTGGCCTCTTCGCGCGCAGAGCCCGCCTTTTGCGCGCCGGTCGGCACGGTGCCGCATCAACTTGCACTTGCCAATTTTGATATCATGGTCAAAAGATGAGCACGTTGGACAGGGACGCGTGAACTCAGGAATGGACTTCTTTTCCATTGGTTCTGTCAGGTTGCCGAACAGGGCGGTCCTCGCGCCCATGTCGGGCATCAGCGACTGGCCCTTCCGCCAGATCGCGGCACGCTTCGGCGCCGGTCTCGTCGTCAGTGAGATGGTGGCGAGCGATCGCCTCCTCGCCAGGAAGACCGAGGCGCGGCTCAAGATGGAAGGCGAGGGGCTGAAGGTCCACGCCGTCCAGCTCGCCGGCTGCCGCGCCGACGATCTCGCGGAGGCCGCGCGCCTTGCCGAGGCGGCCGGTGCCCACATCATCGACATCAACATGGGCTGCCCCGCCAAGCGCGTCGTCGGCGGCTGGGCGGGCTCGGCGCTGATGCGCGACGTCAACCACGCCGCCTCGCTGATCGCGGCGACGGTGAAGGCCGTCAGCGTTCCGGTCACGGTGAAGATGCGGCTCGGCTTCGACCGCACGATGATGAACGCGGCCGAGCTTGCCGCCCGCGCCGAGGCCGAGGGGGCGCAGCTCGTGACGGTCCACGGCCGCACCCGCTGCCAGCGCTACAAGGGCACGGCCGACTGGCGGGCGATCCGCCCGGTGAAGGCGGCGGTGTCGATCCCGCTCGTCGGCAATGGCGATGTGAAGAGCCTCGCCGATGCCCGCGCGCTTCTCGACCAGTCCGGCGCGGATGCGGTGATGATCGGCCGCGCCGCGCTCGGCGCGCCGTGGCTTCCCGGCTTCGTCGGCGCCGCGCTCGACGGGACGCCGTGGCCGGAGGTGCCGTCGACGCCCGCCGCCCTCGCGGCGCTGGCGCTGGAGCACCATGACCGACTTCTCGACCATCTCGGCATCGAGATCGGGCTGCGCTGCGCGCGCAAGCACACCGCCGCCTATGCCGAGCACCTCGCGGGCGTTCCGCCGACGGTGCTGCGCGCCGCGCTCACCGCGCCGAGCCCGCAGGAGGCGCGCCGCGCGATGGTCGCCCTCTTCGACGCGGCGGACGGCCTCACCGACGCCTTCCACGCCAGCCTTTCCGACCGAACCCCTTTCACCAACAGCTTTGCGGAGGCCGCATGACAGCGCCGATGCGCCGAGTGACGTCTTCGGCGATTTTGAATGCGCTCCCCCACGCCGTCGTCGTCCTCAACGGGGAAGACGACATCATCGCCGCGAACGACGCGGCGCAGGGCTTCTTCGGCGCCTCGCTCTCGCATCTGCGCAAGCGTCCGCTCTCCGCCTTCGTGCCCTTCGGCAGCCCGCTCCTCACGCTTCCCTCGAAGGTGCGACAGGAAGAGGCAGGGATGGTCGAATATCGCGTCGACCTGTCCTCGCCCCGCCTAGGAACTGGGCAGATTGTCGATATTCACGCCATGCCGCTGCCCGAGGACCCGAGCATCGTTGTCCTGACGCTCGACCGGCCGTCGATGGCGGAGAAGATCGACCGCGCGCTCACCTCGCGCAGCGCGGCGCGGTCCGTCTCCGGCCTCGCGGCGATGCTCGCCCACGAGATCCGCAACCCGCTTTCCGGCATCCGGGGCGCGGCCCAGCTCATCGAGCCGACGCTCGAGGAGGATGATCGCGCCCTCGCGCGGCTGATCACCGCGGAGACCGACCGCATCGTGAAGCTCGTCGACCGGATGGAGGTGTTCGGCGACGCGCGGCCCGTGCAGCGCGCGCCGGTCAACATCCATGACGTGCTCGACCATGTGGAGCGCCTCGCCCGCTCGGGCTTCGCGCGCGGCATCGAGATCCGCAAGCACTACGATCCGTCGCTGCCGCCGGTCCACGCCAACCGCGACCAGCTCGTCCAGGTCTTCCTCAACCTCGTGAAGAACGCGGCCGAGGCGGTCGGCCCCACGGGAGGGTCGATCACCCTCACGACCGCCTTCCGTCCCGGGATGCGCGTTGCCGCACCCGGCTCGCCGCACAAGGTGAGCCTCCCACTTGAATTCTGCGTGAAGGACGATGGGCCCGGCGTCCCGGATGACCTCGTGCCGCATCTCTTCGAGCCGTTCGTCACCACCAAGACGAATGGAACTGGCCTCGGTCTTGCCCTCGTGGCGAAGATCGTGGGCGACCATGGCGGTGTGATCGAGATCGATTCCAACGCCGGAACGACAGTACGCGTGTTGATGCCGGCCTATCAGGCCAGCACTACCCAAGGAGACGGAGAACCATGACAGGCACGATCCTGGTCGCGGACGACGACGGCGCGATCCGCACGGTGCTGAACCAGGCCCTGTCCCGCGCCGGCTTCGATGTGCGCTGCACGTCGAACGCCGCGACCTTGTGGAATTGGATCGACCAGGGCGACGGCGACCTCGTGATCACCGACGTGATCATGCCGGACGAGAATGCCTTCGAGCTTCTGCCTCGCGTGAAGCGCCGGCGGCCGGACCTGCCGGTGGTGGTCATCAGCGCGCAGAACACCTTCATGACGGCGATCCGCGCGTCCGAGCGCGGCGCCTACGAATATCTGCCGAAGCCGTTCGACCTCAAGGAGCTCATCAACGTCGTCGGCCGCGCGCTGTCCGAGCCGCGGGCGAAGGCGGTCGAGCGCGCGCCCGAGGCGGTCGAGCCGATGCCGCTCGTCGGCCGGTCGGCGGCGATGCAGGACATCTATCGCGTCCTCGCCCGCCTGATGCAGACCGACCTCACCGTCCTCATCCACGGCGAGTCGGGCACCGGCAAGGAGCTCGTCGCCCGCGCGCTCCACGACTATGGCAAGCGCCGCAAGGGTCCGTTCGTCGCGATCAACATGGCCGCGATCCCGAAGGACCTCATCGAGGCGGAGCTGTTCGGCTACGAGAAGGGCGCGTTCACCGGCGCGACGAGCCGCCATTCGGGCCGCTTCGAGCAGGCCGAGGGCGGCACGCTCTTCCTCGACGAGATCGGCGACATGCCGATGGAAGCGCAGACCCGCCTCCTGCGCGTCCTCCAGGAGGGCGAGTACACGACCGTCGGCGGCCGCGCGCCGATCCGCACCAATGTGCGCATCGTGGCGGCGACCAACCGGGACCTGCGCCAATGGATCGGGCAGGGCCTCTTCCGCGAGGACCTCTATTTCCGCCTCAACGTCGTGCCGCTGCGCCTGCCGCCGCTGCGCGAGCGCAAGGAGGACATCGCCGACCTCGCCCGCCACTTCTTCGCGGCCTGCGAGGCCGAGGGCTTGCCGCCCAAGCGGCTCGATTCGGACGCGATCACCGCGCTTCAGGCGCACCGCTGGTCGGGCAATGTGCGCGAGCTCGAGAACCTCATCCGCCGCCTCGCCGCCCTCTATCCGGAGGACGTGATCACCGCAGCCCACATCGAGCACGAGCTCGATGACGGCCCGGCCGCCGCGACGCCCGCGACCCCCGCCGGCGGCATGAGCGAGACGCTGCAGGAGGCGGTCGAGCGCCACCTCAACGACTATTTCGCCGAGTTCGGGCCGGGCCTGCCGCCGCCGGGCCTCTACCACCGCATCATGCGGGACGTGGAATATCCGCTGGTGAGCGCGGCGCTCGCGGCGACGCGCGGCAACCAGATCAAGGCGGCCGAGCTCCTCGGGGTGAACCGAAATACCTTGCGCAAGAAGATCCGCGATCTCGACGTGCGGATGATGCGCGGCGTCCGCTAAGCGGCGCGGCGCGCCGGTCGGGCGGAGGAGACCTCCGCCCGCATTCTCCTATTCGGCCGCGATGAGGCGGCTGTCGGTCGGCGTGTCGTAGACGGCGCGCAGCTCCGCCTCGCGCTCCAGCGCGCGCTCCGTGTTCGCCGCGCGCACCGGACCATATCCCTTGATCATTGACGGCCAGCCGGCGAGCGCCACCGCGTCGGCCGAGCGCTCGGCCGTCAGCGTCGCCGCGATGTGGGCGAGCGTTTCCTCGTAGCGCACGAGGAGGGCGCGCTCGCCGCGCCGCTCCGCGCTCCAGCCGAACACGTCCCACGGCCGGCCGCGCACGCGCTTCAGCTTCGCAAGCAGCGGCATCAGGCGCATCAGCCACGGCCCGAAGGCCCGCTTGCGCGGCCGCGCGCCTGGGCCTTCGGGTTGGCGCAGGCCCGGCGGGGCCATGTGGAAGGTGAGGGAATCCCAGCTCTCGAACTGGCTCTTCAGCTGCGCCTCGAAGCCGCCATCGGCGAAGAGGCGGGCGACCTCGTATTCATCCTTCACGGCCATCAGGCGGTAGAGATTGTCGGCCGCCATCTCGATGAGGGCGTCGTGCGCGATCCCGGTCCGGTCGGCCGCGAGGGTGAGCGAGTCGATCTGGCGGGTGAAGCGCGCCGCGTAGGCCGCATCCTGGTAGGCGGCGAGGCTCTCCTGCTTCTGCGCGATCCGCGCGAGCAGCGTCTCCCCGACCATCCGGTGGGGGAGCGTCGTGCCCGTCGCGGCGGCGACGACAGCCTCCGCCGCCGCGGGATCGGCGACAATCAGGCGGCCGAGGCGGAAGGCGTCGATGTTCATCGCGACCGCCGCCCCGTTCATGCGGATCGCCGCCTCCAGCGAGGCGGCCGAGACGGGGAGCGAGCCCGACTGATAGGCGGCGCCCATCACCATCATGTTGGCCGCGATCGCGTCGCCGAAGACGGCCTTCGCCTGGGCCGTCGCGTCGAAGGCGAGGGTGCGTGCGCGCGCCTCCAGCGCCCGCACGATGCGCCGGCCGGGGAGGCGCAGGTCGATGTCGCGCGTGAACTCGCCGGGGAGCTGCTCGTGCGTGTTCGCGACCACCATCCCGTTCGGCGCGATGGCGGCGAGCACCTTCGCCGAGCCCGCGACAGCGATGTCGCAGCCGAGGACGGCGCACGCCCCGCCGGGCCCGACGCGGATCGTCTGCACGTCCGCGGGCGTCGGTGCGATCTTGATGTGGGAGAGGACCGCGCCGCCCTTCTGGGCGAGGCCCGCCATGTCGATGACGCCGACGCCGCGTCCTTCGAGGTGGGCCGCCATGCCGATCACCGCCCCGACCGTGACGACGCCGGTGCCGCCGACGCCGGTGACGAGGATGCCGACCGGCTCATCGCACGGCGCGCGCTCCGGCTCGGCTATGTCGGCCGGGATCGTCGGCTTCGCCGCCTTGCGCAGGACGCCGCCATTCACGGTGACGAAGCTCGGGCAGAAGCCCTTCAGGCAGGAGAAGTCCTTGTTGCAGCTCGACTGGTCGATCTGGCGCTTGCGGCCGAAGGCAGTGTCGACCGGCTGGATCGCGACGCAGTTCGACTGCACCCCGCAATCGCCGCATCCCTCGCACACGCGCTCGTTGATGACGACGCGGCGGTCGGGGTCGGGGAAGGCGCCGCGCTTGCGCCGCCGCCGCTTCTCCGAGGCGCAGGTCTGATCGTAGATCATGACCGTCACGCCATCGATCGCGGCGAGGCTCTCCTGCACGGCGATCACGTCGTCGCGGTGGTTGACGCTGACGGAGACGGGCAGCGCGCCGGGGGCGTATTTCTCCGGCTCGTCCGACACGATCGCGACGGACTTCGCGCCCTCCGCCCGCATCTGCGCGGCGATGGCGGGGACGCTGAGGCCGCCATCGTGGGTCTGGCCGCCGGTCATCGCGACGGCGTCGTTGAAGAGGATCTTGAAGGTGATGTTGATTCCGGAGGCGACGGCGGCGCGCACGGCGAGGGAGCCGGAATGGTTGTAGGTCCCGTCGCCGAGATTCTGGAAGAGGTGGCGGCGGGTTGAGAAGGGGGCCTCGCCGATCCACTGCGCGCCTTCGCCGCCCATGTGGCTGAACCCCTCGGTCGAGCGGTCCATCCAGAGCGACATGAAGTGGCAGCCGATGCCGGCCGAGGCGCGCGAGCCTACCGGCACGACGGTCGAGGAGGAGTGCGGGCAGCCGGCGCAGAAATAGGGCCGGCGCTCCACGATGCTCTCGGTCCGGGTGAGGCGCTCCAGGAGGTCCTGCGCCGCGGCGAGGGGGGCGCGCACGCGCTCCCCGCCGCGCGCCAGGATGCGGCTGCCGATGACGGCCGTCACGTGCGTCGCGTCGAGCGCGCCGTTCGCGCGGAAGAGGGGAGCGCCGGTCTCGTCGGTCTTGCCGATGATCTGCGGCGCGTTGGCGGTGCCGTAGAGGATGTCCTTCATCTGCGGCTCGACGAGGCCGCGCTTCTCCTCGACCACGATGACGAGATCGAGCCCTTGCGCGAAGTCGCGCACATCGTCCGGCTGGAGCGGCCAGGGGCAGCCGACCTTCATGAGGCGGATGCCGAGATCGGCGAGCGCCACCTCGTCGAGCTTCAAGGCGTTCAGCGCCTCGAGGACGTCGAGCCAGCTCTTGCCGGTGCCGACGATGCCGATGCGCGGGGTGCGCCCGCCGCGCGCGAGGATCGGGTTGAGGCGGTTCGCGCGCACGAAGGCGAGGGCGGCCGGCAGCTTGTGGGCGTGGAGCCGCGCCTCTTCGCCGAGCGGATCGAAGCCCATGCGGATATTGAGGCCGCCGGGCGGCATCTCGAAGGGGGGACGCTTGATCGTGAGGCGGTCGATGCGCCCGTCGATCGAGGCCGTCGCCTCCACGGTGTCCTTCACGCACTTGAGGCCGACCCAGAGGCCGGCAAAGCGGCTCATCTCGAAGCCGAGAAGGCCGAAATCCACGATGTCCTGCACGCCGGATGGGGAGAGGATCGGGATGAGGACGTTGATCATCCCGAATTCGGACTGGTGCGCGGTGGTCGAGCTCTCGCAGGTGTGATCGTCGCCCATCAGCGCGAGGACGCCGCCGAGCGGGGCGGTGCCGGCGAGGTTGGCGTGGCGGAACACGTCGCCCGTGCGGTCGACGCCGGGGCCCTTGCCGTACCACATGCCGAAAACGCCGTCGGTCCGGTTCTCGCCGTGGAGGGCGGTGCGCTGGGTACCCCAGAGGGCCGTCGCCGCGAGGTCCTCGTTGAGGCCGGGCTGGAAGAGGATGTCCTCGCCGAGGACGGCCTTGGCGCGGGTGAATTGCTGGTCGAGCCCGCCGAGCGGGGAGCCGCGATAGCCGCTGATATAGCCGGCGGTGCGGTGGCCGGCGGCCCTGTCGCGCGCCTGCTGGGCGAGGGCGAGGCGGATGAGCGCCTGGGTGCCCGAGAGGAAGACATCCGCCTTGGTGAGGTCGTACTTGTCGTCGAGCGAGACCGATCGGCTCACGTTACACCTCGTATCATTCCAACGAAGCGTACGCGCCTGTGCGCCGGCCCGCAACGCGGAGCGGGCCGGTGATTTTGCCTATTGGCGGCAGCCGGGGAGCAATTCGGGGCGGTATTCGAAGTGCATCGTGTCGTAATGATACCAGCGCCCGCCCCAGATGAAGCAGTGCCGCTCGAAGACCTCGACGATCTCGATCGGGATCTGGTTGCGGTAGGGGATCACCCCGCCGGCGGGCGCCTTGTCCCAGCGCCAGTAGTTCGTGAACTTCGTGTTGATGTCGATCGCGGCGCCGAACGAATGGACGCTGAGCCGGTTCGTCCCGGCGATCGGGCGCCACAGGAAGGACCCGCCCGTGGGGGCGAGATATTTGTGGAAGCGCTGGGGGAGGCGTTGGAGGTCGTCGGAGATCGCGGCGACCTTGTCGGCGACGCCGAAGCGGGTGGTGACGTTCATCGTCCCGCCGCCGAGGCGCGGCACCCACGGCACCGATTTCAGCGTCCCGCGCACCGCCCCCTCGCTCGACCCGTAGAGGGCGCGGAAGAAGGCTTCGTTGCGCACGCGGCCGGGGTCATGGTCGCGCGGCGGGGTGAGCTGCCCGCGCGCGGCGGGTGGGTAGGGGTAGGCGAACATGTCCTCCACGTCCGGATCGGTCAGGAGCTCGGCCGGCGATTTGCGCCGCCCGTCATCGAACACGATGCGCTCGCCGGACGGGAAGACGACCGCGTTGCCGCTGATCGTGAAGGCGCCCGGATAGGCCGCGAGGAGGCGCTTGGCGGCATTGCCCGACGCTGCGCCGCCGCCGGGCGCGGGAGCGCTTTGCGCAGCCGGGGCGGGCGCGGCTGTCGCGGGGGCGGGCGTGGTCGGGGCGGCGTTGCGCTCGCCGCCGCCCGTCAGGCGCTGCCAGAAATTGCCGCCGCCATTGTTGGTGTTGCGCTGGGTCGGGCGGATCGGGTTCGCCTCGGGCGCCTGCGCGACAACGATCGCGCCGTCGGTCGCCATCGCCGCGCCGGCGGGGAGGCCTGCGAGGGCGGCGGCCAGCGCGATGCGGGCGAGGGTGGGGCGACGGCGCATGGCGATCCTCCGGTCTTGCCGCGCCGCGCCGGCCGCGCCATGCGACGGGCCGGTGGGCGGGGCGTCATCGAGCGCCTAACATGGCAGCCGGCGGTGTGCGAGAGCAGACCGGGTCTTGCGCAGGCGGGCGTCTTCGGTGACTGAACGCTGCGGGAATGCGATGGAGGACGACGATGGACGTGCGCGCAGCGGTGGCATTCGAAGCGGGCAAGCCGCTCGAGGTGACGACGGTCCAGCTCGAAGGGCCGCGCGAGGGCGAAGTCCTCGTGGAGATCATGGCGACGGGGATCTGCCACACGGACGAATTCACGCGCTCCGGCGCGGACCCCGAGGGGATCTTCCCCGCGATCCTCGGCCATGAGGGCGCGGGCATCGTGCGCGAGGTGGGGCCGGGGGTGAAGTCGGTCGCCGTCGGCGATCACGTCATCCCGCTCTACACGCCCGAGTGCCGTGAGTGCGAATACTGCCTCAACCCCAAGACCAACCTGTGCCAGAAGATCCGCTCGACCCAGGGCGCGGGCCTGATGCCGGACGGCTCCTCCCGCTTCTCGATCAAGGGCGAGAAGGTGTTCCACTATATGGGCACCTCCACCTTCGCGAACTTCACGGTGCTGCCTGAGATCGCGGTTGCGAAGATCCGCAAGGACGCGCCGTTCGACAAGGTCTGCTATATCGGCTGCGGCGTGACGACGGGCATCGGCGCGGTGGTCAACACGGCGAAGGTGGAGCCCGGCTCCAACGTCGTCGTCTTCGGCCTCGGGGGCATCGGCCTCAACGTCATCCAGGGCGCGCGCCTCGTCGGCGCGAACATGATCGTCGGCGTCGACATCAACCCCGAGCGTCGCGCCTGGGGCGAGAAGTTCGGCATGACCCACTTCGTGAACCCGAAGGAGGTCGACAATGTCGTCGCCGCGATCGTCGAGCTCACCAAGGGCGGGGCGGACTACTCGTTCGAGTGCATCGGCAACGTGACGACGATGCGCCAGGCGCTGGAGTGCGCCCACAAGGGTTGGGGCGAATCGATCATCATCGGCGTCGCCGGCGCGGGGCAGGAGATCTCCACCCGTCCCTTCCAGCTCGTGACCGGCCGCTCCTGGCGCGGCACGGCCTTCGGCGGCGCGCGCGGCCGCACGGACGTGCCGAAGATCGTCGAGTGGTACATGGACGGGAAGATCCAGATCGACCCGATGATCACCCACACGATGCCGCTCGAAGACATCAACAAGGGCTTCGACCTGATGCACCACGGAGAGAGCATCCGCGGCGTCGTCGTCTACTGAGGTCCGTCGGCCCCGCTTCGGCGGGGCGGCGCCGCGGCGCGGAGGGCGGTCCCGAGATCGCCTTCCGGGTGTCGCAAAAGCGTCATTCGCATTTCGCGCCCCGTTGCCTATATGGGCGGGACGGAGAGCACGATGCTGAGACGTTTTGAGCGGCTGGTCGATCCCTATCCCACCCGCGAACCCCAAACACCGCCCGAAGGCTTCCTGCCCTTCGTCTGGCACTATACGCGCGACGTGTGGCCGTGGGTCCTCGTCATGGCGCTGGGCTCGGTCGCGATCGGCCTCGGCGAAGCCTTCCTCTACGGCTTCTTCGGGACCCTCGTCGACTGGCTGACGACGCGCGACCGCTCGACCCTCCTCGCCGAGGAGGGGTGGACGCTGGCGCTCGTCGGCGGGGCCATCCTCGTCGGCCTGCCGGCGCTCGTCCTCATTCAGACGGCGGTCGTCCACCAGACGCTTTCGGGCAACTATCCGATGATCGTGCGCTGGCTCGCGCACCGCCAGCTCCTGCGCCAGCCGATGAGCTTCTTCGCGGACGAGTTCGCGGGCCGCATTGTGACGAAGGTGATGCAGACCGCGCTCGCCGTGCGCGACACGGTCATGCGCGTGTTCGACATCTTCGCCTATGTCGTCGCCTACTTCACCGGCATGATCGTCGTCGCGGCGCAGGCGGACTGGCGCCTCATGATCCCGATGCTCATCTGGGCGGCGCTCTATGTCGGCTCGCTGGTCCACTTCGTGCCGCGCCTCAGCCGGGCGTCCGAGGCGCAGGCCGACGCCCGCTCCACGATGACGGGCCGCGTCGTCGACAGCTACACCAACATCCAGACGGTGAAGCTCTTCTCCCACGCCCAGCGCGAGCGCGACTACGCGCGCGAGGCGATGGACGACTTCCTCGGCACCGTGCATCGCCAGATGCGGATCATCTCGTGGTTCAACGTGGCGAACTACGCGCTGAACGCGATGCTCCTCTTCTCGATCGGCTTCCTCGGCATCCGCTTCTGGATGGCCGACACGATCTCGCTCGGTGCGCTCGCCGTGTCGGTGACGCTCGTCCTGCGCCTCCAGGGCCTCTCGCACTGGGTGATGTGGGAGATGACGATGCTGTTCGAGGCGATCGGCACCATCGCCGACGGCAAGACGATGATGTCGCGCAAGCCGACCGTGGTCGACGCGGACGATGCGCGGCGGCTGCACGTGACGAAGGGCGAGATCGTCTTCGACGGGATCCGCTTCCACTATGGCAAGGCCCGCGGCGTCATCGACCATCTGGCGCTGACGGTGCGGCCGGGTGAGAAGATCGGCCTCGTCGGCCCGTCCGGCGCGGGCAAGACGACGCTGATGAACCTCCTCCTGCGCCTCCATGATCTGGAGGCCGGGCGCATCCTGATCGACGGCCAGGACATCGCGCGGGTGAGCCAGGATTCGCTGCGCGAGGCGATCGGCGTCGTGACGCAGGAGCCCGCGCTGCTTCATCGCTCGATCCGCGACAACATCGCCTACGGAAGGCCCGACGCCACCGACGCGGACATCCGCGAGGCGGCGCGGCGGGCGAACGCGCTCGAATTCATCGACGCGCTCACCGATCCGAGCGGACGCTCCGGGTTCGACGCCCATGTGGGCGAGCGCGGCGTGAAGCTCTCGGGCGGCCAGCGTCAGCGCATCGCGATCGCGCGGGTGTTCCTGAAGAATGCGCCGATCCTGGTGCTCGACGAGGCGACGAGCGCGCTGGATTCGGAGGTCGAGGCGGCGATCCAGGAGAGCCTCTTCGCGCTGATGGAAGGCAAGACCGTGATCGCGATCGCGCATCGCCTGTCGACGATCGCCTCGCTCGACCGGCTCGTGGTGCTGGATCGGGGGCGGATCGTGGAGGAGGGCGGCCACACCGCGCTGGCCGAGGCCGGCGGGCTCTATGCGCGGCTCTGGTCGCGCCAGTCGGGGGGCTTCATCGCCGCCGACACCGCGACCGACGCCGCAGCGTAAGGACCGGCCGCTGCGGCGGCCGGCATTCGCTCAATACATGGTCGCGACGTAGTTCTCTTCGACCTTCTTGTCGGCGCTCGCGCCCGTCTCCGCGTCGACCGGGGCGCCATTCGCGACCTCCAGGATCATCGTCGCGAGGCCTGGCATCTCGGACCGGTCCTGCCGGCTCGCCGGATCCCACAGCTTGGAGCGGCGGAAGGCCTTCGCGCAGTGGAGGAACACCTCGTCCACGTCGACGACGATCGCGACCGTCGGCGCGCGGCTCTTCACCGCCATGGCTTCCAGGAGGGCCGGCGCGGTGGTGATGCGCGCCCGCCCATTGATGCGCAGCGTCTCGTCGAAGCCCGGAATCATGAAGATCACACCGACGGACGGGTTCGCGATGAGGTTCGACATCGTGTCGAGCCGGTTGTTGCCCGGCCGGTCGGGGATCGCGATCGTCTTGTCGTCGAGGACCTGGACGAAGCCCGGCGGGTCGCCGCGCGGGCTCACATCGGCCTTCCCGTCGGCCCCTTGCGTGCCGACGACGATGAAGGGGGAGCGGGCGATGAAGTCGCGGTCGTGGTGGTTGAGATGATCATGCGCCTTCGCAACCGAGAGCGGGCTCTTCTCCTTGAAGTGGCCACGGAGCGCCTCCTCGGTGTGGATTTGGTGCGAATTGATCTCGTCCATCACGAACTCTCCTTCATCGACGCTGGACGCGTCCGTGCCGGGAGGCTATCTCAGGTTCCGACGCGGGTGTAGCTCAATGGTAGAGCAGCAGCCTTCCAAGCTGACGACGAGGGTTCGATTCCCTTCACCCGCTCCAGGCGTCGCGCGGGTTCCGCCGACACCCCCAGTCCTTCACAAAAATCCATGTCCTGATGGCTCTGCGCGCTGCGGTGCGTCGCAGGTGATCCCGCGCCACCGTCCGGCCCCCACCCGTACACTGCCCTGGTGGGCCGGGACCGGACGGCTTTGCGCCGGGACGAGACGGCGCGGGCGGCTGTCCCCCGCCGATCGGGGGAATGGAAGGGGGAGAGGGGTTCGGGGAGGGCGGTGCGGCGAAAATTTCGCGTGCGATCCCCATGAAGATCGCGGATCGGGCGACAGCAGGCTTGCAGTGGGCGGGGAAGCCGCTTATTGCAAAGGCCGCCTAGGGGCGTAGCTCAGTTGGTAGAGCGGCGGTCTCCAAAACCGTAGGCCGGGGGTTCGAGTCCCTCCGCCCCTGCCATTCCCCGTCATCGGTGGCCCGAAGCAGCCTTTTTCCGCCGGTGACGACTTCTCCACAGGGAGAGTGCGACGCGTTCGTCGGCGCGACCCTTGACTTTTTCAATTTTGGAGCCCTTTGAGGCGCCGAGGGGGTTGCATCCGTCCCCCACTGTTGTTAGCTAACCAATCTACGAGACGCCCGAAGGGGGTCGTGCGTCTCGCCGCTCAGACGATCGGTGGTGAATGAGCCTTGTGACAGCGTCGCAAGGCTTCGCTGCGTCTGGTGAGACAATCTCGCCTCGTCTGGCGAATAGAGGGGTCCTCGTGGCGACGAATCCGTTCCAATTCATCCAGGAAGTCCGGACCGAGACGAAAAAGGTGGTCTGGCCGACCCGGCGCGAGACGATGATCACCACCGTGATGGTGTTCATCATGTGCGCGTTCGCGTCGCTCTTCTTCTTCCTGGTCGATCAAGTCCTCGGCTACGGGGTCGGTTTGGTTCTTGGTTGAAGCACTCTACCAGGCTGCGCACCACGGACCATCGAGGCAAGAGCGAATGAAGAAGCGCTGGTACATCGTCCACGCCTACACGAACTTTGAGAACAAGGTGCGCGACGCCATCGTCCAAGAGGCGGAGATGCGCGGCCTGACCGACATGTTCGAGGCGGTTCTCGTCCCCAAGGAGAAGGTGACCGAGGTTCGCCGCGGCCGCCGCGTGGACACGGAGCGCAACTATTTTCCGGGCTACGTCCTGGTGAAGTGTGCGCTGACCGACGAGGTGTTCCATCTCATCAAGAACACGCCGAAGGTCACGGGGTTCCTGGGTGCGACCCAGCGCCCGCAGCCGATCCCCGACCGCGAGGCCGAGCGGATCCTGCACCAGGTGACCGAAGGGGTCGAGCGTCCGCGCCCGACCGTGTCGTTCGAGGTCGGCGAGCAGGTCCGCGTGTCGGACGGTCCGTTCGCCTCGTTCAACGGCTATGTCGAGGAAGTGGACGACGAGCGGGCGCGCGTGAAGGTGGCGGTGTCGATTTTCGGCCGGCCCACCAATGTCGAGCTCGAGTACGCGCAAGTCGAGAAGATCTAGGCGCCGCGTTTCGCGCGCCGACGAGTTGCGGGAGGTGAACCGGGCGGCCAACCCGGCGATCCTGAACCGCGAACGGGCATGGGGCCCGAATTTGGCAGGACCTTCGGGTCCGAAGGAGTGAAGAATGGCAAAGAAGGTTGCCGGCTACATCAAGCTGCAGGTGCCTGCCGGCGTCGCGACCCCGTCGCCGCCGATCGGCCCGGCGCTCGGTCAGCGCGGTCTGAACATCGTGATGTTCACGAAAGAGTTCAACGCGAAGACCCAGGACATGGAAAAGGGCGCGCCGTGCCCGACCGTGATCACCTATTACACGGACAAGTCCTTCACCTTCGAGATCAAGACGCCGCCGGTGTCCTTCTTCCTGAAGAAGGCGACGGGCCTGAAGTCGGGCTCCAAGGCGCCTGGCAAAGAAGTCGCCGGCAAGGTCACGAAGGCGCAGGTGAAGGAAATCGCCGAGGCCAAGATGAAGGACCTCAACGCCGACAGCGTCGAGCAGGCGATGAAGATGGTTGAGGGCTCCGCCCGCTCCATGGGTCTGGAGGTCGTGGAATAATGGCCAAGATCACGAAGCGCATGAAGGCTGTCTATGACGGCCTCGACCGCAACAAGTCGTACGGCCTCGAAGAGGCGGTGAAGCTCATCAAATCGCGCGCGTCGGCCAAGTTCGACGAGAGCGTGGAGCTCGCCATCAATCTCGGCGTCGACCCCCGTCATGCCGACCAGATGGTCCGCGGCGTGTGCGTTCTTCCGAACGGCACCGGCAAGGACGTGAAGGTTGCCGTGTTCGCCCGTGGCGACAAGGCCGAAGAGGCGAAGGCCGCCGGGGCCGACATCGTCGGCGCCGAGGAGCTCGTCGCAGAAGTGCAGGCCGGCAACATCAACTTCGAGCGTTGCATCGCGACGCCGGACATGATGCCGCTCGTCGGCCGTCTCGGTAAGGTTCTGGGCCCCCGCGGCCTGATGCCGAACCCGAAGGTCGGCACCGTGACCCCGGACGTGGCGCAGGCCGTGCGCGACGCCAAGGGCGGCGCCGTCGAGTTCCGCGTCGAGAAGGCGGGCATCGTGCACGCCGGCGTCGGCAAGGTCTCGTTCGACGACCAGAAGCTCGTCGAGAATATCCGCGCCTTCTGGGACGCGGTGAACCGTGCGAAGCCGACGGGCGCCAAGGGCACCTATATGAAGAAGGCCGCGATGAGCTCGACGATGGGCCCGGGCGTGAAGCTCGACCTGTCGACGATGGTCGCCGACGCCTGAGACACGAGGCGCACCGTCTCGCTCCGGCGAGGCGGTGCTGCCGTGAGCTGGAGATCGCATGACGTCAGGCGGGAAACAACCGAGCCGCATCCAGCGCATGGTGCTGGGCGCGTGCGTGGCCGCCGCAACCGTCTTCGTCATCCGCCTCGCGCAGATTTTTCTGGGCTGAGGCGCGGCCGGCGGTCCCTGCGGGGACGGTGTCCGGCGCCGCGCCAGGCTGAGAACGGGCCGACCGTGCCGAGAGGGCCGGGGGCCGGATCTAGAGAGAGTTCTGCGGACCACGGTCCGCGTCAGTGCTTCGTGAGGCCATGGCTTCGCGAGGGTCGCTCCGGCCAACCCTTCGGGGGCGTGTCGGGGCAGCCTGTCCGAGACTGCAGGTGGGATCCTTAGGGATCGCTTAATCGCCCTGCATAGACGGGGGTCGGAACGGGATACCGTTCGCCTTCGGGACGGGTTTTAGCCGTCCGTCCTGGTTCACCACCAGGCCGGGCAAATCGAGCGGATGGGACCTCGCAAAGGTGACCATCCATTGTCTTGGAGAGAACGGTGGACAGAGCCGCAAAGCGCGAAATGGTGAGCTTCCTCGATGAGGTGTTCGCCAACTCCGGCTCCGTGGTCGTGACCCAGTATGCGGGTCTGACCGTCGCCGAGATGACTGAACTGCGTCGCCAGATGAAGCAGGCTGGTGCGAAGTTCAAAGTCATCAAGAACAGGCTCGCCAAGATTGCGCTCGAGAATGTCGACAGAAGCGTGGTGGCGCCGCTCTTCACCGGTCCCGTGGGCATTGCCTATGGGGTTGATCCGGTCGCGGCTCCGAAGGTTCTGACGGAATACGTCAAGAAGAACGAGAAGCTCATCATCATCGGCGGCCTCCTCGGCACGTCGGCGATGGATCAGAAGGGTGTCGAGGCGCTCGCCAAGATGCCCTCGATCGAAGAGCTTCGCTCCAAGCTTCTGGGCTGCATGTTGCAGCCGGGGACCAATCTGGCACGCGTGCTCAACGCGCCGGGCAACAAGCTTGCCTCGCAGCTTAACGCACCCGCCCAGAACCTCATCGGCGTCTTCGCGGCGCAAAAGGCGAAACTGGAAGCGGCGGCTTAACGGCCACTCGAACCGACAACCTGAAAGAGAAGTAGAAACATGGCCAATCTCGAAAGCCTGTACGAAGAGCTGTCGAAGCTGACGGTTCTCGAAGTGTCCGAGCTCGTGAAGAAGCTCGAAGAGGGTTGGGGCGTCTCCGCTGCGGCGGCCGCTCCCGCCATGGCGATGGCGATGCCGGGCATGGGTGGCGGTGCTGAAGCCGCTGCTCCGGTTGAAGAGAAGACGGAATTCGACGTCGTTCTCGACAACGCCGGCGACAAGAAGATCAACGTCATCAAGGAAGTCCGTGCCATCACGGGTCTTGGCCTGAAGGAAGCCAAGGACCTCGTCGAAGGTGCGCCGAAGACGGTGAAGGAAGCCGCGTCGAAGGACGAGGCCGAGAAGATCAAGAAGCAGCTGGAAGAAGCCGGCGCGAAGGTCTCCCTGAAGTAAGGGGGCCGTGCCGGGCCGCTGTTCTGGCCCGCAAGGTGGCGCACGCGCCACCATCCGATGATCTGCCGGCGCTCCTCATGCGAGCGCCGGCCTTTCGCGTCGTTGGGGGCGGCGACGCGGCGAAGGCGCGGGGAAGCCGCGCAGAAGGGGCAAAAAGCACGATATGACGCAAGCGTTCAGCGGTCGTAAGCAGGTCCGGAAATTTTTTGGCTCGATCCGTGAAGTCACGGAGATGCCGAACCTGATCGAGGTGCAGAAGGCATCCTATGATCAGTTCCTCTTGGTCGACAAGCCCGAGGGCGGGCGGGGCGACGAGGGCATGGAAGGCGTCTTCCGGTCCGTTTTCCCGATCTCCGACTTCGCCGGCACCGCGATGCTCGAGTTCGTGGACTACGAGTTCGAGGCGCCGAAATTCGACGTGGACGAGTGCCGGCAGCGCGACATCACGTTCGCTGCGCCGCTGAAGGTGAAGCTTCGCCTTGTCGTCTTCGACGTCGACGAGGACACGGGCGCCAAGAGCCCGAAGGAATTCAAGGAACAAGACGTCTACATGGGCGACATGCCGCTCATGACCGAGAACGGCACGTTCATCATCAACGGCACCGAGCGCGTCATCGTCTCCCAGATGCACCGCTCGCCGGGCGTGTTCTTCGACCACGACAAGGGCAAGACCCACTCCTCGGGCAAGCTCCTGTTCGCGGGCCGCATCATTCCTTATCGCGGCTCCTGGCTCGACATCGAGTTCGACGCCAAGGACATCGTGCACGCGCGTATCGACCGCCGCCGCAAGATTCCCGTCACCAGCCTGATGATGGCGCTCGGCTTCTCGCCGGAAGAGATCCTGCACACCTTCTACGACCGGATCGCCTACACGCGCGACGGCGACGGCTGGCGCATGCCGTTCGACGGCGACCGGATGAAGGGTCTGAAGGCCCACACCGACCTCATCGACGCCGACACCGGCGAGCTCGTGATCGAGGAGGGCCGCAAGATCACGGCCCGCACCGTCAAGCAGCTCACCGAGAAGGGCGTGAAGGCGCTGCGCGTCACCGATGACGAGCTTTATGGCCGTTATCTCGGCGACGACATCGTCAACTTCGAGACGGGTGAGATCTTCGCCGAGGCCGGCGAAGAGATCGACGAGAAGATGCTGAAGCGCCTTCTCGATACCGGCCTTGCCGAGATCACCGTCCTCGACATCGACCACGTCACCAAGGGCGCCTACATCCGCAACACGCTCTCGGCCGACAAGAACGAGACGCGCGAGCAGGCCCTCTTCGACATCTATCGCGTGATGCGTCCCGGTGAGCCCCCCACCATCGAGACCGCCGAGGCGATGTTCGAGTCGCTCTTCTTCGACCCGGAGCGCTACGACCTCTCCGCCGTCGGCCGCGTGAAGATGAACATGCGCCTCGACCTCGATGCCCCCGACACGCAGCGGACGCTGCGCAAGGAGGACATCATGGCGGTCATCAAGACGCTGATCGACTTGCGCGACGGCAAGGGCGAGATCGACGACATCGACAATCTCGGCAACCGCCGCGTGCGTTCGGTCGGCGAGCTCATGGAGAACCAGTATCGTCTGGGTCTCCTGCGCATGGAGCGCGCCATCAAGGAGCGCATGTCGTCCGTCGAGATCGAGACGGTGATGCCGCAGGACCTCATCAACGCGAAGCCCGCTGCGGCCGCGGTGCGTGAGTTCTTCGGCTCCTCGCAGCTCTCGCAGTTCATGGACCAGACGAACCCGCTCTCCGAGGTGACGCACAAGCGCCGTCTCTCGGCGCTTGGCCCGGGCGGTCTGACCCGCGAGCGCGCCGGCTTCGAGGTGCGCGACGTGCACCCGACCCACTATGGCCGCATCTGCCCGATCGAGACGCCGGAAGGCCCGAATATCGGCCTCATCAACTCGCTCGCGACCTTCGCGCGCGTGAACAAGTACGGCTTCATCGAGGCCCCGTACCGCAAGGTCGTCGACGGCAAGGTGACGGACGACGTCGTCTACCTGTCGGCGATGGAGGAATCGAAGCACGCGGTCGCCCAGGCGAACGCGCAGCTTCTGGACGACGGCCGCTTCGCCGACGAGCTCACCATCGCGCGTCACCAGGGTGACGTGTCGATGATGCCGTCCGAGCGCGTCGACCTCATGGACGTGTCGCCGAAGCAGCTCGTGTCGGTCGCGGCCGCGCTCATCCCGTTCCTCGAGAACGACGACGCGAACCGCGCGCTGATGGGCTCGAACATGCAGCGTCAGGCCGTGCCGCTGGTGCGCGCCGAGGCGCCGTTCGTCGGCACCGGCATGGAAGCGACCGTCGCCCGTGACTCGGGCGCCGCGATCGCGGCCCGCCGCACCGGCGTCGTCGACCAGGTGGACGCGACCCGTATCGTCATCCGCGCGACGGAAGATCTCGACCCGACCAAGTCCGGCGTCGACATCTACCAGCTGATGAAGTTCCAGCGGTCGAACCAGAACACGACCGTCAACCAGCGTCCGCTGGTGTCGGTCGGCGACCAGGTCGCGAAGGGCGAGATCATCGCCGACGGGCCGTCCACCGAGCTCGGCGATCTCGCGCTCGGCCGGAACGTGCTCGTCGCGTTCATGCCGTGGAACGGCTACAACTTCGAGGACTCGATCCTCCTGTCCGAGCGCATCGTGCGCGACGACGTCTTCACCTCGATCCACATCGAGGAATTCGAAGTCGCCGCCCGTGACACCAAGCTCGGGCCGGAAGAGATCACGCGCGACATCCCGAACGTCTCTGAAGAGGCGCTGCGCAATCTCGACGAGGCGGGCATCGCCTATATCGGCGCGGAAGTGCAGGCGGGTGACATCCTCGTCGGCAAGATCACGCCGAAGGGCGAAAGCCCGATGACGCCGGAAGAGAAGCTTCTGCGCGCCATCTTCGGCGAGAAGGCGTCGGACGTGCGCGACACGTCGCTTCGCGTGCCGCCGGGCGTGACGGGCACCATCGTCGAGGTGCGCGTCTTCAACCGCCACGGCATCGAGAAGGACGAGCGCGCCCAGGCGATCGAGCGCGAGGAGATCGAGCGTCTCGCGAAGGACCGCGACGACGAACAGGCGATCCTCGACCGCAACGTCTATGCGCGTCTGCGCGAGGTGCTGACCGGCCAGACCGCCGTGTCCGGCCCCAAGGGCTTCCGCAAGGATTCGGAGATCACCAAGGAGGTGCTCGACGACGCCCCGCGCAGCCAGTGGTGGACGTTCGCGCTGACCGACGAGAGCCTGCAGGCCGACATCGAGGCCATGCGCGAGCAGTATGACGATGCCCGCAAGCGCTTCGAGGAGCGCTTCATGGACAAGGTCGAGAAGCTGCAGCGCGGCGACGAGCTGCCGCCGGGCGTCATGAAGATGGTCAAGGTCTTCGTGGCGGTGAAGCGCAAGATCCAGCCGGGCGACAAGATGGCCGGCCGTCACGGCAACAAGGGTGTCGTGTCGAAGATCGTGCCGATCGAGGACATGCCGTTCCTGGAAGACGGGACGCACGTCGACATCGTGCTGAACCCGCTCGGCGTGCCCTCGCGCATGAACGTCGGTCAGATCCTCGAGACGCACCTTGGCTGGGCGTGCGCGGGTCTCGGCAAGCGCATCGGCGAGCTCGTGCGTCTCGCGAAGGAGAGCGGCGACACCGCGCAGCTCAAGACGACGATGATCGACATCTATGATGGCGGCACGTCGGAGCCCATCGCGGAGTATGACGACGAGTCGGTCCTGGCGCTCGGCCAGCAGCTGTCGAAGGGTGTGCCGATCGCGACGCCGGTGTTCGACGGCGCGCGCGAGCCGGACATCGTGGAGTTGCTCGAGAAGGCCGGTCTCGACCGGTCGGGTCAGTCCATCCTCTATGATGGTCGGACCGGCGAGCAGTTCGATCGCCCGGTGACGGTCGGCTACATCTACATGCTGAAGCTGCACCACCTGGTCGACGACAAGATCCACGCGCGTTCGATCGGCCCGTACTCGCTCGTCACCCAGCAGCCGCTGGGCGGCAAGGCGCAGTTCGGCGGCCAGCGCTTCGGCGAGATGGAGGTGTGGGCCCTCGAAGCCTACGGCGCCGCCTACACGCTGCAGGAAATGCTGACCGTGAAGTCGGACGACGTCGCGGGCCGCACCAAGGTCTACGAATCGATCGTCCGCGGCGACGACACGTTCGAGGCCGGTATCCCGGAGAGCTTCAACGTTCTCGTGAAGGAAATCCGGTCGCTCGGTCTCAACGTGGAGCTGACGGACGTCGAGCGGGATCTGGTGATCAACAACGACATCGACGCGCGCAAGCTCTACGCCGCGGAGTGAGCCACGGTTGTCGCAACCGAAGACGATTTTGTTCGTGGGGGGATGCCCGCGGTCCGGCACGACGGCGCTCACGCGCCTTCTCAACTGTCACCCGGACATCCTGCTCGGCAACGAGCGCTACTACTGGCCCATGGACAAGCACCATGCGACGCCCGATCTGTTCGACCGGGCGCGCTTTCTCGAGATCCGGGAGGGAGACACGCACAGTGGCGCCCGTGACCCATACGCAGGATCGGACGCAGACCAGAAGTTCGACGGCGCGCGCTATGTGGGGGACAAATATCCCCCCATCTATCGCGCCTACGACTTCCTGGCCGAGCGCTTCCCGGACGCGCGGGTCATCGCCATCGTGCGCAATCCCTTCTCGGTGGCCGAGAGCTACGAGGTGCGAGCGCGCAATGACGGGGACGACTGGCGGCGTGACCACGCGCAGGGGATCCGGGACTGGAGCGCCTCGGTCGTGCGCACGGCAAAGGCGGTCGAGAGCGGCATGAAGGTGACGGTCGTGAGCTACGAGCGCCTGTTCGCGGCGGGGGCGGATATTTCGCCCCTCTACGCGGCGCTCGGCCTCGATCCCGCCCCGGCCTTTCCCGCCGCTGACGGCATTCTGCAACACGCGCAGCGGGTTGGCGCGAAACCCGCACCGCGCAACGACACCATCCGGTTCGAGGTCGCCCTCAAGGCGCAGTTCGGACCCTATCGCAAGCTCGTCACCGAGCACTGCATTTTTGGTTGACGGCCCTCGCTGACAATTCGGCAGCCAGGGGGACAAGAGGAGAGACGCCTTGAACCAGGAAGTGATGAACCTGTTCAACACGCAGGCGCCCACGCAGACCTTCGACCGGATCCGGATCTCGATCGCGAGCCCGGAGAAGATCCGCTCGTGGTCGTTCGGCGAGATCAAGAAGCCGGAGACGATCAACTACCGCACGTTCAAGCCAGAGCGGGACGGTCTGTTCTGCGCCCGTATCTTCGGCCCGATCAAGGACTACGAGTGCTTGTGCGGCAAGTACAAGCGCATGAAGTTCAAGGGCGTCATCTGCGAAAAGTGCGGCGTCGAGGTGACCCTCTCGCGCGTCCGGCGCGAGCGGATGGGCCATATCGAGCTTGCCGCCCCGGTCGCCCACATCTGGTTCCTGAAGTCGCTGCCCTCGCGCATCGGCCTTCTGCTCGACATGACGCTGAAGGACCTCGAGCGCGTCCTCTACTTCGAGTCCTACATCGTCACCGAGCCCGGCATGGTGACGTCGATCAAGAAGGGCCAGCTCCTGTCCGAGGACGAGTATCTCTCGCTCCAGGACGAGTATGGCGAATCCTTCACCGCGATGATCGGCGCCGAGGCGATCCGTGAGCTTCTCCTCCAGCTCGACCTCGAGCGGGAACGCGAGCAGCTGCGCAAGGAGATCGCCGAGTCGACGTCCGAGCTGAAGCCGAAGAAGCTCGCCAAGCGGCTGAAGATCGTCGACGGGTTCCTGGAGTCGGGCAACCGTCCGGAATGGATGGTCATGACGACGATCCCGGTGATCCCGCCGGATCTGCGTCCGCTCGTCCCGCTCGATGGCGGCCGCTTCGCGACGTCGGACCTCAACGACCTCTATCGCCGCGTCATCAACCGCAACAACCGCCTGAAGCGGCTGATCGAGCTGCGTGCGCCGGACATCATCATCCGCAACGAGAAGCGGATGCTGCAGGAGTCGGTTGACGCGCTGTTCGACAACGGCCGTCGTGGCCGCGTCATCACGGGCGCCAACAAGCGTCCGCTGAAGTCGCTCAGCGACATGCTGAAGGGCAAGCAGGGCCGCTTCCGCCAGAACCTCCTCGGCAAGCGCGTCGACTATTCGGGCCGTTCGGTGATCGTGGTGGGTCCGGAGCTGAAGCTCCACCAGTGCGGTCTGCCGAAGAAGATGGCGCTCGAGCTGTTCAAGCCGTTCATCTATTCGCGCCTCGACGCGAAGGGCTACTCGTCGACCGTCAAGCAGGCGAAGAAGCTCGTCGAGAAGGAGAAGCCCGAGGTTTGGGACATCCTCGACGAGGTGATCCGCGAGCACCCGGTTCTCCTGAACCGCGCGCCGACGCTTCACCGCCTCGGCATCCAGGCGTTCGAGCCGAAGCTCATCGAGGGCAAGGCGATCCAGCTTCACCCGCTGGTCTGCACCGCCTTCAACGCGGACTTCGACGGCGACCAGATGGCCGTGCACGTCCCGCTGTCGCTGGAAGCGCAGCTGGAAGCGCGCGTCCTGATGATGTCGACGAACAACATCCTGCATCCGGCGAACGGCCAGCCGATCATCGTGCCGTCGCAGGACATCGTCCTCGGCCTCTATTATCTCTCGATCCTGTCGGAGAATGAGCCGGGCGAGGGGATGACGTTCGGCTCGATGGCCGAGCTGCAGCATGCGCTCGACGCGAAGGTGGTGACCGTGCACTCCAAGGTGCGCGTGCGCTACAAGACCGTCGACGAGGACGGCAACCCGATCTCGCAGATCCACGAGACGACGCCGGGCCGCGCCCTCATCGGCGACCTGCTGCCGCGTTCGCCCAAGGTTCCCTTCGACATCTGCAACCAGCTGATGACGAAGAAGAACATCTCCAAGATGATCGACGCGGTGTACCGCTCGACCGGTCAGAAGGAGACGGTGATCTTCTGCGACCGCGTGATGTCGCTCGGCTTCTCGAACGCCTTCAAGGCGGGCATCTCTTTCGGCAAGGACGACATGGTCATCCCCGAGGAGAAGTATCGCGTCGTCGAGGAGACGGCCGAGCTCGCGAAGGAATACGAGCAGCAGTACAACGAAGGCCTCATCACCCAGGGCGAGAAGTACAACAAGGTCATCGACGCCTGGGCGAAGTGCACGGACCGTGTCGCCGCGGCGATGATGGAGAAGATCTCTGCCGTGGAGAAGGACCCGGAAACGGGCCGGACCAAGCAGATGAACTCGGTCTACATGATGAGCCACTCGGGTGCCCGTGGTTCGCCGACCCAGATGCGTCAGCTGGCGGCGATGCGCGGCCTCATGGCCAAGCCCTCGGGCGAGATCATCGAGACCCCGATCACGTCGAACTTCAAGGAAGGCCTCACCGTTCTGGAGTACTTCAACTCCACCCACGGTGCGCGTAAGGGCCTTGCCGACACCGCGCTCAAGACCGCGAACTCGGGTTATCTCACCCGCCGTCTCGTGGACGTGGCGCAGGACGCGATCATCTCCGAGGTGGATTGCGGCTCGACCCGCGGCATCACCATGGAGCCGATCGTCGACGCCGGTCAGGTCATCGCGACGCTCGCGAGCCGCGTTCTCGGCCGCACCGCGGCGGAAGACGTGCTCAACCCGTCGACGGGCGAGCTGATCGCGCCGAAGGGCAAGCTGCTCGACGAGAAGGATGTCGATGTGATCGAGGCCGGGCGCCTCCAGAGCATCAAGATCCGCTCGGTGCTGACCTGCGAGACGCGCAACGGCGTCTGCGCGGCCTGCTACGGGCGCGACCTTGCCCGCGGCACGCCCGTCAACATGGGTGAGGCGGTCGGCGTCATCGCGGCGCAGTCGATCGGCGAGCCGGGCACGCAGCTCACGATGCGTACCTTCCACGTCGGCGGCACGGCGCAGGTGGTGGACTCCTCGTTCATCGAGTCCTCGTTCGAGGGCACGATCGCGATCAAGAACCGCAACCTGGTGCGCGACTCCGACGGCAACCTCATGGTCATGGGCCGCAACGTCCAGGTCGCGGTGATCGACACCGACGGCACGGAGCGCGCGAGCTACAAGCTGACCTACGGTGCGAAGCTGCACGTGGACGAGGGCGATGCCATCCGCCGCGGCCAGCGCATCGCGGAGTGGGACCCCTACACCCGCCCGATCCTCACCGAGGTGGAAGGCACGGTGGACTTCGAGGATCTCGTCGATGGCATCTCCGTCCTGGAGGCGGCCGACGAGGCGACGGGTATCACCAAGCGCGTCGTCACCGACTGGCGCACGCACACCCGCGGCTCCTCGCTGCGGCCGGCCGTGATCGTGAAGGGCTCGGACGGCAGCATCCTGAAGCTGCCGCGCGGCGGTGACGCCCGTTATCTCCTCTCGGTCGACACGGTGCTGTCGGTCGACACGGGCAACAAGGTCCACGCCGGTGACGTGCTGGCGCGTATTCCGCTGGAAAGCGCGAAGACGCGTGACATCACGGGTGGTCTGCCGCGCGTCGCCGAACTCTTCGAGGCGCGTCGTCCGAAGGACAACGCGATCATCGCGGAGATGGACGGCACGGTCCGCTTCGGGAAGGACTTCAAGAACAAGCGCCGGATCATCATCGAGCCGGCGTCGGATTCGGGGCTCGAGCCGATCGAGTACATGGTGCCGAAGGGCAAGCACATTCACTTGCAGGACGGCGACCCGATCGAGAAGGGCGACTACATCCTCGACGGCAACCCGGCGCCGCACGACATCCTGGCGATCCACGGCGTTGAGGCGCTCGCCGCCTACCTCGTCAACGAGATCCAGGGCGTCTACCGCCTCCAGGGCGTCGGCATCAACGACAAGCACATCGAGGTGATCGTTCGCCAGATGCTGCAGAAGGTCGAGATCTCGGATCCGGGCGACTCCGATCTCCTCGTCAACGAGCAAATCGACCGTCTGGAGCTCGACGAGCTCAACGACGTGCTCCTCGAGGACGGCAAGAAGCCGGCTTCGGGCCAGCCGGTCCTTCTCGGCATCACGAAGGCCTCGCTGCAGACGCGGTCCTTCATCTCCGCGGCCTCCTTCCAGGAGACCACCCGCGTGCTGACCGAGGCCGCCGTCTCCGGCAAGGCCGACCAGCTCGAGGGTCTGAAGGAGAACGTCATCGTTGGCCGTCTCATCCCGGCCGGCACCGGCGGCATGATCAACCGCATCCGCGAAGTCGCCGCCAAGCGCGACGACCTCATCGAGGAGGCGGAGCGTCAGGCCCAGCGTGCTGGCGAGGGCGCCCAGATGATCGCGGACATGCGCGACACGAGCCCGGTGCCCGGCGAGTAAGCCGAGCGCACCTGTGAACAACGAAACGGCCGCCTTCGGGCGGCCGTTTTGCGTTTGGGGCGCCGCGTCCCGGCCTATTGCGGGTTGGCGCCCTCGATCGGGGGGATGAAGTCGCGCAGGAAGTTCGGGAGCTTGATCTCGGGCGTCGGCTTGCCAGGCGCGCTCTCGGGGAGCCCCGCCTCGATCTGCTCGGTGAGCGGGGAGATCTCCTCCGTCGCCGGCTCGGCCTCCAGGTGCTCCTTGAACTCGCCGAGCGTCACGCGCCACCAGTCGAACGTGTCGTCGAGGTTGCGAGGCGTCACGCCGTAATCGAGGTTCACGTCATATTCGAGGGTCGGATAGCCCTCGTTGTTGATGTAGCCGGTACCGAATCGGTGGTCCCTGTTCCAGGCGTTCATCGATTCGAGCGTCGTCTCGCGCCCGAAGGTGGAGCGGAACTGGATCGCCCGGCACTCCTTGTTGTCCACGCAGCCGTAGAAATAGACGAGATAGGCGACACCCTCGATGCGGCCGCGAATCAGCGGATCGTCGATCTCGTCGGTCTCCATGAGGGCGGAGCCGTAGCCGCGGGCGATGTTGAGGATCGCGTCCGGGTCACGCCCGTCGATGACGTCCTGCGCGAGCGCCGCGCCGGGCAGGAGGGCGAGGAAGGCGAGGGTGCGCGCGAGGCGCCGGCGGTGCGGGGAAGGGATCGGGGCGTGCATCGAAACACCTCATGAGCCTCGAGCGCGGGGTTGCGGTCAGGCGCCGATCTCGGGCGGGTAGCCGAAGAGGGCGAAATCGCGCGCGAAGCGCCTGACGACGCGCTGCTCCATCTCACAGGTATAATGCATGCGCAGCTTTTCGTCGGCCCCCGTTCGATGCGCGTCCTGGCGCGAGGCGTAGAGGGCGGGGTCGATGCCGACCCGGTTCAGCACCGCCGCGAAGTCCGCCTCGAAGCGCTCGGCGCGGCCGATGAAGTCGTAGCGCACGTCCTCGATCATCGTCTCGGTGCTCTGGGGACGCCAATGGAGGTCCATCGCCTCGTCGTCCTGGTCGCAGACGATGGCGACGAAGGTCTCGAACGGGACGGGGTGGGAGAAATCGTCCTCCGGGCGGCCGAGTGCGCCGAGGATCTTCGCCTTCTGCGGCTTCCCGCCGGCGATCTTGTCGAGATAGGCCGACAGGAGCCGGCTGAACGGGTTGCGCACGAAGCAGAAGCGGAAGAAGTCCGGCGCGGTGAAGACGTCGACCGCGGCGAACTGCTCGGGCCGCAGGAGGGGCGAGAGCTCGCGCCGGTGGACGTCCTGCGGATGGGCGTAGCGCAGGCCCGGGCGGCCGAACTCGGCGCTCTGCAGCGTCTGCTTGATGCTGGAGCAGGCGACCTTCGCCGTCTCCACATAGACGTAGCGGTAGCGCGCCGAGATGTTCGTCTTATAGTTGAGGCGATGCCGGCCGTAACGGGCGGCATAGCGCCCGTAGCTCGCGCGAAAAGACTGCTCGATCGTCCGCGCCTGTTCCACCCGCCGCCTTTCGCTCGCCGCAACCTTTGCGCGAGCGATCAAGCCACCGGACGACGCCCGCCGTCAAGTCTCGGGGAGCGTCTCGGCGAGAATCGTTCCGGCATTCTCATAGACGATCGACTTGCCGGCCTTCGCCCGGCGGTCCTGCATCTGGAGGTGCGTGCGCATGACGCGGTTGCGCAGGACCGGGAGATCGAGCGCGTCAACCCCGTTCCACGGCACGAACGGATTGCGCCGCAGCACGCCATAGAGCGACGTGCGCACCGTGCGGTGCGGGCTCGGGCAGCGCCGGTGGAAGCCGTACGTGTCGGCGACGACGAGGGTGTTTCCCGCGACCGGCATCGGCCGCACGCCGCCATGATAGCCGAGCGAGGGAAGGTCCTCCTCGGCGAGGCGGAAGGAGCCGGCGGCGTGGTGACGGTCGTCCCCGGCCGTCGCGAAGAGGGCCTGCTGGTGCTCCCACTCCAGCCGCTCAGGCGTCAGGATGTGGGAGCCGGGGGCGTATGCGAACGGCCCGTCCTCCTCGCCGACATCGTGCAGGAAGAGCCAGAGCTTGGCGGTCGGGTGGAAGGTGTCGGCGTGGAGATTCGCCTGAGGGTCGGCATCGCCCGAGGGGGGATCGACGGCGATCGTCTGGAGCATCCCGACGATGTGGCCGGAGCGCCCGGCCGCGTAGCCCATAAGATTGCGGATGTCGGGCCTCGCGAGATAGCGCGCGAGCGCGGCCATCGCCGACCCGTCGGACTTTGCGGGGAGGGGCATCACCCGATTGACGGCCTGACCCTGGCGCATCTGCCATGCAGGACGCGGGACGCTCGCGACCTCATCGCGCACGCGCTGCAGGAGATCGGCGGGAAGGGCGTTTGGGCGGACGGCGAATCCGTCCCGGTCGATCGATTCGCGCTCGGCCGAATCGATTCGGCCGGCGAGCGCGCGGCGCCGGCGCTGCGACATCGCGTAGGCCCAGGCGACGCGCTGGCGGTGCAATCCCCGCGCATTCAGGGACTTCGACCCGATCACGGGATTCTTTCGGAACGATTTTTCCGACGTGAACACCGCGGGCGCTGCAAGGGAGAGGCGGAGAATGTCGGCCGTCTTCATTGTCATATGCTTGTCGCTGGAGCCATGCAGGCTTACTATACGGCCCCAATAGGTACGGCAATCGGCGGGCCCCGTCGCCCGTTTTCAAGGCAAATCGCCCTTGCGAGAGGCTTGACGCTGCCCGGCCGACCCTCTATGTGAGCCGAACCGAATGACAGGCTGTCGGTGCGGCTCCTGCGGCGCACGCGAAACGCTGTCCGGCACCCCGTTTCGAGTTTGGCCCATTGCGTGTCAGGGGGCCGCTCACGTTCGCGCTGGCTCGGCTTCTACGAATGAGGCCGTGGCGGCGTGCTTGTCCGTATGGGTTTGAACGCCCGGAATTTTGGGTCCTTTGACCCGCGAGTGCGGTGAAAGCCGCGTTTGGGAAGGTGTAATGCCGACGATCAACCAGTTGATCCGCAAGCCGCGCGTCGCCCCGGTGAAGCGCAACAAGGTTCCGGCGATGGAGGCGAACCCGCAGAAGCGGGGCGTCTGCACGCGCGTCTACACGACGACGCCGAAGAAGCCGAACTCCGCGTTGCGTAAGGTGGCCAAGGTTCGCCTCACCAACGGGTACGAGGTGATCGGCTACATTCCGGGTGAGGGTCACAACCTCCAGGAACACTCGGTCGTCATGATCCGTGGTGGCCGCGTGAAGGACCTTCCGGGTGTGCGCTATCACATCCTGCGCGGTGTCCTCGACACGCAGGGCGTCAAGAACCGCAAGCAGCGCCGTTCGAAGTACGGCGCGAAGCGTCCGAAGTGATGCGCGCCGGCGTTCTCATCGCGCTCATGATCCCGCTGGCGCTCGGCGCCGGCGGTGTGGCGACGGCTCAGACCGGCGCTGGCGCGGGGGCTTCCTCCGCGACGTCGGGCGGTGAGGGCGCCAATGCCGGGCTTCCGGCGCTTCCCAAAGGCTGCGCGGCGATTGCGATCGACGCGGCCAAGGGCGGCGAGGGGAACGGCACCGGCGCAACGCTGGCCGAGGCCGAGCGGAGCGCCATCGAGCAGTGCAAGCAGAGCGGTGGCGTGAACTGCACGATCGAAACGAGCGACTGCAACCCCGACGGCTAGCGCCGCGGCGACGACAAACGAATTGACCAGAGAGTGGTGGGGCGTGGGTCGCGCGGGACCCCTGGCCTCGGTGAGGAATTGAAGACGAATGTCACGACGTCATAGCGCTGAGAAGCGGGAAGTTCTGCCGGATCCGAAGTACGGCGATGTCATCCTGTCGAAGTTCATGAACGCCATCATGTATGACGGGAAGAAGTCGGCTGCCGAGAAGATCGTCTACGGTGCGCTCGACATCTGCCAGTCGAAGTCCCGTACCGATCCGGTGCAGATGTTCCACGACGCCCTGTCGAACGTGGCCCCCCAGGTCGAGGTCCGCTCCCGCCGCGTCGGTGGTGCGACCTACCAGGTTCCGGTCGAGGTTCGTCCCGAGCGCCGTCAGGCTCTTGCGATCCGCTGGCTGATCACGGCCGCGCGCAAGCGCAACGAAAAGACCATGGTGGACCGGCTCTCTGGTGAGCTGATGGACGCCGCAAACAACCGCGGCACCGCGGTCAAGAAGCGCGAAGACACGCACAAGATGGCGGAAGCCAACCGCGCCTTCTCGCATTATCGCTGGTAGCCGAAGCACGAATTTCCGAGAGCATCATGTCCCGCACTCATAAAATCGAAGATTATCGCAACTTCGGCATCATGGCGCACATTGATGCCGGGAAGACCACGACCACCGAGCGCATCCTCTTCTACACCGGCCGCAGCCATAAGATCGGCGAAGTCCACGACGGCGCCGCGACCATGGACTGGATGGAGCAGGAGCAGGAGCGGGGCATCACGATTACCTCCGCCGCGACGACCTGCTTCTGGCAGGACAAGCGGCTGAACATCATCGACACCCCGGGCCACGTCGACTTCACCATCGAGGTGGAGCGTTCGCTGCGCGTGCTCGACGGTGCGATCGCGCTCCTCGACGCCAACGCCGGCGTTGAGCCCCAGACCGAGACCGTGTGGCGCCAGGCGGACAAGTACGCCGTTCCGCGCATGATCTTCGTCAACAAGATGGACAAGACCGGCGCGGACTTCTTCCGCTGCATCAAGATGATCGAGGAGCGCCTCGGGGCGAACCCGCTCGTCATGCAGCTGCCGATCGGCGCGGAGAACGAGTTCGCGGGTTGCGTCGACCTCGTGAAGATGAAGGGCATCGTCTGGCAGGACGAGTCGCTCGGCGCGAAGTTCGACTATGTCGACATCCCGGCCGACCTTCAGGACCAGGCCGTCGAATATCGCGAGAAGCTGGTCGAGGCCGCCGTCGAGCTCGATGAGGGCGCGATGGAAGCGTATCTCGAGGGCAACGAGCCCGACGAGGACACGCTGAAGGCGCTCGTCCGCAAGGGCACGATCGAGAACGCGTTCACCCCGATCTTCACGGGCTCCGCCTTCAAGAACAAGGGCGTGCAGCCGCTGCTCGACGCCGTCGTCGACTATCTGCCGTCCCCGGTGGACGTCGAGTCGATCAAGGGCATCGACGCGAAGACCGAAGAGCCGGTGAAGCGCCGTTCGTCCGACGAGGCGCCGCTCGCCATGCTCGCCTTCAAGGTGATGAACGACCCGTTCGTGGGCACGCTCACCTTCTGCCGTATCTATTCGGGTGTCCTCGAGCAGGGCGCCACGCTGATGAACACGGTGAAGGAGAAGCGCGAGCGCGTCGGCCGCATGCTGCAGATGCACTCGAACTCCCGCGAAGAGATCAAGATCGGCTATGCCGGTGACATCGTGGCGCTCGCCGGTCTCAAGGAGACCACCACGGGCGACACGCTGTGCGACCCGTCCGCCCCGGTGATCCTGGAGCGCATGGAGTTCCCGGATCCGGTCATCGACATCGCGATCGAGCCGAAGACGAAGTCCGACCAGGAGAAGATGGGCATCGCGCTCAACCGTCTCGCGGCCGAGGACCCGTCTTTCCGCGTGAAGTCGGACCCCGAATCGGGCCAGACGATCATCTCGGGCATGGGCGAGCTTCACCTCGACATTCTCGTCGATCGCATGAAGCGCGAGTTCAAGGTCGAGGCGAACATCGGTCAGCCGCAGGTCGCCTATCGCGAGACGATCACGCAGTCGGCCGAAGTCGATTACACCCACAAGAAGCAGTCGGGTGGTTCGGGCCAGTTCGCGCGCATCAAGCTCGTCGTCGAGCCGAACGAGACCGGGCTCGGCTTCGAGTTCGCCTCCGAGATCGTCGGCGGCTCCGTGCCGAAGGAATACATCCCCGGCGTCGAGAAGGGCATCTCCTCGGTACTCACGTCGGGTCCCATCGCGGGCTTCCCGATGGTGGATATCAAGGCCCGTTTGATCGATGGCGCCTATCACGATGTTGACTCTTCGGTCCTGGCGTTCGAAATCGCCGGCCGTGCCGCCTTCCGTGAGGCGTGCCAGAAGGCGAAGCCGAAGCTTCTCGAGCCGATCATGAAGGTCGAGGTCGTGACGCCCGACGAGTTCGCCGGAACCGTGATGGGGGACATCAACTCCCGCCGCGGCCAGATCCAGGGCACTGAGACCCGCGGCGTCGCGAGCGTTGTGAACGCCTTCGTGCCGCTGGCCAACATGTTCGGCTACGTGTCGAACCTGCGGTCGATGACCCAGGGGCGCGCGCAGTACACGATGCAGTTCGACCACTACGAGCAAGTGCCGCAGGCGGTCGCTGAAGAAGTTCAGGCCAAGTACGCCTGATCCTTTGCCGCCCGGTGCCGCCGGGCGGCGCCGAGTTAACCGCCGCCCCAGCCGGGGCGGTGCCACCTTGACTTATCTAGCGTCAGCGCCGGACCCAAGAGGACAGTGGAGAATCGCCAATGGCGAAGGAGAAGTTTCAGCGTAATAAGCCGCACCTGAACATCGGCACCATTGGTCACGTCGACCATGGCAAGACGTCGCTGACAGCGGCGATCACGAAGGTGTTGGCGGAAACGGGCGGCGCGACGTACAAGGCTTACGACCAGATCGACGCAGCTCCCGAAGAGAAGGCCCGTGGCATCACCATCTCCACGGCCCACGTGGAGTATGAGACGGAAAACCGTCACTACGCGCACGTCGATTGCCCGGGTCACGCCGACTACGTGAAGAACATGATCACCGGCGCGGCGCAGATGGACGGCGCCATCCTGGTGGTCTCGGCCGCCGACGGCCCGATGCCCCAGACCCGCGAGCACATCCTGCTCGCCCGTCAGGTCGGCGTCCCGGCGATCGTGGTGTTCCTCAACAAGGTCGACCAGGTCGACGACCCGGAGCTCCTCGAGCTCGTCGAGCTCGAAGTTCGTGAGCTCCTGAGCTCTTACGAGTTCCCGGGCGACGACATTCCGATCGTGAAGGGTTCGGCTCTCGCGGCTCTCGAAGATTCCGACAAGACCATCGGTCATGACGCGATCATCGAGCTCATGCGCGAAGTCGACGCCTACATTCCGGAGCCGGAGCGTCCGATCGACGGCGCCTTCCTGATGCCGATCGAAGACGTGTTCTCGATCTCCGGCCGCGGCACCGTCGTGACCGGCCGTGTCGAGCGTGGCATCGTGAAGGTGGGTGAGGAAGTCGAGATCGTCGGCATCCGCGACACCACCAAGACGACCGTCACGGGCGTCGAGATGTTCCGCAAGCTGCTCGATCAGGGCCAGGCTGGCGACAACATCGGCGCGCTCCTTCGCGGCGTTGGCCGTGAAGACGTCGAGCGTGGCCAGGTCCTGTGCAAGCCGGGCTCGGTCAAGCCGCACAAGAAGTTCAAGGCTTCCGCCTACATCCTCACGAAGGAAGAGGGCGGCCGCCACACCCCGTTCTTCACCAACTACCGTCCGCAGTTCTACTTCCGCACGACCGACGTGACGGGCGTGGTGACGCTGCCGGAAGGCACCGAGATGGTGATGCCGGGTGACAACGTCGAGATCAACGTCGAGCTGATCCAGCCGATCGCGATGGAAGAGCAGCTCCGCTTCGCTATCCGCGAAGGTGGCCGCACCGTCGGCGCCGGCGTCGTCGCGACGATCGTCGAGTAATCTCGAAGGCAAGATCAGAGGCGCGGCCACGGCCGCGCCTCTTCCCGTACCCGGCGTCATCTTTTTGTCATCGGGGTGCAGAAAATGCTGGCAATTGGCGCGATCGTTGATTACGTTTCGCGCCGCCCCATACGGATGGGGCGTCAGCCATCGAGTCATGATTTCCAGGTCTGTCGGTCCTCACTCTGAGGGGATCGGGCAGGCGAAGTCGTCCGTTGCGGCGGGTGCAAGAAGAGCGTGATGAACCAGAATATTCGCATACGCCTGAAAGCGTTCGATCACCGTGTGCTCGACAGCTCCACCAAGGAGATCGTGCAGACGGCGCGGCGGACGGGTGCTCAGGTACGCGGGCCGGTCCCGCTTCCCACTCGTATCGAACGATACACCGTGAACCGTTCGCCGCACATCGACAAGAAGAGCCGCGAGCAGTTCGAAATTCGCACGCACAAGCGGCTCCTCGACATTGTCGACCCGACGCCGCAGACGGTCGACGCGCTGATGAAGCTCGACCTTGCAGCGGGCGTTGATGTCGAGATCAAGCTCTAAGCTTGGTCGATCTGAGTTTTGACGAGGCCTTAGGGCGGAAGGGTAGAGCGATGCGTTCGGCGATCATCGCAAAGAAGATCGGGATGACCCGCATCTACAACGATGCGGGCGAGCATGTGCCTGTGACGGTTCTGGCGCTGGATGGCTGCCAGGTCGTGGCGCAGCGGACGGCCGAACGCGACGGCTATGTGGCGCTTCAGCTTGGCGCCGGTCGCGCCAAGGCGAAGAACACCACGAAGGCGATGCGCGGCCATTTCGCGAAGGCGAATGTGGAGCCCAAGCGTGCGCTGGCCGAGTGCCGCGTGTCGGCGGACAACCTCATCGAAGTGGGCGCGGAGATCACCGCCGACCATTTCCTCGAGGGTCAGTTCGTGGACGCGACGGGCACATCGATCGGCAAGGGCTTCGCGGGTGCGATGAAGCGGCACAATTTCGGTGGTCTTCGGGCCTCCCACGGTGTGTCGATCTCTCACCGCAGCCACGGTTCGGTCGGCCAGTGCCAGGACCCCGGCAAGATCTTCAAGGGTAAGAAGATGGCCGGTCACATGGGCTCCGAGCGCGTGACCACGCAGAACCTCACGATCGCCCGCGTCGACACGGCGCGCGGCCTGGTTCTGGTGAAGGGCGCGGTTCCGGGGTCCAAGGGCTCCTGGGTGATGCTGCGCGACGCGGTGAAGAAGCCGGCCCCCGAGGGTGCGCCGATGCCGGGTGCGTTCCGCATGCCGGACAACGACGAGACGCCGAAGGCAGAGGCCGTCGCCGCTCCGGAGGCCGAGGTCAACGAGGCCGTCAACGACGCGCCCGCGACCGTTGAAGACACGAACAAGGGTGATGCGTGATGGACATTGTCGTCAAAACGCTCGCCGGTGAGGACGCGGGTACGGTTAGCCTGCCCGATGAGACGTTTGGTTTGGAGCCCCGCGCGGATCTTCTCCACCGAGTTGTGCGCTGGCAGCTCGCCCGTCGGCAGGCTGGTACGCACAAGTCGCTGACCCGCGGCGAGATCAACGCCACCGGCAAGAAGATGTACCGCCAGAAGGGGACGGGCCGCGCCCGTCACTCCGACAAGAAGGCGCCGCAGTTCCGCGGTGGCTCGAAGGCGCACGGGCCGAAGGTTCGTGACCATTCGCACGAGCTGCCGAAGAAGGTCCGCGCGCTCGGCCTGCGCCACGCCCTCTCGGCGAAGGCAAAGGGCGCGACGCTGATCGTGCTCGAGAACGCGGCCGTCGATGCGGTGAAGACCAAGGCGCTGCGCGAGCAGTTCGCCGCGCTCGGCCTGTCGAACGCGCTGATCATCGATGCGGACGTCGACGCGAACTTCGCGAAGGCCGCCCGCAACATCCCGATGATCGACGTTCTGCCGGTCGCCGGCCTCAATGTGTACGACATCATGCGTCGCGACACGCTGGTCCTGACGCGTTCGGCCCTTGACGGGATCGAGGCGCGCCTCGCCGGTGCCGGCGCCGCGGCAATCAACGCCGCCGAAGGGGAGGCGGCCTGATGGCGATCGCGCTCAACCACTATGACGTCATCGTCTCTCCGGTGATCACCGAGAAGTCGACCGAGGCGTCCGAGAACAACCAGATCGTCTTCCGCGTGACGAAGACGGCTTCGAAGCCGGAGATCAAGGCCGCCGTCGAGGCGCTCTTCTCCGTGAAGGTGACGGCCGTCAACACGCTGGTGCGCAAGGGCAAGGTGAAGCGCTTCCGCGGCGTCAAAGGGCGCCAGTCGGATGTGAAGCACGCCATTGTCACGCTCGCCGACGGTCAATCCATCGACGTGACGACGGGGCTCTAATCCGATGGCACTGAAGACATTCAATCCGACGTCGCCCGGCCAGCGCCAGCTCGTCATCGTCAAGCGGGACGGCCTTTACAAGGGCAAGCCCGAGAAGTCGCTGACCGAAGGTCTGACGAAGTCCGGCGGCCGCAACAATGTCGGCCGCAAGACGAGCCGTCATCGTGGCGGCGGTCACAAGCGCGCTTATCGCATCGTCGACTTCAAGCGTCGCAAGTTCGATGTGCCGGCCACGGTCGAGCGCCTCGAATACGACCCGAACCGTTCGGCCTTCATCGCCCTCATCAAGTATGAGGACGGCGAGCTCGCCTACATCATCGCGCCGCAGCGCCTTTCGGCCGGCGACACGGTGATCTCGGGCGCGAAGGTTGACGTGAAGCCGGGCAACGCGATGCCGCTCTCGTCGATCCCCGTCGGCACCATCATCCACAATGTGGAGATGAAGCCGATGAAGGGTGGCCAGATCGCGCGCGCCGCCGGCGGCTACTGCCAGCTCGTCGGCCGTGACGGCGGCTATGCCGTCCTGCGCCTGCAGTCGGGCGAACAGCGCCGCGTGCCGGGGGCCTGCATGGCCACCTGCGGCGCGGTGTCGAACCCCGACCACGGCAACATCAATCTTTCGAAGGCGGGCCGCTCGCGCTGGCTCGGCCGTCGCCCGCAGACGCGCGGTGTCGCGATGAACCCGTTCGACCACCCGCACGGTGGTGGTGAAGGCCGCACCTCGGGTGGCCGTCACCCGGTGACCCCGTGGGGCCAGCCGACGAAGGGCAAGCGCACCCGCTCCAACAAGTCGACGGACAAGTACATCGTCCGCTCGCGTCACGCACGGAAGAAGTAAATGACTCGCTCAGTCTGGAAAGGTCCGTTCGTCGACGGATACCTCCTGAAGAAGGCGGAGAAGGTCCGCGAGGGCGGTCGCAACGAGGTCATCAAGATCTGGTCGCGTCGTTCGACCATTCTGCCTCACTTCGTTGGTCTGACGTTTGGCGTTTATAACGGTCAGAAGCACATTCCGGTGCTCGTGACCGAAGACATGGTTGGTCACAAGTTCGGCGAGTTCTCGCCGACGCGCACGTACTACGGACACGGCGCCGACAAGAAGGCGAAGAGGAAGTAATGGGTAAGGCAAAACGCCCCCGCGCCCTCGCCGAAACCGAGGCGCGTGCCGTCAACAAGATGATCCGCGTCAGCCCCCAGAAGCTCAACCTGGTGGCAGCCATGATCCGTGGCAAGCCGGTTTCGAAGGCGCTGGCGGATCTGGAGTTCAGCCGCAAGCGGATCGCGGTCGACGTGCGCAAGACGCTCGAGTCGGCCATCGCGAACGCCGAGAACAACCACGACCTCGACGTCGACGCGCTGGTCGTGAAGGAAGCCTATGTGGGCAAGGCGCTTGTCATGAAGCGCTTCCGTCCGCGTGGCCGTGGTCGTGTCGGCGGCATTGAGAAGCCGTTTTCGCACCTCACCATCGTGGTGCGGGAAGTTGAGGAGGCAGCCTGATGGGTCAGAAAGTTTCGCCGATCGGCCTGCGGCTCGGCATCAATCGCACCTGGGATTCGCGCTGGTACGCCGAGGGCGGCGAGTACGGCAAGCTCCTGCATGAAGACATCGCCATCCGCGCGATGCTCATGAAGGAACTGAAGCAGGCTGCGGTTTCGAAGATCGTGATCGAGCGCCCGCACAAAAAGTGCCGCGTGACGATCCATTCTGCGCGTCCGGGGGTTGTGATCGGCAAGAAGGGCGCCGATATCGATCGCCTGCGCAAGAAGGTGTCGGCGATGACCGACTCGGAAGTGCACATCAACATCGTTGAGGTGCGCAAGCCCGAGGTCGACGCGACGCTGGTCGCGGCCTCCATCGCGCAGCAGCTCGAGCGCCGTATTGCGTTCCGCCGCGCCATGAAGCGCGCGGTGCAGACCGCGATGCGCATGGGCGCCGGCGGCATCCGCATCAACTGCGGCGGTCGTCTGGGCGGTGCCGAAATCGCGCGGACGGAGTGGTATCGCGAAGGTCGCGTGCCGCTGCACACGCTGCGTGCGGACATCGACTACGGGATCGCGACCGCGGAGACCGCTTACGGGACCTGCGGCGTGAAGGTTTGGATCTTCAAGGGTGAGATCCTGGAGCACGACCCGATGGCGTCCGAACGGCGCGCCACCGAGGCGTCGAACCAGGGCTCGTCCGGTCGCCGTCGCGGTGATGACCGCGGCGACCGCGCGTAAGAGGGGGCTCTATCAATGTTGCAGCCGAAGCGGACGAAATTCCGCAAGCAGCACAAGGGCCGCATCCACGGCGTCGCGAAGGGCGGCACGGATCTCAATTTCGGCACCTTCGGCCTGAAGGCCATGGAGCCGGAGCGGGTGACGGCCCGTCAGATCGAGGCGGCCCGTCGCGCGATGACCCGTCACATGAAGCGTCAGGGTCGCGTGTGGATCCGTATCTTCCCGGACGTGCCGGTGTCGAAGAAGCCGACCGAAGTGCGTATGGGTAAGGGCAAGGGTTCGGTCGAATATTGGGCGGCGCGCGTGCATCCGGGCCGCATCATGTTCGAGATCGACGGTGTTTCGGAAGAGATTGCGCGCGAGGCGTTCCGCCTGGCCGGCGCGAAGCTCCCGATCAAGACGCGCTTCGTGCAGCGCATTGCGGAGTAGATGATGCGGGCAGAAGAGGTTCGTGCGAAGACGTCCGACGAGCTCGTCGACCAGCTTCGCGATCTGAAGAAAGAGCAGTTCAACCTGCGCTTCCAGCGGGCCACCGGCCAGCTGGAGAACACCGCGCGGGTTCGCGTGATCCGTCGCGACATTGCGCGGATCAAGACGATTTTGGGCCAGCGTCGCGCCGCGGAAGCGGCGACGTCGGCTGAGTGAGGGTTTCATGCCGAAGCGTAACCTTGAAGGGATCGTGACCTCCGACAAGGGCAACAAGACGATTGTTGTCTCTGTGGAGCGCCGCTTTGCGCACCCGCTGCTCAAGAAGACGGTGCGTCGCTCGAAGACCTATCACGCGCATGACGAGACCAACCGGTACCACGTCGGTGACCGCGTTCGGATCGAGGAATGCCGTCCGATTTCGAAGCTGAAGTCCTGGCGGGTCGTCGGTGCGCTGACGCCGGCCGGTGAACTCATCGCTGCGGATGCCGAGGCTCAGGCCGCGGCGGCTGCGGTGTCGGCCGCCGGCGGTGACGCCCAGGCGGTCGAGCGCGCCGCGCATGAGGCGGAAGCCCATGCGGGCGAGGGGACGGCCTGAGGCCGGACCTGGAGGCTCGCGCATTCTTTGCGCGTTTGGTGATTTGGATCGCTGGAGCCGGTTCTGCCGCTCCGGCGGTTGCGACTTGAGTGCCGGACCGCTGTGCGGTCCCAACATGAGATGAAGCTATGATCCAGATGCAAACTAACCTCGCCGTCGCCGACAATTCCGGCGCTCGCCGGGTCATGTGCATCAAGGTGCTGGGCGGCTCGAAGCGCAAGTACGCTTCCGTCGGGGACATCATCGTGGTGTCCGTGAAGGAAGCGAGCCCGCGCGGTCGAGTGAAGAAGGGCGATGTGGCGAAGGCCGTCGTCGTTCGCACGTCGAAGGACATCAAGCGGGCCGATGGCTCGGTGATCCGCTTCGACGGCAATGCGGCCGTCCTTGTGAACAACAACAAGGAGCCCATCGGCACCCGCATCTTTGGCCCGGTGCCGCGCGAGCTGCGCCAATCGAACCACATGAAGATTATTTCGCTCGCGCCGGAGGTTTTGTAGATGGCCGCGAAAATTAAAAAGGGCGACCGGGTGGTCGTTCTCGCTGGCCGCGACAAAGGCAAGTCCGGCGAGGTCTCCAAGGTCATGCCGAAGGAGGGCCGCGCCCTCGTCAACGGCGTGAACACCGTGCAGCGTCATCAGCGTCAGACGGCCCAGACCGAAGGCGGTATCATCGCCAAGGCTGCGCCGATCGACCTGTCGAACCTGGCCATCGCGGACCCGAAGGACGGCAAGCCGACCCGCGTCGGTTTCCGCATCAATGACGACGGGACGAAGGTTCGCATCGCGAAGCGTTCCGGGGAGGTGATCGATGGCTGATGTCATGGACGCGCCGGAGACCGTGGGTCTCCCGGAAGGCTATGAGCCGCGCTTTGCCAAGTTCTACCGCGAGACGGTGGTTCCGGGCCTGAAGGAAAAGTTCAACTACACCAACCCCATGATGATCCCCCGCCTCGACAAGGTGGTCATCAACATGGGCGTCGGTGAGGCGACCTCCGACACCCGCAAGGTGCAGTCGGCGATGAAGGACCTCACGCTGATCGCCGGCCAGCAGCCGGTCATGACGCGTGCGAAGAACTCGATCGCGGGTTTCAAGGTCCGCGAGCAGATGCCGCTCGGCTGCAAGGTCACGCTGCGTCGGCAGAAGATGTTCGAGTTCCTCGACCGGTTCGTGACCATCGCGCTCCCGCGGGTGAAGGACTTCCGTGGTCTCAACCCGAAGAGCTTCGACGGTCGCGGCAACTTCGCTTGCGGCATCAAGGAACATCTGGTGTTCCCCGAGATCGTCTACGACAAGGTCGATCAGGTCTGGGGTATGGACATCATCGTGGCGACGACCGCCAGGACGGACGGCGAAGCGCGCGAAATGTTGCGCTTGTTCAACTTTCCGTTTCGGCAGTAAGGGGCGAGACATGGCCAAGAAAGGCAAGATCGAGAACAACGCCAAGCGGAAGAAGCTCGTCGACCAGTATGCGGCGAAGCGGGCAGCCCTGCGCGAGATTACGCACAACCAGGATCTTCCGATGGAAGAGCGGTTTGCGGCTCAGCTCAAGCTCTCCGCGCTTCCGCGCAACTCCGCTCCGAACCGCGTGAAGAACCGTTGCGAAGTGACGGGTCGTCCGAAGGCGTATTACCGTAAGCTCAAGATGAGCCGTATTGCGCTGCGCGAACTCGGGTCTGCCGGCAAGGTGCCGGGCCTCGTGAAGTCGAGCTGGTAAGGCAACGGCGATGAATCTGACTGATCCCCTGGGTGATATGCTGACGCGTATCCGCAACGCTCAGATGCGCAAGCGTTCGAGTGTCCAGACGCCGGGCTCCAAGCTTCGCGTCAACGTTCTCGATGTTCTGAAGGCCGAGGGTTATATCCGCGGCTACTCGGTGACCACGCACGACAACGGCCGGTCCGAGATCGACATCGAGCTCAAGTACTATGACGGCGCGCCCGTGATCCGCGAGATCAAGCGCGTCTCCAAGCCGGGCCGCCGGGTCTACTCGTCGGTGACGACCTTGCCGCGGGTTCGCGACGGTCTCGGCATCTCCATCCTGTCGACGTCCAAGGGCGTCATGAGCGAGCACCAGGCGCGCGACGAAAATGTCGGCGGCGAAGTGCTCTGCCAGATCTTCTAAGGGAGGGCGCCAGTGTCGCGAATTGGCAAGCTGGCGGTTCCGGTCCCGAAGGGGGTCACCGCCAAGATCGACGGGCAGACGGTATCGGTGAAGGGTCCGAAGGGCGAACTGTCCTTCACCGTTCCCGACCTCGTCACCGTCAAGGAGACGCCGGACGGCATCAAGGTCGATCCGGTGAACGAAGAGCAGCGGGCGCGCGCCATGTGGGGTCTTTCCCGCACCATGGTCGCGAACCTGGTGACCGGCGTGACGGAAGGCTTCTCGAAGGCCCTGCAGATCAACGGCGTCGGTTATCGCGCCGCGGTCCAGGGCAAGGACCTCGTCCTCGCGCTCGGCTACTCGCACGACGTGAAGTATGCGATCCCGGACGGGATCGACATCAAGTGCCCGAAGCCGACGGAGATCGTCGTGTCGGGCATCGACAAGCAGCGTGTTGGTCAGGTCGCCGCCGAGATCCGCAAGTGGCGTCCGCCGGAGCCCTATAAGGGCAAGGGCGTGAAGTATGCGGACGAGACGATCGTGCGCAAGGAAGGTAAGAAGAAGTGAGCCGGGAACGCATTCGCTCCGATCGGCGCCGCGCCCGCGTCCGCCGTCATCTCAAGACTGCCGCCAACGGCCGTCCTCGCCTTTCTGTGTTCCGGTCCTCGCAGCATATCTATGCGCAGGTGATCGACGATCTCGATGGGCGCACCGTCGCCTCCGCGTCGACGATCGAGAAGTCGCTGCGTGATGAGCTGAAGACGGGGGCGGACACGTCGGCCGCGGCGCGCGTCGGCGCGCTGATCGCCGAACGGGCCAAGGCCGCGGGCGTCGAGAAGGTGATTTTCGACCGCGGTGGCCGTCTCTATCACGGCCGTCTCAAGGCGCTGGCGGATGCCGCGCGCGAAGGCGGTCTGGACTTTTAACGCCCGGTACGCGGGGCACCGAACGGCCGGGAAGGGGTAAGTATGGCAGACGAACGTAGGGGTCGCCGGCGCGACCGCGACGAAGAGGACAACGAGTTCACCGACAAGCTCGTCCACATCAACCGTGTGGCGAAGGTGGTGAAGGGCGGCCGGCGCTTCGGCTTTGCCGCGCTCGTCGTTGTGGGTGACACGAAGGGCCGGGTCGGTTTCGGCCACGGCAAGGCGCGCGAAGTGCCTGAGGCGATCCGCAAGGCGACGGACTCCGCGAAGCGCACGCTCATCCGCGTGCCGCTGCGCGAAGGCCGCACGCTGCATCACGATGTGGCCGGCCGCTGGGGTGCGGGCAAGGTCTTCCTGCGTGCCGCCCCTCCGGGCACCGGCATCATCGCGGGCGGTCCGATGCGCGCCGTGTTCGAGACGCTGGGCGTCCACGACATCGTGGCGAAGTCGCTCGGCTCCTCGAACCCGTACAACATGATCCGTGCGACCTTCGAGGCGCTGAAGGATCAGGATTCGCCGCGTTCCGTGGCGGCCCGTCGCGGTCTCAAGGTGTCGGCCCTCCAGGCCCGTCGCCGCGATGCCGAGCATGACGCGCCGGTGGCGGACGAGAGCCAGGCGGAGATGGCCTGATGCCCGACTTTCGTGAGACCGAAGGGGCGAAGGCGGCGAAGGCCGCCGGCCGTCCCGTCATCACGGTCGAGCAGATCGGCAGCCCGATCCGTCGGCCGAGCGAGCAGCGCCAGACCCTCATCGGTCTTGGCCTCAACAAGATGCACCGCCGCCGCGTGTTGGAAGACACGCCGGCCGTGCGTGGCATGATCCACAAGGTCCATCACCTTGTGCGGATCGTGGAGGCGTAAATGAAGCTGTCCGATCTTCGAGACAATCCGGGTGCGGCGAAGCCGAAGCGTCGCCTCGCCCGTGGTATCGGCTCTGGCCGCGGCAAGACCGCCGGCCGGGGTGTGAAGGGTCAGAAGTCGCGTTCGGGCGTCGCCATCAAGGGGTTTGAGGGCGGGCAGATGCCCATCCACATGCGCCTGCCGAAGCGTGGCTTCAACAACATCTTCGCCAAGAGCTACAACATCGTCAGCCTCGGCCGCCTGCAGCAGGCGGTGGAAGCCGGCAAGCTCTCGGCGGGTGAGACGGTGACGGCCGAGAGCCTCGTCGCCGCGGGCGTTCTGCGCCGCGCGAAGGACGGGGTCCGGGTCCTGGCCGACGGCGAGCTCACGACGGCGCTGAAGCTGTCGGTAGCCGGCGCGTCCAAGGCCGCCGTCGAGGCGATCGAAAAGGCGGGCGGCTCGATCGAGCTTCTCGTCAAGGCGCCGGAAACCTCCGAAGCCTGATCCTGATTGTGACCATGACGGCCCGGTCGGCATCCCCGTCCGGGCCGTTTTGCGTTTCCCGCCCGCGACGGCCGGGATCGACGGCGCGCCGATCGTCCCGGTGTGGTGATACCGCCCCGCGCCACGCGGGTGCCAGCGCATCCGCGCCGAGATCGCACATCCCCGATTGTCGGCCACCGGCAGGGCAGGGCGCTCGCGCGCCTTCCATACGCCGTCTGGAGGACGCTGGAGCACGCTCTCGTTGGAGGCGGTGCCCGAATTCGTCCGCAGATTGGGCCGGCCACCTGTGGCCCTCAGCGGCCGCGCGTGGGGTTGCCGACGAGGGCGCGAGCGACCCGCTTGTCACTTTGCGGGGACGTGGCACATTGTTCCCCGACGCTGCGCTTGATAATTGCGCCGTCGTGTTGATATGGGGAGAGGGCCACGGGGCGTTCCTCCGCGGCCCCTCTTGTCGTGCGTGAGAGCGTCTTGCGTCTCATGCCGGTGATTCGCGTGGATCGATCCGGTTCATCTGCGTGTGACGGCGTGCTCGTGTCTTGTCGCGAACTGCCAGCTTTTTATTGAGTCTCGGAGCCGCAAATGGCGTCAGCCGCCGAACAACTTGCCGCCAACCTCAACTTCAAGGCGTTCGCGAAGGCCGATGAGCTGAAGAAGCGCATCTGGTTTACGCTCGGGGCCTTGGTGGTCTACCGGCTCGGAACCTACGTGCCTCTGCCCGGGATCGATCCCGTGGCGCTTGAGGCGGCCTTCAACCAGGCCCAGTCCGGCCTCCTCGGCATGTTCAACGTGTTCGCCGGTGGCGCGGTCGGCCGTATGGCCATCTTCGCGCTCGGCATCATGCCGTACATCTCCGCCTCCATCATCATCCAGCTCCTGACGACCGTGGTACCGCGGCTCGAGCAGCTGAAGAAGGAAGGCGAGCAGGGCCGCAAGGTCATCAACCAATACACCCGCTACGGCACGGTGATCCTGGCGACCGTCCAGGCCTACGGCATCGCCGTAGGGCTCGAGACGGCGGGCAATATCGTCATCGATCCGGGCATGTTCTTCCGCTTCACGACGGTCGTGACCCTCGTCGGCGGCACCATGTTCCTCATGTGGCTCGGCGAGCAGATCACCTCGCGCGGCGTCGGCAACGGCATCTCGCTGATCATCTTCGCCGGCATCATCGCGGGCCTGCCGACGGCGGTCGCGGGCATGCTGGAGCTCGGCCGGCAGGGGGCCTTGTCCACACCCATCATCCTCGCCGTCATCATCATGGCGGTGGTGGTGATCGGCTTCATCGTCTTCGTGGAGCGCGCGCAGCGGCGCCTCCTCATCCAGTACCCGCGCCGTCAGGTGGGCAACCGGATGTTCCAGGGCGATTCCTCGCACCTGCCGCTGAAGCTCAACACCGCGGGCGTCATCCCGCCGATCTTCGCGTCCTCGCTGCTCCTCGTGCCGGCGACGCTCACGAGCTTCGGCAATTCCGACGGCAGCGGCATCCTCGGGACGATCCAGGCGCTCCTCGGCCACGGCCAGCCCCTCTACATGCTGGTCTACGCCTCGCTGATCGTCTTCTTCGCCTTCTTCTACACGGCCATCGTGTTCAATCCGGTCGACACGGCCGACAATCTGAAGAAGCACGGCGGCTACATCCCCGGCATCCGTCCCGGTGAGCGCACGGCGCAGTACATCGACTATGTGCTGACCCGAATCACCGTGATCGGTGCGATCTACCTGGTGATCATCTGTCTCCTGCCGGAGTTCATGATCTCCGCGACCGCCGTTCCCTTCTACTTCGGCGGAACTTCGCTGCTCATCGTGGTCAGCGTCACGATGGACACAGTCGCTCAGGTCCAGGGGCACCTGCTGGCCCACCAATATGAGGGCCTCGTGAAGAAGGCCAAGCTTAAAGGGAAGCGTCGATGAGGTTGATCTTGCTGGGACCGCCTGGCGCAGGAAAAGGCACCCAGGCCAAGCGCCTGATGGAAGAACACGGCATACCGCAGCTGTCGACCGGTGACATGCTGCGGGCCGCGGTGCGGCACGAGACCCCGGTGGGGCTGAAGGCCAAGGACATCATGGCGCGCGGCGACCTCGTGCCGGACGATGTGGTCGTTCAGATCGTGTCGGACCGGATCGAGGAAGAGGATTGCCGTCCCGGCTTCATCCTCGACGGGTTTCCGCGCACGGTCGCCCAGGCCGAGGCGCTGGAGGCCATGCTGCACGAGCACGGCAAGGATCTCGACGCCGTGATCGAGCTGCAGGTGGACGAAGAGGCCCTTGCCGAACGCGTCGAGACTCGGGCGCGCGAATCGGGCGAGGCGGTCCGCGAGGACGACACCGTCGAGGCGCTGAAGAATCGCCTCTCGGTGTATCGGGCCCAGACGGCGCCGCTGATCGACCATTATGCGCAGATCGGGAAGCTGTTAACCGTTGATGGAATGCAAGAGATCGAAGCGGTTTCTGCGGACATTCGGCGGATCCTGAGCGAGGCTCAGAACGAGAAAGTGCGCGCAGCCGGATAAACTCTTGACGGGGGGCTTGCACAACGCTAGGCAGGCTCCCTAACTGGAGAAGTCGCGGAGCTTTTGTTGCTTTTGCGCATCTGGTTCAGGGCACACACCCCAAAGCGTCATGGCTGGTCGCGCCGTCGCCCAACGGCGGAGCCAGCCCGTTGCACGTTCGGAGCAACGCAGTGGGCAGGGGTGGCCTGGTGAATTTTAGGCCGGCCGCGGGACCGGTAGTGGAGGCAATGTGGCTCGTATCGCAGGCGTTAATATCCCAACCAACAAGCGCGTCGTCATCGCGCTGCAGTACATTCACGGCATCGGGCCGGCGAAGGCGCAAGAGATCATCGAAAAGGTGAACATCACGCCGGAGCGTCGCGTCAACGAGCTGTCCGACGCCGAAGTGCTGCACGTTCGTGAAGTGATCGACCGTGACTATCTGGTCGAGGGTGATCTCCGTCGTGAGACGGCGATGAACATCAAACGGCTGATGGACCTCGGCTGCTATCGCGGTCTGCGTCACCGCCGTGGCCTTCCGGTCCGTGGCCAGCGCACGCACACCAACGCCCGCACCCGCAAGGGCCCCGCGAAGCCGATCGCCGGCAAGAAGAAGTAATTCGGAGCCAGTGCCGGTGCGACCCGGCGGCCCGCTGCAAACGAGGAATTGAATGGCGAAAGAAGCCACGCGCGTTCGGCGCAGGGAGCGTAAGAACATCACGTCGGGCGTGGCCCACGTGAACGCCTCCTTCAACAACACGAAGATCACGATCACCGACGCGCAGGGCAACGCCATTTCGTGGTCCTCTTCCGGCGCGATGGGCTTCAAGGGTTCGCGCAAGTCGACCCCGTACGCCGCGCAGGTCGCCGCCGAGGATGCCGCCAAGAAGGCGTCCGAGCATGGCATGCGCACCCTCGAAGTCGAAGTGACCGGTCCCGGTTCGGGTCGCGAATCGGCGCTCCGCGCGCTGCAGGCAGCCGGCTTCACGATCACCTCCATCCGTGACGTGACGCCGATCCCGCACAACGGCTGCCGCCCGCCCAAGCGCCGCCGCGTCTGACGCTTTCGTCGCGACCGCCCGCGATCAATCCGGGTCGTGGGAAAACAATGAGGCATTGATCCGTGACGACAAACCAGAAGAATTGGCAGGAGCTGATTCGTCCCAACAAGCTCGACGTGACGCCGGGCTACGACCCGAAGCGCATCGGCACGGTCGTCGCCGAGCCGCTCGAGCGCGGCTTTGGCCTCACGCTCGGCAATGCGCTTCGTCGTGTGCTCCTGTCCTCGCTCCAGGGCGCGGCCGTCACGTCCGTTCAGATCGACGGGGTTCTGCACGAATTCTCGTCGATGTCGGGCGTGCGTGAGGACGTCACCGACATCATCCTGAACGTGAAGGAAATCGCCGTTCGCATGTCGGGCGAGGGCCCGAAGCGCATGGTCCTGCGCAAGCAGGGTCCGGGCGCGGTGACGGCCGGCGACATCCAGACCGTTGGCGACGTGTCGATCCTCAACCCCGAGCACGTGCTCTGCACGCTCGACGAGGGCGCCGACATCCGCATGGAATTCTCGGTCAACACCGGCAAGGGTTACGTGCCGGCCGACCGCAACCGGCCCGAAGACGCGGCGATCGGCCTGATCCCGGTCGACAGCCTCTACTCGCCGGTGAAGAAGGTGTCGTACCGCGTCGAGAACACCCGCGAGGGCCAGGTTCTCGACTATGACAAGCTGACCATGCAGGTCGAGACGGACGGCTCGCTGTCGCCCGAGGACGCCGTGGCCTACGCCGCGCGCATCCTGCAGGACCAGCTGTCGATCTTCGTCAATTTCGAAGAGCCGCAGAAGCCCGAGGTCCACGAGGACGTTCCGGAGCTCGCCTTCAACCCGGCGCTGCTCAAGAAGGTCGACGAGCTCGAGCTGTCGGTCCGCTCGGCGAACTGTCTGAAGAACGACAACATCGTCTATATCGGCGACCTGATCCAGAAGTCCGAGGCGGAGATGCTCCGCACGCCGAACTTCGGCCGCAAGTCGCTGAACGAGATCAAGGAAGTGCTGGCGCAGATGGGGCTGCACCTCGGCATGGAAGTGCCGAACTGGCCGCCCGACAACATCGAAGAGCTCGCCAAGCGCTACGAAGACCACCACTATTGATCACCCGAGCCCCGGTTCTCCGGGGCTCGTTTCTCATGTCCCGGTGCCCTCGCGGCATTCGGCACAACAGCGCGAACGCCGGTGCGCCCGGCATCACATGACAAGAGGAGGACGCCATGCGTCACAAAAAGTCCGGCCGTAAGCTTAATCGGACATCCAGCCACCGTCTGGCCATGTTCGCGAACATGTCGGCCTCGCTCATCAAGCACGAGCAGATCGTCACGACGCTCCCGAAGGCCAAGGAGCTTCGCCCGTTCATCGAGAAGCTCGTGACCCTCGCCAAGCGCGGCGACCTCCACGCGCGTCGCCAGGCGATCTCCAAGATCCGCGACACCGAGATGGTCGGCAAGCTGTTCGACGTTCTCGGCCCGCGCTATGAGGGCCGCAATGGCGGCTACACGCGCATCATGAAGGCCGGCTTCCGCTATGGCGACAACGCCGCTGTGGCCGTGATCGAGTTCGTGGACCGCGACGAGAGCGCCCGCGGGGCGGACGACCGCGCCCGTCTCGAGGCTGAGGCGGCCGAGGCGTAAGCCCGGACCATCCGGTCGGAAACGATCAAGGGCTGCACCGGCGACGGTGCAGCCCTTTTCTTTTGCCCTCAAGGGGCCGTGCCGGGGGAGGGGCCTCAGGCCGCCTTCGCGACCCGGTTGAGGTGCCCCTTGGCGAGGGTGGTGAGCTTCTGGTCCGCCCCTTCCTCCTCGGCGAGCGTCTCCCTCAGGAGGCTCGCGCAGTCGGGGTGGCCGAGCTGCTCGGCCCAGCTCGCGAGCGTGCCGTAGCGCGTGATCTCGTAGTGCTCCACGGCCTGTGCGGCGGCGACGAGGGCGGCGTCGAGCACGGTCGCATCCTTCACCTCGTGAACGATGCTCTCGGTCTCCTTTATGATGCCGTCGATCGCATCGCAGGTGACGCCCTTGGCCTTCACGCCATGGAGCTCGAAGACCTTCTCCAGCCGCTCGATCTGGCCCTCGGTCTCGGTGAGGTGCCGCTCGAACGCCTGCTTCAGCGCAGGATCGCTCGCCTTGTCGACCATCTTCGGCAGAGCCTTCTTGATCTGATGCTCCGCGTAATAGATGTCCTGAAGGGTGTGGACGAACAGGTCGTCCATGGAACGGATGTGCTTGGTGAACAGACCCATTGTGAATGTTCTCCTTCGGTTGCAACGCGGTGTGCCAGGCCCACGGGGTCGGCGTCGCGTCTGATATCCCTGCAACGCGCGGATCTGAGACGAAGTTCCTTTGTTTCGAGTGATGTGCGGACACGAAAAGCCCGCCGGCGACGGTGTCGCGGCGGGCTTTCAAGGTCGCCGCGCGAGGCGGCGGGTCGGTTCTTCCAGACGGCCCGGTGAAGGGCCGCCGGGCTTAGTTCAGACGCTGGCGAACGGTCTCGATCGAGGAGTCGACCATCTGGTTGGCCTTGTCGCCGGAGACCTTCTTGGTGAGCAATTCGGTCGCCGCGGCGATTGCGAGGTCGGTGGCGCGGCCACGGACCTCTGAGATGGCCTGGGCCTCGGCCTGGGCGATCTTGGCCTCAGCGGCCGCCGTACGGCGCTCCACGAGGTCGCGAAGCTTGGCGTTGGCCTCTTCCGTCAGGCGGCGGGCTTCCTTGCGCGCCTCCTCCACGATGGATTCGGCTTCCGCCTCGGCGTCGCGCCGGCGGCGCTGGTATTCGGCGAGGAGGGCCTGCGCCTCTTCGCGGTTCTTCCGCGCCTCGTCCAGCTCGTTGCGGATCCGGTTGGTCCGGTTGTCGAGCAGGCCCGCGATCTTGCGCGGCGCGCCGACGGCGACCATCAGGATCAGGAAGAGGACGAGGCCGATAAAGGCCCAGAAGGTATCGGTGCTAAGCACGGGCGCTGCCCTCCGACTGGCGGACCGCCTCGGCGACCTCGGCATCGCTGGCCTTGACGTCGGCCAGGCGATCGACGATCGCGCGGGCAGCGTCGCTGGCGATTTCCGTCACGTCGGCGAGGGCCGCGTCACGGCGTTCGGCGATCTGCGCCTCGGCCTCGGCGATGCGGGCGTTGAGCGCCGCCTCGGTCTCGGCCTGCTGGCGGGCCTGTTCCGCCTTGATCTCATCCCGCCGTTCCTGCGCGATACGGTAGGCGTTCTGGCGCGCTGCGGCGAGCTCGGCCTCGTATGCGGCGATGACCTCGTCGGTCTCCCGGGTCAGGCGGTTGGCCTCACCAAGGTCGCTGGCGATGCGATCACGACGGTCCTCCAGGATCCCGCCAACCTTCGGCACGACCAGCCGGTTGACAAAGAAGAAGAGAATACCGAACGCGATCGCGAGCCAGAAGAGGTGCGACGGGAAGGCGTCGATGTCGAAAGGCGGGAACAGGCTGTCCTCGCCGCCGTGAAGCGGCGTGCTGACCTGTCCTTCGGTGTGGGGGAGAGGAACGGCCAGGGCGTCGTGAGCCGGCGCCGTGGAGTGTCCCTCTGCCTGTGCCAATTGCGTCGACATCACGCGCTCTCGTTGTCGTCTTAGACGGCGAAGAGGAGGAGGAGGGCGATCAGCAGCGAGAAGATGCCGAGCGCTTCCGTCACCGCGAAGCCGAAGATCAGGCGGCCGAACTGGCCATCAGCAGCCGACGGGTTGCGCAGCGCGCCCGACAGGTACTGAGCGAACATGTTGCCAAGGCCAAGCGCGGTCCCGGCGAGGCCGAAACATGCCAGACCGGCACCAAGATAACGGGCAGCTTCCGCTTCCATGGGGGGCTCCTTCGATTGCGCTTCTGTCTGAGTGCGCGTGGGGAAGTTTAGTGGTGTGGGTGAACGGCGTCGTTCAGGTAGATGCAGGTCAGCACCGCGAACACGTAGGCTTGCAGGGCCGCAACCAGGAATTCCAACGCCGTGATAGCGAGGGTCATCCCAAGGGGCAACACGGCGCCGACGACACCGATGGCTCCGAACGCGCTCATGGACACGACGAAGGCCGCGAAGACCTTCAGCATGATGTGCCCGGCGAGCATGTTGGCGAAGAGACGGACGGAGAGGCTGATCGGGCGCGAGAGGAACGAGATGACCTCGATCGCGGAGACCAGCGGGATGATGTAGCCCGGCACGCCGGACGGCACGAACACCCGGAAGAAGGAGAGGCCGTGCATGCGGATGCCGGCGATCACCACGGTGAGGATCACGATCAGCGCGAGGGCGAGCGTGACGATGAGCTGGCTCGTCACCGTGTAGAAGTAGGGGAACATCCCGATGAAGTTCGCGATCAGGATGAACATGAAGAGCGAGAACACCAGCGGGAAGAAGCGCATGCCGCCCGCGCCGGCCGAGGACCGGAGCATGTTGCCGGAGAACTCGTAGGCGAGCTCGGCGATGTTCTGCCAGCGTCCGGGGACGAGAGCCCGCTTGTTGGTCGGGAGCAGCATGAGGGCGAGGGTCACGCCCGTCGCCAAGAGCATGAAGAGGGAGACGTTCGTGAACGACAGGTCGACGCCACCGACGTTGATGTCGATCAGCGGTTTCACTTCGAACTGGTGGATGGGATCGAGCCCACCGCCTTCTGTCGTGGCCACGTGTGTTTCCGCGCTCTCGGTTCGCCCCGTGGGGCAGGACTAAGGGACCCGGCGACCCGTCAGGTGCCGTCGGGGCGTCTCTTGCCGACTTGCGGCGTCTGAATCAAGCCCGCTGATCGCAAAACGTTGAGGACACCGGCTGCGAAGCCAAGAAGAAGCAGCACGATCATCAGCCACGGCGTGGTTCCAAGCGCCCAATCTGCGAGATAGCCAAGGCCAAATCCGACCGCTATGGCGCTGATAAACTCGGTAGAGAGGCGGAAAGCCGCAGCATAGCCTGCCATTGAGCTGCGCTCGTAGCGCGCTTTCTCGGCCGCCTCTGCGGCATCATGCTCTTTGAGAGTATTGCGCAGACGCCGGCGTCGCGCTTCGAAATCATCGGGAGCCATGGTCTTCGCCGTCCTGTCGGGGCATGTCGCGATCTTACCGCATTATAGGGCAAGGCCCCATCCGGGCGATGCGCACGCTGGGGTGGTCGTCGCGGGTCGATGCCCGCGCCAATTCGCCGCGAGGGCGCGGATCAGTTCGAGGCGCCGCGGAGCATGCGCGCCTTGAGGTGCGCGATGCGCGTGTAGCTCTGCACGATTCGGGCGAGCACGGCGGGATCGGCCTCGGCCGCCTCGCGGATGCGGCGGTGAAGGGTTGCGACGAGGTCGCGCCCCGGCGCCGCGCCGCCGGCGAAGACGAGGATGTCGTTGCCGGCGAGGATCGCGCGCGCGGCGATCTCCACCGGATCGCCGAGATCGGTGATGGAGCCCATCTCCATGTCGTCGGAGATCACCACCCCGTCATAGCCGAGCGTGCCGCGCAGGAGCCCTTCTATAATGTCTGGGGAGAGGGTGGCGGGCGCGCTCTCGACTGGACCGGCGCCGAGGCTCGCCGTGCGCACCGTGTCGAGCTTCACGTGCGCGACGAGGACCATGTCGGCGAGGCCCTCATTGATCAGCGTCCTGTAGGGGAGGAGCTCGTCGGGTGACCAGCTCGCCGAGATGTCGACGAGGCCGGTGTGCGAATCACCCTTCGATGAGCCGTGGCCGGGGAAGTGCTTGAGCGCGGTCAGCACGCCCGCCGCGTGGTGCGCCTCGATGAAGGCGCGGGCGAATTCGGTGACGAGCCGCGGATCGTCGGAGTAGGCGCGGCCGAGGCGCGCGATCACCGGATTGTCCTTCTGGACGCCGAGATCGACGACGGGGGCAAGGTTGAGGTTGAAGCCCCAGGCGGCGAGATTCTCGGCAAGGCGATCATAGACGAGGCTCGCCCGGTCGAGCCCATTGGTGCCGATCGCGCGCGCCGACGGGGTCTCCTTGAAGCCGACCGCCTTCGTCAGCCGCTCGACGCGGCCGCCTTCCTGGTCGACGGCGAGGAGGACGGGGAGGCCCTGGGGCGAGGCGTCGGTGAAGCATTTGGTGAGGCGGCGCACCGCATCGGCGCTCTCGACATTCTGGCCGAAGAAGAGGACGCCGCCGAGACGGCCGGCCGCGACGTGGCGCGCGATGAGGTTCGCGCCGGTCTCGCCCGCATCGTCGCCGGTGAAGCCGACCATCAGCATCTGGCCGATCATCATCTCGAGCGATTCGCCGTTCGGGCCGACGGGCTCGCCGGGGCGGGGCGGGCGGGGACCCTGATAGGGGCCGATCGAGGGGATGGCGCGGCGCGCGGCGCGCGTCATCGGGTGGCGGTGGGGGATCGGCTCGTGCCGCCGGCCTTCCTCGTCGGCCGCGTCCGCACCGCTCGCAGCGCCCGGCCGGGCGGCGCCGGGCTCGATAGGGGCGGCGATGGCGGACGGGACCATCGCGGCGGCGGCTGCGTCGGGTGTCGCCTGCGCCGCGCCCGACCACAGCATCGCGGCGGCGCACAGCGCCGCGAGCGTGGGGAGCGTCCCAGCGATCCTGACCGTCGCAATCATGTCACTCGCAATCATGGCGAAATCGTCGAAGTCCCGGCCGGCTGGCGCGATCGGTGCGAAGTGAGGATCCGGGCGCACGCCGCTGCGGCGAACACCGCGCGGACCCTCAAGGCGCACCTACTCTGGGTGGCGACATTGCGAAAGCAAAGTTTGCAGGATTTCGCCGTCGGTGTGCAAAAAATGACGCCAGCCGTTGCGCCGGTGCAGCGCAATCGGGGGCAAAAATGGCGCGATCGTGTCGTTCGGACAAAGATTTCGCCAAAACGGAAGTTCACTGAATGGCGAAATGTTGGCCTTGACCGTTGCAGCGGGCAGTCGCAGGCTTCGTCCGGATCTATTTCGACCGGGAGAGGCTATGCGTTTCGTTACCGGCGCGCTTCTTGGCGCCGTCACGATGTGCGTCTTCGCCTCGCCGGCCAGCGCCTTCGACCCAGAACGTTGCGCCAGAGTGAGGAGCGCGGACAACGCGACGCTCGCAGGAGCGCTGCGCGTCGCCGTGGACGAGACCACGGACGCGCAGGAGTGCTACGCGCGAATCGCGTTCCTGCGCCTCAGGCTGCTGACGCCGGACGATTTCGCGTCGGACCGATTCGCGGAGGTCTTCCGGACCTATGCCGGGTCGGAGCCGCTCACGGCGGATGATCCCTATCCCGCGCCGGTGCTCGCCCGCCTCGCCGATTCGCTCCTGAAGGCGGAGCCCGCGGTCCATACCGACACGCTGCGCCGCCGCGCGGTCGCCTTCGTGCCGACGAGCTCGGCCGACCTCGTCCTCCTCGCCGAGCGCGTCCGCGTCGGCCGGGCGGACGGGGACACACCCGTCGCCTCCACCGCCGGCATCCTCGAGGTGGCGGCCGCCGAGGGGACGATGGACGTCGGCGCGCTGCCGCCGGGCGCCGCGGATCCCGAGTTTTTCGGCCGCCTCTCCTCCGACGCGCACATGCCGCGCAACACGCCCGTGCGCCATCCGCGCGCCCTGGAGCGCTCGGCGGTGCTGATGCAGCGCGCGCGGCTTCTCCAGAAGGACGGGTGCCTCCCGGCGGGAACGGTGCGCGATCCAGACGTGCAGCGGAACCGCAGCGAGATGGGCCCCTCGATGTGCATCGAGCGGATGACGCTGAACGAGGGCAGCATCGACTGGGAGTTCGTGTCGATCCGCAACGCCGCCCATCCGGACGGGCCGGTCTGGTACCTGCCGCACGACGACGAGAACGAGGCCTTCGACGCCGCCGTCTACGCGGTGAGGCGCTATGGCGGGCGGCTCGTCGCGGTCGCCGGCACCGAGACGCGCAACTATCGCGGTGTCGACCCCAACCGCTATTTCGCTGCCTCGGCGGCGGCGGCGCGGCCGTGCGCGATCAGCGCCGGGACACCGACCTATACCGGCTTCGTGATGAACCTCTTCGACGGCGCCCGGCACATCCTGTCGATGCACAACAACACGCGCGGCGGCGCGCTGAGCGTGAAGGTGTGGGACCAGAAGACCAAGGGCTACCCGGTGAATGGCGGGCCCTATGCCGACTACGACCATTTCGTCCTGATCGCGGGCGGCACGCCGCTTGACGAGGACGCCGAGGCGAAGACGCAGCGCAACCTCTTCATCTCGCTCGGCCTCAATGTCGTCCACGAGTATGTGAGCGCGAACAACAATGACTGCTCGCTCTCCAACTACGTCGTGCTGAACGACGAGCGCCGCTACTACAACATCGAGGCCGTGCACGGCTCGACCATCCAGAAGGCGATGGTGGCCGCCTTCGTCGGCGCGCTCGGCTACGAGGCCATCCCCGGCGAGTGAGCCGGCGAAGTGCCGTTTCGGACGCGCACACACAGCTCATTGGCGACTGACTAAAAAAAGTGCAGGGTCATTCGACCAGCGCGTGTGGTGCCGTTCGGCCCCACGGTTGTGGCCGTGCGCCCATCCGCGGTTGCATCTCGGCAAGGCGTTCCCGACGCGAAAAGGACCGAAACGCTGGCGGCGAATTCGTTGCCGCAGATTGATAGCGCTCCCAAGCAGCCGCCGAGCATCCGCTGCGTTTGCGGGCAGGAGGAGGCGGTGAGGTCGAGTTGGATAGCCGACGGCAACGAACGAGCCGAAAGTGCGAAGATAATAACTTGACCGCCGCCACAGATAGCGACAAACATAATGTCCAGCGAGGACGTATTGATCAGTAAACGCCTAGCGGCGAATACGTGTGGAAGGAATTTGACGTCGTTCCTGTGTGCGCAAGGGCTGTTGCCCGCAGTGAACGGCGTGTCGAGGTCGAGGAAACACCCAAGGAGGGCGTAGCAAGGCCTAAGGCCAAACCGCCCCGCAAGAATAAGAAATGAAAAGGCGGCCTCCGGGCCGCCTTTTTATTTGTGCGTCTGCGAATGCATTTGTGCATGTGCGAAATGAACGCGAGGCGCGTACCGCCATCCGCAGGTTGTGCGGCCCCGTTCGGCGCTTGGGCAGCGCCGCCACTGAATTGTGCACTTGCGAAATGTTGAGGGCGTTGAATTAACGCCGCCCTCGATCCGGTTGCCTTTCAGCTCGCGGCGAGGGCGTCCTGCTGGGCGGTCTCGTACGCCTCGGAGGCGGTGAGCCACTCCTCCTCGGCCGCGTCCCGCGCCTCCACCCAGCGCGTGCGCTCCTGGTTGATGCGCGCCGCCTTCTGCGGGTCGGCCGTGTAGAGATTCGGATCGGCGAGGAGCGAATCGCGCTTGGCGATCTCCTCCTCCGCCTTCGCGACCGCCTTCTCCGCCGCCTGGATCGTCTTGCGCAGGGGCGCGAGGGCGGCGCGCGCCTCCGCGGCCTCGCGCCGGCGGTCCTGCGCGCTCACCTTTTCGGCCGGCCGCTCCGCCCCGTCCCCGCTGCGCGACTTCTTCGCCGCGCTGAGGATCAAGGCGCGATAGGCCTCCATGTCGTCCTCATAGGGGCGCACGGTGCCGTCGGCGACGAGCCAGAGCCGGTCGGCGCAGGCCTCCACGAGATAGCGGTCGTGGCTGATGAGGATCACGGCGCCCTCGTAGCCGTTGATCGCGTCGATGAGGGCGGCGCGGCTGTCGATGTCGAGATGGTTTGTCGGCTCGTCTAGGATGAGGAGGTTCGCCCCGTTCATCGTCGCGAGGCCGAGAAGGAGCTTCGCCCGCTCGCCGCCCGACAGGTCCTTCGCCGCCGTGTCCATCCGCTCGGTGCCGAGCCCCATCCGCGCGACGCGGGCGCGGACCTCCGCCTCGCCGTCATAGCGCTGGCGGGCACGCACATGGTCGACGGGCGTCTCGTTGGGGACGAGCTCGTCGAGCTGGTGCTGCGCGAAATAGGCGATCTCCATCCGGTCCGCGCGCGTCAGCGAGCCTTCCATCGGGGAGAGACGCCCGGCGAGCATCTTGGCGAGCGTCGACTTGCCGTTGCCGTTCGCGCCGAGGAGGGCGATCCGGTCGTCCTCGTCGATGCGGATATTGACCCGCCGCAGCACGGACTTCCCGTCATAGCCGAGGGCGACGCGATCGGCCGCGATGATCGGTGGGGAGAGGGAGCGCTTCGGGGCGGGGATTCGGATCGGCGGCGTCGCCTCGTCGATGATGGGCTCGACCGCGACCATCTTCTCGAGCCGCTTCAGCCGGCTCTGCGCCTGGCGGGCCTTCGTGGCCTTGGCGCGGAAGCGGTCGACGAAGGACTGCAGGCGGGCGCGCTCCTCGGCCTGGCTCTGGGCGCGCTTCACGAGGAGCATCGCCTTCTCGCGCCGCTGCCGCTCGAACTCGGAATAGTTGCCGCGATAGGTGACGAGCTTGCCGTTGTCGACGTGGACGATCTGCCGGGCGACCGTGTCGAGGAGATCGCGGTCGTGGCTGATGACGATCACGGTGTGCGGGTAGCGGCTGAGATAGGTCTCCAGCCACACCGTCCCCTCGAGATCGAGATAGTTGGTCGGCTCGTCGAGAAGGAGGAGGTCGGGCTCCAGGAAGAGCACGGCCGCGAGCGCGACGCGCATCCGCCACCCGCCCGAATAGGACGAGCAGGGCCGCTGCTGCGCCGCATCGTCGAAGCCGAGGCCGGACAGGATGGAGGCCGCGCGCGATTCGGCGGCATAGGCGTCGATGTCCGCAAGGCGGGAGTGGATCTCGCCGATCCGGTGCGGATCGGTCGCCGTCTCCGATTCGGCGAGGAGGGCGGTGCGCTCGGTGTCGGCGGCGAGCACCGTGTCGATGAGGCTCGCCTCGGTGCCCGGCGCCTCCTGGCTCACCCGCCCGATCCGCTGCCCCTCGCTGCGCGAGATGTCGCCGCCCTCGGCCGACAGATCGCCCGTGATCAGGTTGAAGAGGGTCGTTTTCCCGCAGCCATTGCGGCCGACGAGGCCCACCTTCGCGCCGTCGGGAACGATGACCTCGGCGCCGTCGAAAAGGACGCGCCCGTCGATGCGGTAGGTGAGATTGCGGATCGTCAGCATGGACGCGCTTATCGCGCCCCGACTGGCCGCCACGCAAGAGGATCGTTGCGTGCCCGTGTGCGGCACAAAGCATTCCGCAAACGCCGCATTTGTGACGCGGGAGGGAACACAACGGCCTTTTGTGGTTTAAAGTTTCAGGGGAGGAGAATGATGGCGCAATTTTTTTCGGACAAATCGCAAGCCTTGTTCGACGACATCCTGTGGCTTCCACAGGCCGGCGCGAAGACCGGACCGTCGGGCAGGCCGCCGAACGCCTACGCGATCCTCGGGCGGGACGGGTCGATCATGATCGACGCCGTCTATTCCTGGAACATGGATGCGGTCGACCAGATCGCGCACGCGGGCCTGCCGCCGACGGCCTTCGTGCTGACCCATGTCGACGTCGCTGCGCAAGGTGACGGGTTCGCGACGATCCGCGAGCGCTATGGCTGTCCGATCCTCCTCCACCCGGCCGATGTTGCGCGCCCCGTCTCGGCGAAAGCCGGCGTCGCCTTCATGGACCCCATGAACGACACCGCGCTGCGCAATGCAGGGATCGACGTGCTGCACATGCCCTTCCACACGCCGGGCTCGATCATGCTCCACATGACGAAAAATCGCGGCGTGATCTTCGCGGGCGATTCGGCGGTCGGCCCCGGTCCGCGCCAGGTTCCGACGCCGCCGCGCCTCGAACGGCCCGTGGTCGGGGAGGGCGAGGACGAGGCCTTCCAGGAGGCCTGGCGCGCGATCCTCGCCCAGCGCCTCGTCTCCTCCATCCTGCCGCTGCATGGCACGCCCTATGTCGACCGGTCGGATTTCGGCGACATCACCCAGTCGCTCACCTCCGGCGTTGCGATGGACCCGCGCGCGGTCGTCGAGGGGGCGGGGGAATTGAAGGCGACGGGCGTGCGCTGACCCATTGGCGAGGTCCTAACCGGTCTCGCGCTGGCGTTGCAACATTCGGTCGCGCGATTCGGCGTCTCTCGCGGCGTGGTCTCCTGTTGCGGCGATGGCGACCGCCAGCCTATAGCGGTGGCGACGCCGCGACGCGGCCCATCACCACAATGCCGCGCTGCGGCCAGACCGCCGCCACACCGGCGGCCATCAAGGACGAGACACCATGGCGATCGAACGCACCTTTTCGATGATCAAGCCCGACGCGACCGCCCGCAACCTCACCGGCAAGATCACCGATCGGCTCGAGAGCGCTGGGCTGCGCGTCGTCGCCTCCAAGCGCGTCCTCATGTCGAAGGCGCAGGCCGAGGCCTTCTACGCCGTGCACAAGGCGCGCCCCTTCTATGGCGAGCTCACCGAATTCATGTCCTCCGGCCCGACGGTCGTGCAGGTTCTCGAGGGTGAGAACGCGATCGCCAAGAACCGCGAAGTGATGGGCGCCACCAACCCGGCCGAAGCCGCGCCGGGCACCATCCGCGCCGACTTCGCCCAGTCGATCGGCGAGAACGCGGTCCACGGCTCTGACGCGCCGGAGACGGCCGCCGAAGAGATCGCCTTCTGGTTCAGCCAGAGCGAGATCGCCGGCTGATGCTCCTCATCGGGCGCAACCAATCACCCTATACGCGGCGCGTCGCCATCTGGTGCGCGCTGCAGGATCGTGCCGTCGAGCGCAAGCAGCTCGCCGCGCGCGATCCGGCGAACGCGGCCGAGATCACCCGCTACAATCCCGGCCTGCGCGTCCCGATCCTCGTTCTCGACGACGGCACACCGTTGATCGAGACGGCCACGATCTGTGATTGGCTCGACGAGACTGCGCCCGAGGGCAAGCGCCTCGTGCCGGCGACGGGGGTGGCGCGGCGCGACTGCATGCAGCGCATCGCGCTCGCCCACCAGACGACCGAAAAGCTCGTGACGCTTGTCTACGAGACGCTGCGCCGCCCGGCCGAATATCACTGGCCGGACTATCAGGCCGGCGTTCGCGGCCAGGTGGAAGGCGGGCTCGGCGCGCTGGAGGCGATGGTGCCCGACGGATTCTTCGGCGGCGACACGCCGGACGGTTCCGACGTCACCACCGTCTGCGCCTGGCAGATGGCCGAGACGACGGCGCCGCACATCGTCTCGGGCCGTTATCCGCGCCTCGGCGATTTCGCGGCGCGGATGATGGCCTTCCCGGCCGTCGCTGAGACCTACCCGGCCTGAAGCCGGGCCGCGCGGGCGAGGAGCCGCTGCGCATTGAGAAGATGGGGGCGGTCGAGCATCGCCCCGTCCAGCGAGACGACGCCGGCCCCCGGCTCGGCGTCGAAGGCGGCGACGACGCGCGTTGCGTGCGTCACCGCCGCGTCGCTCGGCGTGAAGGCGGCGTTGATCGGCCCGACCTGTGCGGGGTGGATCGCGAGCTTGCCGAGGAAGCCGTCCGCGGCCGCCGCCGCGCAGGTCGCCAGGAACCCCGCCTCATCCCGAAAATCCGGATAGACCGTGTCGATGGGCGCCGCGTCCGCCGCCACCGCGCCGGCGAGGCAGAGCGTGCGCGCCATCTCGTAGGGGTGGGTGAGCCGCCCGTCCGCCTCGCGCACGCGCGTCGCGCCGAGCGCTGAGGAGAGGTCCTCCGCCCCCCACGCCATCGCGGTGAGGCGGGGGCTCGCGCCGCGATAGGTGCCGAGCCCGAAGAGGGCGCCCGCCGTCTCGGTCGCGATCGCAAGGATCTCCGTGGAGCCGTCATCGAGCCCGTTCTCCGCCTCGTGGACGGCGAGCATCGCCGCGACGCGGGTGACGTCGGCGCCGGTCTCGGTCTTCGGCACCACGATCATCGCGGGCGCGGCGGCCATCACGGCGGCGAGGTCCTCCTCCATCATACCGGAGCCGATGGCGTTGACGCGGATCGCGACCTTCACCGGCGCGTCCCTGGTCGCCTCCGCGACAAGCCCGCGCGCCGCGCCCTTGCGCTCGAACGAGACCGAATCCTCAAGGTCGAGGATCACGACATCGGCGCCCGAGGCGTAGGCCTTCGCGAGCTTGCGTTCCGAATCGCCGGGGATGAACAGGAAGGAGCGCATCAGACGTCCACCGTCGGGTGGCGCTTCTTCATCATCGCGGTGCGCAGCGTGACGGCGACCACCACGTCGTCCTGGTTCACGGCGGTGTGCTCAAGCTCCACGAGCCCGACATCGCCGCGCGAGCGGGATTCGCGCTTCGCGACCACCTTCGTCGACGCATAGACCGTGTCGCCGTGGAAGAGCGGGTGGGGGAAGCGCGTCTCCTTCATGCCGAGATTGCCGACCGTCGTCCCGATGGTGAGGTCGTTGACGGAGATCCCGATCAGGAGGCCGAGCGTGAAGAGCGAGTTGACGATCGGCTGGCCCCACTCGGTGTGACGCTCGCAGAAATGGCGGTCGATGTGGAGCGGCTGCGGGTTCAGCGTCATGTTCGAGAAGAGCATGTTGTCCGCCTCCGTCACCGTGCGGGACAGGGCGTGGCGGTAGACCGCGCCGACTTCGAAATCCTCATAATACAAACCCGCCATCTCGAGCCTCCTCGCGTCCTCACACTGCGGTCGCGTTTCATCGCACATCCAGCGCCGTTTGGGGCGTGCGATCCGTCATGCCCGGCGTTGCCGCAACCTCTTTGCGACTGGAATAGATTTAAGGATATTTGTGATCATATGTAATGCGAATGATCGTCGATTGTTTTCGTATCTATAAGTATTAAACGTCTATAATATAGAATTTGACTCTAGATCCGAGTCGCGAATATTTGCGTCGATGACAAGACGTATTCGACGTCCTCTTGTGGCCGTCGAATCAAATCGACGAGAGCCGCCTGGCTTTGGCCGAGGCGGCCGCGTCACGCGGAGACCCCCATGACACTTCAGACCTTTCTGATCGAGGCGCTGACGGCGCGCGGCAGCGGCGTCGTCGCCGGCCGCATCGACGATTTCATGCGCGACGGCTTCGCCGCGTTCGGCCCCGTGCGGATCATTCCGGTCGAGACCGTGCCGGAGAGCGTCGAGGCGCCGACGGCGGCGCTGACCCCCGCCTATCCCTGGCTCGGTCAGGTCCTCTTCGGGGACCAGACGGACGAGGCGATCTTCCGCCTCAATGATCTCAACGGAGACGGGGACACCGCCGATGCGGGCGAGCAGAGCGTCTTCTTTGACGGGTCGAATGCGAGCGGGATCGAGAGCCCGACCGGCAACATCTTCAACATCCACCAGGCCTCGGACGGGGCCGTCTACGCCGCCGACGGGGACACGGACGCGGTCTACCGCCTCGTCGATCTGAACGCGGACGGCGACGCCAACGACGAAGGCGAGGCGACCGTCTGGTTCTCCGAGGCCGGCAACGCGGCGGGCTTCACGCTCCCGACCCCGAACGGCGTCGCCGAGGACGCGGACGGGGCGATCTACATCGTGAATGCCGGCGTCAGCTCGCGCCCGGCGGACGCGATCTACCGCACGGTCGATCTCAACGGCGACGGGGACGCGAACGACGAGGGGGAAGCCACCGTCTGGCTCGACCTCCAGAGCGTGAACGCCACGTCTTCCGCCTTTGACCTCTCCTTCGTCGGCAACGTCGCCTACCTCACCGACACCAATGGCGGCGACCCGGACACGGTCTACCGGATCGAGGATCTCAACGGGAACGGCGTGATCGATGCCGGCGAGGCGAGCGTCTTCATCTCGGACGCCGAGAGCTACGGTGCGCCGATCGACATCGCGCACGCGACGCAGGACGGCAGCGTCCTGACCTACACCTGGATCGGCAACGACGACGATCCGGCCCGCATCTACCGCCTCACCGATCTCGACGGCAGCGGCGCCATCGATTCGCCGGAAGAGGCGGTCGAGGTGTGGAATTTCAGCGCCCTGCCGGACGAATACGCGGCCGCGAACGGCTTCTCCATCGCCGCGATGGACGGGGGCGACATCGTCTTCACCATCAATGGCGGCGACCCCAACACCAAGAACGTCGTGCGTCTCAGCGATCTCGACGGAGACGGAGACTATTTCGACGCCGGGGAGACGGTGATCGCGCTCTCGAACGCCCTCGACGAGACCATCGCAAACCGGCCCCGCGCACTCGCCTTCTACTCGGACGGGACGACCGGCGCGCACCCGCAGACCTATGTGGAGGGCGGTGCGCCGGTCGCGTTCGCGAGCGACCTCGAACTCGGCGATGCCGATTCGACCGTCCTCTCCGGCGCGAGGATCGAGATCACCGAAGGGCTCGTCGTCTTCAAGGACCGGCTCGCGGTCGACCTACCGGCGGACTCGGAGATCGATGCGCGCTTCGACAAGGTTTCCGGCGTCCTCACCCTCGCGGGCGAGGGCACGCTCGCCGAGTATGAAGCGATCCTGCGCTCGCTCACCTTCGAATCGCGCGGCGACGATCCGAGCGAGGCGACGCGCCACATCACGATCACCGTCTTCGACGAGCGCGGCCTCGACGGGGCGAGCGCGACGGTCGGGACCACCGTCGGCGTCGAAGCGGACGAGACGGTCGCGACGCGCTTCGGTACCGATCTCGGCAATCTTCTCCTCGGCACCAGTGCGGACGAGCAGCTCGTCGGGCTCGGCGGCAACGATGTCATCAACGGGCGTGGCGGGGACGATATCCTCGTCGGCGGGCCGGGGACGGACTGGCTGAAGGGCGGGCCCGGCGCCGACATCTTCATCGTGCGCGGCGACAGCGACCGCGACATCATCCACGACTACGACGCGGACGAGGACACGATCGTCTTCGAGGGGGTGACGCTCGACGGCGAGGCGGTGACGAGCCTCGAGGACGCGGCCGAGGCGGGAGAGTTCGCCGGATGGGGCCGGGTGGAATACACCTTCGACAATGGCGTCAGCCTCGTCGTGCAGAGCGAGGCCGGCTGGGGCCTCTTCGCCTGACGCCGCGCCCCCTCTGGGTCACCTCAATAGGTGAACTGCTCGGCGAGGATCCGCTCGTCCCACGAATGGTCCGGGTCGAACATGATCACGCAGAAGGCCTCGCGGTCTTCGGCGACGTCGACCCGGGCGACACGGCGGATCTCCACATGGTCCGCCGCCGCCGCGATCGGCCGCTTGTCCCGCTCCAGACTCTCGATCGTCACCGTGACGTGGGAGGGGAGGAGCGCCCCGCGCCAGCGCCGGGGGCGGAAGGCGGAGATCGGCGTCAGCGCCAGGAGCTGCGCGTTGATCGGCAGGATCGGCCCGTGCGCTGACAGATTGTAGGCGGTGGAGCCGGCGGGCGTCGCGATGAGGACGCCGTCGCAGATGAGCTCCGGCAGGCGCGGCCGCCCGTCGATGATGATGGAGAGCTTCGCCGCCTGATGCGTCTGGCGCAGCAGCGAGACCTCGTTGATCGCCCTTGCCTCGTAGGCCTCGCCATAGACGTCGAGCGCGCGCATCTTCAGCGGGCGGATCGTGGTGACGTCGGCGGCGACAAGCCGCTCCATCAGCCCCTCGATCGCGAAATCATTCATCAGGAAGCCGACCGAGCCGCGGTTCATGCCGAAGATCGGCTTTCCGGTCGACATGTAGCGGTGGAGGGCGGCGAGCATCATGCCATCGCCGCCGAGCGCGACGATGACGTCGGCCGAATCCGGATCGCAGGAGCCGTAGCGCTCGGTCAGCTCCGTTGCGGCGGCGCGCGCCTCGGGCGTCTCGGCGGCGAGGAAGGCGAGCCGCTCGATGGGGCGGCTCACGGGCCGACCGTGCGGCGCAGGGAGACGGACATGATCATGCGCTCGAACAGGGAGGAGGGCGCCGCGGTGCGCGGCAAGGGGGCGCATTCATCCGCGATTGCCCCCGCGCGTCAATGTTTGGCGCGTGGCGAGGATGCGTTCGGCCGCGCAAAGATCCTCCATTGTGTTGATATTGTGAGCCTCGACGGCGCTGAGGCGCGCCGTCCCCGGCGCCAGCGGGGCGAGGGTGGCGTTGAGGCTCTTTTGTGCCGGCAGGCCGACTAGGCGGGCGCGCTGGCAGAGCGAGATGGTGGGGATCGGCCGGTCGTCCGCCGCGATCGCCGCACCGCGTACCGAAAGCGTGCGGGCGAGCCGGCTTCTGAGATCGGCCGGCAGGAAAGGCGTGTCGGTGGCGCTCGTCAGGAGATAGGGGGCCATGCAGCGGTCGGCCGCGCCGAGGAGGGCGGCAACCGGGCCCTCGAGGCCCGGCCGGTCGGCCCATGCCTCGAGCCGGGCGGCGACGAGGCCGGGCAGATGCGGCTGCACCGCCGCGATGAGGGTGCGCGAATCGTCCACCGTGCGCGCCACGATGCCGATTCGCGTCACCTGCGGGGCGAGCGCCAGGATCACCCAGGCCAGCAGCGGGCGATCGCCGAGGAGGCGCAGCGCCTTGCCGCCGCCGATCCGCGCGCCCTCGCCGCCGCAGAAGATCGCCCCATCGGTCGGCCCTGGCGCGAAACTCGTCATTGGTGCCATAGCTTGGCCGAATGTTGATCGCGCCCCCGTTGCGGGGGACGCGAAGGAGAGTGTGGGACGATGGTGACGAACGAGACCGTGATGGCCGCCCTCGCGACGGTCGCCGACCCGGCGGGCGGCAACCTCGCCTCGCGCGGCCGGATCCGATCGCTTGTGATCATGGAGAGCCGCGTCGGGTTCGCGATCGCGGTGGGCGACGACGAGCGGACGGCCTTCGAGGCGACGCGGCAGGCGGCCGAGGACGCGGTGCGCGCGCTCCCCGGCGTCGAGAAGGTGCTGGCAGCGGTGGTGAGCGAGAACGACGCGCCGCCGGCCGAGGCGCCGGCCGCCGACAAAGGCGGCCTCATGGACCGCGCGCGCCGCTTCGCCGGGCGCCTCTCGCAGCGCGAGGGCGGGCCGGCCCCGTCACCCGCCGCGCCGGCTACGGCTGCGGCGCGTCCGGCGGCGCGCCACGGAGCGGCGCAGGCGCCGGCGCAGCGGGCGGCGGATTTTTCAGGCGTGAAGCGCGTCATCGCGGTCGGGTCCGGCAAGGGCGGCGTCGGCAAGTCCACGGTGTCGATCAACCTCGCGGTGTCGCTCGCCGCGCTCGGCTGGCGGGTCGGGCTTCTCGATGCCGACATATATGGGCCGTCCGTGCCGACGCTGGTCGGCGCGGTCCACCGCAAGCCGAAGAACGAGGGCGGCCTCGTGCCGATCGAGGTGCACGGCATCAAGTTGATGTCGATCGGCTTCCTCGTCGAGCCCGAGAAAGCGGTGATCTGGCGCGGGCCGATGGCGACCGGCGCGCTCTCCCAGCTCATGCGCGAGACGCAGTGGGGCGAACTCGACTGCCTCCTCATCGACATGCCGCCGGGGACGGGGGACATTCAGATCTCCCTTGCCCAGCAGACGCCGCTGACCGGCGCCGTCATCGTGACGACGCCGCAGGATCTCTCCCTCATCGACGTGCGCAAGGCCGCGCAGATGTTCGCCACCGTCAACGTCCCGATCCTCGGCATCGTGGAGAATATGGCGACGTTCGTGTGCCCCTGCTGCGGCACCGAGACGGCGATCTTCGGCGAAGGGGGCGGTGAGCGGGAGGCAGAGACGCGTGGCGTGCCCTTCCTCGGCCGCGTGCCGCTGACGATGGCGATCCGCGAGGCGTCGGATGCGGGGCGGCCGGTGGCTCTCGACGTGCAGTCGAAGCCGAGCGAGGCCTATGCGGAGATCGCCGCGAACCTCGTGTCCGTGCTGGACGAAGGTGACCAGCGCCCATTCCCGCGCATCGTGTTCGAGTGAGGCGTCAGGCGATCATGCGCTGACGCAGGAAGAAGCTGAGGATCAGCGCGATCGTTGCGCCCACGATCATCACGACGAGCATCGGCCAGCGCGCATCGTCGAAGAAATGCGCGTCGGAGACGAGGCCGACCGTGATGCTGGCAATAGCGCCGCTGCCGATCTGGAAGGCGCCGGCGAGGCCCGAAGCGGTGCCGGCAAGGTGTGGGCGCACGCTGACCGCTCCGGCCACCGCGTTCGGCAGGGCGAAGCCGTTGCCGATGCCGACGACGAGCATCGGTGCGAAGAGGGACATCGGGGCGATGATGTCGAGCCCGGCGCACACCAGCGCGCTCACGACGCCGATGAAGGCGATGAAGTTGCCAATAACCACCATCCGCACCAGGCCGATCCGCTCGCCGAAGCGGCCGGTGACGAAGGTTCCGAGCACGTATCCTGACAAGACGAAGATGAAATAGAGCCCGTATTGCGTGGCCGTCAGATGGAAGACGCCGCTCGAGACGAAGATGCCGCCGGCGACGAACGCGAAGAACGAGACGCACAGGAAGGCGAGCGTCGTCGCGAAAAGCCAGAAATGGGGGAGCGACAGCAGCTCTTTCAGTTCACGCGCCCAGCGGCGGAAGGCGCCCTGGCGCGAGGTCGGAAAATGCGTCTCGCCGAGCTTCAGGATCGACATGATGAGGGCGACGAGGCCGAACGCCGTCATCAGCCCGAAGATGTATCGCCAGGAGGAGACCTCCGCGATGAAGCCGCCGAAAGCGGGCGTCACCATCGGCGCGATCGCCATGCCCATCGTCACATAGCCGATGAGGGAGGCGGACGCGTTGGTGCCGTGCACGTCGCGGATGATGGCGCGCGACAGGGCAAGGCCCGCGCAGCTGCCGACCGCCTGGATGACGCGGCCGAGGATCAGGATCTGGATCGTGGGCGCGAAGAAGCAGAGCGCGCTGCCGACGAGGAAGACGGCGATGCCGCCGATGAGGATCGGGCGGCGGCCGTAGATGTCGCTCACCGGGCCGACGGCGAGCTGGCCGAGGGCGGTTGCCGCGAGGAAAACGGAGAGGGTGAGTTGGATCGCCGAGGTGGAGGTGGCGAGGTCGGCCCGCATCTGCGCCATGGCGGGCAGATACATGTTCATCGCCGTCGGCTGGATCATCGAGACGAGGATGAGGAGCGGAAGCGGCGCCACCGCGGCGTCGATCGACTGCCGCGGCATCGACGGATCGGACAGAAGAGCCGGATGTGGAGACGCGGTGGATCTCGCCGAGACCGAGGATGTCTCTTGGAGCGAGTTCATGCGCATGGGCGACTTCTAAACGTCATCGATGGCCGAACAAGTTATACTAGTTTTAACGCCGCAACTATTTAATCTATTTGTATAGTGCGGACGCGGATCCATTGGCGTGCATTTCGTTATTCTGTCACTGAAGTAGCATCAGTGCAATCAGAAGCTATAAGGACTTTTTCTCGCCGGCACAATCGAAACGCGCACCGTCGGGCGCGTTTCAGCCGCCGGTCGTCGACATGTGCCGCGAGACGGCCGGGCGCGCGTTGCGGCGCTCGATCACGAAATCGTGCCCCTTCGGCTTGATGAACATGCCGTGGTCGATCGCCTTGTGGAGGGCCTCGTTGCCCTCAGACTGACGCAACGGCTCCCGAAGGTCCACCGCGTGGTCCTGGCCGAGGCACAGGAAGAGGGTGCCCGTGCAGGTGAGGCGCACGCGATTGCAGCTCTCGCAGAAATTGTGCGTCAGCGGGGTGATGAAGCCGACGCGCCCGCCCGTCTCCTCGACGCGCACATAGCGGGCGGGGCCGCCGGTGGAGTCGGGAAGGTCGGTGAGGGTGAACTGCTCCTCGAGACCGCGGCGCACGGCGCTCAGCGGCAGATATTGATCGGTCCGGTCCGCCTCGATCTCGCCGAGCGGCATCGTCTCGATGAGGGTGAGGTCGTGCCCGTTCGCGTGGCAGAAGCGCAGCATCGGCACGATTTCGTGCGCGTTGGCGTCCTTCAGCGCGACCATGTTGATCTTCACCTTGAGGCCAGCGGCCTGCGCGGCCTCGATCCCCTCCATGACCTTCGGAAGTTCGCCCCAGCGGGTGATGGCTTTGAAGGTGTCGGGATCCAGCGTGTCGAGGGAGACATTGACCCGCTTCACGCCGCAATCGGCGAGGCCCTTGGCGTATTTGGCGAGCTGGGAGCCGTTGGTGGTCAGCGTCAGCTCGTCGAGATCGCCGCTCTCAAGGTGCCGCGAGAGGCCCTCGAAGAGGGTCATCACGTTGCGCCGCACCAGCGGTTCGCCCCCGGTGATGCGCAATTTGCGCACCCCGCGCTCCACGAAGGCGGAGGCGACGCGGTCGAGCTCCTCCAGCGTCAGCAGATCGCGTTTCGGCAGGAACGACATGTGCTCCGCCATGCAGTAGACACAGCGGAAGTCGCACCTGTCCGTCACGGAGATGCGCAGATAGCGGATCGTTCGGCCAAATGTGTCCTGCAGCGGTGCGGTCATCGTGCTCTCAATGCTACCCCTTCATCATATGGGTTCGGGGTGCCGGTTTGCATCCCGTCAGTCTAAGACGCGAGGGAGTCGCAATGCAAAGAGTCTTGTCATGGCCGGAAGAGCTGCGGATCGCGGCCGACCGGACCGAGATGAGCGTCCTCTATCCGGACGGGACGCGGCATGACCTGCCGGCGGAGTTCCTGCGCGTCCTCACCCCCTCGGCCGAGCGCAAGGGGCACGGCACGCCGATGGTGGTGGGCGGCAAGGCGGCCGTGAAGATCGCGGACGTGCGCCAGGTCGGCCGCTACGCGGTGCGCATCGTGTTCGATGACGGGCACGATAGCGGCCTCTACACGCTCGCCTATCTCGACGAGCTCGGCACCGACCGCGAGCGCCTCTGGTCGCAATATCTCGACGATCTCGCCCGCCATGGCCTCACCCGCGACAAGCCGGGCGTCGCGGCGCTCCACTAGGGGCGCGACCGGGGTTGGCCTCGGACGGGTTCCGGCGTTCAATCGGCGTCCGACGAACCGGACCGCCGCGGAGCCATGCCTTGATCGAGACCGACCGCCTTCTCCTGCGGCCCGCGCGCCTTGCCGACGTCCCCGCGATCTTCACCTTTCTCGGCGATCCGGCGGCGATGCGGCACACCCACGTGGACGCGACGCTCGCCGCCTGCCGCCGCCGCGTCGCGGTCCACGAGTGGCGCCGCCGCGTCGACGGCTACGCGCCCTGGACGGTGATCGCGAAGGAGAACGGGCGGATCATCGGCTGGGGCGGACTCTATGACGACCCGTTCGATCCGGGCTGGGGCTGCGAGGTCGGCTACTTCTTCCACCCCGACGCGTGGGGGCGGGGCTATGCGTCCGAGCTGGTGCGCGCGGCGCTCCGCGAGGCCGACACGCGGCACGGGCTCGCCGAGGTCCGCGCCTTCGCCCATCCCGACAATGGCGGCTCCCGGCGCGTTCTGGAGAAGGCGGGCTTCAGGACGGTCCGCTTCGTGCCGGAGATGGACCGCTTTCTCTTCTCCCGCGCGCGGCACGGGCGGGAGATCGCGGCCTAGGCTCCGGCCGGAAGGGAGAGGAGAGACGATGGACGTCGAGGCCTTCCGTGACCTCGTCCTCGCGTTCGAGGGCGTGACGGAGTCGCCCCATTTCGAGAGGCGCGCCTTCCGCGCGCGGCGCAATTTCGCGACGCTCGGCGAAGACGGCTCGCTCAACGTCCTCCTGACGCCGGAGGAGCAGGCTTTCTATGTCGACGCGCACCCGGCGGTGCTGTCGCCGGTGCCGAACAAATGGGGCGCGCGCGGCTGGACGCGGCTCGCGCTCGACAAGGCGGACGCGGCCCTGGTCGAGCATCTGATGCGGGCGGCCTGGGCGGGCTCGCGGTAGGGCAACCGCGGGCGCTCAGGCGAGGAGGGCGCGGATGCGCGCGGCGTCTTTCGCCTCGGCCGGGTTGAAGACGACGAGGCTGAGGTCGGGCCGTCCGTCGACGGCGAAGCTCGAATATTCGAGCGCGATCGGCCCCGCGACGGGGTGATGCACGCGCTTGGTGCCCGGCCCGAAATCGAGGACGTCGCTCGCGCGCCACATCGCCTCGAATTCCGGGCTGATGGCGGTGAGCTCGGCGACGAGCGCCTCGACCTCGCCGACCGCGCCGGCCCGCGCGGCATCGGCCCGGAAGGCGGCGACCACGAAGCGCGCGACGCTGTCCCAATCCTCCTGCGCGGCGCGCACGCGCGCATTCGCGAACATGAGGCGCAGAACGTTGCGCTCCTGGCGCGGCAGGGCGCCATAGTCGGTGAGGACGGCCGCCGCCGCCCGGTTCCACGCCACGACATCCCACGTCGCCGTCCGCACGATCGCGGGCGCGATCTCCAGCGCGTCGAGGAGCCGCTGGAGGCGCGGGGTCACGGTGTCGACGGCCCGGTAGCGCGCCTCGGGCGGGTGGCCGAGGGCGAGCATGAAGAGGTGCTCGCGCTCCGTGTCCGTAAGGAGGAGGCCCCGCGCGATGCGGTTCAGCACGTCGGGCGAGGGCGCGCCGCCGCGCCCCTGTTCCAGCCACGTGTACCAGGTGGGGCTGATATTGGCGCGCTGGGCGACCTCCTCGCGCCTGAGGCCCGGCGTGCGGCGCCGCGCCGTCGGGAAGCCGAAGGCGGCCGGGTCGAGCCGGGCGCGCCGGTCCCTCAGGAACGCGCCGAGCGGGTTGGGGGTCTGGCTCATGGCGAAGGGGGTACCGCGTATACTAGGATAAAGTCACGACTTTAACCGGATATGGTGCGTCCGACATGGCCTCTCCAAGACCATCGGAGACAAGTCATGCGCGTTTTCCTCACCGGAGCCACCGGCTTCATCGGCTCCCGCCTCGTTCCGGAGCTGCTATCCGCCGGCCACCAGGTTCTCGGCCTCACCCGGTCCGATCGGGGCGCGACGGCGCTCGCCGCCATCGGGGCGGAGCCTTTTCGCGGCGACATCGACGATCTCGACGGGCTGGCGCAGGGCGCCGCCCGATGCGAGGGCGTGATCCACACCGCATTCGACCACGATTTCAGCCGCTACATCGAAAATTGCGAGCGGGACCGGCGGGCCATCGCCGCGCTCGGCGCCGCCCTCGAAGGCTCGGACCGGCCCCTCGTCATCACGTCCATCACGGCGATGGGGGCGGTGCGGCCGGGCGTCCCGGCGACGGAGGATGTCTATGACGGCGCGAGCCATCACCCGCGCGCCGCATCGGAGCAGGCGATGGAGGCGCTCGCCGCGCGAGGCCTGAACGTCTCGGCGGTCCGCCTTTCCCAGATCCACGACACCACGGCGCAGGGGCTGGTGACGCCCTATATCGCGCACGCTCGCGCGGCTGGCATGGCCGCCTATGCCGGAGAGGGGCGCAACGGCTGGTCGGCGGCGCATGTCGGCGACACCGTCCGCCTCTTCCGCCTCGCCCTGGAGCGGGCGGAGGCGGGGGCGCGCTATCACGCGACGGCGGAGACGGGCATCGCCTTCCGCGACATCGCGGAGGCGGTGGGGCGGCGTTTCGCCCTCCCGGCGCGCGCGCTCGCGGCCGAGGAGGCGGTGGGCCATTTCGGCTGGCTCGCCCCGTTCGTCGCCGCCGACATGTCCGCATCGAGCGCGCTCACCGCGGCGCGTCTCGGGTGGCGGCCCGTGGGTCCTGGGCTGCTCGCGGATATCGCCGGGATCGCCTGAGGCGGCCTCGCCCTCAGCCGAGGAGGGCGAGATGCTCCACGAGGATCATCGCGCCGATGGCGAAGAGGGCGATGCCCGCGAGGATCTCGGCGAGGCGGCCGAGCCGTGCGCCGATCAGCCGGCCGAGCAGCATCCCGCCAGAGGACATCAGGAAGGTCGTGAGGCCGATCGCCGCCGCGATCACCACGATGTTCACGTTGAGGAAGGCGAGCGAGACGCCGACGGCCATGGCGTCGAGGCTCGTGCCGACGGCGGTCGCGATCAGGATGAGGAGCGAGTGGCTGGTCGGGGCGGCGGCGGCCTCGTCCCGGCCTCCGCGCGCGTTCCACAGCATGTGGAGGCCGACGCCGGCGAGGAGGGCGAACGCGATCCAGTGGTCGACCGCGGCGACATACTGGCTCGCCGCCACCCCCGCGGCCCATCCGAGCACCGGGGTGAGCGCCTCGACGAGGCCGAACACGACGCCCGTCCGCAGCGCCTCGGCAAATCTCGGGCGACCGATCGCGGCGCCACGGCCGACCGATACGGCGAAGGCGTCGACGGACATGCTGACCGCGAGGACTGCGATCCCGATAGGTGACATGGCGTGACTTTCGACCAGAGACAACAAAACAGCCCACCCGCTTGCGCGAGAGGGCGGAGAAAGACTTGCCGGGTCGAGAACGATTTGTTGGCGGCGTTTCGCTCTTCCAACGCATGTCTGTCGATATCGTCCCACGCGGCGCGGTAACGAATCCCGATCGCCATCACATAGTGTGCGATGAGCGTGCGGTCAAATCTTCAAAATACTTGAGAGTGGTTCTGCGTTTCAGTCGCAACTGGCTATTCGGAAGATCGTAAATGCTTGTGGCGGAGCGTTACTGTCGATTGCGCGTCTATCGCTTCAGAATGTCCGACGGGTCGGGCAGGGCGGTGGAGAAGCGGGCGAGGACGGCCTCGGTGTAGGCCTCGCGCGCCTTGCGCGTCTCCTCGGCCCGCCATTCGGCCAGCACGCGCTCGCGCACGCTGGCGAGCGGCGGCAGCGTACCCTCGCGCCGCTCGCCGAGGCGCACGATGTGGCGTCCATAGGCGCTCTCGACGGGGCCGGACCAGGCGCCGGGGGAGAGATGGGCGACGCGCGTCCCGAAGCCGCCGCCGAACACCTGCTCGACCGCGGGCTCGGCCATCGCGTCGATGCGGGCGGGGAGGAGCGCGCTCGTCGTGAGGGTGACGGGATCGGCGCCGTCCTCCAGCGCCGCGGTCGCGGCCGCGACCTCGCCCGCGCTGCTGCCGGCGGGGAGGAGGATCTGCTCGAAGGAGAGGCGTCCGGGCCGCGTGAACCGCGCCGCGTTCTCCCGGTAGAAGGCTTCGAGCGTCGCCTCGTCGGCCGGCGCCTCGGGGGCGGCGGCCTCGGCGAGGAAGATCATCTTCTGGCGCAGGCGGTTGCGGATCGCGGGGTCGCCCTTGTCGAGCCCCAGCGCCAGCGCCTCGCGCACCAACGCCTCCTCGATCGCCCAGTCGCGCATCATGCCCGCGAGCTCGGCCTCGCTCGGAAGGCGGTTCCACGCCGCCGCGAACTCCGCGACGAGCCGGCGCGCGTCCGCGTCGGAGAGTTCCAGCCGGTCGCCGCCTGCGTCCGCCTCCTCGGCGGCGGGGTTCATGAGGGCGTAGGCGAGGAAGACGAGGCCCCCCGCCGCGAAGAAGTGGAGGAGGGGCGATGCGAGGATCGGCCGGAGCTTCAAGACGGCCCGCCCGCGTGATCGGCCGGGCGCGGGCGCGCCGCTGCCCGCCGCGTCGCCGGCCGCCCCTCGCGCCGACGATCCTGGAGCCGCGCTCGCGCCGCGGCCCCGCTGCCGGAGGTCGGTGCCACGCCCGTCCCCGTCAGTTCGGCGAATACCAGATCGGCGAGGTGTAGGCCCGCTCGACGACCTTCATCGGCACCTCGGGCGCGAAGTTCGCGTCCTTGAAGTAGGCGGCGTCATAGGCCGTCCAGCGCGGCGTCGGGATCTCGAGGACGCGGGCATAGTAGAAGGCCTTCAGCGCCGGGTCGAAATCGGGATCGCTCCACACGGTGATGAGCTCGGGCCCGCCGATCGTGTTCGTCCAGGTCGCCTCTTCCACGTTCACCGTGTCGCCGACCGGCGGCAGCTTGCCGTCCGCGCCGGGGGTGCGGTCGCCAGACCAGACGACGTCGTAGATCTTCTCCTGCATGCCGCCGTCGGCGTCGACCCAGCCCTTGATGATCTGGATGCGGTCGAGATTGCCCGAGAGCGGGTCCTTGAGTGCGGCGACGAGGAAGCTCGGCGCGCCCGCCCCGTCCGGCGCCGGCGGCAGGTCGCCGCCCATCGGAACGCCCTTGCCGTAGCCGACAGTGCCCGGATTGCGGCCGAGCGCGTCGTCGGGCACGAACTCCCAGCCGCCGAAGAAGCGCACGAAGATGCGCGTGCCGGTGGTCCCGTAGACCTCCTTGCGCTTCATCGCGTCCCAGATCGAGGCGCGGGTGTTCTCCTGCGCCCACACCGCGGTGAGGCCGGAGGCGCCGAGCTGCCAGTCCTTGATGATGCGCCCCTCGAAATCGAAGGCGTTGCCGGTGGAGCGCTCCGGCCCCGGCTCGCTCGCCGGGAACTTGCCGAAGAAGTTGTTCTCCTCGGTGGAGGAGATGCCGGTGTGATCGTCCGTCGAGCCGAGGAGGCCGAACTTGAAGGGGTTGGTGCCGAGCTCGTCCTCGAGCTTCAGGCCGCGCTTCAACGCCTCGCGCGCGTATTCGTACTGGATCATGCCGGGCGTCTTCGGCACGACGTTGAGGTTGCCCTTGTCCCAGATCTCGAAGTTCGCGAACTCGTCGGCGGGAGCGAGGGAGGGGTGCTGCTCGGAGGTGCCCTTGCTCTGCGTCACCTCGTAGAGCGGCTCGAAGCGCGCGCGCATCGCGGCCCATTGCGCGTCGATCGGCTTGCCGTCCGGCGTCTCCGTCGCGAACATCAGCCCGTTCGAGAGGTTGCCGTTGTGCGGCACCGCGAGGAGACGCCCGCCGGTCTCCTCCTCGAAGTTCGCCATCCAGTCCCACAATTTGTTCGGGATGTCGGTGTCGAACGTCGTCAGCGGACGGACCCGGTCGGCGATCGCCTTGTCGTCGCGATAGATCACGTTGCGGTGGAGGTTGTTGCCGCCGCCATAATTCGACGTCCACTCGTAGCCGATGAGCGCCGTGAAGTGGCCCGGATCATTGTGGCTCTCGACGATCTTGGTCATCTCACGCCACATGTCGAACTGGGTGTTCGGATCCGTGACGGCCTTGGGGAGCTTGCCCTGGCCCTGGAGGGTGATCATGTCGATCACCACCGCGGCGGCCGCCTCGCCGCCTTGCTTCATCCCGTCGTGCCACCTCTTGAGGACGGGGTCGGTGAGGAGGGCGGGGTCGCCCTCATAGACGTTGGCGATGACGCCGAGCGAATCGGAATGGTCGGCCACCACCATCCAGTCATAGGGGCGGGAGAGGCGGACGGGCTGATTGGTGGAGGAGACGATCTCCTCGCCCTTGGCGTAGCGCAGCGCCTCGTCCGGACCGACGCGCGTGCCGCCGGCGAAGGCGTCGGGCGACCATGAGGTGTGGAGGTGCTGTTCGCCCCAGAGTGGCCGCGTCGGGAAATTGCGGCCGGCATAGGGGGAGTAGCCGGGCTGGTTGAAGAAGCGCTGGATCTTCGCCGGATCGATGGTCCCGGCGTCGGTGGTGACCTGGGCGAGCGCGGAGCCGGCGAAGAGGCAACCGGCGAGCGTGAGGGAAAGGCGGCCGATGGGGTGCGTCATCTCACAACCTCCGACGGGCAGACTGGGAATCTGCCTCATTATAAAAAGTCGGCGACGGGCGCGGCGCGCGCGTCCGATGGTGGAGACAATATAGCACGGGGCCCCGCTGCAACATCGCGGCATTGTTGTGGCCGGCGCGGGCGCGTTGGCGAACAGCCCTTTGAAAACCAAGCCATGCGCCACGCGAGGGCCTTGACGCCACACATTCGAACTGCCAAATAGCCCACCTCGACGGGGCGGGGCAGCGCCCGGTCCGCAGAACCTTACCGTGTTCTGCCGGCCAGGCCGCCAAAGACGCAGGCAGTCCGCACCGTTCTTGGGGGATAGTTTAACGGTAGAACAGCGGACTCTGACTCCGTTAGTCGAGGTTCGAATCCTCGTCCCCCAGCCACATAAGCAAGAGCTAGTAATTTCAACGACTTAACCCAAGTGCGCGGGCGGCAAGTGTAGCACCCGCGTATAGCGCTTTGTGCCGTCAGAACGGCGTCAGTGACACCCGTCAGGAGGTCGTTTCCGTCGTGCTCGGTCGAGCTCTTGGCCTTCGCCAAAAGGCCCTGACCCGGAGGGACGAGGCGCGCGGCGTCAGGCTCAGCGCATATCGGGATCCGATCATGGCGGAAGCGTTTGTTGCCGGTGGAACAGTTGGGACACCGGGAATGATTTCCGCGAAGTTGCGTCTTCACAATAGTCGCAACGAAGGGGCTCTCGGAGCTGTTGTTGCTCTGTTCACCCTTCGCAACCCGAATGGGTTTTTTTGACGAATTCATTTAATACTAAAGATCAATAATTAGAGTTCAATGCTCATATGGCACGGTGCCCGTGCCATGTTTACCTGTATTTTGGAAGTTTCGTTGCAATGCTATTTCGTGCGCTGCTCAAAGGTCCGATATTGGCCACGTACGGTGATCGTCACTGTGATCGCGCGTTCCGTCCTGTTGCTCCAGGTCCAGCCGTGCTCCCCTGCAAACACCGCTGTAAATGAGCCTGCCTTCTGCGGGATTCCGTGCCCCCTCCCGTATGGCAATGTGCGATTGCCGTTCCGGCCGGTGAGATCGTAGACAAGGCTGCCACCTGAAGCGCGTCACGCGAATTCGACGGCTGCGCCTTCATCCATCACCAGAGTCACCATGCCAGCGGCTCCAGGTGATAGCGGGACCTCGACCGTCTGCGCGCGCATGATCGCCGGTTCGATCATGTCGGCGGGGGTGCCAGTGGGAGGCGTTTCATCCGCGGTCGCCAATGGATCCTTGTCCACCACGTCAGGGGACATCCCGGACGTCTCTGGATCGGGATCGTTCAAGACAAGGTCGAACGGCTGGCCCGTCTCCAGCTCCCATAGCGTTCGGCTTCAGCCTGCGCGATCCGGTCGGCTTCTGCCTCGGCGGCAAGAGCGACCTTTACTTCCCCCATCTCAGTCAGACCGAGGAGATCGCCGACACCGGTCGGATCGACGCCATACTCGGCTGGGAGCACCAGTGTCAGAACGACCAAAACCGCCCCGAAGAAGGCGAACAGCGTGGAGCGCACGAGCTCTCTCGTTGTTGGCAGTTCGTCTGGGCGGGGTGGACGAGCGTTGTGCATGGTTCTCAACCGATCACGAAGTAGCCGGCGAATTGGGTGAGGACGAGCACGAACCCGGCACTCATTATTGCGACGTTGGCTGAGTAAGCGTGGCGCCAGAAGGAAGTCGATCGGCGCCACCATCCCATCATGACGCGGATCACTGAAAGGGCGGCGATCTGACCGAGTTCGACCCCGGCGTTGAACGCGAGGAGATTGGCAGAGAGCCCGTCTGGCGAGAGGTCGAATCCCTGGATCTTGGTCGTCAGGCCGAGACCGTGGAGAAGCCAAAAAAATGAACGACAAGGCTGGGAGCGGATGAGTGCCGATAGGGTGGCAGCACCTCTCTCAGTGCTCTGTCCTCCCATTCCGCTGCCGTTCCATGGGGCAGGGACTTGCTCTAACCCCTCCAGGGGGATAGGTACAAGCCATGACAGACACAGTGACCGACGAGTCCTCGCGGGTCGACGCCGGCTCGGGACATCGCCATGAAACGCATCCCGACATCATCAAACGGCTCAAGCGGGCCGACGGGCACCTGCGCAGCATCATCGAGATGATCGAGAGCGAGCGTGCTTGCCTCGACATCGCCCAGCAGCTCCACGCGGTCGAGAAGGCCGTCTGCGAGGCCAAACGCGTCCTGATCCGGGATCATATCGACCACTGTTTGGACGAGGCGGTCGGCAGCACCGGCCGGGACCAGCGCCGCACGCTGGATGAGTTTAAGGCGATCACGAAATACCTGTGAGGCGTCCATGCCCGCGTTGGCGGAGTTGCTGAGCCAGGACGCGAGCCACGCCTGGCCGTTGTTCCGAGCGCGGTGGTGCTCGTCGCGCTTCACGGTCTGGAGCCGCTTCATTCGAAAGACGATCGTCGCGGCGTTCATGATCGCGATCCGCGGGGACGTTGCGCAGATTGTGATGCTCGGTGTCGCGGCCACGATATTTCCAAGGCTCATCGCCGAGGTGCTGGCGCTGGCGGCATGTGTCCGCCGACGATTTGCGGATCGCAAAGTCAAACGTTGGCAGATCGACCGGATCGGCCCTGCGGGCGGGCTGAGTTCATAGCCGACGGCTGTCTCGCGCCACCCGACACTATCTCCGAACCCCAACTTTCGAGCTCACATGCTGTCCGTCCTCGCAAACCGCACCTACCGACACATGTTCGCCGCTCAGGTGCTCTCCCTCCTGGGGACGGGTCTGACGACCGTCGCGCTCGGTTTGCTTGCCTATGACCTCGCCGGTGGCGACGCCGGACGGGTTCTCGGCACCGCGCTCGCGATCAAGATGGTCGCCTATGTCGGGATCGCCCCGATCGCCGCCGCGCTCGCCGGTGCCGTGCCACGCCGTGCTTTCCTCGTCACCCTAGACGTCGTGCGGGCCGGGATGGTGGCGTTGCTGCCGTTCGTGACCGAGGTCTGGCAGATCTACGTCCTGGTCTTCGCGTTCCAGAGTTGCTCGGCTGCCTTCACGCCGACATTCCAGGCGACAATCCCGGATGTCCTGCCCGACGAAGCGGAATACACCAAGGCACTTTCCCTCTCGCGCCTTGCCTACGATCTGGAATCGCTCGTCTCGCCAATGGTCGCGGGAGCACTCCTGGTCGTGACGAGCTTCCACTGGCTCTTCCTCGGCAACGCCATCGGATTTCTCGCTTCGGCGGCGCTCGTGGTCTCGGTCGCGCTGCCTGCAATCACGGGCCGAGGCACACCACGGCCATTCGTGCAGCGGCTGACGCGAGGCAGTTGGATCTACCTTCGAACGCCACGGTTGCGCGGGCTCTTCGCGCTCTCGTTCGCGGTCGCCGCGGCCGGGTCGATGGTGATCGTCAACACCGTGGTCGTGGTCAAGGAGATGCTGGGCCAGACCGACCGCGAGGTTGCCTTCGCCTTCGCTGCCTACGGGCTCGGCTCGATGCTCATTGCGCTCGCGCTTCCCCGTATCGTCGCGCCTGACCAAGGCGCGCCACGCCTTACGGCCCGCACTGCGATGCTCCTCGGCGCCGGACTTCTACCCATTGCGCTGGTCTTTGTGAGCCTGTCTCCCGGGATGGCAGGAATTCTCGCCTTGTGGGCCGTGATCGGAGCCGGTTCCTCCTTGGTGGGCACACCGTCAGGTCTCTTGCTGCGACGGTCCTCGCATGCCGAAGACCGTCCGGCGCTCTTCGCGGCGCAGTTCGCATTGTCGCACGCCTGCTGGCTCGTCACCTATCCCACGGCGGGCTGGCTCGGCGCGGCTATCGGCATCGGCCCAACCGCGCTCGTCCTCGCGATGGGCGCGGCCATAGGCGCGCTTGGGGCGGCCTTCCTGTGGCCTCGCCACGATCCGGAGATTGTCGAGCACACGCACGAAGAGCTCGAACATGAGCACGCCGACCCTGACGCGCTCCATCATGACCTGTCTGCGCCGCGGATACATCGCCACGCGGCGATTCGGCATGCCCATGTCTTCGTCATCGACGATCATCATCGGGTGTACCCGCGCGAGGGGCGGTGACACCGTCGGAACCACTCATTTACCATGCGACAGTAGGCTGGCTCCGATACACCAAGCTCGTGCACCTGCGGCCGCAATCGGGCACGCCCATTCGAGAGCAGGCTTCGCCGGGGGGCTTGCGGAATACACGCCGAGGCTTGAGGACGTGTCATTCGCGGATGTCCGCACGCCTTTGGAATATTCGGCACCGATTGGGACGGGGAGCGTAGCGCGTTGGACCAGCTGACCGGACTCAGCCTCAGAGCGACGGGGACGATCGAAAGATTGTTCCCGCATCTGCGGGCTTTGCCTCTGGTCATTCTGTTCGCGGTTCTCCTCACCTCGGTTGCGCCGCAAATCGTGACGCACATCGACCTGGTGCCTGACGTGTCCTCTGATGTGCTGCGGCACGGCCATTCCCATGGCAGCGACGACGGCGCCATCGACTGGCCCGAACACGCCGTCACCGACCACGAGCATCACCTGTACGTCCTGACGGGGCACGATGCCGCCACCAGTCTGCCATTCCGCTCCAGGCCGGTCCCTCGGGCAAATTTTGACGCGCACAGCGTGATCCGGGACGGACCGCGGCGGCCTCCAAGGCTCGGCTGAACGAAACGCAGCGCCCAAAGGGGCACGACCTGTTCCGTTCAGTCACAAGGATTCAACATGCTCAACCTTCCGCTCGCGCGGCGGGGATGGGGTGCGCCGCACGGACGCGCGTTCCTCCTTCTCGTCCTCGCGTTCCTGACGGTCCTGTGGGCCGACGCCGCGACCGCGCACGGTGTCACGCTCGGCGACAAAGGCTATATTCAGGAGATCTCAGGAGTTCACATTCTCCCGTTCCTGTACCTCGGTGCCAAGCACATGGTCACCGGGTACGATCACATCCTCTTTCTCTTTGGCGTGATCTTCTTTCTCTACGGCTTCAAACAGATCTCGACCTACGTCTCATTGTTCGCCATCGGCCATTCGACCACGATGCTTGCCGGCGTCTGGTTCGACATCAGCATCAACGGCTACATCATCGATGCGATCATCGGCCTCTCGGTGGTGTACAAGGCGCTCGACAATCTCGGCGCTTTTCCGCTGTGGTTCGGTTTTGAGCCGTCGACCAAGGCCGCCACGCTGATTTTCGGCTTTCTGCATGGCTTCGGCCTGGCGGCGAAGATCCTCGACTACGGCATCTCGGACGACGGGCTCCTCGCCAACCTCATCGCGTTCAGTTTCGGTGTCGAGATCGGGCAACTGCTCGCGCTGTCCGCGATCCTCATCGTCATGAGCCGATGGCGCGTGTCGCCGTCCTTCGCGCGGCAGGCCTATGCCGCAAACGTCATTCTGATGATGTTGGGATTCGGCCTGATCGGCTTCCAGATCTCGAACTATTTTCTCGCCCCCGTTGCGGCCTGACCGGGAGACAACCATGCGCAACAGCGATATCCGTGGCCCCGGTCTCCGCACCGATGACCGGCCCCAGCGCACTCGCTCCGGACGACGACCGGTGGGCGCCGAGCCTCGCCGAGAGCCGCAATATGATTCAGACTGGAATGAGGAAATTGCGGAGGCCCGTCGGCGACGTCCGCAAGCCGGCGCCGGTCATATCAAGGGCGTCGAGGCAACGCCTGGCGGCCTTTTGAAGTCGACCCTTCTGGCCATGGCCGGTGCGACGGTCATCATCGTCGGCTTCTACCTTCCCGCGGAGTACGGGATCGATCCGACGGGCGTCGGCAGCATCACCGGGCTCACGACCATGGGCGAGATCAAGCAGCAGCTGTATGCCGAGGCGGCCGCGGAAACCGCGGCGACAGCGTCGCCCGGCCCACAAATCCTGGACCGGCTCGACGCGATCGAGGCGCAGGTCTCCGCGATCGCAAACAACGCTGGGGTCTGGACACGGGCGGACCTCGACGTTCCTCAGGTTGGCACGCCGGCGCCAGAGGAAGAGGCCGTGGCGGTCACCGCAGCGCCTCTCCCTGTCGCGGCACCGGCACCTCCGGTGGCAACCGAACAAAGCCTCCCATCGGCCTGGCGCGACGAGGTCAGCTACACTCTCGCCCCGACTGAAGGGATCGAGGTGAAGCTCGTCATGGACGAAGGCGCGAGGGCGGAGTTCGAATGGACCGCGAATGGCGGCGTCCTCAACTATGACACCCACGGTGACGGAGGCGGTCAGAACATCACGTATGAGCGTGGTCGCGGCGAGCCGTCACAGTCTGGCGAACTGGTGGCCGCCTTTCGCGGCAATCACGGCTGGTTCTGGCGCAATCGAACGAGCGAGCCGGTCACGATGACACTGCGCACGCGCGGTCAGTACGCTTCGATGAAGCTGCCCTGACTCGACGGAGGCGAGTCGCGCTGGCAATGCGCGGCTCGCCGCAACGATTGCGCCCGTTCAGCCATCGCTGAGGTCGCCAAACGGTGGTAAATGCCGAAGGCCGTTGGAGGAAGGATGGGTCCAGAGGGATCGACCCGACGAGAAGATTCAGCGGCGCACCGCCTGACTTGATGTTTCCAGCTTTGCGAAGCCAACCCGTGGTCGAGGGCGTCCATCATCTCCACCTTCCGCGAGAGCATCGCATCCGTGAAAGTGTATCGGAAGCTGTAGAGTGGCGAGCTTCCTCGATCCGTCCCTGCTGTGAATGCCTAGCGCTCGGAGGTGGTCGAGGAAGTCGTCGGAAACCTTCGTCCCCAGGGTCCTCGGGAATCGGGCTTCAGATCGCCGAACACTTGTCGCTGGCCGGATCTTGCGGCCACGAACGCTTCAAATCCCAGGTTCAGAAGATCGTGGTGGACGGGGATGATCGGTGCCCGGAGAGGTGAGCTCGCGCAGCTTGGTGCGGCGGATGGACAACCGTTCGATGGGTGCGCGCCAGACTTGCTTCTTCCCGCCGAATGCCTCCCGGAGGTCGAGCGGACACGCTCGGCGTGACTTTGCATGTCCCGACCGCAGATGCTTCTTTGCTCATCGGCACTCCGCAAACCAAAGTCCTTCCACGAAATGCGCCAGTGCGCTTTCGGGCGGCCGGCGAGGCGCTTCGCCATGCCCATATCCCAGCGAACGCGGTTCCCCATTCCCCACTTGCGAGCGCGATACAACAAAGATCATAGTGGGCGCTGCGGCGGCCGAATCTTCGGCCGGACGCCAAATTCATGAGGCATGCTGCGGTGAATTCGCGGCTGACTTCGTGACCATAACAACGACACGGGAAGGACAACGCGTGACAACCAAGGACAATAATATCAATCGCCGCCGTTTCCTGCGCAACGCGAGCCTCACGGCCGGCGCCGCCGGTGGCGCTCTCGCCGGGCTTGGCGGTGACCCGCGCACCATGATGGCGATGGCCCAGGAAATGGGCCGCTCCGAGAAGCCGCTGAAGGCCGCCTTCTCCAATGCCGGCCTGCAGGCCACCTGGTGCGCCCAGGGCAAGGCCGCCGCCGAAGCCTGGGGCAAGCTCTACAATGTCGACGTGACCTGGTTCGACGGCGAACTCGCCGCCCCGAAGCAGCGCAGCGCCGTCGACACCATGTCGACCCAGGACTGGGATTTCGTCGCGATCCAGGCCTTCGGCATCGGCACGCTCACCGATCCGGTGAAGCGGATGATCGACAAGGGCATCCCCGTCATCGACATGGACACGCTGATCGCCCCGCTGGAGCAGATCGACGTCCACTCCTTCCTCGCCCCGGACAACGAGTTCATGGGCGCCTCCGTGACGCGCGCGATCGTGGACGCGATGGGCGGCTCGGGCGGCATCGTCATGACCCAGGGCGCCCTCGGCCACACCGGCGCACAGGGCCGTGCCCGCGGCTTCCACAGCGTCGTCGACGCGATGCCGGACATCGAGGTGCTCGACGAGCAGCCGGCCGACTGGGACGTCACCAAGGCGACGCGCATCTGGGACAGCCTGCTCACCAAGTATGGCGACAAGATCAAGGGCGCCTTCTTCCACAATGACGACATGGCGCTCGCCGCGCAGAACATCATGAAGGCGCGCGGCCGCGACGACATCATCGTCGGCGGCGTCGACGCGATGCCCCCCGCGGTGGAAGCCGTCATCGACGGTCGCATGCACGCGACGGTCCGCAACCCCTCCTGCCGCATCCATGGGGGTGCGATCGTCGCCGGCGTCGCGGCGGTCCTCACCGGCGAGGCGACTGGCGAGGGGATCCCGAAGCACGTGATCACCGACGGTCCCGTCGTCACCAAGGCGAACGCGCCCGGCATGCTCTGGATGCAGAATCACTTCCTGATCTGAGGATGATCGAGGCACAATCCGATCGGCCGGCGCAGTCTGCAGCGGCCGATCCCGTTCTCGAGCTCGCAGGCATCTCGAAGAGCTTCGGCGGCGTGCGCGCGCTGTCGAATGTCGACTTCACCCTCCGTGCCGGCGAGATCCATGCGCTCGTCGGCGAGAACGGCGCGGGCAAGTCCACGCTGATGAAGATCATCGCCGGCGTCCACACCGCGGACGAGGGGGAGATCTTCGTGCGCGGCGAGAAGAAGGTGTTCCGCTCCGCCCGCGACGCGCGCGATGCGGGGGTGGGGATGGTCCACCAGGAGCTCAGCGTCGCGCGTGACCTCACCGTCGCCGAGAATGTCTTTCTCGGCGCGCAGCCGGTCACGCGCTTCGGCCTCGTCGACTGGCGCGCCATGGTCGAGGAGGCGGGCCGCCTCCTCAAGCGCCTGGGCCTCGAGATCGATCCGCGCCAGCGCCTCGGCGACCTGCCGGTCGGGCTTCAGCAGCTGGTGGAGCTCGCCCGCGTCCTCTTCTCGGACGCGAAGGTCATCATCCTCGACGAGCCGACCTCGGCGCTCTCTCCGCCCGAGATCGCCCGCCTCTTCGATGTGCTCGGCAAGCTGAAGGGGGAGGAGGGGCGCAGCTTCGTCTTCATCTCCCACTTCCTGGAGGATGTCCTCCAGGTCGCGGACCGGGTGACGGTCATGCGCAACGGGGAGCGGGTCGCGACCGAGCACGCGGCCGCGATCGACAAGGGCTGGATCATCCAGAAGATGATCGGCGCCGACCATGGTGCGCTCGAAGCCATGTACACCGGCGCCGTCACGATGGCGCCGCGGCCGACCGCCGGCCCCGTGCTCGCGGTGGAGAATCTCTCCAGCGGCTCGGCCTTCTCGGACGTGACCTTCTCCGTCGCACCCGGTGAGGTGCTCGGCGTCTACGGCTTCATGGGGTGCGGCCAGCTCGAGCTCGCCCGCGCCCTCTTCGGCAAGATCGCCCCCGACACGGGGCGCATCGCCGTCGACGGCGCGCCCTGCCGCTTCGGGTCGACTGCGAGCGCCAAGTCGAAGGGGCTCGCCTTCGTGCCGGAGAGCCGCGCGCAGATGCTGTTCGCCGACCAGCCGGTCTTCACGAACATGTCGATCAGCGTGCTCGACATGCTCGACCGGATCTGGCTCCGGCCCGATCGCGAGCGGGAGATCGCGCGCGGGCACGTCGCGACGCTCGGCGTGCGGCCGGCCAACGAGCTCGCGCGGCTGCGCACCCTGTCCGGCGGCAACCAGCAGAAGGTGGCGCTCGGCCGGTGGATGACCCGGCTGCCGCGCATTTTGATCTTGTGCGAACCGACGCGAGGAATGGACGTCGGCGCGAAGGAGGACGTGGTGAGGATCGTCAAGGGGTTGAGCGCCAAGGGGGTCGCCGTCGTCGTGATGTCGACCGAGCCGGAGACCGTGCTCTCGCTCGCGACGCGGGTGATCGTCATGCGGAAGGGCCGCATCGTGGACGAGTTCTGCGACCGCAAGGCCGCCAAAGACGATCTGTTGGCCGCAGCATGAGCACAGGCGATCTGACGGCCCGGCGCTCCTCGGGCGTGCGCGGCTTTTTCGTCAGCAGGATGCGCGAGATCGCGCCGCTCGCGACGCTCTTCTTCCTCGTCGTGATGTTCGCGGTGCTGAGCCCGTCCTTCTCGACCACCGACAACGCATGGAACATCCTGCGCCAGATCTCGATCACCGCGATCATGGCGACGGGGCTGACCTTCGTCCTCCTGTGCGGTGAGATCGACCTCTCCTTCGCCGCGGTGGCGAACGCGGCCGGCATCGTGGTGGCCTTCTTCACGACGCAGGAAGCGTACGTGAACATCGCGAACATCCCGCTGCCGGGCCTCTTCGCGATCATCCTCGCGATCCTGACGGCGTGCGGGCTCGGCCTCCTCAACGCCATCGGCCTCACGGTGATCGGGATTCCGTCCTTCATCATCACGCTTGCGATGATGCAGATCGCGGCGGGTATCTCGGCCCTCCTGGTGCGCGGCCAGATCGCCTACCAGGTGCCCGACCTCGTGCGCGAGCTCGGCGCCGGTTACATCTGGGGGATCCCCTGGATCGTGATCGTCGCGCTCGTCTTCCTCGCGGTCGCGCACATCATCCTCACCTACACGCGGTTCGGCCGGTACGTGTACATGGTGGGCGGCAACCGCGAGGCGGCGGAATATTCGGGCGTGAACGTGCGCCTGATCCTCGGCGCGGTGATGGTGATCTGCGCGTTCTGCTCCGGCATCGCCGGGATGCTCGGCGTCGCCTATTTCGGCTCGGCCCAGCAGAACGAGTTCGACACCTATCTCCTCGACGCGATCGCGGCGGTCGTCCTCGGCGGCACGAGCCTCTTCGGCGGGCGCGGGGGCATCCCCTACACGATCATCGGTCTCCTGGTGCTCGGCGTCCTCAACAACGGGCTCGACCATATCGACATCGACTCGTTCCTGAAGATCCTGATCCGCGGCCTCATCCTGCTCGCGGCGCTGATCATCAACGTCTACGCCCAGCGGCTGACGGTGCAGCGATAGGACAATCGCGGGCGCTGGCTGCGCCCGCGATCTCCGCCGAGGTCGGTGCCGTGGAGGGCGTCAGATCCAGGGCTTGTTGTCGAAGATCCGCACGAGCCCGATCGCGCCCATGATGCCGAGATAGACGCCCGCGACGAACAGGATCGCGAGGCCGATATAGATGATCGCGAGGATGACGCCGATCACCCACATCAGCGCGAACCACCAAAAGACGCGGATCGCCCCGTCGAAGTGGGACTGCATCGGGTCGGTCGAGCGCCGGTCGCGCCACAGATAGGCGAGGATGACGCCGATCACCGCCGGGAACTGGAAGAGCGCGGTGATGAGGTAGAACCCCCACACGATCTTGATGCGGGTGTCGATGCTTGTGCCTTGTGTCGCGCTCACGGCCTGTCTCCTTCTCGCCCCGTGGACCCTAGAGCACGTCCCACTCAAGTGGAATCACTTGAGCGGGAAAAACGTGCTCGCGATCAATGAGATAGAGCATCTTCTCTGCGCTCGTCTGAGCGCAGGATGCTCCAGCGCGCCGATCGCGGGGGGCAACACGGTCGATGACCGCCCCGCGAGCGGATTGACGCGGCCCCGGCTTCATCCAGCCAGCACCTTACCCAGCGCCACGCGCGCATGGTCCACGAACGTGCGCACCTTGGCGGAGGCCTCGCGGCCTTCGGCGCGCAGGATGTAGACGGGGAGTTCGGGCGGCGTCGCGTGGTCGAGGACGGTCACGAGCGCGCCGGAGGCGAGGTCGTCGACGATCTGGTAGGAGAGGACGCGCGTGAGGCCCCAGCCGAGCCGGGCGGCGGCGATCGCGGCGTCGATCGTGCTGACGCGCAGGCGCGGGGTGAAGGCCACCGTCTCCTTCCCGAAGACCCATTCGTTCGCGGCATTCATGGGGCTCGCGGTGACGATCTGGTGGCGGGCGAGGTCGGCGATGGCTTCCGGCCGGCCGTGGCGGGCCAGATAGTCCGGTGCGGCGCACACGATGCGGCGGACCGCCCCCACCCGCGTTGCGTAGAGGCGCGAATCGGGGATCGGGCCGATCCGGATCGCGACGTCGAAGCCCTCCTCGACGAGGTTGGTGACGCGGTCGAGGAAGACGGCGTCGACCGAGACATCGGGGTAGGTGTCGAGGAAACCCGTCAGCACCGGGACGACGTGGAGCTGGCCGAACCGGGTCGGGGCCGTGATGCGGAGCCGGCCGGAGGGCTGGCCGTGGCTGCCGAGCGCTTCCTCCTCGGCCGCGACGATCGCGGCAAGCACGTCCCGGCAGCGGGCGAGATAGAGCGTGCCGGCGTCGGTGAGGCGCAGCGATCGCGTCGTGCGGGTGAAGAGGCGCACGCCGAGCCGTCCCTCGAGCGCGTTCACCGCGCGCGTGACGGCCGGCGCGCTCATCCCCGTCGCGCGCGCGGCGCTCGCGAGGCTGCCCCCGTCCGCCACCGCGACGAAGATCTCCATGGCGCGAAGCCTGTCCATCCGATCCCCCAAGCGCCGACTGGCGTGGAGATTACCGTCACTCAGTGAAAGAGTGAATGGCAGAACGCGATCATTCCGTTCGTCATTCGATGGAGCCATCTGTCGGCCACCGGCCAGCGCCGGTCGTTCCGATCCCCGGAAGGAGGCTCCCATCATGGCCATCAGTCCCGCGAGCGATGTCGCGTTCAGCCCGTCCGTGAAGGCGGTGCAGACGGCGAAGGGCTCCCGCAAAGCCTATGCGGCGATGGAGGCGCGGGACGGGTGGAGCCGCACGATCGACGATCGTCTCGGCGCCTTCCTCGCCGCGACCCGGAGCGCGTTCCTCGCGACCGCGAGCGCCGACGGCCAGCCCTACATCCAGCATCGCGGCGGCCCGGCCGGCTTCCTCAAGGTGCTCGACGACAGGACGATCGGCTTCGCGGACCTCGCCGGGAACCGCCAATATATTTCGATGGGGAACGCGGCCGAGAACCCGAAGGCCCAGCTCTTCCTGATCGACTATCTCCACCGCCAGCGCATCAAAATCTGGGGCACGCTCTCCGTCGTCGAGGACGACCCCGATCTCATCGCCCGCCTGACGCCGCCCGAGATCGCGGACGGCACGTATCGCGCCCGCGTCGAGCGCGCCTTCATCTTCAGCGTCACCGCCTGGGACGTGAACTGCCAGCAGCACATCCCCCAGCGCTTCGACGCGGAGGACGTCGCCCGCGCGCTCACCGCGCGGGACGAGAAGATCGCGGCGCTCGAGCGCGAGCTCGCGGTCCTCAACGAAAAGATCTGGCTGAAAGAGGGCTGCGCCGGGGCGGGCGACGACTGACCCGCGGCGCGCCGCTCACATCCCCCCATCCCATCGGAGAGACTGCCATGAACGCCATCACCACGCGCTACGCCACGCAAAAGGTCGGCGCACTCGACATCTTCTACCGCGAGGCGGGGCCGGCGGACGGGCCGGTCCTCCTGCTCCTCCACGGCTATCCCTCGTCGGGACACATGTTCCGCGACCTCATCTGGCGCCTTGCCGACACCTACCGCGTGATCGCGCCGGATCTGCCCGGCTTCGGCTCCACCAAGGCGCCGCCGCGCGGGACCTACGACTACAATTTCGCGAACCTCGCCAAGGCGATGGAGGGCTTTACCGAAGCGCTCGGCCTCACCCGCTACGCGCTCTACGTGTTCGACTACGGCGCGCCGACGGGGATGCGCCTTGCAGGCCTCCACCCCGAGCGCGTGAGCGCGATCATCAGCCAGAACGGCAACGCCTACGAGGAGGGGCTTCTCGACGCGTGGGGTCCGGTGCGCACCTATTGGGCAAACCCGACGCCGGAGAACCGCGAGGCGCTGCGCATGTTGCAGACCCGCGACGTCACGCTCTGGCAATACACGGCCGGCGTCCCGGACGCGGTGCGCGACCGTGTCGGCCCGGACGGGATCGCCCACGACCAGGCGATCCTCGACCGCCCCGAAGGCGCCGAGATCCAGCTCGACCTCATCGGCGACTACAAGTCCAACGTCGCCCTCTACCCCGAATGGCAGGCCTACCTGCGTGAGCACCGCCCGCCCGTCCTCGCCGTCTGGGGCAAGGGCGATCCGTTCTTCGGCCCGGAGGGGGCAAAGGCCTTCGCCCGCGACGTGCCGGAGGCGGAGATCCACCTCCTCGACACCGGCCACTTCGCGCTCGAAACGCACGCGGCCGAGATCGCCGCATACATGCGCGCCTTTCTGGGCCGCGTCCTTGGGCCCGCCTGACCCGATCGCCCCGGCTGCGGGCATCCGGTGACGGATTGAAACGTTTCAACACGACGCGCGCTCCCCGTCGCCGCGACCTTGAGCGGTGTGGCGGTGGGCGCGCACGGCGGGACCGTTCGCCCACCGCCGGGCCGCACCGGTTGCACGCCGCCGCGCCAGACGCTTAATCGGGAAGGCCTTCGGTCGGGGAGGCCGGGTGAGACCGGGGGTGGGGCGTGGAGCTGGCCTTGCTGGAAGACTTCATCGCGCTTGCAAAGGCGCTGAACTTCTCCCGCGCGGCCGACTCGCGCAACACGACGCAGCCCGCCTTCAGCCGCCGCATCCGCAGCCTCGAGGAGGCGATCGGCACGCCGCTCTTCCACCGCACCAGCCGCTCGGTCGCGCTGACGCCGGCGGGCGCCGCCTTTCTGCCGCGCGCCGTCGCCCTCGTACGCCTCATGGGCGAGGCGCGGCGCGAGGCGCTCGACGCCGCGGGGCATGCCGCGACCACCTTGAGCCTCGCCGCCACCCACGCGCTCTCCTTCTCGTTTGTGCCGAACTGGCTGATGCGCGTCGCGGGGCCGGCCGGCATCGGCACCCTCAACATGGTCTCCGACAGCAAGGAGCGGTGCGAAGAGCTGATGCTGCGCGGCGACGTCACCTTCTTCGTCTGCCACGCGAGCCCCGCCGCGCCCGGCGGCCTGCCGGAGCGCCAGTTCCACCACCGCGTCGTCGGCCATGACCGGCTCGTCCCGCTCGTCGCGCCGGACGCGTCGGGGGCGCCGCGCTGGCGCCTTGCGCCGGGCGAGGCCGTGCCCGCCATCGCCTATGGCGGCGCGTCGGGCCTCAGCCGCATCCTCGAGGCGCACTGGAGCGCGCACGGCCGGCCCGAGATCGTCCCGAACATGAGCTCGCTCCTTGCCGCGACGAACCTCGAGCTCGCCAAGGAAGGGCAGGGGGTCGCCTGGCTTCCCCTCTCGCTCGCGGAGGGGGATTGCGCGGCGGGGCGCCTCGTGCGCGCGGGCGGGGCGGAGTTCGACGTCCCGGTCGAGATCGTCGTCTACCGGCCGCGCTCGCGCCTCTCGGCCCATGCGGAGCGGTTCTGGGAGAAGGTCGCGCCGGCGGACGTTTGATCCATGCCGAATTTGCATGGATCACTTCCCAGTCGGCATTGGCGCGCGGGGGTGGTTCTCCTGTAGCGAGAGAGCATCCCACCGACCCCGCGCCCCCACGGCGCCAGGAGTGACTGACATGCGCATCGTCGACATCTGCGAGGTGACGAAGCCGATCGCCTCACCGATCCGCAACGCCTATATCGACTTCAGCCGCATGACCACGAGCCTCGTCGCGGTGGTGACGGACGTCGAGCGCGACGGGCGCCGCGTCGTCGGGTACGGCTTCAACTCCAACGGCCGCTACGGCCAGGGCGGCCTCATCCGCGAGCGCTTCCGCGGCCGCATCCTGGAGGCGGACCCCGCGAGCCTCATGAACGACGAGGGGACGAACCTCGACCCCCACCGTATCTGGGCGACGATGATGACCAACGAGAAGCCGGGCGGGCACGGCGAGCGCTCGGTCGCGGTCGGCACCATCGACATGGCGGTGTGGGACGCGGTGGCGAAGATTGCGGGCAAGCCGCTCTTCCGCCTGCTCGCCGAGATGAAGGGGCGCGAGGCCGATCCGAAGGTCTTCGTCTATGCCGCCGGCGGATACTACTACCCGGGCAAGGACGACAGCGCGCTCCGGGCCGAGATGCGCAGCTACCTCGATCGCGGCTACAACGTCGTCAAGATGAAGATCGGCGGCGCCCCGCTCGACGAGGACCGCCGGCGGATCGAGGCCGTGCTCTCCGAGATCGGCTCCGAGGCTCGGCTCGCCGTCGACGCCAACGGCCGCTTCGACCTCGAGACCGGCATCGCCTACGCCAAGATGCTGCGCGATTATCCGCTCTTCTGGTACGAGGAGATCGGCGACCCGCTCGACTATGCGCTCCAGGCCGCGATGTCCGAATTCTACGACGCACCGATGGCGACGGGCGAGAACCTCTTCTCCCACCAGGACGCGCGCAACCTCCTGCGCTATGGCGGGATGCGGCCGGACCGCGACTGGCTGCAGTTCGACTGCGCGCTCGCCTACGGCCTCGTCGAATATCTGCGCACGCTCGACGTGATGCACCAGTTCGGCTGGTCCCCCTCGCGCTGCGTCCCGCATGGCGGGCACCAGATGTCGCTGAACATCGCGGCAGGGCTGGGGCTCGGCGGCAACGAGAGCTATCCGGACCTCTTCCAGCCCTATGGCGGCTTCCCGGACGGCGTGCGCGTCGAGAGCGGGCACATCACGATGCCGGACATTCCGGGCATCGGCTTCGAGGGCAAGTCGGACCTTATCAAGGAGATGCGCGCGCTCGCCGAATAGGCGGACGGCCCGCTCACGATCGCGTCAGAGCCGGCGCGGCGCTTGCGCGAGCGCAAATTCGCAGGCGCGCAAAGATGTCATGTCTGTCTGATCTTGCCCGATATTGGGTTTGGCGAAGATCAGGCGGAGACCTTTCCATAGGTCCGGCCGTGGGCGGAACGGGAGAGGGCCATGGCGGCTCGGATCATCGACCGCTCACATGTGAGCGGTCTTCTGCGCTGCGCCGCATTCGCGGCCGCGGTCGGCGTCGGCGCCTTCCTCGTGGAAAGCGTTCTCGGCAGCGGGACGATGGCAGTCCTCATCGTCGCCGTCCTGAGCTGGCTGTTCGCGTTCGGCATCGGCCGGCCGCAACGCTGGTTCCAGAAGGACCTCGTCGATATCGTCTACTACAGCGTGGCGATGGTCGGCGTCGTCCTGCTCTTCACCCATCAGGCGCCCGAGCGGGCGAAGATCGAGGCGCTGGAGAGCCTTGCCCCCGCGCGCGAGGCCGTCGATGAGACGGGGGCGCGCCTTGCGGCGTTCGACGAGGCGGTCGCGCGGCGCAAGCAGATCCTCTCGGCGATCTATCTCGACCGGGACGGGTTTCTGGATGAGCTGAAGCGCGCCGAGGCGTTCGCCGCGGTCCAGCTTACCGACCTCGGCGCGCGCGCCTGCGCCGAGGCGTCCGGCTTCCAGATCGATCTCAACCCCCCGGAGCGGGACAGCCTCCGCGCGGTCGGGGACCGGATCGCCGCCGAGAATGCCTGCACGGCCGCCATGGACACCCTTGCCGCGGAGCGGGAGGCCATGATGGCGCAATCGCTCGATTTCGCGACGATCGAACGGGAGACAGCGCGGTTCAGCGCGCTCACGGAGCGTAGCCTGACGCTCGGCGGCCTCTCCGTGTCCCCGGCCGAGGCCGTCGCCGACCTCACCGACCGACGCGACGACGCGGCGATCGCGGCCGATCGCGCCACGCTCAGCGACGCGTTCGGCGCGGCGGAGAAGGAACTCGCGGCGCGGGAGACGGACTACGCCAACGCGGCGGCCGCCGCCGACCGGGCGCGCTCCACCTTCGTTGGCGCGCTGGCGCTCAAGATCTGGCCCTACGTCCTCATCATCCTCCTGGCGCTGAAGCTCGGCCGCTCGTCCTGACGGCTGCGCTCAGATCGCGCCGAGCGAGGTGCGCCAGGCGTGGAGGGCGAGGCGCCTGGCTTCGGCATTCACGGCGGCGAGAGCGGCGGGTGCCGCCGCGTCGCCCTCCATTTCGAGGAGGAGGGCGCGGCCGCGCTCGGCCTGGAAGACGCTCCAGGCGAGGCGCTCGTCGGCGGGATAGGAATCGGCGAGGGCGGTGAAGCGGGCGAGGAGGGCGGCGTCGCGGAGCCTTGCCGCGACGTCGATCCCGTCCGCGTACACGATGAACTGGTTGTGGCCGACACAATCCTCCGTGCAGGCCTGCGCCGCGCGCTCGATGAGGGCGCGGGCGCGCGCCGGGTCGTCGACCTGCCGGGCGAGGGCGCTGAGGAGGCACGGGCCATGGAAGGCGAAGCCGCCGCGCTCGCTCTCCGCAAGGGCCGCCTCCAGCAGGCGCACCGCCTCCTCCGGCCGCCCGAGCGCGCCGAGCGCCATGCCCGTCGCGTACTGCGAGACCTGCCGGAAACGGCCGGCGCCGAGGCGGGCGATCGCGGCGTCGAGGCCCTCGACGGCGTCGAGCGCCGCCTCGTGGTTCGCCCGCGCCGCCTCGATCTTGACCACCCCGGCGCGGGCGTTGATCTCGGCCCGCAGGTGGCCGACGCGCGTCGCCGCCGCCAGCGCCTCGCGCGTCTGCACCAGCGCCTCGTCGAGGCTCCCGTCATACATCATCGCGTGGACGATCTGCGCAGCGTTGGCGACCTCGACGCGGCCGAGCCCGCGCGCGTGGGCGATGCGCACGCAGGCCTCGAGGGCGGCGCGGCTCGCCGCCATGCGGCCGCGCATGTACTCCGCGTCGCCGAGCCCGCCGAGGGCGGCGGCCTCGAGGTCGGGCCGGCCGGCCTCGCGGGCGAAGGCGAGCGCGGCCTCGTGCGCGCGGTGGCAGCCGGCGATGTCGCCGCGCGGAAAGAGGAGGTTGCCGCGCAACGAATGGAGGCGCGCGTTCTCGGCCAGGAGCCCGGCGCGCCGCGCCTCCGTCTCGGCAAGGTCGAGATCGGCGAGCGCACCGTCGAGATCTTCGGTCACGCGCTTCACCGAGGCGAGGCCGATCAGCGCCCGGCACCGCGTCTCGGGCGTGTCGGCAAGGTCGAGCGCGGCGGCGAAGGCGCGGGCGGCGGGCTCCATTTGCCCGGCATGATGGCGCGTGTCGCCTTCGAGAAGGAGGAGGGCGAGGCGGTCCCCGTCATTGGCCGCGTCGGCGAGGCCGCGCTCGATGAGGCTGAGCGCGATGTCGTAGTGGTAGCGGGCGACCTCCTCCTCGGCGGCGGCGCGGAAGGCGGCGGGGGCGGTCGGCGCGGCGGCGAGGGAGAGGTGCTCGGCGTGGAGCCTCAGGTCGCGCCCGGCGAAATATTCCGCCGCCCGCCCGTGGAGCTCGCGCCGCGCGCCGCCGAGGAGCGAGCCGTAGATCGCGTCGCGGATGAGGGCGTGGACGAAGAGAAGCTCGTCCGCCTGCTCGCGCAGGAGGTTGCTCTCCACCAGCGCGGAAACGCGGCCGTCCTCGCCGGGCACGAGGTGGGTGAGGAGGCGGCGGTCGATCCGCTGGCCGATCACGGAGGCGGCCTGGACGAGGCGCCGGTCCTGCGGGCGCAGGCGGTCGACGCTCGCCTGGACGAGGCTCTGGATCGTCGCCGGGACGCTGCCATTGTCGGACTGGACGGAGTGGCGCAGGAGCTGCTGCAGGAAGAGCGGGTTGCCGCCGGAGCGGGCGATCAGCCCCTCGATCAGCCCTTCCTCGCTGATCTGGCCGGCGCACAGCGCGCGCGCCTCCTCGGGCCGCAGCGTGCCGAGATCCATGGTGACGAGGGGCGTGCCGGCCGTCGCCGCGCGCCAGGTCCGGTCGATCGGGTCGCCCTCAAGCCGCGTCGTGAGGACGACCATCGCGGGAATGTTCGCGATCGCGGCGGTGAGCTGGGCGAGGGCGCGCAGGAGGCGCGGCCGCGCCCAGTGGAGATCCTCGATGAGGAGGAGGCGCGGGGCCTCCGACGTTGCGTGCGCGAGGACGGCCGCGATGGTCTCGCCGAGCCCCTCGGCGCGTCGCGTGTCGTCCATCGCCTCGTAGAGCGCGGCCTCGGCCTCGGGTTGCGGCGCGCCGAGGAGCTCGTTGAGGTGCGGGGCGAGGTCGTGCGCGACGCGGCCCTCGGCGAGCGCACGGGTTGCGGCGGCGGCGAGCGCGCCGGGCTCGGCGGCGGCCGGAACGCCCAGAATGTCGCGCATGACCGCGCGGAGCGCGTCGCGCCCCGCTTCCGCGCCGAAATCGAGTACGAGCCCGCGGTGGACGCGGCAGCCAGCCTCGCGCGCGAGCCGCTCGAACTCCTCGCCGAGGCGCGTCTTGCCGACGCCCGCCTCCCCGCGCAGGAGGATGGCGTGGCCGGTGCGATCGGAGAGGCAGCTCGTCAGGATGGAGCCGAACTGGCGCAGCTCCGCCCGGCGGCCGACCATCGGCCCGGCCGGCGCGTGGCGCTGGGAGAGGCCGCGCACGCGCCAGGCCCGCACGGGCTCGGCGAAGCCCTTGACCGGCAGGAGGCCCGTGTCCTCGCCGATCAGGCGGTCCTCGAGGAGGTCGTGGAGGCCGTTCGAGGCGAGGATCTCACCGGCGCGCGCCGCGTCCGCAAGGCGGGCGGCGAGGTTCACCGAGTCGCCCGTCACCGCATATTCGGCCGCGACGCCCGAGCCGACCCGGCTCGCGACGACGACCCCGGTCGTGACGCCGACATGGACCGCGAGCTCGCGCCCGATCCGCGTGGAGAGGGCCGGCATCGCGGCGACGATCGCGAGCGCGGCGCGCACCGCCCGCTCCGCGTCGTTGCCGTGCGCGACGGGCGCGCCGAAGACGCCCATCACGCAGTCGCCGATGTGCTTGTCGACCCGCCCGCCCTCGCGCTCGATCAGCGCGTCGACCTCGGAGAAGAAAGCGTGGAGGAGCGCGTGGGTCGCCTCGCCGCCGAGGTTCGAGGTGAGGCGCGTGTAGCCGACGAGGTCGGCAAAGAGGATCGCGACGTGGCGCTGGTCGCCGCCGGGCTCCACGGTGGGGGCGGGCGAGGGGGCGGGCGGCGCGGCCTCGGCGTGGCCGTTGAGGCGGGCGAGGGCCGAGAGGATCTTGCGCCGGTGGCCAACGGCGACGACGCCGATTTCCCGCAGGTCGTCGGCGGTCAGGTCCGGCAGCACCTCGCCGTCGACGCCGGCCGCCTCGAAGGCGTCGGCATATTGGCCGAGCCCGAGCCCGGACAACCAGACAGCCACATCCACACGACATCTCCGCTGGAATTTCTTCCAATCACCAACAAGATAATGCCAGTTTCGCGCACGTCTAAAGACAAAAAAGGGTCTAGGCCCGGCAGAATCGTTCGCGATAGTCGGACGGGGCGATCCCCTTTGTTCTCTGGAAGGCGCGGCGCATGCGTTCGGCGCTGCCGAAGCCGAAGTGGCGCGGAAGTTCGGCGAGCTTCGTTTCGCCGTCTTGGAGCGCGTCGCACGCGGCGTCGACACGCAGCGTTTCAACATAGCGCGCCGGGCTCAAACCCATGATCTCGGTGAACCGGCGGGAGAAATTTCTTTCGCTCATGTTCGCCATCTCGGCGAGGCGCGGGACGGAGAGGTCGGCGGACAGATCCTCCAGGATCGTCGCGACGAGCCCGTCGAACGCAGCCCCCTTGCTCAGCGTCTGCCGCTGGAGGGCGGCGCTGAACTGGCGCTGCCCGCCGCTGCGGCGGACATAGAGGACGAGCGATTGGGCAAGGCGCAGCGCTTCCGCGCGGCCGATGTCCTCCTCCACCATCGCGAGCGCCATGTCGATGCCGGCGGTGACGCCGGCCGAGGTCCAGACCCCGCGATCCGCCTCGAAGATGGAATCGGCGCGCACGTCGATGCGCGGATAGCGGCGCTGGAGGTCGGCGCAATTCTCCCAGTGCGTCGTCGCCCGGAGCCCGTCGAGATGGCCGCCCTCGGCGAGGATGAAGGCGCCGAGGCAGACCGAGCCGAGCCGCCGGCAGCGCCCCGCGACGCGCGCCAAATAGGCCTGGAGGGCGGGGGCGGTGGCGGCCGCGAGCGCGCTGTCGCCGCCGGAGAGGAGGACGGTGTCGGGAGCCTTCCCTCGCGCAAAGGGGCGCGTGTCGAGCGCGACGCCCGTGTCGGTCTCGACCGGGCCGCCGGTCTCGGAGACGAGGGTCACCCTGTAGGCCCGCTCGCCGGTGGCAAGCCGCGCGTCGTTGAAGACCTGCAGCGGCCCGACCGCGTCGATCATCTTCGTCCTCGCGAAGAGGACGAGGGCGATATCGAGCGGGCCGGACCGTCTGGCTGAAAAAGAGGGCATATTGTCATTTATGCCAAAGGCCGCGTGTGTCAGCAACGGAGCCGCCAACGGCACCGATGGAGGCCCGAATGCTGGAGCTGCGACCCAATTGCGAACTGTGCGACCGCGACCTGCCGCCCGACTCCGGCGAGGCGCGGATCTGCACCTACGAGTGCACCTACTGCGCCGACTGCGTGGCGCACATCCTCCACAATGTGTGCCCGACCTGCGGGGGCGGCTTCGAGCGGCGCCCGATCCGCCCGCGCCGATCCTGGCGGCCGGAGCGCCGGCTGGGGCTCGCGTTCGACCCTGCGAGCGACACCCGCCGGCACACCCGCTTCAGCCGCGACGACATCGCCGCGCACGTGGCACGGATCAGGGGGCTGCGGCCGGAGGAGCGGTAGGCCGCCCGCGCTCAGGCCGGGAGGTAGGATACGGCCTCGCGCGTCGACATCACGTGACAGTCGATCATGTTGATGATTTCGAGCTCTCGGGCGTGGAGGTCGTCGGAGGCGGCGGCGCTGGCGTCCTCCACCACGATCACCTCGAAGCTTTCGTCCGCGAGGCTGCGCACGGTGGAGCTCACGCACTGGTCGGTGAAGATGCCGGTACAGACCACGGTCCGGATCCCGATGTTGTGGAGGATGAGGCGCAGACTGGTGCCCGTCAGCGCGCTGTCGGTGGTCTTCGTCACCACGATCTCGTCCGCCTTGGGCGCCAGCTCGTCGATGATCGGCACGGCGTAGGCGTTTCGCGGCAGGAGGAGGTTGATCCAGCCGGGCTTCGTCTGGCTGAGCGACCGGTCCCGCCCATCCTCGAGCTGGGAGGCGATGCGGGCATCGAGGACGGCCATCCCGCGGTCCCGGAAGGCGGCGGCGAGCCGCGCGATGTTGGTCGTGACGGCGGACTGGATCCGCGATGCTTGTAATCGACGCCGAGAAGCGGCTCGTCGCCATCCACCGCAAGCTCATCCCCACCTATGATGAGCGGTTGTGCCGGGCACCCGGTGACGGGGCGGGGCTTCTCGTGCACGAGATGGGAGGGCTGCGCGTCGGCGGCCTGTTGTGCTGGGAGAACTGGATGCCGCTCGCCCGCTTCGCCCTCTATGCCGGCGGGGAGGACGTTCACGTCGCCGCCTGGCCCGGCAACCCTAGTGTCGCGATGGGCGCGCCGGAATTCATCGCGCGGGAGGAACGCGTCCACTCGATCAGCGCCATGGGCCCCCTGTCGCTCGACGACGAGCCCGACGACTTTCCCCTGAAGGCCGAGATTGCGGCGAGCAGGGAGACGACCTTCTGCTCCGGTAGGTCGAAGATCGCGGCGCCGACGGGATTCCCTGTCGCCGAAGCCCCGCCCGACGTGGAGACGATCATCGCGGCGACGGTCGACCCGTCCCTCATCGCCGGGGAGCGGCAGAGCTTCGACGTGTCCGGCCATTCGCTGCGCACGGACCTCTTCGGCCTCGCCCTGTCGCGCCGTCGCGATGCGCCCGTCCACCCCGCCCCGTGGGCGCTCTCATGAAGGCGCTCGTCGTTCAGAACGCCACGAACTCAGGCCTCGGCGCCTTCCAGAAGATCCTGGAGGACGACCATGCCTTCGCCATCGATGTCGTCGACGGGCGGACGGCCGCGCTCGATGGGGCGAGCCGGGACGGGTACGACCTCGTCGTGATCCTCGGCTCGGCGCGCGGGGTCTATGAGACCCAGCATCCCTGGATCGTGCAGCAGCTCGAATTCACGCGCACGCTCCTGGAAGAGGACGCGCCCTTGCTCGGCATCTGCTTCGGCGGGCAGCTGATCGCGAGCGCGCTCGGCAGCGCGGTGCGGCCGATGCCGGGCGGCACGATCCGCGGCTGGCACGCCAACGATGCCGCGATCGACGGCGTGTGGCGCGGCCCCTGGTTCCGCTGGCACGGCGACCATTTCGACGTTCCGCCCGGAGCGACGACGCTCGCATCGGATGGGGAACTGTCGCAGGCATTCCAGATCGGGCGCGCGGTGGGGGTGCAATTTCACCCGGAAGTCGATGAACGGATCATCGCGAGCTGGGTCGACGAGGCCATTCATAGCGGCCACCCGCTGGAGTTCGACCCCGCCACCTTCCTTCCAGCCGCGGTCGAGGAGGTGGAGCGCGCCAGCGAACGGACCCGGGCGCTCGTTGCGGACATGTTGAAGCGGACGCTCGGCGGCGAAACAACAAGACGCGGATGAAGCGGGCGGCGAGCCGCCGCGAGATCCGCCGGCGCCGCAAGGCCAAGGAGGGACGCTCGAGGAGCTGAGCCAGCGCAGCGGCGTCTCGATCGCGACGATCTCCAAGGTGGAGAAAGGCCGGTCGAGCCCGAGCTTCGAGACGATCCTGAGCCTCGCGCGCCCGCTCCAGGTGAACTTCGTGGAGATGATGGAGGGACCGGCGCAGACGGTCCCGACCGCGCGGCTGATCTCCACCGCCCCCGGCGAGGGCGAGGTCTACAAGACCGCCCACGATGACGACGAGGTCCACTCCGGCGCCCTCAAGCAAGAGGTCGTGGTGCCGCTGGAGATGACGATCCACGTTGTCGAGCCGCCGCCGCCAGAGGAGTGGAGCCGGCACGATGGGGCGGAGTTCTTCTACGTCCTGAAGGGCACGCTCGTCTTCCACACCGAGCACTACGCCCCGCTCACCCTCCATGAGGGCGAGAGCTGTTATCTCGACAGCACGATGCGCCATGCATTCGTGCGCGGGGGAGAGGAACCGACGGACATCCTGCCTCTCAGCCGACGGTGAGGCTCGCGAGATCGCGCGGACTCGGGGTGAGGTTGTCGGCGCCGGTGGTGGTGACGACGAGGCAGTCAGAGTGGCGGAAGCCGCCGACGCCCGGCCGGTAGATGCCGGGCTCCACCGTGACCACCATGCCGGGCTCCAGCACCGTCGGATCGCCGAGATCGATGAAGGGCCGCTCGCGCGTCAGGACGCCGACCGAGTGGCCGGTGTGGTGGCGCCACGCGCCGGTGAGGCCGAGGCGGGCATAAAGCTGAAGCACCTTCGCCTCGATCTCGGCGACGGCGACGCCGGGGCCGACCATCGCGAGCGCGGCATCCTGCACCTCGAGCCCGCGCGCGAAGAGGTCGCGCACCGCGGCGCTCGCCGCGCCCGCCACCATCGTGCGCTCCACATCGGCATAGTAGCCGCCGATCATCGCCGTCGCGCGGGTGATCAGCATGTCGCCGGGACCGATCATCGGGTCGAGCGCCTCGACCACGTGGTCGGCCGTCCCGCGCGGGCCGATCTGCCCGCCGAAGGAGGCGCTGACCGTGAGGGGGCGCGTCACCGTGCGCCCGTCCGCCGCCTCGCGCAGCGCACGGACCACGCGGCCCGTCGCCTCGCCCGCGACGGCGCTCTCGGTGCAGCCCGCCCGCGCGGAGAGGGTGAGGGAGTCCTGCGCGGCCATCGCCCAGCGGGCGGCGTGCGCGATCAGGGCGATCTCCTCGGCCGACTTCACCTTGCGAAGGTCCTCCACCGCGTCCCGCGCGACGCGGACGGGGCGGGGGCACACATCGGCGAGCGCCGGGCAGGACATCCCGTGCTGGTTCTGGTGGGTGGGCGCGTCGGCGAGGATGTGCGTGCCGGCCGCGCCGAGGAGCCTGCCGAGGAGGACGATCGGGTGCGTGTCGCCCGGATACTCGGCGTAGTGCACCACCTCGTCGGTCCCGGCGGTGCGTGCATCTTCCGCCTTCAGGAGGGGGACGAAGAGCGTCGTGCGGCCGTCTCGGTCGAGGATGAGCGCGAAGGGTCGCTCGCTCTCCGGCACGCGATAGGCGGTGAGGTAGAAGATCGTCGCCGGGGCGAAGGCGACGAGGATGTCGCAATCTTGCGCCGCGAGAAGGGCGAGCGCCGCCGCGCGCCGCCGGACATATTCGGCCGCGCTCGCGCCGAAGGGGCCGGACTCCGGGATCTGCATCAGCGGTCCGCCCACGCCTCGATCATTGCGAGCGTCTTTGCGAAGCCGTCCTCGATCGGGGTCGGCGGCGGGAGGTCGAGATCGCGCGCCGCCGCCCGCGCATCATAGCGCCAGACGATGCCGGCCGTTCCGGGCTCGAAGTTCGGCGCGAAGCCGGAGGCGGGGGCGAGGCGCGCCAGAAGCGCCATCGCCTCGCGCATCGTCACGACGATTCCAGTGGTGTTGTAAACGTCGACGCCGCGATAGGGGGCGTCCATGGCCCGCACCACCGCGTCCGCGATGTCGCCGGTATATTGGAAGTTCACGATGTCGTCGGCGTAGGGGATGGATGTCGCCCTGCCGGCGAGCGCGTCGTGGAACATGCGCGAGCCGAAGGGGCGGCCGCGCTGCTTGCCAGGACCGTAGCCCTGGCAGAAACGCAGGCCGATGACATCGAGCCCATGCCGCTCGCGATAGAGGCGGGCGAGGCGCTCGTTCGCCGACTTGGTGATCCCGTAGAGCGATTCCGGATAGTGGGGGGCGTCGTCGGCGACCGCGACGTCCGGCCCGCCATGCCGCTCGGGCCGGCCGAAGACGCTGGTCGCGCTCGCGAAGACGAGGCGGGCCGTCCGCGCGTGACGCGCGGCCTCCAGCACGCCCACCATCGCGCCCGTCACCTGGTGGAGCGCGACCGCGGCGTCCTCCTCCACCACTGGCGGCATCAGCGATGCGAGGTGGACGATGGTGCGCGGTGCAAGACGAGCGACGATTTCGCGGAAGGCGGCGGTGTCGGCGAGATCGCTCGTCACCATCGTGACACTCTCGGCCGCATCCGCACCCGCGAGGCGCGCGAGCGTCGCGCGATCGTCCCGGCGGTCGAAGAGTGCGACCCTCTCTCCGCGCGCGAGGAGCAACGCGGCGACATGGGAGCCGACCTCGCCGCAACCGCCGGTGACGAGATGCATCGCCTAGGCTCCCACCGGCGCGAGATAGCGCTTGTCGAGGACGACGTGGGCGCCGCGATTGCCGTTCACGGCCTGCGTCACCCGCACGTCCGCCGTGAGCGAGGCGAGCGCGTAGGCTTCGCTCGCGGAGAGCCCGGCCGCCGCCCGCAGGCGTGCGACCATGTCGCCGACGGCGATCTCGACGGCGCGGTCGAGGTCGGCGTGGAAGGCCATCGTGATCACGCAATCGGCGGTCTCGGCGGCGGGCCAGGCGAGCGTCATGTCGTTGCGCGCGGTGAGGCGGAAGGTGCCCTTCAGCGCGGTCTCGAGCGCCGTCTCGCACACCTCACCGTCACCCTGCGCGCCGTGCCCATCCCCGGCGGAGAAGAGCGCGCCGTCCTGGAAGACGGGGAGGTAGAGCGTCGTGCCGGCGACCAGCATCTTGTTGTCGATGTTACCGCCATTCTGGCGCGGCGGGAGCGTGCTGATGCGGCCCCATCCGGTCGGCGGTGCGACGGCCATGACGCCGAAGAAGGGGGCGAGCGGCACTTCGGTCCCCCAAGGCAGACGCGCGACGCCGCGCGCGGCGTCGATCGCCGAGTGGTGGAGCGTCTTCTCCGGGACGAGATCCGGCAGAACGCCGGTCAGCGGCACGGTGGTGGTGAAGGCCCAGTCCGCCGCCATCTCGATGGCTTCGATCGTCACCTCCAGCACGCCCCCCGGCTTCGCCCCCTCCACGTAGACGGGGCCGGTGCAGATGTGACCGGGGAGAAGCTGGCGGCATTCGGCGAGCACGTTGCGGTGCGCCTCCGACACGGTGAAGGGGGCGGGCGGGAGGTTGTCCCGCGCGCCCGACACCGTCTCGATGACGATCCGCTCGCCCGAGCGGATGCGCGCGCACGGCGCGATCCGGGCATCGAAATAGCCCCAATGCACCGTCTCCGCGCTGGGGGTGAGGCGCAGGGGCGCGATGGCTTCGCTCATCGGATGGTCGGGCGGCCCTGGGCGCCGTCGACGGGGATGTGGGCGGCGTTGACCCAGCTCGCGCGCGGCGACAGGAGGAAGGCGACGACGTCCGCGATCTCTTCCGCGGTGCCGAGGCGGCCGCCAGGGAACTCGTCGGCGATGAAGCGGGCCATGTCGTCCGGCCGCGTCCTCGCGGTGCGCTCCCAGCCGCCGCCCTCGTAGAGGACCGAGCCGGGGCTCACGGTGTTGACGCGGATATTGTCGGGGGCGAGCTCGGCGCCGAGCGACTGGGCGAGCTGGATCTCGGCGGCCTTGGCGGTCGCGTACTGCGCGCGCGAGCCGGTCTTCCAACCCGAGATCGAGGCGATGATGACGACGCTGCCGCCGCCGCGCGCCTTGAAGTGAGGCACCGCGGCGCGGATCGTGTCGACCGCGTGGAAGAGGTTGATCCGGAAGGTGGCGGACCAGTCGTCGGAGGTGGACTGGGTGAGCCAGTCGCCCGAGGAGCCGCCGACATTGGCGACGAGGCAGTCGATGCTGCCGAAGCCCGCGACGCAGGCCTCGACCGCGGCGACGGCGCCTTCCGGCGTCGCGACGTCGCTGACGACGGGGATCGCGGCGGCGGCGGCATCGCCGAGCGCGGCGATCGCCGCCTCGACGCTCTGCGCGCTGCGCCCGTTGAGGGCGACGGAGGCGCCTTCGGCGAGGAGGGTTCGGGCGATCGCGTTGCCGATGCCGCGCGTCGCGCCGGTGACGAGAGCGGCCTTGCCGCCGAGTTCGAGGTTCATTGTCGCGTCTTTGTCAGGTCTGAAGGGAAAGATGGGGTTCAGGCGGAGAGGAGCACGGTGTCGTCGGGGTGCCAGCCGAAGCGGACATGGTCGCCCTCGCGCGGCAGAGTCGCGCCCCGCATGTTCTGGGTCTGAACGGTGAATTCGGTCTCGCCGCAGGCGAGGACGGAGCGGACGCGGTCGCCGAGAAAGACCATCTCGATGACGCGGCCGGAGCCCGACGGCCAGTCGGCCGGCACGTCGCCGAGCACGATGCGCTCGGGCCGCACGGAGAGAGACACCGGACCCGCCGCGCCCGCGATGGGGATGCGGAGGTCCCCCGGCCCCGTCAGCACGCCGCCGTCCGCGACGGTGCCGGTGACGAGGTTCGATTCACCGATGAAGCCCGCCACGAAGGCGGTGCGCGGGTCGTTGTAGAGGTCGGCCGGGGTGGCGATGCGCAGGAGGCGACCGTCGTGCATCACCGCGACGCGGTCCGACATCACGAGCGCTTCCTGCTGGTCGTGCGTCACGTAGATCATCGTGGTGCCGAGCGCGCGGTGGATGCGGCGGAACTCGGTCATCATGTGCTCGCGCAGTCGCTTGTCGAGCGCGCCGAGCGGTTCGTCGAGGAGGAGGAGGGGCGGGCGCGAGGCGAGCGCGCGCACCAGCGCGACGCGCTGCTGCTGGCCGCCGGACAGTTCGCTTGGCGTGCGCGCCGCCATCGGTTCGAGGTGGGCGAGCGCCAGGAGCTCGGCGACGCGCGCCTCCACCTCGCTCTCGCGCCAGCGCATCGTGCGCAGGCCGAAGGCGATGTTGTCGCGCACGCTGAGGTGCGGGAAGAGCGCGTAGTTCTGGAACACCATGCCGATGCCGCGGCGATGGGCGGGCACGCGCGTCACGTCCCGCCCGGCGATCTCGACGGTGCCGGTGGTCGGCATCTCGAAGCCGGCGATGATGGACAGGAGCGTGCTCTTGCCCGACCCCGACGAGCCGAGGAGGGTGAAGAACTCGCCGTCGGCGATCTCGAGGTCGACGCCGGCGACGGCGCGGGTCTGACCGAAGGTCTTTTCGATCGCGGTAAGGCGAAGGGCGGGATCGGTCATCGGAACTCAGGCGCGTTCTGGCGTCAGCGCGTCGGGCACGGGGGCGGCCTTGCGGCGCCCCCGGCGGACGATCTGAAGCGTGGCAAGGACGATCGCGGTCGCGAGCACCAGAAGGGCCGAGACGGCGGCGATGGTGGGGTTCACCTCCTCAAGGCTCTCCCACATGCGCTTCGGCAGCGTCTCGGTGCGCAGCCCGCTCACGAAGAGCGCGACGAGGAGGTCGTTGAAGGACTGGAGGAAGGCGAGGAGTGCGGCCGTGCCGATCGCCGCCCCGATGATGGGAAGGGCGATCTTGACGACGGCCATGAAGGGCGAGGCGCCGAGGCTCTGGCCGGCGCGGGTGAGGGTCCAGTCGAACCCCTTCAGCGCCGCGACGAGGACGATGAGGGCCGGCGGCAGCGCCGAGATGGTCTGCCCGAGCCCGACCCCCAGCAGCGACCGGTTGAGCCCGATCGAGGTCATCGTGACGAACACGGACACGGCGATGATGATGGAGGGCACGACGAGCGGAGAGAGCGCCACGACGTAGAGCGCGCCGGCGATGCGGGAGCGGCTGCGGGCGATCGCGAAGGCGGCCGGCAGTCCGATCGCGAGTGCGAGCGCCGCGACCCCCGCTCCGACCATCAGGCTGTTCAGCGTCGCGCGGTACCAGCGCGGCGAGGTCACATATTGCTCGAACCACTGAAACGAGATGCCGGAGGGCGGAAACTCGAAATAGGGTTTAGGGCTCAGCGACAGCGGGATCACCGCGACCACCGGCAGGATGAGGAAGGCGAGGAGGGCGATGCCGATGACGGCGACGAGCGTGTCGAAGACAGGATCGAGCACGCGGTCGATGAGGATGAAGGTGCGCGAGAAGGACGGGATGCGGGTGCGCCGCCGGCCCTTGCCCGACCGGGCGAGCTCGGGCGTCACCGCGCCGAGCCCGCCGCCGAGCGCGTAGACGAGGCCGAGCGTCGCGAAGGTCGCGACAAGCATCACCGCCGACAGGGACGCGGCGAAGCCCCAGCGCAGGAACCCCATCTCGCTCGCGATGGTGTTGGCGATCATCGTCTCGCTCGGTCCGCCGAGCATTGCCGGGGTCACGAAGAAGGCGAGCCCGATGACGAAGACGAGGACGAAGCCGCCGACGGCGCTCTCGCGCGTCATCGGCAGGATCACGCGGCGGAATGTGCCGAACGCGCCCGCGCCGAGGCTCGCCGCGGCCGGGGTGAGGCGGCGGTCCAGTGCGCCGATGCCGTTGAGGAGCAGGAGCACCACGTAGGGCATCAGGATGTGCGTCATCGCGACGACGACGGCGAAGCGGTTGAAGATGAGGCGCAGCGGGCTGTCGATGATCCCCGTCGAGATGAGGATCGTGTTGATCACGCCGCGGTTGCCGAGGAGGAAGATCCAGGCGTAGTTGCGCACCAGATCGCTGGTGAAGAAGGGCACGACGACGCAGATGAGCGCCGCCGTGCGCGCCCCGCCCGAGAGCCGCGCGATGAGGAGCGCGACCGGATAGGCGAGGAGGAGGCACAGGATCGCGACCGTGAACGCGATCTCGAACGTGTTGACGATGACCGCCCAGTAGAGCCCGCTGCCGAGCACGGCGATGTAGTTGCCGAGACCCGCGGAGGGCTCGGTCACGCTGATCACCATGAACCGCGCGAGCGGGATCAGGTAGAAGGCGAGGAGGAAGGCCGCGGCCGGGATCAGCAGCGGCAGAAATCTCCTCGCACCCTGGGCGGACAAGGTCACGATCGAACGTCCGTTACATCAGCGCCGCGGTGCAGGCCGCGACCCAGGCTTCGCGATTTTCCTTCCACCAAGTCTCGTTCTTCTTGATCTGCTTGGCGAGATTGTCCGGCGCGTTCGGCAATTTGGCGAGGGTTTCCTCGTCGATGAAGTCGAAGGCGGCGGGGTTGGTGGGGCCGTTGCCGGTCAGCTTGGCCATCTTGGCCTGCTGTTCGGGACGGCTCGCGAACGCGATGAAGCGCATCGCGTTATCGACATTGGGCGCGCCCTTGAGGACGTACCACACGTCGGAGGTGAAGCGGCCCTCGTTCCATTCGATCTGGATCGGCGCGCCCTGGTCGATGAGGACCTGGAGGCGGCCGTTCGGGGACATGCCCATCACTGCTTCGCCGCTGGCGAGCATCTGGGAGGCCTGCGCGTTATTGCGGGCCCAGAAGGTCGTGTCCTTCAGTTCGGCGAGCTTCTTTGCCGCGCGCTCGATGTCGATCGGATAGAGGTCTTCGGGCGCGACGCCGTCGGCGAGGAGGGCGGCCTCGGGAAGCGGGGAGTGGGAGAGGTCGCACCAGGGCAGGACGCGCTGGCCCGGGAACGCGTTCGTGTCCCAGAATTCCTTCCAGCTGGACGGGCCGCTATTGTCCGGGAAGCTTTCGCTATTGTAGGCCATCACCTCAGAATAGGTGATCGTGCCGACGCCGAATTCCTGGCGCTCCGACTCCGGCATCGATTCCAGATCTTCCGGCGCGAAATACTTGTAGTCGATCGGGACCCAGAGGCCGAGATCGATGCCGACCAGGTTGAACGCCTGGTTGGTGGAGACGATGTCGAAGCTCGGCGAGCCGCTCTCGACTTCGGCGCGGGTGCGGGAAATCTCCGGGTTCGTGCCTTCGATGACCTCGATGCCCGTGGCCTCGGCGAAGGGCGCCATGAAGGCCTCGCGCTGGGCCTCCTGGTAGGTGCCGCCCCAGCTCACCACGGCGAGCTCGTTGGTCTGGAGCGCATCCTGCGCCCGGGCGGGCATCGCCGCGGCGATCGCGGCGACGGATACGGCAAAGAAAAGGCTGGCCTTCATCAGCATCAGGTCCTTTGTTGCGAGCAGATTTCGAGGATGGTGAGCATGTAGATTTTGACCATGTCGATGTAATCGACGATGTCGACACGCTCGTCCGGCATGGTGTTGTAGCGGCCGCCCGGACCGCACACGACGCCTTCGATCCCGCCGACGCGCAGCAGGTGCGCGGCGTCGGTGCCGAAGAAGCCGGGCGGGAGGAAGATTCCGGTCGGCTGGGCGGTGCCGCGCACGCGCTCGTAGGCGCGGTTCACGGCGGCGAGGACGGGGCTGTCGGGCGGCACCTCGAAGTTCGGCATCGAGGGACGGCCCTTGAGGCGCTCCGGCTCCAGCGTGGCCTTCAGGCCCGGAAAACGGGCCTCCAGCGCGTCGAGCTCGGCGCGGATCGCGGCGAGCGCGCTCTCTTCCGTCTGCCCCGGCGCGTAGCGGCCCGAGCCCTTGATGCGGGCATAGTCGGCCACCTGCGGTGGACGCCATTCGACGAGGTCGCGCCCGAGCGCGCCGAGGAGGACGCCGACATGGACGCGGTTGATGCGCGCGTGCTCGGGCGTCGGTGGATCGGGGAAGGTCATCGCGTTGAGGCGGGGGACGAGGTCGCAGGCGGCCGCGACCGCGTCGACCGCGGCCTCGCGCTTCGAGAGATGGCGCGTGTTGCCGAAGAGCTCGATGACGAAGGTGAACGTGCCCGCGTGCATCGTGAGGAGCTGGAGGTCGGTCGGCTCGGAGTTGACGAAATAGTCCGCCCGCAGCCCCTGCTCCATGAGCGCGATGGTGCCGATCCCGCCCTGAAGCTCACCCACCACGTAGGTGAGGATCACGTCGCCGGGGAGGGTGATCCCGGCCCCGATCAGGGTCTTCACCGCGCACAGATAGGCTGCGTCCCCGGCCTTCATGTTGGAGACGCCGATGCCGTAGATGAAGTCGTCGTCGACCTTGCCGCCCCAGGGGTCGACCGTCCAACCCTCCGTCGCGGGGTTGGTGTCGACGTGGCCGTTGAAGAGGAGACTCTTGCCGCCGCCCGTGCCGCGCCAGCGACCGACCGCGTTGATGCGGTCGCCGGGCACCGGGGTCAGCTCGGTCTCGAGCCCCAGCGCGCGCATCTCCTCGGCCATCATCATGACCATGACGCGCTCGCCGTCGGTTTCGCTGTAGCTCTTCTGTCTCGCCATCCGGGAGAGCACGGCGAGGCAGTCGGCCTCGTCGACCTTGGCGAGAAGTTCGGCCGGGTCTGCGCCACCCCAGGGGCGATCGCCAATGGCCATCACACGTCTCCAGATGTAGGTCGTGGTTGAGAACCACCCGCCGGACGACGTCCCCTCTGCTTTTCTATATCTTATAAAGAAATATACTCCACGAGCTTCATATGCCTGTCAAGAAAGGAAATGCCGACGTGACGCCGCCCCGGTCCCTGCCGCTCTACGAGGTCCTGAAGCGCCAAATCGCGGAGAACGTGATGTCGGGCCGATGGCCGGCGGGCATGGTGCTGCCGAGCGAGATGGCGCTGGCGCAGGAGTTCCGCGTCGCGCCCGGCACGATGCGCCGCGCCCTCTCGGAGCTGACCGCCTCGGGCATGTTGACGCGGCGGCGCAAGACCGGAACCGTCGTGACGGGCCGCGCGCCGGACCAGAATCTCGACCTCTATTTCCGCTATTTCCGCCTCCACCGGGCGGACGGAAGTCTGGTGTCCTCCACCGCGCGCAATCTCGACCTCTTTCACGGCGCGCCGACGGCGAGCGAGAAGGAGCAGCTGAAATTGGAGGACGGGCAGGAGGTCGTGCGCCTGCGCCGTCTTCGCCTCGTCGACGGCGCCGCCATCATGATCGAGACGATGACGATGCCGGGCGCGCGCATCCCCGACTTTCCAAAGGAGACGCCCGACGTGCCGCCCCTCATCTTCCAGCACCTCGTCGATGCCTACGCGATCCGCATCACCGCGGTGCGGGAGGAGTTGTCGGCGGTGATGGCCTCGGAGGCCGACCGGCGCGATCTTGGCCTCGACGCGCCGGCGGCGCTCCTGCGGATCGTCCAGACCGCGTTCGACCAGCTCGGCGCCCCGGTGGTGTTCGCCGTGCAGCACGGGCTCACGGACGACTATCGCTACGTCAACGAGGTGCACCAGTAAGGCACGCTGTCGGCGTCCCGGCCCTTTGAGCGCAGTCTTCAGATGCCCTCATATTTCGTATCATGGGATATAATTTGCCATTGACGAAATAGCCTAAAGCTTCGATGGTCGTCCCAAGAGCGGGAGCACCCGCCGACGACGGGAGGGCGCCATGGCGCAAGGCGATGCGGCGAAGGTCGGCTATATCGGCCTCGGCAACATGGGCGGGCCGATGGTCGATCGGCTGCTCGAGGCCGGCTTCGAGGTCTCGATCTGGGGCCGCTCACCCGAAAAGCTTGCCCCCTACGCAGAGCGCGGGGCCAGGATCTGCGCCTCGCCGCGCGAGGTGGCGGCAGCTGCACCCATCGTCATCACCTGCGTGATCGACACCGCCGCCGTGCGCGAGGTCGCGCTCGGGGAAGGGGGGCTCGCCGAGGGCGGTGACGCGAACTCCATCCTCGTCGACATGTCCACCATCTCGCCCGACGCCACCAAGGAGATGGCGGCCGAGCTCGCCCGCCGCTCAGGCATGCGCTGGGTCGATGCGCCCGTCACCGGCGGGACGACGGGCGCGGCCGCCGGAACGCTCGCGATCATGGCGGGTGGCGATGCGGCGGACGTCGATGCGGTCCGGCCGGTGCTCGCGCCCCTCACGCGCCGCGTCATGCACATGGGGCCGACCGGGTCCGGCCAGGCGACCAAGCTCATCAACCAGATCTACGTCTCGTGCATCCTCGCCGTCACCGCAGAGGCGGTGAGCCTTGCCGAGAATGCGGGCATCGACGCCGCGCGCATTCCGGCCGCGCTCCAGGGCGGGCGCGGCGATTCGACGATCCTGCAGCAATTGTGGGGCGGGATGCTCGCGCGCGACTTCACGCTGACAAGCACCGTCGACAGCCTCGTGAAGGATTTCGACCTCGTCCAGCGCTTCGCCCGCGACAACCGCTCGGCCCTGCCGATGACGAGCCTCGCCGCCGAACTGAACCGGATGCTCGTCCAGCATGGACACGGGTCGGAGGACAACACGGTCGTCCGAAAGCTCTACAGCCGCGATCCGCTCCCCTGAGTGTGCGGCATTGTAAAATTTGAAATGACATGACGAAGGAGGTCGACGTGACGAGCCTGCTCGGCATCAACACGTACTCGTACATCTGGAAGAAGTCGGCGGTCGAGACGGTCGAGCACCTCGCCGACCAGGGCTATTCCTGCGTCGAGCTGATGATGAACGCGCCGCATCTGTGGCCGTCCGACACCGCGCAGCGCAAGGCGCTCGCGACGACGCTCGCCCGCCGCGATGTCGAGGTGATGTCGCTCAACCCGCCGATGCTGGATCTCAACCTCGTCAGCCCCGCGCCGGAGATGCGCGCCTACACCGTCCAGCACTATTGCGATGTGATTGCGATGGCTGGCGAGCTCGGCGCGCGCTTCGTGCTCGTTGTCCCCGGCAAGACCCATCCGCTGCTGCCGGCGCCCTCTGTCCACCGCGACGGTTGGTTCGAGGCCGGGCTCGAGACGCTCGACCGGGCGGCGGAGGCAGCGGGGGTCCGTCTCGTCATCGAGAACGTGCCGGCGGCGTTCGCGCCGCGCGCGGAGGATCTGATGGCGATCCTGGCGCGGATCGGAAACCCGCGCCTCGGCATCATCTATGATGTCGCGAACGCGGTCTTCTTCGGCGAGGACCCGTGCGAAGGCCTCAGGACCGTCGCCTCCCGCCTCGACCTCGTCCACATGTCGGACACCGGCCGGAAGGCCTGGGCGCACGCGACGCTCGGCACCGGGATCGTCCCGTTCGACGCCATCGCCGAGACGCTGAACGCGCTCGTCTATGAGGGACCGACGGTGCTCGAAATCATCTCCGACACGCCGGACGCCGACATCGCCGCGAGCCGCGCGGCGCTGGAATCGACCGGCTGGAGGCTCGCCGCGTGACCGCGCTCCTGCCGATCGACGCCACCGGCCAGCGCGTCATCGTCACCGCCGGGGGAAGCGGCATCGGGCGCGTCATCGCGGAGAGTTTCCTCGCGCGCGGCGCGAAGGTCCACATCTGCGACGTCGACGAGGCCGCCCTCGCCGAGACCCTATCGGCGAACCCCGGCCTCACCGGCATCGTCGCCGACGTGTCGGACCCCGCCGCCATCGACGCGCTCTTCGCCTCGGCGCTGGAGGCGCTCGGCGGGCTCGACGTTCTCGTCAACAATGCCGGGATCGCGGGCCCCGTCGCGCGCGTGGAGGACATCAGCCCCGAGGCGCTGCACGCGACGCTCGCGGTGAACCTCGAGGCGCAGTTCTTCGCGAGCGCTCGCGCCGTGCCGCTCCTGAAGGCGGAGGGCGGGGGTACGATCATCAACCTCTCCTCGGTCGCGGGGCGGCTTTCGTTCGCGCTGCGCACGCCCTATTCGGCCGCGAAATGGGGCGTCGTCGGCTTCACGCGGAGCCTCGCGCTCGAGGCGGGGCAGGACAATATCCGCGTCAACGCGATTCTGCCGGGGCACGTCAACGGCCCGCGCTTCGGGCGCGTCGTCGCCGCAAAGGCCGCCGCCGCCGGGATCTCGGAAGAGGAGATGCGGGCCGACATGCTGGGGCGCGTTGCGCTGAAATCGACGGTCGAGATGCAGGACATCGCCAACATGGCGCTCTATCTCGCGTCGCCCTTCGGCGCGACGATCACCGGACAGGCGATCAGCGTGTGCGGCGGCGTCGAGATGATGGGCTGAGGAGGGAATTATGGACAAGCAAACCGTTCTCGTGACGGGCGCGACGGCGGGCGTCGGCGCGGCGGTCGCGCGCCGCTTTGCCGCCCGCGGGGCGCGCCTCGTCCTCGTCGCGCGCCGCGGCGACCGGCTCGACGCGCTCGCCGCGGAGCTTGGGCGGGACGACATCCACACCCTCGTCGCCGACGTCTCCGACGCCGAAGCCTTCGCCGAAGCGCTGAAGGCCCTGCCGGCTCCGTTCGACGCGGTCGACGTGCTCGTGAACAATGCCGGGATCGGGGTGGGGCGCGACCTCGCGCAGGACAGCAACCTCGCCGACTGGTCGGTGATGGTTCGCACCAATATCGACGGGCTGATCGCCGGCACCGGCGCGCTCTTGCCGGGGATGGTGGCGCGGGGGCGCGGCCACGTCATCAATATCGGCTCGGTGGTCGGCGAATGGCCGGGGCCGCGCAACGCGATCTATGGGGCGACGAAGGCGTTCGTGCGCCAGTTCAGCCTGTGCCTGAGAGCCGATCTTCTCGGCACCGGGGTGCGGGTGACGGACGTGGAGCCAGGCATCATCGGCGCGACCGAGTTCACGACGGTGCGTTTCGGCGGCGACATGGACCAGGTGCGCGCGATGTATGAGGGGATGACCCCGCTCGGGCCCGACGACATCGCCGACGCGATCGAGTGGGCGGCGACGCGACCGGCCCACGTGAACGTCAACATCGTCCAGATCATGCCGGTGGATCAGGCCTTCGCCGCCCCGGCGGTCGCGCGACGGGGAGGGTGATCGGAGCGGGTTTGGCGACGCGTGGACCTTGCCACGACCCGGTCATGGCGGCAGAATTGTGGTGATCTGAGACAGCAATTTGATGCATGATTGCGCAGGGTCGTATTGCGCTGCGTAATGTGGCATATCGGTGTTTGCGGTGCAGCATGGGCTGCGCCAGGGCTCCTGGGAGCCTGAGCGCGGTTCGCGCACGAGAGGGGTAGTTGGCGCATGAGTGCCATCGAGGACGATCACGAGGTCGAGGGCAAGCGCAAGGGGCAGCGCGAGAAGACGGGCGTCCAATCCCTGGAACGCGCCTTCGCGATCCTGGAGATCATTGCCTCGCATCGGGACGGGATCAGCCTCGCCAACCTCTCCAAGGAGGTGGGGCTCCATTCGAGCACGACCTACCATCTGGCGCGCACGATGACCTCGCTCGGCTATGTCCGGCAGGACCCCGACAACAAGCGCTATTTTGTCGGGCGCATGGTGTTCTCGATCGCGGCCAACTCGCGATACGAGATCGACATCGTCACGATCGCGGGGCCGATCCTCGACGATCTCTCCCAGGCGACCGGCGAATCCTCCCATCTCGCGATGGTGTCGGGGGACGATATCGTCATCGTCGCGCGCACCAACGGGACCGGGGCCTTCCAGCTCCAGGAGCGGCATGGCGGGGTGCGGCCCGGCCACGCGACGGCGCTCGGCAAGGTCATCCTCGCCGGCATGACGGCGGACGAGCTTGCCCGCTATCTCGAAACCCATCCGATGACGCAGCTCACCCCGAAGACGATCACCGACCAGGGGATGCTGCTGCGCGAACTGGAGCGCACGCGCGAGACCGGGTTCGCCTATGATGATGGCGAGTTCAACGCCGAGGTGCGTTGCGTCGCCTACGCGGTGCGCGACTTCACCGGCCGCGTGATCGGCTCCATCGGCGTCTCCGGCCCGATCTGGCGCGTGACCCTCCAGTCGCTCCAGGCCCTCACCACGATGGTGGAGGAGGCGGGCCAGCGCCTGTCCTCCGAGCTTGGAGACGGCGGCGTCCGCTAGCGACGCCTGAGCCGCCCGCGTCCTCGCCGGGACGCGGCGCCACCCGCCATGATGCCCGCGCGGGCGCTAATCCCCGCGGCGTCGCCCGGCGCGTCGCAGGACCGACGCCGATTGCCGGAAAGTCCGCTCCCGCCACCTCGCCGAAAGATGCGCCGGCGACGCGCCCGCCAGTTGCGAGCGGGTATCTCATAATATAGAAATCAATTCATCATTGTGGGATTTTGCCCGCGCGTTTTCGCACGTGCGGTCGAGGCCCGCCAAAGACCCGCTCAAGAGCGATCGGTCGGGAGCCCTCTGGCGCGCCGGCCCGGTCGCCGGATCCGCCAGGGAGGCATTTCATGCGGTTCAACAAAGTGCTCGTGACCGGGGCCGGGGGGCTCCTCGGCCGTGCGGTGGTCAAGGAGCTCGACGGCAAGTGTTCCGTCGCCGGCTTCGACATCGCCGCGGGCGCGGCCGACATCACGTGGCATGTCGGCGATCTCCTCGACGCCAAGAGCGTCGCCGAAGCTGTCGCCGGGCAGGATGCGATCCTCCACATCGCCGCGATGCCGAACATTTGGTCCGGCAACGGCGAGCGGATCATGTCGGTCAACGTCGTCGGCACCTGGAACATTCTGGAACAGGCCGAGGCCGCGGGCGTGAAGCGGGTGGTGCTGTGCTCCAGCGACAGCGTCTACGGCTTCACCGTGCGCGAGGGGGCGATGCAGCCGCCCCTCTATCTCCCGATCGACGACGAGCATCCGCGCCAGCCGACCGACCCCTACGCCCTCTCGAAGCTGATGGTGGAGGAGGCGGGCCGCGCCTTCGTCGCGCGCGGCAAACTCGAGGTGATCGTGCTGCGGCCGGTCTTCGTGTCCTATCCGGAGATGTACGGCGAGATCGCGGCGCGCGCGAAGGACCCGGCCGCCTACAAGGGGCCGATGGTGGGCGGCCCGTCGTCCGCCGGCGGCGGCCCGGCCTGGCACCATATCGATCCGCGCGACGCGGCGCGGGCCTTCCGCCTCGCGCTGGAACTCGAGAACGTGACGTACGACCGCTTCGTCATCAGCGCGAGCCGCACGCTCGCGCCCGAGCCGACCCTGCCGCGCCTGGAGCGCGCGCTCGGCAAGCTCCCCGAGGTCCGCGATCCGGCCCTCTACGAGGCGAACCCCTACGCCCCGCTCTACGACCTCACCCGCACCCGCGAAGTCCTCGGCTTCGTCGCCGAGCACGACACGATCCCGGTGCCGACGGAGCCCACCCCGGCGTAAGGCGCTCGCCGAAACGGCGGCCGGTTTCGCCGCGCCGCCGATCCTTTCAACGACGATCAGACACAAAGAAAGGGCGGGCCACTCGGGCCCGCCCTTTTCGTTTGTCCGTCGCCGGAGATGCGGCCGCCCGGCCCGGGCCGAAGCCCGCGCCGGGCGCGCGTTCAGGCGGCGCTTCTTCGCATCCGGCTGATCCCGCCCCAGACGCGGACCACGCCGCCGCGCACCAGACGGCTCTGGATGCTGAGCGAGATGATGATCAGCGCGAGGAGGACGAGGGCGACCGGGCGCGTCACGAACGGCTCCAGGCTGCCATTGGAGCCGAGGAGGGCGCGGCGCAGCGAGATGTCCGCCATCGTGCCGAGGAGGACGCCGATCACGGCCGGGGCCACCGGGTAGCCGATCTCCTCCAGGAAGTAGATGACCACGCCGAAGAAGAACATCAGGTAGATGTTGAAGATGTTCAGCCCGAGCGCGTAGGAGCCGAGCACGGCGAGGAAGGCGATGCACGGCATCAGCACCGCCACCGGGAGGCGCAGTACAAGCACCGATATGCGCGCCATCAAGAGCCCGATGATGAGGATGCCAAGCGAGGCCCACATCAGCATCGCCGCCATCTGCGGGATGAGCTGCGGGAACTCGAAGGACAGCATCGGCCCCGGACGGATCCCCTGGAGGTTCAGCGCGCCGAGGAGCATCGCGGCCGGCGGCGAGCCCGGAACGCCGAGCGTCAGCACCGGGATGATCGCCCCGCCGATACAGGCATTGTTGGCGGTCTCCGCGCAGATCACGCCGCGGAAATTGCCCTTGCCGAAGGTCTCGGGCTCCTTGTCGAGCTTCTTGGCCATGTCGTAGGCGGCCCAGGCGGCGATGTCCTCGCCGACGCCCGGGATCGTGCCGACACCGACGCCGACGCCGCCGGAGCGCATGATGCCCCACTTCGTACGCCACAGGACGCCCCAACGCGGGCGCAGGCTCCCGATCTCCGCGACGGTGGCGGCGCGCTCCTGCGCGTTGCGCAGGACGCGGAAGATCTGCGGCAGCGCGAACGCCCCGAGGAGGACCGGGACGACGTCGATGCCGCCGGCAAGCTCCGGGATGCCGAAGGTGAAGCGCTGGTAGCCCTGGATCGTCTCGATGCCCACCGAGGCGAGACCGAGGCCCAGAATGCCCGCGATCCAGCCCTTGGCGGGCATGTCGGGCGAGGTCAGCGAGCCGCAGATGAGGACGCCGAAAAGGGCGAGCAGGAAATACTCGGCCGAAGTGAAGTTCAGCGACAGGTCGATCAGCCAGGGCGCGATCATCACCATGGCGAAGAGGCCGAAGATAGTGCCGATCACGGAGGCGAGCGTCGCGGAGGCGATGGCCTCGCCGCCCTTGCCACGCAGGGCGAGAGGGAAGCCGTCGAGCGCGGTCGCGGCGCCCGCGGCGGTGCCCGGAATGCCGAGCAGGATCGCCGAGTGGGACGGGCCGTAGATCGCGCCGACATAGACGCCGATGAGGGCGAAGATCGCCTCCTCGCTCGGCAGGTTGAAGGTGGCCGTCGACAGAAGCGCGACGGCGAGCGTCGCGGTGAGGCCGGGCAGGGCGCCGAAGACGATGCCCATGATGATGGAGCCCGCGAGGATCAGCAGATTGAGCGGTGTCGCGATCTCGACGAGCTGGATGAAGAAGTCGGCAAGCATGGGTCGCGATATCCTCAGGGGGCCGGAACGTAGAGGAAATGCTCGAACGTGTAGCTCACCGAGAGCGGCACGAGGATCGCGACGGCAAGGGCGATGGCCGCGCGGCTCAGCATCGCCCGGCCCGCGCCCGGCAGCCAGAAGACCGCGATGAACACGAACAGGAAGAGGCTGCTCGCGACGAGGTAGTTCACGTTGCCGATGAGGCCGAAGATGTAGATGGCGAGCCAGACGATCATGAACGCGACGCGCTGTGTGGAGCGGTCGGCGGGGAGGTTCCGCACCCAGGCGCCGAGGCTCCTGAGGATCCCCCGGTGTCCGCCTTCGCGCAGCGCCGTGAGGAGCACGCGGCACGAGAACAGGATGAGCAGCGACCCGATGGTGGCCGGGAAGAGGCCCGGCGACAGGAACCACTGCGATTCACCGCCGGTGCGGGTCGAGGACCACGGCATCAGGCTGGCGCGGTAGATGATGAACGCGCCGAAGACGATCATCAGCGTCGAAATGACGACATCCGCCTTCCGGCGGGCCGGTGTAGGCAACATGAGAGCCTCCAACATCGTGAAAGGCCGACGGCAGAGCCGTCGGCCGACTGAAACGCGGTGGGCTGTCAGGGCTTCTCGATGCCGAGCGTGGCCGGGTCGGTCTCCGCGACGCCGAGCTCGAAGAGCTTGTAGCTCATCACGCGCTCCATCTTGGAGAGGGCCGCATACGCCTCGTCGCCATACTCGAAGGTGAGGGGCATGAAGCGCTCGCTCTCGAGCTTCAGGAGCTCGGGATCTTCGCTGGCCTGCTGGAAGGCGGCGTCGATCTTCGCGATGACCTCGGCCGGGACGTCCTTCGGGATCGCCATGCCGAGCCACTGGCGGGCCGGGATATCGGCGATCTTCGGATAAGTCTCACCCGCGGCCGGGATCACGCCGAAGCCGGCGAAATCGTAGGGCTCCATCTCGATCATGGCGAGCGGGCGATAGCGGCCGGAGCGGATGAACTCGGACTGCTCGGAGACACCGGACACGACGGCGTCGACCTCACCGGTGAGGGCGGCGACCTGGGCCGGAGCGCTGCCCTCGAAGGGGATGTAGCGCAGGTCCGTGTCGGTGCCCTGGCCGAGCGCGATCGCCTTCATGTGCCACACGCAGCCGATGGCGCAGTGGCCGACGGAGATCGAGCCCGGATTCTGGCGGGCCGCGTTGAGGAGATCCTCGAGCGTCTGATAGGGCGAGTTGGTCGGGACCGAGATCACGCCCGGCGCGCCGCCAACGATATACCAGCGCCAATCGTCGGTGCCGGTCTCATGGAACTCCATGACCTTGGCGATCTGCATCGCCTCGGAGGCGCCGAGCCAGTAGTAGCCGTTGTGCGGCTGGTTCCAGACATAGTTCATCGCGACGCCGCCGCCGCCACCGGTGCGGTTGGCGACGTTGATCTTGCCGCCGAGCGCCTTTTCCATGGCGCGGGCCAGGAAGCGGTTGGTCATGTCGGTGCCGCCGCCGGCCGAGGCCCAGACGCTGACATCGATCGGGCGGCTCGGGAAATCATCCGCCGCGGCGGGCCCGGCCGCGAGCGCGGCGACCCCGAGTGACATCGCGCCGAGCGCGATCAGCTTCTTGAATGGCATTTGGTTCGTCCTCCCCTTGAAGCCTTTCTGGCGTGGTTTTTGGCGCGCGGCCCGGCGGCGTGTTCGACGTCTTGCGCGTCTTCCGGTCGGGCCCGCGAGTTCAGTGGTTGAAGAGCACCAGGCGCTCCTCGGTCATGTCCCGCATGGCGTAGCGGGGACCTTCGCGACCGATGCCGCTGTCCTTCACCCCGCCATAGGCGAGCTGGTCGGTGCGCCAGGTCGATGTTCCGTTGATGATGACGCCGCCGGTGCGCAGCGTGCGCACGGCCCGGATGGCGGTCGCGATATTGGACGTGAAGATGCCGGTCTGGAGCCCGTAGGGGGCGCCGTTCAGCGAGCCGAAGACGGTGTCGAGATCGTCGAAGGGCTGGAGCGACACGACGGGGCCGAACACCTCGTCGCACACGACCTTCATCTCGTTGCCGACATCGGAGAGCACGGCGGGCTCGAGCTGCGCGCCGCGCCGTCCGCCGCCGGTGTGGAGCGTCGCGCCCGCGGCGACGGCCTCGCCGATCCAGGATTCGACGCGCTTGGCGGCGGCCTCGTCGATCAGCGTGCCGACATCGGTCTCGGTGTCGAGCGGGTCGCCGATCTTCAGCGTCTTCACGACCTCGACCACTTTCGCGACGAAGCGGTCATAGAGAGAGCGGTGGACATAGACGTTCTGCACCGAGATGCAGCTCTGCCCGGCAAGGCGCATGGCGTTGCGCGCGCACATGGGGGCGGCGGTCTCGAGATCGCCGTCCTCGCACACGATGGTCGCCCCGGTGCCGCCGAGCTCCAGCGCGACGCGGCGCAGGCCCGAGGCGGCCTTTATGTGCGCCCCGACCCGGCTCGACCCGGTGAAGGTGACGAAGTCGACGCGCGGGTCCTTCACCATGTCCGGGCCGGCCGACTGGCCGTAGACCGTGTTGAGGACGCCCGGCGGCGTGCCCGCGTCGATGAACAGCTCCACGAGCTTGTGGACCGTCAGCGGCGTCTGCGGCGGCGGCTTCAGGACGACCGAATTGCCGGCCGCGATCGCCGGGGCGACCTTGTGGCAGGCAAGGTTGAAGGGGGCGTTGAAGGGGGTGATCGCCGCGACGACGCCGACGGGGAAGCGCAGCATCATCGCGATCTTGCCGGCGCCCATCGCGGACCCGTCGAGCGGGATGTGGGCGCCCTCGATGCGGATCGCCTCTTCGGCGGAGAGGGAGATGGTGTCCTGCGAGCGGATGACCTCCGCACGCGCGTCCTTCACCGCCTTGCCCGACTCGCGCGCCATCGTCTCGGCGATCTCGTCGGCCCGCTTCAGGAGGAGTTCGTTGACGCGGCGCAGGAGCGCGGCGCGCTCGTAGGCGGGCATCGCCGCGATGACGGGCTTCGCCGCGACGGCCGCGTCGAGCGCGTCGCCGAGGTCGGCCGCGGTCGATTCGGGCGCGAGGGCGACGACGTCGCCGCGATACGGGTCAACGATTTCCGTGTGCGCCGTTCCGCTGCGCCACTCGGCACCGATGCGCATGGGGACGGTGGGGGCGTCCGCTCCGGGATGGACGGCGGCCGCGGTGGACTGAGGCACGATCTGCGTTCTCCCAATTCGGTGCGTCGGGCTCGCCGCGCACTCTTCTGTCGGGGACTGCGGCGCATTCGCCGCTGTATGCAGGGACGATATTTTTTGTGTTGTGATATGTCAATTCATAATGAGAAGAGATAGGCCATGAACTCGGCAAAGGTCCGGCTCACGGCCAATCTATAGGAGGTTTCGCCCGAAATGCACGATCTTGCGAAGGGTGGGCTCGTCATTTGGCATGATATCGCGCCGGAGCATCGCGACGAAACGCTGACCTGGTACGACCGTCAGCACCACGCCGAGCGCGTCGCCATTCCGGGTTTCCTGACCGGCCGTCGCTACATGGCGCTGCCGGGCACGGCCCCGGAGCTGATGAACCGATATGAGACGACAAGCCCGGATGTGCTGGGATCCGAGGCCTATCTCGACCGGCTCAACAACCCCACCGCATGGTCGCTCAAGTGCCAGCCCACGATCCGCAACAACGTGCGCACCGTGTTCCGCACGGCCGGTCGCGTGGGCTACGGAGAGGGCGGAATCATCGCCACAATCCGCGTTTCGCAGGGTGAAACGGCCGAAGGCCTCGGCTGGCCGCAGCTCGGCGAGGCGCTGCTCGCGATTCCCGGCATCATGTCAGTGGAGCTGTGGCTCGCGGACGCAGCACGCACGGGCCTTGCGAGCCGCGAGAAGGAGTTGCGCGGAGTGGCCGATATCGTCGCCGCCGCGACGCTTTTCATCACCGCATCCGGGCTCGAAAGCCTCAACGAGGCGGTGGCGCGCGCGCAGGCTGGTGCATGGGGCGCCGGGACCGTCGGCACCTACGCGCTGGCCTACAGCCTTGAGGCTTCGGAATACCATATTACGAGTTGACGATGCGTAATATGAAATAATAGGATCCGCCACCAGATAAGAAACACGATACGGGGAGGCGGGTCTCATGCAGCCGCTCAAGGTGGCCGCCTTCGGGACGGGGTTCTTCAGCCAGTACCACTATGATGCATGGTCGCGGATCGCCGGGGTCGAGCTCGCCGGCATCTGCGTCCATTCCAACCGTGACCGGGCCGAGGAATTCGCCAAGCGCTACGGCGCGGCCGCCGTCTTCACCGACCCCGAGGAGATGCTGGACCGCACGAAGCCGGACCTCGTCGACATCATCACGACGCCCGAGAGCCACGCCTCCATCTATGACGAGGTCGCCGCGCGGCGCATCCCGGCCATCTGCCAGAAGCCGCTGGCGCCGAGCTTCCCGGAGGCGCGTGCGCTCGCCGCGACCGCTGGCGATGCCGGCGCGCTCCTCGTCGCGCACGAGAACTGGCGCTTCAAGCCGTGGAACCGGGAGGCGCGCCGGCTGATCGATGCCGGCGCGATCGGCGAACCCTACAACATCCTCTTCCGGATGCGACCCGGCGACGGGCAGGGCCCGCGCGCCTATCTCGACCGCCAGCCCTACTTCCAGCAGATGCCGCGCTTTCTCATCCACGAGACCGGCGTCCACATGATCGACGTGTTCCGCTACCTGTTCGGCGAGATGAACGGCGTCATGGCGCGCCTGCGCCGTCTGAACCCCGTCATCGCGGGCGAGGATTCGGGGATCGTCGTCTTCTCATTCGCCTCGGGCGCCGCGGGCGTTCTCGACGGCAACCGCCTCGCCGATTTCGAGGCGGAGAACACGCGCCTCACGATGGGCGAGATGATCCTCGACGGGTCCGAAGGGTCGATCCGCCTCGACGGGGCCGGCAATCTCAGGCTGCGTGCGCGCGGCAAGCCGGAGCGTCTCCACGAATACACCTGGGAGAACCGGGGCTATGCGGGGGACTGCGTCTACGCGCTGCAGCGGCATGTCGTCGAGCACCTGCGCACCGGTTCGCCGGTGGAGAACACCGCGCGCGAGTACCTGCGCAACATCGAAATAGAAGAGGCGATCTACCGCTCCCATGACGAAGGGGCGTGGATCGAACTGCCGCCGGTGGCGGCCGCAAAGGGGAGGGGTGAGGCGTGAAGTTCAAGAAAGTGGTCGTGACCGGCGGCGGCGGCCGTCTGGGTCGCTTCGTCGTCGATCGGCTGAAGGACAAGTGCGAGGTCCGCGTGATCGACCGCCAGCCCGCCGGTCCTGACGTCCCCTATGTCGACGTCAGCGTCACCGACCTTGCCGCGATGACCGAGGCGCTGCGCGGCGCGGACGCCGTCGTCCACCTCGCCGCCGTGCCGAACCCGCGCACGTCGAGCCCGGAGGCCTGCTTCTACACCAACGTGCAGGGCACCTGGGTGACGCTGACGGCCGCCGAGGAGGCGGGCGTGAAGCGCGTGATCATCGCCGGCAGCGATTCGGCGACCGGGCTTCACTACAATCCGGTGAACTGGCCGCCCCAATATCTCCCCGTCGACGAGAAGCATCCGCTTCGCCCCACCGAGGTCTACTCACTCTCCAAGGAAGTGACCGAGGTGATCGCGAAGTCCTTCGCCGCGCGCGGCAAGATCGAGGTGCTGGTGATTCGCCCCGGCCACATCGTGTTCGAGCCGGAATATCCCGAGATCCGCACCCGCGGCGACGATGTGAACAACTATCATCTGTGGGGATACGTGGCGCCGCAGGACGTCGCGCAAGGCTTCGAGAAGGCGCTGGAGCTGGAGGACGGCAGCTATGACTGCTTCTTCATCGGCGCCGCGGACGGCATGAACGAGCGTCCGACGCTCGACGCCCTCAAAGAGCGTTTCGGCACGGTGCCGGAGGTGCGCAAGCCCGAAATCTACCAGGGTCTGCCGCAGGCCGGCGTCTTCGACATCTCCCACGCGCGCGAGAAGCTCGGCTACGAGCCGCAATTCACCTGGCGTGATTTCGGGCGCTGAGCCGCCCGATCCGCTCCGCCCCTGTCCCGAATTCCAGATCGTCGAGCACCGATGTCCGATCCCACAAAGATCTTCTCGATCAACCTTTACGCCTACACCTTCGACTATACCGTGTCGGAGGCGCTCCTCCACCTTGCCAAGCAAGGCTATCGCGAGTTCGAGCTGATGATGTTCCCCGGCCATCTGTGGCCGGCCGAGATGAGCGCCACCGACCGGCGCGAGCTGCGCAAGCTCATCGAGGACAACGGCCTTCGCGTCGTCTCGGTGAACATGCCGAATATCGACCTCAACATCGCCGGCGCGTCCAAGGAGATGCGCGAATATTCGCTGGGTCTCATCTCCTCCTTCACGACGCTCGCCGGCGAACTCGGCGCGTCGGGCGTCGTCATCGGCCCCGGCAAGTCGAACCCGCTCTTTCCGCTGCCGAAGGAGCGCCTCCAGGGCTACTTCTTCGAGGCGCTCGATCGGCTCTATCCGCTGGCGCGCGATGGCGGGACGAAGCTTCTCGTGGAGAACATGCCGTTCGGCTACCTCCCCGATGTGACCTCGATCCTTTCGACGCTGTCGGCCTACGGCAATGACGACATCTATCTCATCTACGACGTCGCCAACGGCCACTTCATCGGCAAGGACCCGCGCGACGAGCTGCGCGAGGGGCAGCACAAGATCCGCCTCGTCCACCTCTCCGACACGAACCAGAAGGTCTACAAGCACGACCCGGTCGGGCTCGGCGACGTGCCGTTCGCGAACGTGCCGCCGGTGCTGAAGGAGATCGGCTACAAGGAGCTGCCGATGCTCGAGATCGTCTCGCTCGATCCGGACACCGACCTCATGAAGAGCGTCAAGGCGCTGGCGCCGCTCGGCTACTGAGCCGGGTGGTCGGGACCCGCGTCAGTTCAGCGGGTCCCAGAACCACCATTCGCGCTTGACGACCCAGTCGGCGACATCGGCGCGGAAGGCGAGATAGTGCGGCGCTTCGCGATGGAGCGCGAGGGCGTCCTCGTCGGCGTAGTGCTCGATGAGGAGGAACCGGGTCGGCGAGTCGCGGTCCTGCCGGATCAGAAAGGCGAGGCAACCGGGTTCGGCTGCCTCGGTCGTGGCCGCGTGGCGCAGGAGCCGCGCGCGAAACTTCTCCAGAACATCCTCTCGGCACGTGAGGTAGGCGGTGTGGACGAGCATGTGCGATCCGGTCGTGGGTTCGGGACGGGGTGGAGGGCCTGTGCGCCGTCCGGCTCAGACCGGATTGGAGCGGCGCCACGCGACATAGGCGGCGAGGCCGCGGGCGATGTCGTAGCGCGGTGCGTAGCCGAGCGCGGCGCGGGCGCGGCCGATGTCGAGCGCGCCCTTGCGCGCGGCCGGCTGGCCGGGGGTGAAGGCGTAGTGTCCGGGTCCGACCGAGATGTCAGCCGCCGGCTCGATGTCCTTCAGGATCGCGACAATCTCGGCGAGCGAGGGGGCGACCCCCGTCGAGATATTGTAGACGTCGTGCGTCTGGCCGGGCGTCTTCAGGACGCGCAGGATGCCGTCGATGCAGTCGGCGATGTAGGTGTGGTCGACGCGGAACTCGGCCCCGTTCGCGAGGTGGCACGATCCGCCCGTCGCGACGGCGTCGACGAGATTCTTCGGCACGCGCGGGCGCGGCAGGCCCGGCCCGTAGACCCAGCAGGTGCGCACGTGGCGGATGTCGAGCCCGTGCGTGCGGACATAGTCCCGCGCGAGCTGCTCGACCGCGTACTTGGAAATCCCATAGGCCTTCAGCGGGCGGCAGGGGTGGGTCTCGTCGATGACGTCCGCCTCGAAGTCGCCGTAGGTCTCCTCCGACGAGATGTGGACCATCGCGGGAACGTCGAAGAGGCGCATCGCCTCCATGATGTTGAGCGAACCTTCGATGTTGACCCGCATCGTCGCCATCGGCGCGGAGACAGAGTTCACGATGCCGACGATCGCGGCGCAGTGGATGACGGCGTCCGGCCGCGCGGCCTTCATGAGGCGCGCCATCTGCGCCCATTCGGAGAGATCGCCCGGCTCGAAGCGGACCGAATCGGGGTGCGCGGCGAGGACGGCGGCAAGGCTCGGCGACAGGCCGATATCGGTGGCGAGGACCGTGTCGCCGTCGGCGGCGAGCGCCGCGGCGAGGGCCGAGCCGATAAATCCGGATGCGCCGGTCACGAACACCTTCACGTCTCTATTCTCCGCTCCCTGGGCCAGCCGGACCCCGTGGGCGCGGCCGTGCGTGTTTTGTTATGTGAAGTCATAGTTTGCAATGTTGGTGCGTTCAAGGCCGTTCGCACCGTCGGTGATCAGCGCACGGGACGCGGGCGAATGAAATTTCCGCGCTTTGTGCGTGGGTTACGCGGCGCGCCTCGCGCACACGGCTTTCCGTATCGCGGGAAAGCGTTTGACAATACAAAAACAATCCGGTCATGTGAGCGGCATGGATGGCGCGAAGCGCACCATCGCGTTGCCGGACCGGCCGCGATCGAACGAGATGGGTGGACACGAATTTCATGCCCACGAGCACCGACATGACAGGTGAGGCCACCGACGTGGTCGTGCTCGGCAGCGGCGTCGGCGGGCTGACGGCGGCACTGGTCGCCGCGCGCGCCGGCCTCTCCGTCATCGTTCTCGAACATCTCGACAAGATCGGCGGCACCAGCGCCCGCTCCTCCGGCACGGTCTGGATCCCGGCGAACCACTATCTCGCGGCCGCGGGGGTCGAGGGCGACGCCGAGGCCGCGCGCACCTATCTCAACGCGCTCGGCGGCGACCGCGTCGATCCCGCCATCACCGACGCCTTCATCAAGTCCGCCCCCGTCATGCTGAAAGAGCTGTGCGACGGGGAGGGGCTTTCCTTCCGCCCCTTCATGACCGCGCCGGACTACCGACAGGATCATCCGGGTGCGGCGCCGGGCGGCCGCGCGCTGGAGCCCGCCCCGTTCGACGGGCGCACGCTCGGCGCCGATTTCGCCCGCCTCGCCGAACCGCTGCCCGAGCTGATGGTCTTCGGCGGCATGATGGTGACGCGCAGCGAGGCGGCGCGTCTCCTCACCGCCGACCGTTCGGCGGGGGCCGCGGCGCTCGGCGCGCGCATGGTCGCCCGCTATGCGCGGGACCGCCTGCGCCACCATCGCGGCACGCGCCTCGTCCTCGGCAACGCGCTCGTCGCGCGCCTCTTGCGCGCTTGCCGCGATCGCGGCGTGGTCGTGCGCACGGGCGTCAGCGCCGAGCGCCTCCTCACCCGTGGCCGCGCCGTCACGGGCGTCGCGGGGACAGCCAACGGCGCACCGTTCGAGATCGCCACCTCGCGCGCGATCATCCTCGCCGGCGGCGGCTTCCCCGCCAATCCCGAATGGCGCGCGCGGGAGATGCCGCAGCCGACGCCGAAGGCGACGCCCGCCTCGCCGGGCGCCGACGGGTCGACGCTGGCGCTCGCCGAGGCCGCAGGCGCCGCGCTCGGCCCGGCGGGCAGCGACAACGCGATGTGGTTCCCGAGCTCGTTCGCGACGCGGCCCGACGGCTCGACCGCCGTCTGGCCCCACATCGTGCTCGACCGCTCGAAGCCCGGCCTCATCGCCGTCGACGGGACGGGCCGCCGCTTCACCAACGAGGCGGTCTCCTATCACGAGTTCGTCCGCGCGATGTACCGCGCGCACGAGGCGGGGCGGGCGGCGGTTCCGGCCTATCTCATCGCCGACCGCGCCTTCATCAAGCGCTACGGGCTCGGCCTCATCCGGCCGCGCACGCCGCGCCTCGCGCCCTATGTGGCGCGTGGCTACCTCATCGAGGCGGCGGACATCGCGGCCCTCGCGGGCAAGATCGACGTGCCGGCCGAAATCCTCGAGGCGACGGTCGCGCGCTACAACGCCTTCGCCGCGGACGGCGTCGATCGCGACTTCCACAAGGGCGAGACGATCTACGACCGCTCGAATGGCGATCAGGCCGTCGCGCCCAACCCCTGCGTCGGGCCCATCAAGACGGCACCCTTCTATGCGGTCGCCGTGTGGCCGACGCCGCTCGGCACGAGCCGCGGCCTAGCCGCCGACACCAACGCGCGCGTCCTCGACGCGGCGGGCGCGCCGATCCCCGGCCTCTATGCCTGCGGCGGCGACATGCAATCCGCCTTTGGCGGCGAATATCCCGGCGCCGGCGCGCAGCTCGGCCAGGCGATGACCTTCGCCTGGCTCGCGGCGCGCCATGCCGCTGGCACCAACCTTTCGGCCGACACACCGGCCGACCTCCCAAGAAACATGACAACAGACGCACGAGGCGGAGCGGAATGGCACTGAAGAAGGGCGGCGACCTGATTGCCGAATTCCTGGTAAAAGAGAAGATCCCCTACGTCTTCGGGATCTGCGGCCACGGCAATGTCGGGCTCCTCGACGCGCTCTATAAGGTGCGCGACGACGTCAAGCTCGTCTCCCCGCGGCACGAACAGACCGCGGCCCACATGGCCGACGGCTATTTCCGCGTGAGCCACCGTCCGGCCGCGACACTGACCTCGACGGGCCCGGGCTCGGCGAACCTCATCATGGCGCTCGCGGTGGCGCAGACCGATTCCTCCGCCGTCTTCTCGATCACCGCGAACGTGCCGACATCGCAGTTCAATCGCGGCCCGTTCCAGGAGCTGAACCGCCACCATCAGGCGGACTTTCCGAACGTCATGCGCCCGGTGGTGAAGCGCTCCTTCCAGCCGACCCGCGTCGAGATGCTGCCGCTCGCGATGCGCCAGGCGGCCATGACCATGACCAGCGGACGCCCCGGCCCCGTCCACCTCGACGTTCCCTACAACCTCTTCATGGAGGAGGCGGAGGTGAACGAGGAGCCGGCATGGGCGGGCTTCAACAAGCGCCGCAGCGGGGCGAGCGAGGAGGATGTCAGCCGCGCCGTCGACATGATGCTCGCGGCCGAGCGTCCGGCCCTCTTCATCGGCCACGGCGTCACCCTCTCGGAGGCCGGCGCCGAGCTCACCGCGCTCGCCCAGCGCCTCTCGATCCCGGTGATCTCCTCGCCGAACGGCATGGGCTGCCTCGACATGCGCGATCCGCTGTCGGTCGGCTTCATCGGCCGCAACGGCGCCTATCCCGCGAACCAGACCGGCCGTCACGCCGACCTCGTCATCGCGATCGGCGGCCGCTTCGACGACCGCTCCGCCTCGTCCTGGAAGCCGGGCTATTCCTGGAACTTCCCCTGGACGAAGCTCATCCAGGTCGACGTCGACCATGCCGAGCTCGGCCGCAACTATCCGCCCGATCTCGGCATCCTCGCCGACGCGAAGGCCTTCCTCATCCAGATTCTGGCCGAACTCGACCGGCGCGGCATCTCCGGCGGCGACCGCCTGCCGGCCTGGCGCGCCTCGATCGAGGGGTGGAAGGCGGAGTGGGCGGCCTTCGTGAAGCCGGGCTTCGAGGCGCACCAGTCGCCGCTGCGGCCCGAGCGCATCGTCGCCGACTGCCGCAAGGTGATGCCGGACGACGCCATCATGTCGTTCGATTCCGGCATCCACCACAACTGGTTCATGCAGTTCTGGGAGGCCCGCCGGCCGCAGGCGATGCTGAACACCTGGGGCTATTCGGGCATGGGCTTCGGCCCGTCCGCGATCCTCGGCGCGAAGCTCGCCGCGCCCGACCGGCCGTGCGTGTCGGTCTGCGGCGATGGCGGCTTCACGATGGTGCCGCACGTCCTGTGCACCGCCGTCGAGTACAACATCCCCGTCGTCTGGGTGGTGTGGAACAACTTCGCCTGGGGTGCGATCCGCGACCTGCAATACGCCTATTTCGACGGGCGCGAATACGGCACGGCCTTCTATGCCGGCCCGAACAATGAGCCCTACAATCCGGACTTCGCCGCGATGGCCCGCTCCTGCGGCGTCGACGGCTACACCGTGACGCGCTCGGAGGATTTCGGCGACACGCTGAAGGCGGCCGTCGCCTCCAACCGGCCCGCCTTGATCGACGTCCACGTCGACGCCAACATCCGCCCGCCCGGAACCGGCTCCTGGGAGCTGCCCCCGATCCCGCCGAAGGAGCCGCAGTTCGGCGCGGCCTGGACGCCCGACGGACGCTGACACCAAGAAACGAGAGACATCATGACCGACAAAGTGCCCGCCAGCGTGCGCAACATCGCCGAGGAACCCTGGCAGCAATTCCCGAACCATTTCGGGGGCGCCCTCTCGAAGGCGCTCGTCCGGCCCGAGACGACCGGCTCGAAGCTCCTCGACTATCGCATCTCGACCTACCAGCCGATGGCCTATGTCGCGCTGCACGCCCACAAGGTGCAGGAGCAGGTCTACCACGTGCTGGAAGGGGAGGGGCTCATGGAGATCGGCGACGAGAAGCGCGTCGTGCGCAAGCATGACGTGATCTTCCTGCCGCCGGGCGTGCCCCATTCGATCCAGAATAGCGGCCTTGGCGACCTCACCTTCATCGTGGTGACGACGCCGATGGTCGACGAGTGACGGGAGAGGGCTGATGGGCGCGCCGATCGCCATCGTCTTCGGCGGGTCGCGGGGCATCGGCGCCGCCTCCGCCGCCGCCCTCGCGCGGGACGGGTTCGACGTCGCCTACACGCACGTCTCCGCCGATCCGCCCCCCGCGCCCGCCAATGGCGGCGCGCGGGTCGCGGCCTTCCGCTGCGACATCCGCGAGGAGGCCGAGGTCGCCGCCGTGTTCGCCAAGGTGCGCGAGACGTTCGGCGGGCGGCCGAGCGTGGTGGTGGCGAATGCCGGGATCAACGTGCCGGGCGCGCCGATGGCCGATTTCGACCCGGCGCGCTTCCGCGAGCTCGTCGACGTCAACCTCTTCGGCGCGTTCAACGTCCTCCATCATGCCGCGCGCGAGGTGGAGGATGGCGGCGCGATCGTGGCGCTGACGACGACGCTCGTGCGCCACGCCGTCCCCGGCACCGGCCCCTACAGCGCCACGAAGGCGGCGGTGGAAACGCTGGTGCGCGCGATGGCGAAGGAGCTCGCGGGCAGGGGCGTGCGCGTCAACGCGGTCGCGCCGGGCCCCGTCGACACGGACCTTTTCCGCAACGGCAAGACCGACGAGGCGATCGCCCGCTCCGCCGCGATGAGCCCGTTCGCCCGCGTCGGCAAGCCGGAGGAGGTGGCCGAGGTCGTCGCCTTCCTCGCCTCGCCCCGCGCCTCCTGGGTCCACGGCCAGATCGTCCAGCCGAATGGCGGGGTGATCTAAGCTCCGGGCCCCATCAGGACAGGGCCTGCGCGCCGCGATCAGCTCGCGGGGCGCCGCACCAGGGCGAGGCCGAGGCCCAGCGCCATCATCGCCGCCCCGGACGCCTCGCGGAGGCGGCGGATGAGGCGGGGCCGGGCCGCCGCCCCGTCGCGCACGCCGCCGGCCGCGAAGGCGACGACGATGTCGACGAGCGTGTTCAGCGCGACCGAGACGAAGCCCAGCACCACGAACTGGAGCGCGACGCTGCCCGCCGGGTCCACGAATTGCGGGATGAAGGCGAGGAAGAAGGCGGCCGTCTTCGGATTCAGCGCCTCCACGAGCACGCCCTCGCGGAAGGCGCGGCGGGCGCCCACCGCGGGCGCGCCGATGTCGGTCGACAAGGTCCGCATCGCGTCCCGCCGGGCGGCGCGGATGGTGCGATAGCCGATCCAGACGAGATAGGCCGCGCCGACGAGTTTCAGCGCGGTGAAGAGCTCCGCGCTCGCAAGCACGATCGCCGAGATGCCGAGGCTCCCCGCAAGGACGTGGACCATGCCGCCGAGCCCGGTCCCGAGGCTCGATGCGATGCCCTCCGCGCGCCCGCCCGCGAGCGTGCGCGCGCCGACATAGAAGATCCCCGGCCCCGGCGTGATCGCGAGGAGGAAGGCGGCGGCGAAATAGAGGGCGAGCTGTGAGAAATCCGGCATGGTCGTCCGTTTCGGGGCGCCCTGTAGGGGCGGCGTGTCAGAGGGGGATGAGCGGGGCGACGGCGCGGTCGGATTGCCGGTCGCTCTCGGCAAGGCCCGTCGCGACGCCCGCCCGATCCGGTGCGTTCCGGTTCTGGCTGAGCTTGCGCTTGCCTTCGAGCGCCGTGATCTCCATCCGCAGGCCGACGATGCCGCGAAGCTGCGCCTCGACGAACTTCTCCGGCGCGTCCGACACCGCCCACGGCGCGGCGCGCTCGCCCTCGTGATGGTCGGTCAGGCGGCGCACCACGTCGTGGAGGCGCGCCGGATCCTCGAAGAACTCGACGGGACCCGAGGCGTGGACCGAGATGTAGTTCCACGTCGGGACGACCTTCCCCGTCTCCTGTTTGGTCGCGTACCAGGAGGGGGTGATGTAGGCGTCGGGCCCCATGAAGACGGCGACGCCGGGGCCGATCGCCGGGATCTGCCATTGCGGGTTCGCCCTGGCGAGGTGGCCGTAGAGGACGCCATGCGGCCCCTCGTCGGGGGCGATGAGCAGCGGCAGCGGCGTCACCAGCGGCCCGTCCGCCGTGGCGGTGACGAAGTTCGCCAGACGCGCCGCGCGGATGGTCGCGAAGAGGCTCGCGCGATCCTCGTCGCGGAAGGCGGGGGGCGTGTACATCGGGCGGATCCTGCGTTCGGGCGCCGGTGCGATCCCGCCCGGCGCGTTTCAGGCAGAGGTAGCAACGACGCGGCTCCAACTCCAGGCCCGCGCGCCCGCCGCTCACAAAAGGGCGGCCCGATGTGCTAGAACACCTCACGGTCAATCCGAACCGGATTGAACGAGAAAAGGGTGTTCGCTCCATAGGTCTGGCGCGATCGCTCTTCGCTCAGGTTGGTCCAACCTGAGCGGCAAGCGCGCTAGCCTTGCGGAGAAAGTCGGGCAGCCGGCTGGAGGGAGCGATGGCCGAAGGCGTGCCGGAGGGGACGCGCAGGGACCTCAACGCCGCCGAGATCGGCGCTCTCGCGCACCTTTATCGCGGCGAGGTCTACCGCTCGACCGTATGGCGCACCCGCCTCGACACGACCACGAACTGGGCCGTCGTCACGCTGGGGGTGGCGCTCTCGATCACCTTCGCCTCGCCCGAGGCGTCGGCGCTGCCGCTGATCCTCGTCGGCATCCTCATCCACTTCTTCCTGGTGCTGGAGGCGCGGCGCTACCGCTATTTCAACGTCTGGCGCGCGCGCTGCCGGTGGATGGAGAAGCACTTCTTCGCCCCGATGCTCGTCGACGGGGACGTCCATCTAGAAGAGGGCTGGCAGAACACGCTCGCCAACGACTACTGGCACCCGCGCTATCACGTGTCGCTGATGGTCTCGATCGGGCGACGCATCCGGCGCAACTATTTCTGGATTCTCCTCATCCAGACCGCGGCCTATTGCGGCAAGCTCCTCGTCCACCCCCAGCCCGTCACCTCCTTCGCCGAGTTCGTGGACCGCGCCACCATCGGCCCGCTCTCGGGCGCCGTCGTCGTGACGCTCGGCCTTGTCTATTGCGGGGTCTGGGGCGGCGTCGCCTATTGGAGCTGGAACGACGACCGCCGCCGCGCCGCCGCCCGCGCGGACTCCACCGCCATGGGGTAGGCCGGCGCGCCGCGTCGATGGTTGAACCTGTAACTATCGCGCTGTAACGGAGGCGGATGCCCGACGCGCCGCCCTTCGATCTCGACGACTTCCTGCCCTATCTCCTCAACATCGCGGCGGAGGAGACGGCGGCCGGTTTCGCGAGTGTCTACAAGGCGCGCTACGGGATGCTGCGCACCGAGTGGCGCGTTCTCTTCCATCTCGGCCGCTACGGGCCGATGACGGCGCGCGAGATCTCGGAGCGGGCGCGCACCCACAAGACCAAGGTGTCGCGCGCGGTGGCGGCCTTGGAGGCGCGCCGCTTCCTCACCCGCGAGGAGATGGAGCACGACCGCCGCCACGAGCGCCTGTCGCTGACGGCGAAGGGGCGGGCGGCCTTCCTCGACCTCTGCGGCACGGCGCGGACGTACGATGCGGCTGTCGTCGCGCCATTCACTGAGGAGGAGCAGGCGGTGTTGCGCGCGTGCCTGCGGCGCCTCGCGAACTTTCCGACGGACCGGTGAGCCGCCCTCAGCGGGCCGCGAGCGTCACGTGCTCGCGGGCAAGCACATCGTCGATCCGGTCGCGCTCGCGCAGGAAGGCGGCGAGGCGGTCGCCGGACAATTCCTTCGCCCGCCGCAGCCTCAGCTTCAGCGGGTTGACCGGATGGTCCTTGATCCGGATCTCGAAATGGAGATGCGGCCCGGTCGAGTAGCCGGTGGAGCCGACATAGCCGATCACGTCCCCCTGGCTGACCTTGAGGCCCGGATGCACCCCGTCGGCGATGCGCGACTGGTGCCCGTAGATGGTCACGTAGCCGGCCGCATGCTGGATCGTGACGCTGCGGCCATAGCCGCCCTTCGTCCAGCCGGCCTGCGTCACCACCCCGTCGCCCGCCGCATAGATGGGCGTGCCGCGCGGGGCGGCATAGTCGACCCCGTTGTGGCTGCGCACGGTGTGGTAGATCGGGTGGCGGCGCGGTCCGAAGGTGGAGGAGACGATGCCGCGCTCCATCGGCTTCCTCACTAGGAAGCTGCGCCCGGTGCGCCCGTCGCGGTCATAATAGTCGACCGCGCCGTCTGCATCCTTGAACCGGTAATAGGCCGTCTCGACCCCCGCCTCCTCCAGCGCGGCATAGAGGATCTCGCTGTGCCCCGCCGCGCCCGACGCCGCTCCCGCGTCCGGCACGGAGTGGAGGACGGTGAGGCGCGCGCCGGGATGGACCGGGGCGACGAAATCCACCTCGTTCGCGAAGGTGGCGAGGAGCGTGTCGAGAACCTCGCCGGGGAGGGCGATATCGCGCCCGGTCTGGTAGAGGCTCTCATAGATCGTCGGTGTCTCCTCCCGCGCGGCCTCGACCTTCAGGAGGCGCGCGTCGGGCGCGGGTCCGGCCGGCGCCGCGCCCGGCACGAAGCCGCCGCGATCGTTGCGCGCGACCGTCGCGACATGGGTCTTGCCGTCAAAGAGGGAGAGGCGCTCGACCGGCCGGTGCTCGTCCTCCGCCTCGCCCCTGGCGGGGAGGAAGGTCACGGACACGACTTCGCCCGGCGCCGCATCCGCCGCGCCGATCTTGCCGAGGATGGCGAGGATCGCGTCGACCTCCGTCTCGGAGACGCCGCTGCCGAGGAGGATGTCGCCGAGCGTGTCGCCGTCCTGGAGGAGTTCCACGACGGTGTTGCCGTCCTCCTCGAACGCCTCGTCCGACTTCGCGATGGCCGACACATTCTCCGGCACGACGATGACGTTCGGCGGCACATAGACCGCGCGCGGCACGTAGAAGAGGTCGCCGCTCGAGGTGATCGGGCCGTCGGGCGCGCCGGTGGGGCCTGACAGCGGGGTGGCGGTGTCGAGCGGTGGCGCGGTGCCGTCGTCGAAGGGGAGAGCGGGGCCGGAGGGGAAGTCTGAGATGGTGATCGTCACCTCGCCGTCGACCTCGCTGGCGGCGATCCGGTCGAGCGCGCCGTCCGCCTCCGCGACGTGCGGGGCGGCTCCGATGCGGGGGTCGAATTTCGGGATGTCGCCGATCCGGTCGCGGTCGAGCTCGAGATTGGCCTCGACGAGGGCGTAGGGGTGCTTGCCGAGGATGCGCTCATCGCCACGCCGCGTCTCGGTCGTGACCTCGATCATCCGGCGCGTCGGGGTCTCCTCGTCGGCGCGCAGGGCAAGGCCCGATTTCGGCGCGGCCCGGCCCGGATGGAGGAAGGCGGCGAGCGGCGCCTCCGCGACGACGGGCGAAGCTTTCGACCCGGCCATCGCGGCGAGCAATGCGCCCGCCATCAGCGCGGTCGAGGTGACGAGCGTGACCGCCGCGCCGACAGCCCAGCGAACCCGCACCTGACGAACGCCAAATCGCGCCGGGTCCACGTCCGCGGGCACGAGAGGCGGCTCGTCGCCGAGCCACGGCGGGTCTTGTCTCACAAACGACCTCTGACGCTGGTCTCGATCCTCCTGACTATCACGGGCCGGGCCGGCGGGCCACGGGTGGCCGATCCGGGCGCGCGGCGGGCCCGTCAGTCGCTGAGCGGCAGCCCGTCCTCCTCCTTCAGCGTCGTCAGCACGATCTCGGAGCGGACGTGGCTGACGTCCGGATGGGGGAGGAGGTGGCGGTGGACGAAGTCGGCGAAGGCCTCGAGGTCGCGCACGTGGATGTGGAGCACATAGTCCGCATCGCCCGAGACGGAGTAGGCGGCGCGCACCTGCGGCTTGCCGCGCACGAAGGTGGCGAAGGTCTCGTCGGTGCGGCCGGAATGGGCGGCGAGGTTGACGCGCGTGATCGCCCGCAGCCCGTAGCCAAGCATCCCGGCATTGATGCGGGCGCGATACCCCTCGATGAAGCGGTCCGCCTCCAGCGCGGCGCGCCGGCGGGAGACCTGGCTCGGCGACAGGTGGACGATCGCGGCGAGTGCGGCATTGGTGAGCGCGCCGTCGCGCTGGAGCGCGCGCAAAATCGCGAGATCGAAGGGATCGAGGTCACGGGCGTGCATAAGCGGCCGCTTTCCTGCATGGTTCGTGCGAAATCTGCCGCGCCATCGCGTGAAACGCAAACACCGTGCATGGCCGATGCACGATCCTCCAACCGCTCGAATGGAGGAGGACACCGATGGGCCCGTTCCCGCACGACGCGCCGAAGGCGACGATTTCGAAGATGAACCCCGCCGGCACCGACGGGTTCGAGTTCGTGGAATTCGCCCACCCGGATCCGGAACAGCTCGCCGTGCTGTTCGAGCGGATGGGCTACGTGCCCGTCGCGCGGCACCGCACGAAGGACATCGTCCTCTACCGACAGGGCCGCATCAACTACGTGCTCAACCGCGAGCCGGGCAGCCACGCCGCCAAGTTCGTGGAGGCGCACGGCCCGTGCGCGCCGGCGATGGCGTGGCGCGTGGTGGACGCCGAACACGCGCTGAAGCGGGCGCTGGAGCTTGGCGCGACGGAATATACCGGCCCCGGCAAGACGCTGGACGTCCCGGCGGTCGTCGGCATCGGCGGCTCGCTCCTCTATTTCGTCGACACCTATGGCGAGAAGGGCTCCCCCTATGGCGAGGAGTTCGAGTGGCTCGGCGCGGTGGACCCGGAGCCGAAGGGGGTCGGCTTCTATTTCATCGACCACCTCACGCACAATGTCGTGCGCGGGAACATGGACACCTGGTACAAATTCTACCACGACACGTTCGGCTTCCGCGAAATCCGCTATTTCGACATCAAGGGCAAGATGACTGGCCTCACGAGCCGGGCTCTGACCTCGCCGTGCGGCAAGATCCGCATCCCGATCAACGAGTCGGCCGACGAGAACTCGCAGATCGAGGAGTATCTGAAGGAATATAAGGGCGAGGGGATCCAGCACATCGCGGTCGGGACGCAGGACATCTACGGCGCGACCGACGCGCTCGCCGCGAACGGGCTCGAATTCATGCCCGGCCCGCCCGATGTCTATTATGAGATGAGCCGCAAGCGCGTGCACGGCCATGACGAGCCGATCGCGCGGATGAAGCGGCACGGCATCCTGATCGACGGGGAGGGCGTCGTCGGCGGCGGCCACACGAAGATCCTCCTCCAGATCTTCTCCAAGACGGTGATCGGCCCGATCTTCTTCGAGTTCATCCAGCGCAAGGGCGATGACGGGTTCGGCGAGGGCAACTTCAAGGCGCTCTTCGAATCGATCGAGGAGGACCAGATCCGCCGCGGCGTCCTGAAGGCTGAGCCGGCGGAGTAGGGCGCGGGTGAGCTGGCGGGACCTTTCCTCCGCCCCGCCGCCGGGCACCCCGGTCTGCGCGGCGGAGGCGGTGACGACGACGAAGAGCCTCCTCGTGGAGAGCGAGCGGGGCGCCTTCCCGATCCTCCTGGTGCGTGCGGGCGGGCGGCTCGCCGCCTACCTCAATGCCTGCCCGCACCAATATCTCCCGCTCGACTATCGCGCGCCGAACCTCCTGTCGGCCGACGGCACCCGGCTCCTCTGCTCCTCCCACGGTGCCGCGTTCGACGCGGCGACGGGTGAAGGCGTCGACGGGTTCGGCCTCGGCTGCGCGCTCGACCGCGTGCCGGTCACGATCGATGCGGACGGGATGGTGCGGATCGCCGACTGAGCGGCGCCGCCTTCAGCCGAGCGAAGCGCGGAAGAGGCGGGAGATCATCGACAGATGATCGTCCGTATATTGCAGCGCGAGCGCCTCGTCCCGCGCGGCGATTGCGTCGAGGATCTGCTGGTGGTGGACGATCGAGGCGTCCGTCACCTTCGGGTCGAGGTAGATGAGCGCGTTCTGCATCGCGTTGTAGACGCCGCTGATGTTGCGGAAGATGCTCGGAAGGAAGGCGTTGCCGGCCGCGTCCACGATGGTGCCGTGGAAGGCGCGGTCGACGTCTATAAAATACTGGAAGTGCGCCGTGGTGCGGCGCATCTCGTCGAGAAGCGTGTTCATCCGCTCCAGATGCGCCTCGCTGCGGTGATGGACGGCGAGCTGCGTCGCGTGCAGCTCGATCATCTTCCGCATGTCGACGATCTCGTCGATGAAGGCGATCCCGCCCTCCGAATCGTTGAAGTCGAGCACGAAGGTGCCGCGCCCGTGCGCCGAATAGACGAGGCCCGTCGATTCGATATAGCGGATCGCCTCGCGGATCGTGGAGCGGCCGACATCATAGATGCGGGCCATCTCCTCGATGGAGGGCAATTGCTCGCCGGGGTGCAGCTCGTTGCGGCAGATCTTCCAGACGATTTCGTTGATCAGGCGCTGCGCGAACGGGTGAAGGTCTGCGTTCTTCGAAATCTTGCCGCCTCCGGCGTGCGCGGGGAGTGGCAGGCCCGATACCGAAGCCGACCAGGGGAAGGGGGCCGGCGCCCCTAGCGGATCTTGGGGCACTGGCCGTCCTCCGCCTCAGGTCCGTTGCCGACTTTCGAGGGCGTTTGCAATGGCGTCAAGCCAGATTGCAACCGCCACCGCGCCACCATCAGGAGTTCCGATCACGCGCTCGCCGAGATAGCTCGCGCGCCCGAGGGCAGGCTTCATCGTGCGCGTCGCCTCCGCTCCGGCGCGCGCCGCGTCGGCGGTGGCGCGGGCGAGCGCCGCGGGGCCGCCGTCCGGGGCCGACCGCAGCCCGTCGGTCGCCGGGGCGAGCGCGTCGAGCATCGTGCGGTCGCCGGGTTTCGCCCCGCCGAGTTCGCTGATGGCGCTGGCGGCGGCGGCGAGCGCGTCGGCGATATCGGCCCGCGTCGGGCTGTCGCCGAGCCGCTCAGCCGCGCGCAGGAGGGCGACGGCGTAGAACGGGCCGGAGCTGCCGCCGATCGCCCGGCGCAGCGCATCCGCCGCGGCCGCGGCGAGGCGTCCGGGCGTCGCCGCAGCGCTCGCCGGGAGCGCGTCGAGAGCCGCCGCGGCGCGGGCCATGCTGACGCCGAGATCACCGTCGCCGGCCTTGGCGTCGAGCTCGGTCAACTCGTCCTTCGCCGCGTTGAGCGCGCCGATGACGGATTGGAGGATCGCCACGAGGGCGGGGTCGGCGGGCGCGCCGTCATCGGCGCCGCTCTTGACCGCGCCGAGGGCGACCGTCGCCGGCTCTGCCGGCACCGCGCCGGCGCCCGGCCAGGCGGACGCGGCGGTGGCGGCGTCGAGGTGGCCGGACCAGTCGGCCGCGAGCGGCAGGAGGGTGAGGGAGACGCCCGGCATTTCGAGCGCGGTCATGAAGCTGCCGGTGAAGGCGCGAATGATGTCGAACCCGCGTGCGCGCAACTCGGCGACCGCGAGGCCCGCGACGAGCGACAGCTCCATCGGCGGCGTGCCGCCGAGCCCGTTGACGAGGAGGGCGGCGGGGGAGGCGGGGATCCCCTCGCTCACGGCGTCGACGAGGGTGCGCACGATCGTCGCCGCATCGGCGAGCGCCGCGCGCCGCACCCCTTCCTCGCCATGGATGCCGAGGCCGAATTCCACCTCGCCGGGGGCAAGGGTGAAGCTCGCGACGCCAGTCCCCGGCACGATGCAGGAGCCGAGCCCGACGCCCATGGTGGCGAGGCTGTCCGCGACGGCGCGGGCGAGCGCCGCGACGCTCGCAAGGTCCGCGCCGGCCTCCGCCGCCGCACCGGCGATCTTGTGGACGAAGACCGTCCCCGCGATCCCGCGCCACCGCGCGCGGGGCATCGTCTCGCGCAGCGACACGTCGTCGGCGACGACGACGATCTCGACCGGCAGCCCCTCCTGGCGGGCAAGCTCGGCGGCGAGGCCGAAATTGAGGCGGTCGCCGGTGTAGTTCTTGACGACGAGGAGCGCGCCCGCCGGCCCGGTCACGGCGCGGATGGCGGCGAGGATGGAATCGACGTCCGGCGAGGTGAAGACGTCGCCCGCGACCGCCGCCGTCAGCATTCCGCGCCCGACATAGCCCGCGTGCGCCGGCTCGTGCCCCGAGCCGCCGCCGGAGATGAGCGCGACCTTGCGCTCGGCCGGGGCGGGGAGGTCGCTGCGCAGGATGATGTCGTAATCCTGCGCAAGCACGAGGTGCGGCGTCGTCGCGGCGAGACCCATGAGGGTCTCGCGCACGACGTCCTGCGGGCGGTTGATGAGTTTCTTCATGGGAGTGTCCAGCTCGCGTCCCGGCCGCTCAGAGCGGCCAGGTCGACAGGAAGGGCAGCGCGACGGTGATCGCGAGGGCGAGGATCATCACGAGGACGACCTGCAGAATGTAGGGGAAGCTCTGCTCGATCGTGATCCCGGCAATGCGCGCAGTGACGAAGAGGTTAACCGACAGTGGCGGCGTCGCCCCGCCGATCGCGAGCCCCAGCATCAGGACGACGCCGAAATGGATCGGATCCATCCCGATCGTGTTCACGAGCGTCATGAAGATCGGCGTCATGATCACGATGATCGCGATCGTCTCCATGAATGTCCCGAGGAACAGGATGAAGGCGACGAGGAAGAGCAGCACCACGAAGTGATTTGGCGCGATCGCGAGGATCATGTTGCTGAGCGCCTGCGGGATCCGCTCCATCGCCATCACCCACGAGAACGGGCTCGACGCCGCGATCACGAAGAGGACGACGGCGCTGCCCTTCGCCGACGACAGGAGGACGCCGAAGAGGTCGCGCGGCTTCAGCGCCCGGTAGACGACCGTCGACAGGATGAAGGCGTAGGCGACGGCGACGACGGCCGACTCGGTCGGCGTGAACACGCCGAGGAGAATGCCGCCGAGGATGATGACGGGCATCAGCATCGGCAGGATGCTGTCGCGGATGATCCCGACGAGCTCGCCGCTCGTGGGCCGCGGCTCGGTGGAGGCGAAGCCGCGCCGGCGCGACATGAAGCTGCAATAGATGAGGAGCAGCAGCGCGGTGACGAGGCCCGGCAGGATGCCGGCGAGGAAAAGGTCACCGATCGAAACGCTCGCCGAGACGCCGAAGATGACCATCGGCAGGCTCGGCGGGATGACGATGCCGAGCGAGCCCGCGCCCGCGACGACGGAGGCGGCGAAGCCCTTCGAGTAGCCCTTCTTCGCCATCTCGGGCTGCACGATGGAGCCGACGGCCGCGCATGTCGCCGCGCCCGAGCCGGAGATCGAGGAGAAGAAGGTCGCGGCCGCGACAGCGGACATCGCGAGGCCGCCGCGCACGTGGCCGAGGAGGGCGTTCGCGAGCCGCATCAGGCGGTCCGTCGTCCCGTAGGCCATGAGGTTGCCGGCGAGAATGAACATCGGCAGCGCGAGGAGGGGGAAGGAATCCACCCCGGAGACCATGCGCTGGATGACGATGCCGGGCGCGGGGAAGCCGTCGAGGATCAGGAAGAGCATCGCGGAGATGACGATCGAGAAGCCGATCGGCACGCCGACGAGGATGGCGGTGAGGAGAATGCCGAAGAAGAGGATCAGCACGGGCCGGCCTCCTCGCTCGGGCGCGCCGCATCGTCATCGCGCAGAAGCGCGCCGATGTCGGCGAGGAGGTAGATGATCATGAGGACGCCCGCGATCGGCATGGCGAGGACGACGAGGCCGAAGGGGATCTCGAGCGCGGCGGTGCGCATCGCCATCTCGGTCTTCACGATGCCGACGCTGTAGCGCAGCATGGTGGCGACGAAGGCGAGGAGGACGATGTCGATCGCGATGAGCGCGACGCGGCGGCCGACCTTCGGCAGGAGCATGACGAAGAAGGTGACCTGGATGTGCTCCCTGTCGCGGATCGCGAGCGCCGCGCCGAGGAAGGTGATCCACACCATCGCGTAGCGCGCGAACTCAGAGGTCCACGGCAGCGAGGTCTGGGTCGTGAACCGCAGCACCACCTCCAGAAGCAAAGCAGCCACCATTGCGAGCAGCAAGGCGGCAACGATGATCTCGATGGGGCGGGTGAGGAAACGCAGGATATTTGGCATGAGGGCTCCGGTGAACGGGGACGGATTCGGGGCGCCGCGCGAAGCGGCGCCCCGGGCCTTCCTCAGTCGCCGTTGATGAGGCGCAGCAGCTCGTCGCCGTTGGCCTTGATGTAGATGTCGCGCACGCCGGCGGTCGCGGCCCGCATCGCCTCGCGGTCGACCTCGTTGACCTGCATGCCCTTGTCGGCGAGCTCCTTCACGAGGCGCTCGTCCTCGGCGACGATCATCTCCCGCTCGCGGTCGCGATACGTCTCGGACATCTTGGTGAGGAGCGCCTTCTGCTCGTCGGAGAGACGGTCATAGACGGCCGAGTTGATGATCAGGACCGCCGCGCCCCACAGGTGGCCGGAGAGCGAGAGATAGTCCTGCACCTCGAAGAATTTTGCGCTGTTGATGATCGAAAGCGGGTTCTCCTGCCCGTCGACCACGCCCTGCTGGAGGCCGGTGAAGAGCTCGGCGAACGACATGCCGATCGCGCTCGCCCCCATCTCCTCGAACATCGCGAGGCGCATCTTGGAGGTGTCGCTGCGGAAACGAATGCCCTTCATGTCCTCCGGGGTGACGATCGGACGGACATTGTTGGTGAAGTTGCGGAAGCCGTTTTCCCAGAAGGCGAGGGTGTGGAGGCCCTTCTCCGTCAGGATCTCGGCGACCTTGTCACCAAAGGGGCCGTCGACGGCCGCATAGGCGGCTTCGTGGCTGTCGAAGAGGAAGGGGATCTCCTCCACGCCGAGGCGCGGGTCGAGGCCCTGGAAGGGGGAGATGCCGGGGATCAGCGCCATATCGAGCGCGCCGTCCTTCACCTGGCTGATGAGCTCCAGGTGGGTGCCGAGGATGCCGTTGGCGAAGACCTCCATGGTGAGGTCGCCATTGGATTCGGCCTCCATCGCCTCGGCCATCTCGGTGAGGGCGACGTGGGTCGGGTGCGCCTCGGACAGGATGTGGCCGACGCGCAGCGTCTCCGCGTTGGCGAACGACACCGCGCCGAGCACGGTGAGCCCGGCGATCGCGGTGCGGGCGAAGAATTTGTTCATGGTTATTCCTCCCTGGTTGGTGGATGGGATCAGGCGGCGACGAGCGCGTCGCGCAGGGCGGCGTGCTGCTGGTTCATGTACGCAGTCAGGAACAGCTTGTCGGAACCGACGGTGAAGTACTTCACGCCGAGCTTCCGGAATTCGATCGTGGCCTTTGTGGCCTTCTCGATGGTCTGGAAGAAATTGGGAAGGAAGAACTTGACGTTGTTCGCTTCGCAGATCTTCACGGCGTCGATGATGTACTGCTGAAGGCGCGGGTGATCGAGCTGGCCGCCGATGCCGAGCGACACGGTGAGGTCCATCGGGCCGATCATCAGCGCGTCGAGGCCTTCGGTCTTGGCGATCGCCTCGAGGTTCTCGAAGCCCTCGGCGCCTTCCACGAGCACCATCGTGAAGACGTCCTCGCTCGCGCGGGTCGCATACTCGGCCCAGTCGGTCACGAGGTGGTGGCCGGAGCGCACGAACGGGCAGGCGCCGCGATTGCCGCGCGGGGCGTAGCGGGTGGCGGCGACGAATTTCTGCGCCGCTTCCGCGGTCGCGATGTTCGGCACGAGCACGCCCTGCGCGCCGATATCGAGCGCTTTCGTCACGAGATGCGGCTCGTTGGTCGTCACGCGCACGATCGGGCTGATGCCGGAGGCGTCGGCCGCGCGCACGAGGTTCTCGGCGTGGCCGAGGTCGTAGAAGCCATGCTCGGTGTCGATGATGGTGAAGGCGAACTGGCCGGAATAGCCGAGGATCTCGAGGACTTCCTCGCTGCCGGTCTGGGACCAGGTGCCGTAGGCGAACTCGGCCTTGTCGAGCTTTTGCTTGAGATGCATCGATCTCGTCCTTGGATTTTGGGGGAGGGCGTTCCGCAGGAAGCGGGAAGGGGTCAGGAGAGGATGACGCCGCCGTCGACGACCAGGGACTGCCCGGTCATGTAGTCGGCCTTCTCCGAGGCGAGGAAGGAGACGAGGCGGGCGACGTCGGACGGGTAGCCGACGCGGCCGAGCGGGATCTTCGCGACGCGGGCCTTCAGCGTCTCGCCGCGCGCGACGTTGTTGATGCCGCCGATCGTCTCGTCGATCATCTCCCACATGCCGGTGTCGATCGCGCCGGGGCAGTAGGAATTGACGGTGATGCCGTGCTTGGCGAACTCGAGCGCGGCGGTCTGCGTGATGCTGACGGTCGCGAATTTCGTGGCCGAATAGGCGCCGAGGAGCTCGTAGCCGCGCTTGCCGCCGGCGGAGGCGGCGTTGATGATCTTGCCGCCCTGGCCCTGCGCGATCATCACGCGCGCCGCGGCCTGGACGCAGTAGAACACCCCGAACACGTTGATCCGGAAGATCCGCTCCAGGTCCTTCTCCTCGAATTCGAGGAAGGGCTTGATGATGTTGATGCCGGCATTCGCGACGAGGACGGCGAGGGGCCCGAGCGCCTCGACCGCGTCGGCGATCATCTGGTCGGCGAAGGCGGGGTCGCTGACATCGCCGGGGACGGCGCACGCGCGACCTCCTGCCGCGACGATCTCGGCGGCCACCTTCTCGGCGCCTTCGCGGCCGATATCGTTGATGGCGACCGCGTAGCCGTCGTGATGGAGCTGGAAGGCGATGGCGCGGCCGATCCCGGTCGCCGCGCCGGTCACAACCGCCGTGCGCGGCCGTTCCGAAGCTTCGGACATAAGACTGAGGTGTTTCCTAGATCGATGCCGGCGTGCCGACATCAGCTCATCTGATGACCTGATGTTTAGGCAAAATGATGGATTTGTGTCAAGCGGCCCGCTCTGTGGGAATTGGCCGCGGAGAAGATGCGCGCCCCGAGTGGAACCGCGGCGACCGGTGCACCGAATGCACATCGGTCGCGGCGTTCGGTCGAGTAATGGCGGCGGGTTTCCTGGCGTTTTTGCTGATCCGTGACTCGCCGCACGTCGGCCGCGCCGCATCCCGAGGTGCGCGCCCGCGTCGCACGCGCCACTCGCGGGGTTGCGGCGGCCCGCCGCGAGTGTGCCCGATTTTTGATCAGTGCTAAGGCGGTTGGCACGCTCGGGGCGTGGCCAAGGGCGGCTCGCGACGCCGGTGATTCCGGCTCCGCCACCGGATCCGTGGGAAATGCGTGTGGCGGCAACGATCGCGGTGAATCCAGTGCTCTGACCCCCGCTTTTCGCCTTGCGTCGGCGATCGCGGCGTATTGTCATGCGCCGCCGCCATCCGCAGCACGGGACGCGGCCGTCATGCGAACGGTGCGAGGGATGGAATGCTGAAATTCTACTACAACACCGCGCCGAACCCGATGAAGGTCGCCCTCTTCCTGGAGGAATCCGGCCTCGACTATGAGGCGGTGCCGGTCGACACCCGCGAGGGCGAGCAGCACACGCCCGCCTACAAGGCGATCAACCCGAACGCCAAGGTCCCGGCGATCGTGGACGGCGGCGAGACCGTCTTCGACAGCAACGCGATCCTCCTCTATCTCGCGGAGAAAACGGGGCAATTCCTGCCGGACGGGCACCGGGGCGCGCTGCTCTCATGGCTGATGTTCGTCGCGACCGGCGTCGGCCCCTATTCCGGCCAGGCGGTTCATTTCCGCCACTTCGCGCTCGGCGACCGCACCTATGGCCGCAAGCGCTACGATTTCGAGGCGCGCCGCCACTGGGGCATCGTCGATGCCCGCCTCGCCGAGGGGCCGTACATGCTCGGCGAGACCTACACCATCGTCGACATGGCCGTCTGGGGCTGGGCCTCGCGCATCCCCTTCATGTTCGACGACGCGAACGCGATGGCGCAGTTCCCCAATATTAAGCGGCTGACGGACTGGATCGACGAGCGCCCCGCCGCCGCGCGGGTGCGCGCGCTGATGGAGCGCCACGCCTTCAAGCCCGTGCTCGACGAGGACGCGAAGCGCCACATGTACCCGCAGATGTTCGCGCCCGACCCCGCATGAGCCGCCTTTCCGAGACATGGACGTCCATTCGATGAGGCTTTCGGAGCGGACGGCGGTGGTGACGGGCGCCGCATCCGGCATCGGCCGCGCGACCGCGCGCCGCTTCGCTGAGGACGGCGCCTCCGTTCTGGTCGCGGACCGTGACGGAGAGGGCGCCGAGGCGGTCGCCGCCCTCCTTCGCGAGGACGGATTCGCGGCGCGCGCGGCGGCGGTCGACGTCGCCGACGAGGCCTCGGTCGCGGCGATGGTGGAGGCCGCGATCGCCTGGACGGGGCGGATCGACACGGTCGCCGCGAACGCCGGGATCATGGTGGAGGGGAGCATCCTCTCCGTCTCGGTCGCGAACTGGCAGCGCGCGATGGACGTGAACTCCACCGGCGCGTTCCTGACCGCCCGGCACGCGTTGCCTCACCTCGTGAAGAGCGCGGGCACGCTGGTCTTCACCGCCTCGACCGTCGCCCTCGCAGGCATGAAGGGGATCGCCGCCTATGCCGCGTCGAAAGGCGCGGTGGCGGCGCTCGCGCGCCAGCTCGCGGCCGATTTCGCCGAGCACGGGGTGCGGGTGAACGCCGTCGCCCCCGGCGCGGTCCGCACGCCGCTCTCGGAATCCCAGTTCCGGGCGCGTGCGAAGGACGACGCCGAGTTCGAGGCTCTCCTCGGGCAGGTGATCGCCCGCTATCCCCTCAAGCGCTGGTGCACGCCGGAGGAGATCGCGGAGGTCATCCTCTTCCTCGCGACGAGCCGGTCGGCCTGGATCACAGGGCAGATCCTGCCCGTCGATGGCGGCCTCCTCGAATTGCGCTGAGGCCGCCGCGCCCCGGCTGCCGGCTCAGCGCATCTGCGCCGGCAGCCAAAGGGCGAGGTCCGGGAAGGCGATGACGATCACCAGGATCACGAACTGGAGCCCGACAAAGGGCCAGATCGAGGTGAAGATCTCCCCGAGGCTGACGTCCGGCGGGGCGACGCTCTTCAGGTAGAAGGCCGAGGCCCCGATCGGCGGGGTGAGGTAGGCGATCTGCATCGAGATGCAGAAGATGACGCCGAACCAGACCGGGTCGTAGCCGAGCGCCTCCACCACCGGCAGGAAGACCGGCATCGTCAGGATCGCGATCCCGATCCAGTCCATCACCATCCCGAGCAGGAAGAGGATCAGGACGATGACCGCGAGCACGCCGAGCGGCGGCAGCGGCACGGCATGGATGAGGCCGGTGAGGTAACGCACGCCCCCCGACAGCGAGTAGATGCTGATGAGGGAGTTGGCGCCGAAATAGACCCACAGCACCGGGCCGACCGCACGCCCCGTCTGGATCACGGTGTCGTGGAGGTCGCGCCACCGGAACGAGCCCGTCACGATGACCGCGAGCAGCGCGCCGGCGACGCCGATGGCGGCGGCCTCGGTCGGGGCCGCGATGCCGAAATAGATCGACCCCAGCACGCCGAGGATGATGAGGGCGGGGAGGGCGAGGCTGCGCACCAGCGCGATCTTCTCGATCAGCGGCATGTCGAGCTCTTCCTGCGCGGGAGGCGGCGCGAGTTCGGGCTGGAGCGAGGCGCGGATCACGATGTAGGTCGCGTAGGAGATCGCCATCAGCACGCCGGGGATGAGGGCCGCGGCGAAGAGCTGGGCGATCGATTCGCCCGCGATCAGCCCGTAGAAGACGAGGACGAGGCTCGGCGGGATCATCGCCCCCAGCGACCCGCTCGCGCAGATGACGCCGAGCGTCAGCTTCTTGTCGTAGCCGCGGGCGAGGAGGGCCGGGAGGGCGACGAGGCCGAGCGTGATGATCTCCGCGCCGACGATGCCGACCATCGCCGCCATCACCGCGCCGGCGAAGACGCAGCCGACCGCCATGCCGCCCGGCAGCCGGGCCGACCAGATGTGGAGGACGCGGAAGAGCTGCGCCGCGATTCCCCCTTTCTCCATGAGGACGCCCATCATGATGAAGAGGGGCACCGCGATGAGGATATAGCCGGTCGAGGCGTCGTAGATCCGGTTCGCGATCAGGAGGACGCTCTTGAAGCCGAAGAGGGTCATGCCGCTGATGATCGCGGTCGCGAAGGTCGCGAAGGCGAGCGGGATGCCGATCGCGATGAAGATCGCGAGGAGCGAGATGACGAGGAGGGTTGCGCCTTCAGGCCCCATCGCGCCCTCCGATGAGCTCGCGCTTCAGGTGCACCAGCGCCTGGAGGAGGAGGAGGCCGAGGGCGACGACGAGCGTCACCTTCAGGATCGTCGGCGACAGCGAGTTGAAGTTGGAGCCGGTGCGCTCACCGATCGCGATCGCCGATTCGGCCTGCTTCAAGGCCCAGTAGCCGACGATCCCCGCGACGGAGGCGACGACGATGCGCTCGAAGATGCGCAGCCCCTTCTGGGCGCTGAGGGGAAGGCGGTCGTAGAGGGCGGTGATGCGGATGTGGCCGTCATCGGCGTAGGCCTGCGGCGCGGCGATCATATAGTGCATCGCCGCGATGAGGACGACGATCTCGATCGTCCATTGCGTCGGCGAGTTGAAGAGATAGCGGGCGCAGACCTCGCCGAAGGTGAGGACCGCGACGGCGGCGTAGACATAGGAGAAGGCCGCACCGAGGAGGCGATTGAAGCGGGTCATTCTGGCACGGATGCCGGCCCCGCGCGGGGACCGGCATCGCTCCGTTGGCGGACTAGAGGAGACCCTTCTGGGTGAGGAAAGCCTTCTGCGCATCGATCACGCGCTTGGCGAGCGGGCTCTTCTCAGCCCATTCATCCCACACCTCGACGGCGATCTCGCGATAGCGGGCGCGCTCCTCTTCGCTGAGGCGGAAGAGGTTGAGGCCGATCTCGTCGGCCTTGCGCTCGACTTCCTCGTCGCCGCGCATGGCGTTGATGATGTTGCGCACGATGATCTCACGCATGTTCAATTCGAGGATCGACTTGATGTCGTCCGGCAGCGCGTCCCACCGCTCCTGGTTCACCGAGAAGTCCCACAGGCCGTTGGAGTGCGGGCTGTCGAGAAGCGTGTAGTGGACGATGTCGTAGTCGCCGACCTGGTAGTTGTAGGAGAGCGAGCCGTCGTCGGCGGCGTCGATCACGCCCTTCTCCAGCGCGGAGAAGACTTCCGATTGCGGCATCACGATCGGCACCGCGCCGAGGCGCTCCCAGATGAGCGAGCCGATGCCGGGCGGGGTGCGCAGCTTCATGCCCTTGAAGTCGTCCCAGCTCTTGATCTCGACGCGCGAGGGAACCGATTCCCAGGAGCCGGTGCCGACGCCGATCGTATAGAGGCCGAACTTGGCGTACGCCTCGCGCATCAGGTCGAGGCCGCCCGCGTAGTACATGAACTCGACCGTCTGGAAGCGGTCGTCATAGGCGCCCGGAAGGTCGCCGAGCGGGGCGAAGCCGGCGTCGAAACCGGAATAGACGGTCGCGTAGGAGATGTGCCCGTCGATGATGCCGGCGCGCACGGCGTCGATCGTCTGGTTGAGCGCGACCACGGAACCGGCCGGCAGAACCTCGATCTGGAGGCGGCCGTCGGTCTGCTCGGCGATGCGCTCGGCCATCTCGACGGTCGAGTCGAACAGCGTGCTGCCCGGAAGCCAACCTGACTGGACCTTCCAGGTAATCGTGTCCTGAGCTATCGAAGGTTGTGGCGCGATAACCAGTGTCGCGGCCGCCGTGGCAAACCCAACAGTGCCCGCGATGAGAGTCGCCTTAAAGTTCAGCATCGGAAATCTTTCTCTCAAGTTTGAACACAGTTGATCTGTGTTGGAATTTGCTTAGGCTGCGCAAGGGTAGCGATGTAAGGCTTCTTACGTCTACATAAAATTTTTGGTCCGCTCACAGAACTTTCCTGTGTCGGATCTCGGTGGAGTCTCATGCGCCGGCGTGCTCAGGGGAGCGCGCAAGGTCTTCCGACGGAACATCATGGATCAGGCGAACAAGGGGCCGGTCGCGCCCCATCAGATGGCGGAGGCCGACTGGCGCGCCGCGGTGGACCGCGTGCGCGCGGGCCGCGCGCTGAAGCCAACGCGCTGGCCGGGGGGCGCGCGCTGCGCCGTCGCCCTCTCCTTCGATTGCGACCACGAGACGTTCGAGCTCGGCCGCGGCGTCACCGCTGTCGGGCGCCTCTCCTGGGGCGAATTCGGCCGCCGCGTCGGCGTCCCGCGCATTCTCGACCTTCTGGAGCGGGAGGAGGTGAAAGCGACCTTCTTCGTGCCCGCCGTCGCCGGGCTCATCGACCCGTCTGAGCCCAAGCGCATCGTGGACGCGGGCCACGAGGTCGGCATGCACGGCTTCATCCACGAGAACACGTCGCTCCTCGATCCCGTGACGGAGCGCGACCTGATGCTGCGCGCGCGCGACACGCTCACCACGCTCACCGGGCGCGAGCCGGTCGGCTTCCGCGCCGCCAACTGGGACCTCAGCGACAGCACCATCGCGATCGTCTCGGAGCTGGGCCTCCTCTACGATTCCTCGCTGATGGCGGACGAGAATTGCTACGAGCTCGTCGTGGAGGGTCGGCCGAGCGGGGTCGTGGAGATCCCGGTCGAGTGGTTGCGCGACGACGCGGTCTACATGCTCTTCAACCGCACCCCCGCGACCCGGCCCTGGACGCCGCCCGACGACGTCCTCACCATCTTCCGCCGCGAGCTCGACGGGGCGTACCGGGAGGGCGGGCTCTTCCAGCTCGTCTGCCATCCCTTCGTGATCGGCTATCGCTCGCGCATGTTCATCCTGGAGGAGCTGATCGCCCACGCGAAGGCGCTCGGCGACGTCTGGTTCGCGACCCACGAAGAGGTGGCCCGCTACGTGCGTGATCATGCCTGACCCGCTCGCGACCCTTCTCGCCCGGCAGGCGATCAGCGACGTGCTGATCGCCTATTGCCGCCACCTCGATCGCATGGACCTTCCCGCGATCGGCGCCCTCTTCACCGAAGATTGCGCCGTCATCTACGCCGACGCGCCAGCCTTCCGCTCCGATGGGCGCGCGGCGCTGGAGCAGTCGCTTCAGCGCATGTGGCGCTGGCGGCGGACCGCGCATCATCTGTCGAACGTGACGATCGCCTTTCCGGCAGACGACGAAGCGCACACCGAGAGCTACGTCTTCGCCTGGCACGAGGGGGCGGACGGCGGCACCGCGACCGTCTTCGGCCGCTATCTCGACGTGCTGGTCCGCGACGGGTCGGGCGTCTGGCGCATCAAGGAGCGGCGGATGGACATGAACGGGGCCGACAGCGGCTTCAAGGTGCCGCTGCCCCAGGCCCCGCGCCACGCCCCGCCGCCGGGGTGGAAGAGCCCCGTCTAGCAGGGCCGAGGCGACGCGCCCGTTATGCCGCCGGTCAGAAGCGCGGGGTGCCGGGGTCGAGGCCGAGCGTCATGCGGCCGGCGAGGATGTAGCTCGCCGGGCTCATCGCGACGTGCTTCACCGCGGCGTGGACGTCGCGCACCGCCCGTTCCAGCGCGCAGCTCTCGAAGATCGCGACGGCGCCCGCCTCGGCCTCCAGCCGGTCGACGATCGCAACGGCGCTCTCGGCTGCGTGGGCGGCGGCGAGGCGCAGCGTGGCGCGCGCCTCCACGAGCCGCTGCCCGCCGAGATCGGTCGCCGCCATCAGCTCGCGCATGGCCTCGATCAAGAGGGCGCGGGCGGCCAGCAGCGAGGCCTTCGCGCGGCCGACCGACGCCTGCACCGTCTCCCGGTCGCGCAGGAGCGTGGGTGCGCCCTGGCGGGCCTTCCGGCTCGCAAGCGCCGCGAAGGTGTCGAGCGCGCCGCGCGCGATGCCGAGCGGGACCACGGCGACCGTCCACGCGAAGACCGCGAGCGTCGGCATCCGGTAGAGGAGACCCGGCTCGCTCGGCGCGGGGTCGAGGAAGGGGTGAGCGTGCGCGGCGGGGACAAACACGTCCCGCATCTCGAAATCGGCGCTTCCCGTGCCGCGCAATCCGGAGACGTGCCAGGTGTCGTGGAGGATGATCTCGGCGCGGGGGACACAGCAGAGCATCAGCGGCCGGTCCGCGTCCGCGACGCCGCCGACGGCCGCGAGGCCCATGAAATGGCTGGCGTGCGGGGCGCCGCTGCCGAACGGCCAGCGGCCCGAGAGCCGCCAGCCGCCCTCGGCCGGTTCGAGCGTTCCGACCCCGCCCGTCGCGCTGACGACGAAGGCGCGCGGATCGGCGAAGATTTCGCGCGCGACCTCGGGCGGGAGATAGCCCCCGACGCGGCTCATTCCGCCGCCATTGCCGACGAGCCAGCCGATCGAGCCGTCGAGCGCGGCCGCCGCCTCCACGACCTCCATGAAGGCGAGCGGCGACAATTCGGGCCCGCCGTGCGAGCGGGGGAGCCAGAGGCGGAAGAGCCCGGCATCGGCGAGGGCGGCGTAGACATCGTCCGTCAGCCGGCGCTCTTTGTCGAAGGCGGCGCGCTGCTCGGCGATAAGCGGGGAGAGCGCCTCCAGCGACGCGATGAGGGCCTCAGTCTTGTCGCAGATCGGGGCGGACATGGCGCGTTTCTCCTGCGCGACTCGCAACGACTGTCCGCGCGCTTCCCCGTTCCGCGCAACCTCGAAGAATTCAGTTGTGGGTGAACTCCATTCAGCTATCGTCGATCGATGCAGACCCTCCCACCGCTCGGCGCCTTGCGGTCATTCGAGGCGGCGGCCCGTCATCTGAGCTTCAAGAAGGCGGCGGTGGAGCTGGGGGTGACGCCGACGGCCATCAGCCATCAGATCAAGCTCCTGGAGCGGCATTGCGGCCGGCCGCTCTTCCGCCGCAGGCCCCGGCCGCTGGCGCTGACGGAGGCGGGAGAGCGGCTCTTCCCGGTGCTGCGGGACGGTTTCGCGACCTTCGCCGAGACGCTGTCGACGATCCGCGAGGACGAGGCCGGCGGCCGTCTCAGGATCACCGCGACCAACGCGTTCGCGGCGCGGTGGCTGGTGCCGCGGCTCCCGCTCTGGCGCGCGGTCCATCCCGGCCTGAAGCTCGACATTATCGGGACCGACGCCGTGCTCGATCTCGGGGCCGGGGAGGCGGACATTGCGATCCGCTACGCGCGCCGCCCGCCGCGCGGGATGCCGGCTGTGGAGCTCGCGCGCGACCGCTTCCATGTCGTGGCGAGCCCGGCGCTCGTCGGGGAGGCGGCGGTTCAACTGAGCCCGACCGGCCTCGCGCGCTATCCGCTGATCGAGGCCGAATGGCTGCCGGGCGACACCAACGCGCCGACCTGGGGCCGTTGGCAGCGCGAGGCACGGGCCCATCATGAGAGCGTGCCGGATCTCGCCGGCCTCGTCAGCATGCGCTTCCGGGAGGAGCTGCACGCCATCGAGGCGGTGATCGCCGGGCAGGGGATCGGCATCTGCAGCGACGTGTTGATCGGTCCGGAGCTTGCGAGCGGGGCCGTGCGCCGCCTCTCGCGCATCGCGCTGCCGGGCTACGGCTTCTACGCGGTGAGCCTGCCCGGCCATCCGCGCCGCGCCGCGATCGCCGCCTTCGTGGAATGGGCGCTCGACTGCGCAGGGCGGGCGCCAGAGGCGGGGCGGGACCCCGCCGCGCCGTCGCCTCAGCCGTCCTTGTAGATGTAGCTGTAGCCGTTCAGCGCCGGGGCGCCGCCGAGGTGCGCGTAGAGGATCTTCGCGCCGTCCGGGAAGAAGCCCTTCCTGGTGAGGTCGATGAGCCCCTGCATCGACTTTCCCTCATAGACGGGGTCGGTGATCATCGCCTCGGTGCGGGCGGCGAGGCGGATCGCCTCGTTGGTCTCCTCCGACGGGATGCCGTAGGCGGGGTAGGCGTAGTCGGGATTGATGACGATCTCGTCCTCGCGCACGGCGCGGCCGAGGCCGACGAGGGCGGCGGTGTTGTCCACGATGGAGCGGACCTGCGCGCGGGTCTGGTCGAGCGTGCCGGACGCGTCGATGCCGATGACGCGGTCGGCCCGGTCCTGCGCGGCGAAGCCGACGATCATCCCGCCCTGGGTCGACCCGGTGACGACGCACACGACCACATAGTCGAACTGGAAGCCGAGCGCGGCCTCCTGCTCGGCGACCTCCTCGGCGAAGCCCACATAGCCGAGCGCGCCATATTTGTGGACCGAGGCGCCGGCCGGGATCGGGTAGGGCTTGCCGCCCGCCTCTTCGACCGAGCGGATCGCGTCCTCCCAGCTCTGGCGGATGCCGATATCGAACCCGTCCTCCACGAGGCGGGAATCGGCGCCCATCAGGCGGGTCATCAGGATGTTCCCGACCCGGTCATAGACCGCATCATAGTGCGGCACCCACTTCTCCTGGATCACCACGCACTTCATGCCGATCTTCGCGGCGGTCGCGGCGACCATGCGCGTGTGGTTCGACTGCACGCCGCCGATGGAGACGAGCGTGTCCGCCCCCGAGGCGATCGCGTCCGGCACGATATATTCGAGCTTGCGCAGCTTGTTGCCGCCCATCGCGAGGCCCGAATTGCAGTCGTCGCGCTTGGCGTAGATCTCGACCTTGCCGCCGAGCGCCTCGGACAGGCGGGGCAGATGCTCGATCGGGGTCGGGCCGAAGGTGAGCGGATAGCGCTCGAACTTGGCAAGCAGCGACATGGGCGAATCTCCTCATCCGGACTGTCGGGAGGTTAGCCCGACCCGCCGGAAAGGTGCTTCCAAAGTTCGGCGCCGGAATCTAGATTTGACGCATGGAAATGCCATCGATGGCGTGGAGTGCGTCATGACTGGCCGCAAGTTGGAAGATCCTTTCATGTCGGAGATCGACCGGATCGACAGGAATATCCTGCGCCGCCTCCAGAAGGAGGGTCGGCTCACGAACGCCGAGCTTGCGAAGGCGGTGAATGTCAGCGCGGCGACCTGCCACCGCCGCACCCAGCGCCTCTTCGAGGAGGGGCACATTGCGGGCGTCGCGGCGCGCATCAACCCCGCCTCCGTGGGGCTCGGCACGCTGGTGATGGTCGGCGTCGTGCTCGACCGCTCGACGCCGGAGAGCTTCGCCGAGTTCGAGCGGGCGGTGGAGGGGGTGACGGAGCTGCTGGAGTGTCACCTCGTCGCCGGCGACTTCGACTATCTCCTGAAGATCCGCGTGCGCGACATGGGTGACTTCAACGCCCTCCACGGCAAGAAGCTGATCGCGCTGCCGGGCGTGCGCCAGATCCGGACCTTCTTCGTCCTGAAGGAGGTGAAGGAGGGGGCGCCGCTCCCGTTCTGAGGCGCCGCGCCCTCAGTCGTGCATGGTGACGAAGCCGTGGACGCCCTCGCGCTCGGACCGCACGCCGTTCTCAGGCGCGGACGGGTCGGCATAGCCGAGCGACATGCCACACAGGATGAGCTGGTCCTCGGGGATCCCAAGAAGGGGGCGCAGGATCTCCGGATAGTTGGCGAGCGCGGCTTGCGGGCAGGTGTCGAGCCCCTCGGCGCGGGCGGCGATCATCAGGCTCTGCAGATACATCCCGTAGTCCACATAGCTGCCGAGGCCGAGCCCGCGGTCGAGGCAGAAGATCATCCCCACCGGCGCATCGAAGAATTCGTAGTTGCGCGCGTGCTGGCGGCGTGAGGCGGCGCGGTCGCCGCGCGCGATGCCGACGCTCTCATAGAGCTGCCAGCCGACCTTGCGGCGGCGGCTGAGATAGGGCTCGAACCAGTCCTGCGGGTAATATTCGAGTTCGCGCGAATGGGGGACCGCATCCTCGTGCGCGCCGAGGAGCGCCTCGCGCACCCGCGCGAGCGTCGCGCCGCGCAGGACGTGCACCTTCCAGGGCTGCATGTTGCTCGCGCTCGGCGCCCGGCTCGCCGCCTCCAGCATCCGATGGATGGCCGCGTCGTCGACGGGCGTGTCGAGGAAGGCGCGCACGCTCCGGCGCGTGAGGATGGCCTCATAGACCGCGCCTCTCATGTCCGTGGCGACCTTCTGATCCATGACGAGATGTCCCTGCTCGATCCGCTCCGCCGGCCCCGGCGGGGCGGCGCGTCCGGTCTTCGCACGCCGCCGCCCGGCGCGCCACGCGCGGTGAGATGGCGCGCGCGAAGGTCCGGACCAGTGCGTCGTGCGGTTGACTAGCCCCTCCGCGGCAGGTAGTAAACAAGAAAAGGAAACGACGTTCTACACAGTAGAACGCATAGGGAGGAAGTATGAGAAAGCTGCTCTGCAACGCTGCGCTCGTCGGCGCCCTCATGGTCGGGACCGCGGCCGCCCACGCCGATGAGAAGGTCATCGGCACGATCGGGATCGCCGGGGACACGTTCCAGCTCGCGACCGCGTGGTCGAACCACCTCGCCAAGTCCGGCGCGTCAGTGTCGCTGACGCCGGTCGATGGCGGCGGCACCAACAGCCTCCTGCGCATGGTCGCGACCGACCGGGCCGATCTCGGCTTCATCGGCAGCCCGCACTTCAAGGACGCGATGGAAGGCAACGGCGCCTTCGAGAAGGAGCCCGAGCAGCTCCTCGAGCGCTACAAGACGATGAACGTCCTCTTCGGCATCCCGACCGGCATGGCGCAGTACGTGACGCGCGCCGACAGCGGCATCGAGTCCTTCCAGGACCTCAAGGGCAAGTCGGTGGGCTTCGGCCGTCCGGGCGGCAATGCGGGCCGCATCTCCGGCATCCTCTTCCGCGCGAACGGGCTCGACCCGGAGGCCGGCGCGGTCGACGGGCGCTATGTCGAGGCGGGCACCGCGTTCGACCAGCTCAGCAACAACCAGCTCGATGCCACCATCGTCTGGGGCGGCGTGCCGCAGTCCGGGCTCTACAATGTCGCCCGCTCGCACGACGTGCGCTTCCTGTCGCCCGACCCCGCCACGTTCGAGCAGTTCAAGTCCGAGGTGACGAACGGCGACTTCTACGTCTTCCGCGAGTTCACGCCCGAGCAGCTCTCCGAGGCCTATGGCGGCCACGCCACCGCCGACGGGCCGGTCTATTTCTGGACCTTCCCGATGATGGTCGTCGTCAACGCCGACATTAGCGAGGACGAGGCCTACGAGCTCACCAAGGCGGTGTGGGACAACATCGACGCCATCCGCGAGAACAACACCCAGCTCGGCCTGATGTCGATCGACAACGCGCTCGAAGGGCTGTCCGCGCCGCTCCACCCCGGCGCCGCGCGATACTTCCAGGAAAAGGGCGTCGAGGTCCCCGACTGAGCCCATTCACCAGCCGGATTGCACGTCATGTCGGTGTCGCAACAGACCGTCGACGGTCGCGAGAAGCTGGATGGGATCGAGCGCGCGGCCCGCGCGCTCGGCCTCGCTGCCTGCGCGGGGCTCACCCTCTTCCTCTTCTACACGATCGCGCTCGGCCGCTACACGAACTGGGTCCAGTACGAGGTCGCCCTCGCGCTGGTCCTGGTCGCCGTGTTCATGCTTCGCCCGGGGCCGCTCGCCGGCCTCACGGTCAAGGGCGATCTCCTCCTGTCGCTGATCCTGTCCGGGCTCGCCGTCTACGGCGCCTGGTACATGATCAACAATCACGCGGAGATCGCGGCCTATCGCACCGGCATTCCGAACGGCGCGGACCTCTTCGTCTTCGCCACCGGCACGCTGATCGTCCTGGAGGCGGCACGGCGGTCGGAGGGGTGGATCCTTCTCTCGATCATCCTCCTCGCGATCGGCTACCTCCTCGCCGGTCCGTTCCTGCCCGGCATTCTGTCCCATCGCGGCATGGACATCTGGCGCATCGCCGAGCTCTCCTACAGCCAGCAGGGCATCTTCGGCGTCGCGTTCGGCTCCGTCGTCAATGTCGTGCTGATCTTCGTCATCTTCGGCACGGCGCTGCGCATCGTCGGCGCGGCCGACTTCTTCGAGTGGGTGTCGAGCATCGTCACCATGGGACGCCGCTCGGGCGCCGCCCAATGCTCGATCATCGCCTCGGCGCTGTTCGGCTCCATCAACGGCTCGTCCTCGGCGAACGTCGTCGCCAACGGGCCGATCACCATCAACCTCATGCAGAAAGCCGGCTACAGCCGCGCCTATGCGGGGGCGATGGAGGCCTCCTCCTCGGTCGTCGGGCAGATCATGCCGCCGGTCATGGGCGTCGGCGCCTTCATCATGGCCGAGATCACCGGCATCTCCTATCCGAGCATCATGCTCGCGGGTCTCGTTCCGTCGCTCCTCTTCCTCTTTTCGCTCAGCGTCGGCGCATCGCTGGAGGCCGGGCGCCTGCAGCTCGCCCCGCTGCGGCGCGAGCGCGAACCATGGTCGGCCCGGCGCATCTCCCAATGCGTCACCGTCGTCACCGGCTTCACGGTGCTCCTCTATCTCCTCCTGACGGGCTACTCGGTCGACCTCGCGGGCCTTGCCGCGACCGGCACGGTGATCGCGATCGCGATGGTCCTCCCCGCGATCCGGCCGACCTGGAAGGAGCTCGTCTCGGTCGTCGTGGAGGGCGGGCGCGACGGGATCGGCGTCGCCGCCTCGTGCGCCGCGATCGGCATCATCATCGCCGCCGTGACCTCGACCGGGCTCGGCGTGAAGCTCAGCCAGTCGATCCTTTTCGTCGGCGACAACAACCTCCTCCTGGCGCTTCTCCTTGCGGGGGCGTGCTCGCTCGTCCTCGGCATGGGGCTGCCGACGGCGGCCTCCTACCTGATGGTCGTCTTCATCGCCGGCCCGTCCCTCATCGAGCTCGGGCTGCCGAAGCTCGGCGTCCACCTCTTCCTCTTCTACTTCGCGGTCATGAGCGCGATCACGCCACCCGTCGCGCTCGCCGTGTTCGCGGCGGCGGCGATCGCGCAGGCACCCGTCACACAGATCGCGTTCGTGTGCCTGCGCCTGTGCATCGTCGCGTTCATCCTGCCCTTCCTCTGGGTCTATCAGCCCGTCCTGATGCTGCAGGATCTGTCGCTCGCGAGCCTGCCTTATCTCGTCCTCTCCCTCGCGAGCCTCGTTTTCGCGGTGGTCCTCCTCGCGGCGGGGCAGGTCGGCTATTTTCGCGGACGGCTCTCGCCGCTGGAGCGGCTGGGGGCGGCCGTCGCCGCGCTCCTCATCTTCGTGCCGCATCTGGCCGCGACCGTCGGCGGGGCGGCGCTCGGCCTCCTCCTGATCGCACGCTGGGTGCGGGGCCGTCGCGAAGTGGAGGGGCTCGCCGCATGACGTCCGACACGACACGCAGGAAGGTCGCGGCGGTCGACCGCGCGCTCCTCATCCCCGCCGCCTTCAAGCGGGGCGAGGCCTCGCTCAGCCTCGCCGAGCTCGCCAAGCGCACGAAGCTCCACAAGAGCACGATCCTGCGCCTTGCCGCATCGCTGGAGGACGCCGGCTATCTCGTCCGCCTGGAGGACGGGCGCTGGCGGCTCGGCTCGACGCTCTCCCGCCTCGGCGCGCTCTACCAGGCGGCCTTCAATCTCGGCGACTATGTCGAGCCCGCGCTCCAGTGGGCGGCGGACCGATCCGGCGAGAGCACGGCCTTCTACGTGAAGGACGACAATGTCCGCGTCTGCCTTTACCGCGTGGAGAGCGCGCAGTCGGTGCGCCACCACATCATGGTGGGCGAGCACCTGCCGCTGAATATCGGGGGGCCCGGCCGCGTCCTCACCGCCTTCACCGGCGGCACCGACCCGACCTCGGACGAGGTGCGCGAACGCTATTATTATGTCTCGCGCGGCGAGCGCGATCCGTCCGCCTACGGCGTCTCCGTCCCGGTCTTCGACCTTCGCAATCTCGTCGGCGCGCTCGGCATTATCGGCCCCGCGCCGCGCTTCACCGAAGAGGCGATCGACAATTATATCGACCTCGCGCTCGAGGCGGGCATCCGCCTCACCGGCCAGCTCGGCGGCCGTGCCGACGAGATGCGCCGGGTGCTGGAAGCGCGGCGCGGCCAGCCGGTCATCGCGAGCGGAGGCTTCGCATGAGCCTGCCGCTCGAAAATCTGCGCGTCCTCGACCTCACCAACGTCATGGCGGGCCCCTTCTGCTGCTACCAGCTCGCGATGCTGGGGGCGGAGGTGATCAAGGTGGAGCGGCCCGGCAGCGGCGATCTCGCCCGCGAGCTCGGCGCCGATTCCGACCTCAACCGGCGCCACATGGGCGCGTCTTTCCTCGCCCAGAATGCCGGCAAGAAGTCCGTCACGCTCGACATGAAGTCGCCGAAGGGGCAGGCGCTCTTCCTGCGCCTCGTCGACACCGCCGACGCGGTCGTCGAAAGCTTCCGGCCGGGGGTGATGGCGCGGCTCGGGGCGAGCCCGGCGGCGCTGCGCGCGCGCAATCCGCGCCTCGTCGTGTGCTCGCTCTCCGGCTTCGGGCAGACCGGCCCCTACGCCAAGCGCCCCGCCTACGACCAGATCATCCAGGGCCTCTCCGGGATCATGAGCGTCACCGGCGACGCCGACTCCGCGCCGCTGCGCGTCGGCTTCCCCGTCGCGGACGCGGTGACCGGGCTGACGGCGGCGATGTCCGTCAGCGCGGCGCTCGCGGGGGCGGCACGCACGGGGGAGGGGTCGATCATCGATGTGTCGATGCTCGATTCCACCATGGTGACGTCGGCCTGGGTCGTCTCGAACTATCTCATCACCGGCCAGACGCCCGCCCCGATGGGCAACGAGAACCGCACCGCCGCCCCCTCCGGCACCTTCCGCACGAAGGACGGCCTCCTCAACATCGCGGCGAACCGGCAGTCCCACTGGGAGAGCGTCGCGAAGGTTCTCGGCGTGCCGGAGCTCATCGAGGACCCGCGCTTCAAGGAGCGGGAGAGCCGCAAGGCGAACCGGGCGGAACTGAAGACGCTCCTCGAAGAGGTCCTGATGGGCGCGCCGGCGCAGGAATGGGAGGAGCGCCTCAACGCGGCCCACGTCCCGACCGGCCGCGTCCTCTCCGTGCCCGACGCGATCGACCACCCCCAGGTGCGCCATCGCGGCCTCTTCCGCGAATTCGCCACCGTGCCCGGCCTCGACCGCAGCGTGCGCGTCGCCAATGGCGGCTTCGTGTTCGAGGGGGAGGACCGCGCCGACCTCGCGCCGCCGGCCCAGCTCGGCGCGCACAACGGGGAAATCTTCGCAGAACTCGGCGTCTCACAAGCCGAGATCGAAGCACTCAAGGAAGAAGGCATCCTATGACGGACGCAAGTCGCCAGGCTGCGAGCGATTGGTGGCGCACCGAGATCATCGACATCGAGCCCGGTGTCATCCGGATGCGCGGCTATCCGATCGAGCAGCTCATCGGCAACATCGACTTTCCGCAGATGATCTGGCTCCTCCTGCGCGGCGACCTGCCGAGCAAGGAAGAGGCGGCGCTGCTCGGCCACATGCTCGTCGCGGGCGTCGACCACGGGCCGCACGCGCCCTCGATCGCGATCGCGCGGATCGCGGCGACCTGCGGGGTCGGCATCAACAACGCCGTCGCCTCCGCCGCGAACGTCCTCGGTGACGTGCACGGCGGGGCGGGCGAGCAGACCATGGAGATCATGGCCGATATCGACGCGCGCACCGGGAAGGGCGAGGCGCTGGAGGATGCCGTGCGCGCCGTGCTCGACGACTATCAGGCGCGCGTCACCAAATATGTGCCGGGCTTCGGCCACCGCTTCCATCCGCGCGACCCGCGCGGGCCGCGCCTTCTCGGCCTCGTGGAGGAGGCGGCGGCGGCCGGTCACGTCTCCGGCCGGTTCGCGAAGATCGGCCGCGCCATCGAGGCCGACCTCGAACGCCGCAGCGGCCGGCACCTCACCATGAACATCGACGGGAGCGGGGCGGTCGTCCTCAGCGAGCTCGGCTTCGCGCCGGTGCTGGGGCGCGGCCTCTTCGTCCTCTCGCGCTCGGTCGGCATCCTCGCCCACGCCTGGGAGCAGACCCAGCAGGGCGGCCGCAACAAGGGGCCGATCCCGCGCGACTTTCCCTACACCTATGCCGGTCACCCCCCGCGTGACCTCAAGGGAGCGACCACCCGATGAGCCTCTATCCCCCGCCCGAGATCGTCGAGAGCGAGGTCTTCTCCCGCATGCCGGATTCGTTCCGGCGCAACGAGGCCTCCGCCTGGGCCAACGCGAACAAGGCGGGCGCCCACATCCACTCCTTCCTCGAAGGCCCGAGCTTCGACCGCGACGGCAATCTCTACGTCACCGACATTCCCTTCGGCCGCGTCTTCCGCATCGATCCGGCGGGCGAGTGGACGCTCGTTACCGAGTATGACGGCTGGCCGAACGGGCTGAAGATCCACAAGGACGGCCGGATCTTCATCACCGACTACAAGCGCGGGATCGTGCAGCTCGATCCGGCGACGGGCGCGGTGGTTCCGGTCATCGAGACCAACCACTCGGAGAGCTTCAAGGGCGTCAACGACCTCGTCTTCGCCTCCAACGGAGACCTCTATTTCACCGACCAGGGGCAGACCGGATGGCATGACCCGACGGGCCGCGTCTTCCGCCTGACGGCCGACGGCGTCCTCCAGAAGCTGATCGACACGGTGCCGAGCCCGAACGGGATCGTCCTCAGCCTCAACGAGCGGCAGATCTTCATCTCCGTGACCCGCGCGCTCGCGGTCTGGCGCCTGCCGCTGATGGGCGACGGCATGGTCTCGAAGGCGGGCACCTTCATCCAGCTCTCGGGCGGCCTCTCCGGCCCAGATGGGATGGCGGTGGACGAGGAGGGCGGTCTCGTCGTCACCCATGCGGGGATGGCGGTGTGGCGCTTCGACCGGCTCGGCCAGCCGACCCATCGCATCAACCTGAAGGGCGGCCTCTTCGGCACGAACTGCGCCTTCGGCGGTCCGGAGAACCGGACCCTCTTCATCACCGAATCCGAGAGCGGCACGGTTCTGCGCGCCGACCTGCCGGTCGCGGGCCGGCCGATGTTCTCGCATCAGTGAGGCCAGGATGACAGGCACCATGAGCAAAGCGGCGCGGCTGAAAGCGCTGATCGAGCGCCCGGAGATCCTCGTGATGCCGGGCGCCTATGATTGCCTCTCGGCCAAGCTGATCGAGCACGCCGGCTTCGAGGCCGTCCAGTGCACCGGCCTCGGCATCGTCGCGAGCCATCTCGGCCTGCCGGACGTCTCGGTCCTCTCCATGACGGACATGGCGGCCCGCACCGCCGCCATCGTGCGCGCGACGGACCTGCCGGTGATGGCGGACGGCGACACCGGCTTCGGCAACGCCGTCAACACCTGGCTGACGGTGAAGACCTTCGAGGATGCGGGCGCGGCCGGCATCAACATCGAGGATCAGGTCATGCCCAAGCGGTGCGGCCACCTCGAAGGCAAGGAGGTGATCGCGCTGGAGGAGATGGTCGGCAAGGTGCGCGCGGCGGTCGACGCCCGGCGCGACCCCGCCTTCGTCATCAACGCGCGCACGGACGCGCTGGCGGTCGCCGGCCTCGACGAGACCGTGCGGCGCGGCAATGCCTATCTCGCGGCCGGCGCGACGATGATCTTCATCGACGGCGTCCACGACACCGGCATCATCCGCGAGCTGACGCGCCGTATCGACGGCCCGGTCGCGGTGAACATGGTGGAGGGCGGCAAGACGCCGAAATCGCTGACCTTTGCCGACCTCCAGGCGATGGGCGTCGCCCGCGTCAGCCTGCCGGTGACGCTCGTGCTCGCCGCAATGGGCGGGATGGCGCGCGCCCTCCAGGACGTGCACCGCAGCGGCGCCCTCGGGGACGAGGCCGCGATGTACCCCTTCGCCGACCTCCACCGCCTCATCGGCATGGACGAGGTCTACGCGCTCGAGAAGCGATTCATGCCGTCAACGGCACTCGACACCAAATACAAAGCGATCGGACAACAGGCATGAGCAACGTCGTCCCCACCGTCCTGTCCCAGATCGACGGCCGGGCCAAGCGGCTGCGCGGCCAGCTCGAACAGGGAATGGTCGTGGCGCCCGGCTGCTACGACTGCATCACCGCCCGCCTCGTGGAGGCGACCGGCTTCGGCGCGGCCTACGTCACGGGCTCGGGCATCTCCATGAGCGCGCTCGGCGCGCCCGATGTCGGGCTGATGTCCTTCAGCGAGGTGCTCGACCGGGTGAAGCGGATCGCCGACGTCGTCGCGATCCCCGTGATCGCCGACATCGACACCGGCTATGGCGGCGTCCTCAACGTCATCCGCAGCATTCGCGAGATGGAGCGCGCCGGGGTCGCCGCCGTCCAGATCGAGGACCAGGCGTGGCCGAAGAAGTGCGGCCACGAGCCCGGCCGGATGCTGGTCGGCGTCGACGAGATGACGGCCCGCATCAAGGCGGCGGTCGACGCGCGCGCCGACGGGGACATGCTGATCATCGCCCGCACCGACGCGCGCTCGACGCTCGGCCTCCAGGAGGCGATCGACCGCGCCGCCGCCTATGGCGAGGCCGGGGCGGACATCCTCTTCGTGGAATCGCCCGAGACGGAGGAGGAGATGCGCACGCTCAACCGCGACCTCACCCTCCCGACGCTCGCCAACATGGTCGAGGGCGGCCGCACGCCGATCCTGCCGCTCGAGGAGCTGCGCGCGCTCGGCTACGGCCTGGTCATCTACCCGAACTCGCTCACCCGTACCGTCGGCCGCATGGGCCGCAAGATGCTGGAGACGCTGAGCGGGGAGGGGCAGCTCGCCAATTTCAGCGACTGCATGATGGACCATCGCGAATTGTGGAACCTCTTCGACTACCCCTCCTGGGTCTCTCTGGAGAGCAAATATGCCGAGACCGCGAAGGAGACGGAGACGGCGGCCACCTAGTGGCGGCCAAAGTCCGCGCGCGTGACCCAACCGTCCTTGTGGTCGGTCCGAAAGGTCGCATAGACCTCTAGGATACGAACGAAGCCCGCGCGGGCAGGGGAAGGAAGAGCGATGTACGATCTCGTGTTGAAGGGCGGCCGGGTGATCGATCCGGCGGCGGGGATGGATGGGGTCGCGGACGTCGCCTTCGCCGACGGCATGGTGGCGGCGGTCGGCACCGATCTCGGCGAGGCGGCCGAGGTGCGCGACGTCTCCGGCAAGATCGTGACGCCCGGCCTCATCGACCTTCACACTCACGTCTATTGGGGCGGCACCTCCCTCGGCGTCGACGCGCCGACGATCGCGCGGCGCAGCGGCACGACCACCTTCGTCGACGCCGGGAGCGCCGGGGCGGGCAACTTTCCGGGCTTCCGCGCCCACGTCATCGAGCGGACCGAGCCGCGCATCCTTGCCTACGTGAACATCTCGTTCGCCGGCATCTACGGCTTCTCCAAGAACGTGATGGTCGGCGAGTGCGGCGACATGCGCCTCGTCCACCCGCACGAGTGCCTGGAGGCGGCGCGGGCGAACAAGGACATCGTCGTCGGCATCAAGGTGCGGATCGGGGCGAAGGCGGGCGGAGCGTCCGGCATCGCGCCGCTTCATCTGGCGCTGGAGGTTGCGGACCTTCTCGGCCTGCCGGTGATGGCGCACATCGACAACCGCCCGCCGAGCCAGGAGGAGGTGCTCGCGGTGCTGCGCCCCGGCGACGTGCTCACCCACTGCTTCCGCCCCTGGCCGAACGCCCCCATCGACGCCGCGCGCAATGTGCGGGCCGAGGTGCTCGCGGCGCGCGAGCGTGGCGTCTATTTCGACATCGGGCACGGGCAGGGCGGCTTCTCGTTCGATTCCTGCCGCGCGATGCTCGCCGAGGGGATCGGCCCGGATGCGATCTCGAGCGACGTCCACACGCTCTGCGTCGACGGCCCGGCGCATGACCTTCTCGCCGTGATGTCGAAATTCCTCGCCCTCGGCATGGACCTCAATCAGGTGATCCGCTGCGCGACGGAGAACCCGGCGAAGATCATCCGCCGGCCGGAACTCGGCTCCCTCGCCAAGGGGACGCCGGGCGACGCGACGGTGATCGAGCTGCGCGACGAGGTGGTCGAGCATGTCGACGTCGTCGGCGAGGTGCTGCGCGGCGACAAGCGCTTCGCGAGCATGGGCACGGTGATCGGCGGCAAGTGGTGGGCCGACGGCACGGCGCCGCGCCCGGCCTGAGCCGGACGCGGATTTAGGTCGCGACGACCGGCGCGCGCTCCACATGGTGGCAGGCGACGCGCCGGCCGGGCGTCGTCGGCAACAGGTCCGGCATCGTGCGGCACACGTCCGTGCGCTTGGCGCAGCGGTCCTGAAAGGGGCAGCCCTCGATGGCGCGGAAGCGGCTCGGCGGCTCGCCGCGCTCCACCGCGCCCGTCACCCGGCTCGCCGCGTCGATGCGGGGCACCGAGGCGATCAGCATCTGCGTATAGGGATGCTGCGGATCGGCGAAGAGGGCCGGTCCATCCCCGATCTCCACGACATGCCCCATGTAGAGGACCGCGACGCGGTCGCTGATCTTCGCCACGACGCCGAGATCGTGGGAGATGAACATCATCGTGAGGCCGAGCCGGGCCTTGAGGTCGGCCAGCAGGTTCAGCACCTGCGCCTGGATCGACACGTCGAGCGCGGAGACCGGCTCGTCGGCGATGATCACGTCCGGCGTCGGCAGGATGGCCCGCGCGATGCCGACGCGCTGGCGCTGTCCGCCCGAGAGTTCGTGCGGGTAGCGGCTCGCGAAGGAGGGGTCGAGGCCGACATGGCTGAGCGCCTCGCCGACCATCTCCTTGCGCCGCTTGGCGTTCGGGAAGATGCCGTGAATGTCGCCCGTCTCGGCGACGCTGTCCTCCACCGAGCGGCGCGGATTGAGCGAGGCGTAGGGGTCCTGGAAGACCATGCGCAGCTTGAGGCGCGCGGCCTTCAGCGCCGCCCCGTGGCGGTGGGCGATGTCGGTGCCGCCGAAGCGGATCTCGCCCTCGTCCGCCTTCTCGAGGCCGATGATCATGCGCCCGACCGTGGTCTTGCCGCAGCCCGACTCGCCGACGATGCCGAGCACCTCGCCCTCCCGGAGCGCGAGCGAGACGCTGTTGACGGCGGTGATCGTGTAGGTCTTGCCCGCGCGGCGGGCGCGGAAGCGCTTGGTGAGGTCGCGCAGCTCCAGGATCGGGGCGGTGGCGGGACCGGGCGCGGTCGAGGGATCAGGCATGGAGCGCCCCCACATTGAGGGGGAAATGGCAAAGGGCGGTGTGCTCGCCGACCCTCACCAATGGGACGGGCCCCTCCCGGCAGGGCGGCCCGGCGCGCGAGCAGCGCGGCGAGAACGGGCAGCCGGACGTCACCTCGTTGGGGCGGGGCGCCTGGCCGGGGATCGTGACGAGCGGCTCGTGGCCGGTCGACGGGTCCGGCACGCACGCCATCAGCCCCGCCGTATAGGGGTGGAGGGGCGCGGCGAAGATCGTGCGCACGCTGCCGGTCTCCACGATCTGACCCGCATACATCACCGCGACGCGGTCGGCGAGCTGGGAGACGACGCCGAGATCGTGGGTGATGAAGAGGATGCCCATGTGGAGCCGGTCGCAAAGATCCCTGAGGAGGCCGAGGATCTGGAGCTGGACGGTCACGTCGAGCGCGGTCGTCGGCTCGTCGGCGATCAGCACCTTCGGGCGGCAGGCGAGCGCGATCGCGATCATCACGCGCTGGCGCATGCCGCCGGAGAGTTCGTGCGGGTAAGCGCCGGCCTGGAGGGCGGCGTCGGGCAGGCGCACGAGCTCCATAAGCTCCTGCGTGCGCTTGCGCACATCGGCGTCGGGGTCGTGGACCTTGATCGCCTCGGCGATCTGGTCGCCGATCCGGCGCACGGGGTTCAGCGAGGTCATCGGCTCCTGGAAGATCATCGCGACGTCGCCATTGCCCTTCTTCACCCGCTCATAGGGCGTTGCGTGGGTGATGTCGGCGCCGTCGATCGTGATGTGGCCGCCGGTCACGCGTGTGCGCGGCTTTTCGAGGAGGCCCATCACGGCGAGTGAAGTCATGGACTTGCCCGAGCCCGATTCGCCGACGAGGCCGAGGATCTCACCCGGCCCGATGGAGAAGGAGACACCGCGCACGATGTCGAGCGGGCCGAGCGCGGTCCCGACGGAGACGACGAGGTCTTCGACGACGAGCATCCTCTACATCCTCTTCCGGTTGCCCATCGCCTCGCGGAAGCGCGGGTCCATGTGGTCGCGCAGCGCGTCGCCGGTGAGGTTCAGGGAGAAGGCGGTGAGCGCGATCATCATGCCGGGGAAGAAGAGGAGCCAGGGCGCGCGCGTGATGTAGAGGCGGGATTCGGCGAGCATGTTGCCCCAGCTCGGGATGTCGGGCGGCGTGCCGAGGCCGAGAAAGTCGAGCGAGGCCGCGCCGAGCTGGGCGAAGGCGAAGACGAAGCTCGCCTGGACGAGGAGCGGCGAGATCATGTTGGGCAGGATGTGCTTGCGGATCGTCCAGACCGTCCCCGCGCCCATCGACTGGGCCGCCTCGACATAGGTCTCCTCGCGCAGGCGCAGCGTGACGCCGTAGACGATGCGCGCGGTGGTCGTGAGATAGACGACGCCGATCGCGAGGATCGCGTTCGCGACGCCCCGGCCGAGGATGACGATGAGGCCGAGCGCGAGGAGGAGGGACGGGAACGCCATCAGCACGTCGACGCCGCGCATCAGGATGCGGCCGAGCCGCGGGTAGAGGGCGGAGACGACGCCGATCGGCACCCCCGTCATCAGCGCGAAGCCGACGACGCCGATGCCGATGAGGAGGGCGAGGCGCGCCCCGTAGACGACGCGCGAGAAGGTGTCGCGGCCGAAATGGTCGGTGCCGAACCAGTGCTCGGCGTTCGGCGGCACGAGACGGTTCAGCGAATCGATCTCGAGCGGGGCGTAGGGCGCGATCAGCGGCGAGGCGAGCGCGAAGACGACGACGACGGCGAGGAAGAGGAGCCCGAACGCCGTGAGCGGGCGCGACAGCGCCGCGTCGAAGAGACCGTGGAGCGTCGCTGTCATTCGAGTTCAACCCGCGGATCGAGGAAGCGGTAGGAGATGTCCACCAGGAGGTTCAGGACGAGGTAGAGGCAGACGATCACGAGGATGACCCCCTGGATGACCGGATAGTCGCGCCGCAGGATCGACTGGACGACGGTGCGCCCGATGCCGGGGAGCGCGAACACCGTCTCGGTGACGACCGCCTCCGAGATCAGCGCGGCGAAGGTGAAGCCGAAGGCCGACACCACGACGAGGAGCGCGTTGCGCAGGATGTGGCGGACCGTGACCTGGCGCGGGCTGATGCCCTTCGCACGCGCGGTGCGGACATAGTCCTCCTTCGACACGTCGAGCATGCTCGCGCGGGTGAGGCGCAGGATCAGAGCGGCGTTGGGCGTCGCGAGCGCAAGGCTCGGCAGGAGGAGATAGCGCAGGTTCGCAAGCCCCCCCTCGTCGAAGATCGAGGGATAGCCCGATGAGGGCAGCCAGCCGAGCTGCGCGGCGAACACGAGGATGAGGTAGAGGCCGACCCAGAAGGTCGGGATCGAGGCGAGCAGCATCGCAAGGCCGGACAGGCCCTGGTCGAGCCAGCTCCCCCGCCGCATCGCCGCAATGACGCCGACCGGGACGCCGATGAGGACGACCCAGACCATCGTGATGGAGGCGAGCAGGATGCTCGTCTCCGCCCCGTCGGCGATCACCGAGGTGACCGGCTCGTCGAAGAAGATCGAGCGGCCGAGATCGCCCTGCAGCGCGTTCCCCGCCCAGTAGAAATACTGGATGAAGAGAGGCTCATCGAGGCCGAGCTTGGTGCGCAGGGCGGCGACCTGGTCGGGCGTCGCCGCGTCGCCGAGCATGACGGCCGCCGGCTCGCCCGGGATCAGGTGGATGAAGATGAAGATGAGAACGGATGCGGCGACGAGCGTCGCCGCCGCCGCAACCGTTCGCTTCAGGATGTAACCCCACATCGGCGGGTCAGAGGCCGGATGCTGGGCGGGTTACTTCGTGGCCCCCCAGAAATAGGGGAAGGCGGGGGCACGGTCCCACGTCGTCTTCAGCGCCGGCGAGGCGATGTCGAACGAGAAGACGTCGCCGACCTTCACGGCCGGGATCTGCTCGTAGACGAGGGCCTGGGTGGTCGCCCACGCCGCCTCACGTTCTTCGAGATCGGATGTGCCGACGAGCTTGGCGAGGTCCGCATTGCGCTCGTCCGTCGTCCACCAGCCGGGATAGCTCGCGTTCATGAAGGTGAGGAGCACCGGGTCCGGGGAGGGGCCGTGGTGCGTCATGAACATGTCCCACGCGCCCGGCTCGCCGCGCTCCTTGAGGAGCGTCGCCCAGTCGGTGACGTTCAGCTCGACGTTGATGCCGGCCTTGGCGAGCTGCTGCTTGAAGACGTTCGCCTGGTCGAAATGCTGCTGGTAGTTGGTGGAGACGAGGAGCGAGATCGGCTCGCCCTTGTAGCCGGCCTCGGCGGCGAGGTTCTTCGCCTTCTCCGGGTCGTTCTGGTTGTAGTTCTCGGTGCCGGCCTCGGTGTACCAGACATTGCCTTCCGGGAAGATCGACCCCTGCGCGGAGAAGAGCTCCTCGTCGCCGACGGAGATCTGCAGCGCCTCGGTCATGTTGAGCGCGGCGAGGACCGCCTGGCGCAGCTTGTAGTTCCCGGCGAGGATGCCCTCCTTGCTGTTCATGAACATCAGCCCGAAAATCGGCGCGCTCGAGATGTGCGAGGCGACGGACGGGTCGTCCTTCAGGATGCCGTAGAGGTCGCCGGAGATGTATTCGGCATAGTCGTAGTCGCCGGCCTGGACGCCGCTGACGCGGGTGCTGACGTCGCCGACGGGGATGAATTGAAGCGTCTCGATGGAGGCTTCGCGGGCGCCGGCCGAGCCGTCCGCCGGTTCGCTGCGGGCGGCATAATCATCGAACTTCTGAAGCTCGACGTGCCGGTTCGCGCGCCATTCCACGAACTTGTAGGGGCCGGTGCCGATATAGGCTTCGGGCTTGATCGGCTCGCCGCCGGCGGCCGTCACGATGTCGGCCGGATAGATGACCGGGCCGCCATTCGGGAAGGCGAGGAGGCTCTTCCAGGCGCCGTTCACCTCGGCGAGGGTGATCGTCACCTCGTTGTCGCCGGTCGCCTCGATGGAACTCGCGTTCAGCGTCTTGCCGCGCGCGCCGAACTCGACCCAGCGGTTGAGCGAAGCCGCGACGTCCTCGGCGTTCATCTCCTTGCCGTTGTGGAAGGGGACGCCGGTGCGCAGCGTGATGACGATCGTCTTGCCGTCCTCCGACACCGTCTCGCCCTCGGCGAGCATCGGCTGCGGGGCGCCGGTGCTGTCGAACGCGTAGAGCGTCTCGAACATGTTCTGGGCAATCGTGGTGGCGAGGGTCGCGGTGCCCATCTGAACGTCGAGGCTCGGCGGCTCGCCGATGGTGGCGTAGCGCAGCGTCGCCGCCTCTGCCTCGCTCGCGGGCCAGGCGCCGGCGGACGCCAAGGCGATCAGCGCGGCGCAACCGAGGATCAATGACCGTTTTTTCCGTCCGGCGTTCATAGTGTTCGCTCCCTGTTGGTTGTCGTGCGACGGCATCTTCACGTGCGTTGCAAATTTGTTGCCTAGTTCAGCACGTGGTGCCGCCGTCGATCGCGATCGCCGCTCCCGTCATGAAGCGCGACGCGTCCGAGGCGAGGTAGACCGCGAGCGGGCCGATATCTTCCGGATCCCCCGCGCGGCCGAGGGGAATGTTGCCGACCGCCGCCTCGATGATCTCCGGCTTCTCGCGCAGCCAACGCTGGTTCGGCGCGGTCATGAAGAGGCCGGGGCAGATGGCGTTGACGGTGATGGCGTGCGGGGCCCAGTCGACGGCGGCGGCGCGGGTGAACTGCACGATCGCCGCCTTCGCGGTCTCATAGTGCCGCCCGCCGATGCCGCGCCCGACGCGGGACGCGTTGCTGGAGGCGATGTTGATCACCCGCCCGCCGCGCCCGGCCGCGATCATCCCCGCCCCGATCACGCGCGTGCAGGTGACGGCGGCGGTGAGGTTGAGGTCCATGAGCCGGCGCCAGCTCTCCAGCGTCTGCTCCTCGATCTTCACGTTCTCGCGCCGTCCGCCGACATTGTTGACGAGGATGTCGATGGGGCCGGCCTCGGCGAGGGCGCGCGTAGAGACGGCCTCCGCGATCTCGGGCTCGGCGATGTCGGCGGGATAGGTCCACACGGTGCGGCCCATCGCGCGGATGTCGTCGGCGGTCGCGTCGAGATCATCGGACGGGCGCGCGACGAGGACGATGTCGGCCCCCACATCGGCGAGCGCGAGCGCGATCTCGCGTCCGAGACCCCGGCTCGAGCCGGTCACGAGTGCGCGCCTTCCATCGAGGCGAAAACGGTCGAGTACGCTCACATCGTCTCCCGGCTCTCTCGTTGCCCTTGTGGCGCACCCACACAAAGCAGCCTTGTTCTTATTCGCACTATACGAAGACGAATGGATGGATGCTGTCCAGTAAGCGCGGAAAATTCTTGCCGTGCGGCGCACCGATCCGCCCGAAAATTTCGGCGATCGACCCGCGCGGACCCGCGCGTCAGGCCGGTTTTGCGGAGGGACGGCCGCGTGGCCAGGTGATTTCCACAAGCACCGATCCGGACACCACGACGATGGCGACAAGCTGCAGCCAGGTCGGGCTGTCGCCGAGGAAGAGGATCGCGAGGAAGGCGGCGATGACCGGCTTCAGGAAGAAGAGGTAGGAGGCGCGCGTCATGTCGGGCGCGGCCGCGAGCCCGCCGAGCCACATGAGCTGCGTCACCGTCGTGTTCCAGAGGCCGAGGACGAGGAGGGACCAGACCGCCGTCGCCGGCCGGTCGGTGAGGGTGAGCGGATTGACCCAGCGTCCCCAGAAGAGGCCGACCCCGACCCAGAGCCCCACCGCGCCGATGGTGATCGCGAGCGTCGTCGTGCGCATCGCCCCGTGCCGCACCATCAGGGGCTTCGCCATCACCGAGAAGATCGCGACGAGGGCCGCGCACAGCGTCGCCATCAGGACGCCCCAGAGGGAGGAGCCGCCGGCCGAGAGAACATCGAGCGTGCCGTCGGTCAGCAGCGTCGTGACGCCGAGGACCGCGAGCGCCCCGGTGATCATCTTCACCGTGGAGATCGGGGTGCGGTTGATCACGAGATTGGCGAGGCCGACGAAGATCGGGATCGTCGTCACGAGGGTCGCGACCTGGATGACGCTCGCGAAGTCGAGCGACCAGTGGAAGAAGAGGTAGGCGAGCGACACGCCGACGAGCGACAGCGGCACAAGCTTGCGCCAATCTTCGCGCAGCGGGGTGAGGAGGTCGCGCGTGTCGGGCCGGGAGAGCGACCAGAGCAGCAGGCCCGCCGCGCCGATGACGTAGCGCCATACCGAGACCTCGGGCCCGGCCATCCCGGTGAGCTTGGCGAAGAATTCCGAGCTCGCGTGGCCGCAGACCCCGATGAAGACCGCGAGATAGGCCCAGCGCGCGGGGATGTTCATCGCCCTTCGATCTCCGCCCCGAACTCGGCGAGACTGTCGGCGAGCGGCTCCGGCCGCTCCAGCGGGAGGAGGTGGCCGGCATCCTCCCAATCCTCGCGCCGCGCGTCGGGCAGGCGCGCGAAGAGGCGGTCGATCACCTCCGGATCGCGGAAGACGCGGTCCTGCATCCCGGTGATGGAGAGGACGGGTAGGTCGAGCGAGGCCCAGTCGAAGCCCCAGTCGGTCGCCACCGAGTGGCGCATGAGGTTCGCGTGGCCGTGCGCGGGGTCGAGCGGTGCGTAGCCGCCTTTCAGGTAGTTCGGGCGCATCCGGGCTGCGAACTCCTGGTTGGTGAGGAGCGGCATCATCAGCCCCATGAAGAGGGCGGCGCCGCCGGTCGCGACATAGTGGGGGAGGGCGTCGTTGATCCAGGCGATGCGCGGGTTGATCTCGCGCAGCGTGTTGAGGAGGACGAGCCCTTCGGCGGCCGCCCCTTTCGCGTACGCCTGCGCGGCGTAGAGGCCGCCGATGGAGAGGCCCGTCAGGATCGGGCGCGCCGGGCGCACCGCGCCGACGAGGCGGACGAGGTCGTCGACGATCAGCGCGTTGGTGAGGTCCAACGCCGGGTCGAAGCGGGACTTGTCCTGCCCGCGAAAATTGTAGCTGAGCGTGCCGAATCCGCGGTCGCGGAGCGCCGGCGCGACGGCCGCCTCCCAATGATCGGTCGATCCCGTCAGCGCGTTGACGAAGACGAACGTCGGTGCGCCGGCCCGCTGCGGCGTTGAATGAATGAAGTAAATCGCATTCCCGCCGTCGAGTTCGAGCTCTGCCATCGGAGCGCCTCTTCGGGATTACGCACGAAGTATGCGATGCGGCGAGCCAATTGTCCAAGAGAAAGCCGTCACGAATGCGTTGGAATGACGATTGTGCGATGCAATCGCGTGGAAGATCGACTTTATTCCAATGCCACGTTGCCTGCGTCGAACTCAGTGAATGGTATCCACGGGGCTAGCTTTCTTGCAACTGCGCGGCAGGGTGAGGTGGAGCGCGACGGCACCTTGGGATTATTTCTATTCACGGAAGCCCATGAGGATTGTTGACAATTCTGTCGCCACGCTTAGCCTTCCCGCAAACGACAAGACGGGCATCAAGCCCAGAACAGGGAGGACGAGCGTCCATGGCCGGATTCGGACATTTCGCAGTCGAGCACACCGCACATCCTGCGCCGCGCGGGCGCGGCCTTCTGAGAGAGCGCCTCGGCACGGCGCTCGGCCGCGTCGGCGGCGCGCTGTCGACCTTCGCGCTTGCCGCGGCCCTCGGCGTCGGCACGGTCTTCGGCGGGAGCGCTGAGGCGCAGGAGGTGCAGCTCACCTTCGCGAGCCCCTACCCCGAGGCGCTCTTCCACGTCCAGAATATCCGCAAGTTCATCGAGGATCTGGAGACGTCCTCGAACGGGCGCATCAAGATCAATTTCTACCCTGCCCAGTCGCTCTTCAACCACTCCGAGGCGATGCAGGCGGTGCGCACCGGCCAGGTCGACCTCGCCGAGTTGCAGCTCACCCAGTTCGCGAACCAGGAAGAGCTCTACAATGTCGAGGCGCTGCCCTATCTCGCGAGCAGCTTCGACGAGGCGATGCTGCTGTGGGACATCGCGCTTCCGGCCATCACGGAGCGGCTGAAGCGTGACCGCATCATGCCGCTCTACACCGTGCCGTGGCCGCCCCAGGCGTTCTACGCGAACAAGGAGCTGACGAAGGCCGACGACATGACCGGCCTCAAATTCCGCGTCTACAACCCGATCGGCGCGCGCATGGCCGAGGCGCTCGGCGCCGAGCCCGTGCTCGTCGGCGGCGGCGAGGTGCCCCAGGCCTTCTCCACCGGCATGATCGATTCCATGATCACGTCCTCTGCCTTCGGCGCGTCCGCCTCCGCGTGGGACTATGTCGACGTCTTCAACGACGTGCAGGCCTGGTTCGGCTACGACCAGATCGTCATGAACATCCGCTCCTTCCAGAACCTGCCGGAAGACCTCCAGCAGGTCGTGATCGACGCCTCCAAGCGCGCCGCCGAGCGGGGCTTCCAGATGGCCAAGGACGCCCATGTCGGCGAGATGAAGACGCTCGAGGACAACGGCATGAAGGTCGTCGACGGCAACCCGGACTTCGTGGCCGCCGCGCGTGAGGCGACGAAGCCGATCATCGAGGACTGGATCAAGGCGGTCGGCCCGACGGGGCAGGAGATCGTCGAGACCTTCCGCGCCAAGACCGGCCAGTAGGCCCGGACCCGCTCCCCCGATGCGCGTACTCGGCGCCATCTACACCGCCGGCCTCGTCCTGGCCGGCGCGTGCGTCGCCCTGACGACGCTCCTCGTCCTTCTCCAGGTCGGCGGGCGTCTCGTCGGTGTGCTCGTCCCCGCGGTCCCCGAGATCGCGGGCTTCCTCCTCGGCGCGACGATCTTCCTCGCGATGCCCGCCACCATGCGGGCCGGCGAGCAGATCCGCATCACCCTCCTCCTCGACACGATGGCGGGGAAGCTGCGCTGGGTGCTGGAGCTGCTCTTCCGCATCGGCGGGGCGGCGGTCGCCTTCTATCTCGCCTATCGCCTCGCGATCCTCGCCTACGATTCGTGGGATTTCGGCGACCGCTCGGCCGGCCTCATCGGCATCCCGGTGTGGATCCCGCAGGTGGCGATGACCATCGGCATCGCGCTCCTCGGCGTGCGCTTCCTGGAGGAGCTCGTGCTGATGGTGACGCGCGGCTCGCTCATCTCCTACGACCTCCATTCGCCGTCCGGCTCATGATGCGCGCGATGGGTCCGCCGCAAGGAGCCCGCCGCCGCGCACGGCCCGCGCCGTCCCGTCTCGCGCGCCCCCGCGCCAAGAAATCGATGTAGCACCATGGAAATCCTACAGGCGCTGGCGCTCTGCGCGCTGCTCTTCGCGCTCCTCGGCCTCGGTGTGGGCGTCGCGATCACCCTCGTGATCGTCGGCATCGCCGGGCTCTATTTCCTCTCCAACGCGCCGATCGGCCCGGTGATCTCCACCGCGATCTGGGGCGCCACCACCATCTGGACGCTCGCCGCGCTCCCGCTCTTCATCTGGATGGGCGAGATCCTCTACCGCACGCGCCTGTCGGACGACATGTTCCGCGGCCTCACCCCGTGGGTGAGCCGCCTGCCGGGCGGGCTCCTCCACGTCAACAATGTCGGCTCCGGCCTCTTCGCCGCCGTCTCCGGCTCCTCGGCGGTGACGGCCGCCACGATCGGCAAGATCTCGCTGCCGGAGCTGCGCGCGCGCGGCTATCCGGACCGCCTCGCCGTCGCGACCCTCGCGGGCGCGGCGACGCTCGGCTTCCTCATCCCGCCGTCGGTCCCCCTCATCGTCTACGGCGTCGGGGCCGAGGTCTCGATCGCGCGCCTCTTCATCGGCGGCCTCGTGCCGGCGGCGATCATCCTCGCCCTCTTCATGATCCTCACCGCGGTGTGGGCGAAGATGCGCGGGGACATGCCGGAGGAGACGCAGACCTACACCTGGGGTGAGAAGTTCAAGGCGCTCCTCCTGCTCCTGCCGGTTCTCGGCCTGATGTTCGTCGTCATCGGCTCGATCTATGCCGGGTGGGCGACGCCGACCGAATCGGCCGCGGTCGGCGTCCTCGGCGCGCTCGTCCTGTCGCTCGCCGGCGGCTCGCTCAACTGGCAGACCCTCGCCGGGAGCCTCATGGGCGCGGCGCGCACGACGTGCATGATCGGCTTCATCGTCGGCGGCGCGAACGTGCTCACCGTGATGTTCAACTATACCGGAATCCCGCTGACGCTCGCGAAGGCCGTCTCCGAGCTCGACCTCAACCCCTACCTCTTCATGGCGGTGCTGACGGCGATCTACCTGATCCTCGGCTGCGTGCTCGAGGGGATCTCGATCATGGTGCTGTCGGCGGCGATCTTCGTGCCGGTGGTGCAGCAGATGGGGTTCGACCTCATCTGGTTCGGCATCTACCTCGTCATCATCATCGAGATGGCGCTGATCACGCCGCCGATCGGCTTCAACCTCTTCGTGATCCAGCAGATATCGAAACGCGACATCCTGTTCATATCGACCGCGGCGCTGCCCTTTTTCGTCACCCTGCTGTTCGCGACCGCGCTGATCACCGTCTTTCCGCAGCTTGTCCTATGGCTGCCGGACCTCATGATGCGATGACGATGCGCACCCTTCCTTTTGGAGACCCCAGATGACCGTCAGCTACGACATCCTCGTCAAAGGTTCGAGCGCGATGCTCGACATCGGCTATATCGGGCTGACGAACCTCACCCTGATCTCGACCGACACGGGGCCGATCCTCGTCGATGTCGGTCACGCGGTGAACTGGAAGGGCCTCGAGGCGGCGCTTGCCGCGCGGGGCATGACGACGAAGGACGTCACTCGCATCTTCCTGTCCCACCTCCACTGCGACCACGTGTTGAACCTCCACATGTTCCCCGAGACGACGGAGGTCTTCGTCAGCCGCGCCGAGTACGAGTACGCCGCGAACCCGCATCCGCAGGATTGCTTCGTGCCCTTCATGGTGCGCGAGCAGGTCGCCAAGTATCGCACGCACTTCCTGGAGGGGTCGGGCGAGCTCGCGCCCGGCGTGCGTTACCTGCCGGCGCCCGGCCACACGCCCGGCTGCATGGCCCTCGTCCTCGACACGCCGGGCGGCAAGACGGTCGTCGCGCAGGACGCGATCAAGTTCCCGAAGGAGGTGTTCGCGCAGCGCGTGAACGACGCCTTCGACACGCCCGAGCGCGCGACGGAGACGATCCGCCACCTCCTCACCCTCGGCGACACGATCATCCCCGGCCACTTCGTGGAGATGCGCCGGGCGGGCGACTCGTGGACCTGGGACACCGCCGCCGAGGTCAATCTGCGCCTGCGCTGACCGGCCGCCTTTCGGCCGCGACCCGTCCGACCTTCCGCCCGCCGGCCGCGCATGCCGGCGGGTGCCTTTGCCCGCGCCAGCGCCATGTCCTATTTTTGATTGGCCAACGCGCCGGCCGCGCTGCAGGTGGGCGGCCATCGGGCGCGGCGTCGGACAGGGACGGTTCATCTCCTCTCGCGCACGCTCCGATGCTTCGGCGATCCGGCCCGGTGAGGACAGTTTTTTTCGCGCATGCGCTCCGCCACCCCCCCTCTCAGCCTCGCACTCCCCAAGCGGCGCCGCGTCCCGTCGATCTCGATCGCGCAGGCGCGGCTGACGAGCGGGCTGATCCTCTTCGCCTTCTGCCTCACCCATTTCAGCAACCACATCCTCGGCATCTTCCTCGTCGGCACGATGGAGGAGTGGCGGGACGTGCTGATGATGCCCTGGCGGATCATCCCCGGCCAGATCCTCCTCTATGGCGCCTTCCTCACCCATCTCTTCCTGGCGCTGCGCACCCTCTTCAAGCGGCGCACCATGCGGATGCCGGTCGGCCAGTGGGTGCAGGTGGCGGCGGGGCTGTCGATCCCGCTCCTCCTCATCGGCCACGTCACCTCCGTGCGCGTCGCCGGATCGCTGTTCGACGCCGAGATCGGTTACCCCAAGGTTCTCCTCGACCAGTGGGTCAACGATCCGAGCGTCGCCATGCAGATGTCGGCGCTCGTCCTCATCGTGTGGACCCACGCCTGCCTCGGGCTCTATTTCTGGCTGCGCCGCTATGTCTGGTACGGCCGCTTCCGCGTCGCCTTCGTGGCGGCGGCGCTGCTCTTTCCGAGCCTCGTCCTCGCCGGCTATTTCGCGAGCGGCAGCGAGACGGTCAATCGCGTCCACGCGAACCCGAAGCTCGCGGCCGAGATCGTGCGCGAGTCGGGCCTCACACCAGCCGACGTGAAAGAGCTGCGTGACCTGCGCATCGACCTGATCCTCATCTATCTCGGCCTTCTCGGCGCGGCGTTCGGGGCGCGGGCGGCGCGCAACATCATCGCCACCTGGCGCAACCCGCTGATCGTCGAATATGCGAGCGGGCGCACGGTGCGCGCGCTCGCCGGCTCATCGATCCTGGAGGTGAGCCGCGCGAACGGGATCCCGCACGCGGCGATCTGCGGGGGGCAGGGACGGTGCTCGACCTGCCGGATCGCGGTGATCTCGGCCGACCGCCCGCTGCCGAAGCCGGGCTCGCAGGAAGCCTCGACGCTGCGGCGCATCGGGGTCGGGCCGGACGTGCGGCTCGCCTGCCAGTTCCGCCCGCGCGGGAGGATCGGCGTGCAGCGCCTCGTGATCGAGGCGAACGAGGCGCAGGACAGCGCCTTCGCCGCCCCGGTGCGCGGGCGGGAGATGGACCTCACGGTGATGGTGGTGGACCTTCGCCGGTCGAGCCGCCTCGCCCAGGAGAAGCTCCCCTACGACGTCCTCTACATCATCGACCGCTTCCTCAACGCCGTGCGCATAGCGGTGCGCGATTCGGGCGGCTATCTCGTCTGCACGACCGGCGACGGGGCCGTCGCGATCTTCGGGTTCGACGTGAACATGCGCCGGGCCGCGCGCGGGGCGCTGCGGGCGGCGGACGCGATCTGGGCCTCGGTCGACCGCATGAACACGGAGCTGGAGGCGGACCTGCCATGGCCGCTCGGCTTCGGCGTCGGGATCGCGGCGGGGCCGTGCATCGTCGGCCATCGCAGCATCGATATCGGGTCGGCGATCAACTTCGTCGGCGACGCCGGCAATATCGCGGCGCGTCTTGAGGAGGCGAGCAAGCAGATCGGCGCGCCGGTGGTGGTGACCGAGGCGGTTGCGGCGAGCGCCGGGCTCGCGGCGGCGGGCGCCGACCGCCGCACACTGGAGCTGCGCGACCGGCTCGTCCCGGTCGACGTCCAGGTCTTCACCCGCCACGGCGCGCTCAGCGAGGCGGTGGCGCCGCTCGAATGACGGGGCGGGTCAGCCGGCGGCTACGGGTTCTGCAGCGAGAAGGCGAAGTGCCGCCGCCTTCGCCGAAAGGGCCGTCGCCGGGTCGCGGTTGAACTGGGCGACCGCGGTCGCGCCCTCGTGGAGCATCGCGATCTCGGCGGCGATGCGCTTCGCGTCGGTATAGCCGGCCGCGTGGGCGAGTTCCTCGAGATAGGCGAGGGTGAGGCGCTTGTGCATCTGCGCGGCGTGGAAGATCGAATTCTTGATGTCGGTGTGCTCGGCCGCGGCGGCGAGGAAGAGACAGCCGCGAAAGCCGTCATCCGCAAACCATTGTGCGAGCCAGTCGAACGTCGCCGGGATCGCGTCCCCCGGCGACTTCGCGTGTGCCTTCACGAAGGCGCGCATCGAGTCGCGCACCCGCTCGTCCTGGCGCGTGATGGTCGCGACGATCAGCTCTTCCTTGGTCGGGAAGTGACGGTAGAGGGTCGTCTTCGCGACGCCGGATCTGGCGACGATGAGATCGACGCCGGTCGCGGCGAAGCCGTGCTCGTTGAAGAGCGTGAAGGCCGTGTCGAGAATGTGATCCCGGATCTCGCTGCGCCGCATGGCCTCCTCCCAATACACAACTGTAGCGATATCTGGCGTTCTGCGTCCATCCCGGCAAGGAGAGGCGGCCGGTTGGCAGACCGTCCACGCACGAATGGCTCGCGAATTCTAACGCCTTTCTCGCGTTCGATCACGTCCATGTGACGTCACTTGGCGGGTCCGAAACGATACCCATCTGTTTCGAAACGATACAGACCGGTATCGTTTGGCAACGCAAAGGACAGACCCATGCAACGCATTCCCTCGATCGATCACGCCTCCGCCACCGGACGCGCCAAGGAGCTGCTCGACGGCGTGAAGGCCGGGCTCGGCGTCGTGCCGAACCTCTTCCGCCTGACGGCCCAGTCGCCGACGGGGCTGGCGGGCCTGCTCGGCTTCCACGCCGCGCTCGCCGGGGGCGAGGTCGACGGGGCGACGCAGGAGCGGATCGCCCTCGCCGTCGCCAACGTGAACGGCTGTGACTACTGCAACGCCGCCCACACCCTCCTCGCCAAGCGCCAGAAGCTCGACGAGGCGGAGATCGCGGCGAACCGTGAGGGCCACTCGGCCGACGCCAAGGCGGATGCCGCCGTCGCCTTCGCCCGCAAGGTCGCGGTGAGCCGCGCCGCGGTCTCGGAGGCCGATATCGCCGCCGTCCGCCAGGCGGGGTGGAGCGATGGCGCGCTCGTGGAGATCGTCCTCCTCGTCGCCTACAACACGGCGACGAATTACCTGAACGAAGCCTTCCAGACCGAGATCGACTTCCCGCTCCCCGCCGTCCCGGCGGCCCGCGCGGCGTAACGATCCGATCGGCCGGCGACGGCCACGCACCGACCCGCGGAGATCCCGCGGGCCGGTGCGCGGTGCGTTCCGCGTCGGGCAAAGGGGTCGGGCGAGGGGAGGGCCTACAGCCCCGCCCGGATCGCCTCCGCCACATGGTCGACGAACGCGTTGGTGCGGGCGGCGATGAAGCGCCCGGCTGGGAAGACGGCGTTGAGCGGCACCGGCGCGCCCTCATAGTCGGTCAGAAGCGGCACGATGCGGCCCTCGGCGAGCGCGTCGGCGAAGAGGAAATGCGGGTGGTAGGAGACGCCGATCCCGTCGAGCGTCGCCGCGCGCACGATGTCCGTGCCGTCGCAGCGGAGCGTGCCGCCCACCGCGACCGTCTCGGTCCCGTCCGGTCCGGTGAAGGTCCAGCGGGCGGGCTGGCGTCCGGTGCCGAGCACGATGCAGTTGAGATCGGCAAGGTCCGCCGGCCGCGCCGGCGCGCCGAAGCGCGCGACGAAGTCGGGCGCGGCGTAGGCGCGGCGGGGATAGTCGCACACCTTGCGCGCGCGCATCCCCGAGTCCGGCAGCGCGCCGAGGCGGAAGGCGACGTCGATGCCCCCCTCAACGAGATCGACCACGCGGTCCTCTACCCGGAGCTGAAGCGTCACCAGCGGGTGCGCGCGCATGAAGGGGCCGAGGAGCGGGGCGAGCACGAGGCGGGCGAAGGCCGTCGGCGCCGCGACGGTGATCGCGCCGGAAGGCGCGGCCGCGCGCCGGCCGACCCGCGCCTCCGCCTCGTCGAACGCCTCCAGCAGGCCGCGCGCGTCGTTGTAGAACCTCACCCCGTCATCGCTGAGCGCGATCGCGCGCGTCGTGCGCTGGATGAGCTGCGCGCCGAGCCGCGCCTCCAGCGCCTTCACCGAGCGTGTGACGGCCGGCTGCGTCATCCCGAGATCATGCGCGGCGCGCGTGAAGCTGCCGAGCTCGGCCACCCTGACGAACACTTCCAGCGCACGGATGCGGTCATACCCCATGCCTCAGACTCATAAATCATAGGCATTGTGGATCAATTATAATCTCGGCATCGCATCGCGATCTCCCACCCACCGGCGGATCAACCGCCCGGACGAAAGGGAGAGACCGGTATGATGATGACCCCCACCGATCGGATCGCGGTCGGACCCTTGATGCTGCCCTCGCTGAGCCTGCGCACGCTCTGGACGATGATCGTCGCGGGCTCGGTGGCGACCGTCGCGTTCGACTTCTTCGGACAGGCGCTCTCGCCGATGCTGGGGTTCGCGAACCTTGCCCCCGTGCCGCTCGCCACCCAATCCTGGCAGGTTCTCTTCGGCGAGGCCTATGCGCCGGGCGGCCACCTGATGCACTATGTGGCGGGCCTCGTCGCCTATCCGCTCGGCTGGATGCTTCTTGCCCGGCCGATCGCAGAGCGCGTCGCCCCGCAGCTTCACTGGTTCGTCGCGGCAACGGCCTACGGGGTGCTTCTCTGGGTGTTCGCGCTCTATATCATGGCCCATCTTGTGGCCGGAAATCCCGCCTTCCTCGGCTTCACGGGGATCACCTGGGTGGCGCTCGTCGGCCATGTCCTGTTCGCCTGGGTGGCCGCGGCGGTCGACGTCGCCCGGCGCCCGTAGGCGGCGCGAAGGGAAGGGGACGCATGTCCTTCACCGCCGAAGTCCCCGCGATCGGCTCCGGCCGGGGCTTCACCACCGGGCTCGGCCGGGCGCTCGCGGGCAATCCGGCCGCCCGCGAGGCCTACGCGGCCCTCTCGGCCGCCTTCGCGAAGGGGACGCTGACGCCGGTCGAGCGGCACGTCGCCCTTCTCGCCGCCGCGCGGGCGACGGGTTCGCCCTATTGCGTCGCCGTCCACAGCGCCCTCGCGGCGGCCGACGGCGTCGCGCCCGACCTGCTCGACGCCTCGCGCACCGGCGGCCCGCTCGCCGACCCCCGCCTCGAGGCGCTGCGCGCGGCCACCGTCGCGCTCGCCTCCGGCACGCCGGGGGATGCCGTGATCGCCCCGCTCGCCGCGGCGGGGTACGACCGCGAGGTCGCCCTGCAACTCGCCGTCGCGGTCGCGGCGAAAACCTTCTCGGCGCGCGCCGCCGAGATCACCGGAACGCCCCTCGACGACGTCTTCAAGCCCTATTCGTGGCGGCCGACGCGTGGCGGGCGAACGGGCGCCTGACCCAAACCCACCCCGCCGCCCGGCCGCCACATGCGGCCGGCGGCGTTCCTGCCTTCCGTTCCGCGACATTCCCCGCCGACAACCTCACCGTTTCGACGCCCCGCGTATCTGCGATGCCGGATTGTGGCGAGGGGCGGTGTTGAACATCGGTAGGTGGCATAGCATCTATCGTCGAACCTTACGAACCGTCCATGTCCCGGGGAGCCGCGCGCGGCTCGCCCTGCCGGGAGGTTTCTTGTGTCACGACCCCAATTCAGCCTGATCGGACCAGCGGCCATCGTGCTCGCAGCCATCGGCCTCTCCGCCTGCCAGCCGGAGGCGCAGACGGCCGAGGCGCCGCCGCCGCCCGAAGTCACCGTCGCCAAGCCCGTCGCGCGCCAGATCGTCGAGGATGACGAATTTGTCGGCCGCTTCGGCGCGGTGGACGAGGTGGAGGTGCGCTCGCGCGTCGCCGGCTATCTCGCCGAAGTCCATTTCACCGACGGTCAGATGGTCAAGGAGGGCGACCTCCTCTTCACCATCGACCAGCGCCCCTTCACCGCCGAGAAAGACCGGGCCGATGCCGAGGCGCGCGTCACGGCCGCCGCGCTCGACTATGCCAAGCAGCAGTTCGACCGCGGCGCCGATCTCGTCAATCGCGGCACCATCGCCCAATCCCTCTATGATGAGCGCGTGCAGGACCACCTCGCCGCGCAGGCGGGCGCGGAGGCGGCGAAGGCGGCCGTCCGTGTCGCGAGCCTCAACCTCGAATTCACCGAGATCCGCGCCCCGATCGCCGGGCGCATCGACCGCCGCCTCGTCTCGGTCGGCAACCTCATCCGCCCGGACGAGACGCTTCTGACGCGCATCGTCTCGCTCGACCCGATCGACATCTATTTCGACATCGACGAGCGCACCCTCCTCAACTACGCCCGTGACGCGCGCGTGCGCGGCACCGAGCTGCAGGAGGGCGGCGGGCTCGAGGTGAAGGTCCGCCTCGCCGACGAGGAAGACGGCCCGTTCACCGGCACGCTGAACTTCGCGGAGAACCGCGTCGACAACGCGTCCGGCACGATCCGCCTGCGCGCCCGCGTCAAGAACCCCGACTTCATCATGCAGCCGGGCATGTTCGGCCGTGTCAACGTCCCGGCCTCGCTCCCGCATGACGGGATCATGCTGCCGGACGCCGCCGTCGCCTCCGACCAGGACCAGCGCATCGTCTATGTGGTCGCCGAGGACGGCACGGTCTCCACCAAGCCCGTGCGGCCCGGCCCCACCATCGACGGCTACCGCGTCATCCGCTCCGGCCTCGACGGCACCGAGACGGTGGTGATCGACGGGCTGATGCGCGTGCGCCCCGGCGTGAAGGTCACGCCCAATCTGGTCGAGCTGCCGCCGACCAACGAGAAGACGAAGGGCTGAGCCATGTCTCTCTCCCATTTCTTCATCGACCGTCCGATCTTCGCGACGGTCCTCTCCATCGTGCTCGTCATCCTCGGCGGGCTCGCCTATACGCAGCTTCCCGTCGCCCAATATCCGGACATCGCGCCGCCGACGATCGTGGTGCGCGCCTCCTATCCGGGCGCGGACGCCGACACCGTCGCACGCACCGTCGCGACGCCGCTCGAGGAAGAGGTGAACGGCGTCGAGGACATGCTCTACATGTCCTCCTACTCGACGGCCGACGGGTCGATGGCGCTCACCATCACCTTCCGCCTCGGCACCGATCTCGACCAGGCGCAGGTGCTCGTCCAGAACCGCGTCGCAATCGCCGAGCCGCGCCTTCCGGAGGAAGTGCGCCGCCTCGGCATCACGACGCTGAAATCCTCGCCCGACCTGATGATGGTCGTGCACATGATCTCGCCCGACGACACCTACGACCAGCTCTACATCTCGAACTATGCCCGCAGCCGCGTGCGCGACGTGCTCACCCGGCTCGACGGGGTCGGCGACCTCATCATCTTCGGCGAGCGGCGCTACGCGATGCGCATCTGGCTGAACCCCGAGCGTCTCGCCGCCTACGGGATGACGGCGTCCGACGTCGTCGAGGCGCTGCGCCAGCAGAATGTCCAGGTCTCGGGCGGGTCGATCGGCGCGCCGCCGGAGCCGGACAACAACGCCTTCCAGCTCGCCGTCGTCACCCAGGGCCGCTTCGACGAGGCGCGCGACTTCCGCTACGTCATCGTCAAGGCGACCGAGGACGGCCGCCTCATCCAGCTCCAGGACATCGCGCGGATCGAGCTCGGCGCGCAGGACTACGTCACCAACTCCTATCTCGACAATCAGCCGGCCGTGGCGCTCGCCATCTTCCAGCGTCCCGGCACCAACGCGCTCGCCGCCGCCGAGGAGATCCAGGAGCGGATGCACGCGCTCGCGGCCGACTTCCCGCCGGGCCTCGAATACCGGATCGTCTACAACCCGACCGAATATATCGAGGAGTCCGTCACCGAGGTCTACAAGACCATCCTGGAGGCGATGGCGCTCGTCATCCTCGTCGTCATCGTGTTCCTGCAATCCTGGCGCACCGCGATCATCCCGATCATCGCGATCCCGGTCTCGCTCATCGGCACGTTCGCGATCATGCTGGCGTTCGGCTACTCGCTGAACCTCCTGACGCTCTTCGGACTGGTGCTCGCGATCGGCATCGTCGTCGACGACGCGATCGTCGTGGTCGAGAATGTCGAGCGCAATATAGAGGAGGGGCTCGACCCGCTCGCGGCCTCCCACCGCACCATGAACGAGGTCGGCTCGGCCGTCCTCGCGATCACGCTGGTGCTGATCGCGGTCTTCGTGCCGACCGCCTTTATCCCCGGCATCTCCGGCCAGTTCTACCAGCAGTTCGCCGTCACCATCGCGGCGGCGACCGCGATCTCCGGCATCAACTCGCTGACGCTCTCGCCGGCGCTCGCGGCCCTTTTCCTGAAGGCGCGGGGAGAGCATCGCGAGCCGAAGGGGATCGGCCGCGTCGGCGCCGCGCTCGCGGGCGGCTTCAATCGCGGCTTCGACGCGCTCGCGCGGGGCTATGCGGCGGTGGTGCGCTTCCTCGTCTCGCGCACGTTCACGCTCGCGGCGATGGTGCTCGCCTTCGCCGCGCTCCTCGGCGCGACCTACTGGCTGCTCACGACGACGCCGCAAGGCTTCATCCCCGAGCAGGACCAGGGCTACGCGATCGTCGTCCTCAAGCTGCCCGACGGCGCGTCGCTGTCGCGCACCGACGAGGTCACGCGCAAGGCGTCCGAGATCATCATGGCGACGCCGGGGGTGAAGAACGCGGTCGCCTTCGCCGGCTTCTCCGGCGCGACCTTCACCAACCAGTCCGACTCCGCCGCGATCTTCGCCGCCTTCGATCCGTTCGAGGAGCGCCTGAAGGCCGGGCACTCCGTGCCCGAGATCATCGGCGCGCTCTATGGCCGCCTCCAGTCGATCCAGGAGGCGTTCATCATCGCGGTGCCGCCGCCCTCGGTCCGCGGCGTCGGCCAGCAGGGCGGCTTCAAGATCCAGCTCCAGGATCGCGACCGCGCCGATGTCGGCCGCGTCCTCGCCACCGCCTATCAGGCGATGGGCGCGGCCGCGCAGACACCGGGCCTTGCCGGCGTCTTCACGACCTTCTCCGCATCGAGCCCGCAGATCTTCCTCGACATCGAGCGGGACAAGGCGCGGATGCTGAACGTGCCCCTGCCGAACATCTTCGACGCGCTCAGCGCCAATTTCGGCACCGCCTATGTGAACGACTTCAATGCGTTCGGCCGCATCTTCCAGGTGCGCGCCCAGGCGGACGCCGACTTCCGCTCCAGCGTCGACGATCTCCTGCGCCTCAAGGTGCGCTCTGCGACGGGCGCGCTGGTGCCACTCGGGACCGTGATGTCGGTGCGGGAGACGGCGGGGCCGGCCCTCGTCCAGCGCTACAACATGTACGTCTCGGTCCCGCTCCAGGGGAACGCGGCGCCCGGCACCTCCACCGGCGAGGCGCTCGACGCGATGGAGCGCGTGGTGGAACAGGTCGCCCCGCCGGGGGTCGACTATGAGTGGACCGAGCTCGCCTTCCAGGAGCGGGCGGCGGGGAACACGGCGGTCTTCATCTTCGGCCTGTCGGTGCTCTTCGCCTTCCTCGCGATGGCCGCCCTCTATGAGAGCTGGGTGCTCCCGATCGCGATCATCCTGATCGTGCCTCTGTCGATCCTCGCCGCCCTCATCGGGGTGAACATCAGGGGGCTCGACAACAACATCCTGACGCAGGTGGGGCTCGTCGTTCTCGTCGGCCTCGCGGCGAAGAACGCGATCCTGATCGTGGAGTTCGCACGCCAGGGCGAGGAGGAGGGCAAGTCGCTGGTCGAGGCGACGGTCGAGGCCTCGCGCATGCGGCTGCGGCCGATCCTGATGACGGCATTCGCCTTCATCCTCGGCGTCGTGCCGCTGGTGCTGGCGGAGGGGCCGGGGGCGGAAATGCGCATCTCGCTCGGCACCGCCGTGTTCTCCGGGATGCTGGGGGTGACGATCTTCGGCCTCTTCTTCACCCCGGTCTTCTACGTGGGGCTCCGCCGCCTGTCGGGCCGCCGCCGCGCGGCGCCCGCGCCCGAGCCGGTTCCCGCCGAGTTCGGCCCCGCGCAATAGCGGCCCCGCGGCACGCACGAGACGAAGAACCGCCGCGATGATTTCGCGGCGGTTTTTCTTTGCCCACGCCAATATTGGCATCCGTCTTGCTTCAAAATCGGCAGTGCGGCGCGTCTAGGGTTCCGGTTCCTTCGTGGGACGTCTGGTCCGAGAGACGCATTCCTCGGGACGCATCCGAGGGAACACGGCGGGCCAAAATCCCGGGAGAACACCGCACGCCGACCGCGCTTTGGCGGCCGTCTCCCGGTCTTCTTCGCGCGCAATCGGCTTTCTGGGGCGATGCAACGAAGGAGATCGAGATGAGGATCATCACTGCGACTGCCGTGGCACTCCTGGCCTTCGCGGCCACCGTTCCGGCGGCCACCGCACAGGAACGCACAGACTTCAAGGTCTGCTGGTCGATCTATGTCGGCTGGATGCCTTGGGGATACATGCAGGATGCCGGCATCCTCAAGAAGTGGGCGGACAAGTACGGTCTCACCATCGAGGCGGTGCAGATCAACGACTATGTCGAGTCCATCAACCAGTACACCGCGGGCGAGTTCGACGGCTGCTCCATGACCAACATGGACGCGCTCTCCATCCCGGCCGGCGGCGGCGTCGACACGACCGCCCTGATCGTCGGCGACTATTCCAACGGCAATGACGGCATCGTCCTGAAAGAGGGCGCCTCGGTGGAGGACCTCAAGGGCAAGCCCATCAACCTCGTCGAGCTCTCGGTCTCGCACTACCTGCTGGCGCGTGCGCTCGAAGGGGCGGGCCTGTCGGAGCGCGACCTCACCGTCGTCAACACGTCCGACGCCGACATCGTCGCCGCCTTCGCGACGCCCGACGTCGAGGCCGTCGTCACCTGGAACCCGCTCCTGTCCGAAGTCGTCGCGGCCGGCGGCACGCAGATCTTCGATTCCTCCGAGATTCCGGGCGAGATCATCGACCTCATGGTCGTCAACACCGAGACGCTCGCGGCCAATCCCGACTTCGGCAAGGCCCTCGTCGGCGCCTGGTACGAGACGCTCGCCCTCGTGAAGGACGGCAACGAGGAGGCGCTCCAGGCGATGGCCTCGGCCTCCGGCACCGACATCGCCGGCTACAACGCCCAGCTCGAGACGACGGAGATGTTCTACGACCCCGCCACGGCCGTCGAATTCACCAAGTCGGCGGAGCTGCCGAAGACGATGACCTTCGTCGCGAACTTCCTCTTCGACCACGGCATCCTCGGCACCGGCGCGCCGAGCGCCGATTTCGTCGGCGTCGCCTATCCGGACGGCAGCACCACCGGCGATCCGCAGAACGTCAAGTTCCGCTTCGACACCACCACCATGGACATGGCCGCCAACGGCGGACTCTGACGCCCGTGCGGCTCATCAACCGTCGGCCCGGGCGCGTCGCCCGGATCATCCTCGGCGCGCTTCCGTTCGTGGCGGCCCTCGTCGCCTACACGATCGGCAGCGCGATCCGCCGCGCGGACAATCCCGCCGACAAGCTGCTGCCCTCGCTCGACGCGATGGCGGCCGCGATGAGCCGCATGGCCTTCGTCGCCGATCAACGCACCGGCGACTATCTGCTCTGGACCGACACGGCGGCGAGCCTTGAGCGCCTCGTCTACGGCATGGCGATCGCCGCCGCGCTCGCCGTCCTCGTCGGCGCGCTGATCGGCATCCTGCCCTATGCGCGCGCGACGCTCGCCCCGTTCGTCGCGGCGATCTCGCTCGTGCCGCCGATCACGGTCCTGCCGATCCTCTTCATCGTGCTCGGCCTCGGGGAGGCGGCCAAGATCGGCCTCATCGTCATCGGAACGGCGCCGCTCATGATCCGCACGCTCGCCCAGTCCGCGCTCGACATCCCGCGCGAGGAGATCGTGAAGGCCGAGACGCTCGGCGCCTCGTCCTGGCAGATCGCGCTCAGGGTGATCCTGCCGCAGCTCTGGCCGCACGTGATCCGCGCGCTTCGCCTCGGCCTCGTACCGGCCTGGATCTTCCTCGTCTCGGCCGAGGCGATCGCCTCCACCGAGGGGCTCGGCTATCGCATCTTCCTCGTCCGCCGCTATCTCGCGATGGACCTCATCATCCCGTACGTCATCTGGATCACGCTCATCGCCTACGCGATCGACCGGGCGCTCGGCGCACTCTCGCGCGCGCTCTTTCCCTGGGCGCACCTCTCGGGCGACAGCCTGTGAGCTACATCGAGGTCCGCGGCATCGCCATCAAATATGGCGGCAACCCGATCCTGGAGCGGGTGGATCTCGACGTGGCGGAGGGGGCGCTCGTCACGATCGTCGGCGCGTCGGGCTGCGGGAAGTCCACGTTCCTGCGCATCCTCCTCGGCCAGGAGCAGCCGACGCGCGGCACGATCCGCATCGACGGCGCCGTCCCGGCGGCGCAGCCGGACGCCGATCGCGGCGTCGTCTTCCAGCGCTACAGCGTGTTCCCGCATCTGACGGTCGTGCAGAACCTGATGCTGCCCCACGCCTTCGAGGCCGCGCCGCTCACGGCGCGTCTCTTCGGCGCGAAGCGGCGCGCGGCGCGGGCGGCGGCGGGGGCGATGATGGACCGGCTCGGCCTCTCGCACGCCGCCGACCGCTATCCGGCCCAGCTCTCGGGCGGGATGCAGCAGCGCCTCGCGCTCGGCCAGGCGCTTCTGCGGCGGCCCAAGATCCTTCTCCTCGACGAACCCTTCGGGGCCCTCGATCCCGGCATCCGGCGCGACATGCAGAGCCTCCTCGTGGAGCTCTGGCGCGAGACCGGAATGACTGTCTTCATGGTCACGCACGACCTGTCGGAGGCGTTCACGCTCGGAACGCGCATCCTCGTCTTCGACAAGATCCGCCACGACCCGCAGGCGCCCCATGCCTATGGGGCGACCATCACCTACGATATTCCGCTGAAGGGGCCGCCGCCCGCCGATCCCCAGGAGGTCCAGCCATGAGACACCAACCGACCCGCGCCCACCGCCGCGCCGGCACGCGCACCCGTCCGCCCGCCGCCCACCGCCACCACCCCGACTTCAACGCCAAGGAGACGAAGGGGTGGAAGGCGCTCGAGGCGGAGGACGCCCTGCCGGGCGCGGCCTGGGCGAAAGAGCAGCAATGGGCGCTCGAGATGGGCCTGCCCGGCGCCGACTCGCTCACCGACAAGATGATCCCGACCTTCGCGCGGGGCGAGCTCCCGCACTTTGCCGGGATCAACACCTTCCTGAAGGCGCCCTACGTGGAGAACGTGCGCGACGTCGCGAAATATGACGCCGCCGTCCTCGGCATCCCGTTCGATTCCGGCACCACCTACCGGCCCGGCACCCGCTTCGGGCCGCAGGGGATCCGCCGCATCTCCGCCCTCTACACGACCTACAATTACGAGCTCGGGGTGGACCTGCGCGAACAGATGACGCTGTGCGACGCGGGCGACGTCTTCACCATCCCCGGCAATCTGGAGAAGTCGTTCGACCAGATCTCGCGCGGTGTCGCGCACGTCTTCTCCTCCGGCGCGCTGCCGATCATGCTCGGCGGCGATCACTCGATCGGCTTTCCCTGCGTGCGCGGCATCGCCGAATGCACCTCGAAGCGGATCGGCATCATCCACTTCGACCGCCACATCGACATCCAGGAGAAGGATCTCGACGAGAGGATGCACACGACGCCCTGGTATTGGGCGACGAACCTGCCGAACGTGCCGGCGGTGAACCTCGTCCAGCTCGGCATCGGCGGCTGGCAGGTGCCGCGCCCCGGCGCGAAGGAGGCCTTCAAGCGCCAGACCAACGTCCTCACCATCGAAGATATCGAGCATTATGGGCTGGAGAAGACGGCCGAGATCGCGCTGGAACTCGCGTGGAAGGACGCCGACACGGTCTACATCTCGTTCGACGTCGATTCCATCGATTGCGGCTTCGTCCCCGGCACGGGCTGGCCGGAGCCGGGCGGCTTCCTGCCGCGCGAGGCGCTGAAGATCCTCGGCCTGGTGTGCGCGCCGGGCATCTGCGGGCTCGAGGTCGTGGAGGTCTCGCCGCCCTACGACACGTCCGACATCACCGCGCTCTTCGGGGTGCGCGTCGCGGTCGAGGCGCTGGGCTCGATGTGCGCGCATGGCACGCTCGGCAAGCACAAGGCGATCATCGACAAGCCGGTGGCCTACTGATGCACGACGATCATTCCCATCATCACCACCACCATCATGACGGCGGCCATCACCACCATCACCCGCACGCCCACCCCGGCCACAACCGGGGCACGGCCCAGTGGCAGACGCCGCATCTCGGAGAGGGCGAGCACGCGCCGGAAGCGCCGGAGCACGAGGCCGATCTCGACCTCGTGGAGAAGGCGTTCGTCGAGGGCTTCACCAGCGCCAGCGATCCGACGAGCTTCCTGCGCCTCGCCGCGATCCCCTTCATCGCCCGCCTCGGCGACGGGACGGAGCTGAAGCTCTTGCGCGTGACTGTCGACAATGCGGCCGATATCGGCGCGCTGACGCCTCATCTCGGCGGCCAGACCTTCCGCTACGACCCGCTCCCGGCCGCGCTCGCCTCGCGCCGCGCGACGCTGCGCTTCGTCTATTTCGACGGCAACGGCACGCGGTCCCTGCGCTTCGAGGAGGTGAGGGCGCTCTCCGCCTGATCGGGACCCGCGCGCCGGATGGCCGGCGCGCGGGCTCGCCTCAGGCCGCGTCCGAGCGCTTGTCGCGCACGGGCAGCGTCCAGTTCGGACGGATGAAGTGGCACGTGTAGCCGTGCGGGTAGCGCTCCAGATAGTCCTGGTGCTCGGGCTCGGCCTGCCAGAACGGGCCGGCGGGGGCGATCTCGGTCACCACCTTGCCCGGCCACAGGCCCGACGCGTCGACATCGGCGATGGTGTCCTCGGCGACGGCCTTCTGCTCGGGGCTCGTATAGTAGATCGCCGAGCGGTAGCTGAGGCCGACATCGTTGCCCTGCCGGTTCTTCGTCGTCGGATCGTGGATCTGGAAGAAGAACTCCAGCATCCGGCGATAGCTCGTCTTCTCCGGGTCGAAGATGATCTCGATCGCCTCGGCGTGGGTGCCGTGATTGCGATAGGTGGCGTTCGGCACGTCGCCGCCAGTGTAGCCGACGCGCGTCGCGATGACGCCCGGTTGGCGCCGGATCAGATCCTGCATGCCCCAGAAGCAGCCGCCGGCGAGAATCGCGGTCTCTCTCGTCATCTCACATCCTCCACCTGGTCCAGATAGTCGCCATAGCCTTCCGCCTCCATCGCCTCGCGCGGGACGAAGCGGAGCGCGGCCGAGTTGATGCAGTAGCGAAGGCCCCCGCGATCGCGCGGTCCGTCCTCGAACACGTGGCCGAGATGGCTGTCGCCGTGCTTTGAGCGGACCTCGGTGCGGATCATCCCGTAAGTGGTGTCGGTCAGCTCCGCCACGTTGGCCTTTTCGATCGGCTTCGTGAAGCTCGGCCAGCCGCAACCCGACTCGTACTTGTCGGCGGAGGCGAAGAGCGGTTCGCCCGAGACGATGTCCACATAGATGCCCGGCGCCTTGTTGCCGAGAAGCGCACCGGTGCCGGGCCGCTCGGTGCCGCTCTCCTGCGTCACGCGATACTGTTCGGGCGTGAGGGCGGCGACGGCTTCGGGTGTCTTGCGATATGGCCTCATGTCGGTCCTCTCGATGCTTGGCTTGGCACCAATATAGGTATCCGGCAACGCGATCGCCCGTCACGTCGGCGTTTGGTGGGCGTGAGGGAACGCGCTGGACGGCGGAGCGATGCGGCCGCACGCGATTGCCGCAAAGCTACCTTGACAGGCATTGGCGTCGCCCACAGAGTTGAAAAAAGATCAGTCATTCATTGCGTTTGGATCAAGCCATCATCCGGGGTATTGCGCATGAATCGCGGTTTGGACCGATGCCCCTATTTCCATCGAACCTCCGTGATCATGGCCGATGGCGAGGTGGTGACCTGCGCGAATTTCTACGCTGAGAACGCGGGCCACCTGCAAGACGCCCCCTTGTCCAGTATTTGGAACGGCAAGCGCCTCAGGCACCTGCGCGCCGACTTCGGCACCGAGCGCGAGTGGACGCAGTGCCGGACCTGCTGGTTCCGCGAGATCGGCTATCACCAGCAGCGCCAGGAATGGCACGCCCGCCAGGATCCGAACGTCGACACCCCCGCCGGCTACACGGACGAAGCGTGGAGCTTCACCCGCTTTCTCGACGAGCCAGAGCGCGGCTGATGGACGGGTTCGCCGTGGACGGGTTCGACGGGCGCGACCTCCCGCTCGGCCGCCTGAGGGTCGCGCCCAATGTCGGCTTCGTCGACATCAACGTGACGATCGATCCGACCGAGCCCGGCTACGACTACAGCAAGCTCTACTTCACCACGTCCCCGGACGAGCCGTTCGACGAAGCGCGCGTCATCTGCTTCCGCGTCGTCCATACGGGCCGGAAGGAGCGCCATCGGCTCGTCCTGCCGGAGGCGGCCCGCGCGTCGGGCTTCATCCGCCTCCGCCTCGACGGCTTGCCCTACACGCGCGGTCGCGCGCGGGGCCGGTTCGTCGGGTTCGTGTCGGAGGAGGACGGCTCGGAGGCGAGCCTTCGCGCGCGGCGTCTCGACCTCAAGCAGCGCACGCGCGCGGCGGTGGAGGAGAGCGAGAATTCGCGCCGCTCGGACCTGCCGCATATGCCGGAATCGATCAGCCTGGAGCTGACGGCGGGCTGCAACCTCACCTGCGCCCACTGCAGCAGCCACGGTACGCCCGAGGCGCACGGCATGAACAATCGCCGCAGCGCCTTCTCGGCCGAGATGCTCGATGGGCTCGCGGCGGACGCCTTCGCGCCGCTCAGCCTCGTCAATCTCGTCGGCCGGGGGGAGCCGATGATGGTGGCGCTCCCGCTCTGGCAGAAGCTGATCGGGCACCTTCAGGCGAACGACGTGCTTCTCACCTGCGTCACCAACGGGACGTTCCTGAAGAAGCGGATCGAGCCGGAGATGCTGCCGATCATCGACACGCTGACCTGCTCGATCGACGGCACGACGCCCGAAATCTTCGCCGAGAACAGGGGCGGGGCCTCGCTGGCGCTCTGGCTCGAGAACATCGCCTATTTCAACGCGCTGCGCCGGGCGGCGAACCTTGCCCGGCCGCCCCGTCTCGGCCTCTCCTGGACGCTGAAGAAGAACAACATCCACCAGTTCCCCGACTTCATCCGCCTCGCGATCGAGCTTGAGGCGAACCTCCTCTATATCCGCCACCTCTTCGTCTTCCACGAGAAGGACCGGGCGCAGTCCCTGGTGAACGAGCCGGTGCTCACCAACCAATATCTGCGCGAGGGGTACGCCCTCCTCAAAGGCCACGCGATCAAGCTCGACGCCGTGCCCCTGTCCGACGAGGCCCCGGCGCGGCAGGCCGCGTCGTGAGGGGGCCGATCGTCTTCCTCCACATCCCGAAGACGGCGGGGCAGACCGTCTTTCACCAGCTCGCCTCACGGGTCGGGATCGAGAACACCTCGCCCATTCGCGACATCGTCCAGGCGGGGCAGGGCGAGACGCACCTGCCGCAGGGCTATCGCTTCTATGGCGGCCACATCGACTGGACCGACATCGACACCCTCGCCGACCCATTCGTCTTCACCATCCTGCGCGATCCGCGCGAGCGCATCGGCTCGCTCTACGCCTATCTCCTGCGCGAGGCGCGGAGCCGGACGCCGGAGGAGATCGTCCTGCCGCGCTATACCGGCCAGCGCGTCATGCTGGAGCGCACGGTCGACGACTATTTCTTCGGCGGCGACCGGCGCTGGCAGCGCTTCATTCAGAACAATTACGACAACTACGCCTGCAACTATCTGGCGACGCGCAAGGTGCGCGGGTTCGCCGAGATGGCGGGCCTCGCAACGCCCGCGCGCGTGGAGGCCGCGATGCGCAACGCTGCGCGCCTCTCCGCCATTTACGATGTCGGCGATCTCGGCCCGCTCGAAGCCGACATGGCGGCGCGGCTCGGCGCGCCGGTGCGCCTCGTCGGCAACCACAACAATGTCGGCGAAAAGGCGGTGAACGGCTCGCGCTGGGATGCGCTCATCGCCCGGTTCGAGAGTGATGGGGCCGCGCGGCGCCTCGAAGCCTTTGTCGAGGCGGACCTCGCGCTGCGCGCCCGGCTTGGCATGCGCGACACCGTGCCGGAGCCTGGCCCGGCGCTTCAGCCGCCGAGATAGACGAGCCACCCGACCGCCAGCGCCATGCTGAGGAGGGAGGCCGGCACGCCCGCCTTCGCGAACTCGGAGAAGCCGATCGTGATGCCGTGGGCGCGCGCCTGCTCCACGACGATGATCCCGGCGAGGCTGCCGAAGATCACCGCGTTGGAGGAGAAGCCCGTGCCGAGCGCGATCGCGGCGCCGAGCGCCTCCGGCTCGCCCGCCCCGCCGATGAAGGGGGCGACCAGCATGACCGCCGGGTTGTTGCCGACGACATTGCTGAGGACGGCCATCACCAGGAGCATCGAGAACGGGTCGTGGAGGTCGAGCCCGATGCCGCGCAGACCCGAGAGGATGTCCTGCGGGATCCCCGTCGCGGCGAGCGCGGCGTTCACGATGAAGAGGCCCATCAGGAGGAGGAGCAGGTTGCCGTCGACGTGGCGCAGCATGTCGTTGGAGGCGACGCGGCGGTTGACGAGGAGAAGGCTCGCCCCGCCGAGGGCGACGAGCATGTGCGGCCAGTCCGTCAGCACGAAGGCGCCGATGACGGCGACCGTGACGATCGTCGCCTTCAGCGTCCCGAAGCGGTTGAAGGGGATCGGCGCGGGCACGGCGGCGGCCGCCTCGCCGGGCGCGGGCGGCTGCGGCGGTCTCCCGATCTCCCACCGACCGCGATAGGTGGCGGCGATCACGAGCCATACGATCGGCAGGCCGAGAAGGGCCGGAATCGCCGCGACCTGCATGAAGCCCGCGAAGGAGAGGTGGAGCGTCTCGGCCGCGATCATGTTCTGCGGGCTGCCGATGAGCGTCGCGGCCGAGCCGACATTCGCGGCGAAGCAGAAGCCGAGGAGGAAGGGCACGGGGTTGAGGCGGCGTGCCAGCGTGATCGAGGCGAGGATCGGCGTCATCGCCACCACCACCACGTCGTTGGTGAGGACGGCCGAGAGCGCCCCGCCGACGGCGACGAGGATCGCGAGGAGGGCGAGCGGGCCGACCTTCAGCCCGCCGACCTTGCGGGCGGTCCAGTCGTAGAAGCCCGACACCACGAACGCGGACGAGACGACCATGAGACCGAAGAGGAGGCCGATCGTGCCGTAGTCGATCGAGGACCAGGCGGCGGCCGGGCTGATCTCGCCGGCCGCGATCAGGACCATCGCACCGACCACCGCCGCGCCCGTCCGGTCGACGCCGAAGCCCGGCAGGTGGCCGACGCCCATCGCGATGTAGACGAGGACGAAGAGGGCGATCGTGAGGTCCATCGTTGTCTCGGTTGGATAGATCCGGAAACGATGGGCGCTACAGCAAAGCCGCGCGCACCGCCATCGGCGAAACGCGCGGCCGATGCGGTTCTAGGCTTGCAGGATCTCGGCGAGGACCGTTCCGGCGGTGGCGCATTCCTCCGCCGACACGTCGAGGTGGGTCGTGAGACGCACCGTCTTGGCGCCGAACGCCATGATGAGGATCCCCCGCTCGCGCGCCTTCGCGACGATGTCGGCCGCCATCGCCCCGCCCGTCAGGTGGAAGATCACGATGTTGGTGTCGACCGGGGCGAGGCGGATGCCTTGGATGTTGCCGATGCGGGCGGCGATCGCCTTGGCGTTCGCATGGTCGTCCGCGATGCGGTCCATGTTGTGCTCGAGCGCATAGGTGCCGGCGGCGGCGAGGATACCCACCTGGCGCATCGCTCCGCCGAAGCGGCGGCGCACGCGGCGGGCCTTCTCCATCAGCGCCGCGCTGCCCGCGAGCACGCTGCCAGACGGGCAGCCGAGCCCCTTGGAGAGCGCGACGCTCACGATGTCGAACCCGGCCGCGAGGCGGTCGAGCGGGAGGCCCGTCGCCGCCGCGACGTTGAAGAGGCGCGCGCCGTCGAGAAAGGTCGCAAGGTCCAGTTCGGCCGCCGCCGCGAGGATGCCGTCGACCGTCTCCTGCGGCACGACGATGCCGCCCGCCCGGTTGTGCGTGTTCTCCACGACCACCAGCGTCGTCGGCGGGAAGACGAGGTGGCCGCGCGGATGGACCGCGGCGCGCACCGCATCGCCGTCGAAGATCCCGCCATCGCCGATGGTGCGGAACTGGACGCCGGAATTCGCCGCCGCCGCGCCCGTCTCGTGCCAGACGATGTGGGCCTCGTCGGCGAGGAGGACGTCGTCGCCGGGGCGGGCGAGGACGTTCAGCGCGACCTGGTTGCCCATCGTCCCGCTCGCGACGAAGAGCGCCGCTTCCTTGCCGAGGAGGGCGGCGATGCGCGCCTCGAGCGCGTTGACGCTCGGGTCCTCGCCGAACTGGTCGTCCCCGACGGGGGCCTCGGCCATGGCGGCGCGCATCGCGGCGCTCGGGCGGGTGACGGTATCGGACCTCAGATCGATCACGCGAAGAACTCCAGGGCTGTGCGTGGCAGGCGCCCTCTCTTGAGCCGAGTCGCGAGGGGCGCGCGAAGCGAATGACACTGACGCCGCGACCGCAAGAGCGCGGCGGGCAGAGGCGAGGCGCAAGGCTGCGTCATTTCGACGGCGCGCGCCAGCAACCTGCGCGGGGCCAATTGCTCAGATCCAATTCGTGATGACCGCACCGGCCGCGCCGATTTCGCGTGTCCGACGCCGCCGTGCGCGGTCTCCGTGCCTCTTTCCCATCGGCCCGAAACCGCCCGCATCGCGCGGCCAACGCGAAAACTCCGTGCGGGAAAGCAGAAGGCGCTTGATGCGCGTGCGCGCAAATGTGTACAAACGTATGCAAAGGAGCACTGATACGAGCTCAGTGCTCGAATAATGGTGATGGGGAGGTCCATGCGGATCATCACGCAACTGCCGAACGGCGATCTTCGGAAAGCGCAGGAGATGGGTAAGCTCGCCGAGCGGTGCGGCTTCGACAGCGGCGTGTGCCTGGAGAACGCCCACAACCCGTACATCCCGCTCGCCGCCACCGCGCTCGAGACGAGCGAGATCCAGCTCGGGACCGCCGTCGCGATGGCCTTCCCCCGCGCGCCGACGATCACCGCCCACGCCGCGTGGGACGTGCACGCCGCCTCGGGCGGGCGCTTCTATCTGGGCCTCGGTGCGCAGGTGAAGTCGCACAATGTGCGCCGCTACGGTCTCGAATGGACCCCGCCCGCGCCGCGCATCCGCGACTATGTGGGCGCGCTGCGCGCGATCTGGACGTGCTGGGAGAAGGGTGTCCCGCTCGACTATCAGAGCGAGACCTACACGCTGAACCTCATGACGCCGAACTTCTCGCCGGAGCCGAACGGGCTGCCGCCGATTCCGATCTCGCTCGCGACGGTCGGCCCGGCGATGCTCGGCGTCGCCGGCGAGTGCTGCGACGGGGTGCGGCTCCATCCGTTCTCGACGCGCAAATATCTCCAGAACGTGTCGATCAAGAACATCGAGAAGGGGCTGGAGCGGGGCGGGCGCGATCGCAAGCATCTGGAGGTCGTCGCCGGCGGCTTCATCGCGACGGGCCGCAACGAGGAAGCGGTCGCGAAGATGAAGGAATATGTGCGCTTCCGCATCGCCTTCTACTGCTCCACCAAGGCCTATTGGGACGTCCTGCGCGAGCACGATCTTCTGGAGCTCGGCGAGAAGCTGAACCCGTTCCCGCGCGAGAATCGCTGGGACGAGATGGCCGCACAGATCCCCGAAGACCTCATCGACCTCTTCGCCGTCGTCGCCGATTACAACGAGCTGCCGGCCAAGCTCGAGGAGCGCTATGGCGGCCTCGCCGACACGGTGTCCTTCCAGTTCGCCGACGACGACGATCCGGACGAGTTGAAGGATCTGACGGACCGCATCCACGCGATCCCGTGCCAGTTCGAGAGCTACGCGCCGACTTGGAACTGAACCGATGGCTGGATTGAGCGATCGAGGCGAGGCGCTCGCCGGGCTGCGGGTGCTGGAGATCGGGAACGTGCCGGCCGCGGGCTATTGCGGCCGCGTCTTCGCCGATTTCGGCGCCGATGTCCTGCGCGCCGAGCCGCCGGGTGGCAGTGGGCTGCGCGCCCGCGCGCCACGCATCGATGTCGGCGGGGGCGAGGAGGGCGCCTGGTCGCTCGTCCTCAATGCGAACAAGCGCGCCGTGACGGTGGAGGCAGGCGACACGGACACCCTCGTGCGCCTCGCCGCCGAGGCGGACATCGCGATCGTCGGCCACACCGACACGGGAACGTCCCCGTCCGGCCTCATCGACGCGCTGCGCGAAACGAACCCGGACCTCATCGTCCTCGTCCTCACATGGTTCGGCGAGGACGGGCCCTATGCGGGCTACAAGGCGACCGAGATCACCTGCCGCGCGCTTGCGGGGATGGTCTATCTCGTCGGCCCGGCCGAGGGGCCGCCGACCCCGATCCCGGACTATCAGTCGGACGTGGTCGCCGGCCTCAACGCCTTCGCCGTCGGCGCGGCGGCCCTGCACGCGCGCCGCGATCTTGGCGGACGGCGGATCTCGCTCGCCGTCCTCGACTGCGCGATCAGCCTTGCCGAGTACAATGTCGCGCTCGACTGGTCGGCCGGACGGCGCGACCACCGCTGGGGCAAGAACCGCTTCTGGCCGAACTACCCGCTCGGCATCTACCGCTGCAAGGAAGGGTGGATCGGCGTCACCGTCGTCACCTTCATGCAGTGGGTGACCTTCTGCGAACTGACCGGGATGGACGATCTCGCCCACCACCCGGACTACGCGATCAACCGCCAGCGCATCGCCCGCTCGGACGAACTGGAGGCCCGCTTCGCCCCGGTCTTCCTGACGAAGACGGCGCAGGAATGGTTCGAGATCGGCCTCGAAGCGCGGATGCCCATCGTGGTCGTTCCCGACATGGAAGAACTTCTGAAAACGGAGGAATTCCGCCGCCGGGGCGCCTTCCGCACGACGGCGCGGGGCGACGCGCGTTTCGCGCTCCCCGTCACCCTTCTCGGCCTCGAAGACTGCCCGCCGCGCGTGGAAAACCATGTCGAGGCGCCGGGTTGTTCGCCGCCGCAATGGCCGCATCCGCGCGGGGCGGACGATCTCAGCACACCGGCCGCCGGCCGAACATCCTCCCTCGACGGTCTCCTCGTCGTCGACCTCTCGATGGGATGGGCGGGGCCGCACGCCTCGCGCCTTCTCGGCGATCTCGGGGCCGACATCGTCAAGGTGGAGGCGTGCGGCTATCCGGACTGGTGGCGCGGCGTCGACAACAGGCCGATCGTCATGGAGCAGCGCCTTTACGAGAAGAGCGGCTATTTCAACGTGATGAACCGCAACAAGCGGGGCATCACGCTGGACCTCACGACGGCTGAGGGCGTCGCGCTCACGAAGGCGCTGGTCGCGAAGGCGGACATCGTCATCGAGAATTATTCGGCCTCGGTCCTGCCGAAGCTCGGCCTCGACTATGCCGCCCTCACCAAGGTGCGGCCGGACCTCATCATGGTCTCGATGCCGGCCTTCCCGGCGGACGGGCCGTGGCGGGAGGTGCGCGCCTACGGCTCCACGCTGGAGCAGGCGGCGGGGCTCCCGCGCGTCGCGGGCGCGGACGGCGCGCCGCCGCAGGGGAGCCATATCGCCTATGGCGACCCGATCGGCGGGATCACGGCCGCCGCGGCGCTGATGCTCGCGCTTCTTCATCGCAACCGGACGGGGCGGGGCCAGAAGATCGACCTCAGCCAGGTGGAATGCTCGCTCGCGATGGTCGCGCCGTGGATCGCGGAGCAGTCCGCGACCGGCCGCACCACGCCGAGGATGGGCAAGGGCCATCCGGCCTTCGTGCCCTATGGCAGCTTTCCCTGCCGGGGAGAGGATGCCTGGGTCACCCTCGCCGTCGAGACCGAGGCCGAATGGAAAGGCCTCTGCACGACGATCGGCGCGGCGGACCTTGGCGCGGACGCCAGCCTCACGACGCTTTCGGGACGCCGCCCGCGCGAGGTGGAGATCGACGCGGCCATCGCCGCATGGACCGCGGGCCGCACGCCCGAGGAGGCGATGGCGGGGCTCCAGGCCGTCGGCGTCCCGGCCGGCATCGCGCACCGACCCGTCGATCTCCTCAAGGATCCGCATCTTTGCGCGCGCGGCTTCTGGCAGGAGATGGCGCGCGAGTGGAGCGGGCCACAGCCCTACCCCTCGCCGACCTTCCGCGAGGGGAGCGGCCCGCTCCCGATCCGCCGCGCCGCGCCGACGCTCGGCCAGCACAACGAGGAGGTCCTGGAAGGGATCCTCGGCCTCTCCGCCGCCGAGCTCGCCGCGCTCGAGGACGCCGGCATCATCGGCAAGGAGGCGGTGCCGCCGCATCTGCGCAAGTCTCGGGCGGCGGGGAGCGGGGTCGCGCCCCGTCCGAAGGAAGAAGCGGCCGCAAGGAGGCGCGCATGAGCAACCCGCCCACCGTCGCGATCCTCGGCGGCACCGGAAGCCTCGGCGGCGGGCTCGCCGCGCGCTTCTCGGCCGCCGGATGCCCGCTCATCGTCGGCTCGCGCGAGGCCGGGAAGGCCCGCCTCGCCATCGAGGAGGCGGGCTGGAATGCCGAGCCCGCCACCAACGAGGAGGCCGCCGCGCGGGGCGATGTCGTGATCCTCACCGTGCCGTTCGCCCAGCAGGCCGACCTCTTGCGCGCGATCGCGCCGCGCCTCGGCGACAAGCTCGTCATCGACACGTCCGTCCCGCTGGTGCCGCCCAAGGTGGCGGTGGTGCAGCTTCCACCGGCGGGCTCCGCCGCGCTGACGGCGCGCGAGGCGCTCGGCGGGGCCGGTCGTCTCGTCACCGCCTTCCACAACGTCTCCGCCGCCAAGCTGCGCAACGGCCAGCCGATCGGCGCGGACGTGCTCGTCTTCGGCGCGGTCGATGACCGGGAGGAGGCGGTCGCGCTCATCGACAGGATCGGCGTGCGCGCCGTCCATGGTGGGCCGCTGGAGAACGCCGTCGCGGCGGAGGCGATGACCTCCGTGCTGATCGCGATCAACCGGCGCTACAAGGTCGCCGACGGCGCGGGCGTCAGGGTCACGGGCCTTGCCGACGGCGAGGGCGGGTGAGGCGATGGCCGGCGGCTTTTCGGTCCATGTGCTGCGCGACATCCCGCTCGTCGCGACGGGCGACGATCTCGCCGCCATCGCCATGGCGGCGATGGAAGCGACGGGCCTTTCCTTCGAGGACGGGGACATCCTCGTCCTTTGCCACAAGATCGTCTCGAAGGCCGAGGGGCGGGGGCGGCGGCTCGCGTCCGTCCGCCCCGGCGAGGTGGCGCAAGACCTCGCGCGCGTGACGGGGAAGGACCCGGCGCTCTGCGAGCTCGTCCTCTCCGAGAGCCGGTCGGTGCTGCGCCAGCGGCCGGGCGTCGTCATTGCGCGCAACCGGCTCGGCCATGTCGTCGCGAACGCGGCGGTCGACCAGTCGAACACAGGCGAGGACGGGCTCGTCCTCCTCCTCCCCGAAGACCCCGACGCCTCGGCCATGAGGCTGCGCGCCAAGCTGGAGGCCGCCACGGGGCGCCGTCTCGGCATCCTCGTCACCGACAGTTTCGGCCGCGCCTGGCGGATCGGCACCCTCGGCACCGCGATCGGCCAGTCGGGCCCGCCCGCCTTCCTCGACCAGCGCGGCGGGGTCGACCTTTGCGGCCGCACGATGCAGTCGACGATGCCCGCGATCGCCGACGCGCTGGCCGCCGCCGCCGTGCTCGCGCTGGGCGAGGCGGACGAGGGGACGCCGATGGCCCTCATCCGCGGCTTCGCGTGGCGGCCGTCGCCGCAACGCGCGGCCGACGCGATCCGCCCAGAGGCCGAGGACATGTTCCTGTGAGCGGGGGACGCGTCATCGTCCTGTGCGGCGGCGTCGGCGGGGCGCGGATGGCCGGCGGGCTCGCCGCCGCGCTCGGCCCCGGCCGGCTGACCGCGATCGTCAATGTCGGCGACGACTTCACCCATGTCGGCCTCAGGATCTCGCCGGATCTCGACACCGTCCTCTACACGCTCTCGAACCTCGAGGATCCCGCGAAGGGGTGGGGGCGGCGGGACGAGACGTGGTCGTTCATGGCGGCGCTCGCCGCGGCGGGCGGCCCGGCCTGGTTCCAGCTCGGCGACAAGGATCTCGCGACCCACGTCCTGCGCACCGAGGCGCTGGCGCGGGGGGAGCGTCTCACCGCCATCACCGCCCGCCTCGCCGAGGCGCTCGGCGCGGGCGCGCGGCTCCTCCCCGCGACCGACGATCCCCTCGCGACGCTCTGCGAGACCGACGAGGGGCCGATGCCCTTCCAGGATTATTTCGTCCGCCGCCGGTGCGAGCCCGCGCTCCGGGCCCTGTCCTTCGCCGGCGCGGACGCGGCGCGGCTGAGCCCGGAGGTGGAGGCCGCGCTCGCGGACCCGGACCTTGCGGCGCTCGTGATCGCCCCGTCGAACCCGTACCTCTCGCTCGACCCGATCCTCGCTATTCCCGGCATGCGCGCGGCGATCGAGGGGCTGAAATGCCCCCGGATCGCGGTCTCCCCGATCATCGGCAACAAGGCGGTGAAGGGGCCGCTCGCGAAGATCATGGCCGAGCGCGGGCTTGGCGTGACGGCCGAGACCGTCGCGCGCCACTATGAGGGCCTCGTCGATGTCTTCCTCGCCGATCCGGCCGATGCGGGGTTCAGCGTGCCGGGGATCGCCGTCCATGCCTGCGACGTGATGATGGCCGACCGCGCCGGCCGCGCCCGCCTCGCGCGGGAGGCGCTGGCGGCGGTGATGGTGGCGTCATGAGATATGCCGCGCTCGTCCCGGTGAAGTCGCTCGACCGGTGCAAGTCGCGCCTCTCGCCGACCCTCACCCCCGCCCAGCGCGCGGACCTGCAGCTCGCGATGCTGCGGAGCGTGCTCGCCGCCCTCGCCGGAGCGGAGCGTGTCGCGGCCATCGCGATCATCACGCGCGACCGGCGGGTCGACGCGCTCGCCCGCGAATGCGGCGCGATGGTTCTCGCGGAGCCCGAGCGGGGTGGGCTCAACGCCGCCGTCCGCGCCGGGTGCCGCCAGCTCGCGGCGGCCGGGCACGAGGCGCTCTTCGTGCTCCCGGCGGACCTGCCTTTCCTCGACGCCGCGGTGTGCGAGGCCTTCCTCGCCGCCGCCGATGCCGCCGGTGGCGCCGCGATCGCGCCCGACATCCACGGCACCGGCACCAACGCCATGGCCTTCCCGGCGCGGGCGATCCCCCGCTTCTGCTACGGGCCGGGGAGCTATCTCCTCCACCGCGTCGGCCTTCCGGGCGCGGCGTGCGTGGAGCGGATCGAGCTGTCCCTCGACGTCGACACGCCCGACGACCTCACGCGCGCCGCCCTGACCCCGCCGCGCCCCGCAACCGAGCCCGCATTGCCATGACAGACTGGACCCGCCCGTCGGACGCCGAAGCGCTCGCGCTCGCCGCGCGCACCGACACCGCAGCGCTCTGCGATGAGGCCGCGCGGCTGCGCGATGCCGGCTTCGGCAACATCGTCACCGTCTCGCGCAAGGTGTTCATCCCGCTCACCATGCTGTGCCGGGACGTGTGCCACTACTGCACCTTCGCGAAGGCCCCGAAGGCGCTCGCATCGCCCTACCTCTCGGAAGAGGCGGTGATGGAGATCGCCCGCGCCGGGGCCGCCGCCGGGTGCGACGAGGCCCTCTTCACCCTCGGCGACAAGCCGGAGCTGCGCTACCGCGCCGCCCGTGACGCGCTCGCCGCGATGGGGCACGCGACGACCGCCCACTATCTCACCCGCGTCGCGCGGCGCGTGATGGAGGAGACCGGCCTTCTGCCGCACATCAATGCGGGCGTGATGGAGGAGGCCGAGATCCGCGCGCTTCGCGAGGTGTCGGCCTCGCAGGGGATCATGCTGGAAAGCGCGTCCGACCGCCTCTGCGCCCCCGGTGCCGCCCACCACGGCTCGCCAGACAAGGTGCCGGCCGCGCGGCTCGCCGCAATCGAGGCGGCGGGGCGGGCGAGGGTGCCCTTCACCTCCGGCATCCTCATCGGCATCGGCGAGACGCGGCGCGAGCGCGTGGAGGCGCTCCTCGCGCTGCGCGATCTTCACGACCGGCACGGCCACATCCAGGAGCTGATCGTCCAGAATTTCCGCGCCAAGCCCGGCACGCGGATGGCGCATCATCCCGAGCCCGACCTCGACGACCACCGCTGGACCATCGCGGTGGCGCGGCTGATCTTCGGCCCCGCGATGTCGATCCAGGCCCCGCCGAACCTCCGGCCGGAGGCCATCGACGCGCTCATCGGCGCGGGGCTCAACGACTGGGGCGGGGTCTCGCCCGTCACTGTCGACCACGTGAACCCCGAGGCGCCCTGGCCCGCCCTCAAGGCGCTGTCGGACGAGACGGCGGCGGCCGGCAAGGCACTCGCCCCCCGCCTCGCGGTCTATCCCGGCCACGCGACGGCCGAGTGGCTGGCGCCGGCCGTGCGCGCGGCCGTGCTGCGGCGGGCGGACGGGGCGGGCTTGGCGCATGAAGGGCCGTGGCGGGTCGGCGAGACGCGCGACATGAGCGGCTTTCCAGCGCCCGCGATCGGGGCCTCCGGCGCGCTCGTCCGCGCGATCGATGCGGGCGTCCGGGGACGGGGGATCGATGCGGACGGCCTCGTCGCCCTCTTCGAGGCGCGGGGCGGGGCAGCGGACGATGTGTGCCGCGCCGCCGATGCGCTGCGCCGCGAGGTCGCCGGCGACACGGTCACCTATGTCGTCACGCGCAACATCAACTACACCAACGTCTGCTCCTATTCGTGCCGCTTCTGCGCCTTCTCGAAGGGGAGCCGGGACCGGGACCTGCGCGGCGCGCCATACGATCTCACGATGGGCGAGATCATCCGCCGGGCCGAGGAAGCCGCGGCGCGCGGGGCGACCGAGGTCTGCATGCAGGGCGGCATCCACCCGGACTATTCGGGCAAGACCTATCTCTCCATCTGCCGCGCGGTGAAGCAGGCGGTCCCCGGCCTCCACATCCACGCCTTCTCGCCGCTGGAGGTCGCGCAAGGGGCGGCGAGCCTCGACATGCCCGTCGCCGCCTTCCTTGCGGCGCTGAAGGAGGCGGGGCTCGGCACGCTCCCCGGCACGGCGGCGGAGATCCTGGAGGACCGCGTGCGCGAGACGCTCTGTCCCGGAAAGCTCGGCACCGACGGGTGGCTCGACGTGATCCGGACCGCGCACCGCACCGGGCTCTCCACGACCGCGACGATCATGTTCGGCCACATCGAGACCTATGCGGACTGGGCGGCCCACCTCAACCGCATCCGCGCGCTGCAGGAGGAGACGGGCGGCTTCACCGAGTTCGTCCCCCTCCCGTTCGTGCACATGGAGGCGCCGCTCTACCGGCGCGGCCAGGCGCGGCAGGGGCCGAGCCTGCGCGAGGCGGTGCTGATGCACGCCGTCGCGCGCCTCGCCCTTCACGGCGCGATCGGCAACATCCAGACGTCCTGGGTGAAGATGGGGCCGGACGGGGTGCAGCGGGCGCTCGCGGCGGGCGTCAACGATCTCGGCGGCACCTTGATGAACGAGTCGATCAGCCGCGCCGCCGGCACCGCGCACGGCCAGGAGTACCCGCCGGAGCGGATGGAGGCGATGATCCGCGCCGCCGGCCGCACCCCGCGCCAGCGCACGACCACCTACGGCACGCCGCCCTCCGCGCAGGTCGCCCGCTCCTTCGGCGCGCCCCCGCTCGGCGCGACCGTCAGCGATCCGGCGATGAAGACGGCGCGGATCGGGAGCCGCCGCGCGATGGCGCGGATCCTCGTCCCCGGCGAATGAAGTCAGCGGGGTCCGTGGCGGCTGCGCGCCGCCACGGGGCGCGTGATCAGCGGCAGACCAGCACCTGACGCACGCTCTCGCCGTCGGCGAGGGCGTCGAAGGCGGCGTTGATGCCGTCGAATGTCACGTCGTGCGAGCGCAGGCGCGCGGCGGGGAGGGAGCCGTCGCGGTACATCTCCACGATCTTCGGAATGTCCCGCTCCGGCACCGCCGAGCCCATGTAGCTCCCTTTGATTGTGCGCTCGTCGCCCACCATCGCCGCCGCGTCGATCGCGAACACCTTGCCGGACGGGGCGAGGCCGACGCACACGAGCGTGCTGCCGCGCCGGCCGAGCGCGTAGGCGGTCTCCATCGCCCGGATCGAGCCGGCCATCTCGAAGACGGTGTCGACCCCGCCGCCGGTGAGGTCCTTCACCTTGGCGAGGATGTCCGGATCGTCGGCGCGGAAGGCGTGCGTCGCGCCGAACTCCTTCGCAAGGTCGAGCTTGGCGGGGTTGAGGTCGACGGCGATCAGCACGTCCGGCGCTTCGCGCACGGCGCCGAGGAGGCCCGCGAGCCCGACGCCCCCGAGCCCCACCACCGCGACAGACGTGCCCGCGAGACGTGGCACGGTGTTGAGCACCGCGCCGACCCCGGTGATGACGGCGCACCCGAAGATAGCCGCGTCCTGCAACGGCACGTCCTTCGGGATCGCGATGATGGAGGTCTCGGCCACCACCGCATATTCGGCGAAGGCGGAGATGCCGGAATAATGGTTGATCGGCTTGCCGTTCAGCGAGATGCGCCGCGCGCCGGAGGTGAGCGTTCCCTCCGCGCGGCTCTTCCAGGAGGAGGTGCACAGGTTCGGCCGGCCCGAGCGGCACTCCCGGCACGTCCCGCAGCTCGACACGAACAGCATCACGACGTGGTCGCCGACGGAAAAGCGCGTGACGCCGGGGCCGGTCTCGCGCACCACCCCGGCGGCCTCGTGGCCGACGACGGCCGGCATCGCGCGCGGCCGGTTGCCGGCGATGGCGGAGAGGTCGGAGTGGCACAGGCCCGCCCCCGCGATCTCGACGAGGACTTCGCCGGGGCCGGGGCCTTCGAGGTCGACCCGCTCGATCTTGAGCGGTTGGCTCTGCGCGAACGGGCGCGGCAGGCCCTGCTCGTACATGATGGCGGCGGTCATCTTCATCGCGTGCGCTCCGTCAGGGATTGAGGGTGATGAGCCGCTCTTCGCTCATCTCGGCCATGGCGTAGGCCGGGCCTTCGCGCCCGAACCCGCTGTCCTTGACGCCGCCGAAGGGCATCCCGTCCGACCGGGCGGACGAAGCCTCGCCGATATGCACCCCGCCGAAGCGCATCTTGCGCGCGGCCGAGAGGGCGCGGGAGAGATCGCCGCAGAAGAGACCGGCGGCGAGGCCGTAGGGGGTCGCGTTGGCGCGCGCGACGGCGGTGTCGAGCGTGTCGAAGGGGACGAGGCTGATCACCGGGCCGAAGACCTCCTCGGTGAGGACGCGCGCCGACGAGTCGACATCGTGGAGGAGGGACGGGGCGAGGAGCGCGCCATCGCGCGCGCCGTTGCGCACCGCCTTCGCCCCGCCATTCACCGCCTCGCCGATCCAGTTCTCCACCCGCTCCGCATCCGTGAGGCTGATGAGGGGGCCCATCGTGGTTGCGGCCTCGCGCGGGTCGCCGGGGACGATCGCGTCGATCCTGGCGAGGATGCGGTCCGTCATCTCGTCCATGATGGCGCGCTCGATGTGCATCACCTGGACGGAGGTGCAGACCTGGCCGGCCTTGCGGAAGCCGGCGGCGACGGATTTCGCGGCCGCCTTGTCGAGGTCGGCGTCGGCCGCGACGATCACCGAGGCGATCGAGCCGAGCTCCATCTGCGTGCGCCTGAGACCGGCATTCGCCTGGATGTGCCGGCCGACCGCCGTGCTGCCGGTGAAGGCGAAATAGTCGATCCCCGGCTGGGCGAGGAGCGCGTTGCCGACGACCGATCCCGGCCCCTGGACGAGCGCGAGGAGGCGCGGCGGCCATCCGGCCTCGAGGAGGAGGTCGACGAGGAGGGAGGCCGTGAGGGGCGTCGCGATCGCCGGCTTCAGCACCACCGCGTTTCCCGCACCGAAGGCCGGGGCGACCTTGTGGAGGACGGTGTTCAGCGGCGAATTGAAGGGGGTGATCGCGCACACGACACCGAGAGGGGCGCGCACGGTGAAGCCGATCCGGTTCTCCTGGCCGCGCACGGCCCCGAAGGGGATCAGCTCGCCATTGATGCGCCGCGTCTCCTCGGCCGAGAGGCGCAGCGTCGCGACCGCGCGTGTGACCTCGGCCGCGGCCTCGGCCTGGGAGAAGCCCGCCTCGGCGAGGAGGAGGGGGACGAAGCGGGGCCGCGCCGCCTCCACGAGGTCGGCCGCGCGCGCCAGGATGTCGGCGCGGTCGGCGGCGTCCGGCTCGCCTTCGGCGATGGCGTCGGCAAGCGAGGCGACGATCGCCGCGATCTCGTCCGACGAGGTCTCGACGATCTCGCCGATCGGCTGGCGCGTGAACTTGTCGAGCACTTCATGGCGCCGCCCCTCCGTGAGGCGGCGTCCGTCCCAGAGGGCGCCGGGGGCGATGGTGTCGGTGAGGGTGCTCATGTCAGCGCCCCGTCCAGACGGGGGCGCGCTTCTCGGCGAAGGCGCGCGGGCCCTCCAGCCGGTCGGCGCTGTCATAAAGGGCGCGCACGGCGGGCAGGTTCTTCTGGCCGGCATAGAGTGTCTCGAAATCGGTGCCCTCGACCGAGCGGCGCAGGAGATCCTTCGCGGCGCGCAGGGCGAGGGGGGAGCCCTTCAGGATCTCGTGCGCGAGATCCGTCGCGGCCTTCAAGAGTTCGTCGCGCGGCACGATCCGGGAGACGAGCCCGTGGCGGAGCGCCTCCTCCGCGCCCATGCGGCGTGCGGTCAGCGCCATCTCGTTCGCGACATTGCGCGGGAGGACGTGCGGAAGGCGGATGAGGCCGCCGGCCGCGGCGGCGAGCCCGACGCGCGGCTCGGGGAGGCCGAAGGCGGCCGTCTCGCTCGCGAGGATGATGTCGCAGGCGAGCGCGATCTCGAACCCGCCGCCGAGCGCGAGGCCGTTGACCGCCGCGATCACCGGCTTCGTCATCCGCCGCGCGGTGATGCCGCCGAAGCCGGAGACGGGGATCGTCGTGTCGTTCCCCTCGGCCTGATATTTGAGGTCGTTCCCCGCACAGAAGGCGCGTTCGCCCGCGCCCGTCAGGATCGCGATCCACAGATCGTCGTCCGCCTCGAACGCGTCCCAGACGGCTTCCAGCTCGAGATTGGCCGGCCGGTGCAGCGCGTTCATCACGGCCGGCCGGTCGATCGTGACGACGAGGATGTGCCCCACCGTCTCTGTCTGGTGAAAATCGCCCATGCGGATCCTCGGCTTCATTGTTGTGTATTGTTGTATATGGATGTATCCAAACTAGCACAATAACGAAAGAGGGGAGGGCGCGCGTGAGGCACGCCGCGACCATCGCAGGGATTTTCGAGCACGAGACGCGGCTCGCACCGGACAAATCGATCGCCCAGCTCCACGCCGAAGCGGCGCGCGGCGCGCTCGCCGATGCGGGCCTCTCGAAGGGGGATGTGGACGCCTATTTCTGCGCGGGCGACGCGCCCGGCATGGGGCCGTTGTCGCTGATCGACTATATGGGCCTCGACGTGCGCCACATGGATGCGACGGAGGTCGGCGGCTCCTCCTACCTCCTCCATGTCGCGAAGGCCGACCAGGCGATCCGGGCCGAGCGCTGCCGCGTCGCGCTCATCACGCTCGGCGGCAAGCCGCGCTCGTCCGGGATGGCGACGGGCACCGCGCCGCGCACCTACAGCGACGACGCGCCGGACGTCCCGTTCGAGTTCCCCTTCGGCCCGACCACGGTGAACCTCTACGCGATGGTCGCCGCCCGCCACATGCACGAATTCGGCACGACGTCCGAACAGCTCGCCTGGATCAAGGTGGCGGCCTCGCACCACGCCCAGCACAACCCGCACGCCATGCTGAAGAAGGTCGTGAGCGTGGAGGACGTGGTGAACTCGCCGATGATCGCGAGCCCGCTCCACCGCAACGATTGCTGCGTGATCTCGGACGGGGCGGCGGCGATCGTCGTCGTCTCGCCGGAGGTCGCGCGCGATCTCGGCGTCCCGCGCGTCAGCCTCAAGGGCTACGGGATGGCGACGAAGGACCCGGCCGGCGGCAAGGTGGACCTCACCTATTCGGCCGTCGCGAAGGCGGGGCCGCAGGCGTTCGAGATGGCGGGCGTGACCCCGGCCGACATCCGCTACGCCTCGATCTATGACAGCTTCACGATCACCGTCCTCATGCAGCTCGAGGATCTCGGCTTTTGCGCCAAGGGCGAGGGCGGGCGCTTCGTGGCGGACGGCGGGCTGATCTCCGGCCAGGGCCGCCTCGTCTTCAACACCGACGGCGGCGGGCTGTGCAACAACCACCCCGGCAATCGCGGCGGCATCACCAAGGTGATCGAGGCGGTGCGCCAACTCCGCGGCACCGCGCACCCGGCCGTCCAGGTGCCGGATCTCGCGCTCGCGGCCGTCTCCGGCATCGGCGGGCAGCTCGGCAGCCGCCATGCCGGCGGCGCCCTCATTCTGGAGCGGGAAGGCTGACCATGATCATCGCGACACGCACCGGCCCGGCCCCCGCGATCACGCCGGAGACGGAGCCCTATTGGGAGGCCGCGCGCGAGGGGCGCCTGCTCGTGCGCCGCTGCACGTCCTGCGGCGAGGCGCACCACTATCCGCGCAGCCTCTGCCCCTTCTGCTTCGGCGATACAGTTTGGGAGACGTCGGCCGGGACGGGGGAGATTTATTCGTACTCGTATATGGCCAAAGCTGAACAACCATATGTGATTGCGTACGTTCGGCTTGACGATGGCCCGATCCTGATGACAAACATCGTCGATACGGCGGAGGAGGATCTTGCCATCGGCGCAAGAGTGTCGCTGGTGTTCCGCGCGTCACAGGACGGGGTTACGCCGTTGCCGATGTTCAAGGTCTCACCTTAGATCCTGCGGCGCGGCTCATCAGGAGACGAGCGATTCCGCGCGCAAAATCCACCAAGAGCGGCTCCGGCACGAACTCGAGTTCGCTCAGCCTCGCCGCCTACGAGCTGATCCGCGCCCAGATCCAGGACGGCCGCGTCGGCCCCGGGGACCGGGTGATGGAGGACGAGATCGCCCGGCAGCTGAACGCCAGCCGGACGCCGGTGCGCGACGCCATGCGCCGCCTCGAGGCCGAGGGCTTCCTCGTCCACGAGTCGCACCGGGGCATGGTCATCCCGCGTCTCGACCATCAGATGATCATGGAACTCTACGAGATGTGGATCGTCCTCGAGGCGGAGGCGGCACGGCTCGTCGCCCGTCACGCCTCGGACGCGGAGGTCGAGATGCTCGACGAGCTCGTCAAGGCGAGCCGGGTCGAGGTGAAGACCTCCGAGGACATGGCGAACCACAACCGGCGCTTCCACAAGGCGCTCTACAACGCCACGCACAACCGGTACCTCCTGAAGTCGGTCGGGGTGCTGATGGATTCCCTCAACATCCTCAGCCACACCACCTTCACGATCGACGACCGTCTCACCCGCGCGCAGGACGAGCATCAGGCGATCGTGGACGCGATCCGCACCCGCGATGTCGATGCCGCGGCGGCCGCGAGCCGGGCGCACACCGAGGCCTCCTTCCGCGCGCGGCTGAAGCTCCTCGCGCGGATGGAGAGCTGAGCTTCTACTCCGCCACCTCCGCCTGGCCGACCGGCGGTCGTCCGCGCCCGCGCGCGACGATCGCGCCGCGGAAGGCGAGGATGAGGAGGAGCGCGGTGATCGCGAGGAGGGTCGCACTGATCGGGCGGGTGAAGAACTGCATCGGGTCGCCGCGCGCGACCAGCATCGCGCGCCGGAAATTCTCCTCCACCAGCGGGCCGAGAATGTAGCCGAGGAGCACCGGGGCAGCCGGGTAGCCGTAGCGCGTGAGCCCGACCCCGACGATGCCGAAGAAGAGCATCACCCAGACATCGAAGATGTTGGAGTTCACGGCGTAGGCGCCGAGGCACATCAGGATGAGGACGGAGGGCGTCAGCACGCCCATCGGGATGCGCGTCACCCGCACCCAGAGCCCGATGACGGGGATGTTCAGCACCAGGAGCAGAAGGTTGCCGATCCAGAAGGAGGCGATGAGGCCCCAGAAGAGGTCGGGCTGGTTCGCGATGAAGGTCGGCCCCGGCACGATGCCGTGGACGATCATCGCGCCGAGGAGGACCGCCATGACGCTGTCGCCCGGCACGCCGATGCACAGCGTCGGGATGAAGGCGGTCTGCACGGCCGCGTTGTTGGAGGCCTCGGGTGCGGCGATCCCCTCGACCGCGCCGCGGCCGAATTTCTCCGGATGGCGCGAGACGCGCTTCTCCACCGCGTAGGACATGAAGGAGGCGATCGTGCCGCCCGAGCCCGGCATCGCGCCGATCGCGGCGCCGAGGGCGGAGCCGCGCAGGGTCGGCCAGGTGCTGTCGCGGACCTGCTGGCGCGTCGGTATCATCTGGCGCAGACCGATCTTCTCGTTGGTGCCGATCGACTTGCGGCCGAGATTGGACAGGAGCTCGGCGACGCCGAAGAGGCCCATCGACAGGGGAACGAGGCCGATCCCGTCCATCAGGTTGGTGCTGCCGAAGGTGAAGCGCAGCGCGCCGGTGTTCACGTCGGTGCCGATGGAGCCGAGCAGCAGCCCGAACGCCACCATCGCGAGCCCCTTCATGGGCGACCCGATGCTGAGCGTGGACGCGGCGACGAGGCCGAGGAGCATCAGCGCGAAATAGTCGGGCGCGCGGAAGGAGAGGGCGAAATCGGAGAGGGCCGGCGAGATGAGGATCATCAGCACGATGCCGATGCTGCCGCCGACGAAGGACGTGATCGTCGTGATGAAGAGCGCCTGTCCGGCCTTGCCCTGCTGCGCCATCGGGTAGCCGTCGAGGCAGGTGACGACCGAGGCCGGGGATCCGGGAATGTTGAGGAGGATCGAGGCCGTCGAGGAGCCGTATTGCGCCCCGTAGAACACGCCCGCGAGCACGATGAGGCCGATCAGCGGGTCCATGTAGAAGGTCAGCGGCAGGCACATCGAGATCGCGGCGAGGGAGCCGATGCCGGGGAGCACGCCGACGAGGGTGCCGAGCGTCACGCCGATGAAGCAGAAGAGCAGGGCTTCCGGTTGCAGCGCGACGGAGAAGCCGTGGGCGAGGTTGGAAAGGGTGTCCATGGATCAGTACGGGCCGATCAGCGCGATGGGGGTGGACAGGAGGCTCACGAAGAGGAGGTAGCCCGCGAGCGATATGACGGCGAAGGTCGCCGCCGCGCGCACCGGCCGGAAGGGCCGCTCGCCGAGGCCGACGAGGAGCACCGTCGCGAAGGTCGCGGGGAGGAGGCCGAGCGGGCGGGCGAGCGTCGCCCAGGCCGCGATGCCGGCGATCGCGAGGAGGATCGCCCGCAGATCCGGCGCGTCCTCGCGCTTGGGCGCCCACATTGTGGTGACGAGGATCGCTGCGGAGAGGACGCCGAGGAGCGTCGCCGAGGCGAGCGGGGCGGCACCCGGTCCGGGCTTGCGCACGGTCCCCATGTCGTAGTCGAAGGCGTGCCAGCCGAAATAGAGAGCGATCAACAAAAGGCCGCCCGCGATTGCGGCTTCCGCGATATTGACGCGGCGTTCCATGGCGGATCTCCCGGTTGCGGCCCCTGTCACGCGGAGCGGCCCGAGCCGGGATCGCCGGGTCGGGCCGATGTCACGTCGCCTGCCGTCTATTGGGTCGGGATCTTCGCCTCGGTGATCACCTTTTTCCAGACGCCGATCTCCTCTTCGATCTCCTTGCGGAAATCGCTCGGGCTGTCGGCGATGATGAAGAGGCCGGACTTGCCGAGCTGCTCCTTGATCCGCGGATCGCCCATCGCGGCGACGAGCTCGGTGTTCAGGAAGGAGATGATGTCGTCGGGCGTGCCGGCGGGGGCGAAGAAGCCGCCCCAGTGGCCGACCGCGACGTCCTCGAGGCCGGTCTCGATGACGGTCGGCGTCTCGGGCATCAGCGGGGAGCGTTCCTTCGCCGTGACCGCGAGCGCGACGACCTTGTTGTCGGCCAGCAGCTCGGTCGAGGTGAAGGGCGGCTTCAGGAGCACGTCGATCTCGCCGGAGAGGAGGGCGGCGGTCGCCGGGCCCTCTCCGCGATAGGGGACGTGGGTGACCTGGATCCCGCTCTCGGCCCAGAGATATTCGCTCGCGAGGTGGATCATCGTCCCCGTCCCGCCGGAGCCGAAATTCAACTCACCGGGGTGGGCGTCGGTATAGTCCTTCAGCTCGGCGAGCGTCGTGATCTCGAGGTCGGGGCGCACGAGGACGGCGAACGGGCCCCAGGCGGCCTTGGTGATCGGGACGAGATCCTCACGCACATCGTAGCCGTTGTTCGGCTTGTAGGTGATGTCGATCGCGAGGGTGCCGGAATGGAAGAGGAGCGTGTAGCCGTCGGGCGCCGCGTTGATGACCTCCTGCGTTCCGATGACGGTGCCGCCGCCGGTGACGTTGTCGATCGTGACGGGCTGGTTGATGCGCTCGGACAGGACCTGCGATACCGAGCGGGCAATGGAATCCGTCGCGCCGCCGGCCGAGAAGGGCACCACGACGCGGATCGGTTTTTCCGGATAGTCCGCATGCGCCGCCAGAGTGCCGCACATGAGGGCGGCGGCGGCGAGCGATATTTTGCAGGCGTCTCGACGGTTCATGAGTTCCTCCCGGTGTTCGAGGACCGTTCGTCCTTCTCCCGCCATGCCTGGCGGATTCGCCGCTTATTCGCGGATTGCGTATCAACGTATACAACGAGGTACATCGCAATCAAACCCTTTTTCAGGGTACATCCCGTGACCCACCTCAGCGGAAGGGGAACCGCGGAGCAACATTGTTCCGACGCTTGTGCACGCGCGTGAAACGGACAAACGGGTTCGAAGCGCCGCGGGTTGCGCGCTCCGAGCCTCAGCGGAAGGAGGCGGCGCGTCAGGCGAAGACGGGGTTGCGCAGGTAACGCAGGCCCGAATCGACGATCACACTCACCACGGCGTGCCCGGGGCCGAGCGCACGCGCGCGGCGGAGCGCGGCGAAGACGTTCGCGCCGGAGGTGATGCCGCCGAAGATGCCTTCCTCGCGGGCGAGGCGGCGCGTCATGTCGATCGCCTCCTCGTCCCGGACCGCGATCACCTCGTCGATGAGGTCGCGGCGCAGGATCGAGGGGACGAAGGAGAGGCCGATCCCCTCCAGCACATGGCGTCCGCTCGTGTCGCCGCCGGAGATGTTGCGCACGTGGAAGGGCTCCACGGCGACGATGCGGGTCGAAGGATCGCGATCCTTCAGCACCTCCGCGTTGCCGGAGAGGCAGCCGCCCCCGCCGACGGCCGAGACGAATTCATCGATCCGCCCGCATTGGGCGAGGATCTCCTCGCCCATCGTGTGGTAGCCGCGCTTGTTGTCGAGGTTGTTGACCTGGTCGGGCCAGAAGGTGTCCGGCTCGCTGGCGAGGGCCTTCGCGCGCGCGATCATCGCGTCGATCACGGCGGCGGTCAGCGCGCGGTTCGGCGCGGGGACGATCTCCACCGTCGCGCCGAAGGCCCGCATCGTCTGGAGCTTCTCCTCGGCGAACCCGTCGGAGGAGACGAAATGGGCCTTGTAGCCGCGCATCGCGCACACCATCGCGAGCGAGGCTCCGGTGCTGCCGCCCGTATATTCCACGAGGCGGCGGCCAAGGCCGAGCTCGCCGCGCGCCTCTGCGCCCTCCACCATCGCGAGCGCCATCCGGTCCTTCATGCTGCCGGTCGGGTTGGCGCCTTCCCACTTCACGTAGATGTCGGCGCAGGTGGCGTCCGGGATCCGCGCGAGCTTGATCAGCGGGGTGTTGCCGATGGCGGCCATGGGCTTGCATCCCATTCACTTTTAAAGTGCAAGTGACTCACTAGATGAGTAACTTGCGTTTTGCAAGCAAGTGCGGGGCGGCCTCGCGGGAGGGCATTCGATGACGGCCGAGACGACACCGCAGAAGGGTTTCCGCTCGCGCTGCTCGATCGCGCGCACGCTCGACATTCTCGGCGACCGCTGGACGCTGCTGATCGTGCGGGACCTGATGTGGCACGGCAAGCATACGTTCGGCGCGCTCCAGGATAGCGAAGAGCGCGTGCCGACCAACATCCTCGCGAACCGGCTGAAGCTCCTTGAGGCGCACGGCCTCCTCGCCCGCATCCCGTACCAGTCGCGGCCCGTCCGCCATCGATACGAGCTGACCGAGTTCGGCCGATCGCTGGAGCCGGTCCTCTTGAAACTGATGGAATGGGGCCACGAAAGGCTCGGCGGCGGCGCGTTCGACCCCGTCACCCGGACGAGCTGGAACGCGGACGCGGACGCGACCGGCTGAGGCGGACCCGGCCGGGGAACCTCAGCGGAACTGCAACTCTTCCAGGATGATCCGCTGGTGGGGGACGCCGAGCCGGTGGAACTGGGCGGCCATGTCGTCGACGAAGGCGGAGCTGCCGCACAGCATCACCGCATAGTCGTCGAGGCCGATATCCTCGGCGATCCTCGCGGCGGAGAGCCGGCCCCGGTCCGCCGTCGTCCACTGGGTGTAGTCGATGAGGGAATCGGCCTTCAGGAAGCGCGCGCGGATCTCCTCGTCATAGACCGCGTCCTCAGGCGTGCGGGTGATGTAGTAGAACCAGATCCGGCGGAAATCGCGGTTGGACACCTCGAAATTCAGCATCCCCAGGAAGGGCGTGATCCCGATCCCGGCGCCGATCCACACCATGCGCCGGTAGGGCGCGAAGCGGAGCGGGGTGAAGCCGCCGAAGGGGCCGAAAATCTCCACCTCGTCGCCCTTGGCGAGCGAGGGAAGGGCGCGGGTGAAGTCGCCCACCTGGCGCACCGAGAAGCGCAGGTCCCGCTCCACCGGCGAACTCGAGATCGAGAAGGGGTGGAGCTCGCGCCTGTGCGCCGAAAGGGTCGGCGTCCGCACGAAGGCGAAGGTGCCCGGCTGGTACATCATCCGCCGGTCGATCGGGCGCAGCACGAGATCCACGACGTCCGAGCCGCGCGTCGTCGCGTGCTCGACGCCGTAGCGGTAGCGCGGACCGAACGTGTTGAAGAGGAAGACCCGGTAGAACCAGGACGCCGCCCCCGCGAGGAGGAGGATGATGATCCAGATCCGCAGCGGCTCGTAGGAGCGGATCGTGCTCTGCTCCATCGCCGCGTGCGCGGTGCCGATGAGGAAGAGGAGCCCGATCAGCCGGTGGAGGGCGAGCCAGCGCTCGTGCCGCATCCGCCGCTCATAGGCGAAGAGGCCGAGCCCGATGAGGATGTAGAAGGCGAGGATGTCGATCGTGCGCGCCTCGTCCGACCAGAAGGGGACGAGGATCACCCCGGCCGAGATGCCCTTCGAGAGGGCGTCGAGGAGCAGCAGCACGACGTGCGCGATCATGAGGAGGAAGGCCCAGAGCCCGAGCCGCCGGTGGATCCGGATGCCCTGGTCGAGCCCGCCGAAGAGCGGCTCCAGCGCCTGCGCCCGCACGACGGCGAGGAGCGCGAGCGCGGCGCAGGTGAAGGAGAGCAGCATCGCGATCTGCGAGGGGGCGAGCCAGGGCCACAATTCAGGGCCGAAGCCGACCTCGATGCGCCCGGCGATCCAGAGGATCGTGGTGAGGATCAGCGCGCCGGAGATCAGATACGCGGCTCTCGAAAAGTGTCTCAAGTCGCCAAGCATCCGCGTCCACGTCGATCAACGCCGACCAGTTTGGGACGGGCCAGCCGATTCAATCAAGCCTGAAGCGCCGCGAACGGCCGCCTGCGCCGGCTGGTCGCAGGGGGCGCGATCGGGAAGGGGGCGCCGGTGTCCTGGTTGATCCGGCCCCCCGGCGCGCTAGCTCCAGCGCATGATCATGCCCGCCGAGACGCCAGAGCCGCCCGCACGAACCCATTGCGCGGGCGCGCGCGGGTGAGCGCGCCGCGCCTCATCCTCGTTCTCGGCGACCAGCTGACGCCGGATCTTTCGGCGCTGCGGGCGGGGGACCGCGCGCGCGACATCGTGGTGATGGCAGAGGTGCGCGACGAGGCGACCTATGTGCGCCACCACAAGAAGAAGATCGCCTTCATCTTCGCCTCGATGCGCAAGTTCGCCGCCGCGCTGGAGGCGGACGGATGGCGTGTCGCCTACGGGCGCTATGACGATGAGGCGACCGCGCGCTCCATCTGCGGCGAGCTGATGCGGCGCCACCAGGCGTTCGACGCCGACGGGGTGATCGCGACCGAATGCGGGGAGTGGCGCCTGCGCGCGGCGCTGGAGGCCTGCCCGCTCACGATCGAGACGAAGCCCGACGACCGCTTCATCACCCCGCCCGGCTTCTTTCGGCAGTGGGCGGAGGGGAGGAAGGCGCTGCGCATGGAATATTTCTATCGCGAGATGCGCAAGGCGACCGGCCTCCTGATGGACGGGGACGAGCCCGCCGGCAAGCGCTGGAACTATGACAGCGAGAACCGCAAGGCGGCCGAGCGCGACCTCCTGATGCCCGCCCCGATGCGCCACGCCCCCGACGCGGTGACCGAGGAGGTGCTCGACCTCGTTGAGCGCGCCTTCGCCGACCATCCGGGCGCACTCCGCCCGTTCTGGTTCGCGACCGACGCGCGCGGCGCGAAGCGGGCGGCCGCGAAATTCATGCGCGAGGCGCTGCCCCGGTTCGGCGACTACCAGGACGCGATGCTGACCGACGACCGCTTCCTCTATCACTCGGTCCTGTCGCTCTACATCAATGTCGGCTTTCTCGACCCGCTCGACCTCTGCCGCCAGGCCGAGGCCGAGTATCGCGAGGGGCGCGCGCCCCTCAACGCCGTCGAGGGCTATGTGCGCCAGATCCTCGGCTGGCGCGAGTTCGTGCGCGGGATCTACGACCGGGAGGGGCCGGACTACACCGCGCGCAACCACCTGAAGGCGAAGCGCCCTCTGCCGGACTTCTACTGGACGGCCGAGACAGACATGGCCTGCATGAAGGCCGCGATCGGCGAGACGCTGGAGGAGGCCTACGCCCACCACATCCAGCGCCTGATGGTGACCGGCACCTTCGCGCTCCTCGCCGGGATCGACCCGCACGCCGTCCACGAATGGTATCTGGAGATCTACGCCGACGCCTATGAGTGGGTGGAGGCGCCGAACGTGATCGGCATGAGCCAGTTCGCCGATGGCGGCGTTGTCGGCTCCAAGCCCTATGCCGCCTCGGGCGCCTATATCGACCGCATGTCCGACTATTGCGGCCACTGCGCCTACGACGTGAAGCGGCGCCACGGGGAGGGGGCCTGCCCATTCAATCCGCTCTACTGGGATTTCCTCGATCGCAACCGCAAGCGCCTCGGCGACAACCCGCGCCTCGCGCAGATCTATCGCAACTGGGACCGGATGGACGCGGACCGGCGCGGCGAGGTGCTCGCCTCGGCGAAGGATGTCCTGAAGGCCATCGACGCGAAGGCGCGGATCTGAGCGGCGCTCACGCCGCGTCCGCGCGCGGTTCGGGCTTCACATGGGCGAGGAGGCTGACGCCCAGCCAGGCGGGGAGCGCCCGGATCGCGTCGCGGCCTCCATGGGCGCGGAGCCGCCCCTCGGCCCGCGCGGAGTGCAGCGTGAGGTCGCCGCGCCAGATGTAGATGAGGGTCGGCAGGTCCGCCGCGATATAGAGCGCGACCTCGAAGCCCGGATCCTTCACGCAGAGCTCGCACCGCCCGGCCTCGTTGAGGAACCACCAGCGGCGCTTGTGGGGCGGCTGGTCGGTCACGTCGACCTCGACGAGGGCGCGCGCGCCGCCGAACGCGTTCGGGTCGACGGCGTTCTCCATCGCCCAGAGAAGGAGGTCGAGGTCGATCTCATGTTCCTCGAGGGGGCGGCGCGACCAGCGCTGGCCCCAGGTCCCGAGCGCGAGCACGAGGGGGACGAACTCTTCGCCGGCCGGGGTGAGGTGGTAGGTCCAGCTGCTGCCCGCCTCGGAGCGGCGGCGCTCGATGATGCCCTCCGCCTCCAGCGCCTTGAGGCGGGACGAGAGGAGGGAGGGCGAGGCGAGCGGAATGCCGCGCTTCAGCTGCGAGAAGCGGCACGCGCCGCCCGCCATGTCGCGCAGGATCAGCGGTGTCCAGCGCTCGCAGAACACTTCGGCGGCCTTCGCGACGGGGCAGAATTGTCCGTAGCTCTTCATGGCTCACCTCCCGCCAGCAAGGGTGCGGCGAAGACGGGCGGCGCGGATAGTACAGATTTCGAACTGTCGCGCGCCGGACGGGGCGTGGTTCCCTCCCGCAAGACGCAACGCGACAGGAGAACCGACATGATGCTCGCACGCCTGATCCGCCCGATGGCGCTCGCCGCGTCCCTCGCGGCCAGCGCCGCCGCGTTCGCCGATGAGCGCCCGGCCCCGGCCGACGCCGTCCTCGACCGCCACCTCGCGGCCTTCGCCGACCGCGATCTCGACGCCATCATGGCCGACTATAGCGAAGACTCGGTGTTCATCACACCCGAGGGGATCCTGCGCGGGCCGGACGAGATCCGGCCGCTTTTCCGCATGATCCTCGACGAGTTCGCCGCCCCCGAGGCGCGCCTCACGATCCACGCGCGCCACGTCGACGGCGCGCTCGCCTACACGCTCTGGTCCGCCGAGACGCCGGCGCACGTCTACCGCATCGCGACCGACACGCTGGTGATCCGGGACGACCGCATCCTCTACCAGACCTTCGCCGCCGAAATGGAGGCGAAGGACTGAGCCTAGGCCGCGAAGGCGGCGATGCGCTCGATCACCCAGAAGGCCGCGACGCTGCCGATCGCGTAGGCCGGGATCTTGCGCAGGACGAGCGGCCAGTCCCGCTTCGCGCGGAAGAGCTGGATGATGAGGAGGGTCGCCGCGACGAAGGCGAGCTGGCCGAGTTCCACGCCGATATTGAAGGAGGCGAGCGCCAGCGGGATGTCCCCTTGTGGCAGGCCGATCTCCGAGAGGGCGCCCGCGAAGCCGAGCCCGTGGAGGAGGCCGAAGGTGAAGGCGACGAGCCAGGGCTTGCGCGCCGTCAGCGTGTCCTCTCCCTCGATCTTCCGCACGACCTCCACGGCGAGGAACATGATGCTGAGCGCGATCGCCGCCTCGACCGGCGGGCCCGGCACATTCACATAGCCGAGCGCGGCGAGGCTGAGGGTGATGGTGTGGGCGAGGGTGAAGCCGGTGATCGTCTTCACGAGCCGCCACACCCCGCTCGTCAGCAGGATCAGCGCGAGCACGAAGAGGAGATGGTCGATCCCCATCAGGATGTGCTCGATGCCGAGCTGCACATAGGTCGTCACCACGCCCCAGCCGGACGGGGAGAGCGGCACGCGCACGCTCGGCGATTTCGGCTGGAGGAGGAAGGCGTGGCGGGTCCCGTCGAGGAGATTGAGGGCCGCGAGCGCGTCGACGCTGGTGCGCGCAAGGTCCGGGATCGCGATCTCGGTGCCCGCGAGGCCGCCCGCCCCGGCGAGGCGGTAGCGCTGGACGAAGAAGCCGTCGCGCTCGGCGCCGGGACCGGCCAGAGTGAGGGCGAGGCCGGGGTCGAAGACCGGCACGATGTCGGCGACGGCCCCGTTGCGGATCGGCACCTTCCACAGGATTTCGTAGGTGTCCGGCCCAGTCTCGTCGATCTGGAGATAGGCGGGGCGCACCTCGTGGGCGGCGGCGCCCGTCGCCGCGAGGAGCCAGGCAAGCGCGATCGCGGCGAGGAGACGGCCGGCCGCCGCGCGACAGCCGACCGCCGGTGCGGGGAGACGCGGGGGACGGGCCATGTCGCCGTTGCTCCTCTACGTGGGTCCACGCGAGCCGCGCGGGAGGCACGCCCCATCCTGATCGCTTTTGCCGGACGCGCCAATGGCCCCGGATCAGCCCGCCACCGGATCGCCGGGACCGGTCAGCGGGGGAAGACGCGCCCGTCCATCAGCTTGCGGGCCGTGCGCAGGAGGCCCGCGCCGGTGACGGTGCCGTCGGCCGCCTGCGCGACGAGGACTTCGAGTGCCCCGGTCGGATGCTCGATGAGGAAGCGCCCGTCCGCCGGAAGGGTCGCGAGTTCTGCGGCCGGGGAGCCGGGGAGGGTGCAGGCGGTGGCGACGCTCACCCCGGCGAAGACGCCGATCGTCGCGTGGCAGCGGTGCGGGATGAAGCTGCGCGTGCCGATCGCCCCGCCCGCCGACGGCGCGGAGACGAGGGTCATCTTCGGCACAGACTTTTCCGCGACATCCCCGAGATTCATCATCGGCCCCGCCTTGATGCGGATCGCCTCGATGCGCGCCTTCAACGCCGCGTCGGCGTCGAGCGCCTCCCGCGTCTCGCTCCCGGTGAGGCCGAAATCGGACGCCCGCATCACCACGATGGGCATCCCGTTGTCGATCAGCGTCGCCGCGACGCCATCGATCGTGTCGACGACATTCCCCGTCGGCAGGAGCGCGCCCGTCATCGAGCCGGCGATGCCCGCGAACATCAACGGCACCGCCGCGTGGCTGCCGGGGACGCCGTCGATGCGCGCGGCGCCCTCATAGTCGACGCGGCCGCCGGGGGTCGCGATGGTCGCGACCGCAACCTCGCCGGTGTTGACCATGTGGATGCGCACCGGCGTCGTCTCGCCCGCGGCCGGCACGAGGCCGCGCTCGATCGCGGCGGGGCCGACACCGGCGAGGATGTTGCCGCACCCCTGCGCGTCCGACACCAGCGGCTGGTCCACGAAGACCTGGAGGAAGAGATAGTCGACGTCCGCGTCCGGCCGAGATGCGGGGGAGAGGATCGCGACCTTCGAGGTGAGCGGGTCCGCCCCGCCGATCCCGTCGATCTGCCGGGGGTCGGGGCTCCCCATGATGCCGAGGAGCAGCGCGTCACGCGCCGCGGGGTCGGCGGGGAGGTCGGCGGCGAGGAAGTAGGCCCCCTTCGAGGTGCCGCCCCGCATCCAGAGGCACGGGATCCCGTCCCGGCGCGGGTCAGACATATTTGAGGCCCTTCTCGGCGAGGCGGGGGCGCATGTCGTAGATGTCGAGCCCCAGTTCGCCCGCGGCGAGGCGGCGCCGCTTCGCCTCCTCCCCGGCAAGGCGCGCCTCTGCCTTCGCGCGCACGGCCTCGGCGTCGGCGCGCCGCACGACGCACACCCCGTCATCGTCGGCGACGATCACGTCGCCCGCCTCGACAAGCTGGCCCGCGCACACGATCGGCACGTTGACCGAGCCGAGCGTCTCCTTGACGGTCCCCTGCGCCGAGATCGCCTTCGACCAGACCGGAAAGCCCATCGCGGTGAGGTCCCGCACGTCCCTGACGCCCGCCTCGATCACGAGGCCGCGGCAGCCGCGCGCCATCGCCGAGGTCGCGAGGAGGTCGCCGAAATAGCCGTTGTCACACGGCGAGGTCGGGGCGAGGACGAGGATATCGCCAGCCTGAAGCTGCTCGATCGCGACGTGGACCATCCAATTGTCGCCGGGCGGGGCGGAGATCGTGACGGCCGAGCCCGCGATCTGCGCGCCGGCATAGATCGGCCGCATGTGGGAGGCGAGGCAGCCGATGCGGCCCTGCGCCTCGTGGACGGTCGCGACGCCCGCCGCGCCGAGGGCGGCGATCACGGCGGGATCGGCGCGCACGATATCCTGGACGACGACCGCCATCTCAGGCCCCGGCCTTCTGCGCCGCGGGAGCGGGCGGGGTGCCGTGGGTGTGGAAGGTCTCGATCGTCTTGAGGCCCCAGGCCTGACCCTTCTTGCGGTCGGCCTCGGTCCACACGACCGGCTTCCAGTCCGGCGCGAGGAGGAGGCGCGCGCCCGCGTTCGCGAGCTCCACGCGGTTGCCGGCCGGCTCCCAGACATAGAGGAAGAAGGTGCCCTGGATCGCGTGCTTGTGCGGCCCGGTCTCGATGTGGACGCCGTTCTGCAGGAAGATGTCGGCCGCGCGCAGGATGTCCTCGCGCTGGTCCGTCGCATAGGTGACGTGGTGGAGCCGCCCCTCGCCCTTGCCGTGCTCCTCGGTGCAGGCGAGGTCGTAGGTCTTGTTGTTGATGGTGAACCAGCACCCGCCGATCCGCCCATTGTCGAGCTGGATATATTCGGTGACGCGACTGCCGAGGCAGGTCTCCATGAAGCGGCGGAATTCGGCGACGTCCGCCGCGAGTAGGTTGATGTGGTCGAGCCGGCGGGGGGCCGCGCCGCGAAAGGCGCTCGCCGTGTTCTTCAGCGCCGCGCGCTCGGCGGCCTCCTGCGCCTCGTACCAGCGCGTGTCGTAGTAGATCTCGAAGACGTGGCCGAACGGGTCCTCGAACCGGAAGGCGCGGCCGTGCGAGAGATCCCCCTCGGTCCATCCGTGGACGGTGAAGCCCGAGGCCTCGATCGCCGCGACGCGCCGTTCGAGCGCGGCCGGGGAGGCGGCGCGGTAGGCGACATGGCCGATCCCCGTCGTCGTGTGGCGCGTCAGCTTCAGCGTCGCGAACTCGTAGTCGTCCCACGCCCGCAGGTAGGCCGAATTCGCGTCCTCGCCCGAGAGCGTCAGGCCGTAAATGTCGGTGAAGAAGGCGAGGCTTTCGTCATAGCGGTCGGTCAGCATTTCGACATGGCCGAGATGGGCGATGTCGTGCGCGTGTTCGGTCATTCTTTCCTCCCGTTATTTCCGGCGGGCTTTGCGCGCGGCCCTCAGAGTTCGTCGACGGTGCGCGGGTAGATCGCCTGGAAGCCCTCGGCATATTTCGCCGCCCGCCCGCCCGACTGGCCGCCCGAGTTGCGCATGAAGTGGTTCGCGCGGTTCTGGGCGACGCGGGTGTAATAGTCCCAGAGGTGCTCCTGGCCCTCCATGCACTCGATCGCGGCGCGCTTCTTGTCCCAGACCGGGGTGATGTCGAGGAAGACGTCGGGCTTCCATCCCATCTGCTCGGTCTGGTGCGGCTCGAAGAGGTAGACCTGCGGCGCGCCGAGCACCTTCTGGCCGGGATTGTGACCCCAGGCCTGGGCGACCATGCGGCATTCGAGGACCACTTCGGTCGTGTACATGTGGTCGGTGTTGTACGGATCGTACTGCGAATGGGAGAGGATGAAGGACGGCTGCACGTCGCGGATCACGTCGACGAGGCGGGTCTTGTCGCCGTCGGTGAGGCGGAGCGGGTAGTCGCCGAGATCGAAGCAGACGAGGTCGTGGACGTCGAGCGCGCGGGCGGCCTTCTCGGCCTCGGCGCGGCGCACGTCCTTCACTGTCTGGAGCGTCATGCCGGGCCGCTTCCAGAGCTTGGCCGACTCGCCGCGCTCGCCGAAGGAGAGGCAGACGACCGTCACCCGGTAGCCCATGCTCGCATGGAGCGCGATCGCCCCGCCGCAGCGCCAGACGAAGTCCGCCGCATGGGCGCTCACGACGAGGGCGGTCTTCGGCGTTGCATCGGGCATGGGATCCTCCGTGTTCTTCGTTGCCGGCCCCAGATGCCTCCCCACGCCGCGCGAGCCAATTCAGAATGACGACAGTCGCCATAAGATCTTGCTATTGTGGGTGCCTCTCGTGACGCCGGTCCGCTCGGGCCGGGATTGAGGGAGGGCGACGCTCATGATCTCGCGCAACCTGCGGCACCTGCGGGCCTTTCTCGCGGTCGCGGACCTCAACTCCGTCACCCGCGCCTCGGAGGCGTGCCACGTCTCGCAGCCGGCGGTCACGCAGGCGATCGGCAAGCTGGAGCGCGAGGCGGGGGGCGCGCTCTTCCGCCGCCAGCCTGCCGGCCTCTATCCGACGGACCTCGGCGCGACGCTCGTGAAGCGCGTGCGGCGCGCGTTCGATATCCTGGACCCCGCGCTCGTGGAGCTCTCGCCGCGCCTGAAGCTCACCGTCAGCGCCGCGCAGCTCGAGGCGCTGATCGCGGTGCGCGAGGCGGAGAATTTCACCCTCGCCGCGCGCCGCCTCGGCATCGCGCAGCCGACCGTCCATCGCGCCGTGACGCAGATCGAGCGCGAGGCCGCCCGCGCCCTCTTCGAGCGCACCTCCTACGGCATCGTCGCCACCCGCGCGACGCGGGCGCTCGCCGATGCCGCTCTCCTCGCCTTCGCCGAACTCGCCCAGGCCGATTCCGACCTTGCCGAGGCGACCGGGCGCGAGGTCGGCCGCATTGCCATCGGGGCGATGCCGCTGGCGCGCTCCTCGATCCTGCCGCAGGCGCTCGCGCGCTTCCGCGCGCGGCGGCCGACGCTGCCCGTCCTCGTCATCGACGGGGTCTACAACGAGCTTCTGGCCAACCTGAGGCGCGGCGAGATCGACATCCTCATCGGCGCGCTGCGCAACCCACCGCCGATCGACGATGTCGTCGAGGTGCCGCTCTTCATGGACCGCCTCGCCATCATCGCCCGGCGCGACCATCCCGCCGCGAACGGCCCGCTGACGCCGGAGGCGCTGTCGAAATGGCCCTGGGTCGTGCCCCGCCTCGGGACGCCGACGCGCACCCATTTCGACGCGCTCTTCGCCAAGGCGCGGCCGCCGAGCATCCTGGAATCGGGCTCGATCATCCTGATGCGCGAGCTACTGGCGCGCAGCGACCATCTCGGCTGCATCTCGCGACTTCAGGCTGAGGCGGAGATCGAGAAGGGTCTCGTCGTCTCGCTGCCGGTGGAGATCAGCGGCGAGCGGCCGATCGGCCTCACGCTGCGGCGCGACTGGGAGCCGACGCGCGCGCAGTCCGATCTCCTCGCCGAGATCCGCGCCGCGCGCAGTGTCGAGGGGGGTGTATAGCCCATTCTTATGCCTGGGCGACCAGTTCTAATTGTTTGGACGGAACACGATCCGCGATGACATCCCGACCCGCGGCACCCCGACATCGCCCGCGGGAGATCAATCGGGAGGACCATCATGTTCCGCACATCCAGCGCCGCGCTCGCCGGCGCCGCACTCCTCGCCTCGCTCGCGAGCGCCGCCATGGCGCAGGAGAAGTTCGCCAACTTCATGCCGCCGACCCACCCCTATGTGGCGGGCGCCTTCCAGCCCTTCGCCGACAAGGTGAAGGAATATTCGAACGGCGAGGTGAGCGTTCAGCTCTACAATGGCGGCGAGCTCGGCCCCGGCCCGGTGGAGCAATATTCGCGCGTCGTCGACGGCGTCGCCGAGTTCGCGGTGAGCCTGCCCGGCTACACCGCCTCGAACTTCCCGATGACCCTCGTCGCCGAGCTTCCGGGCGTCCTCGACCCCGCGACCGGAACCGACACGATCTGGGAGAATATCGATTTCATCAAAGGCGAGTACCGCCGCGCGCCGCTCGTCGCGCTCTGGTCGTCCGCGCCGAACCTTCTCTACATGCGCGACAAGCCGGTCCATTCGCCGGATGATCTGAAGGGCCTCAAGATCCGCGTGCCTTCGCGCAATTCCGGCCTCCTCATCGAGGCATGGGGCGCGACGCCGGTCTCGATGCCGGTCAGCGAGATCTACAACGCGATGCAGACCGGCGTGATCGACGGCGCCTTCATCGACGGCACCGCGACGCGCGCCTTCCGCCTCGGCGAGGTCGCGAACCATCTGACGGTCGGCATGGACGCCACCAACTCGCCCTTCTTCATCCTGATGAACCGCGACACCTTCAACGCGCTCTCCGAGGCGAACCAGGCGGCGGTGCTGAAGGCCGGGCGCGAGGCCTCCAATCTCGGCCAGGCGGTGCAGCTGACGGTCGCCGAAGCCGGGATCAAGGCGTTCGGCGAGATGGACGGCAAGGAGGTGATCCACCTCACCGCCGAGGAGGCCGCGCCCTTCAACGCGGCGGCCGCGAAGGTGGTGGAACAGGTCGTCGAGGAGACGGGCGGCGACGCGCGCGCCTTCGTCGAAGCCCTCCAGGGCAGCTGAGGCGGGCATGACCGGCGACACCCCGCGCGCCCACGCGAACGCGCTCTCGCGCGCGTTCGACCGGGCCACGCTCATCCTCGCCTGGATCGCGGGGTTGAGCCTCCTCTTCATGCTCGTCACGATCGCGGGCAGCGTCGTCCTGCGCTACGTCTTTGCGACGCCGCTCCTCGGCGTGAACGAGATCGTCCAGCTCACCTCCGTCGCGCTCGTCATGCTGGCGCTGCCTTATTGCACGGCGCGCGACGGCCACGTCCGGGTCGACGTGCTCGACCAGGCGATCGGCCCCTGGGGCCGGCTCGCGGGTGACGTGCTCTCGCGCCTCCTCTCCGGCTTCGTCCTCGCCTGGCTCGCCTATCGCGCCTACTGGAAGGCGCTCGACGCGTGGGAGTTCGGCGACGCGACGAACATGCTCGCGCTGCCGATCTGGCCCTTCTACGCCATGCTCTCGGCCGGAACGGCGCTCTGCGTCCTCGTCTTTGCCGAGCAGCTCGTCCTCATCCTCCTCGGGAAGCGGTCATGAGCCCCGTCACGGTCGGCCTCCTTGGCATCGCCGCGCTCTTCGCGCTCCTGATCCTCAGGACCCCCGTCGCGTTCGCGATGCTGTGCGTCGGCTTCTTCGGCACGTGGGTGCTGTCGGGCCTGCGCTCGGCGGGCGGGGTGGTGCTGACGGAGAGCTATTCCTCGGTCTCGAACTATTCGCTGATCGTGGTGCCGATGTTCGTCCTCCTCGGCAATGTCGCCTCGGCGGCCGGCTTCAGCAACGGCCTCTACGACGCCGCGAACGCGTGGGTCGGGCGGATGCGCGGCGGGCTCGCCTCGGCCTCGGTGATCGGGTGCGCGGCCTTCTCCGCCGTCTCCGGCTCCTCGGTCGCGACGGCGGTCACCATCGGCAAGGTGGCGCTGCCGCAGATGAAGCGCCTCGGCTATGGCGATGCGCTGGCGACCGGGTCGGTCGCGGCGGGCGGCACGCTCGGCTTCCTCATCCCGCCCTCGACCGGGTTCGTGATCTACGCGATCCTCACCGAGGAATCGATCGGCCGCCTCTTCATGGCCGGCATCCTGCCGGGGATCCTGCTCGCGGCCCTCTTCATGGCGACGGTCTGGATCATCGCGACGCTGGACCCCGCGGCGGGGCCGCGCGGGGCGCGGGTGGCACTCGCCGAGCGCGTCCGCCTCCTCGCCAGGGCGATGCCGCTCATCGGGGTGATCATCCTGTCGATCGGCGGCATCTATGCGGGGGTCTTCACACCGGTGGAGGCGGCCGGCATCGGCGCCGCGCTCGTGATCCTCTTCGCCCTGATCGGCCGCGCGCTGACCTTCGCGACATTCCGCGAGGCCGTGCTCGAAACCGTGCGCACGACCGCGATGCTCTACGCCATCGTGATCGGAGCGAACGTTCTGAACCCCTTTTTCGCGGTGACGCAGATCCCCGCGACGCTCGGTGAGGGGCTCGCCGCGCTCGGGCTCGGGGCCTATGGCACGCTCGCGATGATCATCCTCGCCTACGTGGTGCTCGGCATGTTCCTCGACGGGCTGTCGATGCTGGTCGTCACGATCCCGATCGTCTTCCCCGTCGTCACCGGGCTCGGCTTCGATCCGGTCTGGTTCGGCGTCGTCGCCGTCATCGTGATCGAGATGGGGATGATCACGCCGCCCGTGGGGCTCAACGTCTTCGTGGTGAAGGGCGTCGCGGCGGACGTGCCGCTCACCACCGTCTTTCGCGGCGTGATGCCCTTCCTCCTCGCGATGATCGTCTGCCTGATCCTGATCATCGTCTTCCCGCAGATCGCGCTCTTCATCCCGAACTCGATGTTTGGCTGAGCCCGGCTCAGCGCGCCTCGAAGGCGGAGGCGCGGCCGGCGCTGGTGAGGCGGCCGGCGAACCAGAGGAGAGCGGCGAGCAAGGCCGGGACGAAGACGCCAAGGGCGAGCGCCCGCACCGGCGTGTCGATCGCGGCCCCGACGAGGGTGCTGCACAGGAAGGCGAGGCTGAACTGGACGGCGCCGAGGACGGCCGATCCCGTGCCCGCCGCGCCCCGCGTCGTCGCCATCGCAAGCGACATCGCGTTCGCCGAGAGCGCGCCGACGCAGGCGACCGCGAGCCAAACCGGGACGATGAGCACCGCGAGGTGCGACGTGCCGGAGACCGCGAGGAGGAGCGCGCCCGCGAGGACGAAGAGCGGGAGGCCGCGGTCGAGGAGGTGATGGATTGCGGTGTGGCGCAGGAGCCGGTGATTGATCTGCCCGCCGACGACCAGCGCCAGCGCGACGATCCCGAACGCGACGCCGAATGCGATCCGCGAGAGGCCGAAGACCCCCATCAGCACCGACGAGGAGGCGGTGATGAAGGCGAACATCGCCGCCTGGATGAGCGAGGCGACCGTTAGCGGCAGGATGAACTCGAATCGCGCGAGGAGCCCCGCATAGCGCCGCGCGAGGCCGATCGGAGAGATCGTCACGCGGCGCGACGGCGGCAACGTCTCCGGCACGATCGCGAGGGTGAGGGCGAGGGCGGCGAGCCCCACCGCGAACATCGCGAGGAAGACCGACTGCCAGGGGAGGACACTCGTGAGGAGGCTGCCTGCGAGCGGGGAGACGATGGGGCCGAGCGTCATCGTCATCACGAGGACGGTCATCGCCCGCGCCGCCTCCCGGCCCGAATAAAGGTCCGACAGCACGGCGCGCCCCACCACCATGCCGGCCGAGGCGCCGATCGCCTGGACGAAGCGCAGCGCGGTGAAGGCGGCGACATCGTCGACCGTCGGGATCAAGATCGAGGCCGCGCAATAGATCACGACGCCCGCGATCAGCGGGCCGCGCCGCCCGAGCCGGTCGATCGACGGGCCGATGATCAGCTGGCCGATTCCGAGCCCCAGGAAGAACACCGCGAGCGAGAATTCGAGGTCGCCCGGCGCGGCGCCGAGATGGGCCTCGATTCCGCTGAAGGCGGGGAGGTACATGTCGGTCGCGAGCGGCGGGAAGGCCGCGAGGAGGGCGAGGACCAGGATGAGGGCGCGGGCGCGCACGGGCGGGGTGTTCGTCACGAAGGATCCTTCGGGGGGCGCACGGTTGCAGCAGCGGCGCACGGAATTATCTATCTGGAAAGATATCTAGGGGGAGATGTCTTGCGTGCAAGATAAATCGGAGCCTGATCACCCGATCGCGACGCTGCTCGCGCGGGTGGGGGAGAATTGGCCGGAGGCCGCGACGCCCGAGATGGCGCTGTCGCTCCTCGTCCAGCGCCTCGCGCGCCTTCTGCAGGAGCTCGCGACGGACTGCCTCGCCCCCTTCGGGCTGAGCGTGACGGAATTCGAGGTGCTCGCCGCGCTGCGCACCCATCCCGCGCCCCATCGCCTGACGCCGTCCCGCCTGTACGAGGCGACGCTGCTCTCCTCGGGCGGTCTCACCAAGGTGCTGAAGGGGCTGGAGGCGGAGGGGCTCGTCGGGCGCCCGGCGGCGGACGGGGACGGCCGGTCGCGGCCGGTGGAACTCACCGAGGCGGGGCGGGAGAGGGTGGAGGCGGCGATGGCGGCCGTCCAGGCGGCGGAGGCGCCGCTTCTCGTGGGCGCGATGGCCGCGCCCGCGGACGCGGACCGGCTCCAGAGCCTCCTCGGCCGCGCCCTCGCCGTCGCCGAGGCGCGGCGCAGGGGCTAGGTTGGGCCCGGAGCCTAGCGGTCCGGCGCGCCCGCCCGGTCCTCGGCGACGATGTCGAGGAAGGCGCGCAGCGGTGCGGGCATGAAGCGGCTCGGATAATAGAGGCGCGGGCCGTCGAAGGCGGGCCACCAGTCTCGCAGGAGCGGGACGAGGGTGCCGGCGGCAAGGGCCGGGTCGAGGAAGTTGCGGAAGATGAAGATCAGCCCGCGTCCCGCGATCGCGTGACCGATCCCGGCGGCGACGGCCGCGGTGCCGAGCGTCAGGCGCGCGACCGGGTCGATGCGGATGATCTCGTCGCCGCGCTCGAACTCCCACGCCGCCGCGTGGCCGCTCGCGAAACGGAAGCACACCCCGTCGTGGCCGGCGATCTCGGACGGGTGGGTGGGCACGCCGCGGCGCTCCAGATAGGCGGGCGCGGCGGCGAGCGCGATCTCCTGCCGGCGCGGGCCGATCGGCACCGCGATCATGTCCTGCTCCAGCGATTCGCCGTAGCGAACCCCGGCGTGGCAGCCGGCCGCGATCGCGTCGACGAAGCGGTCCTCCACCATGAGCTCGACCGTCACCTCCGGATGGCGCTCCAGGAAGCGGTCGATCAGCGGCGGCAGGATGTCGGTCATCACCGCGACGGGCACGTTGAGGCGCAGCGGCCCGCGCACCACCGCCGCGCTGGTGCGTGCGATCTCCAGCGCCTGCCGCGCCTCGGCGACGAGGGGGGCGACACGTTCGCCGAGCGCGCTGCCGACCTCGGTCGGCCGCACCGCGCGCGTCGTGCGGGTGAAGAGGGGTGAGCCGACGCGGGCCTCGAGCCGCGTGATCGTCTCGCTGACGGTGGAGGGGGCGCGGCCGAGCCGCTTGGCGGCCGCGCGGAATCCGCCCGTCTCGAGGACGGCGAGGAACACCGCGAGGTCGTCGAAGGGGCCGCCGTCATTGTTCGCCATACCGAACAACCTATTCGGATCGCGGCCGATTATCGAGGCTCAGCGTTGGACTAGATGAGGTGGCAGCCAACAGGAGTTGCCATGAGCGATCCCCTCAACGCGTCCGCCGCCGGACGCTTCCGCTTTCCCGATAGTGATATCAGCGTCAACCGCATGGGGTTCGGCGCGATGCAGCTCGCCGGCCCGCACGTGTTCGGCCCGCCGGCGGATCCGGACGAGGCGCGGGCCGTGCTGCGCGAGGCCCTCGACCACGGTGTCGACCATATCGACACCAGCGATTTCTACGGACCCCACGTCACCAACACGCTGATCCGCGAGGCGCTGCACCCCTATCCGGCGAACCTCACGATCGTCACCAAGGTCGGCGCGTGGCGCGACGACCAGGGCGGCTGGAATTTGCGGCGCGACACCCCGTTCCTGCGCCAGTCGGTGGAGGACAATCTCGCCCGACTCGGCGTCGCGGCGATCGACATCGTCAATCTGCGGATGGGCGGGCCGGACGACGACATCGTCGCTCCGATGCGCGAGATGCGGGCGATGTGGGAGGAGGGGCTGATCCGCCATATCGGGATCAGCACGGTGAGCGCCGCCCAGCTCCGCGCCGCGCGCGACATCGCCCCGATCGTGTGCGTGCAGAACCACTACAATCTCGTGGAGCGGGGCGATGACGACCTCATCGACGCGCTCGCCGCGGACGGCATCGCCTACGTGCCCTATTTTCCGCTGGGCGGCTTCTCGCCGATCCAGTCCGAGGGGCTCGCGCGAGTGGCAGCGCGGCTCGGCCGATCCAAGCAGCAGGTGGCGCTCGCCTGGCTCCTCCAGCGCAGCCCGAACATCCTCCTGATCCCCGGCACCTCCAAGCGCACCCACCTCCGCGAGAATATCGCGGCGGCCGCTCTGGTCCTAGACGCCGAAACGCTGACCGATCTGGAGCGCCTCCACGAGCCGATCTGACCGGCGCGCACCGGCGGGACCCCGCCCATCGCGGCGGGGCTCCTGGGCGGCGCGCGCATTTGCTATCCCGGTGGACGCAGAGCGTCGACATCGGGACGGGCGAGATGACGAGCGAGGGCGACTACACCATCATCGCGGCGAACCGCGCCGGGTGCGACGACCTCGGCGCGATCCTCGGGGAACGGGGCGAGGGGGCGCGCTGCCAGTGCCAGCGCTACAAGCTCGCCCCGCGCGAGGCCTTCAAGCATCATCCGGCCCAGGTGCGGGCCGAGCGGCTCCGCAGCCAGACCCGTTGCGGCCATCCGGACGGGCCGACGAGCGGGCTCGTCGCCTATCTCGGCGCCGAGCCGGTCGGCTGGTGCGCCGTCGAGCCGCGCAACGCCTATGCGGGGCTCGCGCGCGTCTATCGCGTCCCCTGGGCGGGGCGCGCGGAGGACAAGGCGGACGGGACCGTGTGGGCGGTGACGTGCTTCTTCGCGCGCGCCGGCTACCGGCGGCGCGGGGTGAGCCGCGCGCTCGCCGCGGCCGCCGTCGACCATGCGCGCGCGGGGGGCGCCCGCGCGGTCGAGGGCTATCCGATGATCACCGAGCCCGGACGCGAGATCGCCTGGGGCGAACTCCATGTCGGGAGCCACACGATCTTCGCGGCGGCCGGGTTCCGCGAGGTTGGCCGGCCGACGCCGCGGCGTGCCGTGATGCGGATCGACTTCTGATCACGGCACACCCCGGCGCAGGCTTCGCCGGGGCCGCCCGAGGGGAGGAAGCGGCGGCCCCGGCGCCGTCTTTGGTCAGAGCTCGCCGCGCGACATGCTGTCGGCGATGTGCCCGGCCTGACGGATGGCGAGCGCGACGATCGTGAGGGTCGGATTCTCCGCCGCGCCTGTGGTGAATTGCGAACCGTCCGAGATGAAGAGGTTCGGCACGTCGTGCGTGCGGCCCCACCGGTTCACGACCCCGTCCTCGGGCCGCTCGCTCATCCGGTTGGTGCCCAGATTGTGGGTCGAGGGGTAGGGCGGGACGCGGAAGGTCTCCTTCGCCCCCGCCGCGTCATAGACCGCCGCACCCTGCTTGTAGGCGTGCTCGCGCATCGCGACGTCGTTCGGATGGTCGGTGAAGGCGACCACCGGGACGGGGAGGCCGTGGGCGTCCTTGTCGGTCCCGTGAAGGGTGACGCGATTGTCCGCCTGCGGCATGTCCTCGCCGACGATCCACATGCCGGCCATCGTCTCGTAGGTCTCCATCTTGCGCGCGAAGTCGGGACCCCATGCGCCCGGATCGAGGAAGGCGGCCATGAAGGGAAGGCCGAGCGACAGCGTCTCCAGCTCATAGCCGCCAGCGAAGCCGCGACTGTCGTCGTGGTGGGCTTCGTCCTGGATGATGCCGGCCATCGTGGTGCCGCGCCACATGCGCACCGGCTCCGGCATCGCCGCGTACACCGAGCCCGTGGTGTGGCGCATATAGTTACGCCCGACCTGGCCGGAGGAGTTGGCGAGCCCGTCCGGGAACATCGACGAGGCGGAGTTGAGGAGAAGGCGCGGGCTCTCGATGGAGTTGCCCGCGACCGCCACCACCCGCGCGCGCTGCTCGTGCTGGTTGCCGGCCGCGTCGGCATAGAGGACGCCCGTCGCCTTGCCGCTGGAATCGTGCAGGATCTGGAGGACCTGGCTGTCGGTGCGCAGCTCCAGGTGCCCGGTCGCCATCGCCTTCGGGATCTCCGAATAGAGGGTCGACCATTTCGCGCCCATCTTGCAGCCCTGGAAGCAGAAGCCGAGCTGCTGGCAGGAGGCGCGATCGTCGCGCGGGCGCGAGTTGATCGCCATCCGCCCGGTGTGGACGGTCTTGTAGCCGATCCGCGTCGCCCCGTTATAGAGGACCTTGAAGTTGTTGTTGCCGGGGAGGCCCGGGATCCCGTTGGTGCGGGTGACGCCCATCTTGTCCTCGGCGCGGGCGTAGAAGGGCTCCATCTCGGCAAGGTCGATCGGCCAGTCGAGGAGGTTCGCCCCGTCGATCGCGCCATAATGGTCGCGCGCCTTGAACTCGTGCTCCTGGAAGCGGAGCGAGGCGCCGGCCCAGTGGGTCGTGCTGCCGCCCACCGTCTTGCAGATCCAGGCCGGCAGGTTCGGGAAGTCGGTCGCGACGCGCCACCCGCCGGTGGCGTGGCGATTGTCGAGCCAGGCGAGCTGGCCGAACGATTCCCACTCGTCATTGACGAAGGTGTTGGGGGCCTGCTTGCCGCCGGCCTCGAAGAGGACGACGTCGACGCCCCGCTCGGTCAGCTCATGGGCGAGCGTCCCGCCGCCGGCGCCGGAGCCGACGATGACGACCACAGTGTCGTCGGTCAGTTCAAATGTTGCCATGGTCCCTCTCCCTCAATCAAAGGCCGGTGGGCTCGCCTCGGCGGGCGGGTCCGGGAGCCAGGACAGATCGTCGAAGCCGTGCTTGATGTAGCCGCCATGGGGGAAGGACGGCCCCTCATAGCCGAACGCCTTCCAGACCTCGGGCTGGTTGTAGAGGGAGACCACCGCCTTGCCGCGCACGGCCTGGAAGAAGGGGGTGCTCGAGAGCTCTTCGAGGGCGGCGAGCTGGGCGGCGTCCGAGGCGTCGATGAACGAGCCACCGGCCGCTTCGTCGAGCTTCGCGGCGCCCTCGCGCAGAAGGTCGAGCCGCGACTTGTCCGCAAAGCCCGACGCCTCCTTGTCGAGGTCCTTGACGACGACGGCATAGTGGACGTCGCCCAGGAATTCGTGCGGGTAGATCCCCCGCGTCATGCGCAGGAGCGTCTCGGCGAGATCGGGGTCGAGCGCGTCATATTCGACGGCCCACGCCTTGTCCGGCCCCACGATAAAGGTCGTTCCCCCGACGGCGACGGCATAGGCGCCGACGGCCGTCAGGCTGCTCTTCATGAACTTGCGCCGGTCCAATCGGACCTTTGGCCGGGGCTGTGCGACGGGCGCACCTTCCCCGTGCTCCGCGGTGGCGGAGCGATCGATCAACCTCATCGACTTTTCCTCCCGAACGTGCGCCCGCCTCGTTGTTCTTGTCGCGGGCGCTCAAACTCTACTGATAGCGGCCGGCCCGCTGCAGAACCTCGATCTGGTAGCCATCCGGGTCGGCGACGAAGAAGAAGCGCGCGATCGTCGTCCCGCCCGGCGCGAAGTCGACGAGCTTGCGCGGTGCGAAGCCCGCGTCGGCGAAGCGCTGGTGCTCGGCTTCGAGATCATCGACGGCGAAGGCGAGGTGGCCGTACCCGTTGCCGAGATCGTAGGGCTTGGTCTCGCCCTTGTTGATCGTCAGCTCCAGCTCGAAGTCGTTTTCCGGATTGCGCAGATAGACGAGCGTGAAGGAGTCGAAGTCGAGCCGGTCAGCGACCGTGAGGCCAAAGGCGCGTTCATAGAAATCGACCGATCGAGCCTCGTCGAGGACCCGGATCATCGAATGAATCGCTTTCGCCACTCGCACTCCTCCTTAAGTAACCGGGTGGGTAATTGTACGCTCCTTCTTGGGGCGCCGAGAAAACCGGTCAGCAAGCAGGTTAGGAGGCTCCTTCGCGTGCTGGTAGTATGATTATAACACAGCGATTTATTCTTGTAACAATTCGCGGATTCGCCCGCACCGAGCCGGACGGGCGCGCCCGGCGCACGGGCGTCAGAGGGGCTCGGCCTCGCGCAGGAGCTCGGACGCGCTGCCGCCGCGCGTCATGTGGATGAGGCACACGCAGCGCAGGAGCGAGGTGAAGTTGCGCGCCTCGCCGTGAAGGTCGAGCACCTCGTCGTGCAGCTCCGTCAGGAGGCGGCTCAGCGACTTGTCCTCATGCCGGGCGAGCCGTTCCAGGAGGTCCCAATAGGCGGCCTCGAGGCGGATCGAGGTGGAATGCCCGCTGATGCGGATCGAGCGCGTCTGGCTCTCATAGCTCTCGCGCGGGATGTCCGAAAAGATGCTGCACATGGGCGATTTCCCTCCGTGGCCGGCGAGGGTATCGAATGGACGCGTGCCCGTCCATTGTGCATCGAACTGAACGAATTCCAGGCAGCGCGGCGGCGCCCGGCGCGGCAGGGGCGGCCACGAAAAAACGCGCCGGCAGGGGCTGCCGGCGCGTCGATGTCGGGTCCGTTCGGACGCGTGCGCGTCAGCGGCGCGCGGTCACGATGTCGAACCGGTCGGCGTTCATGACCTTCGTCCACGCCGCCACGAAGTCCTTCACGAACTTCTCCTTGGAGTCGGCGCAGGCATAGACCTCGGCGAAGGCGCGCAGCTGCGAGTGCGAGCCGAAGATGAGGTCGACGCGGCTCGCCGTCCATTTCGGCGCATGCGTCTTGCGATCACGCCCCTCGAAAGTGCCGTCGGAGGAGGGGACCCACTCCGTCGCCATGGTGAGGAGGTTCAGGAAGAAATCGTTCGTGAGCGTGCCCACCTTGTCGGTGAGGACGCCGTGCTTGGAGCCGCCCGCATTGGCGCCGAGGACGCGCAGGCCGCCGAGGAGCACGGTCATCTCCGGCCCGGTGAGGGTCAGGAGCTGCGCACGGTCGACGAGCGCCTCTTCCGGCATCATGAACTGGTCGCCGGAGAGGTAGTTGCGGAAGCCGTCCGCGCGCGGCTCCAGCGCGGCGAACGACTCGGCGTCCGTCTGCGCCTCGGTCGCGTCCATGCGGCCCGGCGTGAAGGGGACGGTGACGCTGACGCCGCCATCCTTCGCGGCCTTCTCGACCGCCGCCGCGCCCGCGAGCACGATGAGGTCGGCGAGCGAGACCTTCTTGTCGCCCGTCTGCGCGCCATTGAAGTCGGCCTGGATGCCTTCCAGCACCCCGAGCACCTTGGCGAGCTGGGCCGGGTTGTTGACCTCCCAGTCCTTCTGCGGGGCAAAGCGGATGCGCGCCCCGTTCGCGCCGCCGCGCTTGTCGGAGCGGCGGAAGGTCGAGGCGGAGGCCCACGCCGTCGAGACGAGCTCGGTCACGCTGAGGCCGGAGGCGAGGATCTTCTCCTTCAGCGCGGCGATGTCCGCCTCACCGACGACCTCGTGGTCGAGGGCGGGGATCGGGTCCTGCCAGATCAGCTCTTCCTGCGGCACGAGCGGGCCGAGATAGCGCACCTTCGGACCCATGTCGCGGTGGGTGAGCTTGAACCAGGCGCGGGCGAAGGCGTCGGCGAACGCTTCCGGGTTCTGGTGGAAGTGGCGCGAGATCTTCTCGTAGGCCGGGTCGAAGCGGAGGGAGAGGTCCGTCGTCAGCATCGTCGGCAGGCGCTTCTTCGACGGGTCGAACGGGTCCGGAACCGACGGCTCGACGCCCTTGGCCTGCCACTGATAGGCGCCGGCCGGGCTCTTCGTCAGCTCCCACTCGCAGTTGAAGAGGTTGTCGAAGAAATAGTTGCTCCAGCGGGTGGGCGTCTGGCTCCAGATCACCTCCGGGCCGCCGGTGATGGCGTCGCCGCCGAAGCCGGTGCCGAAGCTGCTCTTCCAGCCGAGGCCCTGGTCCTCGATGGACGAACCCTCGGGGTCGGCGCCGAGGAGGGACGGGTCGCCCGCGCCGTGCGTCTTGCCGAAGGTGTGGCCGCCGGCGATCAGCGCGACGGTCTCCTCGTCGTTCATCGCCATCCGGTAGAAGGTCTCGCGGATGTCCTTCGCGGCGGCGACCGGGTCCGGCTTGCCGTTCGGGCCTTCCGGGTTCACGTAGATGAGGCCCATCTGCACGGCCGCGAGCGGGTTCGAGAGCTGGCGCTCGCCGCTATAGCGCTCGTCGCCGAGCCAGGTGCCTTCCGGGCCCCAATAAAGCTCCTCCGGCTCCCACACGTCGGCGCGGCCGCCGGCGAAGCCGAACGTCTTGAAGCCCATCGATTCCAGCGCGACGTTCCCGGTGAGGACCATCAGGTCCGCCCAGGAGAGCTTGCTGCCATATTTCTGTTTGATCGGCCAAAGCAGCCGGCGCGCCTTGTCGAGGTTGGCGTTGTCGGGCCACGAGTTCAGCGGGGCGAAGCGCTGCTGGCCGGCCCCGGCGCCGCCGCGCCCGTCGGTGATGCGATAGGTCCCGGCCGAGTGCCAGGCCATGCGGATGAAGAGGCCGCCATAGTGGCCGAAATCGGCCGGCCACCACTCCTGCGAATCGGTCATCAGCGCCTTGAGATCGGCGATCACCGCGTCGAGGTCGAGCGTCTTGAACGCCTCGGCATAGTCGAACGCGGCGCCCATCGGGTTCGACAGGCTCGAATTGCGGTGGAGCATCTCGATGTCGAGCTGTTCCGGCCACCAGTCACGATTGCGGTGCCCGCGTGCGCCGCCTGAAAACGGGCAGCCGCCCGCACCTTCTGTCTTCGCGTCCATAATTTCCTCCCTTGGCGTTACGCTCGCGATGACGTCAATTTACCCCGGTCGTCCGATCAGGCAAAATCAACTATCAGGATCGGGTCGATAAGTTTTTCCTATGAGCAACACCGTCTCGCTGCGCCAGCTTCGCTATTTTGACGCGCTTTCGCGACATCAGCATTTCGGTCGGGCGGCGGAGGTGTGCGCGGTGTCGCAGCCGGCCCTCTCGATGCAGATCAAGGAATTGGAGGCCGCGCTCGGCGCCGTGCTGATCGAGCGGGGCTCCCGCCGCGTCCGCCTCACCGAGTTCGGCGAGACCGCGCTGCCGCGCGTGCGGCACATCCTGCGCTCGATCGACGAGCTGAGCGACCTTGCCCGCGCCGCGAACACGAGCCGGCTCCGCGTCGGCATGATCCCCACCATCGCGCCCTACCTCCTGCCCACACTGATGGGGATCGTCGCCGAATGCGAGCCCGATCTCGACATCCATGTGCGCGAGGCGCTGACCTCGAAGCTGATCGAGGAGATTCGCGATGGCAAGCTCGACACGGCGATCGTGGCGCTGCCGATCTCGGAGTCCTCGCTCACCGAGCTGCCGCTCTTCTCGGAGAAGTTCCTGCTGGTGCGACCGGACCGGGATGCGGCCGAGCCGGTGCCGCCGGGCAACGCGCTCGCCGAGATGCGCCTGCTCCTCCTGGAGGAAGGGCACTGCTTCCGCGACCAGGCACTCTCTTACTGCACAATGAGCGCGCCGGGGCCGCGGGACGGGCTGGAGGCGAGCTCCTTCCTGACGCTGGTGCAGATGGTCGCCGCGGGGATGGGGGTGACGCTGCTGCCGGAGATGGCGGTCACCCTGGAGACGCGGGCGGCGCCGGTCTCAGTCATGCGCTTCGAGGATCCGCAGCCCTCGCGCACGGTCGGAATGGTGTGGCGCAAGAGTTCGCCGCTCGGCGCGCGATTCCGCCAGCTTTCAGAGCTCGTCGCGCAGGCGGCGGAGGCCTTGCGCACGGAGGGCGGGGCGGCCGGGCGGCAGGATGCGCCGCCCGACGAACCGGCGCCGCGTCCGGTCAGGCCGCGCGTGCGGCGTCCATGAAGCGACGGGAGAGGTCGAGATCCCAGCGCACGAGGTCGTCCTCGCCCGCGTCACGGCGCATCAGGGCGCTGCTGACGATCACGCCCTGGCTCGCGCCGAGCGCCTCGCCGACATTGCCCGCCGTGACGCCGCCCCCGATGAGGAGCGGCCGGCCGATCCCGGCGGCACGCACCGCCTCGATCCGGGCGAGCGTGTCGGGAAAGCTCGACCCCGTGATGATGAGACCGTCCGCGCCGGTCTTCGCCGCCCACTCGGCCGCGAAGGGCTGGCTCTCGCTGGAGAGGGGGACGGCGGTGCGGTCGTGGACGTCGGCGAGGATCGCGATGTCCGGCCGCCCGAGCGCGGTGCGGTGGGCGACAGCGGCGGCGCCGAGCCCGTAGCGCGGCCCCTGCGCCGTCATCGCCCCGCCGACGAAGACCTTCAGCCGCACGAAGTCGGCCTGCGCGGCGTGGGCGACCGAGATCGCCGCCGCCGGGTCATGCGCCTCGACGATGATGCCCATGCCGATCTCGGGCACCTCCGCCTTCAGGGCGCGCGCGATCGCGGCCGTCATCGCGAGCGTGTCGGACGTCGCGAGACCATCGGTGCGGGTCTGGTCCTGCAGCTTCAGCCAGGGGATGCCGGCCTCGGCGAAGACGCGCGCGTTCGCGACGGCATAGTCCTCGTACCAGGCCATCGAGCGGTGGCGCGACAGCGCGAAGTCCGGCAGGTGCAGCGCGGCGATGACCAGCGGACGGCTCGCGAAAATCTTCAAAGACATGGAGAACTCTCTGGATGGAGGGCGGCGCGCGTGGCGGCCCGGTCGACGGGGAGGGCCCCGTCTGCGCCGAAGCGCTGGACGACGCGGCTCGCGGACACGGCGCCGAAGCGGGCAGCCTCGACCGGGCTCCCCGTCTCGACGAGGCCGGCGAGGAAGCCGCCGCTGAAACTGTCGCCCGCGCCGGTCGGGTCGACCGTCTCGACGAGGAGGGCGGGGACGGCGACGGCGGACGCGGTCGGGCGGTCCCAGACGAGGACGCCCTTCGGTCCGAGCTTCACGGCGACGGCGCCGGGGCAGCGCGCCGCGACGGCGGCGAGCGCGTCGGCGAGGCCGGCGTCCGGGACGAGGGCGCGAAGCTCGACCTCGCTCGGCAGGAACGCGTCGAGCCGGGCGAGCACCGGGGTGATCTCGTCGAGCGTGCGGGCGGCGAGCTGCCAGCCGGGATCGGCCGTCACCACCGCGCCGTGCGGCTTGAAGAGGTCGAGCATGCCGAGCATCACGTCCGGCTGGCTGGGGGCGAGGTGGACGCCCCGCACGTCATGCCACGCGGCGGGCACCTGCTCGGGCCGCAGCGGGCGGTTGTTGCGGAACTGGGAATAGGTGAGCTCGCCCGACGTGTCGCGCGCCGCAAGGTGCGCGCGCCACGCGGCGACCTGTTCGGGCGTCAGCCGGTCGGACGGGAAGCCCGCCGCCGCGAGCGCCTCGGGAGGGCTCGTGAGCCCCTCCTGGCGGTGACCGCCCGCGTCGTAGATGAACCAGTTGCAGGAGGCGAGGGCGACGTCGGACCAGAGGACCCCCGCAAGGTCGACGCCGCCCGCCTCGAGCCGCGCGATCACGTCGCGCGGGTAGGTGGCGACGGCGTGACTGACGAGGCCGACGCGCGGCTGCCAGGCGAGCGCACCGACGGCCGAGTAGGCGCCGTTGCCGCCCGCCTGGGCGAGCGCCACCGTGCCGTCGGCGGCCACCACATTGTCCACCGTCAGCCCGCCGACGGTGACGAGGTCTGGCCGCATGTTAGCCGCCGAGCCGCGGCGCGCCGAGCCCGAGCGCGTCGCGCGCCATGGCGACGTGATAGCCGAAGAGGTGCAGCGGAACGCTATAGACGATCGGGGCGATGTCGGCCGGAACCTTCGGCAGGTGCCAGGCGACGTCCGCGACCGACGCGATCTCGGTCTCGCCCTCCGGCAGGAGCGCGATGCACACCCCGTCCGAGCCGCGGCTCATGATGGCGGTCTCCAGCGCGCGGGCATGGCTCGCGGCGTCGGCGGCGACCATGAACATCACGTCGCCTTCCTTCTGCGTGCGGTAGTGGTGGTACTCCTCGAGCGGGAAGGCGTAGGCGTGGATCGGGGCGAGCTCCTTCAGCTTCGCCGCGCTGAAGGCGGCGGGGGCGAAGTAGGGGCCGGCGCCGCAGGAGAGGATCAGCTCGGCGCGGGCGAGACGCTCGCCGAGGGCGCGGGCGGGCTCGTAGAAGGACTTGGCGACGGCGTCGACCGTGTCCGGCAGCGCGGCGAGCGCGTCGGCGAGCGCGGCGACATCCTTGCCCTTCGCCTCGCCGATCGCGATCGTGAGGGCGAGCTTCAGCGCCATTGCCGCCGTGCTCGACTGGGTCGGCCAGCCGCCGCGCGTCGCGCGGATATGGAGCGCGCCGGGGAACTCCTCCATGAGGGGGGAGCCGAGCGTGTTCGAGAGGCCGATCGTGTAGGCGCCCTTCGCCGCGGCGCCCTTCAGCCCGTCGATGACCGGCTCGGTCTTGCCGCTGGAGGAGAGGCCGATCACCACGGTCTCGGCGTCGACGACATCGAGGCCGTAGGTCGCGAAATCGAACGCCTCGCAGGGCTCGGCGACCGCGCCGAGCGCCTTCTCCATCGCCTGGCGCACACCGAAGCCGGATATCCACGAATCGCCGCACCCGACCATCGCAATGCGCCGGATCGGACGGTCCGCAAGGTCGCGCGCGATGGCGGCGAGCGGCTCGGCGTTGGCGGCGAGCGTCGCGCGGATCGCGTCGCCCTGGGCCATCATCTCGTCGTTCGTGAGGGCCACGCGACGGAAACGCTCCGGATCTCCCGGCGCGTCCGACGAGGACTCGCGCCGAATTTCCTTCAGCCGCATTTCAATATCCAATGACAGTCTCCTGGAACCCGTGTGCGCGCCGGGTCCTGGCGCGCGCTGCCTGTTTGCGATAATTGTCATTACAGCCAGAAACGCAAGTCGCCAACGGTCATTGATGACGAACGCTGAAGTCGCATCCGCCCCGCCGCTCAACCGGCGCCACGAGCGGATCCTCGAAATCCTGCGCCGCGACCGGATGGTCGAGGTCGGGCAATTGTCAGAGGCGCTCGGCGTGTCCGCCGTGACGATCCGCACCGACCTCGACGCGCTGGAGCGCCGCCTTCTGCTGAGGCGCATCCGCGGCGGGGCGGTCTCCGTCCAGCCCGCCCGCTTCGAGCGGCCGATCGACCTGCCGAGCCAGAGTTTCGCGGCCGAAAAGGAGCGGATCGGCGCGATGGCCGCGCGCATGGTGCGCGACGGGGAGACGATCATCCTCGACGCGGGGACGACTGCGCTGGCGATGGCGATGCAGCTCCCGGCGGACCTGCGTGATGTCGTCGTCATCACGTCGAGCCTCGACATCGCCATCGCACTCGAGAACCATCCGGGAGCAACCGTCATGGTCACGGGCGGCACGCTCAAGAAGGCGGGGCAGGCGCCCGGCCGTTCGCGTTCGCTGATCTCGCCTTTCGGAGGACTTTTGCTCGCCGAGATCAACGCCGACTGCGCGTACATCTGCTGCGCGGGGATCGACGCCCAGCGCGGATTCACGAATGCGAACTTCGAGGAGCTGGAGATCAAACGGGCGATGCTTGCGGCCGCGCGGCGGGGCGTCGTCCTCGGCGATCACGCCAAGATCGGCCACGTCGCCGGCGCCCGAATCGCCGCCACGGACGAGGTCTCGGCCCTCATCACCGACCGCGACGCGGCGCCTGCCGACGTGCAAGCGCTGGAGGCGGCCGGGCTCCAGGTGCTGCTCGCCTGAGCGGCTGTGCGCCTCATTCCGAGGCGAAGGCTGCCACCCATTCGTGCAGAATGCGTTCGAAATTCTACTTGCGAAAACTTTCGATCAGTCCTCCTATAAAAGTCGATCGGAACCACGTGGACCCGTTCGGACGGGCTCGCGGCGCACAGCAGGAGATCGGCGATGAACGTCAATCGGAGAACAGTGGTCGGTGGCCTCGCAGCGACGACGGCGCTGATTTCAGCCCCAGCAATCGTGCGCGCGCAGAGCCGCGAACTCGTCATGGTCGGCTACGGAAACGAGCAGGACCAGCCGCTGATCGCGGCGGGCGAGGAGCTCGGCAAGCGCCACCCCGGCGTCACGCTGCGCGTCATCGGCGGCCTTTCGGCCGAAGCGCTCGCGCAGATCAAGGCCGCCCGCGGCAACTCTCCCTATGACCTCGCCGTCATGGGCACCCCGGCGATCGTCAACGCCCTCGCCGAGGACGTGCTCGTCCCGCTCGACCTCTCGAAGATCCCGAACGCGGCGAACATCGAGCCGAGCTTCCTGCCCTACGGGCTCGACACCGGCTGCCCCGTCGTCTTCGAGGGCATCGGCATCGCCTACAACACCGAGACCGTCTCCGAGCCCCCGGCCACCTGGGAAGCGCTCTGGGGCGAGGAGTTTCACGGCCGCGTCGGCATGTGCCGCCCGCAATCCAATCTCGGCCTCGGCGTCCTCGCCGCGACCTGCGAGGCCTTCGGCAAGCCCGAGACCGACATGGAGTTCGCGCTCAACAAGTGGAAGGAGATGGAGCCGCTCGTCGGGCGCAGCCCCAACCTCCTCCAGCAGATGATCGAGCGCGGCGAAGTCGACCTCGCCCCGCTGTGGCACACCAATGCGGCGCTCGCCGCGGCGGCGGGCGTGCCGATCGGCTACGTGAAGATCACCAAGCCCGGCCCGCTGATGCTGCCGACGAACATCGTCCAGTACATCAACACGGCCGACGGCGTCGGTGAGCTCGTCCACGAGTTCGCGGACATCCTCCTCACCCCGCAGATCCAGACGATGGCCGCCGGCGCGCCCTATTATTTCGGCACCGTGGTGAAGGGCATCGAGACGCCGGCCGAAGCCGCGCCCTACGTCCCGTCCACCCCGGAGGAGCGCGCCAACATGACCTCGCTCCAGTGGCCGGACATCGCGCCGCTGCGCGGGCAGACCGTCGAGACCTTCGACCGCATGTTCGCGGGCTGAATGCAGGCATCCGTGCTTTCTGCGACGGAACACGAGATGGCGCCGGTGCTTCGCATCGGCGCCGTCACCAAGCGTTTCGGCGCGCAGACCGTGCTCGACCGCTGCGTCCTCGACGTGGCGGAGGGCGAGATCGTCACGCTGCTCGGCCCCTCGGGCTGCGGCAAGACCACGTTGTTGCGTTGCATCGCCGGCTTCTGGGACGCCGATGACGGGAGGATCCTCGTCGACGGGCACGACATGTCCCGCGTACCGGTCAACCGCCGCCCCGTCGGCGTCGTCTTCCAGAGCTACGCCCTCTTTCCGCACCTCACCGTCGCGGCGAATGTCGGCTACGGCCTCAAGATGCGCGGCGTCGCGAAGGCCGAGATCGCGCGCCGCGTCGCCGCCGCGCTCGAGACCGTCTCGCTGACGGGCTTCGAGGCCCGCTACCCGGCCCAACTCTCCGGCGGCCAGCAGCAGCGCGTCGCGATCGCGCGCGTGATGGTGCTGGAACCGCGCGTCCTCCTCCTCGACGAGCCGTTCAACGCGCTCGACGCCAAGCTGCGCGGGGCGATGCAGGTCGACCTGCGCCAGCTCATCAAGCGCCTCGGCATGACGGCGATCTTCGTCACCCACGATCAGGAAGAGGCGCTCACCATGAGCGACCGGATCGCGGTGATGCGCGGCGGCAAAATCGAGCAGGTCGCCCCGCCGGAGGAGATCTTCGACCGGCCCGCGACCGCCTATGTCGCCGATTTCATCGGCTCCTCGAACTTCTGGGAAGGGCGGGCGAGCGGCGGGCGCGTCGCGCTGCCGGACGCCCAGACCGTCCCGACCGACCTCGACGGGCCGGTGAAGATCATGGCGCGGCCCCACAATCTGCGCCTCGATCCGGGTGGGGAGGGGGCGTGGCGCGGCACGATCCGCTTCCACCGCTCGATCGGCCCGCTCGTCGAATATCATGTCGGGATGGATGACGGGACGGCGCTGCGCGTCGTCCTGATGCGCCAGGAGCGCGCGGGCCTTCTCGTCGAGGGCGCGCCGGTCTCCGTCGCCGTCCTCGATCCGGACCTTTGCGCGATCTACCAGGACCGATGACCCACGCCGTCCTCCCCAACGCGCCGACCCGGGCGAGCCTTGGCGAGACGATCCTCGACAAGCTGATCTCCGGCCGGGGGATCTGGCCGGCGGTGCCGGCGATCGTCGTCCTCATGGTCGTCGCGGTGATCCCGTTCGCGATCCTCCTCTCGCTCGGCTTCTCCGACATCGTGGTCGAGCGCGGCGCGATCGTCTCGCAGACCTTCTCGATCGACCATCTCGCCAATGCGCTGAGCGACCGCCTCTACTGGATCACCTTCCAGCGCTCGATGAGCCTTGCGCTCATGACGACGCTCTTCTGCCTGCTCTTCGGCTATCCGGTCGCCTACCTCTTCCTGATCGGCGGGCCGTGGGTGCGGCGGCTGATCCTGGTGCTCACCATCGCGCCGCTTCTGACGAGCGGGATCGTGCGCACCTATGCCTGGCTCGTGATCCTCGGCGGGCGCGGCGTCGTGAACATGGCGCTCACCGATCTCGGCCTGATCGAGCGGCCGCTGCGCATCATCAACACCCCCGTCGCGGTGCTGATCGGCATGGTGCAGATCCACCTGCCGGTGATGATCCTGCCCCTCATCGCGGTGATGAGCCGGCACGACACGCGCCTCGACGAGGCCTCGGCCAATCTCGGCGCCTCGCGCCTCGGCACGCTCCGCCACGTCGTGCTGCCGCTCAGCGTCCCCGGCATCGGCACCGGCTGCGCGCTCGTCTTCACGCTGAGCTACACGACCTTCGTCGTGCCCCAGCTCCTCGGCGGCGGCAATTATCTGAACGCGGCGACCATGATCTACGAGCAGGTGATCTACTCGCTCGACTGGAGCAAGGGCTCGGTCTCCTCCCTCATCCTGATGGTGACGTGCCTCATCGTCCTCCTGATGATCGCGCTCGTCACCAACCGCTTCACTCGCTGGACCAAGGGGCGCGACGCATGAGGACGCCGGGCCTTTCCCCCTTCGCCGACCGCCTCGCGATCGGGGCGATCATCGCGGTCGCGATCGCGGCGCTGATCCTCCTCGTCGCCCCGTCGGTGATCGTCGTCATCATCTCCTTCGACACGCGCGGCTATGTGAGCTTCCCGCCGGAAGGGTTCACCTTCCGCTGGTATCGCGAGCTCTTCGCCCAGAGCGTGCTCGTGGAATCGATGTGGAACAGCCTGAAGGTCGGCGTGATGGTGACGATCCTGTGCATCGTCCTCGGCGTGCCGACGGCGCTCGCCTGCGCGCGTGGCCGCTTCCGCGGCACGACGGCGCTCTCCGTCTTCGTGATGGCGCCGCACATGGTGCCGGGCATCGTTCTCGGCACCGCCGTCCTCTTCGCCGGTGCCCTCATCGGCGTCTCGCCCTCGATCTGGCTCCAGTCGATCTCGATCGCGGTCTTCGTGCTCGCGGTGATGGTGCGCACCGTGACGAGCCGCCTCCAGCGCCTCGACCCCTCGCTGGAGGAGGCGGCGACCAATCTCGGCGCGACCTCCTTCCAGAGCCTCGCGACCATCACCTTCCCGCTGCTCCTGCCCGCGATCCTCGCCGGCGCGGTCTTCACCTTCGTGGAAGGGTTCGACAACCTGTCGGTCGCGATCTTCACCCACGGCTTCCGCGACCGACCGCTCCCGATCGAGCTCCTGGCGCTCGTCCAGAACACGAGCTCGCCCCTCGTCGCCGCGGTCTCCGGCTTCCAGATCCTAATCGCGATCGTCGCGCTCCTCGCCGTCTCGGCGAGCATCGGCCTCGACAAGGTGAACCAGTGAGGCGGTCGCGCGCGGGCGAGCGTTGCGACGGAGGCATGCGATGACCCACGGCCGCTATCCCTACCGGCCCGTGACCGAGCCGGTGCCCTATGCGTGGCCCGAGGGGCGGGGGCTCGCCATCTATGTGGCGGTGAACCTCGAGGCCTATGCCTTCGACGCCGCGATGTTCGACGCCCTCGTCGACAACCCGGCGCGGCCCGACATCATCAATTATGGCTGGCTCGACTGGGGCAACCGCGTCGGCGCCTGGCGGCTCCTGGAAGCGATGCGGGAGGCGGGCGTTCCGGCGACCGCGCTCGTGAACAGCCGCCTCTACGCGGCGGCGCCGGGCCTCGTGGAGGCCTGGCGCGCGGCGGGAGCGGAGATCGCCGCCCACGGCCGCACCAACGGCGAGACGCAGGCGGGCCTCTCCGAGGTGGACGAGCGCGCCCTCATCGCCGAGGCGACGGCCGAGATCGCGCGGCACGAAGGGACGCCCCCCGCCGGATGGCTCGGCCCCTGGATCGCGGAGACGGACGCGACGCCCGACCTCCTCGCCGAGGCCGGCTACCGCTACCTCCTCGACTGGTGCGCCGACGACCGGCCGATCCCGATGACGACGCGCGCCGGCCCCATCCTCGCGGTGCCCTATCCGCAGGAGGCGAACGACGCCAACGCCATCGTGGTGCGCCGCATGTCCGCCCCGGACTTCGCCGAGCTGTGCCTCGCCCAGATCGAGGAGATGCTGCGCCAGGCCGAGACCGGGCCGCTCGTGTGCGCGATCTCGCTCCACCCGCATGTGACCGGCCAGGCCCACCGCCTCCACCATTTCCGCAAGGTGCTGGCGCGCCTCGCCGACCTGAGAGAGCGGGTGTGGCTGACGACGGCGGGAGAGATCGCGCGCGTCGCTGCGGCGGGGCACGGGATCCGGTAGAGGCGGTTCCTGCGGCGGGTGCTGCGGGGCGGATGGCGAAACGCGGGCGGCGTTCGTGCGGGGCGGCCGGCGAGGGATTTCCTCCCTCGCGCTCCCTCCGTCTCGCCGACGGGCAGGGTTGCAGGTCAGACGGCCGCTGCGCGTCCCTCTGGCCTTCATCCCTGCTCCAGGCTGGGGCGGATCGTGGCGGCCTCAAGCGCCCGTCCTCGCCATGCTCGCTGCGCTGCGCGTGGCTCCGGGCGGGCACTTGACCCCGCCACGCTCCGCACTTGCGGCGCGGATGGGGGTCAGGCGAGAGCGGTGAGGAGCGCGGCGAGGCCGAAGGCGATCAGGATCGCGCCGGACAGGCGGGCGACCCAGCGCGCGAACGCCGGCGGCAGGCGGTGCCGCGCGAGCGCAACACCGCCGCTGAGACAGCACCACCACAGCATCGAGCCGGTGAAGACGCCCGCGACGACGAGCGCGGCGTCGGCGTTGCTGCTCGTCGCGGCGAGGCCGAGACCGGCGAAGAGCGCGGCGAAGGCGAGGATCGTCATCGGGTTGGTGATGGTGAGGAGGAAGGTCGAAGCGGTCGTTCCGAGAAGGTCGCGCGGGCGGACCGGGGCGGGCGCGCGGGGCGGTGCGGGCCGCATCTCGCGCACCCCAAGCCACAGCATGAAGGCGCCGCCGAGGAGGCGCAGCGGCATGTCGATGCGGGCGAGCGCGTCGGAGAAGGCCGCGAAGCCGATCGCGGCGAGGCTCGCATAGACGCCGTCCGCAAGCGCCGTCCCGAGGCCGCCGGCGAGCCCGGCGAGAATGCCGCGCTCCAGCGTGCGGTTGATGCAGAGCGCGCCGATCGGGCCGAGCGGGGCCGCGATCGCGAGGCCGAGAAGGAGGCTCTTGGCGAAGAGCGCGGCGTCCATCGGCGGGCCCGTCTCAGCCCGAAAAGGGCGGCACCCAGCGCGACATGCCGACATCGACGCCGAGCGCCATCTCGTACATGCGCCGATAGTGCGGCTCGAGCCGGGCGGCGTGGTCTTCGATCGCGGCGAGGCGCGGGGCGAATTCGTCGAAGGCGGCGAGGATTTCGGCGCGCGCCGCCGCCTCGTCGATGCGGGTGAGGCGGCCGTCGCGCACCACGATCTCGCCGTCGACGAGGACGTGGCGCACGGAGGACCCGTCCTCGGCGAAGACGAGCTGGCGGCGGAGGTCATTCATCGGCAGGAAGGTGAGGCTATTGAGGTCGAGGAGGGCGATGTCGGCCCGCGCGCCTGGGGCGATGCGGCCGAGATCGTCGCGCCGGAGCGAGCGCGCCCCGCCATCGAGCGCGGCCGCGAGCATCTCCTCGGCCGCCGGCCAGCGCGTCCATTCGGGGTCCGCGATCTTCTGGATGAGCGCCCCCGTCTTCACGACGCCCCAAAGGTTCGTGGTGTCGTCGCAGGCGGCCTCGTCCGTGCCGAGGCAGATCGGGACGCCCGCGTCCTTGAGGGCGCGGAAGGGCATCACGCCTGAGCCGAGCTTGAGGTTCGAGATCGGGTTGTGCGCCACCACCGCGCCGGAACGGGCGAGGGCCGCGATGTCGTCGGCGTCGATCCAGACGGCGTGGATCACCTGCTTGCGTTCGTCGAGGCAGCCGAGATCGTCGAGATAGCGCACGAGCGACTTGCCGTAGCGCTCCTCCCCCAGCACCCGCTGGAGCCGCGTTTCGAGGACGTGGACATTGAAGGGGAGGTCGTGGGCGCGGGAGAGGTCGGTGAGGGCCTCGAGATAGTCGGCCGTCACGCGCTGGGGGGCCGAGCAGGAGACGGCGCAGCGCAGGCGATCCCCCTCCGCCCCGTGCCAGCGCGCGATGAAGGCGCGGTAGAGGTCGATGAGGTCGGCGCCATTCATGCGCGGGCGGCGCGACAGGGCGGCCGCGAGGTCGGCCGGGAGGAGGTCGCCGAGGAATGGATATTTCTCCACCTCCGCGACTTCGGGCTGGTCGAGCGCCACGGTCGCGCGGATCCCGGTGTCGCGATAGGCGCCCATGATGGCGTCGATCGCGTCCATGTCGGGCTCGGGGTTGAAGAAGGCGTCGTCGTGGACGGCGGTGATGCCCCGCTTCAGCATCTCCATTGCCGATAGAAGCGCGCGGGCGCGGCAGATGGCCGGGCTTTCCGTGCCGCCGAGCGTCGGCGGCGTCTCGCGCAGCATGAAGATTTCCAGCGGGGCGTCGACGAGCGCGCCCTTCAGGAAGGCGGCCGGGGAGTGAAGGTGGGCGTTGACGAGGCCCGGCATCGCGAGGAGGCCGGTGGCATCGAGCTCGGCGGCGCCGGGGGCGGCGATGTCGGCGCCGATGCGGCTGACGGCGCCGTTTTCGATGAGGATGTCGACGGGGCCGGTCGCCTCGGCCTGATGCGCGTCGGCGAGGAGCCGGCAGCGGCGGATGAGGAGCGTCGTCGCGCCGCCTGTTGCGTTGTCGGTCATGGATCCTCGTTCGCCGCCGGGAGCAGCGCCTGCCGCCGATCGGACCGGTGCCGCGCCTTTCCTGCTGATAGCGCAAAGCCGGGGTGGCGGTCGACGGCCGGGCGCGCCATTCCCCCGCGCCATCCGCCTGCGCCATCCCCCCGCGCTATCGGGGCTCAGAGGGGGAGGGTCGCGAAGCGCTCGACGAGGAGGTTGGTGAGGGCGGCGACATTCGGCGGGGTGCGGCCGGCCGGCGGCGGGCGCACCACGAAGAGGCCGCTGTCGGGCGGCTGAAGGTCGGGCAGGAGCGTCTCCAGCGCCCCCGACGCGATGGCCTCCGCGCACAGGAAGAGCGGCAGGTAAGCGATGCCGACCCCGGCGAGCACGGCGGCGAGGATCGCGTGGCCGCTGTCGGTGACGAAGCGGGCGGGCGGGGTGAATTGGGTCTCGCGCCGCCCGTCGCTGAAGCGCCAGACGGCGTTCTCCTGGACGATCGCCGCGTGGGCGCGAAGGTCGGTAAGGGTCGCTGGGCGGGGATGGTCGGCGAGATAGGCGGGGCTTGCGACGAGGGCGGCGCGGATCGGGGCGACGCGACGGGCGATGAGGCTCGAATCGCGCAAGGCGCCGATGCGGATCGCGGCGTCGAAGCGCTCGCCGATGAGGTCGACGATGCGGTCGGTGTAGGAGGCGTGGATCTCGAGCTGGGGGTGGCGCAGCGCGAGCTCGGCGAGGACCGGCGCGAGGTGGGTGATGCCGAAGGAGATCGAGGCGGAGACGCGCAGCCGCCCCGTGACGGCCGCGCCGCGCTCGTGGACCGCGTTGCGCCCGTCCTCGAAGGCGGCGAGCATCCGCTCGGCGTGGGTTTTGAAGGCCTCGCCCGCCTCCGTGAGGGCGACGCCGCGGGTCGTGCGGTTGATGAGGCGCGCGGCCAGCGCCGCCTCGATCCGGGTGAGGCGGCGGCTCAGCACCGACTTCGAGACGCCGATGCGCCGGCTCGCCGCCGTCAGCCCGCCAGCGTTCGCGACCTCCACGAAGGCGCGCAGATCGTCGAGGTCCATTGTTTCGGATTCCGCAACAGTCTGATCCAGATTCGGTGGCTACTGTTGCACGGATCGGGCCGCCAGATACATCCCCGTCAATCGAAGGAGGATGTCCCATGCGTGTCCTGGCCATCAACAGCAGCGCCGACGCCCAGAACTCCGTCTCGCGGCAGATCGTGGAGGCGGCCATCGCCAAGCTCGCCGCCCGCGACGGGAATCTCGAGGTGGTCCGGCGCGATCTCGCCGCCGACCCCGTGCCCCACCTCGCCCCCGAGACGCTCGCCGGGGTGCGTGCGACGCCTCAGACGTCCGAGGAGCGCGCCGCGCGGGCGCTGTCGGACCGGCTGATCGCCGAGCTTGCCGACGCCGATATCGTCGTGATCGGCGCGCCAATGTACAATTTCAGCATCCCGACAGTGCTGCGCGCCTGGTTCGACCATGTGCTGCGGGCGGGGACCACCTTCCGCTACACCGAGAAGGGGCCGGAGGGGCTCCTGAAGGGAAAGCGCGTCCTCGTCGCGGAGAGCCGTGGCGGCTTCTACAGCGACGGGCCGGCCAGGATCGTCGACTTCCAGGAGCCCTATCTGCGCCATCTCCTCGGCTTCATCGGCCTTGACGACGTGACCTTCGTGCGGGCCGAGCGGATCGGTTTCGGGCCCGAAGCGCGCGAGACGGCCATCGCCGACGCGATCGCGGCGATCGATGGCTGGATCGAGGAGAAGGCCGAGGCGCTCGCCGCCTGAGTGGGTCAGCCGCGCACGGCCGCGAGCCCGCCCATCGCGAAGCGGACGAAATGGTCGACGAGATCCTCCTGCGAGAGCCGCGTGAGGATCTCGGCGAGTGGCGGCACCTCGCGCCCCGCGACCAGCATCATCGCGCAGGGGGCGATCACGCTCATGAGGCAGGGGAGGAGCGACGGATCGTCGGCCGGGAGGCCGGTGATCTCCGACAGGAAGGATGTCGCGATCGCCGCCTTCGGCGCGATCTCGTCCTCCCACAGGACGGTGAGGTGGGAGGTCGGGGAGAGGAGCTCGCGGCTGAGGACGCGGGCGTGCCAGCCCTCCTCGTCCGCCGCCGCCCGCACGAGGCCGGCGATCAGCGCGCGCAGCTTCTCCTGCGCCGGGAGGTCGGAGTCGCGCAGCCGCTCCAGCTCGTCGACGCGGATGACGCGCCGGTGCGCCTCCGCGAGGACGCGGCGATAGAGGCCGGCGCGATTGCCGAAATGGTAGTTGATCGAGGCGAGGTCGACCTCCGCCGCCTGGGCGATCGCCTTGCTCGTCGTCTCGGCGAAACCTGAGGCTGCGAAGAGGCGGCCGGCCGCCTCAAGGATGCGGTTGTAGGTGGCTTCCCCGTCCGTGCGGAGAGGGCGGATGTCCTTGTCCATCTCGGGTGTCGTGGTGCCTTGCGCGGGTGTCGGGCGCGGCGGCGCGCGCCCTCTTGCCGATCGATGGGCGGTAGACTAAATTGACTTAAAACTAAAGTCAATTTAATCTCTGGGTCATCCCGAAGGCCCGCCATCGATCGCGAGCGACCGCATGAAGAAGCGCATGATTGTCATTCCCATCGTCGCGGCACTCCTCGCCGCCGGGTGGTGGTGGACCACGCGCGACACCGGCGAAGGCGGTCCGCTCGTCCTCTACGGCAATGTCGACGTGCGGCAGGTCTCGCTCGCCTTCGACGGGAGCGGGCGCATCCTCGACCTCACCGTCGAGGAGGGGGACGACGTCGTGAAGGGCGAGGTGCTCGGCACGCTCGATACCCGCTCGCTCGAACTTCAGGGCAAGCAGGCCGAGGCGGAGGTCGAGGTCCAGCGGCAGAAGCTGCTCAGCCTGCGCAACGGCACGCGGCCGGAGGAGATCGCCCAGATCAAGGCACAGATTGCGTCCGCCGAGGCGACGATGCGGCGGGCCCAGCGCGACTATGAGCGGATGGTGCGCCTCGCGACCGGGGGGAGCGCCGCCGTCAGCGCGCAGAATGTGGAGCACGCCAAGAGCGAGTCGGAGGCGGCCGACGCCAAGGTGCAGGAGCTCCAGGCCGCGCTTCAGCTCGCCGTCGCCGGCCCGCGCGCGGAGGACATCGCCGCCGCCGAGGCCGCGCTCGCGGCGGCGGAGGCGAACGTTGCCCTCCTCCGGCACGAGATCGACCAGGGGACGCTGCGTGCGCCGGTGGATGCGGTCGTCCGCTCGCGCCTCCTTCAGCCGGGCGACCAGGCGACCCCGCAGCAGCCGGTCTTCGCGCTCGCCATCACGGCCCCCAAGTGGGCGCGCGTCTATGTGAACGAGCCCGATCTCGGCCGCATCCGGCCGGGGATGAAGGCGGATATCTTCACCGACACCGCGCCCGATCATCCGATAAGCGGGCAGGTCGGCTACATCTCCTCCGTCGCCGAGTTCACCCCGAAGGCGGTGCAGACGGAGGAGCTGCGCACGAGCCTCGTCTACGAGGTGCGCGTCATCGTCGAGGATGCGGCCGACACGCTGCGCCTCGGCCAGCCCGTCACCGTGCGCTTCCCGCCGGACGCCGCGTCATGAGCGCGGCGGACATCGTCGTCGCCGCCGAAGCGCTGACGAAGTCCTTCACCGGTCCGGACGGGGCGCGCTTTGACGCCGTCGACAGCCTGTCGATGACGATCCGGACCGGGCGTCTCACCGCGCTCGTCGGGCCGGACGGGGCGGGCAAGACGACGCTGATGCGGATGATCGCCGGCCTCCTGAAGCCGGACGCGGGGCGGCTCACCGTGCTCGGCACGGACGTCGCGGCCGATCCGCAATCGGTGCAGGACCGCATCAGCTACATGCCCCAGCGCTTCGGCCTCTACGATGATCTGAGCGTCCAGGAAAATCTCGACCTCTATGCCGACCTCCACGGTGTGCCGCAGGCGGAGCGGCGCGCGCGCTTCGCGCGGATGCTGGAGATGACCGACATGGCGCGCTTCACCGCGCGGCCGGCGGGCAAGCTCTCAGGCGGCATGAAGCAGAAGCTGGGGCTCGCCTGCACGCTCGTGCGCTCGCCCGACCTCCTCCTTCTCGACGAGCCGAGCGTCGGCGTCGACCCGCTCTCGCGCCGCGACCTGTGGGAGATCGTCGAGGAGCTCGTGCGGGCGGAGGCGCTCAGCGTGATCGTCAGCACCGCCTACATGGACGAGGCGGAGCGGTGCGCCGACGTGTTCGTCATGAACGAGGGAAAGCTGCTGGCCGAGGGCGCACCCGAAGCGCTGCGGGCGCGGGCGAAGGGGCTGACCTATCGCGTGAGCCCGCCGGCTGGCCGGCCGGCGCGCGCGCTTCAGGCGCAGCTCATCGATGCGCCGCACCTCGTCATTGATGCGGTTCCGGCGGGCGGGGCGGTCCGCTTCATCCGCCAGCCGGACGCCGCGATCGGCGACATCGAAGCCCTCCTCGACGGCGCGCCGTGCGTGGCGCGCGAGGAGGAGCTCGAAGACGCCTTCATGATGCTCCTGCGCCAGCAGGCGGGCGAGGGGGGCGAGGCGGCGGCGAAACCCGCGACCGACGCCGCCGCGCCGACGGTCGAGGGGGCGGGGAACGGCGCGCCGATCATCGTGGTGCGCGATCTCGTGCGCATGTTCGGCGACTTCACCGCCGTCGCGAGCACCTCCTTCACGGTGGAGCGGGGCGAGATCTTCGGCCTTCTCGGCCCCAACGGGGCGGGCAAGACGACGACCTTCCGGATGTTGTGCGGCCTCCTGCCGGCGACGAGCGGCCAGCTCGAGGTCGCGGGGCGGAACCTGCGCACCGCCCGCGCCGAGGCGCGCCGCAAGATCGGCTATGTCGCGCAGAAATTCGCCCTCTATGCCAACCTCACCGTGCGGGAGAATCTGGAGTTCTTCGGCGGGGCCTATGGCCTGAGGCGCAAGGCGCTGCGGGCGCGGGTCGAGGCCTCGATCGCCGATTTCGACCTCGACCCCAAGGCCCGCAGCGGCCTCCTGCCGGCCGGCTACAAGCAGCGCCTCGCGATGGCGACGGGGCTCCTCCACGAGCCGGACATCCTCTTCCTCGATGAGCCGACGAGCGGCATCGACCCGCTCGCCCGCCGCGCCTTCTGGCGCACGATCACGTCGCTCGCACGCGCCGGCGTCACCATCATCGTCACCACCCATTTCATGGAGGAGGCGGAATATTGCGACCGGATCGCGATCCAGGACGCGGGCGAGATGCTGATCATCGGGACCCCGCGCGAGGTGCGCGAGGCGGCCGGCGCGGCGGGAGCGAAGGACATGAACAGCGCCTTCATCGCCGTCGTCGAACAGGCGCGGACCCGGCGCGAGGGGCGTGAGGCGGCATGAGCGGCTTCGCGACCCGCCTCGCCGCGCTGACGCGCAAGGAGACGCGCCAGATGCTGCGCGACCGCAGCAACCTCATCGTCGGGCTGCTCCTCCCGGTCTCGCTCATCCTCCTCTTCGGCTACGGCCTCTCCTTCGACGTGACGAACGCGCGCCTCGCCGTCGTCATGCAGGACAACGCGCCGATGGCGCGCAACGTCGTGATGGACCTCGAGGGCTCGACCTATCTGGAGCCGGTCTGGGTGCAGACGATGGTGGAGGCCGAGCGCATGATGCGCTCGGGCGAGGTCGCCGCGATCCTCAACATTCCGCTCGATTTCTCGACCGAACTCGCGGCGGGCAAGACGCGGCTCCAGCTCATCCTGAACGGCGTCGATTCCAACACCGCCTCCAGCATCGAGGCCTATGTGGCGGGCGCGCTGTCGACCCCGCTCCAGAAGCGCGCCGACCGGATGGGGATCGCTTCGCGCGGGGCCTCGATCACCGTCGTGCAACGGACTTGGTTCAACGAGGCGGGGGATTCGACCTGGTTCCTCGTCCCCGGTCTCATCGTCCTCGTCATGACCCTGATCGGCGCCTTCCTCACCTCGCTCCTCGTCGCGCGCGAGTGGGAGCGGGGGACGCTGGAGGCGCTGTTCGTCACGCCCGTGCGACCGCTGGAGCTGGTGCTCGCGAAGCTCGCCCCCTACCTCGTCGTCGGCGCGGTGGACCTCGCCTTCTGCCTCCTCGCCGCGCGCTATCTCTTCGACGTGCCGATGCGCGGCTCGCTCGGCATCATCATCGCGGTCTCGCTCCTCTACCTCCTCGTCTCGCTCTCGCTCGGCCTTCTCATCTCGGCGACGATGCGCAACCAGTTCGCGGCGAGCCAGCTCGCGCTGCTGACGAGCTTCATGCCGGCGATGATGCTGTCCGGCTTCGTGTTCGACCTTCGCAACGTGCCCGTCGCGATCCAGGTGATCAGCCAGCTCCTGCCCGCGACCCACTTCATGGGCCTCATCAAGACGCTGTTCATGGCGGGCGACTATTGGCCGGACATCCTGCGCACCTCGGCGATCCTGTCGCTCTACGCGCTCGTCCTCATCGCGGCGACGCGGCGGGCGCTTCGCAAGACGCTCGACTGACGATGGGCTGGCTCCTCACCTGGCTCGCGCAGACCCTGGCGCTGATCCGCAAGGAGCTTCTCGCGCTCCTCAAGGATCCGTCGAGCCGGGCGCTTCTGTTGACGCCCGCGCTCCTCCAGTCGCTCCTCTTCGGCTACGGCGCGACCTACGACCTTACCGACGTGCCCTATGCCGTGCTCGACCAGAGCGGCGGGGCGGCCGCTGCCGAGCTGCTCGCCCGGCTCGACGGGACGGGAGTCTTCCACCGCGCCGCGACGCTGACCGCGCCGCGCCAGTTTGGCGAGGTGATCGACCGGCAGGAGGCGCTCCTCGTCATCTCCATCCCGGCCGATTTCGATGCGCGCCTCGCGAAGGGAGAGACGGCGCCGCTCCAAATCATCCTCGACGGGCGCAACTCGGCGACGGCGGGCGCGGCGGCCTCCTATGTCGCCAACGTGGTGGGGGCGACGAACGCCGCGCTCGGCATCACCGCGCCGATCAGTGTGGAGCGGCGGGCCTGGTTCAATCCGAACCTCGAATCGCGGTGGAACATCATGCCGGCCCTCATCGCCGGCCTCAGCATGATCCAGACGCTGCTGCTCGCCGCGCTTTCCGTCGCGCGCGAGCGCGAGCAGGGGACGTTCGACCAGCTTCTCGTCACGCCGCTGACCCCGACGCAGATCCTCATCGGCAAGGCGCTGCCGCCGATCATCGTGGGGATCCTCCAGTCGACGATCATCTTCCTGATCATCCTCTTCTGGTTCCAGATCCCGCTCAGCGGATCGGTCGGGCTCCTCTATCTGGGGCTTCTGACGTTCACCACCGCCTCGGTCGGCATCGGGCTTTCGATCTCCGCCATCTCGCTGAACATGCAGCAGGCGATGCTCTACACCTTCATGCTCGTGATGCCGCTGATGCTGCTCTCGGGGATGCTGACGTCGATCGACAACATGCCGAAGGCATTGCAGATCGCGACCTACGCCAATCCGCTGCGCTTCGGGGTGGACCTCGTGCGGCGCGTCTATCTGGAAGGGGCGGGGCTTGCCGACATCGCCTTCGACTTCGTGCCGCTCCTCGTCGTCGCGGGTCTCACCCTGCCGCTCGCGGCGTGGCTCTTCCGCAATCGCCTCTCCTGAGCGTCGCCGCTCAGCGCATCATCGTGAGGATGATCGTGATCGTGACGAGCGAGGCGATGGTCGTGACGAGGATCGCGGCCGAGGTGATGCCGGCCTCGCGCCGGTAGAATTCGGCGACCATGAACGGGCCGGTGCCCGTCGGGAGCGCCGCGAGGAGGGTCGCGGTGCTGGCGAGGTGGGGCGTCAGGTTGAAGAGCTGCGTCGCGGCGAACCAGGTGAGGACCGGCTGCCCGACGAGCTTCAGCGTGCCGAGGAGAAGGGCCGACTTCATCACCGGCTCCGCGCTCGGGCGCTGCTGGGCGAGGAAGAGGCCGAGTGCGACGAGGGCGCAGGGCGAGGCGGCGTCGCCGAGAAGGTCGAGGAAGCGCTGGGCGGGGCCGGGGATGTCGACCCCGGACGCCATCACCACCGCGCCGAGGACGGGCGCGACGAGGAGCGGATTGCGCGCGAGCGCCATGCCCACCTTCTTCGCCATCCGCAGCGAGGGCCGCTCGCCCTGGAGGCCGATCTCCACGATGATCATCGCGACCGCGAAGAGGACGCAGGCCGTCATGATCGTCGCCACCATCGTCGGCGCCAGCGCCGAGGGGCCGAGGACGGCCAGAAGCAGCGGGAAGCCGATGAAGCCGGTGTTCGCGTAGGCCGCGTTGAGGGCGTCGATCGTCGCGTCGACCAGATGCCGCCGGCCGGTGAGGCGCACGATCACCGTCGCGATGAAGATGCCGGCGATGCCGAGCCCGAAGGCGGCGACGAAGCCCGGCTGCCAGATCTCGTGCCACTCCGCGTTCGCCACAATGTCGAAGAGGAGGGCGGGGAGGGCGAGATAGACGACGAAGCGGTTCAGCTCCTGCGTCGCGTTCGGCCCGAGCGCGCCGACGCGCCGCGCGAACCAGCCGGCAAAGATCAGGGCGAAGATCGGCAGGACGACGACGACGGTCTGCATGGGAGCTCTCGGCGGGAAGGAGACACTGGCATAGCCCGCCTTTTCGATGCACACCAATGCTGATTAGAGGCCTGATCCATTCCGAAACGGTATCATGATCGACATTCGCCAGCTTCGCTACTTCGTCGCCCTCGCCGAGACGCTGCATTTCGGGCGGGCCGCCGAGCGGCTCAACGTCACGCAGCCGCCGCTGAGCCGCCAGCTCTCGGCGCTGGAGAAGGAGCTCGGCGTCACGCTGATCGAGCGCCATTCGCGGCGGGCGAGCCTCACCCATGCCGGCGCGCAATTCCTGACCGACAGCCGCGCCGTCCTCGTCGCCTTCGACCAGGCGTGCCGCAACGCCAAGCGGGCGAGCGCGGGCGAGATCGGGGAACTCACCATCGGCTTCATGATGCACGCCGCCTATGGCAGCGTCCCGGTGCTGGCGCGCCGCTTCCTCGCCGCATGTCCCGAGGTTCGGCTCCACCTTCTGGAGGCGGTGCCCTCCGGCCTCGTCGAGGCGCTGCGGGAGGGGCGCTATGATGCGGTCGTGACCTTCCGCCCCGAGCCGTCGGCGGGCATCGAGACGACCGTCGTCCACCGCGAGCCGCTGTGCGTCGCGGTGCCCGAGGCGCACCCGCTCGCCGCCGCCGCGCTCGTCGATGTGGAGATGCTGGCGGGCGAGCCGCTGGTCGCCGCGCCCCAGCACGTGACGCCGACGCTGCGCCAGGCGATCAACGACTATTTCGCCCGCGCCGGCCTCGAACCCGTGGTCCGGCTCGAAACCCAGCTTCAGCAGACGATCGTGAGCCTCGTCGCCGAATCGATCGGCGTCGCCCTGGTGCCCCGCTCGGTCGAGCGTGTCGGCGTCTCCGGCGTGCGCTTCCGCCCGCTCGCCGACGCGCCGGTGGTGGAGCAGGTGCTCGCCTGGCGCACGGCGAACCTCAACCCCGCGCTCGGCCATTTCCTCACCGTCGCCGCCTCCCTCGGCGAGACGCTGGAGCGCTGAGGCGGGCTTTCTCGCGCCACCCCGGCGGAAGCCGCTTGGCGCGCACCGGGGAGTGGGCCTAGGCTCCGGCCCCATGCAACACTTTGTCGACGCCAGCCCGGATGACAGCGCCACCCTCGTGGAGCGGAACTGCTCCGTGCGGGACACGGTCGAGATCGTTCTCGACAGCTGGAGCTTCCTCATCATCCGGGAGGCCTTCTTCGGCGTGCGCCGGTTCGACCTCCTCCAGTCGCGCCTCGCCATTCCGCGCCAGACGCTGACGAACCGCCTCGCCGCGCTGGTGGAGAACGAGATCCTTGTCATCGGCCACCGGCCGGGCGAGCGGCGGCACCAATATTTCTTCACCCCGCGCGGCAAGGACCTCTTCGCCTCGATGCTGTCGCTGATGGAGTTCGGCGACAAATGGCTGGCCGGCGACGCGCCGCCGCCCCTCCAGATGATCCACAAGACGTGTGGGCACGAGAGCCACCCGATCACCGTCTGCTCGGAGTGCAAGGCGCCGATCGAGGCGCGCGACGTCCATTTCCGCGACGGGCCGGGGGCGGGCTACGGGCCGGTCCAGCGCCGCTCGAAGACGCGGCGGGCGAGCGACCCGGAGCTCCTCCAGCGCGTGCGGCCCTGCTCGGTCGCGCGCAGTCTCGCGATGATCGGCGACCGGTGGAGCTTCCTCGTGCTGCGTGAGGCGTGGTTCGGTGTGCGCCGCTATGACGAGATGCGCGAGAAGCTCGGCATCGCCTCGAACATCCTCGCCGACCGCCTCGCCCGCCTCGTCGAGGCCGGCGTCTTCGACCGCGTGCCCTATGGGAGCGGGCGCTACGAATATCGTTTCACCGCGATGGGGCGCGACCTCTACAAGCCGATGATCGTGATGATGGCGTGGGGCGACCACTGGCTGAAGGACGATCGGCCGCCGCTGCGCCTGCGCCACCGTCTCTGCCAGCAGGATTTCGTGCCGCAGGTCGTCTGCAGCCACTGCAAGGAGCCGTTCGTCGCGAACGAGACCGACTATGTGCTGCGCTACGCGTTGCCCGGCCCCTGAGGCGCATCGGCACAAACTATTGCAGGCTCTCCGCCGCGCTCGTGAGCGGCGGTGTGAGGAGGATGGAGGTTGCCCGAAGATCGATGCCTGCATCATCGCGGGGCGACACATGGGGATCAGGCTGGGGCGCGATCGAGCGAGGACCGGCCCGGATCCGAGACCGACGGGCGGTCCCTCAGGCCAGCATGTCGTTCATCACGTAGAAGCCGGGGGGCTGGCTGGCGATCCATGTTGCCGCCATCAGCGTGCCGCCGGCGAACGCCTTGTAGTCGGTGACCCGGCTGATGATCTCGAGGCGCTGGCCGGGGCCGGCGAAGAAGACCGTGTTCTCGCAATTCACCTCGCCGCCGCGCCCGGAGGAGAAGCCGATGCGGCCCCGCTTGGGGTTCGGCGTCTCGCCAAAGCGCGCGGGGACCATCACCTCCGACAGGACGACACCGCGCCCCTCGGCTGCGTACTCGGCAAGCTCGAGGGCGGTGCCCGAGGGGGCGTCGATCTTGTCCCACGGGTGGAAGTCGAAGATCTCGATGTCGAACTCCTCGCCGAGCATTCGCGCAGCGGATTTGACGAGTTCGTACATCGCCATGACCGAAACGCTCATGTTCGCGCCGATCATGACGGGGATCGAACGGCCGGCCGCGACGATGGCGGCGTGCTGCTCTTCGCTGAATCCGGTCGTACAGATGAGGAGCGGCTTCTGCTTCTCGATGATGATCGGAAGAAGCGCGATGGTCGCCGACGCAGCGCTATAGTCGACCACCACGTCGCAATTGTCACACATAACCCCGGCGTCACTGGTTAATGTGACGCCGATCGGCGCGATTCCCGCAACCGCCCCAAGATCATTTCCAATATCCGGGGAATTCAATCTGTCGCAGCCACTCGTAACAGTGCAATCATTGCTATCGACGATGGCCTTGGTCATCGCCTTACCCATGTGGCCTGCAGCGCCATACAAACCAATTCTGGTCATCGCGATTGCCTTTTTCTAAGACAGGTAGCGATATTACCAAGAATTGTAAGCTTTGGAAAGAAATGGCCCTCCAACGGATTCTGTTTGGTCGCAGACTGAGGCCGAACGGATCACAGCCGAGTAGACCGACCCCACTGGGCACCAGCCCGAGCACACACCGAACCCGCAGGGGCCCTCATCCTCGGCCGCGATGCCTCCCCCAACGCCAAGGGCTAGGTCGTTCCCGAAGCGTTCAATGCATGGCGCGATGTCAACGGCTTCGGCTTCATGCCCAACGCGCGGGCAAAGGGTTCTCAGGAACTCTCGCGCAGGTCTTTGTTTTCATTGTTATTTCTAGAATGCATCGACTCGCCTAGGAGGGCGCGCATCTCGCCCCAGACGCCGCGACGGAAGAGCATCACGCACACCATGAAGATGGTGCCGACGATGAGCGAGATCGGCAGGCCGCTCGTGGCGAGCATCTGTTCGAGCGTCACGAGGAAGGCCGAGCCGATGATGGGGCCGGCGAAGGTGCCGAGACCGCCGACGAGCGTCATGAGGACGACCTCGCCCGACAGGTGCCAGGAGACGTTGTTGAGGGCGGCGAGCTGGAAGGACAGGACCTTCAGCGAGCCCGCAAACCCCGAGAGCGTGGCCGACAGCACGAAGGCGGTGAGCTTGTAGCGCGCGACGTCGAGCCCCAGCGAGACCGCACGCGCCTCGTTCTCGCGGATCGCGGCGAGGACGTGGCCGAAGGGGGAATGGATCGTGCGCCAGATGATGAGGAGGCCGATCACCATCCCGCCGAGGACGACATAGTACATCGACCGGATGTCGCTGAGATCGACGAGGCCGAGGAGGGTGCCGCGCGGGACTGCCTGGATGCCGTCCTCGCCGCCGGTGAAGGGCATCTGGACGGCGAGGAAATAGACCATCTGCGCGAGCGCCAGCGTGATCATTGCGAAATAGATCCCGCGCCGGCGGATGCCGACGAGGCCGAAGAGGAGGCCGAGGAGGCCGGCGAAGGCCGCGCCGAGGAGGACCGAGACCTCGAAGGGGAGCCCCCAGACCTTCGCCGCGTGCGCCGTCACGTACGCCGCGCCGCCGAAGAAGGCGGCGTGACCGAGCGACAAGAGGCCCGCATAGCCGACGACGAGGTTCAGCGCCGAGGCGAAGAGCACGAAGGCGAAGACGTTCATCACGAAGAGCGGGTAGGTGATGAACGGGATGAGGAGGAGCGCGGCCGCGAGCGCGAGGGCCGCGAGCGCGCCGAGGGCGCGGCTTCGCATCAGGGGAAGGACGAGCGCGGTCATCGCGTCAGGCCTCCCGCCCGAAGAGCCCGGCCGGCCGCAGCACCAGCACGAGGACCATGACGAGGAAGATCACGATGGAGGATCCGGCGGGGTAGAAGACCTTCGTCAGCCCCTCGATCACGCCGAGCGAGAGGCCGGTGATGATCGAGCCGCCGATCGAGCCGAGCCCGCCGATCACCACCACCGCGAAGACGATGATGACGAGGTTGGAGCCCATGATGGGGCTCACCTGGTAGATCGGCGCGGCGAGGACGCCGGCGAAGCCCGCGAGTCCGACGCAGGCGCCGTAGGTGAGCGTCACCATCAGCGGCACGTTGATGCCGAAGGCGGTGACGAGGCGCGGATTCTCCGTCGCCGCGCGCAGGCGCGAGCCGAGCCGCGTCTTCTCGATGATCAGCCAGACCGCGAGGCAGACGACGATCGACGCGCCGATCACCCAGAACCGGTAGAGCGGCAGGATGAGCGGGCCGAGCCGGACGATCCCCTTCAACTCCTCCGGCACCGGGTAGGGATTGCCGGCCGCGCCGAAGAACCAGATGAAGCCGCCTTCGAGGGCGAGCGCGAGGCCGAAGGTGAAGAGGAGGCCGTAGAGGTGGTCGATCCCGGCGAGGCGGCTGAGGAAGAGGCGCTCCACCACGACGCCGACCGCGGCGACGATGAGGGGGACGAGGATCAGCGCCGGCCAGTAGCCGATGCCCGCCTGGGTCATCAGCAGCCAGCAGACGAACGCGCCCAGCATGTAGAAGGCGCCGTGGGCGAAGTTGATGACGTTGAGCATGCCGAAGATGATGGCGAGACCCAGGCTCAAGACGGCGTAGAAGGCGCCGTTGATCAGCCCGAGAACCACCTGTCCCAGCAGCACCACCAGCGGCACTGAAAACATCGTCCTCCCCTCAGACGCCCAGATAGGCGTCGATGCGCGCCCGGTCGGCCCGGAGCGTCGTGTTGTCGAATTCGTCCACGACGCGGCCCTGCTCGACGACGTAGTGGCGGTCGGCGGCGGCGAGCGCGAAGCGGATATTCTGCTCGACGAGGAGGATCGTGAGGCCGCGCGCCTTCAGCGCCGTCAGCGCGCGGGCGATGTCCTCCACGATGACGGGAGCGAGGCCCTCGGTCGGCTCGTCGAGCAGGATGAAGTCGGCGCCGGTGCGCAGGACCCGCGCGATGGCGAGCATCTGCTGCTCGCCGCCGGAGAGGCGGGTGCCCTGCGTGCGGTCGCGCCCCTCAAGGTTCGGGAAGAGCGCGTAGATCTCCGCGACGCTGAGCCCGCCCGCGCGTACCATCGGCGGCAGGCGCAGATTCTCGGCGACGCTGAGGGAGGAGAAGATGCCGCGCTCCTCCGGCACGTAGCCGAGCCCGGTGCGGGCGATGCGGTGCGGGGCGGTCGCGATGAGGTCGTGCCCGTCGAGCCGCGCTTCGCCCCGGCGCTGGCGCACGATGCCGGCGAGGGCGCGCATCGTCGTCGTCTTCCCCGCCCCGTTGCGGCCGAGGAGGGTGACGACCTCGCCGCGCGCGACGTGGAAGGTGGCGCCGTGGACGACGTGGCTCTCGCCGTACCAGGCGTGGAGGTCGCGCACGTCGAGGCGCGTCTCGGACTTAGTCATGTCCGCTGCCGATATAGGCCTGGCGCACCTCCGGATCGGCGGCGACGTCGGCATAGGTTCCCTCCGCGATGATCTCGCCCCGGCGCAGCACGGTGATGCGGTCGCAGATGTCGGCGACGACGGAGAGGTTGTGCTCCACCATCAGGATCGTGCGCCCCTCGCCGACGCGGCGGATGAGGGCGGCGGTGCGGGCGATGTCCTCCTGGCCCATCCCGGCCATCGGCTCGTCGAGGAGGATCACTTCGGGATCCATCGCGAGCGTCGTCGCGAGTTCGAGCGCGCGCTTGCGGCCGTAGGGAAGCTCGGTGGCGAGGCGCCGCGCGTAGGGCTCGAGCCCGACATCGGCGAGGAGGGCGCGCACCTCCTCGTCATAGCGGGCGAGGGTGCGGTCGCCGCGCCAGAAGGCGAAGGTCTCGCGATGGCGGGACTGGAGGGCGATGCGGACATTCTCGTGCGTCGTGAGGTGGGGGAAGACGGACGAGATCTGGAAGGAGCGCACCATGCCCTGGCGCGCCAGCGTTGCCGGGGGCGTGCGCGTGACGTCGGCGCCGCGATAGAAGATCGCGCCGCTGGTGGCCGCCAGGAAGCGCGTGACGAGGTTGAAGAGGGTGCTCTTGCCCGCCCCGTTCGGCCCGATGAGGGCGTGGAGCGCGCCCTCGCGCACGGCAAGGTTCACGTCCTTCACCGCGACGAAGCCGCCGAATGTGCGCGTCAGGCCGCGCGTCTCGATGACGTTCACGTGCGCCTCGCTCACGCATCCTCCCCTTTCTTTGTTGGACCCGCCGGAGCGGGCCGCGTCCGCCCCGTTGTGACCGGGGCTTGACGAGAGCATCGTATTTAAGTCTACTAACGCAAGTCAATAGGATCCGCCTTGGGATCAGGCTCCTGCGTCGAAATCGCTATTTTGCACTGCAATATCGGCAAAACGGCGTGATTGGCGCGATTGGTTCCGGCTATTAAGTCTTGTTATGCAATTATAATGCGGCGAAGCCGCAGTGGGGAAGGAAACGATGCGGAAACATGGACTTGCGCTCGCCCTCATGGCGGCGACCTGCCTCGCCGGCACCGCCGAGGCCCAGCAGGCGAAGATCGGCGTGCTCACCGACATGACCGGCCAGTTCAGCCACGAGGCCGGACCCGGCGCCGTCGCCGCGGTGGAGCTCGCCGTCGCCGATTTCGGCGGCCGGGTGCTCGGTGAGCCGGTCGAGGTCGTCGTCGGCGACCATCAGAACAAGCCCGAGGTCGCCGCCTCGCTCGCCCAGGAATGGTACGAGAGCGACGGCGTCACCATGATCAACGACCTGATCAATTCGGGGATCGCGCTCTCCGTCGCGCAGATCGCGGCGCAGAAGGGCGGCATCGCGATCGTGAACGGGTCCGGCTCGTCGAAGCTGACGGGTGCCGGCTGCACGCCGAACTCGATCCACTACGCCTATGACACCTATGCCCTTGCCAACGGCACGGCGAACTATCTCGTCGCCGAGGGGAACAAGAGCTGGTTCTTCCTCACCGCCGACTACGCCTTCGGCCACGCACTGGAGGCCGATGCGTCGGCGATCGTGACGTCGGCCGGCGGCACGGTGGAGGGCAACGTCCTCTACCCGATCGAGACGGCGGACCACTCCGCCTTCATGCTCCAGGCCCAGGCTTCGCCCGCCCAGGTCGTCGCCATCGCCGGCTCCGGCACCACCTTCATCAACGCGGTGAAGTCGGCGCAGGAATTCGGCCTCGCCGATACGGGCAAGCTCGTCGCCGGCCTCCTCGTCTGGCTGACCGACGTGAAGGCGCTCGGCCTCCCGGCGGCCCAGGGCATGGTCCTCACCAACGGCTTCTACTGGGATCGCGACGACGAGACGCGCGCCTTCGCGGAGAAGTTCAAGGCGAAGACCGGTGTGATGCCGCATATGGGCGACGCGGGGAACTACTCCTCCACGCTCCACTATCTGAAGGCCGTGGAGGCCGCCGGCACCACCGACGCCGAGACGGTCATGGCCAAGATGCGCGAGATGCCGATCGACGACTTCTTCGCCAAGGGCGGCACGATCCGCGAGGACGGCCGCATGGTCCACGACATGTACGTCTATCAGGTGAAGACGCCGGCCGAATCGACCGGCGAGTGGGACGTCTACAAACTCATCGAGACGATTCCGGGCGACAAGGCGTTCCGCCCGCTCTCCGAGAGCGAATGCCCGCTGGTCAAGGCCGACTGATCCCGACGGACCATCCCGGAGCGCGCCCCGCGTGCGCTCCGGATCCCCCAGCATCGGATAGACCCATGGAACTCAGAGACAGCGTCGTCCTTCCCTGCGACCGCGCCACCGCCTGGGCGGCGCTCAACGATCCGGACGTCCTCGCCCGCTGCATTCCGGGCTGCGAGGCGCTCACCATGGATGCGCCCGACCACATGATGGCGACGGTCGCGCTGAAGGTCGGCCCGGTGAAGGCGCGCTTCGAGGGCGCGGTGCAGCTGAGCGAGATCGAGCCGCTGGAGGGCTATCTCCTCACCGGCGAGGGCAAGGGCGGCGTCGCCGGCTTCGCCAAGGGCTCGGCCCGCGTGCGCCTCGAGGACGGAGGCGAGGACGGGGGCGAGAACGAGACGCTCCTCCACTACGAGGCGACCGCCGATGTCGGCGGCAAGCTCGCCCAGCTCGGCTCGCGGCTCCTCGATTCCACGGCAAAAAAGCTCGCGAAGACCTTCTTCGACAATATCCGCCTCGCCGTCAGCGCGCCCGCAGAGGAAGACGCCTGATGGCCGACCTTCTCGTCACGACCGACGGTCCCGTCGCGACGGTCACGGTCAACCGGCCGGCGCTGCGCAACTCGGTGACGCTCGCGATGTGGTCGGGCTTCGTCGACATCTTCGCCCGCCTCGGTGCGGATCCGGCCGTGCGCGCGATCATCCTCACGGGCGCGGGGGCGGACTTCTCCTCTGGCGCCGATATCGGCGAGTTCGCCGCGGTTCGCGACGATCTCGACCAGTCGAAGGCCTACGAGGTGGCGGTGGATGCGGGCTGCGCGGCGATCGCCCATGTCGCAAAGCCCGTGATTGCCGTGTGCCGCGGCTACACGCTCGGCGGCGGGGCCCATCTCGCGATGTCGGCCGACTTCCGCTTCGCCGCGCCCGACACGAAATTCGGCATTCCCGCCGCGCGCCTGTCGATCGTCTATGGCGAGCAGGCGACGCGCAAGCTCCTCGCCCTCGTCGGCCTCACCGAGGCGAAGCGCATCCTCTTTTCGGCCGAGCGGTTCGACGCGGCGCGCGCGTTGGAGATCGGCTTCGTGGACGATGTGTCGGACGATCCGCTCGCCGCGGCGCACGCCTTTGCGGCCCACCTCGCGGGACTCGCGCCGCTCACCCAGGCCGGGGCGAAGTTCATCCTGAACAGCGCCGCCTTCGGTGACCTCGACGAGGGGCGGGTGGACGCCGTGATCGATGCCGCCTCCGCGAGCGAGGACTACGCCGAAGGGCGCCGCGCCTTCGCCGAGAAGCGCGCCCCGCGCTTCGTCGGAGCCTGAGATGAAGCCGGCCGCGTTCGAATATTGCCGCCCGGCGACGCTGAGCGACGCGCTCGCCGCGCTCGACCACGAGGACGCCAAGATCCTCGCCGGCGGGCAGAGCCTTGTTCCAATGATGAATTTCCGCCTCGTCCAGCCGGCGCGCCTCGTCGACATCAACGGCCTCGTCGAACTCACCGGCATCGCCGAGGAGGGCGGCACGATCCGTATCGGCGCGCTGACGCGCCATGCCGAGGCGGCGCGGGACGCGACGCTGCGGCGGTGCCTGCCGGTGGTGGGCGAGGCGATGGCGGAGGTCGCGCACGTCGCGATCCGCAATCGCGGCACGATCGGGGGGAGCCTCTGCCATGCCGACCCGTCCGCCGAGTGGCCGCTTCTCGCGATGCTCCTCGACGCCGCGATCGAACTTGCGGGGCCCGACGGCGCGCGCACCGTTCCGGCCGGAGACTTCCTCCTCGCCCCGCTCGTCACGACCATTGAAGAGGGCGAGATCGTCGTCGCCGTGCGCATCCCGACGCCCGCGCCGGGGACCGGGATGGCGTTCGTGGAGATCGCGCAGCGGGCGGGGGATTTCGCCGTCGCCGCGGCGGGCGCGACCGTCCGCCTCGACGGGGAGCGCATCGCCGAGGTGCGCCTCGCCCTCGGTGGCGTCTCGGACGCGCCGGTGCGGCTCCACGCCATCGAGGCCGCGCTCGCCGGGGCCCATCCGCGCGAGATCGAGGCGGCGGTCAGCGACGCCGCGGACGGCCTTGAACCCAACGACGACATGCACGCCTCGGCCGACTATCGCCGCCGCCTCGCGCCCGTCCTCGCGCGCCGCGCGCTCGAACGGGCCGCCGAACGGGCCTCCAATCTGGCACCGACACGATGAGTGAGATCGACATCAACCTGACCCTCAACGGCGAGGAGGTCTCCGCACGGGCGGAGCCGCGTATGCTCGCCTCCGACTTCCTGCGCGAGCGCCTCCGCCGCACCGGCACCCATGTCGGTTGCGAGCACGGGGTGTGCGGGGCCTGCACCATCCGCCTCGACGGGGTCACGGCGCGCGCCTGCCTCCTCTTCGCCGCCCAGCTCAACGGCGCGCGGGTGGAGACCGTCGAGGGCCTCGGCACCGTGCGCGACCTCCACCCGATCCAGGAGGCCTTCCGCCGCCGCCACGCCCTCCAGTGCGGCTTCTGCACGCCGGGCTTCCTGATGACGGTCGCCGAGATCCTCGACACGCTGCCCCTGCGCACCGATGCGGAGATCCGCGACGCGCTCTCCGGCAATTTGTGCCGCTGCACTGGCTACGAGCACATCGTGCGGGCCGTGCGCGACCTCGTCGACGCCCGCGACGGGGTGAGCGCATGAAGATGCACATCCTCAATGGCGGACGCCTCACCATGCGCCGCCGCATCTACGTTCCCGACGCCGACAAGGCCGAGACCATCGAGCTGCCCGTGATCGCGGCGCTCTTCCGTCATCCGGGCGGCAACGTCCTCTTCGACACGGGCTGCCACCCGTCCGTCGAGACGGACGCGGCGGCGCGGTGGGGCAAGCTCGCGAACGTGATGGTGCCGACGCCCGGCCACTCGGGCAACGTGATCGCCTCGCTCGCCGCGCTCGGCCTCGCGCCCGACGCGATCGACGTGGTGGTGAACTCCCACTTCCATCCCGACCATTGCGGCTGCAACGAATTCTTCCGCAACGCCCGCTTTCTCGTCCATCACGACGAGCTCGCGGCGGCGCGTGCGCCGAATGCGGAGGCGTTCGGCTATCTCCCCGTCGAGTGGGACCACCCGATGCCGATGGATGCGGTGGGGGACGGGCACGATGTCATGGGGGACGGGCGCCTCGCGACGGTCCATCTCCCCGGCCACACGCCGGGCCTGATGGGCCTTCGTGCGGAGCTCAGGGAGACCGGAACCGTGCTCCTCGTCTCCGACGCCGTGAGCCTGCGCCGCAATCTCGACCATGACGAGGTGCCGAAGAACGCCGTGGACCCCGCGGCGCTTCTCGCCTCCTACGCGAAGATCCGCGCGTTCGAGGCGGCGGGGGCGCGCATCATCTGCGGCCACGACGCCGAGGAGGTGGCGGGACTCAGGATGGGCGAGGCGGCCTATGAGTGACGCGCTCGCACTGCCGCCGGTCGAGACCGCGCGGCCGAAATATATCGGCAAGCCCGTGCAGCGCCTGGAGGACCCGCGCCTCCTCGCCGGCGCCGGCAAGTACACCGCCGACATCCAGCTCGACCGGATGGTCCACCTCGCCTTCGTGCGCGCCGACCAGGCCCACGCCACGATCCGCGCCATCGACACCGGGGCGGCGCGGGCGATGCGGGGCGTTCTCGCGGTGCTCACCGCCGCGGATCTCGCCGACATCCCCGACCTCGTCGCGACCTCGCGGATGCAGACCTACCACGCGACCCGCTGCCCGGTGCTCGCGCGCGAGGTCGTGCGCCATGTCGGCGAGCCCGTCGCGGTGGTGGTGGCGCAGGACCGCTACCTCGCCGAGGACGCGGCCGCCGCGATCCTCGTCGACTATGAGCCCCTGCCATCGGCGGTCGACCCGGAGGAGGCGCTGCAGCCCGGCGCGCCGCTTCTCCACGCGGAGGTGCCGGGCAATCTCGTGCTGGAGCGCGAGTTCCGCACCGGGGAGGCGGCGGCCGCGATCGAGGCGGCCGAGCATGTCGTCTCGGGCCGCTTCCGCCTCACGCGCAAGTCCCCGCTCGCGATCGAGACGCGGGCCTATGTGGCCGACTATGACCGCGGGCGCGATGCGATCACCCTCTACGCCGCGACCCAGATCCCCGGCGTCGTTCGCGACGAGCTGAGCACGCTCCTCGGCCTTCCCGGTAATCGCCTGCGCGTCGTCGCGCCCGATGTCGGCGGCGGCTTCGGCGGCAAGGGCTCGGTCTATGTGGAGGAGGTGATCGTCGCCGCGCTCGCCCGCCGCTTCGAGCGGCCGGTCAAATATGTGGGCGACCGGCTGGAGGACCTCACCTCCACGAGCCAGGGCTTCGACGAGGTGGTGGATGCCCGCCTCGGCTTCGACGGGGAGGGCCGCTTTCTGGGGCTCGAGGCCGACGTTGTCGGTGATATCGGCGCCTACTCGATCTATCCCTGGACGGCTGCGCTTGAGCCCGTCCAGGTCGTGAGTTTCCTGCCGGGGCCCTACCGGATCCCCGCCTATCGCGGGCGCGTGCGCGCGGCCTGCACGCCGAAGCCGCCGACCGGGCCCTATCGCGGGGTCGGGCGGCCGATGGCGGTGTTCGCGCTGGAGCGCCTCGTCGACATGGCGGCGGCGCGGCTCGCCCTCGCGCCCGACGAGATCCGGCGGCGCAACATGGTCCGCCCGGAGGACTTTCCCTATCGCATCGGCTCCGGCATCCGCTGGGACCGGTCGGGCTTCATCGAGTGCCTGGAGGCGGCGAGCCGCGCGGCGGACCTCACCGCCTTCCGGGCGCGCCAGGCCGAGGCGCGGGCGCAGGGGCGCTGGCTCGGCATCGGCTTCGGCAGCTACGCCGAATTGACCGGCATCGGCTCGCGCATCGCGGTCGCGCCGGGGATGCCGATCAACACCGGCTCCGAGACGGCGACCGTTCGCATCGACGCGACAGGCGCGATCACCGCCACCTTCGCGACCGCCTCACACGGGCAGAGCCTCGAGACGACGCTTGCCCAGATCGTCGCCGAGGAGCTCGGCGTGCGGCCCGAGGCGGTGACGATCATCCAGGGCGACACCGATGCGACGGCCCACGGCACCGGCACCTATGCGAGCCGCAGCGCCGTCATCGGGGGCGGCGCGGCGATCCGGGCGAGCCGCACGCTGCTCGGCAAGGTGAAGGCGGCGGCCGCGCTCCTCTTCGGCGTCGATCCGGACGCGGTGGAGACCGGGGACGGGGACATTTTCGTGCCCGGCACGAACCATAGGATCGATTTTCGCGAGCTCGCGCGCGCCGTCTATTCGGACATGGCCGCGCTCCCGCACGAGGCGCGGACGGTGCTGGAGGCGCAGGAGAGCTTCGACCCGCGCCTCGGCACCACCACCGCCGCGACCCACGTCGCCGAGGTCGAGATCGATGCCGAGACGCTCGCGATCCGTCTCACCCGCTTCTTCGTCGCGGAGGATTGCGGCCGGATGATCAACCCGCTCGTCGTCGACGGGCAGGTGCATGGCGGGGTCGTGCAGGGGATCGGCGTCGCGCTCCACGAGGAGCTGCACTTCGACGAGACCGGGCAGATCCTGTCGGCGAGCCTTGCCGACTATCTCGTCCCGACCGCGGCCGAGGTGCCGTCGATCGAGGTGCAGCATCTGGAAACGGAGCTCCCCGCCAACCCCGGCGGATTCCGCGGCATGGGGGAGGGCGGCACGATCGGCGCGCCCGCCGCCATCGCCAACGCCGTCAGCGACGCGGTCGCTCATCTCGGTATCGCCATCAGCGTGTTGCCGATCACCCCCTCAAAGCTCGCGCGGCTTCTTGCGGACCAGGAGAAGGATTGAAGATGGAACTGAACCTTGCCGGCCATGTGGCGCTCGTCACCGGAGGCGGCCGGGACACCGGCGGCGAGATCGCCAAGGCGCTCGCCGCCGAGGGGGCGACCGTCGCGGTCAATTATCGCCGGTCCGAAGAGGAGGCGGCCGCGGTCGTCGCCGCGATCGAGGCCGCGGGCGGCACCGCCAAGGCCTATCAGGCCGACATCGCGGACTTCGCGCAGGTCGGCGCGATGGTGTCGGCGATCGCGGCCGATTTCGGCACCGTCGACATCCTCGTCAACAACGCCGGCTTCGTGAAATACGGGAAGTTCGTCGATTCGACGCCGGCCGACTGGAAGGCGCAGATCGACACCTGCCTCTACGGCGCGATCCACTGCTGCCACGCCGTCGCCCCGCACATGATCGCCGGCAATTGGGGACGGATCATCAGCCTCATCGGCGATTCCTCGCGCATCGGCGAGGCGAACCTCGCGATGGCCGCCGCGAGCCGGGCGGGGACGATGGCGCTCGGCAAGAGCCTCGCCAAGGAACTCGGCCGCAACAATGTGTGCGTGAACACGGTCTCGCTCGGACTCGTGCAGACGGCGCACTCGGACGCCGACTTCCTCGCCAAGAACATGGACAAGATCGTACGCGCCTATCCGCTGCGGCGGATCGGCACGCCTGCCGACGTCGCCCCGCTGGTGGCCTTCCTCGCCTCCGACCACGCCTCCTGGATCACCGGACAAGTGATCAGCACCAACGGCGGTTTCAGTATGGTCTGAAACGCCAACGATACGATTGGGGAGGAAACAAGAATGATCAGGACGGACCTGATTGCGCCGGTCGCCACGCTGCTCGCGCGGCACGCGGCACAATCGCCCGACAAGACCGCCTTCGAGGACAAGACGCGCGCGCTGACCTACGCGGGCCTCGCCCATGAGGTCGAGGCACTCGCGGCCCACTATGTGGCGCGCGGCCTCGCGCCGGGCGGCGCGGTCGGCATCTGGCTCGTCAATTCGGTCGACTGGGTGGTGGCCGCGCTCGCCGCGATCCGGGCCGGCGGCATCGCGGTGCCGATCGCGGCCGATTCCAAGCAGGCCGAGGCCGCCTACCGCGTCGCCGACGCCGGCATCCGCCTGATGGTGACGACGAGCGACAAGGCGGGCACGGTCTCCGCGATGGCGGACCCGCGGCCGGACCTCATCCTCACCGACCGGATCCGCTTCGCGGACCTCCCCGCGGCAACGGGCCTTCCCGTGGAGGACATCGATCAGACCTCGATGATCGTCTACACCTCCGGCACCACGGGCGAGCCGAAGGGGGTGATGCTCTCCACGCGCTCGATGCTGTGGGTGAACGCGGCGTGCTGGGTGCCGATCTTCGGCCTTCGCCCCGACGATCGCGTGCTCTCGCCGCTGCCGCTCTTCCACTCCTACGCGCTCAACATCGCGGTCCTGTCGATCCTCGCGACGGGGGCGTCCGAATACATCATGGAGCGCTTCTCCACCCACGAGGCGATCGCGCTCCTCTCCTCGGGCGGCTTCACCAAGATTCCGGGCGTGCCGACGATGTTCCACTACCTCCTCCTCGCCGCGAAGGAGGCGGGGACCAACCCGCTCGCCGGGGTGGAGCGGTGCGTCTCCGCGGGGGCGATCCTCGCCGGAACGCTGAACCGGGAGTTCGAAACCTATTTCGGCGTCGAGCTTCTCGACGGGTACGGCATCACCGAGACCTCCACGATGGTGACGCTCAACTGGCCGGGGAGCATCCGGATCGCGGGCTCGTGCGGCCTCGCGCTGCCGGGCCTTGCCGTGCGCCTCGTCAATCTCGACGACGAGGATGTCGCGCCGGGCGAGGAGGGCGAGCTCATCGTGCGCGGCCCGAACGTCATGAAGGGCTACCACAACAAGGTCGAGGCGACGGAGGCGGCGCTGCGCGACGGGTGGTACCGCACCGGCGACCTCGCGCGGCAGGATCCGAACGGCTTCCTGACCATCACCGGCCGCCTCAAGGAGCTGATCATCCGCGGCGGCCAGAACATTGCGCCGGCCGAGGTGGAGGAGACCGTCTCCAAGATGCCGGGCATCCGCGATTGCGCGGTCGTGGGCGTCCCGCACGAGACGCTCGGCGAGGTGCCGGTGGCGTTCGTGATCGCGGACGGCGCGATGCCGAGCGTGGAGGCGATCCGCGCCTTCTGCGCCGAGACGCTCTCGACCTACAAGCTGCCGCACGACGCCGTGGAGATCGGCGACATCCCGCGGACCGGGTCTGGTAAGATCATTCGTTTCCGTTTGCGCGAGGCCTACGCCCAGCGCGCGATCGCCTGAGGCCATGATGCATCCATTCGTCTTCAACACGACGCGGTCGCTCGTCTTCCGGCCGGGCGCGGCGGCCGAGCTCGCGACCATCGCGGGCGGCCTTCTCGGCGCGCGCGTCCTCCTGGTCACCGATCCGGGCCTGCGCCGGCTCGGCCTCGCCGATCCCGCGATCGCCTCGCTCGAGGCGGCGGGTCTCGCGGTCACCGTCTTCGACGCGGTCGAGCCGGACCCCTCCCGCGCCACCCTGATGCGCGCGGTCGAGATGGGGCGCGAGGCGGGCGCGACAGGGGTCGTCGGCTTCGGCGGGGGCTCCTCGCTCGACGTCGCGAAGGTCGCGGCGCTGCTCCTCGGCTCCGATGAGGACCTCGACGCGGCCTGGGGCGTCGGCAACGCCAGGGGGCCGCGCCTGCCGCTCGTCCTCGTGCCGACGACGGCGGGGACGGGCTCGGAGGTGACGCCGGTCTCGATCATCACGGTCGGGGAGGAGGAGAAGCGGGGCGTCTCCTCGCCGGTGATCCTGCCGGACCTTGCGATCCTCGACGCCGACCTCACGCTCGGCCTGCCGCCCGCGACGACCGCTGCGACGGGGATCGACGCCATGGTCCACGCGATCGAGGCCTATGCCTCGAAGAACGCCAACAACAACCCGCTCTCCAAGATGCTGGCGCGCGAGGCGCTTCGGCTCCTCGGCGCCAACATCGAGCGGGTGGTGGCGCACGGGGGCGACCGCGAGGCGCGCGGGGCGATGCTCCTCGGCTCGATGCTGGCGGGGCAGGCCTTCGCCAACGCGCCGGTCGCCGCCGTCCACGCGCTCGCCTATCCGATCGGCGGCACCTTCCATGTTCCGCACGGTCTCTCCAATGCCCTCGTGCTGCCGCACGTGCTGCGCTTCAACGCCCCGGCCGCGAACGTTGCCTATGCCGAGATCGCGGGCGACGCGTTCCCGCATCTTTGCGCGGTCGAGGGCGGTCAGGCGCGCACGGCCGCCTTCATCGAGGCGCTCGCTGACCTCTCGGCGCGGGTCGGCCTCCCGGCGCGCCTGCGCGACGTGGAGATCCCGGACACCGCTCTCCCCAAGATGGCCTCTGACGCGATGCTCCAGACGCGGCTTCTCGTGAACAACCCGCGCGAGGTCGCCGAGGGCGACGCGCTCGCGATCTACCGGGCGGCCTGGTGATGGCGCGCCCGACGCCTTCCACCCGCGAGGCCTACCGCCTCTTCCGCACCGTCCCGCTGCGCTGGATGGACAACGACATCTACGGCCACATGAACAACGTCGTGCACTATTCGCTGTTCGACACGGCGGTGAATGGCTGGCTGATCGAGGAGGGGCTTCTCGACCTCCGCCACAGTCCGACGGTGGGCCTCGTCGTCTCGACGGGCTGCCAATATTTCGCGGAGATGGCCTTTCCGGACGTGATCGCCGCCGGGCTCCGCGTCGCGCATATCGGCGGCTCCTCGGTCCGCTTCGAGGTCGGCCTCTTTCCGAACGACGCGCCGACGGCCGCCGCCGAGGGCCATTTCGTCCATGTCTATGTCGACCGGGAGAGCCGCCGCCCGGTGCCGATCGAAGGCGCGCGCCGCGCAGCCTTCGAGCGCCTCGCGGTCTGAGGGAGCGCACGATGCCGCCACTGAACCATCCCGCGCTCCTGCGCGATGCCTGCCTCATCGCCGGTGAATGGGTCCATGCCGCGAGCGGGGCGGTGATCGAGGTCACCGATCCCGCGACGGGCGCGCGCGTCGGGACGGTGCCGCGCCTCGGGGCGGAGGACACGCATCGCGCGATCGCCGCCGCGCACGCCGCCGGGCCTGAATGGGCGGGGCGGACGGGCAAGGAGCGGGCCGCGATCCTGCGCCGCTGGTTCGAGCTTCTGCGCGCGCACCGCGAGGATCTCGGCGCGATCCTCACCGCCGAGCAGGGCAAGCCGCACGCCGAGGCGATCGGCGAGATCGACTATGCGGCGAGCTTCATCGAGTGGTTCGGCGAGGAGGCGAAGCGCGTCTATGGCGAGACGATCCCCGCCCACCAGCGCGACAAGCGCATCGTGGTGCTGCGTCAGCCGGTGGGCGTCGTCGCCGCGATTACGCCGTGGAATTTTCCGGCCGCGATGATCACCCGCAAGGCCGGCCCTGCGCTCGCTGCCGGATGCACGGTCGTCTTGAAGCCGGCGAGCCAGACGCCGCTCACGGCGCTCGCCCTCTGCGCCCTCGCCGAGGAAGCGGGCGTGCCGCCGGGCGTCCTCAATTGCGTGACCGGCCCCGCGCGAGAGATCGGCGGCGCGCTCACCGCGGACCCGCGCGTGCGCAAGGTCAGCTTCACCGGCTCGACGGAGGTCGGCAAGGAGCTGATCCGCCAGTGCGCCGACACGGTGAAGCGCACCTCCATGGAGCTCGGCGGGAACGCCCCCTTCATCGTCTTCGATGACGCCGACCTCGACGCCGCGGTCGAGGGCGCGATTGCCTCGAAATATCGCAATGCCGGGCAGACGTGCGTGTGCGCGAACCGCTTCTTCGTGCAGGACGGGGTGCACGACGCCTTCGTCGCCAAGCTCGCGGCGCGCGTGCGCACGCTGAAGGTCGCGGCGGGCTTCGACCCCGGCGCACAGATCGGCCCGCTGATCGACGCGGCGGCGCGCGACAAGGTCGAAGAACTCGTCGGCGCGGCGGTGGAGGCGGGGGCCGAGGTTGTGGCAGGCGGCAAGCCGCACGCCCTCGGCGGGACCTTCTACGAGCCGACCATCGTGACCGGCGTGCGCCCCGAGATGACGCTCTTCCAGACGGAGATCTTCGGCCCCGTCGCGCCCGTCACCCGCTTCGGCACGGAGGCGGAGGTGATCGCGATGGCGAACGACACGCCCTTTGGCCTCGCCGCCTATTTCTACGGCCGCGATCTCGGCCGCGTCTGGCGCACCGCCGAGGCGCTGGAGTTCGGCATCGTCGGCTGCAACACGGGCCTCATCTCCACCGAGGTCGCCCCGTTCGGCGGGATGAAGGAGAGCGGGCACGGGCGGGAAGGCTCCTCGCATGGGATCGAGGACTATCTCGAAATCAAATATCTCTGCCTCGGTCTCTGAACCGCCGGCGTGAGTGGACAGCCCGCCGGGCGCGGGCTAGCCCTTCGCGCCATGTCGACATTTTCCGATCCCGACGCGGTGGCCCGCTATGCCGAGGGCCCCGTTCGCCTCGTCCCCGGCTTCCATGACCTCCAGCGCATGGCGGCGCTCCTCCTCGCCGAGCGCTGCGGGCCCGAGGCCGAGATCCTGGTGCTCGGCGCGGGCGGCGGGCTCGAGCTGAAGGCGTTCGCCGAGCGCTATCCGGGCTGGCATTTCACCGGCGTCGATCCCTCCGGGGAGATGCTGGCGCTCGCTGCACGCACGCTCGGTCCCCTCGCGCCGCGCGCCGACCTCCATGAGGGCTTCATCGAGACCGCGCCCGAGGGGCCGTTCGACGGGGCGACGAGCCTCCTCACCCTCCACTTCGTGCCCCGCGAGGCGCGGCTTTCCACCCTTGCCGCGCTTCACCGGCGGCTGAAGCCGGGCGCGCCGCTCGTCCTCGCCCACCACAGCTTCCCGCAGGGTGCGGGCGAGAAGACGGTGTGGCTCGACCGCTATGCGGCGTTCGCGGCCTCGTCGGGCGTTCCGGCGCAGAACGCGCGCGGGGCGGCCGAGGCGATCGCCGTGCGCCTGCCGACGCTTTCGCCGCAAGAAGACGAGGCGCTCCTCGCCGAAGCGGGCTTCACCGGGATCGGCCTCTTCTATGCGGGCTTCACGTTCCGCGGCTGGGTCGCCTATCGCGGCTGAGTCTTCCGCCTTTCCCGGCCCGCCTCACTCGGCGGGCGAGAAGTCGGGCGTCTCCGTGAGAAGCGGGTAGGCGACCGCGGTGAGGTGCGAATTGATCCGCTGCAATTCGCGCAGCAGGTCGAGGTGGATGCGGGAGGTCGCGACCGAGCTTGCGACGCCGCGCGACAGGCGCATCGCGTGACGCCGCTGGGATTGCAGCGTCTGGGCGCGGAAGCGGCGCTTGGCGTCGACGAGATCGCGCGCGCGGTGCGGGTCGCGCGACAGGAAGACGGCCTGGGCGTGGCGGAAGATGTCCGACAGCTCCAGCGTCAGCGCCTCGAGCTCCGTCGCCCCCTCCGAGGAGAATTCGAGCCCGGTCCGCCGCTTGCGCTTGGCGAGGTCGACGATGTTGTGGGTGATGATGTCGCCGACATGCTCCAGATGGGTGATGAACTCGAACAGCTCGAACCAGCGCTGCCGCTCCCCCTTGTCGAGCTCGGCGACCTTGATGGAGGCCATGTAGAGGGTGATCTGCTGGTGCAGCCGGTCGACATCGCCCTCCAGCGAGCGGATGCGCCCCTCCGCCTCCGGGTCACGGAAGAGGTCGGAGATCCCGCCCATCATGTCGTAGACGATGTGGGCGACGCGCGAGGTCTCGTTCGCGACGTTGAGGAAGGCGGTCTGCGGGGTCGCGACGTCGCTGGGGGCGAGGAACATCTGCTCGGCGAAGCGGTCGGCCTCGGGCGCGGGTGCGCTCGGGACAACGATCGCGGCGAGGCGGGTGAGGGCGCGCACGAAGGGGAGCGCCGCGAGCGCGACGGCAAGGTTCAGCGCGAAGTGCGCGATGACGACATGGGAGGCCGCAAGGTCCATCACCGGCAGCGCGGTGAGGCCGGGGATCGACAGCATCGCCGCGCCGAGCGTGACGCCGATGAGGCGCAGGATCGCCGCGCCCGTGACGAGCTGGCGCCCCTTGCCGCCGAGCGCCCAGCCGCTGACGAGGGCCGGCAGCGCCGCGCCGGCATTGGCGCCGATCACCATCCACAGCCCGGCATCGTGCGGCAGGCCGCCGGACGAGACGAGCTGCGCGATCATCAGGACGACCGCGATCGAGGAGTGCATGATCCAGGTGAGGATCGCTGTCGCGAGCACGAGGATGATCGCCTCGCCGCTGAGGATGCCGATGATCTCGGCCGCCTCAGGGCTCGCCGCGAGGCCGGAAGCAGCCGTGCCGAGGAAGCCGAGCGCGGTGAGGATGAAGCCGAGGCCGAGCATGATCCGCCCGGCATTCTTGCCCCGCCGCTCGCGCGAGGCGCCGAAGGTCACGAAACCCGCGAAGAGGAGGAGCGGGGCGAGGATCGCGATGTCGATGTTGAGGATGAGGACCGCGAGGCTCGATCCCACCTCCGCCCCGAGCACGGTCGCGAGCGCGGCCGGCATCGCGAGCACCCCGCCCGAGGCGAAGCTCGCCGCCATCAGCACCACCGCGGTCGACGACTGGAAGGCGAGGGCGGCCGCGCCGCCGAGCCCGAAGGCGGCGAGGCGGCGGCCGGTGAGCACCGCGACGTGGGTCTCGATCTGCGGCCCGAACATCCGTTCCACGCCGGTGCGGACGGTCCGTATGCCCCACAACAGGAGGGCGACTGCACCTGCGAGGTGGATCAATGTCTCCAAACTGTCATCCCCGATGGTCGGAAGCGGACGGGTGGATGGCGCGGCGCGCGGCCGTTTGGGAAGAGCGCACCGAAAGCGTCATCGACTCTCTATCATGCGCATTTCGTGCGTATCGTTCCAGGGATGTTTGGCAGGAATTTCCGGCACGTATGCGTCATGGCGCCGAGTCCCCGCTCATACTGTGCGCTTTTTCGCCGTGTAACATGACAGTGAGATGACAAAATCGCCCGTCCGGTCTGGCCATCGGCGCGCCCGGCTGGCAGGATCGGCGCAATAAGAACCGGCCGACCACCCAAGGTGGCGAGCCGGACCAGGGAGGACACATGAACCGCACACTCGCCGCGCTCGCGGGCGCGATCCTGTTCGCATCGCCAGCGCTCGCCGATTTCACGCTGAGTGACCGCTACACCGACGCCGACGGCGACCTCATCGCCGACATCCCGCAGAACGCGGCCGACCAGATCGATCCGGGCACGCTGATCTTCGCCTACACCCCGGTCGAGGACCCGGCCGTCTATCGCGAGGCCTGGGCCGACTTCCTCACCTATCTGGAGGAGCAGACGGGCAAGCGCGTGCAGTTCTTCCCCGTGCAGTCGAACGCGGCGCAGATCGAGGCGATGCGCGCGGGCCGTCTCCACATCGCCGGCTTCAACACCGGGTCGAACCCGCTCGCGGTCGCCTGCGCCGGCTTCCGCCCCTTCACCATCATGGCCGCGGAGGACGGGTCCTTCGGCTACGAGATGGAGATCATCACCTATCCGGGCTCGGGCATCGAGAGCGTCGAGGATCTGAAGGGCAAGGAGCTCGCCTTCACGTCCGAGACGTCGAACTCGGGCTTCAAGGCGCCCTCGGCGATCCTGAAGTCGGAGTATAATCTCATCGCGGGCGAGGACTTCACGCCGGTCTTTTCCGGCAAGCACGACAACTCGATCCTCGGCGTCGCCAACAAGGACTATCCGGCCGCAGCGATCGCGAACTCGGTCAAGCAGCGCATGATCGAGCGCAATGTCGTGACCGAGGACCAGCTGAAGGTGCTCTACACCTCGCAGACCTTCCCCACGACCGGCTACGGCGTCGTCTACAACCTGAAGCCCGAGCTGCAGGAGAAGATCAAGGACGCCTTCTTCAGCTTCGACTGGGACGGTTCCTCGCTCCAGGCCGAGTTCCAGCGCAATGGCGAGGCGCAGTTCATCCCGATCACCTTCAAGGACGATTGGGCGGTGATCCGTCAGATCGACGAGGCGAACGGCGTCACCTACGACTGCCAGTAAGCCGATGCCGTCGCGTCTGCCGGACGGCCGGCGCGGTTCCCATCCTCTCGACGCCCGGCCGCGCCGCCGGCCGGGCTCGACGCGCGCCGGAGACATTCGACGTTGCTCACCATCGAGGGTCTGACCAAGACCTACAAGACCGGGGACAAGGCGCTGAAGGGCGTCTCGGCCCAAGTGCCGCCGGGCCAGGTCGTCGGGCTGATCGGCCCGTCGGGCGCCGGCAAGTCGACGCTCATCCGCTGCATCAACCGCCTCGTCGAGCCGAGCGCGGGGAGCGTGCGCCTCGGTGACGTCGACATCACGCGCCTCTCGCGCGGCGAATTGCGGCGCGCGCGGCGGCGGATCGGCATGATCTTCCAGGAATATGCGCTCGTGGAGCGGCTGACGGTGATGGAGAATGTCCTCTCCGGCCGCCTCGGCTACGTGCCCTTCTGGCGCTCCTTCACGCGCAAATTCCCGCCCGAGAGCGTCGAGAAGGCGTTCGCGCTGCTCGACCGGGTGGGCCTCTCCGAGCATGCCGACAAGCGCGCCGACGCCCTCTCCGGCGGCCAGCGCCAGCGCGTCGGCATCGCGCGGGCGCTGGAGCAGGATCCGGAGCTCCTCCTCGTCGACGAGCCGACCGCCTCGCTCGATCCGAAGACGAGCCGGCAGATCATGCGCCTCATCCTGGAGGTGTGCCGGGAGCGGGGGCTGCCGGCGATCATCAACATCCACGATGTCGTCCTCGCCCAGGATTTCACCCAGCGCATCCTCGGCCTGCGCGCCGGCGAGCTCGTCTTCGACGGGCCGCCCGACGCGCTCGACGAGGCGGCCCTCACCAAGATCTATGGCGAGGAGGACTGGACCGCGATGCGCCGCAAGGCGGCCGAGGACGAGCCCGGCCCGCAGAGCGAGCGCGAGATGGCCGAGCGGCTTGAGGGGCTCTCGTGAGCGCACCCGCCGCCGCGGGGCGGACCTGGCGCCGGCCGCCGATCCTCATCCGCGACCGGCGCTGGCGGATCGCGATCTATGCCGGGCTCGGCCTCTATCTCGTCGCCGCCTGCGCCTCCATCGAGGTGGACTGGATGCGCCTCTATTCCGGTCTCGAACGGGGCTGGCGCTTCATCGAGGGCTTCCTCCAGCCGGACTTCACCACGCGCTGGCGCGACATCTCGGCCGGCCTCGTCGAAAGCCTCACGATGACGGTGACGTCCACCGTCGTCGGCGTCATCATCTCGATCCCGATCGGCATCGGCGCGGCGCGCAACCTCGCCCCGCTGCCGGTCTACGCCGTCTGCCGCTCTATCATCGCCCTGTCGCGTGCGCTCCAGGAGATCATCATCGCGATCCTCCTGGTCGCGATGTTCGGCTTCGGCCCGTTCGCGGGCTTCCTCACGCTCTCCTTCGCGACCATCGGCTTCCTCGCCAAGCTCCTCGCGGAGGACATCGAGGACATCGACGCGCGCCAGGTCGAGGCGATCCGGGCGACGGGCGCCTCCTGGTGGCAGCAGGTCAACTGGGCCGTGCAGCCCCAGGTGATGCCGCGCCTCATCGGCCTCTCCCTCTACCGGCTCGACATCAATTTCCGCGAGTCGGCGGTGATCGGCATCGTCGGGGCGGGCGGCATCGGGGCGACGCTCAACACTGCGATCGACCGGTACGAGTTCGACTCGGCCGGGGCGATCCTCCTCATCATCATCGCCATCGTCATGGTCGCCGAGTACGCCTCGTCCACCGTGCGCAAGTGGGTGCAATAATGCCGGTCCTCGCCACCGAAGCCGGGCCGGCCTGGCGCCACCGCACGAGCCGCCAGTCGCTGGCGCTTTGGGTCGGGTGGCTCGCCCTCGTCGCGCTCTTCGTGTTCTGCTGGCAGGTGATGACGCGGGACACGATCTGGGCCTTCGTCGCCGACGCGCCGACCCAGGCGGCCGATATCGGCTCGCGCATGTTCCCGCCGCGCTGGTCCTATATCGACAAGCTGCTCGTGCCCTTGTGGGACACGCTGAACATCGCGACGCTCGGCACGATCCTCGGCATCATCTTCGCCATCCCCGTCGCGTTCCTGGCCGCCCGCAACACGACGCCGAGCGTGTGGATCGCGCGGCCGATCGCGCTCTTCATCATCGTCGCCTCGCGCTCGATCAACTCGCTGATCTGGGCGCTGCTGCTCGTGTCGATCATCGGGCCGGGGGTGCTCGCGGGCATCGTCGCGATCGGGCTGCGCTCGATCGGGTTCGTCGCCAAGCTCCTCTACGAGGCGATCGAGGAGATCGACGAGAAGCAGGTGGAGGCGGTGCGCGCGACGGGCGCCTCCGGTGCGCAGGTGATCGACTACGCGATCGTGCCGCAGATCCTGCCGACCTTCTTCGGCGTCGCGGTCTTCCGGTGGGACATCAACATCCGCGAATCGACGATCCTGGGCCTCGTCGGCGCCGGCGGCATCGGCCTCCAGCTCCAGGCCTCGCTCAACGTCCTCGCCTGGCCGCAAGTGACGATGATCTTCATCGTCATCCTCGCGACCGTCGTCCTGTCGGAGTGGGTGTCGGCCAAGGTCCGCCACGCCATCATCTGATCGGAGCCGCCTCCGGCCTCAGAGGCCGAGGGCGGAGAGGGATGGGTGGTCGTCGGGGCGGCGGCCGAGGGGCCAGTGGTAGAGGCGGTCGGCCTCGGCGATGGGGAGGTCGTTGATCGAGGCGATGCGGCGGCGCATCAGGCCCGCCGCGTCGAACTCCCAATTCTCGTTGCCGTAGGAGCGGAACCACGAACCTGAATCGTCGTGCCATTCGTAGGCGAAGCGCACGGCGATCCGGTTGTCGTGGAAGGCCCAGACCTCCTTGATGAGGCGGTAGTCGAGCTCGCGCGCCCATTTGCGCGTGAGGAAGGCGACGATCTCCGGCCGGCCGCGGATGAACTCGGCGCGGTTGCGCCAGAGCGAATCCTCGGTGTAGGCGCCGGCGACGCGCTCCGGATCGCGCGTGTTCCAGGCGTCCTCCGCCATGCGCGCCTTCTGCGCGGCGGTTGCGGCGTCGAACGGGGGGAGGGGCGGGCGGCTCATCGCGGTGTCCTCGTCTATTTGAAGGCGCTGGCGTCGATCCCGAGACGCTTGAGGCGCGAATAGAGGGTGGTCGGCTTGATGCCGAGCATCGCGCCCGCCCCGTTCGGGCCGGAGACGCGGCCGCGGCAGCGGGCGAGCGCGGTGGTGATCGCCTCGTGCTCGATCTCGCGCAGTTCCTGCTCGGTCGGCACGCGCGAGAGCGTCTTCGCCGCGCGCTCGTCCGGCGCGTGCTCGGCGATCGCCTCGAAGCTCAGCTTGTTGTTCTGGGAGACGATGACCGCGCGCTCGATGACATTTTCGAGCTCGCGCACATTGCCCGGCCAGTCATAGTCCTCCAGCGCCTGGAGGTTGGCGAGCGAGAGGCGCGGGGTCGGGCGGCCGAGCTGGCTCGCCGCCCTCTCCATGAAATGCTGGGCGAGGGCGCGGATATCCTCGCGCCGTGCGCGCAGCGGCGGCACCTCGATCGGAAAGACATTGAGCCGCCAATAGAGGTCTTCGCAGAAGCGGCCCTCGGCGAGGAGGTCGGCAAGGTCGCGGTCGGTCGAGGCGATGACGCGCACGCGTGCCGCGATCGGGCGGTCGTCGCCGACGCGCTCGAACCGGCCGTCCTCCAGCGCGCGCACCAGGCGGAGCTGGTGCTCCACCGACATCGCGGCAACATCCTGCAGGAAGAGGGTGCCTTCGTCGGCGAGCTCATAGCGGCCGATGCGGGCGTGGGCGGTGCCGTTGATGCCGGCGGCGTGGCCGAAGAGCTCGCTCTCCAGGGCGTCGCCGGGGAAGGCGGCGCAGTTGACGCGCACGAACGGGCGCTGGCGGCGCGCGCTCGCATTGTGGATCGCGCGGGCGACAAGCTCGCGCCCCGAGCCGGTCTCACCGGTAATGAGGACGGGGGCCTCGGTCGGGGCGACGGCGTCGATCTGGTGGGCGAGGCGCAGGATCGCGTGGCTCGCGCCGACGAGCTCGTGGTGATTGTGGTGCGCGCCGATCTCGTCGGTGAGGTACGCGTTCTCCGCCTCCAGGCGATGGCGCAGCCGCTCGACCTCGGCGAGCGCGGAGGTGAGGCGGCGCTCCTGGACGAGGCGCTCCGACACGTCGCGGAAGACGACGACGGCACCGATCAGCCGCCCGTCGTCGTAGATCGGGGTGGAGGTGTAGTCGACGGGGAAGGAGGTGCCGTTGCGGCGCCAGAACACCTCACCCTCGACCCTGTGCACCGTCCCGTCGCGGAAGGCGGCGTAGATCGGGCATTCGTGCACGTCATAGGCGCCGCCATCCTCGTGGCTGTGGTGCATGACGGCGTGGGCGATCGAGCCGATCAGCTCGTCCGCCTTCCAGCCGAGCATCCGCTCCGCCGCCGGATTGACGAAGGTCGTCTCGCCGCGCGCGTTGACGCCGTAGATGCCGTCGCCGGCCGCGTCGAGGATCAGGCGGTTGCCGCGCTCGATCTCGCGAAAAATCGTATCGAAGCGCGCATCGCGGACCGGGCCGAGGCGATAGAGTCTGTCGAAATCTCGTTTCGCGTGGCGGCGGCGCTGGCGGCGCGCGTCGAAGATGAGGAGGCCGAGATACGTGCGCTCGGTCCGCTCCGCGATCGAGGCGAAGACCTCGATCTCGATGGTGTTGCCGGCCGCGTCGCTGAGGGTGAGGGCAGGGTTCCAGGCCGAGCCTCTAACGATGCACTCCTCGGTGAGATTGATGAAGTCGGGCAGGCAGACGCGGAAGACCTCACTGGCCCGGCGGCCGCGAATCGGGGTGCCGGTCTGGCCGAGCATCGCCGCGACGGTGGCGTTGGCGCTGACGATCCGGTCGTTGGTGGGGTCGATCGCGAGGATGCCGGCCTCGGACTGCTCGAAGAGATCTTCGACGGCATCGAGCGCCGGGTGACGGGCTCTATCGGCGCGAACCTCAAACATGCCTCTTCTATCTCTCGTTCGGCGGTGGGCGACAAGGGATCGCCGGTCGTCCGCGCGTCCTCTCATAGAGGGACGCGATAGACCATGCACCATCCGATCACGTTTTACGATATTTCGTAAAAAATTTAGGGTGGTCGTACCCTGGAATTGCGAGTTTGAGAAAATTGTATTGCGGCACGAAGCGGCGCTCACCTAGCGTCCGACGTGTCCAGCCGAGAGGGCGTGGACGCCGTCCGGGGAACCGGCCGGTGCGTCGAACCCGAGCTGTCCGGGACCGCCCGCGGCAGCCCAGCCAGGAAGATATGATGGGCGCGCTATCCAATCCCTTCGATCCCGACGCCATCCTCTGGACCGGCTGCCCTTGCGGCATGCACGCCACGATGTTCGAGCATCAGAGCGCGATGGCCGAAGCGCGCAAACTCGGCTCGCGCTTCTATTGCGCGGAGACGACGGAGGGCGCGGCGCCCGCCGAGGTCGTGCCGCAGGTTGCCGACACCGACCCGGACGTCGCGTGGAGCGACCAGGAATCGGTGCTCGCCCGCTGCGTGGAATCGGCGGTGATGCAGGGCCTCTTCAAAACCGACACGAGCCGCCGCTCCTTCCTGCGCGGCGTCGGCTCGGCGACGGCGCTCGCGGCGATCAGCCAGTTCATTCCTCTCGACGAGTTGAAGGCGCGCATCGTCGACGCGAAGGGCGCGCTCGAGAAGACGAAGCTCAGCGTCGGCTTTGTGCCGATCACGTGCGCGACGCCGATCATCATGGCGAAGCCCCTCGGCTTCTATGAAAAATACGGGCTCGACGTCGACGTCATCAAGACGGCGGGCTGGGCGGTCTCGCGCGACAAGTCGCTGTCGGGCGAATACGACGCCGCCCACATGCTGACCCCGATGCCGCTCGCGATCTCCGTCGGCGCCGGGTCGACGGCGGTGCCCTGGACGATGCCGGCGGTGGAGAACATCAACGGCCAGGCGATCACGCTCGCCAACAAGCATCTCGACAAGCAGGACCCGAAGCTTTGGAAGGGCTTCACCTTCGGCGTCCCGTTCGAATACTCGATGCACAACTTCCTGCTGCGCTACTACGTGGCGGAAGCCGGCCTCGATCCCGACCAGGACATCCAGATCCGCGTCGTGCCGCCGCCGGAGATGGTCGCGAACCTGTCGGCCGGCAATCTCGACGGCTACCTCTCGCCGGACCCCTTCAACCAGCGCGCGGTCTATGACGGCGTCGGCTTCATCTACAAGCTGACCAAGGAGATCTGGGACGGCCACCCGTGCTGTGCCTTCGCCGCGAGCCAGTCCTTCATCGACACCAACCCGAACACCTTCCTCGCCCTCTTCAAGTCGATCCTCGACGCGACCGCCTACAGCCAGGATCTCGCCAACCGGCCGGAGATCGCGGAGGCGATCAGCCCCAAGAACTACCTCAACCAGCCGGTGACGGTGGTGCAGCAGGTGCTGACGGGACGCTTCGCGGACGGCAAGGGCAACGTGCGCAACGAGCCGACGCGCATCGATTTCGACCCGTTCCCCTACCATTCCTTCGCGATCTGGATCCTCACCCAGATGAAGCGTTGGGGCTATATCGAGGGGGACGTCGCCTACAAGGACATCGCCGAGCAGGTCTACCTCGCGACCGACGCGAAGGAGGTGATGGAGGACATGGGCCAGACGCCGCCGGACACGACGTCGAAGTCCTACGTCATCATGGGCAAGACGTTCGACCCGGCGACCCCGGACGAATACGTCGACTCGTTCGCGATCAAGCGGGGCTGATCGATGTCGATCCCCTTCGGCCTGCGCGCTGCGCTCCTGTCCATCGTCATCCTCGCCGTGTTCCTGGGGGCCTGGCAGCTCCTGGTGATGGCGCAGCAGGGCGATGCGGCCGAAGGGCTCGACCCCGAATATGCCGCGCTCCTCGGCAAGCAGGCGACGGAGGGCGCCTCGGCGCTGCCGCAGCCGATGGAGGTCGCCTCCGCGATCTGGGCGCACATCATCGACCCGTTCTACGACGCTGGGCCGAATGACAAGGGTATCGGCATCCAGCTCGCCTATTCGCTCTTCCGCGTCCTCACCGGGTTCGGGCTCGCGGCGCTGGTCGCGATCCCGGTCGGCTTCCTCATCGGGATGTCCGAGCTCGCCTCGCGCGCCTTCAACCCCTTCATCCAGATCCTGAAACCGGTCTCGCCGCTCGCGTGGATGCCGCTCGCCCTCTACACGATCAAGGATTCCTCGCTCTCGGCGATTTTCGTCATCTTCATCTGCTCGATCTGGCCGATGCTCATCAACACGGCCTTCGGCGTCGCCAATGTGCGCAAGGAGTGGCTGAACGTGGCGCGCACGCTGGAGGTGTCGCGCCTGCGCACGGCCTTCACCGTGATCCTGCCGGCGGCCGCGCCGACGATCCTGACCGGCATGCGCATCTCCATCGGCATCGCCTGGCTCGTCATCGTCGCGGCCGAGATGCTCGTGGGTGGCACCGGCATCGGCTACTTCGTCTGGAACGAGTGGAACAACCTGTCGATCACCGGGGTGATCTCCGCGATCGTCTTCATCGGGGTGGTCGGGATGCTGCTCGACCTCGCGCTCGCCCGCGCGGCCCGCCTCGTCGCGTACACGGAGTAGGCCGCCATGCAGCAGCGCGTCGACCCCCACCACATCGGAGAGACGATGGCTGATCCGGCGCCGCGCAAGGCGATCCGAGTCGAGGGTCTCAGAAAGTGCTTCCCGACGCCTGACGGCAAGTCGGAGACGGAGGTCTTCGGCGATGTCTGGTTCGACATCCATGAGGGCGAGTTCGTCTGCCTGATCGGCCACTCGGGCTGCGGCAAGACCACGCTCCTCAACATCCTCGCCGGCCTCGACAAGCCGACCGACGGGACCATCATCGTCGGCGACAAGGAGATCGACGGTCCCTCGCTCGACCGCGCCGTCGTCTTCCAGGGCCATGCGCTGATGCCCTGGATGAGCACGATGAAGAACATCGCCTTCGCCGTGACGTCCCGCTGGAAGAATTGGGACAAGGCGAAGGTTCGCGCGCACTGCCAGAAATATATCGACATGGTCCATCTGACCGGGGCCGAGGAGAAGCGCCCCTCGATGCTGTCGGGCGGCATGAAGCAGCGCGTCGGCATCGCGCGCGCCTTCTCGATCGAGCCGAAGATCCTCCTGATGGACGAGCCGTTCTCCGCCCTCGACGCGTTGACGCGCGGCTCGCTGCAGGACGAGCTCGTCTCGATCTGCAAGGCGACGCACCAGACCTCGTTCATGATCACCCACGACATCGACGAGGCGATCCTGCTCGCCGACCGCATCGTCCTCATGACCAACGGCCCTGAGGCGCGGGTGTGCGAGATCGTCAAGAACACGCTGCCGAAGTCGCGCACGCGGCAGAACATGCACACAGACCCGAACTACTACCCGATGCGCAACCACCTCATCGAGTTCCTGGTCAACCGCTCGAAATCCTTCCGCGACGAGATTTCGGCCGCGACCTACGACCCCCGCAATCCCCCCGTCGTGGAGCCTGCCGCATCGCCGGACAGGGCCGCGTGACCCGAACCACCGAGAAGCGAACAAGACCATGCTGAACGCCAAACGCGCCGAGCTCACCGAGAAGATCGTCGCCCACAAGACCTTCACGGGGAAAAAGTGGAGCGAAATCGCCGACGCGGTCGGCCTGTCCAAGGAGTGGACCACCGCCGCCCTGATGGGGCAGATCTCCCTCACCAAGGAGCAGGCGGAGAAGGCCGGCAACGTCCTCGGCCTCAACTTCTCCGACGAGGAGATCGCCCTCCTCATGATGGTGCCTTACCGCGGCTCGCTGCCGACCCAGGTGCCGACCGATCCGCTGATCTACCGCCTCTACGAGATCGTGTCGGTCTACGGCACGACCATGAAGGCGCTCATCGAGGAAGAATTCGGCGACGGCATCATGTCGGCGATCGATTTCGACATGGATATCTCGCGCGTGCCCCACGAGAAGGGCGACCGCGTGAAGGTCACGATGTCCGGCAAGTTCCTTCCCTATAAGAGCTATTGAGCGCACACTGCACAAAAGCACAGCCGCCCGACGGAGAACCCGCATGAAAAAGCTCTTCCCGATCGCCACGATCGCCGCTCTCGCCGCGACGCCGGCCCTCGCGCATCACCCGCTTGGCGGGATGCCGATGGTCACCTTCGCGCACGGCCTGCTGTCGGGCGTCGGCCACCCGATTCTCGGCTTCGATCATCTCTTCTTCGTGCTGGCGGTCGGCATCGCGGCGGCGGTCGCGGGCCGGGCCTTCACCGCGCCGCTCGCCTACATCGCCGCGATGCTCGGCGGCGTCGTGGTGGCCTCGCTCGGCGCCCAAATCGGCATCGCCGAGGCGGTGATCGCGGCCTCGCTCGTGATCGTGGGCGGCGCGCTCGCGATGGGTCGCGGCCTGTCGCCGGCGGTCGCGATGGCGCTCTTCGCGGGCCTCGGCTTCTTCCACGGCTATGCCTTCGGCGGCACGATCGCCGGCCAGGAGAGCGTGAACGCCTCCGTGTTTGCGGGCTACCTCATCGGCCTCGGCATCACCCAATATGTCATTGCGATCGGCGCGGGCCTCGTCGCGATGCTCGTCTGGAACGCGGCCGGCCGGTCGACCACCAGCGCGCGCATCGCGGGCGGTGTCGTGGCGGGCGTCGGCGCCTTCCTGGTGCTGGAGCAGCTCGAGGGCGCCGCCTTCGCCGCGCTCGGCATCGCGTCCTGATCCGGGGCCCGGCATGAGCCTCGCCGCGGACGTGACGGAGGCCGTCGCGACGGCCTCCGCGAAGGCGCCTGTCACCATCCTCACGGGGTATCTCGGCGCCGGCAAGACGACGCTGCTCAACCGGATCCTGACCGAGCAGCACGGCAAGAAGTTCGCCGTCGTCGTCAACGAGTTCGGCGAGACCGGCATCGACAACGACCTCGTCGTCGATGCCGAGGAAGAGATCTTCGAGATGAACAACGGGTGCATCTGCTGCACCGTTCGCGGCGATCTCATCCGCATCCTGTCCGGGCTGATGGACCGGGCCGAACAGTTCGACGGCATCCTCATCGAGACGACGGGCCTCGCCGACCCAGGCCCGGTGATCCAGACCTTCTTCGTGGACGACGAGCTGCGCGAGCGGGTCCGTCTCGACAACGTCGTGACGGTCGTCGACGCGCTCCACTTCCTCGGCAAGGTGGACGAGCAGCACGAGGCGGAGGAGCAGGTCGCCTTCGCCGACGTGCTCGTCCTCAACAAGACCGACCTCGTGGCGCCGGACGACCTTGCGAAGGTCGAGGCGCGGCTCGCCGCGCTGAACCCGCACGCCAAGGTCCACAAGACGGTGAAGTCGAATGTCGACCTCGCCGCGATCCTCGACGCGGGCGCCTTCGACCTCGCGCGCCTCCTCGCGATCGAGCCGGGCTTCCTGGAGGAAGACCCCGCCGATCACGAGCATGACGCGACGATCACCTCGGTCTCCCTCTCGGCGGGCGCGGCGGTCGACGCGGAGAAATTCTCCAAGTGGATGCGCGCCCTGATCCGCGAGAAGGGGACGGACATCTTCCGCACCAAGGGCATCCTGAAGATCGCCGGCGCGGAGCGGCGCTACGTCTTCCAGGGCGTCCACATGGTGATGGATTCGGACTGGGGCGTTGCCTGGGACGAGCCCGCTCCGGTGAGTCGGCTCGTCTTCATCGGCCGCAATCTCGACCAGCAGGCCCTGAAGGACGGGTTCGAGGCGACGCTCGCCCCATGAACGCGGTCGATCCGGCGCTGCGTCAGGGCGAGGTGGGGAGCGGGCGCGACATGGGCACGGCCCGTCGCGCGCCCGGCGCCTCGGGCGCCGTCTTTGCGGGGCCGGCCAACACCGTCGCGCTGCTCCCACGCGCGGCGCCCCTCGGCGGCTACGCCTTTTCTGCCGGGTTCGGCGACGGCACGGTGCTGAGCGCCGACGGGGTGCGCGAGCACTCCGGCCCCGGCGCGCCGGAGGCGGTGAAGGTGATCGCGCACGAGGCGGCGGTGACGGGCCTCGCGATGGTCTCCGGCACGCTAGTGAGCGCGGGGCAGGACGGGACGGTCCGCACCGAGGATGGCGTGATCGCGACGCCCGGTGGCTGGGCCGAGCATCTCACCGCGACGCCCGACCGGCGCGGATTCGCGGTCGTGAGCGGGCGCGCGGTCGTGACCGGAACGCTCGACGGGGAGGCGGCGCGCTTCGCCGACCATCCGAGCACCGTCTCGGGCCTCGCTTTCGCGCCCGACGGGCGCCAGCTCGCCGCGAGCCACTATAATGGCGTCACCATCTGGTCGACGAAGACCGGGGCCAAGGTGCGCACGCTCGCCTTCAAGGGCTCGCACATCGGGGTGAGCTGGTCGCCGGACGCCCGCTTCATCGTCTCGACCACGCAGGAGCGCGAGCTTCACGTCTGGGACCTTGCGACCGACAAGGATTACCGCCTCGGCGGCTATGCGGCGAAGGTCCGCTCGCTCGCCTGGCTCACCGAGCCGATGCATCTCGTCTGCTCGGGCGCCGACGCGATCACCGCCTGGCCCTTCGGCGATGTCGGTCCCGGCGTGCTGCCGCCGAAGGAGATCGGCTTCGCCTACAAGGCGACGGTCGCGCGCGTCGCGGTCGATCCCGCCCGCTCCCGCGTCGCGGGCGGCTACACCGACGGCGCCGTCCTCCTCGGCGGCGTGCGAAAGGGCGAGGCGTCCTACCTGCGCACGCCCGACGGCGACGCCGTGACCGCCCTCGCGATCAGCCCGGACGGGCTCGTCCTCGCCGGCACGCGCGCGGGGCGGATCGAGATCATCGCCTTTTCCGGCACCGTCCAGTAGCGCGCCGCCCTCGCGGCGGATCGGCTAGAGTGGGCTCCGAGCGGCGCCTCCGCCTTCGGGAGGGGGCGCTCGCGGTCGCGGGGAGGGGACTGGAATGTTTCCAAGCGTCAAAATTGGAAATAAATCTTAATAATGAAAATCGATGTCACGCTCGACCCGCGCGCCGAGGACTGCCGGGCGCTGCGTGACGGATTTCGAGAATATGAACTCTCCGTCTTCCCCAGCATCCCGTCCGAGACGGAGGACCAGCCGCTGGCGGCCTTCGCGCGGCGGGCGGACGGGAGCGTGTGCGCCGGCATCGAGGCGAAGCTCTATTGGGACGGGCTGGAGATCGCACTCCTCTGGGTCGCACCGGATCAGCGAGACAAAGGGCTCGGCACGCAGCTTTTGCTGGAAGTGGAACGCGTCGCGCGGGAGAGAGGGGCCGTGATCGCCTTTCTTAAGACCTTCTTTGCGAGGGAATTCTACGAACGTCTCGGCTACGAGGTCTTCGGTGTTCTGGAAGATCGGCCAATCGGCTCCAAACTCTATCATATGAAGAAGCGTCTCGACGTCTGACGACTGTCTGTCGCGCGAGAAATTCCGTTCGACATCAATGAGACGGCTCCGCGGAGCTTGACCCGCTCGATTCCCGTGCGGCGGCGATTGGCCGTTTTCGCGCATTTCGAGACCAATTTTTTCCAAGAATCGCCCGGAAATCGTGACGTTTCTCGAATTCGTCTAGATTTGGTCCCAATGTTGCAAGATCTTGGAGGGGCGATCTCCTATTGAGATGTCGCAATGGTGAATTGTTGTCCCGTTCGGTCAGAAAGGTCTGAGTCATAGATTAGGAGCTAGGAAAAATGCACAAGATTACGTTGAATGGAATGGTGCTCTGCATGGCTGAAACAGCCGCTCAGAAGGCCTCCATGGCGGCAAAAAATCCTATGGAAGCACGCACGGCTGGCCTCGCTGCGAAAGAAGAAGTGCTTAAACGCTTCAAGGGGGCCGATCCGGCCCAGGTCGGGGCGGCCTTCGACACTTATAGGCGGGACATCGAGGCGGGCCTGCGACGACAGCAGCCGATATCCTAGCGAGCCGTCGAGAGGCGCTTCAATCCATGATCCGGCTGCGCATCCAGTCGCGGAAGGCGCGCGCGATCGGAAGGTCGTGCTTGGCGGGCTCCGAGACGAAATAATACGCCTCGGTCGACGTGATGGAGAGGGGCACGGGGCGCACGAGCCGGCCGTCGGCGAGCGCCGTGCGGCAGGCGATGTTGTCGCCGATCGCGACGCCCAGCCCCTGAAGCGCCGCCGTCAGGACGAGATACATGTTGGACATGACGATGCCGGTCTCGGCCGCGAGGTTGTTGACGGAGGCGGCCGAGAGCCAGCGCGTCCAGTCATGATGGTCGCGCAGGTGCAGGAGCGGGAAGCGCACGAGATCGGCCGCCTCCGCGACGCCCCCCATCGCGTTGAGGAGGGCGGGGCTGCAATAGGGGGCAAGGTTCAGCGGCGTCAGAAGCTCGCTCGTGTAGCCGCGCCACGTGCCGCTGCCGAAGGCGACGAAAAGGTCCACGTCCGGATCGGACAGCGTCTCGAACGCCTCCGAGGAGACGATGCGCAGCCCGACGCGCGGGAAGAGGTCGCGAAACTCGCCGATATGACCCATCAGCCAGAAGGTCGCGAGGCCGGGGGTGCATGAGACGGTGAAGTGGCCCTCGAGGCGCGCGTCGAAGGCGGCCGAGTGCGCGTCGGCGAGGATGGAGAGCGCCTTGCGCACCTCCTGCGCGTAGACGAGGCCGGCGCGCGTCAGGACGGCGCTGCGCCCGCCGCGCACGATCAGCGGGAAGCCGAGCTCGTCCTCCAGCGCGCGAATGGCGTGGCTGATCGCGCTCGGCGTCACGTGCAGTTCGCGCGCGGCGCGCGACATGCTGCCGTGACGGGCGATCCCGTCGAGCGCGCGCAGGGTGTTCATGGGCGGCACCCGCACGACCGGCCTCCTCGTGAATTCTGCTCACACGACCGCTGAGAAGTTTTCGTTTGTGTTGAATGAAAAGCAATGCCTGAATATGCCGCACGGTTAAAATGCGACCATAAATTAGGCAGATGAGACCCGCCATGACCGACGTCCTTGCCTCTTCGCGCCTTGCCGGCGTGGGCCTCGCGGCCGTTCTTCTCGCCAGTTCCGGCGCGCTTGCCCAGTCGACCGACGCGCTGAAGGGCTCGGGCTCCGTCGTCGTGTCGACCTGGGGCGGCTCCTATACGGACGCGCAGGTCGCGGCGTTCTTCGCCCCCTTCACCGAGGCGACCGGCATCGAGGTCGTCACCACCGGCACGCCGGACGCCGCAAAGCTCAAGCTCATGCACGAGAGCGGCAACGTGGAGTGGGACGTCGTCGACGCCGAGGCGCAGATGATGGAGATCGCGAAGGCCGACGGCGCGCTCGCCCCGATCGACTACGACCTCGTCTATTCGGTGACGCCCGAGGCCGACCTCATCACCGACAATCTGAAGGAGTTCGGCTTCCCGTCGATCTCCTTCGGCTGGGTGCTCGCCTGGAACACCGACGCCGAGTTCCCGAACGGCGCGCCGCAATCGTGGGCCGATTTCTGGGACACCGAGAAATTCCCCGGCCGCCGCGCCCTCTACGCCCAGCCGAAGCCGCTCCTCGAAGCCGCGCTCCTCGCCGACGGCGTGCCGGCGGGCGAGATCTATCCGATCGACCTCGACCGCGCCTTCGCCAAACTCGACGAGATCGCCGACGACATCGACGTCTGGTATGAAAATCTCGGCCAGGCCGACGTTCTCCTGCAGAACGGCGAGGTCGACATGATGCTGACCAGCAACGGGCGCGCGCATGCCGCGAAGAAGGACGGGTTCGCCGTCGACTTCACCTTCAATGACGGCGCCTGGGAGCAGGGCTATTGGGTCGTACCCGCCGGGGCGCCCAACGCCGAGAACGCGATGAAGCTGATCGCCTGGACCTCGCAGCCCGAGGGCGAGGCGGCGTTCGCCGAGGCGTTCGGCTATGGCGGCCCGAACAAGAAGTCCTATGAGGGCCTCAGCGAGGAAGTGCTCGCCGGGCTCCCGACCGCGCCGCAGAATCTGGAAAACCAGGTCGCCGTCTCCGGCGAGTGGTGGGCCGAGAATCTCGACGCCGTGAACGAGCGCTGGCTCGAGTGGTACTCCAACCGCTGAGCCGCCCGGCGGCCGCGCGCCGCCTTGTTTCCGGCACCGCGGCGACGCGGTGCCTCACCTTGTCCCGGACTTCTTGGGCGAGCAGGCCGTTCGTGAACCTCACCCCGCTTCTGCGCCCCGCGCGTGTCGCCATCGTGGGCGCGAGCCCGACGGGCACGCCCGCCGACATCCTCGCCAACCTCACCACCATGGGCTTCGACGGGGAGATCGTCCTCGTCAATCCGCGCCGCAGCGAGATCGCCGGGCGGCCCTGTCATCCGACGCTCGCGGCGGCGGGTGCGCCGGTGGATGTCGCGGCGATCGCGCTGCGGGCCGACCGCGTCGCCGACGCGCTGCGCGAGGCGGTCGCTGCGGGCGCGCGGAGCGCCGTGGTCTTCGCCGACGGCTTCTCCGCCGTCGACCCCGGCGGGCCGGAGCGGCAGGCCGAGATCGCGTCGATCGCGCGAGACGCCGGGATCCCGCTCCTCGGTCCCAACGTGATGGGCTATCTCGCCCCCGCCTATCGCCGCGCGCTCTATATCGACATCGTGAACCGCCCGCCCGCCGCCGGCACGATCGGCCTCGTCACGCAGAGCGGGTCGGTCGGGGTTGCGGGGATCAACCACACCGGGACGCTCGCCCTCAGCGCCATGATCTCCGTCGGCAACGAGGCGGGGGTGACGATCGCCGACGCCGTCGACTTCCTGCGCACCGACGGGGTGACGCGGGCGATCGCGATCTTCGCGGAGGGCATCGCGGATGGCCGGGCGCTCGCAGCGGCCGTGCGCCGGTCTGTCGCCGGCGGGGTGCCGGTGGTGCTGTGCAAGACCGGCCGCTCCCCCGCTGCGATCGATGCCGCGCGCTCCCATTCGAGCGCGATGGCAAACGACCACGCCGTCGTGCGTGCGGTGATGGAGGGGGCGGGGGCGGCGATCGTGGAGGATCTCGACGAGATGTTCGCCGCCGCAGAGCTTCTCGCCACCGACCGCCCGCTCGGCCGCACTTTCGCGGCGGCGACGCTCTCGGGCGGCCATGTGGGGCTTCTGGAAGACATGGCGGCTGCGAACGGGCTCGCCTTCGCCGTCCCCGACGCCGCCCGCCACGCGGCGATCGAGGCGACGCTCGGCGCCCGGCGCGGCGTCGTGAACCCGCTGGATTCCTGGGTGAATGACGATGTAGTCGAGGCGGTCGGCCGCGCGGCGGACGCCTTCGCCGCATGGCCCGAGCCCGACGCGATCCTCCTCGCCGTCGACACCCCGCGCGACCCGCCGACCTCCTATATCTCGATGGGACGCGGGATCGCGGCGCGTGCTGTGGCGCTCGCCGCGAAGGATCCGCGCCCCGTCGTGATGGTGGCGACCGCCGTCGCCGACGACGATCCCGAGATCGCCGCGTCCTTGCGCGAGGCGGGCGTGCCGCGCCTCACCTCGCTCGCGGCGACGTTCCGCGCCTGGGGCGCCATCGCCCGCGCCGCGGCCGCCGCGGACAGCGTCGCGCCCGAGCCCGCCCCCGCGCCCGCGGCCGGCACCGAGGCGGACGCCTATGCCTGGCTCGCCGATCTCGGCGCGCGGGTGCCGCGCCACCGCGTCTGCCACGGCGCGGGCGAGGCGGCGGAGGCGGCCGAGGCGATCGGCTTCCCGGTCGTCATGAAGGTCCTGTCGCCGGCGATCCTCCACAAGACCGAGATCGGCGGCGTGGTGCTCGGCATCGCCGATGCCGCCGGGGCGCGGGCCGCCGCGTGCCGTCTCCTCGCGCTTCCCGGCGCGACCGGCATCCTCGTCGCCGAGACGATCGGGGAGGGCGTCGAGATCTTCATCGGCGCGCGGACCGATCCCTCCTTCGGGCCGGTCGTGGTGGTCGGGTCGGGCGGGATCCTCGCCGAACTCGTCCACGACGTGGCGGTGCTGCCCGCACCCGCGTCGCCCGAGGCGGTCGCGGCGGCGCTCGGCGGTCTCGCCGCCGGACGCCTCCTCGCGGGGTTTCGCGGCGCGGCGCCGGTCGACATCGGCCCCCTCGCGCGGCTCGCGAGCCGCCTCTCGCACGCCGTCGCGGCGTCCGCATCGGTCGCGGTCGACCTCAACCCGGTGCGGATCGTCGGCGGGGAGGCGGTCGTCCTCGACGCCAAGATCGTGGAGGCGGAGGGATGAGCGCGGGCGCATGGGCGAAGGAGCGGCGCCGCACGCGCAACCTGATCCTCGCCGTGCCGCTCGTCGCGATCCTCGGCCTCTTCATCGGGCCGCTCCTCACGCTCCTCGTCCTCTCCTTCTCGGGCGAGGCGGGGCCGACGCTCGCGAACTATGCCGAACTCGGCAAGCCGCTCTATGCGCGCCTCTCCCTCTTCACCGTCCGCCTGTCGCTGACGATCACGCTCGTCTGCCTGCTGATCGGCTATCCGATCGCCTACCTCATCGCGGTGGTTGGCGGCGTCTTCGCGCGCTGGACGGTCGCCTTCGTGGTGCTATCGCTCTGGCTCAGCATCCTCACCCGCACGTTCGGATGGGTCGTGCTCCTGCAGCGCAACGGGCCGATCAATCAGCTCATCGTCGGCAGCGGCCTCTCCGGGAAGCCGCTCTCGCTCGTCTACAACGAGCTTGGCGTCGTGATCGGCATGGTCCACCTCCTCCTGCCCTTCATGGTGGTGGCGCTGATCCCGTCGATTCGCGCGCTCGACCCGCGGCTGGTGCGCGCCGCGCTCAGCCTCGGCGCCTCGCCAGCGCGCACCTTCGCCAAGATCGTGCTGCCGCTCACCCTGCCGGGCCTCGCGGCCGGCTCGATCCTCGTCTTCACCATGGCGGTCGGCTATTTCGTGACGCCCGCGATCCTCGGCGGCGGGCGCGCGACGACGATCGCGATGGCGATCCGCAACCAGGTGCAGGTCCTCGTGAACCTGCCGCTCGCGGCGGCGACGTCGGTGGCGCTCCTCGTGGTCAGCCTCGGTGCGCTCCTCCTCTATGAGCGCCTGTCGGGGGTCGACCGCCTCTTCGCGGGGCGCGAGCCATGAACGACGCGCTCCTCGGGCGCCGCGGGCGCGTGGTGCTCGCCGGTCTCGGCGTCCTCGTGGCGCTTTTCCTCGCCGCGCCCGTCCTCGTCATGGTGCCGCTCGCCTTCAGCGACGGGCGGGCGCTCAGCCTGCCGCCGGCCGCCTACTCCTTCCGCTGGTTCCAGGCGCTCGCCGAGCCGCGCTGGCGCGACGCCTTCCTCCTCTCGCTCGGCGTCGCGTTCGTCTCGGCGGCGGCGGCGACGCTCGTCGGCACCTTCGCCGCGATCGGCATAAGCCGCCTCTCGCCGCGCCTTGCCCGCCTCGTGCGGGTGATGTTCGTCGCGCCGATGATCGTGCCGCTGATGGTCATCGCGGTCGGCTTCTACGTCTACTTCGCCGATATCGGCCTCATCGGCCGCTTCGTGTCGCTGCCGCTCGCGCACATGGTGCTCGGCCTGCCCGTGGTGGTGCTGCCCGTCCTCGCGCGCCTTGCCTCGTCCGACCCGCTGATGGAGCGGGCGGCCGCCTCGCTGGGGGCCGGGGAGTGGCGCATCCTGTGGCGCGTGGTGCTGCCGCAGCTTCGCATCGCGATGCTGTCGGGCTTCGCGCTCGCCTTCATCACCTCCTTCGACGAGGTGATCGTCGCCCAGTTCCTCTCCGGCCCGCGCCTCGAAACGCTGCCGCGGCGGATGTGGGAGGGCGTCGCGATGGGCGGGCTCGACAACACGCTGACCGCGATCGCGACGCTCCAGCTCGCCCTCGCGATCCTCGCCACGCTGACCTTCGAGTTCTACCGCCGGGAGTCTACCGTCCTGTCGATGGCATCATCATCCGATATCCCGACGCCGCGCGCCGCCCCCGTCACGGCCCCCGCCGAGACGCACGGCGTGCCGATCGTCTTCGACGGCCTCACCAAGCGCTATCGCGAGGTGGCGGCGGTGGACGACTTCAACCTCTCGGTCGACGCGGGCGAGTTCCTGACGATCCTCGGCCCGAGCGGGTCGGGCAAGACGACACTCCTGATGCTGGTCGCGGGCTTCACGGCGCCGGATTCGGGCCGGCTCCTGGTTGCCGGGAAGGACGTCGCGCCGCTGCCGCCCCACCGGCGCGATATCGGCGTCGTCTTCCAGAGCTACGCGCTCTTTCCGCATCTCACCGTCGCGGAGAATATCGCCTTTCCGCTCGCCGCGCGGGGCGTCGCGCGGACCGAGATCGGGGCGCGCGTCGAGGCGGCACTCGCGCAGGTGCGGCTCACCGGCTTCGGCGCGCGGCGCATCTCGGAGCTGTCGGGCGGGCAGCAGCAGCGCGTCGCCTTCGCGCGGGCGATCGTCTTCCGTCCCGCCGCGCTTCTGATGGACGAGCCGCTCTCCGCGCTCGACCGGGCGCTGCGGCTCGAAATGCAGGCGGAGCTGCGCGAGCTGCAGCGCGCCGTCGGCCACACCACGATCTACGTCACCCACGACCAGGAGGAGGCGCTGAACCTCTCCGACCGGATCGCGGTGATGAACCGGGGCCGCCTCCAGCAGGTCGGCACCCCGGCCGACGTCTATGCCCGGCCCGCGAACCCGTTCGTCGCCCGCTTCTTCGGCGAGGCGAACCTCATTGGGGGCCGCGTCGCGGACGGCCTCTTCCGCGCCGACGGGGCGGACCTCAGGGCGCCCGCGCCCGGCGTCGCCGCGGGACCCGCGACCCTCTGCATCCGCGCCGAGGCGCTGAGCCTGGGTGGGGAGGGGCCGGGCCTCGACGGGCAAGTCACCGAGGCGCGCTTCTCCGGGAGCGTCGGCCGCGTCACGGTCGCGACCGTCGCCGGCCCGCTGACGCTGACCGCGCCGACGCGGCCGGGCTTCGTGCTGCCGGCGCCCGGCGAAAGCGTGCGGGTCGGGATCGACCCCGCCGCCGCCCATGTCATGGAGGGAAGGGAATGAGTGTGGCGATCGTCGGCGCGGCGCTGTCGGAGATCGGCACGCCCAAGGTCGAGGCGCCCTCGGCGCTGGCGCTCACCGCCCGCGCCGCCCACCGCGCGCTCGCCGATGCTGGGCTGACGCTCGCCGACGTCGACGGCCTCTTCGGCTGCGGCTTCGGCGAGACCTCCACCTACGACATCGCCGACTATCTCGGCCTTGCCGAGCTTGGCTATATCGATGGCACGTGCGTCGGCGGGTCGACCTGGGTCGCCTTCGTCGAGCACGCGCTCGCGGCGCTTGAGGCGGGGCTCTGCCGCGTCGCCCTCATCGCGCACGGCGCGATGGCCTACACCGACCGGCGGCGGCACCTGCCGATCTGGCCGGACCGGCGCACGCCCCTCAACCAGTTCGACCTTGCCGTCGGGGGTGGCTTCATCCCCGCCCACGCGCTCGCGGCGCAGCGCTATCTCGCCGATTACGGGCTCGGGCCGGAGGCGCTCGCGGAGGTCGCGGTCGCCGCGCGCCGCTGGTCCGCGAAGAACCCGCTCGCCCGCTTCCGCGATCCCGTCAGCGTCGAGGAGGTGCGCGCCTCGCGCCCCATCGCCTCGCCGCTGAACCTCCTCGATTGCTGCCTCATCTCCGACGGGGGCGGGGCGGTCGTGCTGATGCGCTCGGACGAGGCGGCGGACACGCGCGCCCCGATCCGCGTCGCGGGCGTCGGGTCGAGCCAGGGCCATTTCTCGATCGCGGGGATGGAGGATCTCACCCGCACCCCGGCGGTGCATTCGGGGGCGCGCGCCTACCGGATGGCGGGTCTCGGCCCCGCCGACATCGACCACGCGATGCTCTACGACAGCTTCACCATCACCCCGGTCCTCGCGATGGAGGATCTCGGCCTCGCCCCGCGCGGCGGCGCCACACATCGCTTTGCGACCGACACCGGGCCGGGCGGCGCGCTCCCGGTGAACACCAATGGCGGCGGCCTCGCCTTCGCCCATACGGGCATGTACGGCATCTTCACCCTCATCGAGTGCGTGACGCAGCTTCGCGGCGAGGCCGGTGAGCGGCAGGTGGAGTGCGAGGTCTCGCTCGCCCACGCGGTCGGCGACTTCCTGTCGTCCGCCGCCACCTGCATCTTGACGAGGCCATGATGGAAGCGACGCCCGAAACCCAGCCTTTCTGGGACGCGCTGGCCGACGGCCGCCTCATCGCCCGGCGCTGCGCCGCGTGCGGCACCGTCCAGCGCACGCCGCGCCTCGTGTGCCGGTGCGGCAGCGAGGAGGGGGCGTGGTTCGACCTTCCCGCAACGGCGCGGCTCGAGAGCTTCACCACCGTCGCCCACGCGCCGCACGACCAGCCGGCGCTCCCATCGCCGTACACGCTGGGGCTCGTCTCCTTTCCGGCGGTCGGCCACCAGATGCTCGCCCTCATCACCCATGCGGGGCCGCTCGCGGTGGGCGATGCGCTGACCTTCGCGCCGTTCCGCAGCGGCGACACCATCCTGCCGGGCTTCGTCCCGGCGAGCGAGGACACGCGATGACAGACCTTCTCACCGGCCGCGTCGCCGTCGTCACCGGCGGCGGGCGGGGCCTCGGGCGCAGCCACGCGCTGGCGCTGGCCGCCGAGGGTGCGGCGGTCGTCGTCAACGATCTCGGCGTCGCGCTCGACGGCAGCGAGGGCGGCGCGACGCCCGCCGACACCGTCGTCGCCGAGATCGAGGCGATGGGTGGGCGCGCGATCGCCGACCGCTCCGACATTTCCACCGCCGCGGGCGGCGAGGCGCTCGTCGCCACCGCGCTCGAGGCGTTCGGCCGCCTCGACATCCTCGTCAACAATGCCGGCATCCTGCGCGATCGCAGCGCCCACCGGATGTCGCCCGAGGAGGTGGAGGCGGTGCTCGCGGTCCACCTCCACGGCGCCTTCAACGTGACGCTCCCCGCCTTCCGCGCGATGCGCGATGCGGGCTATGGGCGGATCGTCATGACGAGCTCGGCCGCCGGTCTCTTCGGCAATTTCGGCCAGGCGAATTACGGGGCGGCGAAAGCCGGGCTCGTGGGCCTCACCAAGGTGCTCGCGATCGAAGGGCGGGCGAAGGGCGTCCTCGTCAACGCGATCTCGCCGTGCGCGACGACGCGGATGACGGAGGCGGGCTTCGGCGACAAGGCGCGCCTCTTCGGGCCGGACTATGTCTCGCCGCTCGTCGTCCACCTCGCCTCCGAGGCGTGCGGGGTGACGGGGGAGACCTTCTCCGTCGGCGGCGGGCAGGTGGCGCGGATCTTCGTCGGCCTCACCCCCGGCATCTTCCGCGCGGGCGCGCCGCTCTCGGCCGGCGAGATCGCGGGACGGATGGACGAGATCATGGCGCTCGACGGCTTCATGGTCCCGCCCGACATGGCGGCCGAGTGGGACAAGTTCCTCGCCCTCCACGGAGAGGCGGAGTGAGCGGGCCGCGCGAGATCCGTCTTGCCGAGCTCCCGGGTCTCGTCGGCACCCGTCTCGGCGAGAGCCCGTGGCACACGATCACCCAGGCCGACATCGACCGCTTCGCCGACGCGACCGGCGACCATGCCGCGATCCACGTCGACCCGGAGGCCTCCCGCGCCGGCCCGTTCGGGACGACGATCGCGCACGGCTTCCTCACCCTGTCGCTCGTCGCCCCGCTCTGCGCCAGGGCCTTCCGCCTCACCGACGCTGCCTTCCTGGTGAATTACGGCACCAACCGCGTGCGCTTCCCGGCCCCGGTTCCCTCCGGCGCGCGCGTCCGCCTGGAGGCGACGCTGACGGCCGCGGAGCCGCGCGCGCAGGGGACGCTCCTCACCCTCGATTTCACGATGCACCTTGAAAACAGCCCCCGCGCCGCCGTCGTCGGCGAGACCCTCCTCCTCGTTGTCGCGGAGGGGCACGATGGCTGAGGAGAAGCCCGACCCGCTCGCCGCCTTCGAGGCGCGCCGGCGCGACATCCGCGAGACGATGGGCGGCAAGCAGCGGATCGAGAAGCTCCACGCTCAGGGCCTCTTCACCGCGCGCGAGCGGATCGACATGCTACTCGACGAGGGCTCCTTCCGCGAGATGGGCACCTTCACGACGGCGGAGGCGCCGGAGGACCGCGCGACGACGCCGGGCGACGGCCGCATCACCGGCTTCGGCACCATCGCCGGGCGCGCGGCGGGCGTGATCGCGGACGACGCGACCGTGAAGGGGGCGTCGGCGACGCCCACCAGCAACCGCAAGGCGGACCGGATCTATCGCCAGGCGCTGCGGGCGGGCCATCCGCTCGTCTATCTCGGCGAGACGCGCGGCTCGCGCCTGCCCGATTCGCTCGGGAGCGACGGGATGAGCCTCATCTCCGACGAGGCGGTCGAGTGGACCCGCCGTGCCCGCGCGATCCCGCTCGCGACCGTCATCACCGGCCCGTCCTTCGGCGGCTCCACCTTCGTCGCCGCGATGAGCGATTTCGTGGTGCAGGTGAAGGGGACGACGCTCGCCGTCGTCTCGCCGCGCGTCATCGAGATGGCGACGGGCGAGCGCACGACGCTCGACGCGCTCGGCGGGACGGAGCTGCACGCGACCGTCACCGGCCAGATCGACCGCGAGGCGGAGAGCGAGGCGGACGCCTTCGCGCTCGTGCGCGCCTTCCTCTCCTACCTGCCGCAGAACGCCGACGAGCCGCCGCCGCGCGTCGACGCGGTCGCGCCGCGCGCGCGGCTGAAGCCGAGCCAGATCGTGCCGGCCGACCGCTACGCGCCCTACGACATGCATCTCCTCCTCGGCGCGCTCGTCGATTCGCAGAGCCTCTTCGAGCTGAAGCCGCGCTTCGGGCCGAGCGTCATCACCGCGTTCGCCCGGCTCGGCGGGCGGCCGGTCGCGGTGATCGCCTCCAACCCGCTCCACGGCGCCGGGGCGCTGGAGCCGGACGCGTGCGACAAGGCGACGAGCCTCCTGTGCCTTGCCGATTCGTTCGGCCTGCCGGTGATCCTCATCCACGACACGCCGGGCTTCTATGTGGGCGAGGAGTATGAGCGGCGGCGCGTCCAGTCGAAGACGGTGATGTTCCTCCAGGCGCTGATGCAGTTCACCGGCCCGCGCCTCAGCCTCATCGTGCGCAAGAGCTTCGGGCTTGCCTTCACGAGCCTCGGCGGGACGGGGACGGGCGTGGACTTCTTCGCCGCATGGCCGGCGAGCGAGATCGGCTTCATGGATCCGCACGTCGCCGCCAACGCGATGCACGGGGACGAGCTCGCCGCCCTCGGCCCGACCGAGCGCCGCACCCGCCGCGCCGAGCTCGCCGCCTACTACGGCCGCGACACCGACCCCTACGCGATCGCCCGCACGATGGCCCTCGACGAGATCATCCACCCGGACGAGACGCGCGCCGTCCTCCTCGACCAGCTGGAGCGCCTCTCGACCGTCCCGCGCCCGACCGGGGGAAGCCCGCTCCGCCACTGGCCGACCTGCTGGTAGGTGCGTCGGCACTGAGGGTGGGGCGGCCTCAAGCCCCGCGGCGGCGGGCGGCCTCGGCGACGATGGTGGCCCGCAGGGCCTCCGCGGTCGGGGAGAGGCTCGCCTTCTGGCGGGTGATGAGGCCGATCTGGCGGGAGATCGCCGGGTCGGCGAGCTCGCAGGTTGCAAGGCTTTCCTCCCCGATCGGGACGGCGGAGAGGGGGACCGGGGCGACGCCGAGGCCGGCGCGCACGAGGCCCAGCGCCGTCGAGGTGCGCGGCACCTCGTAGGACCAGAAGAGGGCGAGCGGGCTCCGGGCGAGCGCGCGGTCGATGAGGGCGCGGTTGCCACTCCCCTGCATCGGAAGGATGATCCGGTGGCCGGCTAGCGCGTCCCACCGCACAATCCCTTCGCGCGCGAGGGGGTGGTCGCGCGGCGTCGCGAGGACCACGCGATCGTCGAGGAGCGGGTCGAACGCGATCCGCGCGTCGAGATCGGGGAGGGATGAGAGGCCGAAATCGGCCTTCCCCTCCGCGACCGCCTCGGCCACCTCGTTCGCCAGCATGTCGAGAAAGCGGATGCGGGCGCGCGACGGGCCCGCCGCGAAGAGGGCGACGGCGGGGATGACGAGGCGCGGAATGGCGCTCGGCACCGTCGCGAGGGTCACGATCGCGGCGTTCTGGTAGTCGAAGCGCGCCGTCTCGTCCTGCATCTCGCGCACGGTCTCGCGCGCGTCGTCGATCATCGCCTGGGCGCGCACGCGCAGGCGCTTTGCCGCGAGCGTCGGCCGGACCGAGCGCGTCGTCCGCTCGAAGAGCGGCGCGCCGAGCCCGTCCTCCAAGCGGCGGATGCGGCGGGTCAGCGCCGACTGGGATGTGCCGAGATGGCGCGCGGCCGCGACGAACGAGCCGGTTTCGAACAGCACCAGGAAGGCTTCGAGATCCGCGAAGTCGAAATTTATGCGCATACCGGCATAATCGGGGAGACAATTGCACTAATCAACACGAACCCATTCGCCTATGGTGTCCCGCAAAGGAGACGCCATGCAGGGGCGAGACGAGACGTACGACATCGTCGTGGTGGGCGGCGGCAACGCGGCGCTGTGCGCGGCGATCACGGCGGCCGAGGCCGGCGCGCGGGTCATCATCCTGGAGGCGGCGCCGAAGGCCTATCGCGGCGGCAACTCCCGCCACACGCGCAACTTCCGCTGCATGCACGAGGAGCCGGTGTCCGTCCTCGTCGACACCTACTCCGAGGACGAATATTTCGACGACCTCATCAAGGTGACGGGCGGGCGCACGGACGAGGGGCTGGCGCGCATGGCGATCCGCACCTCGCGCGAGTGCCTCCCCTGGATGGAGGCGCACGGCGTCCGCTTCCAGCCCTCCCTCTCCGGCACGCTCTCGCTCGCGCGCACCAACGCCTTCTTCATGGGCGGCGGCAAGGCGCTGGTGAACGCCTATTATCGCACCGCCGAGGCGCTCGGCGTCGAGGCGCTCTACGACGCGCCGGTGAAGCACATCGCGCTCGACGGGGACCGGGTGAGCGCGGTGGAGTTCACCCACGCGGGCGAGAGCCGCACGCTCCACCCGCGCGCGGTCGTCGTCGCCTCGGGCGGCTTCCAGAGCGACATCGACTGGCTCGCCGAGGCGTGGGGCCCGGCCGCGCGCAACTTCCTCATTCGCGGCACGCCCTATAATCGCGGCACGGTGCTGAAGGACCTCCTCGACCAGGGTGCCGCTTCGGTCGGCGACCCGACCCAGTGCCACGCCGTCGCGATCGACGGGCGGGCGCCGAAATTCGACGGCGGCATCGTCACCCGCCTCGACAGCGTGCCCTTCTCGGTCGTCGTCAACCGGGACGGCGTGCGCTTCTATGACGAGGGCGAGGATGTGTGGCCGAAGCGCTATGCGATCTGGGGCCGCCTCGTCGCGAACCAGCCTGACCAGGTCGGCTACTCGATCATCGATTCCAAGGCGCTGCCGCTCTTCATGCCGTCCGTCTTCCCCCCGATCGAGGCGCCGACGCTTGGGGAACTGGCGCAGAAGATGGGCCTTCCAGTGGATGAGACGCTCGCCACCATCGCGGCTTTCAACGCCGCCTGCGGCGACACGTCAGGCTTCCGCCCGACCGAGCTCGACGGGGTGCGCACCACCGGCCTCACGCCCGAGAAGACGAACTGGGCGCGGCCGATCAACGATCCGCCCTTCTACGGGTACAGCCTGCGCACGGGCGTCACCTTCACGTATCTCGGCCTCAAGGTCGACGCGAACGCGCAGTGCAGCACCGCGCGCGGCCCGATCGAGAATCTCTGGGCCGCCGGGGAGACCATGGCCGGCTCGATCCTAGGCCAAGGCTATCTCGCCGGCTACGGCATGACCATCGGCACCGTCTTCGGGCGCATCGCGGGCCGGGAGGCCGCCAACCATGTTCGATGAGGCGATCGCCGAAGCGCGCCGCCAGGCGCAGATCTGCAATTCCTGCCGCTATTGCGAGGGCTATTGCGCGGTCTTTCCCGCGATGCACGCGAACCGGAGCTTCTCGGACGCGGACATCACGCAGCTCGCGAACCTGTGCCACAACTGCCAGAACTGCTTCTACGCCTGCCAGTACACCGCCCCGCACGAGTTCGACCTGAACCTGCCGGGCGTGCTCGCCGCCGTGCGTGAGGACAGCTGGGAGGAGACCGCCTTTCCGCGCGCCTTCGCCCGCCTCTTCCAGCGCAGCGGCACCCTTATCGCGGTCGCCCTCGTCGCGGCGATCGCGATCCTCTTCTGGGCCGCGCTCCAGCTGCCGGGAGAGGGGGAGGGCTTCTACGCCATCATCTCCCACGCGAGCCTCGTCGCGATCTTCCTGCCGGCCTTCGTCCTGCCCCTTATCGCGCTCGGCGTGGGGCTCCGGCGCTACTGGCAGCGCGTCGGCGGCGGGCCGGTGCGCCTTGCCGACATCGCCGATGCCTTCGGCTCGGCCGCCAAGATGCGCAACCTTGCCGGCGGGCACGGGGAGGGGTGCAACTTCGAGGCGGAGGACCGCTTCTCCCAGAAGCGCCGGGTGATGCACCAGCTCGTGATGTACGGCTTCCTGCTGTGCTTCGCATCGACCGCGAGCGGCACGGTGCTCCACTATGTGTTCGACATGCCGGCGCCCTATCCGTTCTTCTCGCTGCCGAAGCTCCTCGGCGTGCCGGGCGGGATCATGCTGTGCATCGGGACGGTGGGGCTCCTCGTCCTCAAAATGGCGGCGCGGCCGGACCTTCAGGACCCGCGCGTGCGCGGGGGTGAGTTCGGCTTCATCCTCCTCCTCTTCCTCGTCAGCCTCTCGGGCCTTGCCCTCTTTGCGTTCGGGAGCACGGCGGCGCTGGAGCCGCTGCTGGCGCTCCATCTCGGCGCGGTCCTCGCCTTCTTCCTGCTGACGCCCTACTCGAAGATGGCGCACGGCTTCTACCGGATGGCCGCGCTCGTGAAGGACGCACAGCGCAAGCCCCGCCCGGTCGCGGCAAAGCCCGCCGCCCGCCCCGCCGCCTGAGCGCGGGGGCGGGCGCCGCCGCCCGGCCCGTCACACCAAATTCACACGCGCAGGGCATCGTCGGCGTTGACGCATTCGATATTTCCATATTTATGGAGATATGGATACAACTGACGCCGTCGCCGCCCTGTCCGCGCTCGCGCAGGAAACGCGGCTCGCCATCTTTCGCCTTCTCGTCGAGGCCGGGACGGAGGGACACGCCGTCGGGCGGGTCGGGGAGGCGCTCGGCCTTCCCTCCGCGACGCTGTCCTTTCATCTCAAGGAGCTGAAGCATGCCGGGCTCGTCACCGTCCGGCGGGACGGGCGCTCGCTCGTCTACAGCGCCAACTTCGCCGAGATGAACGCCCTTCTCGAATTCCTCACCCGCAATTGCTGCGGGGGAGATCCGCAAGCTTGCGGCCTTCCCGCCGGCGAGGCCGAGCGCAGGACCCTGTCATGACCATCACCATCTACCACAACCCCGCCTGCGGGACGTCGCGCAACGTCCTTGCGATGATCCGCAATTCCGGCGAGGAGCCGCAGATCATCGAGTATCTGAAGACCCCGCCGACGCGGGAGCGCCTCGTCGCGCTGATCGCCGCGATGGGGATCACCCCGCGCGAACTCCTCCGCGAGAAGGGCACGCCCTATGCCGAGCTCGGCCTCGGCGACCCGGCGCTTTCGGATGAGACGCTGATCGACCGGATGATGGAGCATCCGATCCTCATCAACCGGCCGATCGTGGAGACGCCGCTCGGCACGCGCCTTTGCCGCCCGTCAGAGGTCGTGCTCGATATCCTGCCGAACAGGCAGCAAGAAGCCTTCGCGAAGGAAGACGGGGAGGCGGTCGTCGACGCCTCGGGCGCGCGCGTCGCGCCGAAGGACGGGGCGCGCTGATGTCGGCCTCGGACGCCTCCGTCGCGCCGGCCCCCGCGCCGGGTGGTATCGGCTTCTTCGAGAAGTGGCTCTCGGTCTGGGTCGCGCTCTCGATCATCGCCGGGCTCGTGCTCGGCAACGCGCTCCCCGGCCTCTTCCAGGCGCTCGCCGCGCTGGAGATCGCCAAGGTCAATCTCGTCGTCGCGATCCTCATCTGGGCGATGGTCTATCCGATGATGGTGGCGGTCGACTTCAAGAGCCTCACCCATATCGGTGACCGGCCGAAGGGGCTCGTCCTGACCATCATCGTCAACTGGCTGGTGAAGCCGTTCACGATGGCGGGCCTCGCCGTCCTCTTCTTCGAGGTGATCTTCGCCGACTGGATCAGCCCGGCTGACGCGCAGCAATATATCGCCGGGCTCATCCTCCTCGGCGCTGCGCCGTGCACGGCGATGGTGTTCGTGTGGTCCCAGCTCACCCGTGGCGACGCGACCTACACGCTCGTCCAGGTGTCGGTGAACGACATCATCATGATCTTCGCCTTCGCGCCGATCGTCGCCTTCCTGCTGGGCGTGACGGACATCGTTGTGCCGTGGGAGACGCTGATCCTGTCGGTGGTGCTCTACATCCTGATCCCGCTCGCGGCCGGTGCGCTCACGCGCCAATGGCTCGCGCGGAGCGGCGGGGACACGGACGCCGCCGTCGCCCGCTTCACCGGCGCGGTGAAGCCGGTGTCGGTGATCGGGCTCCTCGCGACCGTCGTCCTCCTCTTCGGCTTCCAGGGGCAGGTGATCATCGACGAGCCGGTGCTGATCGCGCTGATCGCGGTGCCGCTCCTCATCCAGTCCTACGGCATCTTCGCGATCGCCTATGGCGCGGCCTGGCTCTGGCGCGTGCCCTTCAACGTCGCGGCCCCCTGCGCGCTGATCGGCACGTCGAACTTCTTCGAGCTCGCGGTCGCGGTGGCGATCAGCCTCTTCGGCCTCACATCCGGCGCGGCGCTCGCGACGGTCGTCGGCGTCCTCGTCGAGGTGCCGGTGATGCTCTCCCTCGTCGCCTTCGCGAACCGGACGCGCCGCCACTTCACTTGAGGCGAGCGCCTCAGGTCTCGGCGGGCGCCGGCGGGCGCACCGCCGCGAGGATCTCCGCCTTCTGCTCCTCGTCCGCCACGGCGCGGGCGAGGATCACCGCGCCGACCAGCGTCGCGATCGTCTTCAGCGCCGCCGCACGGCTTACCTCGGCATCCGGGTTCGCTTCGGTGATCCTGCCGACCCAGCGATCCAGCGCCTCGCCGAAGACGGTCTGGATCGCGGGCCCCTGGCGCGGGGCCTCGGCGGCGAGGGCGGCGAAGGTGCAGCCGCGCGCCCGCGTGCCGACATGGTCGTCGCGCAGATACCACTCGGCGAACGCCTCGAGCGGGTCGCCCTCGACGCCTTCGAGCGCCTTCGTCCACCCGATCTCGTTGCGGCGCAGCCCCGCCTCCGTCGCCTCGGCGGCGAGCGCCTCCTTGTCGGCGAATTGCTTGTAGAAGCCGCCATGGGTGAGGCCGGCAGCTTTCATCAGCGCGGAAATCCCCACGCCGTCATAGCCGTGCTCGCGAAACGAACGCGCGGCGGTCTCCACCACCTTGCGCCGGTTCTGCGCGGCGACGTCGCGACTGACGCGCATCTCTCACTCTCCCCGATATGGGCGACGCCCATTTTTTGGATGACGCATTGAATCTTAGTGCGGCATAGTTAGATTTCAATCATCATCTAAACGGGACGGGTTTCGGCCCGCCGCTTCGGGAAGGATCGAACCGATGGACATCCAGTATTCGACGGCCCTCGTCACCGGCGCCAATCGCGGCCTCGGGCGGGCCATCGCCGAGGCGCTCGCGGCGGCGGGTGCGAAGGTCTACGCCGCGAGCCGGTCGGGCACGCTCGCTGGCCCGGTCGCCGGGGGCATCGTGCCGGTGACGCTCGACGTCACCGATGCGGCGTCCATCGAAGCGGCGGCGGACGCGCTCGGCGACGTGACGGTCCTCGTCAACAATGCCGGGGTCGCGCTCTCGGGCGGGCCGATCTCCGCGCCGTCGCTGGATCGCGCGCGGGCCGAGATGGAGACGAACTATTTCGGCACCCTCGCCATGGCCCGCGCCTTCGCACCGCTGATCGCGGCGAACGGGGGCGGGGCGATCGTCAATGTCGCCTCGATCGTCTCCCACGCGCCGATCCCCCAGGCAGGGACCTATTCGGCGAGCAAGGCGGCGGTGCTGTCGGCGAGCCTGTCAATGCGCGCCGAGCTCGCGCCGCGCGCGATCCGCGTGCTGACGGTGCTGCCGGGCTTCATCGAGACCGACATGACGGCGAACAATGACGTGCCGAAGATCTCGCCCGAGGCGGTCGCGGCGGACATCCTTGCGGGCCTGCGCGGCAACGCCGAAGAGATCTATCCGGGCGTCGCGGCCGACCTCGCACGCGCCTTCTACGCCGACCCCAAGGCGCACGAACGCGCGCTCGCGGGGCGCTTGGAGGCGGCGGAATGAGCTTTGAGCGCGACGCGGCGGCGCTCACGGGCCTCGCGCAGCTTCAGCGGATGGCGCGCGGGGAGGGGCCGGCGCCCTCGATGCTCGAAACGCTCGGCTTCCGCCTCGCCGAGGTCGGCGAAGGGGTCGCCGTGTTCGAGGGTGAGCCGGGGCCGCACATCCTCAACCCGATGGGCACGGTTCATGGCGGGTGGGCGATGACGCTCCTCGACTCGGCCCTCGGCTGCGCCGTCCACTCCACGCTGAAGGCGGGCGAGATCTACGCCTCGCTCGGCACCGAGGTGAAGTTCCTGCGCCCGATCCTGCCGACCACTGGGCCGATGCGCTGCACCGGCACGATCGTCTCGCGCGGGCGGCGCACCGCGACGTCCGAGGGCCGCCTCGTCGATGCGTCGGGCCGACTCTACGCGAGCGGTACCTCCACCTGCTTCATCCAGCCCATGGAGGCCTGAGCGATGCCGCTTGTGTCCCTTCTCCTCGTCCCGTTCGTCTTCACCCTCGGCGGCTACGTCTTCCACGGCCTCCTCGCGCCGATGTCCGAGGCGCTCGGCGTCTCGATCGCAACAGCCGGCGCGCTGCAATCGGCCTTCGCGGTGTCGTGCGCGCTCGCGGGACCGCTCCTCGCGCGCTTCACCCAGCGGCTCGGGCGCAAGACCGTCCTCCTTGCGACGCTCGCCGCGCTGACGCTCCTCAACGCGCTCTCCGCCGTCGCGGCGACCTTCGAGACGCTCCTCGCGCTGCGCGTCGCGATCGGCGCCGCGGGGTCGCTGGCGCTGCCGGTCGCGATCGCGGTCGCCGCGATGATGACGCCGCACGAGCGGCGGGCGGGCGCTATCGCGACCGTCTATTCTGGTGTCGCGCTCGCCTGGATGCTCGGCATCCCGCTCGGCTCCGTCGTCGGCTCGGCCTTCGGGTGGCCGGCGAGCTTCGCGATGGCGAGCCTCCTGTGCGCCTTCACCTTCGTCCTCGTCCTCCTCAACGTGCCGGCCCATCCGCCTGCCATTGCGGCGGTTGCGCGCCGGCGGCTGGGGCTCGGCGAAGTCGGGCTCCTCGCGCTCACCTTCATGGCGTTCGCCTCGATGTTCGCGATGGTGGGCTTCATCGCCCCGATCATCACGGCGCTGACGGGGCTGAGCGGGGCGGCGATCGCGCTCTTCCAGGTGCTTCTCGGCGGGCTCGGGCTCGTCGGCCTGCGCCTCGGCGCGCGCCTCGCGATGGCCGAGGGCGGGCGCGGCCTCCTGTGGCCCTTCGTCGGGATGCTCGCGGCATTGGCGATCGTCGTGCCGGCGCTCGCGCTCGGCGTCTCCGGCTCGGTGGGGCTCGGCGCGATGATCGCGAGCGCGCTCGTCGGCCCGGTCTCGCTCTTCGCGGTCGCCCCGGTGATCCAGACGCGCCTTGCCGAGCGGGCCGGGCCCACCGCGACCTTCGCGCTGGCGCTCAACGGGTCGATGGTCTTCCTCGGCCAGGGCGTCGGCGTCAGCCTCGGCGCCTTCGCGATCGGCCACTACGGGCTCGCCGCCGCGCCGCTCGCAGGCGCGATCGTCGCCGCGCTCGGGGTGGGGCTCGCGATGATCATGGCCCCGCTCACCCGCGCCGAGACGGCGGCCGAGGGGGCGCGGTCGGCCTGAAGAAAGCGCCCCGCCGCCATCGACGGCGGGGCGTCGCGCCTACTCGGCCGCGTACTGGAAGCCGGAGGTGGAGCGGGAGAGGGCGGTCTCCTCCTCGTCCATCTCCGCCTCGATGCTCTCGAAGAGGGGGGTGGATAGGTAGCGCTCGCCGGTGTCGGGCAGCATGCACAGGATCACCGAGCCGGGCTCCGCGCTCTCGGCCACCTGGCGGGCGATCGCGAAGGTGGAGCCGCCGGAGATGCCGGTGAGGATCCCTTCCTTGCTCGCGAGCGCGCGCGCCCACTTCATCCCGTCTGCGCCCGCGACCGGGATCAGCGAGTCGTAGAGCTTGTTGTCGATCGCCTCCTGCAGGACGAGGGGGATGAAGTCGGGCGTCCAACCCTGGATCGGGTGGGGCTCGAAGGCGGGATGGCTCGCGGCGGGCATCCCTTCGCCGTCGCGAAGCTGCTCGGTGCCGCTCCCCACGATCTGCGCGTTCGCGGGCTCGGACAGGATGATCTTCGTCTCCGGCCGCTCGCGCCGCAGGACGCGCGCGACGCCCGTCACGGTGCCGCCGGTGCCATAGCCGGTGACGAAATAGTCGAGCCGCGAATCCTTGAAATCGTTCATGATCTCGCGCGCCGTCGTCGTCTCATGGATGTCGGCGTTCGCGCGCGTCTCGAACTGGTGGGCGAGGAACCAGCCGTGCGTTTCGGCGAGCTCCACCGCCTTGCGGAACATGCCGTACCCCTTCTGCGCGCGCGGGGTGAGGACGACCTTCGCCCCCAGCATCCGCATCAGCTTGCGCCGCTCGATGGAGAAGGAGTCGGCCATCGTGACGACCAGCGGATAACCCTTCTGCGCGCACACCATGGCAAGGCCGATACCGGTGTTGCCGCTCGTCGCCTCGACCACGGTCTGTCCGGGCTTCAGCGCGCCGCGCCGCTCCGCGTCCTCGATGATGTTGAGGGCGAGGCGGTCCTTCACGGAGGCCGCCGGATTGAAGGCCTCGGCCTTCACGTAGATCGTCACGCCCTCGACGCCGAGATTGTTGACCCGGATCGAGGGGGTATCACCCACCGTGTCGAGAATGCTGTCGAAACGTCGGCCGCGGCCTTCGGTGGTTCGGATCGATGAAGTCTGCATCGGCGTCCCCTTTTGTTTCTGGGGCCGATCCTATCCGCACTTGTCGCAATTGTCCGGTGGTCAGGCGCGGCGGACCGTGGCGAGGACGGACTCGACCACGTGCCGGCGCAGCGCATCCTGGTTCCCCTCCTCGAAGAGGCCGCCGCCGAAGAGGGCGGAGAAGGTCGGCCGGTTCGACACGTTGAAGAAGCTGAACGCGCTGATCTGCCAATGGAGGACGAGAGGGTCGAGGCCGGGGCGGAAGACACCCGTCGCCTCGCCGCGCGCGCAGATGTCCCGCAGCTTCTCGATGGCCGCGATGTTGAGGCCGCGCACCACGTCCGACCGGGCGAGATTCTCCGCGTTGTGGATGTTCTCGATCATCACCATCCGGATGAATTCGGGGTGGCTGCGGTGGTGGTCGAAGGTGAAGGCGACGAGGCGGGCGAGCGCCTCCTCGGGCGGAAGCTGGCCGAGATCGAGCGCCGATTCGCCCTCGCGCACCTTGAGGTAGGCCGCCTCCAGGGCGCGGGTGTAGAGGCCGCGCTTGTCGCCGAAATAATAGTAGATCATCCGCTTCGAGGTGCGCGTGCGCGCGGCGATGTCGTCGACCCGCGCGCCGGACAGGCCATGCGCCGCGAACTCCTCGACCGCGACGGCGAGGATGTCCTGCTTCACCCCTTCGGGATCCTGTACCCAGCCGCGCTTGCCGCGCGTCGCTCCGTCTTCAGTCGTCGTCACAGGCGGGCCTCCCGCCCCAACTCCTAGCACTCCTTGCCAAATTAAACACCTGGTACAAAGTGCTTGACGAAATTAACTGACTGGAACATTTTGCGCCAAAACAAGATGTCGGGGCCCACCACAATCATGGCCGTCGAGGAGCAGAGGAAACGCACCGCACACGCCGCAGACGCGGCGCGGCCTCTGCGCGTCGGCCTCGTCGGACGGGGCATCCAGCTTTCCCGCACGCCCCGGATGCATGAGGCCGAGGCGGCCGCGCTCGGCTTTGCCTGCCGCTACGACCTTCTCGACACCGATGCCGGCACGCGCGGAACGCTCGCCGAGATCGTGGCGAGGGCGGAGGCGGACGGGTTCGCCGGCCTCAACGTCACCTATCCCTACAAGCAGGAGGCGATCGCGCTCCTCGACGAATTGTCGGACGCCGCGCGCCGGGTCGGCGCGGTCAACACGATCGTCTTCCGCGACGGACGCCGCTTCGGCCACAACACCGATTTCTGGGGCTTTGCCGAGAGCGTGCGGCGCGACCTGCCGGACGCGCCGATGGGGACCGTTCTCCTCCTCGGCGCGGGCGGGGCGGGGGGCGCGGTGGCGCACGCGCTCGCCGAGCTCGGCGCTGGGCGCATCCTCATCACCGACACACGGGCTGAGGCGGCCGCGGCGCTGGTCGGGGCCGTGAACGCCGTCGCGCCTTGGCGTGCCAGCCTCGCGGGCGATCTCGCGATGGCCGCCGCGGTGGCGGACGGCATCGTCAACGCGACGCCGGTCGGCATGGCGAAGCTGCCGGGGACGCCGATCGATCCGGCCCTCCTGGAGCGGCGCCACTGGGTCGCCGACATCATCTATTTCCCACTCGAGACCGCGCTCCTCCACGCCGCCCGCGCGCGCGCCTGCACGACGCTGAGCGGCGAGGGCATGGCCGTCTTCCAGGCCGCACGTGCCTTCGAGCTCTTCACCGGGCGCGAGCCCGACGCGGGCCGGATGCGCGAGACGTTCCGCTCCTTCGGCGCGTCATGAGGACATCAGCATGAAGACGGGCATCGCCACCGTGTCGATTTCGGGCAACCTCGAGGAGAAGATCGAGGCGATCGCCGCCGCCGGCTTCTCGGGGATCGAGATCTTCGAGCAGGACTTCATCGCCGACGCCCGAGCCCCGCGCGCCGTCGGCGAGCGCATCCGCGCGGCGGGGCTCGAGGTGATGCTGTTCCAGCCCTTCCGCGACTTCGAGGGCCTGCCGGCGCCGCTGCGCGGCAAAGCGTTCGACCGCGCCGAGCGCAAGTTCGACGTGATGGAGGAACTCGGCTGCGACCTCGTCCTCGTCTGTTCCTCGGTGCATCCGGCCGCGCTCGGCGGGATCGACCGGGCGGCGGCCGATTTCGCCGCGCTCGGCGAGCGGGCGGCGGCGCGGGGCCTGCGCGTCGGCTACGAGGCGCTCGCCTGGGGCCGCCACGTCAACGACCACCGCGACGCCTGGGAGGTGGTGCGCCGGGCGGATCATCCGAATGTCGGGCTGATCCTCGATTCCTTCCACACCCTGTCGCGCGGGATCGACCCGGAATCGATCCGCCGCATTCCGGGCGACCGGATCTTCTTCGTCCAGCTCGCCGACGCGCCGAAGATCGACATGGACCTCCTCTACTGGTCCCGCCATTTCCGCAACATGCCGGGCGAGGGCGACCTCGACTGCACGCGCTTCATGCGCGCGGTGATGGCGACGGGCTATGCCGGGCCGATCAGCCTCGAGATCTTCAACGACCAGTTCCGCGGCGGCAGCCCGACGACGATCGCGAAGGACGGGCACCGCTCGCTGGTCGCGCTGATGGACGAGGTGCGCCGCGCCGAGCCCGAGAGCTGCGGCGACATCCCGCCGATGCCGGCACCGGTCGACATCCTCGACACCGCCTTCATCGAGTTCGCCGCGCGCGGGCGGGACCTTGCCGACCTCGAGGCGCTCCTGCGCAGCCTCGGCTTCGGCCCGGTGGGGCGCCACGTCTCGAAGGCGGTCACGGTGTGGCAGCAGGGCGAAATCCGCATCGTCCTCAACGCCGAGACGACAGGCCACGCGGCCGCCGCCTACAAGGCGAGCGGGACGAGCGTGTGCGATATCGGGCTCATGGTGGATTCGGCGGCCGACACCGTGACCCGCGCCCGCGCGCTCGGGGCCGAGCCCTTCGCACAGCCGGTCGGGCCAGGCGAACTTTCGATTCCCGCCATCCGCGGCCTTGCCGGCAGCGTGATGCACTTCATCGACAAGGAGAGCGGGCTCGCGGACGTGTGGGACGTGGAGTTCCGGCGCGACGCGGATGCCGCCTCGGGCGCGGGCCTCACCCGCGTCGACCACATCGCCCAGACGATGACCTATGACGAGATGCTGAGCTGGTCGCTCTTCTACACCTCGCTCTTCGACATGCGAAAAGCGCCGATGGTGGATGTGGTGGATCCGGACGGGCTCGTGCGCAGCCGCGCCGTCGAGATGCCGGACGGCGCCTTCCGCATCACGCTGAACGGTGCGGAGACGCACCGCACCCTCGCCGGGGCCTTCCTCGCCGGGAGCATCGGCGCGACGGTCCAGCACATCGCGCTCCAGACCGATGACATCTTCGCGACCGCGGCGCGCCTTGGCGCACTCGGCTTCCGCGCGCTCGCGATCTCGCCGAACTATTTCGACGATCTCGGCGCCCGCTTCGACCTCGACCCGGCCGACCTCGCGCGGATGCGGGCGGCGAACGTCCTCTATGACGCGGACGGGCAGGGCGAGTTCCTGCAGCTCTATTCGGAGCCGTTCGCGGGGCAGATGTTCTTCGAGATCGTGGAACGCCGCGGCGCCTATGCCGGCTACGGCGCGCCGAACGCGCCGTTCCGCATCGCGGCGCAGAAGCGACTGATGCGAGCCAGGGAGGCGCCGGCAGCTTGATCACCGTTACGAACGTAGGATATTCCTTGTTTCAACATATGGATTGCGGAATCTAATTCGCACACGAGCCGGCAGAAGCCGGATTCGGGATAAAGGGAGGAACAATATGAGCTTCATTTCGCGCCACAGCGCCTTTGCGGCCGGGATCGCGGGGGCCTGCGTGCTCGCCCTCGCCCTCGCCACCGCCGCCGCGGCTCAGGACAAGCCGACACTACGCCTGTCCTCGGTCGTCTCCGAGAACGACATCCGCGCCGAGGCCTTCGCCGAGATCGCCGCGGCGGTGGCCGACACCTTCGATCTCCAGGTCTTCAACGGCGCGACGCTCGTCTCGCAGGGCGCCGAACTCACCTCGATGCAGCGCGGCAACCTCGAGATGGGCCTTGTCGCGCCGCAGACGCTCGCCGAGCAGGTGCCCGAATGGTCCATCGTTACCTCGGCCTATCTCTTCGACGACGCGGACCATCTGAAGGCCGTGTTCGAGAGCGATGTCGGCGGCGAACTTCTCGCCAAGGCCGAGGAGATCGGCATTCACGTGCTGGCGCCGGTCTATTTCGGCACACGCCAGGTGAACCTTGCCCCCGACAAGGAGGTGATGAAGCCGGAGGATCTGAACGGCATTACGCTGAGAATGCCGGGCGGCGACGCGTGGCAGTTCCTCGGCGAGGCGATCGGCGCCAACCCGACCCCGCTCGCCTACGCGGAGGTCTACACCGCCCTCCAGACCGGCGCGATCGATGGCCAGGACAACCCGCTCCCCAACGACTACAACATGAAGTTCTACGAGGTGACGAGCCAGATCGTGCTCACCGGCCACCTCGTCGGCTTCGACCTCCTCGCCATCAGCAAGAAGGTGTGGGACGGGCTGAGCGCCGAGCAGCAGGAGACGCTGCAGACGGCCGTCGACGCCGCCATCGCCAAGAGCACCGAGCGCCACCTCGCGCGTGAGAAGGAGCTGGTCGCCTTCTTCGAGAAGGAAGGGCTGAAGGTCTACGAGCCCGACCGCGAGGCGTTCCGCAAATACGCCCAGCAGAAATATCTGGAGTCGGAGTTCGCGAAGAGCTGGCCCGAGGGCATGATCGACAAGATCAACGCGCTCGCGAACTGATCGCATCGACCACGAACGGGGCGGGGCGCGCGTGCGGCCCGCCTCGCGAAGGTGCCTCCCATGACGATTGATCGCCAACGCTGGACGACCGTCGCGAGAGCCCTCGCTGACGCGGTGCCGGCCATCCTCCTCGTCACGATGTTCCTGTGCTTCATCGTGCAGGTCTTCATGCGCTACGTGATGAACGACCCGGTCGGCTGGACCGTCGAGGTCTGCGTCATGGCGTGGCTGTGGATCCTGTTGTGGGGCCAGTCGGTGGCCGCGCGCGAGGACGACGAAATCCGCTTCGACATCGTCTACGGCGCTGTCCCGCCCAAGGTGCGCCGCGTCTTCCGGATGGCGTTCGCCGCCTTCCTCGTCGGCATCTACGCCTATTCGCTGCCGGCGCTGTGGGACTACGTGACCTTCATGCGGATCGAGAAGACGTCCTATCTCGACATCCGCTTCAATTGGGTCTTCTCGATCGCGATCATCTTCTCGGTCGTCTCGATCCTTCGCTATCTCTGGATCTTCTACACGGCCGCGCGGGCGCGCCGGGCCGACCTCGAAGCCCCGGACCATTCCTTCTCGCCGAAGGACCTCACCGAATGAGCTGGGAGTTCGCCGTCGCCACCGCCACGATCGTCGCGGCGGCCGTGATCGGGCTGCCGATCGGCCACGCCATGCTGGCCTCCTCGGTGCTCTATCTCGCCCTCAACGGCTCGGACATGAGCATCGCCTTCGAGCAGATGCTGCGGGGCCTCTACGGCTCTTACGTCCTCCTCGCGATCCCGCTCTTCATCTTCGCGGCCGACCTCATGAATGCCGGGTCGCTGTCGGACCGGCTCCTCGATTTCTGCCGCGCGCTCGTCGGCCGCTTCCGCGGCGGCCTCGGCCACGTCAACGTCGTGTCCTCGCTGATCTTCTCCGGCATGTCGGGCTCGGCGATCGCGGACGCGGTCGGGATGGGGCGGATCATCATCAACATGATGACGAAGGACGGGAAATATCCCGCCGCCTACGCGGGCGCGATCACCGCGGCCTCGGCCATCATCGGGCCGATCATCCCGCCCTCGATCCCGATGGTCCTCTTCGCGCTCGTCTCCGACACCTCGATCGGCTACCTCTTCCTCGGCGGCGTCGGGCCGGGCCTCATCCTCGGCGTGCTCCTGATGGCGATGAACGCCTGGCAGGCGCGCATCCACAATTACCCGGTCGAGGAGGCGGTGCCGCTGCGCGAGATCCCGGCGATCACGCTGCGCGCGGTCCCGGCGCTCCTGATGCCGGTGATCCTCCTCGTCGGCATCTATGGCGGCGTGACCACGCCGACGGAGGCGGCCGCGCTCGCCGCGCTCTACGCCTTCCTCGTCTCCACCGTGTTCTACCGCTCGGTCAGCCTGCGCATGGCGTTCACGACGGTGCGCCAGAGCGCGCGGGCGACCGCGAGCGTCGGCTTCCTCATCGCCGGCGCGCTCGCCTTCAACTATGTCGTGACGGTCGAGCAGGTGCCGAACGCGATCCGCGACGTCCTCGCCGGGACGGAGCTCGACCGGATCGGCTTCCTCCTCCTCGTCAACGCGCTCCTGCTGGTGCTCGGCTGCCTCCTGGAGGCGAACGCCATCCTCCTCGTCATCGTGCCGATCTTCCTGCCGACGGCGGTCGCGCTCGGTGTCGACCCGGTCCATTTCGGCGTGATCGTGGTGGTCAACACGATGATCGGCCTCGCGACGCCGCCCTACGGGCTCCTCCTCTTCGTCGTCAGCTCGATCACACGATCCCCGATCGGCCAGACGATCCGCTACCTCCTGCCGTTCCTCGCGATCATGATCCTGGGGCTCGGCGTCATCACCTTCGTGCCCGATGTCGTGCTGTGGCTCCCACGGCTCTACGGCTACAAGGGCTGAGCGTCCGGAGACTTCGATGCGCGAACCGATCCGTCCGATCCTGGTGATCAACGGGCCCAACCTCGACATGCTGGGCACGCGCCAGCCGGAGGTCTACGGCCACGACACGCTGGATGATGTCGCCGCGCTCTGCCGGCGCACCGGCGAGGCGGAGGGCGTGGACATCGACTTCCGCCAGAGCGACAGCGAGGCGGAGATCATGGGCTGGATCAAACGGGCGCGGGGCGCCTTCAGCGGGATCCTGATCAACCCGGCCGGCTTCACCTCCACCTCGATCGCGATCCTCGACTCGCTCCTCATCTTCGACGGACCGATCATCGAGGTGCACATCTCGCCGCTCTTCCGGCGCGACGAGTTCCGCCACCTCTCCTACGTGTCGAAGGCGGCTTCTGCGAAGATCGAGGGGTTCGGGATCAGGGGCTACGCCTTCGCGATCATGCGCCTTGCCGAGCTTGCGCGGAAGGCGGCCTGAGGGGGCGCGTCAGGGGATGCGGCCGGTCCCGAGAATATGCGCGACGCCGCTCTCGACATGGCGCGTGAGGAGGGCGACCGCCCGCTCGGTGTCGCGCGCGAGGACGAGGTCGCGCAGCGCCACGTGATCCTCGGCGACCCCGGTGCCGCGAAAGTCGAGCACCAGCATGTGGTAGCGCATGAAGCGGTCGAAGATCGAAGAATGGGTCTGCATCAGGGCGTGCGTGTTGCAGGCCGAGATGGTGGCGTAGTGGAAGCCCCAGTCGTGCCGGACCCAGCGGTCGAGCCAGTCGGGTTTGCCCTCGATCAGCTCCTTCTCGATCACCGAGAGCTTATAGTGGGCCGACACCACGTTGCCCTGCCAGTCGAGGTCGCCATTCTGCATGGAGCGTGCGAGGGCGTGCGTTTCGAGGAGGACGCGCAGGTCCGCGAGCTCGCGCAGCTCCGTCGCGCTGATGGGCGCGACGCGGAAGCCGCGCTGGCCCTCTGCGGTGACGAGTTCCTCGACGGCGAGGCGGTTCAGGATCTCGCGCAGCGTCGTCACGCTCGCATTGTAGGCGGTCTTCAGCTTGTCGAGCTTCAGCTTGTCGAGCGGCTTCAGCCGGCCGTTGACGATGTCGGACCGGATCCGGCGATAGGCGACGTCGCCGACCGTCTCACCATCCTTGGCGTCGACCTCGAAGCGAGAGAATTCCATACCGGATCATTTATCTCCAAGAACGGCCACCCGTAAGCCAGAGCGGGGCATCGATCCAGCGTTGTGCACGGCCCCCGACTCGCCCGGATCGGCAGGCGGCGCGCGGTCCGATTGCCGGCATATGAATGGGCGCTGAGGCCGCGTGCGGCTCTTCGTCTCGATGATGTTCACCAAGCGGCGTCTCGAATGTGGCCTTTTCTAGGGTCCCTGTGTTTATTTCGGTTTGCAGTGAGGGCTGTAGAGGGCGGGTGGCCGCTTGCGGGCGGGCGCCTTTCCACAAGGTCGTCGCATGCTCGGCGCGCAATCGGGCGATGCGTCCAATACAACAGGGCTCTTTTTTTGGGCCGAGGACGGATGGGAGGAGCTGCACGATGGACGATATGACTGACCTGGATCCGCTCGAGTCGCAGGAATGGCAGGACGCGATCGAGGATGTGATCCTGCGCGACGGTCCGGACCGGGCGCACTTCCTTCTCGACAAGGCTGTCCAGCAGGCGCGGGCGAACGGGGCGCGATTGCCCTTTTCCTCGACGACGCCCTATCAGAACACCATCCCCGCCGATGAGGATCTCGACCTTCCCGGCGATGTCGAGGTCGAGCAGCGCATCCGCAACATCAACCGCTGGAACGCCATGGCGACGGTGGTGCGGCGGAACAAGGAATCCTCCGAGTACGGCGGCCACATCGCCTCCTTCGCCTCCTCGGCGTCGATGTACGATGTGGGCCTCAACCATTTCTGGCGCGCGCGCTCCGCGATCCACGGCGGCGATCTCGTCTTCTTCCAGGGCCATGTGGTGCCCGGCATCTATGCGCGCTCCTTCATGGAAGGGCGCATCAGCCAGCAGCAGATGGAGAATTTCCGCTCCGAGGTCGGCGGCAACGGGCTCTCGTCCTACCCGCACCCCTGGCTGATGCCGGACTATTGGCAGTTCCCCACCGTCTCGATGGGTCTCGGGCCGCTGATGGCGATCTACCAGGCCCGCTTCATGAAGTACCTGCACAATCGCGGCCTCATCGACATGGCCGACCGCAAGATCTGGTGCTTCCTCGGCGACGGCGAGATGGACGAGCCGGAGAGCCTCGGCGCGATCGCGCTCGCCGCGCGCGAGAAGCTCGACAACCTGATCTTTGTGGTGAACTGCAACCTGCAGCGCCTCGACGGGCCGGTCCGCGGCAACGGCAAGATCATCCAGGAGCTCGAAGGCCACTTCCGCGGCGCGGGCTGGGACGTGATCAAGCTGATCTGGGGCTCGGGCTGGGACGACCTTCTGGAGCGTGACACGACCGGGCGCCTGCGCCAGCTCATGGAAGAGACGCTCGACGGCGACTACCAGACCTATCGCTCGAAGGACGGGGCCTATGTCCGCGAGCACTTCTTCAACCGCTATCCGGAGACGGCGGCGCTCGTCGCGGACATGTCGGACGAGGACATCTGGAACCTGCGCCGCGGCGGTCACGACACGAAGAAGATCTTCACCGCCTTCAAGCGCGCCTCGCAGAACAAGGGGCAGCCGGTCTGCATCCTCGTCAAGACGGTGAAGGGCTACGGGATGGGCTCGGCCGGCGAGGGCCAGAACATCACCCACCAGCAGAAGAAGATGGCCGAGGACCAGCTGCGCGCGATGCGCGACCGGTTCGAGATCCCGGTCGCCGAGGCCGACATCGCCAAGGCCCCCTGGGTGATGCTGAACAACGCCCAGAAGGCCTATCTCGCCGACCGCCGGCGCGATCTCGGCGGGCCGTTCCCGGCGCGCAACATGGAAGCGCCGAAGCTCGACATCCCGCCGCTGGAGGCGTTCGAGGCGCAGCTGAAGACGACCGGCGATCGCGAGATCTCCACCACGATGGCGTTCGTGCGCATCCTGACGACGCTCCTGCGCAACAAGGAGATCGGCAAGTACGTGGTGCCGATCGTGCCGGACGAGTCGCGCACCTTCGGCATGGAGGGCCTCTTCCGCTCGGTCGGCATCTACAACCCGGCGGGGCAGAAATACACGCCCGCCGACGCCGACCAGATGGCCTTCTACAAGGAGAGCGAGACCGGCCAGGTGCTCCAGGAGGGCATCAACGAGGCCGGCGCCATGGCCGACTGGATCGCCGCCGCGACGAGCTACTCGACGCATGGCGTGCCGATGATCCCGTTCTACATCTACTATTCGATGTTCGGCTTCCAGCGGATCGGCGACCTTGCCTGGGCCGCCGGCGACTCGCGCGCCCGCGGCTTCATGCTAGGCGGCACCGCCGGCCGCACGACGCTGAACGGCGAGGGGCTCCAGCACGAGGACGGGCACAGCCACATCCTCGCCGGCACGATCCCGACCTGCGTCTCCTACGACCCGACCTTCCAGCACGAGGTGGCGGTGATCATCCACAACGGGCTGAAGCGGATGTTCGTCGATCAGGAGGACGTCTACTTCTACCTGACCCTCATGAACGAGAACTACGCCCACCCGGACATGCCGATGGGCTCCGAGGAGGGGATCCTGCGCGGTCTCTACCGCCTCGTGAAGGTCGACAAGCCGGGCAAGAAGCACGTCAACCTGATGGGCTCGGGCACGATCCTGCGCCAGGCGATGCTGGCGGCGGACATGCTGAAGGAAGAGTTCGGCGTGACCGCCGACATCTGGTCGGCGACCTCGTACAACGAGCTTGCGCGCGACGGGCAGGATTGCGCCCGGTGGAACCGCCTCAACCCGTTCGACGAGCCGAAGGTCCCGTACGTGACGCGCACGCTGGCGAACGCGACCGGCCCGGTCATCGCCGCGACGGACTACATGAAGAACTATGCCGACCAGATCCGCGCCTTCGTGGATCTGCCCTACACGGTGCTGGGGACCGACGGGTTCGGCCGTTCCGACAGCCGCGTGAACCTGCGCCGTCACTTCGAGGTCGACGCCAACCACATCGCCGCCGCGGCGATGGTCGAGCTCTTCCGTCTCGGCCACGTCAAGAAGGACGAGCTCCAGAAGGCCCTCCAGCGTTTCGAGATCGACGGGGCGAAGTCCAACCCCCGTCTCGCCTAAGCCGACAGAAGGACGAGAAGAATGGCAACTGAAGTCAAAGTTCCCGACATCGGCGATTTCACCGACATTCCGGTGATCACCGTCATGGTGAAGGTGGGCGACGTCGTCCAGAAGGAAGACGCTCTGATCGAGCTCGAGAGCGACAAGGCCACCATGGAGGTGCCCTCGTCGGTGGCCGGCAAGATCACCGAGATCAAGGTCAAGGAAGGCGACCGCGTCTCGGAAGGGTCGGTGATCATGCTCATCGAGGGCGAGGGCGCGGCCGACGGGGCGAAGGCCCCGGCGGCGGAGGCGCCGAAGGAGGCGCCCGCCGCCGCCCCCGCCCCCGCAGAGACCGCCGCGCCCGCCGCCGTCACCGACGCCGGCCGCGGCCGCGTCCACGCCTCTCCCTCCGTGCGCGCCTTCGCCCGCCAGGTCGAGGTCGACCTCAACATTGTGAACGGCTCCGGCCGCAAGGGGCGGATCCTGCGCGAGGACGTCATGCAGGCGCTGAAGTCGCGCTCCGCTCCGGCGTCCGCTGCGGCCGGTGGCGGCGCGGTGCAGGGCGGCATGGGCATCCCGCCGATTCCCGCGGTCGACTTCTCCAAGTTCGGACCGGTCGAGAATGTGGAGATGAGCCGGATCAAGAAGATCTCCGGCCCCGCCCTCCACCGCTCGTGGCTGAACATCCCGCACGTCACGCACAACGAAGAGGCGGACATCACCGAGCTCGACGAGTACCGCAAGGAACTCGACACCGAGGCGAAGGCCGACGGCTATCGCGTGACGCTGCTCTCCTTCGTCATCAAGGCGAGCGTCGCGGCGTGCAAGAAGCACTGGGAGTTCAACTCCTCGCTCCACCCGGACGGCGACAAGCTGATCCGCAAGGGCTTCTACAATATCGGCTTTGCGGCGGACACGCCGGGCGGCCTCGTCGTCCCCGTCATCAAGGACGCCGACCGCAAGGGCATCGTCGAGATCTCCAAGGAGCTCGGCGATCTCTCCAAGCAGGCCCGCGACGGCAAGCTGAAGCCGGCCGACATGCAGGGGGCGACCTTCACGATCTCCTCGCTCGGCGGCATCGGCGGCACCTCCTTCACCCCGATCGTCAACGCGCCGGAGGTCGCCATTCTCGGCCTCACGCGCTCCAAGATGGCCCCGGTGTGGGACGGGTCGGCGTTCGTCCCGCGCAACATGCTGCCGATGAGCCTCAGCTACGACCATCGTGCGATCGACGGGGCGTTGGCGGCGCGCTTCTGCGCCCACCTCAAATACCTCCTCGCCGACGCGCGCCGGCTGATGCTCTAGGGAGGCGATGATGGACGTCAAAGTACCCGACATCGGTGATTTCGCCGATGTGCCCGTCATCACCATCATGGTCGCCGTTGGCGACAAGGTGGCGGCGGAAGATCCGCTGATCGAACTCGAATCCGACAAGGCCACCATGGAGGTGCCGTCCCCCGCGGCCGGCACCGTCAAGGCGATCAAGGTCGCCGTCGGGGACCGCGTCGCCGAAGGGACGGTCATCCTTGAGCTCGAGACCGCCGACGGCGCGTCGACGGGCGATTCAGGCGGCGGCAAGAAGGCCGATGCGCCCGCAGCCGCGCCCGCCAAGAGCGCCCCGGCCGCGCCCCAGTCGGTCGCGGCCACCGGCACCGCCTCCGGCAAGGGCGATGTCCATGGCGAAATCGTCGTCCTCGGCTCCGGCCCTGGCGGCTACACGGCCGCCTTCCGGGCGGCCGATCTCGGCAAGTCGGTCGTCCTCATCGAGGCGAACCCGACGCTCGGCGGCGTCTGCCTCAATGTCGGCTGCATTCCGTCGAAGGCGCTCCTCCACGCCGCGAAGACCATCACCGAGGCCGAGGAGATGGGCTCGCACGGCATTTCCTTCGGCAAGCCGTCGGTCGACATCGACAAGCTGCGGGGCTGGAAGGACAGCGTCGTCAAGCAGCTCACCGGTGGCCTCGACGGGCTCGCCAAGGCGCGCAAGGTCAAGGTCGTGCGCGGCTGGGGCAAGTTCACCGGGCCCAACATGATCCGCGTCGAGGGTGAGGGCGGGGCGACCAATGTCTCCTTCGATTCCTGCATCATCGCCGCGGGCTCCGAGCCGGTGACGCTGCCCTTCATCCCGCACGACGATCCGCGGGTGATCGATTCCACCGGCGCGCTGGAGCTGGACGGTGTGCCGAAGAAGCTCCTCGTCCTCGGCGGCGGGATCATCGGCCTCGAGATGGCGTGCGTCTACGATGCGCTCGGTGCCTCGGTCACGGTGGTCGAGCTGATGGACCAGATCATGCCCGGCGCCGACAAGGACATGGTCAAGCCGCTCCACACCCGCATCTCCAAGCGCTATGCGGGCATCCTCCTCAAGACCAAGGTCACCGCGGTCGAGGCGGGGAAGGACGGGCTGAAGGTCACCTTCGAGGACGAAGCCGGCAAGACAACCACCGACACGTTCGACAAGCTCCTGTGCGCCGTCGGCCGCCGGCCGAACGGCAAGCGGATCGACGCAGAGAAGGCGGGCGTCGCGGTGGACGAGCGCGGCTTCATCGCGGTCGACAACCAGCAGCGCACAGGCGTTGCCCACATCTACGCGATCGGCGACGTCGTCGGCCAGCCGATGCTCGCCCACAAGGCGGTGCATGAGGGCAAGGTCGCGGCGGAGGTGGCGGCCGGGAAGAAACGCGCCTTCGATGCGCGGGTCATCCCCTCCGTCGCCTACACCGACCCCGAAGTCGCCTGGGTCGGAATCACGGAGACCGAGGCCAAGCGCGACGGCATCAAGTACGAGAAGGGCGTCTTCCCCTGGGCCGCCTCCGGCCGCTCGCTCTCCAACGGGCGCTCCGAAGGCATCACCAAGCTGCTCTTCGATCCGGAGGACGACCGCGTCATCGGCGGGGCGATCGTCGGCACCAATGCCGGCGATCTCATCTCCGAGGTCGCGCTCGCGATCGAGATGGGGGCGGACGCCGTCGATCTCGGCCACACGATCCACCCGCACCCGACCTTGTCGGAGACGGTGAATTTCGCGGCCGAGATGTTCGAAGGGACGATCACCGACCTGATGCCGCCGAAGAAGCGCGGCTGACGATCCGGCGGGCGAGGGGGAGCCCTCTCGCCCGCCGCCAGCGCGCGCGGCGCGCCGTTTCCTCCGCCTCGCCCCGGTGCTATGCCGGCCGCGACCGGCGCGCGCCATCACGCGGCGCACGACGCCGAGGGACTGAGGAGCGAGACAGGACATGACCCAGAATCACATGCGCATCGCCGTGATGGCCGGCGACGGCATCGGCAAGGAGGTCGTGCCGGAGGGGCTGCGCGTTCTGGAGGCGGCGGCGAAGAAGTTCGAGCTCGCCCTCCACTATGACGAGTTCGATTTCGCCTCCTGCGACTACTACGCCAAGCACGGCAAGATGCTGCCGGACGACTGGAAGGCCAAGATCGGCGGCCATGACGCGATCTTCTTCGGCGCGGTCGGCTGGCCCGCGACGGTGCCGGACCACGTCTCGCTGTGGGGTTCGCTCCTCCAGTTCCGCCGCCAGTTCGACCAGTATGTGAACCTGCGCCCCGCGCGGCTGATGCCGGGTGTCGCCGCCCCGCTCGCCGGCCGTGCGCCCGGTGACATCGACATGTGGATCGTGCGCGAGAACACCGAGGGCGAGTATTCCTCCGTCGGCGGGCGCATGTTCGAGGGGACCGAGCGCGAGGTCGTCATGCAGGAGACGGTGATGTCGCGCGTCGGCATCGACCGTGTGCTGCGCTACGCCTTCGAGCTTGCCCAGAAGCGGCCGCGCAAGAAGCTGACCTCGGCGACGAAGTCGAACGGCATCTCGATCACGATGCCCTATTGGGACGAGCGCGTCGCTGAGATGGCGAAGGCCTACCCAGACATCGCCGTCGACAAGTACCATATCGACATTCTGTGCGCCCATTTCGTCCTGAACCCGGACCGGTTCGACGTGGTGGTCGCCTCCAATCTCTTCGGCGATATCCTCTCCGATCTCGGCCCCGCCTGCACCGGCACGATCGGCATCGCCCCGTCCGGCAACATCAACCCGGAGGGGGAGTTTCCGTCCCTCTTCGAGCCCGTCCACGGCTCGGCGCCCGACATTGCGGGGCAGGGGATCGCGAACCCGATCGGCCAGATCTGGTCGGCGGCGATGATGCTGGAGCATCTCGGCCACGCCGAGGCGGCGGCCTCGATCCTCACCGGGATCGAGCGGGTCCTCGCCGAGCCGGCGCTGCGCACACGCGATCTCGGCGGCAAGGCCGACACGGAGACCTGCGGCAAGGCGGTCGCCGACGCGCTCGGCTGACCCTATTGCGGCTCGGCGGCCGTGCGCGGCCGCCGGTCGGGCGCTTCCGTCTCCCAGATGCCGTCCGCGACGAGCTTGTCCGTCACGCTCATGCACAGCTTGGAGATTTCTTCCGCGGCGCGGGTGCTCGCCCGCGTCAGCGGCCGGGCGAGGCAGACGGAGCGGCGGATGCGCGGCTCGCGGATCGGGACGGCGGTGCATTCGCCAAGCGCCAGGCGCTCGTGAAGGGCGCTGCGGGTGAGGATCGCGACGGCCTTCCCGCTCGCCGCGATCTTCTGCGCGACATGCAGCGAATCGATCTCGGCGACGATGTTGAGCGCGATCCCGTGGCGCATCGCGACATCGTTGATGAGGTGGCGCAGCGAATGGGGGAGGGCCGGCAGCACCAGCGGCATGCGGCTCACTTCTGCGAGCGTCACCCCGTCGGCGTGCGGGGCGAGCATTTCTTCCGACCCCACGAGCCACAGGCCCTCGGTGAGGAGCACGTCGACATGGAGGGCGGCCGTCGGCTTCACGTCGTAGAGGACGGCAAGGTCGACCCGGCCGGTCTGCACCCATTCGAGGAGAAAGCCGCTCAGCGACTCGATGATGTGGAGCTGGACGCGCGGATAGGCTTCGAGCGCGGCGAGCACCAGCGGCGTCGCGAGGAGCACGCTCGCCGAGGTCGGCAGCCCGATGACGACGCGCCCGGTGATCGCGCCGCCGCGCGCGCTCGTGACGTCGTAGATGGAATCGACGCGGTGCAGGATGTCGAGCGCCGCCGCATAGAAGCGCTCCCCGTCGGCGGTCATGATGACCCCGCTCGACGTGCGCACCAGGAGAAGCGTGTGCAGCATCGTCTCGAGCGATTTCATGTGCCGGCTCAGCGCCGGCTGCGCGATTCCGAGATGGCGCGCGGCCTTCGACACGCTGCCGGCCTCGGCGATGGCGACGAAATAACGGAGAAGGCGAATGTCCATCGCCCCATACCGCACCGGCATGGCCTGTAGATCAAGACGATATTTCCCGATGGCCCGGCCCGCGTGACAGACTGCCCCCAACAACGAACAGAAGATTGAGGGGAGGGTATGGATCAGCCTGGCTGGCCGAACGAGGAATCCGCCGACGCGGCCAACGCGCATCGCCCGCTCGACGGGGTGCGCGTCATCGATCTGTCCCGGCTCGTCGCGGGCAACGCCATCTCGCACGTGCTCGCCGATTTCGGCGCCGAGATCATCAAGATCGAGCATCCGATCCGTGGCGACGATCTGCGGCGCTGGCTGGTCGACGGCATCCCGACCTATTGGAAGGTCTATTCGCGCGGCAAGAAGAGCGTCACGCTCGACTATCGCCAGCCGGAAGGGCACCGCCTCCTCCTGGAGCTGATCGGACGGGCCGAGGTGCTGATCGAGAATTTCGTGCCGGGCGGCCTCGAAAAATACGGCCTCTCGCCCGAGACTCTGCACGAGATCAACCCGAAGCTCGTGATCGCGCGCGTCTCCGGCTGGGGGCAGAGCGGCCCCTATAAGGGCCGGCCGGGCTTCGGCACGCTGGTTGAGGCGATGAGCGGCTTCGCGGCGCTGAATGGTTTTCCCGATCGTCCGCCGACGCTTCCCCCCCTCGCCCTCGCGGACATGATCTGCGGCCTCTACGGCGTCGGCGCGGTGCTGATGGCGCTGCGCGAGGTGGAGGTGAATGGCGGCAAGGGGCAGATCGTCGATCTGTCGCTCTTCGATTCCATCTTCTCGATCCTCGGCCCGGAGGCGGCGAACTACCGGATCACGGGCAAGACGACGCCGCGCCTCGGGAGCCGCTCGGCGACCTCCTCGCCGCGCAACGTCTACCCGACCAATGACGGGAAGTTCGTGGCGCTGTCGGCCTCGATGCAGTCGATGGCCGAGCGCCTCTTCCGCGTGATCGGGCGGGCCGACCTCATCGACGACCCGCGCTTTGCGACGAACAGCGATCGCCTCGCCCATGCCGAGGAGATCGATTCCATCATCGCCGAATTCATGGGCGCGCGCTCGCAGGCGGAGAACCTCGCGATCTTCGAGGAGGCGGGCGTCACCGTCGGCCCGGTCTGCGACATCGCCGACCTGATGGACCACCCCTTCATCAAGGGGCGCGAGGTGCTGGTCGACATCGAGGATGCCGAGATGGGCCAGATCCCCATGCACAACGTGGTCGCGCGCCTCTCCGGCACGCCCGGCCGGATCGCGGCGCCCGCGCCCGATCTCGGCGCGCACAATGACGAGATCCTGGCCGAGATCGGCCTCGACGAGAGTGACCTGACCCGGCTCAGAGAAGCCGGCATCATCCGATAATCATCTGGGAGGAATCACCGAAATGTGGACACCGATTTCACGCAGAGTGGCGCTCGCCTGCGCGCTCACCACGAGCCTCGTCCTCGTCAGCCCGTTTGCAGAGGCGGCCGAGACGATCCGCATCGGCTTCGCCTCGGGCGCGGTCGGCCCGCACGCCTCGGGCGCGAACGGCTTCAAGGAGAAGCTCGAAGAGCTGGCGCCCGGACGCTTCAAGGTCGAGATCTTCCCCGGCGGCTCGCTCGGCGGTGAGCGCGAGATGGCCGAGAGCGTCCAGCTCGGCAGCCTCGAGATGGCGATTACCGGCACGGCGGTCCTCGGCAATTTCGTGCCGGACATGATGATCGCCGACATCCCGTTCCTGTTCCGCGACTACGACCATGCGCGCGCCGTGATGGACGGCCCCGTCGGCCAGGAGCTGATGGAGAAGATGCGCCAGGTCGGGCTCGTCGGCCTCGGCTTCGGCGAGGTGGGCTTCCGCCACATCACCAACAACGACCACGCCGTGGACGGTCCTGAGGACATGCACAACCTCAAGATCCGCACCATGGAGAACAACATCCACATCGAGGCCTTCCGCCAGCTCGGCGCGCAGCCGACCCCGATGTCGTGGACGGAGGTGCTGACCGGCCTCGAGCAGGGGACGATCGACGGGCAGGAGAACCCGCTCTCGATCATCGTGTCGGCGAAGCTGTGGGAGACGCAGGACTATCTCTCGCTGACCAAGCACGCCTTCACCCCGGTCGCCTTCTACATGTCCCCCACCTTCTTCGACGCCCTCTCTGCCGAGGACCAGGAGATCATGCGCGAGGCGGTGAAGGCCGGGCAGGCCGCGAACCGCGCCTATGTGGACGAGAGCGAGCGCACCGGCCTTGCCACCATCAAGGAGCACGGCGTGCAGGTGGACGAGACCCCCGACATGGACGCCTTCCGCGCCGCGATGGCCCCGCTCTATGAGAAATATCGGGGAGAGTTCGGCTCGCTGATCGACGAGATCCAGGCGCAATAATGACCACGTCCCGCATTGGCGCCACGCCCGCGGGGATGGCATTGCGCGACGTCGTCCGGTGGATCGACCGTGCCTTCTGCGGCACGGTCGAGGCGGTCGCCATGCTGTGCATGGCGGTCTACGCCTCGCTCTGCTTCTACCAGGTGCTGGCGCGCTTCCTCATCAACGCGCCGGCGACGTGGACCGAGTCCCTCACCCGCGCGCTGATGATCTGGAGCGTCTATCTCGGCGCGGTCGCGCTGTTCCGGCGCGGCCTCCTCATCTCGGTCGACTACCTCCATTCCATGACGACCGGCTGGCGTCGGCGCGCGCTCGACCTCTTCCATTTCATGGCGGCGTTCCTCGTCCTCGGCGTCGCGTCCTATTATGGCTTCCAGCTCGTCTGGCGCGTGCGCTTCCAGATCATGGCGGGCGTAAACGTGTCGATCGCCTACGCCTATCTGGCGGTCCCGGTCGGGGCGCTCTTCTGCATCGTCGGCCTCATCGCCCATCACATCGAGCTTGCCCGCGGCACGGCGCAAGACGCCACGCCGATCGAGTAGGGGAAGGTCATGCTCGGATCCATGATCGGACTGATGCTGGGCGGCTTCGCGCTCAGCCTGCCCATCGCAGTCGCGCTCGGCCTCGCCGCGCTCGCCGGGATGCTCCTCTTCACCACGCTGCCGCCCCTCATCTTCGCGCAGCAGCTCTTCACCGCGCTCGACAAGTTCGCCCTCGTCGCGGTGCCGCTCTTCATCCTCGCCGGCAATCTGATGCAGGCGGGCGGCATCTCGCGCCGCTTCATGGATGTCGCGCAGGCGCTCGTCGGCAACATCCGCGGCGGCATGGGCGCGACCTGCGTCATCACCTGCATGATCTTCGCGGCGGTCTCCGGCTCCGGCGTCGCGACCACCTTCGCGGTCGGCGCGATCCTGATCCCGGCGCTCGTGCGGGGCGGCTATCCGGTGCCCTTCGCGGCTGCGCTCCAGGCGACCTCGGCCGAGCTCGGCGTCATCATCCCGCCCTCGATCCCGCTGATCCTCTACGCCGTCTCGGCGGAGGTGTCGGTCGGCGACCTCTTCATCGCGGGGCTCGGGCCGGGCTTCCTCATCGGCGGGGCGCTGATCGTCACCGTCCTCATCTGGGCGCACTTCCGGCGCGACACGCTGGTGACGCCGGATGACGGGCTCCCGCTCCTCGCGGCGCTGCGCCGCGCGTCGGCCTCGCTGCTGACGCCGGTGATCATCCTTGGCGGCATCTATGGCGGCGTCTTCACGCCGACCGAGGCGGCGGCGGTCGCGGTGTTCTACGCGCTCTTCGTCGGCATGGTCGTCCATCGCGAGCTGAAGCCCTCGGATCTCCCCGACGTGCTGCGCCGCTCGCTGCGCAGCTCCGCCTCGATCATGCTGATCATCTCGACGGCGGGCGTCTTCAGCTACCTCATCAACCGCGCCGGCATCCCGGCGACGATCGGCGAGTGGCTCGCGACGAACATGGACAGCCCGGCGATGTTCCTCCTCGGGATCAACATCGCGCTCTTCATCATCGGCATGTTCCTCGAGACCTCGGCCTCGATCATCATCCTGACGCCGATCCTCGTGCCGGTCGCGATCCATTTCGGCATCGACCCCGTGCAGTTCGGCATCATCGCGGTGGTGAACCTCGCCCTCGGCCTGATCACGCCGCCCTTCGGGGTGAACCTCTTCGCCGCCTGTCAGGTGGCCGGGACGACGGTGCAGTCGATCATCCGGCCGATCCTGATGTTCGTCTGCGTGCTCATCGTGTGCCTGATGATCATCACCTACGTGCCGGCGATCAGCCTGTTCCTCATTCGTTGAGCCCCGGCCGGCGCCCCGCCGCCGGCCGCGCGCGCTCCTCCACAGGAGACCTCTTCATGAGCCAATCCGAGACCGGATCGCCCCCCGCGCCGCGGTCCTATCTCTTCGTGCCGGCGACCAGCGAGCGCAAGCTCGAGAAGGCGTTCGCGAGCGCGGCGGATGCGGTGATCATCGACCTCGAAGACGCCGTCGCGAATGCGGAGAAGCCGGCCGCGCGCGAGACCGTCGCGCGCGTCCTCGCCGCGCCGCTGCCGCGTCCGGTCTTCGTGCGCGTCAATGGGCTCGGCACGCCCTATTGCTGGGAGGACCTTGCCGCCATCGCCTCGCCGCACATCACCGGCATCGTGCTGCCGAAGGTGGAGGCGGCGTCCGACCTCCTGACGGCCGACTGGGTGCTCTCCCAGCACGAGGCGGGGAAGGGGCTTGCCGTCGGCGCGATCCGCGTCCAGCCGATCCTGGAGACGGCGAAGGGCGTCCAGAACGCGCCGACCATCGCGACGGCGACGGCCCGCACGGACCGCCTCTTCTTCGGCGCGGTGGACCTTGCCGCCGACATGGGGCTCGATATCAGCGGCGACGAGGGCGCGGTGCAGTCGGCCCGCTGGGCGATCGCGCTCGCCTCGCGCGCGGCGGGGCTGCCGGGGCCGGTCGACACCGCCTACGTGAACATCAAGGCGATCGACCTCCTCGTCGCCACCGCCGGGCGCGCGCGGGCGATGGGCTATACGGGCAAGGCCTGCATCCATCCCGACCAGATCGCCCCGGTCAACACGGCCTTCTCGCCGACGGCCGAGGAGATCTCCAAGGCCGAGCGCATCGTCGACGCGTTCGACGCGGCGGAGCATGCAGGCGCGGCCGCGGTGTCGGTCGACGGGATGATGGTGGACTATCCGGTGGTCGCCTGGGCGCGCGGCGTCCTCGCGCAGGTACAGGCGCGGTGAGGGACGGGGCCATGGTCGAATTCACACCCCGCCACGTCCCGGTCCGCCACGACTGGCTCGCCGATACGCAAGAGGCCGCGATCGATCCGGCGCGCGTGATCATCGACCCGCACCATCACCTTTGGGAGCGGCCCGAATCCCCCTATCTGGCGCCCGACCTCGTGAAGGACCTGAAGGCCGGCCACAACGTGGTCGCGACGGTCTATGTCGAGGCGCACGCGCATTATCGGGAGGGTGGCGACCCTCTGCTGCGCCCGATCGGCGAGGTGGAGTTCGCCGCCGAAGTCGGCCGCGTGGCGGCGACGACGCGGGGGACGCCGCGCATCGCCGCCGGGATCATCGGCACGGCCGACCTCAACGCTGGAGCGCGTGTCGGCAAGGTGCTGGATCTCATGATCGTCGCCGGGGAGGGGCGCTTCTGCGGCATCCGGTCGAGCTCGGTGCATCATCCGGACCCCGAGGCGCGGGGCTCGATGCTGAACTATCCGCCGGGCGTCCTCGAAGGGCCGGCGTTCCGCGAGGGGCTCGCCGAGCTCATGCGCCGCGGCCTCACCTTCGATGCCTGGATGTACCACACCCAGCTCGACGACGTGATCGACCTCGCGCGCGCCTTCCCGGACCTGCCGATCATCCTCAACCATGTCGGCGGCGCGATCGGGATCGGGCCCTATGCCGACAAGCGCGACGAGGTCTTCGCGGTCTGGCGCGAGGCGATCCTGCGGGTCGGTGAGTGCCCGAACATCCGCGTGAAGATCGGCGGGCTCGGGATGCGCCTCTTCGGGTTCGGCCTTCACGACCTGCCGAAGGCGCCCTCGTCGGAGACGGTGGCGGAGGTGCTACGGCCCTATGTCGAGACGGCGATCGAGGCGTTCGGCCCGGACCGGGCGATGTTCGAGAGCAACTTCCCCGTCGACAAGGGAAGCTTCTCCTATGTCGTCTTCTGGAACGCGCTGAAGCGGATCACCGCCGCGATGAGCGAGGACGAGAAGACCGACCTTTTCGCAAGGACCGCCGCGCGGACCTACGCGCTCCCGGTGCCCGAACTCGGCGTCTGAGGCGAACGGCCCCCGGCGGGATACCCGCCGGAACCCAGCGCGAGACGCCCGATCCGGCGTCTTGCGCGGCGGTGGAGGGTGCTGCGTGAAAGTTCGTGCGCATCGCCACAATCGCGCCGCAATTGCGCTGCCCCGTGTGTTCACCGTCTGTTAGGATTGCCTGAAGGCATTTCTCGCCGGTGTCGCGTTCATAGGGTCAGCCGCGCAATGCTGGACTTCACCTCGCTCTTGTTGTGCGTCTCGCTGTCGGCAGGGGCCGGCGGCCTGATCCTCGTGATGTCGTGGGTGAGCGCGCGCGACGACGCGTTTTTGCTGACGTGCGCGCTCGGCGCGCTGCTGATTGCAACAAGCACCGTCTTCTCCGCCTTCTATGTCCGTCATCACGAGACGTGGATCGTCAGCCTCGCCTATTTATTCCTCTTGTGCGGCCTCGCGACGATCTACGGCACGGCCTGGGAGGTGCGGCACCGGGCGCGGGCCTGGCGTGCGATCGCGGTCGCCGCGATCATCGCGGTCGGGGTCTGCGTGCCGTTCCACGCGGTCGGCTATAACGGGCTCGGCTTCGTCTTCGGTTTTCTCGCCGCGATCGTCCTCCATGCCCTTATCGCGTACAATTACTGGTCCGCGCGGGAGGAGTCGCCGCTGACGCTGACGGGTCTCGCGGTGGTCTACGGCCTCGTCGGCCTCACCTTCGTGCCGCGTGCGCTCCTCGTCGCGCTCGACGGGAAGATCGTGATGGACGGGCCGCCGCAGAATTGGGCGCAGACGGTGGGGCTCGCGGCCGTGGTCGCCGCCGCGCCCGTGCTCGCCGCGCTCACCATCGTCTTGAACCAGCAGCGCCTGGTGCGCGTCCACCGGGCCGAGGCGCTGACCGATCCGCTGACGGGCCTGCCGAACCGGCGCGGCCTTTATGAGAGCGTCGGGCCGATCGCGCGGCCGGCCTCGCTCGTCCTCTTCGACATCGACCATTTCAAGGCGATCAACGACACGCACGGGCACGCGGTGGGGGACGAGGTGATCATCCTCTTCAGCCGCGCGCTGCACCGCTCGCTTGAGCCGCACCAGCTTCTCGCCAGGCTCGGCGGGGAGGAGTTCGTGCTCCTCGACTGGGGCGGGGATCCGCAGCGGATCGTGGCGCAGGCAGAGACGGTTCGCGCCGCGTTCGCCGAGTGCGTGACCGCCGAGCTTGCGTTGCGCTGCACGGTGAGCGGCGGGGTCGCCTCGGGGACGGTCGATGCGGGGGGCCTCTCAGGCCTCCTCGCGCTCGCGGACCGGGCGATGTATCAGGCCAAGCGCGACGGGCGCGACCGCCTCGCGGTCGACCGGCCGCTCGCGCTCGCACGCTAGAGCATCCCGCGCGCGTTCGAGCGCGGACAAGGCGGTCTCGCTCTTCGTTGTCGAGCGAGAGCCGCTCTCGGTGAGGACCGGCCGCGCGTGCCGCCGGCCCCGGCAGGCCAGTCGATCAGGGCTCGTTGGAGCGGCGGGCGGCCTCGAACAGGAACCAGACCCGGCCTTCCGCCTCGTCGATGAGGTTTTCGAGGAGGCTCGCCGTGCCGACATCCTCGTGCTCGTCGCACAGGGAGTGGACCTCGCGCATGCTGGCGATGAGGGCGCCGTTGTCGTCGCGCAGCTCGGCGAGCATGTCGAGCGGGGTCACGAAATCGGCGTCGTTGTCGAGGAGGCGCTGGAGGCGCGCGATGTGCCCGATGGAGCGCAGCGAGGTGCCGCCGAGCTTGCGCGCCCGCTCGGCGAGGGCGTCGGTCGACCCATAGATCTGCGCGGCCTGGTCATCGAAGAGGAGATGATAGTCGCGGAAGTGCGGGCCGGAGACGTGCCAGTGGAAATTCTTGGTCTTCAGCGTCAGCGCGAAGAAGTCGGCGAGGAGGGCGTTGAGCGCGCCGGAGATGTCCGCCGTCGCCTTCTCCGAGAGGCCGGTGGGCGTCGCGAGCGCGGCCTTCTTCCGACGGGCTGCAGAGGGTGCCATGTTCGTCTCCCGTATGTGTCCCGCGCCGTTGCGGCGGGGGCGGTTGAACGTGACGACAGCACCGCGGCCTCGTGGGGAACGGGCTCGGCCGGCGCGTCGTCCTCCTCCAAAGATGGGCCTCGCAGGCGGCGTCGGCCACTATGCTTGCGTATTGGTCATGTTGACCCGGAGGCCGCCGGACGCGGGGTGCGTCGCGGCGGCGCGCGGTGCCGGGCGGGCGGTCAGTCGGTCCAGATCGTCGCCCAGTCCTTCTTCATGTCGACGACGAGCCAGCCTTCCTTCGCCGCATCGTCGAGCGCCTGGTTGAGGACGCCGATATGGCCCTCGCGGTCGTAGGCGAACTCGCGCTCGGCGTCGGTGTGGTGGACGATGAGGCCGAAGCGCGGACCCTCGCCGGCGGTGACATATTCGAGCATCTGGTAGTCGCCGTCCGAGTTGCCGGCCGCGAAGATCGGGCGCACGCCGATGAAGCGCTCGATGCCCACCGGTTTGCCCACCTTGTCGTCGAGGAAGGAGAGGCCGCCCTCCTTCATGAGGGACGGCACGCCGTCGCTGACGACATATTTCGTCGTCCCCTCCGAGCCGACGACCTGGTGGACGGGGATGTTGTAGGCCTCGGGCGCGATCGCGCGGATGAAGTCCACCCCGCCGCCGGAGACGATGTAGGTCGTGAAGCCCTCGTCGCGCAGATAGCGGAGCAGCTCGTTCATGGGCTGATAGGTCATGGTGGCGAAGGTCATCCCGGTCGTCGGGTGTTTCGCGGTCGTCAGCCACTCATGCGCGTCGGCCTTGAAGTCGTCGACGCTGAGACCGGAATGGGAGACGTTCACGATCTCGAGGAGGCCCTTCTCGCCGCCCGCCATCGCGCCCTTCATGTCGCCGGCGGCGGCGGCCTTCAGCGTGTCGGAGGTGAGGATGGAGGGGTCGGCCTTCGCCTTCTCCTTCAGCCTGTCGAGGGCGTAGAGGGCCTGGAAATAGGCCGGCTGCTCGGACCAGAGCGTGCCGTCATTGTCGAAGACGGCGATGCGCGCCGCTTCCGGTACGTAGGTCGGCGCGGCCGGATCGATCACGCTTTCCACGAAGGCGATGATGGACGCCTTCGCCTCCCCCTCGTTCCAGGAGGGAAGCGGGTCGTTACCGGCGAAGGCGCTGACGGAGTGGAGCGTCGCCGTTGCGATGGCGATGGATGCCACGAGCGCACGATGGGGGATCGCGAGGGTCATGTTCGGCCTCTGTGTTCGTGAGCCGGCGGCCGGATCCGGAGGACCCGGCCGCGCGCTGGCGGGAGAGTATCAGTTTCCGGACGGCAGGCCGATGGTGATGCCGCCCTTGGCGAGCGCCTCGCGGGCCCACTGGAAGCGCTCATACTCGGTGATCGTGATCGGGCCGGTGTACGTCTCGCTCTGCAGCTTGCGCGGCGGATACTGGACGTAGGTCTTCATCAGCTTCGCGATCGCGTCGTTCGCCGGGATCACCGACCAGGTGCTCTCGGTGAAGTTGGTCATGAAGACGTCGTAGCGCTCCTGCGGGTCGGCGAGGAGGTCGAAGGCCTGCGGGATGGTCGCGACGTACTTGGAGGGGCCCTTCCAGCCGAGATTGGTGTCGACCGCCATGCCGCCGGTCAGCGCCCCGTCATCACCGCGCAGGTTGAAGACGAACTTGAAGTTGCCATAGCGGACGGCGCCGGGGGTCAGCTCGTCCTCGGTGAAGTAGAACCATTCCTTGCGGTTCGGCGTGCCTTCGCCGGTCCAGACCGGGGTCATGTCGTAGCTGTCGAAGATGATCGGCTGGCCTTCGCGGTCGTTCTTCGGAAGCTCGGTCCCGGCGATCGCGGCGAAGGTCGCCATCAGGTCGAGCCCGCCGACGATGTCGTCGCTGCGCGTGCCGCCCTTCACGTGACCCGGCCAGCGCACCATCGAGGGAACGCGGTTGCCGCCCTCGCGCACGGTACCCTTGGTGCCGCGGAAGGGGGTGTAGCCGGCGTCCGGATAGACGTCCTGCCAGGCGCCGTTGTCGACCGTGTAGAAGACGACCGTGTTGTCGGCGAGGCCCAGCTCGTCGAGCTTCTCGAGGACGTTGCCGACGCGCGTGTCGAGCTCGACCACGGCGTCCGCATAGTCGGACTTCGAGATGGATTTACCCTCGAATTCCGGCGCGGGCATGTTGGGCTGGTGGTTCTTCATGAAGTTGGCGTTGATGAAGAAGGGCGTGCCCTTGTCCTTCGCCGCGTCCTCCAGGAACTCGATCGTGGCCGCCTCGACATATTTGTCGAGGAAGGGGATGCCGACGACGCCCTTCTCCGGGGTGTCGACATATTGGCCGTTGACCTTGAAGTCCTCCTTCGCGCTCTCGCCCGCGTTGCCGGAGAGCGAACCCTTCGTCACGCTCTCGAACATTTTGCGCAGCTCCGGATCCATGGCCTTGTGCCAGGTCGGGTCGGTGTAGGTGTAGGCGTTGAGGTGGTAGAGGAAGGCGTACTTCATGACGTCGTAGCCCTGCGCGTTCGGCAGCGCATAGTCCGCCTCGCCCAGGTGCCACTTGCCGGTGAAGTAGGTCTTGTAGCCGGCCTCTTTCAGCATCGAGCCGAGCGTCCATTCCGCCTTCGGCAGGCCGCCGCCCTGGCCCTGGAAGGCGACCGTCGTCATGCCCGAGCGGTTCGGGATGCGGCCGGTCTGGATCGCGGCGCGGCCCGGCGTGCAGCTCGGCTGGCCGTAGAAGTTCGTGAAGATCATCCCCTCGGAGGCGAGCTCGTCGAAGGCGGGGGTGGGCATCCCGCGCGCCGCGCCGCCGAGATAGGGGCCGAGATCGCCCCAGCCGGTGTCGTCCGACACGATCAGGAGGATGTTGGGCTTCGTCGCGGCGGCCGGCGTCGTCTGCGCCCCGGCGTGCGTCGCGAGGGTCGCGCCAAGGCCGAGGGCGAGCGCCGGGAGAATGGCCCGGAGCGAGGCAGCGCTTCGCCTCGATGAGGCTCGGCGGGGATCGGTGGGTTGGTGCATCGGACTTGTCTCCGTTGAGGACGGGAACGCGACGGCTTGGACGTCGCGGGACAGCGGACGGAAGCCGTCAGGGGCGCAGGCTCGGCTGGGTGGTGCGGTCGAGGATGGCGCCGAGTTCCAGCTCCAGCTCCTGGGCGAGGCGGGCATATTCCTCGCTCCGGCGCGCATCGCGGTGTCCGCCGCGGCGCCAGTGTTCGCGGGCGTCGAGGGCGTCCGCGTAGTCGGCGCAGATGGAGCGGAAGACGGCGTCGTGCGCAAAGCAGCGGCGGATCGCGAGTTCGCGATGCGGGAAGCGCGCGACGATCGCCTTGATTGCGTCCACGGCACCAGGTCCACCATCCCGCGGGCGCGACCCTTCGTGCGTCCCGTCTGGTTGTTGTTCTTTTGACGGCGCGACCTTTGGCCGGAGACGGGATGTTGAGAAGGTACGAACAGGTGCGAACAGGGAGCCTACGCGCGCTGGGCGGCCGCCGGCCTCGGCCGCCTTCGCTCGCCCATTTGATGCGTGTCAAAGCCCGGACACGTTTGGTTGTGTGACGGTAGATTTCCCTGCCGCTGGCGCTGTATCAGTTGGTGGGACCGGGAGGACGGATCGTGCCGTTGTCGAACACCGCCGCGGATGAGATGGGCACGACCGGCCCTTCGACCGGCGCGGTAGAGGCCGAACTCGCGAAGATCCTGTCGAGCCCGCACCTCGAGGCGAGCGAGCGGCGCAAGGCGTTCCTGCGCTTCATCGTGGACGAGACGCTCGCCGGGCGCAGCGCGGGCCTCAAGGGGCATGTGATCGCGGTCGAGGTGTTCGGACGCGACGAGACCTTCGATTCCGCCAACGACCCCGTGGTCCGGCTGGAGGCCCGGCGCCTCAGGCGCGATCTCGACAGCTACTATGTCGAGGCCGGCCGCAACGACCCGCTCCGCATCACCATCCCGAAGGGCGCCTACGTCCCCCATTTCGACTGGAACGGGGGCGCGCCGGTCCCGCCAGCCGCGCCGGTCGAGGCCCGTCCGCCTGAGCCCGAGCCCGCGTCGACGGCCGAGCCTGCACCCGTGCCACCGGTCGCACGGCCCGCGCGGGCGTGGTGGCGGCGGCGTTCGACGCTCGCGGCGGGTGCGCTTGCCATTCTCCTCGTCGTGGCGTGCGGCCTCTACGCGGTCTGGCGCGACACGCCAGTGCCGATCGCGGCGAGCGAGGCGGAGCCTGCGGTCTATGTGCGTCCGTTCGAGGCGCTCGGCTCATCCGACGACGAGCGCTATCTCGCCGCCGGCATCAGCCAGGAGCTGATCGCCGACCTCATGGGCTTTCGCGGCTTTCGCCTCTACGGCAACCCCGTCGCCGAGCTGCCTGTCCCGGAGGGGCCGCGTGCCGCCTACACCGTCAGCGGGAGCGTGCGCCAGGACGGGCAGTCGGTCCGCGTCTCGACGCAGCTTCAGGATGCGGCGAGCGGGCAGATCCTGTGGTTCGGCACCTACGACAAGCCGCTCGACCCCAAGGCGCTGATCAAGGTGCAGAGCGACATTGCGGCCGAGATCGCCACCATCCTCGGCCAGCCCTACGGGATCGTGAGCGACGATCTCAACCGGCGCACGGCCGAGGCTTCGGTGCGCGAGATGACGAGCTATCTCTGCGTCCTGCGCGCCTACACCTACCGGCGCTCCTTCTCCAAGCCCGCCTATGATGCGGTGACGCCGTGTCTGGAGCGGGCGACGGTCCGTGACCCGAACTACAGCGACGCCTGGGCGATGCTCGGCTGGCTCTATCTCGACGGGGGCCGCTTCGAGTTCGCGGGGGCGGGCGAGGTCGAGGCGCAATATGAGAAGGCGCGCGTCGCGGCCGAGCACGCGGTCCAGCTGGAGCCGAACAACGTGCTGGCGTTGAAGGCGCTCTCCTCGATCCAGCATTATCGCGGCCGGTTCGAGGAGGCGGAGGCGCTCGCCCGCCGCGCGGTCGCGCTCAATCCGAACGATCCGGACACGCTCGCCCAGCTCGGCTGGCGTCTCGCGGTGCGGGGCCAGTTCGAGGAGGGGATCCCCCTTCTCGATCGCGCGATCGGGCGGACCGTCGATCCGCCCGGCTGGTATTTCCACCTCGTCGCCATCGACCAGTATCTGCGCGGCGACTACCACGCGATGCTGCGCACGGCCGAGCGGTCGGCGGTCGACGGGTCGGGCATCAGCCAGGCGCTGATCGCGATCGCGTGCGGCGCGCTTGAGGACGGGCCGTGCGCGCGCGGGGCGCTCGACCGGCTTGCCACCTATGGCGTGATCGCACGCGACCCGGCCGCCTATTTCCACCGCCACGGGGCGACGGACGAGATCGTGAAGGCGCTCTCAGCCGGCCTTGCAAGGGCGAGCGAAGAGGCCTCCAGGGTCTAGGTTTCGGACCCAAGCAGGACAGGGCCTGAGGGCGATCAGCCGGCGACGGGCTCGCCGGCGGTCGGCTCCGCGTGCTCCTCGGCCGGCGCTCTGCGGAAGAGGCGGGCGGCGAGTTCGTAGACGACCGGCGTCACGAAGAGGGTCAGGATCGAGGCGAAGGTGAAGCCGCCGCAGATCACGACGCCGATCGAGACGCGGCTCGCGGCCCCGGCCCCGGTCGCGAGCGTGAGGGGCACGGCGCCGAGCACGGTGGAGATCGTCGTCATCAGGATCGGGCGAAGGCGCAGCACCGAGCCTTCGAGGATCGCCTCGCGCAGCGGCCGTCCCTCCTCGCGGAGCTGGTTGGCGAACTCCACGATCAGGATGCCGTTCTTCGCCATCAGCCCGACGAGCAGGATCAGCCCGACATTGCTGTAGACGTTGAGCGACGCCCCCGCCCACCACAGCGTCCCGAACGCGCCGGTGAGCGCGAGGGGGACCGTCGCGAGGATGACGACGGGCTGGATGAAGCTCTCGAACTGGGCGGCGAGGACCAGGAAGACGATGAGGAGCGCCATCAGGAAGACGAGCTGTGTCCCGCCCGAAGTTTCGAGGAAGGTCGCCGCCTCGCCCTGGAACTCGATCGTGGTGCCGATCGGGAGGTCCTCCGCCGCCGCGCGCACGAAGTCGATCGCGGCGCCGATGTCGGTCCCGGCGGTGAGGTCCGCGCCGATCTCGACCGAGGGGACGCGCTCGAAGCGGGAGAGGGAGGGCGCGCTCGCCTCCTCGGTGATCGTCACGAAGCCCGAGAGGGGGACGAGGTCGCCGCCGCCGGTGCGCACGAAGATGTTTTCGAGGTCGTCGAGATTGTCCCGCCCCGATGCCTCGGCCTGGAGGACGACCGGATATTGGCGGCTCCGGTCGGTGTATTCGGTGACGCTGCGCGAGGCGATCAGCACCTGCACCGTCTCGGCGATGGTGCCGGCATCGAGGCCGAGATCGCGGGCGCGCTGGCGGTCGATCGCGACGGTGGCGCCGGGCTGGTTGGGGTTGTACTGGAGCTGCGTCCCGGCGAACCGGTCCGACCCGCGCATCGCCTCGGCGAGGAGCTCGCCCGCGGCGGCCGCGCTCTCGATGTCCGGCCCCCCGACCATGACCTGCATGCCGCCGCGCCCGCCGCCACGCACACGCAGCCCGCTTGGCGCGAAGATGCGGATCGTGGCGCTGTTGATGGCGGCGAACTGGCGGCGAAGGCCGTTGATGATCTCGGTCTGGCCGACCGTGCGGTCCTCCCAGTTGGCGAGGCGCACGATGATCATGGCGCGGCGCAGGTCACCCCAGCTCCCGACGATCGCGGTGGTGTCGGTGACGAGGCCCTCTTCGCGCAGCGTCTCCAGCGCGGCCTCGACGCGGCGGGCGGCGGCGTCGGTGGTCTTGAGGTTGGAGCCCTGCGGGGTCGTGACGTCGACCATGAACATGCCCCGATCCTCCTGCGGCGTCAGCGCGGAGGGGAGACGCTCATAGATCGCGACCGCGGAGGCCATCAGGAAGATGGCGACGCCGAGGGTCAGGACGGGACGGTCGAGGACGCGCGACAGGATGCGCCGGTAGACATTGTTCAACCCGTTCAACACCGTGTCGACGATGCGGGTGAAGCGGCCGGGCTCGGTCGATTTCGGCAGGAGACGCGCCGCGAGCACGGGGCAGAGGGTCAGGGCGACGAAGCTCGACACCGCGACCGCGATCGCGAGCGTCACGCCGAACTCGGCGAAGAGCTGGCCGACCGACCCCTCCATCATCGAGATCGGGATGAAGACGGCGATGAGGACGAGGGTCGTCGCGATGACGGCGAAGTTCACCTGGTCCGCGCCGCGCTCGCTCGCGACCCGGCGGTCCTCGCCGAGCGACATGCGGCGCTGGATATTCTCGAGCACCACGATCGCGTCGTCGACGACGAGGCCGATCGCGAGGATCAGCGCGAACATCGTGAGGAGATTGACGGTGAAGCCGGCGAGATAGATGCCGCCGATCGCGCCGAGGAGCGAGATCGGGATGGTGACGACCGGGACGGCGGCGGCGCGCGGCGAGCCGAGGAAAAGGACGATCACCGCGATCACGAGGGCGAGCGCCTGGCCGAGCACGATCACCACCTCGCGCAATGAGGCGCCAATGAAGATGGCGTCGTCGGAGGTGATTTTCAGCGCCGTTCCGGCTGGAAGGGTCGGTCCGATCTTCTCGAGCTCGGCCTTCACCGCGCTCGAGATCGCCATGGTGTTCGCCTGGGACTGCTGCTGCACGCCGAGGCCGACGGCGGTGCGCCCGTCCGCGCGGAAATTGGAATCCGTGTTCTCCGCGCCCGGCTCCACCGTCGCGACGTCGGCAAGGAGGATCGGCCGCGCCCCATCGTCCCGCAGGACGAGATTCTCGAACTCGGCGACGGTCTGGAAGCGGGTGCGGGTGAGGACCTGGATCTGGCGCGCGGGGGTCTCGATCTCGCCGGCGGGGCGTTCGAGATTGTTGTCCTGCAGCGCGCTCGTGATGTCGCCGACGGTGATGCCGTGCGCGGCCATCTTCGTCATGTCGAGCCAGATCCGCATCGCGGGGGCGCGCTCGCCGAAGATGGTGACATTGGCGACGCCGGAGAGACGGGCGAGGCGGTCCACGATGTAGCGGTCCGCGTAGTCCGTGAGCTCGATCGGCGACATGCGGTCGGAGGTGAGGGCGAGGCGCACCACCGGGTCGCTCTGGTTGTCGTTCTTGCGCACGACAGGGCGTTCCGCGTCGTCGGGCAGGTCGCTGATGATGCTGTCGACCGCCGCGCGCACGTCGTTCGCCGCCTCGTCGATGTCGCGCGAGGTGTCGAAGGAGAGGACGGTGCGGCTCGACCCGCGCTCGGCCTCGGAGGTCATCGTGTCGAGGCCGGGAATGCCGGCGACGGCGCCTTCCACGATGGCGGTGATCTGGGCGTCGACGACGTCGGGCGCGGCGCCGGTGTAGGTGACGCCGACCGTCACCTGCGCCGCGTCGATGTCGGGCAGTTCGCGCACCGGAAGGTTCAGGAGCGCGCTGATCCCGACGACGATGATGAGGAGGTTCGCGACGGTCGCCGTGACCGGCCGCTTGAGGGAGAGGCCGGAAAGGGTCACGACGCGCGCTCCGGGCTCGCGATGCCGGCGCGGGCGGCGGGTTCGGCGGGCGTCGCGGTCACCTTGTGGCCGTCCGCGATCTGGTCGAGACCGGAGACGATCACCGCGTCGGCCGTGGAGAGGCCGTCGACGATCTCGACGAACCCGTCCCGGCTCGCGCCGCTGACGACGGTGCGCCGTGCGGCCTTCCCGTCCGCGACGGTCCAGACGAAGGTCTCGGCCCCGTCGGCGACGAGCGCGGCCTCGGGGATCGCGGGGCCGGACCGCTCCTCGAAGGTGAGGGTCACGTCCATGAACATGCCGCCGCGGAGTGCAAGGTCGGGGTTCGGCACCACCGCGCGCAGCGCGAGCGAGCGCGTCGCGGTGTCGATGCGCGTGTCGAGCCGCTCGATCTTCCCGGTGAAGACGCGGTCCGGATAGGCGGGCGAGGTGAGGCGGACATCGAGCCCCTGGGTGACGCGGGCGAGGTAGCGCTCGGGGACCGAGAAGGCGACCTCGACGGCGGTGAGGTCGTCGAGCGTCGTGACGGTCGTCGCGGTGTCGACGCGGCTGCCGACCTCCAGCTCGGTGAGGCCGACGATGCCGGAGAAGGGGGCGGTGAGGGTGCGCTGCTCCAGGTCGTGCTCGGCCGTCTGCACGTCGGCCTGGGCGCGCAGGAGCGCGGCCTCCGCGGCCTGGACGAGCGCGGCCGAGGAGGCCGGCGAATTCGCGAGCTGGCGCTGGCGGGCGGCGGCCGCCTCGGCCTCGGCGAGCGTTGCCTGCGCGGCCTTCAGCTCGGCCTCCTCCGCGCCGGTGTCGAGCGTGACGAGGACGTCGCCGGCCGCGACGGTGTCGCCGGACGTGAAGGCGATGCGCGTCACCGTGCCCTCGGCCTGGGGGTGGACGTCGAGATGGTGGAGCGAGCGCGTCGAGCCGACCGCGCGGACCTCGTCGGCGAAGCTGCGTTGCGTCGCCTCGACCACCGCGACCGAGAGCGGGCCGTCGGCGAAGGGCGGACGCGGCCGCGCCTCGGTTCCGCCCGCATCGAGGAGGGCACCGGTCAGTTCCAGGCCACCGACGGCGGCGGCGAGCAAGAATGCGAAGCCAGCGATCGATTTCACGACGCGCATATTGGGTGCCTACTCCTCTACTGGATCCCCGGAAGGCGGGCATGGGGCCGCCCATGGTGGGGTATGTGGAGGACGCTACGCCGTTTGCCCGAGGCCTGCCGAACGGGATTGTCGCGACCGATCGCAAGGCAAATCCGCTGCGACACGCCGTTACAAATTCGTTCGAGGCGGAAAGATTGGGGCAATGGAGAGGGCGGTTTCACCCGCCTTTTGCGGGATGATCGCGCCGCCGCGCCGCGCCTTTCGGGCATCGCGTCGGAATGCGCGGCGAGCACTGCCGGGGCGGGACCGGGCACAGTGTGGCGAGATCGTGACCGGCGTGCAACACCTTGAGAATGATGTCCTTTCTGCGCCGATTTGATCGAGATCAAGGCTTGCCCGGCGACGCGAACGGTGCGTGCATTCTCGCAATTGCCGGGGAGACAAGGGCATGGACAAGAACACCGCAGCGGCCGGCTTTCGCACGCGCCTGCTGGTCACGACGATGCTCTCCACCGGGGCGCTCGCGCTCCTGCCCTTCCCGGCCTTCGCGCAGACGATCGACTGCACGGTCTCGGGCAGCACCTGCACCTTCTCGAACGGGTCGACGACCGCCGAGCCCTTCAGCCACACGAACACCGGCACGGCCGGTTCCGGCAGCACCGCCGGCGGCGAGGGGGACAGCTACACCTACAATGTCGATTCCAACATCGACGTGTCGGTTTCGAGCTCGTCCAATCCCGACGAACTCGCGATCAGTCTCCGGGTCTACTCGAACGGCGGGGCGGGGTCGGACGACGGGCCGTCCTCCGGTGGCGATGGCGGCACCATCACCTACAACGCGCCGAGCACGACGACCCTCAACTACAATCTCGACGCCAACTCGCTCTACGATGTTTACGCGGTTCAGCTCGGCTCGCTCGGCGGCAACGGCGCCGACGACAACACGAACAACAAGAGCAATGGCGGGGCGGGCGGCAACGCCAATTCCGTCACCTATGACGGCGACACGGCGGACATCTCGCTGGTCACCACCGAGACGATGCAGATCTCGCAGGCGAGTGCGGCCGCGCTCTTCGTGGAGGCGAATGGCGGGTTCGGCGGGCGCGGCAACGAATCGTCCTCCTTCACGCCCGATGGCGGCAACGGCGGGAATGGCGGCGACGTGACCGTCAATTCGGGCGGCATCACCGTCGGCAGCGCGGCGAACCCGATCACGGCGGCCTACACCTACGGCATCTACGCCCAGTCGGTCGGCGGGCGCGGGCCGAACGACTACAACTCCTCCGACGACGAGACGCAGGGCGGCGGCGGGGCCTCGACCGGCGGCGACGGCGCGTCGGTGACCGTCAACAGCTACGGCTTTCTCAACGTCACCGGCGCCAGCACCGACGGCACGATCGCCGGGATCTACGCCCTCAGCGGCGGCGGCGAGGGCGGCTGGTCCTACGATGTCGGCCTCGATTCGGACTTCACCGATGGCGGTGATGGCGGCAATGGCGGCGCGGCGAAGGCCTGGGTGAACGCGGCGGCCAATCTCGTCCAGACCGGCACCACGCCGAGCAGCAAGCCGAGCGCGACCGTCATGGTGCTTTCGAGCGGCGGCGCGGGCGGGGTCGGCCAGTCCGGCACCACGGGCGGCACCGGCGGCAATGGCGGCACGGCGACGATCGAGGTCACGTCGAGCGCCTACGGCACGGACGGCATCGCAGTGAGCGCGACGGGCACCAACGTGGATGTGCTCTTCGCCAACTCGAGCGGCGGCGAGGGGGGCGCGGGTCTCGACAACGCCAACACCTCGACCGGCGGCACCGGCGGCAATGGCGGGGCGGTGTCGATCACGGTGAGCGTCGAGGAGGGGCAGACGCTGGCGGCGATCTCCTCCAGCGCGGGCTCCGACTCCGGGCGCGGCATCGTCGGCCAGTCGATCGGCAATTTCGGCGGCCAGGGGAGCGACGGCAACGCCGTGTTCGGCAGCCCCGGCTCGGCCGGTGACGGCGGCAATGGCGGGACGGTCAGCGTCACCATCAACTCGGGCGCGATCTCGACCGACGGCACGGTCGACGCGGACTCGGCCAACAATTTCGCCCACGGCGTGCTCGCCCAGTCGGTCGGCGGCGGTGGCGGCGACGGGGGCGACTTCCAGGGCCTCTTCGGCGGCTCGGGCGGGGCCGGCGGCAAGGGCGGCAACGGCGACACCGTGAGCGTCACGAACGCCGGGGACATCAGCGCCAACGGCATCTTCGCATCGGGCATCGTGGCGCAGTCGATCGGTGGCGGCGGCGGCGAGGGCGGCGTTTCGGACGCCCTCGTGGTTGCGCTCGGCGGCTCGGGCGGATCGGGCGGCGAGAGCGGCGCGGTGACCGTCACGAACTCCGGCACCATCGAGACATCCGGCTTTGGCGCGATGGGCATCATGGCCCAGTCGATCGTCGGCGCGGGCGGATCGGCGGGCGTCGCGGCGGCCGCCGTCAGCCTCGGCGCGACGGCGGGGTCGGATGCGGGCGTGCCGGCCGGGACCACGACGGTCGCGAACACCGGGACGATCACGACGCAGGGCGACGCCGCGATCGGCATCCTCGCCCAGTCGATCGGCGGCGGCGGCGGCAGCGCGACGGGGACGCCGAGCTCGTCGAGCGGCGGCACCGATTACGGCATCATGACGATCGGCGGCGCGGGCAGCGACGGCGGCGCGGGCGGTGAGGTCGACATCACCGATATCGGCACCATCACCACCTCCGGCGGCTACGCCCACGGGCTCCTCGCCCAGTCGGTGGGCGGCGGTGGCGGCAATGGCGGCAACGCCTTCTCGGCCTCGATCCTGTCGGTTCCGGCGGGCGCGATCGGCGGCGCGTCGGGCGGCGGCGGCGATGGCGGGCTCGTGCAGCTCACGAACACTGCCGGCTTCACGGTGACGACGAACGGCACGGCGGCGAGCGGCGTCGTCGCGCACTCGGTCGGCGGCGGCGGCGGCACCGGCGGCGACGCGAGCACCACGACCGGCCTCGACTTCCTGAACCTTTCCATGGGCGGCTCCGCCTCGGGCGGCGGCACGGGCGGCGAGGTGAGCGTCACGCTCGACAACGGCACGATCACCACCAACGGCAATCGCGGCGCGGGCGTGATCGCCCAGTCCGTCGGCGGGGGCGGCGGCATCGGCGGCTCGGCGACGAACCAGGCCTATGGCTTCCTGTCGATCGGCGTCGCGGCCGGCGGGCTCGGTGGGGGCGGAGGTGACGCGTCGAGCGCGACCGTCTCGCTGACTGGAACCACGATCAAGACAGCGGCGGACCAGGACACGGCGAGCGCGAACGACGCGATCGGTGTCCTCGTCCAGTCGATCGGCGGCGGTGGCGGCATGGGCGGGGCGGCGGCCTCGCAGGCGATCACCACCGGTGTGCCGATCGACCCTGAGGATCCGGACATCACCGTCACCGTCAACGCGCAATTCTCGATGGGTGGCGCGGCGGGCGACGGGGGCAGTGGCAAGGCGGCCTCGGCGACGGTCGCCGGCCAGTCCTCCATCACCACCAACGGGGCGGGCTCGCACGGGATGCTCGTCCAGTCGGTCGGCGGCGGCGGCGGCTCGGGCGGCGACGCCTCGTCGGCGGCGACGACGATCCCCGACAGCACACAGACCTACGGGCTCACCCTCACCGGCGCGCTCGGCGGCTCGGGCGGGGATGGCGGGTCGGGCGGCACCGCGACCGCGACCGTCGGCTCCAGCAGCGGCACGAGCAGCGCGCCGACGAACGTCCATACCACCGGCCAGTATGCGAACGCGGTGGTGGCCCAGTCGATCGGCGGCGGCGGCGGCAATTCCGGCGTTCCCTCCACGACGACCACCACCATTCTCGGCGCGAGCACAATCAACATCAATCTCGACCTCGGCTCGGCCAACCTTCTGTCGAGCGAGCAGGGGGCGAATGGCGACACGGCGACCGTGACGCTCTATGGCGACGCGGTGCTGAAGACGGACGGGGATGGCTCGCGCGGCGTCGTCGCGCAGTCGGTCGGTGGCGGCGGCGGCACGGTCCAGGGCGGCGAGATCGGGGTCTCGGCCGACGCGAACTCGGAAGAGGGGTCGCTGACGGGCTCGGCGACGGTCAATCTCGGCCAGAAGGGCGGGGCGGGCGGCGATTCGGGCCTCGTGACGGTGACGACGTCGGCCGGCAGCACGATCACCACGGCAGGCGTCGACGCGGACGGCATCATGGCCCAGTCGATCGGCGGCGGCGGCGGTCTCGCCGGGTCGGTTGGCTCCACCGACGACACGGCCGACGCTTCTGACGACGACGGCGGCGACGAGGACGACGATATCAGCCTCTCGGCGAGCGTCTCGGTCGGCGGGCGCGGCGGCGATGGCGGTGCGAGCGGCGGCGTCTCCATCAACTATGACAGCACGATCACGACGGCGGGCGACTTTGCGGACGGCATCGTCGCCCAGGCGATCGGCGGCGGCGGCGGCACCGGCGGCTCGGCCGCCTCGTCGAGCACGGGCGAGACGGCGCAGCTCGATCTCAGCGTCGGCGGCACGGGTGGCGGCGGCGGCGATGGCGGCGCGGTGGATGTGATCCTCGGGACCAACGACGCGTCGATCACGACGTCCGGCTACATGGCGCACGGCCTCCTCCTCCAGTCCATCGGCGGCGGCGGCGGGCAGGGCGGCGACGGGTCCGATTCGGCCTCCGGGTCGCTGAGCGTCGGCGCCTCGGTCGGCGGCAGCTCCACGATCTCTGGGTCGGGTGCGGCCGTGTCGGTCACCGGGATCATGGCGATCACCACGAATGGCGACGATGCCTACGCCCTCGTTGCCCAGTCGATCGGCGGCGGTGGCGGCATCGGCGGCTCGGGCACCTCCGACACATCGGACGGCGGGGACGACGACTATTCGGTCGACGTCGCGGTCGGCGGCAGCGGCGGCGTCTCGGGCGACGGCGACACCGTCACGGTGAATATCACCACCCCCATCGAAACCTTTGGGGCGCGGGCGTTCGGCATCCTTGCCCAGTCCATCGGCGGGGGCGGCGGCATCGGCGGGGCCGGCAGCGCCGACAACCTCGCGAGCGTCAATCTCGGCGGCCAGGGCGGGGCGGGCGGCAATGGCGACACGGTGAGCGTCACGCTCAGCGACAGCGCGCTGACGGGACACGGTGCCGGCGGTCACATGGTGATCGCGCAGTCCATCGGCGGCGGCGGTGGCGTCGCGGGCGCGGCGGCGAGCGGGCCGCTCTCCCGCGTGACGCGCTCCGGCGGCGGGTCGGGCAATGGCGGGGCCGTGACCGTCGACATCTCGATGACCACGATAGACATCGACGGGGACGACGCGTTCGGCATCCTCGCCCAGTCGATCGGTGGCGGCGGCGGCATGGCGGGCGATTCCAGCGGCGTCTTCCTCGGCGCGCTGACGTCCGGCAGCGGCACCGGCGGCACGGTGGGCGTGTCGGTGGATGAGACGTCGGTGATTGATGCGAGCGGGGGCGAGAACGCCATCGGCATCGTCGCGCAGAGCGCGGGCGCGTCCGGGAGCGGCAACATCACGCTGATGATCGACGGCGCGGTCACCGGTGGCACGGGCGATGACGGGGCCGGCATCATGGTGCTCGACGGGGCGACCAACGTCCTCACCATCAACGCGGGCGGCAGCGTCGTCGCGGGCGAGAGCTACGGCACGGCAGTCGCCTACTACACCGCGAATTCGGGGGGGCTCGTGGTCGACGTCTACGGCACGATGACGGGCAACGTCCTCAGCCAGAACGCGGCCGGGAACAGCGCGGTCACCGTCAACAACTATTCCAGCAACTCCATCACCGGGGCTTCGCTCTACGAGGCGAACGTCGTCAATCGGGGCCGCTTCGTCGTCGGCGAGGGGACGGCGTTCGAGCGCACGCGCATCACCGGGGATTTCCGCCAGTCGCGCGAGGGGACGCTCGTCGTCGGCGCGAACTTCGCGCGGGGGCGGGCGGGCACCGTCATCGTGGAGGGCGATGCGCTCGTGAACGGGCGGATCGAGGTCGCGGCGGCGACGCTCGCACCGACCGATGGGATCGCGGTCGTGGCGGCCGAGGGGGCACTCGTGGGCGCGATCGAGGCGATCGACACGCGCACGATCGACTACGATGCCCGCGTGCGGGACGGTGCGGTCGAGCTCTCGATCGAGCGCACGCGCTTCGCCGAGGCCTTCTCGACCCTGTCGCCGAACCAGGCGACGGCCGGACGCCATCTCGACGAGATCTTCGCCGCGGGCTCGGGCCGCTATGCGCGCCTTCTCGCCGACTATGCGGCGCTCGCCGAGAACGACGCGTCGGGCGTGGCCTATGCGCAGGCGCTGACGGCGCTGTCGCCGGGCGGGTCGCAGGCGGCGGCCGCCGCGCAGGCCGCGCTCGCGCAGGGGCGGCTCGACAAGGCGCTGAGCTGCCCGGCCTTCTCCGCCGACTCGGCGATGTTCGGGGAAGAGGCGTGCGTGTGGGCCGAGGGCGGCGCGGCGGCGGTCGATCAGGGCGGAGAGCCCGGCTATGACGGCAACACCTGGGGCCTCGCGGGCGGCGTTCAGCTCGAGGTGCGGCCGGACTGGTTCGTCGGTCTCGCCGTCGGCTACGAGGATTCCAACTACGACAGCTCGGACAATCTCTCCTCCTCGGACGGGTCGAGCGGCTACGCGGCCGTCTCGGTGAAGCGCGAGATCGGCGCCTTCACCATCGCGGGCGCGCTCTCCGGCTCCTATGGCAGCTACGATATCGACCGGCGGGTGGTGACGCCCGGCAATGTCGCAACCGCGAGCGGGAATGCGGACCTTTACACCGTGAGCGCGCGGGCGCGGGCGGCCTACACCTACGCCACCGAGAACGCCTATGTGCGGCCGTTCCTCGACGTCGACCTCCTCCATACCAACGCCGGGAGCTACACCGAGTCGGGCGCGGGCCTCTACAATCTGCGCGTCGCGGAGGAGGACCAGACGGCCCTCGTCGTGACGCCCGCGATCGAGATCGGCGGCAAGGTCGCGATCAACGAGGACTGGCACGCCCGCCTCTTCGCGAGCGGCGGCGTCAGCCTCTCGACCGAGGATTCGTGGACGACGTCGGCCAAGCTCGCCGCCGCCCCCGCCGGGACGGGGTCGTTCGAGACGACACTGCCGATCGCGGACGTCGTCGGGCGGATCGGGGCGGGCCTCCAGATCACGAGCAAGACCGGGTTCGACATCCGCGCCGAGTATGGCGGCGCATTCGGCGACGACTATACGAGCCACAGCGGCACGTTCCGCCTCATCAAGCGCTTCTGAGCGCGGCTTCGGCGAGGGCGCGCGCCGCGCGGCGGAAGGCGTCGGCGACGATGGCGGCGAGCGGATGGAGCGGGCGGTCGGCGCGGGCGGTGATCCCGACCGGCAGGCGGCTCTCGCCGAGCGGCGGGGCGATGATCGCGACCGCCCCGCGCGCCGCGCCTGCGACTGCGAGATGCTGCGGCAGGATCGCGATCGCGTCGGTGCGTTCGAGGAGGCTGAGGATCGTCTGGTAGGAGACGGTCTCGATCCCGCGCCGCCTCGGCCGGATGCCGCTGCGCAGGAAATAGCGCTCCAGTGGCTCGGCGGCGGACGAGCCGTAGGGCGGGATGATCCAGGGAAAAGCCGACAGGCGCGCGGCGGCGGGCGCGGCCTCGCCGGCGAGCGGATGGGCCGCGCCGACGACCGGGACGAACGGGTCCTCGAAGAGGATCTCGTGGGTGAGGTGCGCGCCGGTCGGCGCCGTCGGCACGCGGCCGAGGACGAGGTCGACCTGCCCGCTTTCGAGCGCGGCGATCATCGGCTCGATTGTCCCTTCGACGACGCGCACGAGACCGCCCGAGCCCGTCACCGCCGCGTCCGCGAGGCATTCGGGCAGGAGCTGGGGCAGGACCGACATCGTGGCGCCGACGGTGATCGCGCCGAGCGTGCCGCGCTGAAAGGCGCTGACCTCGTCGCCGATGCGGCCGAGATCGGAGAAGACGGCCTGGACATGCGGGAGGACGAGGCGGCCCGCCTCCGTCAGCACCACGCCACGCGCCCGACGCTCGAAGAGGGGGGCGGCGAGGAGCCGCTCCAGCTCCCGCAGCGTCTTGGTGACGGCGGGCTGGGCAAGGTTGAGGACGGCGGCGGCCTTCGACACGCTCTCCTGCCGCGCCACTTCGAGGAAGACGCGCAGGTGCTGGAGCTTGACGCGCTGCGCGAGCGCCTGGCGCAGGCGTTCCTCCTGGTCGATATCCTGCGGCGTCGGCTTGTCCATGATGCGGGCCCGGTGTCACTCACTGATAGCGCGGCGCCGGATGACAGATCCACCGACGGCGCATCATTGCAGGGCGAAAAGGTGCGGATCAGGGACCCGCACCGTAGCGGGGCGGAAAGGGTGCGGATCAGAGATCCGCATCGTGGCGGGACGGAGAGGCGCGGATCGGAGATCCGCACCCTGGCGGGGCGGAAGGTGCGGATCAGAGACTTTTCGATCGAACGGCTGACGCTCGCCGACCATGACCCGGACTGGCGGATCGCGGGCCGGGCGATCCCCTTCAACGAAGCCTGCATCGTGACGCTCCGCGCCGAAGGCGGGATCGCGGGCGAGGGTTACGCCGCCGCCTATGCCCATCTCGGCACCACGCAGGAGGAGACCTTCGCGGCGCTGCGCGTCATGGGCGAGGCGTTGATCGGATGGGAGGTCGACGCGGTCGACGCCGCAATGGCGCGGTTGCGGGGGCTCGTCGCGCGCAACAATCCGGCGAAGGCGGCGATCGACTGCGCGCTCCACGACCTCAAGGCGCGCGCGCTCGGCGTGCCGCTCCACGCCCTCTATGGCGGCAAGGTCCGCGATCGGCTGCCGCTGATGCGCATCCTCGCGCTGAAGGACCCGGCGGCGATGGCCGAGGAGGCGCGCGCCCTCGTCGACGCGGGCTATCGCGGGCTGAAGGTGAAGGTCGCGGGCGATGTCGCGGCGGACGCGGCGCGCGTCGCGGCGGTGCGGGCGGCGGTCGGCGATGGGGTGCGCCTCGCGGTCGACGCCAACATGGCGTTCGGGGTCGCGGAGGCGATCCGTTTCGCGGCGCTTGTGGAGGGGGCCGGCCTCGCCTTCTTCGAGCAACCGGTGGCGGCGGACGACATCGCCGGGCTCGCCGCGGTGGCGCGCGCCGTTGCGGTGCCGGTGGAGGCGGACGAGGCGGCGGGCTCGGCGGACGCCGTGCGCGCGATCGCGGCGCGCGGCGGGGTGGCGTCGGTCAACCTGAAGCTCGCCCGCTCGGGCGGGATCGGGCCGACCTTCGAGATGGCGGGGATCTGCGCGGCGGCGGGCGTTGCGGTGCGGATGGGGGCGAATGTGGGCAGCCAGCTCCTCGTCGCGCACGCGGTCCATGTCGCCGCCGCGCTTCCTGCGCTCGGCGGGCTATCGGAACTTGCGGAGTTCGCCCGCCTCGACGGCGACCCCTATCGGGGGCTCGCGATCGAGGACGGGGCAGTGCTGGTGCCGGACGGGCCCGGCACCGGGGTCGCGCGGCGCTGAGCTACTCGGCGGCCGCCGCGCTCGGGCCGTGCTGGAGGCCGCAGGTCTCGAACGCGGCGCGGATCGCGGCGCGCTCGGCGTCGGTGAGGGGGAGCATCGGGCGGCGCACCGGGCCTCCGGCCTGGCCGAGCAGCTCCTGCCAATATTTCTGCGAGGCCTGCGGCTTGTCGGCCGGCCGCGTCGACTTCATCGCCTGGCGCACGGGGTTGAGGCTGTCGCGCACGGCGCGGGCGCGCGCGTGCTCGCCGGCGAAGGCGAGGTCGGTGTATTCGCGCATCCGCCGGTCCCACTTCGTCTGGATGAGGTAGGGGGGCGAGGAGCAGAGATAGACCTGCCAGTTGAGCTCGATGATGTTGTCGAGCCACTCCTCCTCCGAGGCGGTGCTGACGATCAGCGTGTCGCCGGCGATCTCGGTGAGCTTGGCGTACATCGGGCGCGGGACGCTGTATTTGATCGCGACGATGTTGGGCAGCTCGGCGATGCGCGCGCAGAGCTCCGGGCTCATGAGATAGCCGCTGTCCGGATGGCTCCAGAGGGCGATGCCGATCTCCACCTGTTCGGAGATGTGCTTGTAATATTGGTAGAGTGTCTCGTCCTGATCGTGGACGAAGTGCAGGATCGGGGCGTGGACGACGATATAGTCCGCGCCGATCGCCTCGGAGTGCTTCGCAAGGTCGAGGACGACGTCCATGTTCTGGTCCGAGCAGGACATGATCGTCGCGCCGCGCCCCTCGGCCGCGTCCACCGCGATCTCGAAGGTGCGCTTGCGCTCCGGCACGGACATCGAGAAGAACTCGCCCTGCTTGCCGCTGATGAAGGCGCCGTCGATGGCGAGATCGTCGAACCAGTGGACGAGGTTGGACTTGTAGCCGGCCTCGTCGATCGAGAGGTCCTCCTTGAAGGGGGTGAGGGCGGCGGCCCAGATGCCCTTCAAATTCTCGCGCGCGTAGTCCTTGGCCTCGTTGCGCCGGTATTTCATCGCCCGTTCCTCCGTCTCGTCGTCCGTCCGTCCCGCATCCATCGCACCTTGGCGGGTGCGATGCACATCGCAATTCGGCGCTCTGCCATATCGTGGCGTTATGGGAGAGCAGTCTGGTGCGCGAAAATGCGCTGGTCAGCGGCCGACCAGCTCGCGCGCGATCATGCAGTGCACACCTTTGTGCTGGTTCACGGTCTGGGTGATCTTCATGTCGGCCGCGAGGCTCGCCAGCATGTAGGCGTCGTCGCGGGTCATCGCGGTCGTCGCCGCGACGAGCTCGATCATGTCGAGGAGGGCGCGCTCGGCGCACACGTCGAGATCGGGGTGGGTCGCCATCGTGAGGAGATGGGTCGGCGTCAGCGCGTAGGGGCGGGCGGTCGCCGCGCCCTTGTGGATCGCGAATGAGAAGACGCCGTTCAGCGCGGTCTCGATGGCGGTGCCGCAGACCTCGCCGTCGCCCTGCGCGGCATGGCCGTCACCGCACGAGAAGAGCGCGCCCGGCACGTAGACCGGCAGGAAGAGCGAGGTGCCGGGGACGAGCGACTTGTTGTCGAGATTGCCGCCGAAGGTGCGCGGGATGATCGAGGTGCAGCGGCCCCATTCGGGCGGCGGGGCGACGCCGAGCACGCCGAAGAAGGGATGGGTCGCGAGGGTGGTGCCCCACGGTGTTTCGGCGCGGCCGGCCTCCATGTCGAGCCGGGTGTGGGCGAACTTCCCCTCGGGGAAGGCGTCCGGCAGCGTCCCGCCGAGGGGCTTGAAGAAGGTGTAGCCCCAGTCCTGCGCGAGCGCGATGCCTTCGATTTTCACTTCGAGGAGGTCGCCGGGCTCGGCGCCCTCGATCGCGACGGGGCCGGTGAGGATGTGACCCGGCAGCATCCGCTCGGACCGGGCGTGGATGTCGGCAAGGGCCGGCGGGATGAAGAAATCGCCCTTCGGCAGGTGGTCCGGCCCGCCGGACACGGTCTCGATGCGCACGCTCGTGCCGGGGGCGACGGTGAGGCGGGGCGCGAGCTTCGCTTCGAAATAGCCCCAGTGGCAGTTCTCGACGCTCGCGGAGAGGGTCTCGTCGGCGGGAGGCAGGGCGCTCGGCATGTGTCGGTCCGTGTCGGTCGCGAGGATGGGGTTCGGGCGGAGGGTGGCGCGGCGGGACGGCGATGTCCAATCGCATCGAGCGCCGTTTGAAGTCGGTGGAGTCCCGCTCTAACATCTTAGACGCCCAGTCCCTGCGAGCGACAGAGATCATGTTCAATATCCAAGCGGTGAGCTTCCGCGATCCCGATGCGCCTGCGGCCTTCACGCGGTCCCTGCGCGAGACCGGCTTCGCGGTCCTGAAGGACCATCCGATCGCGCCCGAACGCATCGACGAGGCCTATCGAGACTGGGGCTATTTCTTCGCCTCGCCGAGCAAGGAGAGCTTTACGCACAAGCCGTCCTCGCCGGAGGGCTACTATCCGTTCCGCTCGGAGAACGCGAAGGGCTCGCCGACGAAGGATCTGAAGGAGTTCTTCCAGGTCTATCCCGCGACGGCGCTGCCCGGCGAGGTGGAGACGACGACGCGCTCCCTCTACGAGGATCTCGTGGATCTCGGCGGGACGCTGTTGAAGTGGATCGAGGCGAACACGCCGGAGGACGTGCGCACGGCCTTCTCCGAGCCGCTGCCTGAGATGCTGTCGGGAAGCGCACAGTCGATGCTGCGCATCCTCCACTATCCCTCGCAGGAGGGGCAGGTGTTCGATGCGGGGGCGACGCGGGCGGCGGCGCACGAGGATATCAACCTCATCACGCTTCTTCTCGCCGGCTCCGCGCCGGGCCTTCAGGCGCGCGACCGTGAGGGCAACTGGCACGAGGTGCCGTGCGATCCGGGCATGATCGCGGTGAACACGGGCGACATGCTGGAGCTCGCCTCGGGCGGCCACTATCCCTCGACGACGCATCGCGTCGTCAATCCGCCCGACGCGAAGGCCGGGCCGCGCTTCTCGATGCCGATGTTCATTCATCCGCGTCCGGAGGTGAAGCTTTCGAGGGACCGGACGGCCAACGATTATCTCACCGAGCGGCTGCGCGAGATCGGGCTCGGCAGCTGAGGAGGATCGCCGGGCAGGGCGCGCCGGTCCGCGCTGGAATGCGACCGGATTGCGCTTGCCTATCCACTAGCCAAATCGCGAGAGCGCGAATTAAGCTCAGCGCGGAACCGTCTCAGTCCGGAGAATATCCATGACCTTCAAGCCTTGGCTCGCCGGCGTCGCCGCGATCGCTCTGTGCGCCACCTCCGCCATGGCGCAGGACTTCAAGCCCGCCGTCGTCTTCGACATGGGCGGCAAGTTCGACAAGTCCTTCAATGAAGGTGTGTGGAACGGCGTGAAGCGCTTCATCGACGAGAGCGGCGACGACGTCATGGAGTTCGAGGTCACGAACGAGACGCAGCGCGCGCAGGCGATCACCCGCATGGCCCAGCGCGGCGGCAACCCGGTGCTCGGCGTCGGCTTCGCACAGGCGGACGCGATCGACGCCGTCGCCCAGGAATTCCCGGACCAGATGTTCGCGATCATCGACGTGAACTGGCTCGACCGGCCGAACCTGCGCCAATATTCCTTCAAGGAGCATGAGGGCAGCTACCTCGTCGGCGTCGCCGCGGCGATGAAGAGCGAGACGGGGACGGTCGGCTTCGTCGGCGGCATGGACATTCCGCTGATCCGCAAGTTCGCCTGCGGCTACAAGCAGGGCGTGCTCGCGACGAAGCCCGACGCGACGGTGCTGGAGAACATGACCGGCACGACGCCCGCCGCCTGGAACGACCCGACGAAGGGCGCCGAGCTCGCGCGCAGCCAGATCGACCGCGGGGCCGACATCGTCTACCACGCCGCCGGCGGCACCGGCCTCGGCGTGATCCGCGCCGTCGCGGACGAGGGCAAGCTCGCCATCGGCGTCGACAGCGACCAGTACGCCGTCGCCCCCGGCTCGGTGCTCACCTCGATGCTGAAGCGCGTCGACAATGCCGCCTACGACACGATGACCGACGCCAAGAACGGCGAGTTCACCGCCGGCATCATGGTGCTCGGCCTTGCCGAGGAGGGTGTCGACTATGTCGCCGATGAGAACAATGCCGACCTCCTGACCGCGGACATTCGCGACGCGATGGAGGCGGCGAAGGCGAAGATCGTCGCCGGCGAGATCACCGTCCACAACTACGAAGACGACCAGGCCTGCCCCGTCGACTGACCGGTCGCGGGTGATGCTCGCCCACGAGCTCGCGTGTCACGGTCGCCCCTGGGGGCGGTTGCGATGACGTTTGACGCAGCAGACGGCGGCGCAGTCGCGCCGGCCATCGTCCTCAGCGCGATCTCCAAGCGGTTCGGGGCCGTCCAGGCGAATGACGGCGTGGACCTCGAGGTCGCCGAGGGTGCGATTCACGGGATCATCGGCGAGAACGGGGCGGGGAAGTCGACCCTCGTCTCCATCCTCGCCGGCCACTATGCCGCCGATTCCGGCGAGATCCGGCTCTTCGGCGCGCCGGTCAAGATGACCTCCAGCGCCGATGCGATCGGTGCCGGTATCGGCATGGTCCACCAGCACTTCATGCTGGTGCCGAACTTCACCGTCCTCGAAAATCTGATGCTCGGCTTTGCGAAGAGCGCGACGCTGAAGGCGAGCCGCGACGAGGTGCTTGCGCGGATGCAGGCGATCGCGCGCGATTATGGGCTCGAGGTCGATCCGCACGCCGTGGTCGGGCGGATGCCGGTCGGACTCCAGCAGCGCGTCGAGATCATCAAGGCGCTGATCGGGGGCGGGCGGATCCTGATCCTCGACGAGCCGACGGGCGTCCTGACGCCCGACGAGACGGACCGCCTCTTCGAAAGCCTCAAGGTGCTGAAGGCGCGCGGCGTCACGATCCTCCTCATCACCCACAAGCTGCGCGAGATCATGGCGATCACGGACGCGGTGTCGGTGATGCGGCGCGGCCAGATGGTCGCCCATCTCGTCACCGCCGAGACCGACCGAGAGACGCTCGCCGAGCTGATGGTCGGGCGCGCCGTGCGGGCGGTGCGCAACGTGTCGGCGACGCCGGCGGGCGATGTCGTCCTCTCTGTCGAGGGGCTCTCAGCGGCCGACGAAGGCGGGATCACGCGTCTCCACGATGTGAGCTTCAATCTGCGGGCGGGCGAGATCCTGGGCGTCGCCGGCGTCGCGGGGAACGGGCAGTCGGAGCTTCTCGCCGTCCTCGCCGGCATCCTGCCGCCGACGGGGGGCGCCTTCACCGTCGCGGGGCGGACCGTCAGCGCGGACGCCCGGTCGGACCCCGCCGAGATGCGCGGCCTCGGCGTCGCGCACGTGCCGGAGGACCGGCGGCACGAGGGGCTCGTCCTCCCGTTCGCGATGCGCGAGAACGCCGTCCTTGGCTATCTCGACGAGGCGCGCGGGCAGCGGCCCTGGCTCATCGCCTCGCGGCGGATGCGGGCGCGCTGCCAGTCGCTGATGGACATTTTCGACGTGCGGCCCGCGAACCCCGAATTGCGGGCGGCGGGCTTCTCGGGCGGGAACCAGCAGAAGCTGATCCTCGCGCGCGAGCATGGCGCGGCGCCGGCCCTCCTCCTCGTCGGCCAGCCGACGCGCGGGGTGGATATCGGCGCGATCGAGTTCATCCACCGCCAGCTTCTGGCGCTGCGCGACCAGGGCTGCGCGATCCTGATCGTCTCGGTCGAGCTCGACGAGATCCTCGCCCTCTCCGACAGGGTGATGGCGATGAATGGCGGGCGCGTGGTCGGGATCATCGACGGGGCGGACGCGGACCGCCAGCGGGTCGGGCTGATGATGGCGGGCGTTGCCGATCCGCCGCCGATGCCGGCCGAAGAGAATTTCCGCGACGAGGCGATCGTGTGACCCCTTCGCAATTGCCCCGGTGGGCGGATCTCGTGGTGATCCCGCTCCTGAACCTCGTCCTCGCCTTCCTGGTGGCGGGGCTCGTCGTCGCGATGATCGGGGAGAATCCCTGGCGCGCGCTGACGGTGATGATCCAGGGCGCCTTCGTCTATCCGGGGAGCCTCGGCTACACGCTCTACTACGCGACGAACTTCATTTTCGCGGGCCTCGCGGTCGCCGTCGCCTTCCAGGCGCGGCTCTTCAATATCGGCGGCGAGGGGCAGGCGGCGATCGGCGGGCTCGGCGCGGCGCTCGTGTGCCTGGCGCTCGATCCCTATCTGCCGGGGCTCGTGGTCCTGCCGCTCGCGATCGTGGCGGCGGCGCTCTTCGGTGCGGCCTGGGCCTTCCTGCCGGGTGTCCTCCAGGCGACGCGCGGGAGTCACGTCGTCATCACCACCATCATGTTCAACTTCATCGCGGCGGGCGTGCTCGTCGCGCTGCTGACGGGGGCGCTGATCCGGCCCGGGCAGTCGACGCCGCAGACGCGCAATCTGGAGGCGACGCTGCCGAAGGTGCACGAGATCCTGCGCGCGTTCGGGATCGAGGCGACGGCTTCGCCGCTGAATCTCTCGATCGTGCTCGCGCTCGTCGCGTGCGTGGTCGTCTGGGTGCTCGTGTGGAAGACGCCGTTCGGCTTCCGCATCCGCACCCTCGGCGAGAGCGAACCGGCGGCGCGCTATGCGGGCGTCGCGGTGCCGCGCACAATCATCGTCGTGATGTGCATCTCCGGCGCGCTCGCGGGACTGATGGCGGTGAACGACGTCCTCGGCGCGCAGGGCAAGCTGATCCTCAACTTCACCGCCGGCTACGGCTTCACCGGCATCGCGGTCGCGCTGATGGGGCGCAGCCACCCGGTCGGGATCGTCCTCGCGAGCATCCTCTTCGGTGCGCTCTATCAGGGTGGTGCGGAGCTTTCCTTCGAGTTCCGCACGATCGACCGCGAGATGGTGCTCGTCATCCAGGGGCTGATCATCCTGTTCTCCGGCGCGCTCGCCTACATGCTCGAAAAGCCGCTGGTGCGCCTCTTCTCGCCGAGGCTCGCGCCCGCCCATGGCTGATCTCTGGCTCGACATCATGCAGATCATGGGGAGCACGCTGCGGCTCTCCACCCCGCTCATCCTGTGCGCGATGGCGGGGCTGTTCTCGGAGCGGGCGGGCGTCGTCGATATCGGGCTCGAGGGCAAGCTCCTCATGGGGGCGTTCGTCGCCGCCGCGGTCGCGAGCGCGACGGGCTCGCCCTGGATCGGGCTCATCGGCGCGATGCTCGCGGGCATGGCGCTCGCGCTCGTCCATGCCTTCGCGTGCGTGACGCACCGGGGCGACCAGATCGTGAGCGGGGTCGCGATCAACATCCTCGCCTCGGGGCTGACGGTGGTGATCGGGATCGCGCTCTTCGCGCAGGGCGGGCAGACGCCGCCCCTGTCGCGGGCGGAGCGGTTCGGCGAGGTGAATCTGCCCTTCACCGAGACCTTCGCAAGCATTCCCTATTTCGGGCCGTTCTATACGGAGATCCTGAGCGGGCAGAACATCCTCGTCTATGTGGCCCTTCTCGCGGTGCCGCTCGCCGGGTGGGTGCTCTATTCGACGACGTTCGGGCTGAGGCTCCGCGCCGTCGGCGAGGCGCCCGAGGCGGTGGACAGCGCCGGCTATTCGGTGGCGTGGCTGCGCTATCGCGCGGTGCTGATCGCGGGGCTCCTGTGCGGCATCGCGGGGGCGTATCTGTCGACCGGGCACGGCGGCGGCTTCGTGCGCGAGATGAGCGCGGGGCGGGGCTATATCGCGCTCGCGGCGCTGATCTTCGGCAACTGGAAGCCGGTGCCGACCTTCCTCGCCTGCCTCCTCTTCGGTGTCCTCGAAAGCACGGCCTCGCGCCTCTCGGGCGTCGACCTTCCGGTGATCGGGCAGATCCCGGTCGAGGCGATCCTGATGGCGCCGTACGTGCTGACGGTGGTGCTGCTCGCGGGCTTCTTCGGACGCTCGACCCCGCCGCGGGCGCTCTCCATTCCCTACGTGAAGGACCGCTGAGGGCGGGCGGGCGGCCTGGCGGGCCTGCCCGCGACAGCCGCAGCGGAACGGCGTGGCGAGGATATCGGAAGCTTGTAGGCTGGCCTCATGGGACTCTTGATCTTCAGCACCAACGTCACCCTGGACGGATGCGTCGACCACCGGGCGGGTATCGCCGACGAGGAAACGCACGCCTTCTTCACCCGCCTCATGGACGAGAGCGGTGCGATGCTGTGGGGCCGCGTCACCTACGAGATGATGGAGGACTTCTGGCCGGCGGTCGCGCGCGGCGAGGTTGAAGCGCCTCCGGCCATCCGCGAGTGGGCGGTCAAATTGGAGGCCAAGCCGAAATACGTCGTGTCGTCGAAGCGAAGCGACTTTCCGTGGACCAACAGCCACCACATCGCGGGTGATCTGCGCACGGGCGTGCAGAACCTCAAGGATGCGACCCCGGCGGGCGTGCTCCTCGGGAGCATCAAGCTCGCGGCGGCGCTCGACCGGCTGGATCTGATCGACGAGTACAAGTTCCTCGTTCACCCGCGGATCGTCGGCCACGGCCCGACCCTTTATGAGGGCGGCCTGCCGAGCGCGCGACACCTCGAATTGATCTCGGCGACGCCGCTCTCCGACGGCGTCGTCGCCATGCACTACCGGCGCTCTCCGACGACGGCCTGAGGGCCGGGAAGCGCAGAGACGGGCCGACTGAGGCGGCCTTCAGGGGGCCGGTCCGATTGCCGACGCCGTCAGGCGGCGTTGCGGCTTTCGGCGGCGTGCTCGCGCGGGAGGCGGACCGTCACGGTCGTGCCGTGGCCGACCTCGGACTGGATCTCCATCTTGCCGCGGTGCAGCTCGGTGAGCGAGCGGGCGATGGCGAGGCCGAGGCCGGAGCCCTGGTGCGTCTTGGTGAACTGGTTCTCCACCTGCACGAAGGGCTGACCGAGACGCTCCAGCTCGCGCTTCGGGATGCCGATGCCGTTGTCCTCCACCGCGACGACGACCCAGTCGCGCTCGAGGCGCGCGCGGGTGGTCACGCACCCGTCGTTCGGGGTGAACTTCACCGCGTTGGACATGAGGTTGAGGAGGATCTGCTTCATCGCGCGACGGTCCACCTGGATGCGCATCCCGTCCGAGATGGCGGAGGCGAGCGTGATGTTCTTCTCCGCCGAGGTCGGCGTCATGATGCGCGTTGCCTCGGTGAAGAGCTCGGCAAGGTCCACCATCTCGACCGAGAGGTCCACCTGGCCGGCTTCGATGCGGCTCATGTCCAGGATGTCGTTGATGACGCCCAGGAGGTACGTGCCGGAGTGGTGGATGTCGCCGCAATATTCCTCGTATTTCGGGGCCCCGAGCGCGCCGAACATCTGGTTCCGCATGATCTCCGAGAAGCCGATGATCGCGTTCAGCGGCGTGCGCAGCTCGTGCGAGATGTTGGCGAGGAACTCGGACTTGGCGCGGTTCGCGTCCTCGGCCCTCGTCTTCTCCTCGGCATATTTCTCGGCGAGCTCGGCGAGCTGGCGGGTCTGGTTTTCAGCGGTCCGCCGCGCGTTTTTCAGCTCGACGACGTTCGCCTTGAGGCGCTTCTCCGATTCCATCAGCCGCTCTTCGTGGTTCTTGAGCGTGGTGATGTCCGTGCCGACCGAGACGAAGCCGCCGTCCTTGGTGCGGCGTTCGTTGATCTGGAGCCAGCGGCCGCCGGCGAGCTCGGCCTCGTAGGAGCGTTCGTCCTCCGGTCCCTCGGTGTAGGTGAGGAGCTGGGAGGAGACGACCGGCTGGAGCGCGGCCTCGATCACGACATGGTAGGGCGTGCCGGGCTTCACCGCGTCGTCCGGCAGGTTGTGCATCTCCTGGTATTTGGTGTTGCACATGACGAGGCGGTTCTGCGCGTCCCACAGCACGAACGCCTCCGAGACTGTCTCGATCGCGTCGCGCAGGCGCATGTCGGCCGTGGCGGACTGCTCGGCGAGGCGCTTCTGCTCGGTCGTGTCGAGGGCGACGCCGATGAGGTGGGGGCGGCCGGATTCGTCGTCCGTGACGAGCTCGGCGCGGAAGCGGAGCCAGATCCAGCGCCCGTCCGCGTGCCGCATCCGGAGCGTGCGGTCGAGCACGCGTTCGCCGGTCGCGAGCTGGCGCTGGGCGATCTCGTAGAGGCCGCCATCGTCGGGGTGGACGAGGGCCGCGACCTCGCGGAATCCCATCAGCTCGTCCCTTGGGGGCATGCCGAGGACCTCGAACATCGACTGGGTCCAGAACATGCGCCCGCGCGCGACGTCCCAGTCGAAGAGGCCGCATCGGCCGCGTGTGAGGGCGGTGTCGATGCGCGTCGTCGTCGCCGTGTAGATCTGGTCGGCGGAGCGGGCGCGCGCCGACTGCGCGTAGAAGGCGTAGACGACGACGATGATCACGCCCGCGGTGCACATGAAGAGCACGGCGTTGGTGCTGAGCTCGTCGCGCCACGCGGTGAGGATCGCCTGGCGCGGCTGGGTGACCGCGATCATCGCCTCGCGGTCGGCGAGGTGATGGACGGTCGCGAAGAGCTCGGTGCCGTTGGACATCACCTCCATGACGCCGGCGCGGCGGCCGAATGTCGTCATCGGCTGGTTGGGGCCGAGGAGGCGCGAGACGGGGCCGCCGACGAGATCGGGCCGGAAGGGCACCGTCGTCGCGATCGTATCGTTCTCGATGAGGGTGATCTGGCGCCCGTTCGAGGTGGCGCCGTCGGGCAGGCTCGTCGCGAAGATCGTCTCGAGCGGGACCTCCTCGGTGGCGCTGCGCCGGCTCATCTCGGCCGAGAGCGCGCTCGCGAGGAGGGTGATCTGGGTGCGCGCCTCCGCCTCGGTCGTGTCGCGATGGTCGAGCGTGATCGCGACGCGGTAGGCGGCGATGACGAGGATGAAGATGATCGTGAGGAACGGGATCGCGCGGCGCAGCAGCGGCTCGCGCGCGAGGAGCTGGCCGTAGCCGGGCTCGGCGAGGAGGCGGACATGACCGTCCATCCGGTGCGCCTTGGCGCTCGCACGCGGCGGCTCCTCGCTGTCGCCGAACCGGGCCATGGAGGGGCGCGGGACGGGCCGGGGGCCGTCGACGGGAAGGGGGCCGCGCTGGCGCTGGGGCGGCGTCCCGCCCTCGGGCGGGCGGGGCCGGCCGCGGACCGCGCCGGGCGCGGGCCGCGTGCGGGACACGGGGGCGGGCTCGGCGCGCCCGCCCGAGCGCGCGCGCACCGACATGCCGGGCGACGGCGCCGCCGCCGCGGCGACGGACGACGCGCCCACATTGGGCTCGTCATCAATCGACGTGCGCGTTGTCACTGCCATGGGAACCCGCAAGATGTGTCCGAATCGACCTAGAGTATGAGCGGCTCCTTAAGACTGTCCAAGTGTGGTTAACAATTCGTTAGTGAATCGTGTCGAGGTCGCCCTCACACGTTCACGAGACGGCGCACGATGTCCCCGACGTCGGACGATTTGGCCTGGTCGAGGACGCCCTTCAGCGCGGTGAGGGCGGCGGTGCGGCGCGTGGCGTCGAACCGGCGATATTCGCTGAAGAGGGTGAGGAGGCGCGCGGCGACCTGCGGGTTCGCCTTGTCGAGCGTCAGCGCGATGTCGGCGAGGAAGCGGTAGCCGGAGCCATCGGCCGCGTGGAAGGCGGCGATGTTCTGCGCGAAGGCGCCGATCAGGCTGCGCGTGCGGTTCGGGTTCTTCAGGCTGAAGCGGGGGTGGTTCATGAGCCCGCGGGTGCGGGCCAGCGCCTCCCCGTCGCTGCGCGAGGCCTGCAGGGCGAAATATTTGTCGAGGACGAGGGGCTCGGCCTCGAAATCGTCGTGGAAGCGCTGCATCGCGGCGTCCGTCGTCGGCGCGTTCGCGGCCGCGAGGGCGGCGAGCGCGGCGAGGCGGTCGGTCATGTTGCCGGCGCTCTCGGCCTGCTTCGTCGCGCGGGCATGGTCGCCGCCGGCGGTGAGGAGGGCGAGGGCGGCGTTGCGCAGCGAGCGGCGGCCTGCGGCCTCCGGCGTCACGTCATTGTCGGCCGGGGGCGGGGCGTCGTGGAGGGCGGCGAGCGTCGGGGCCATCTTCGCGCCGAGCGCGGCCATCATCGCCTTGTGCGCCGCGTCGACCTTGTCCGCGTCGACGTCGCCGCCGATCGCCTCGACCAGCATGTGGCGGGTCGGGAGCTGGAGGAGGAAGGCGCGGAAGGCCGGCTCGTGGCTTTTGTCCTCGGCGAAGGCGGTGAGGACGTTTGCGAGGCGGTCGATGTCGAGCGGGGCGCCTTCATAATGCGCCTTCAGGATCGCGAGGGCGCGGCGCTGGGCGGCGTCCCAGACGTTGAAGGGGTCGTCGTCATGCTCCAGCAGCGTGAAGTCGCGCTCCGCGTCGACCGGGCGCTCCACATGGACGGGCGCGGAGAAGGTGCGGAAGACCGAGGCGACGGGCGATTCGTTGAGGCCGTCGATGGTGACGGAGACCTTCTCGCCGAGCGTCAGGCGGTCGCCGTTGAGGCGCGCGCCCTCGATGGTGCTGCGCGAGAGGTCGAGCGCGCCTTCGCGGCCGAGGATCGCGAGGCGGACCGGTATCGGCTTCAGCGCCGCGTTCATGAACGGCTTCTGGGTGAGGGTCAGGCGGTAGCGCCCGTTCTCGTAGGTCTCCTCGACCGCGACGGTCGGGGTGCCGGCCTCCAGATACCAGCGCATGAAGGAGCTGGGGTCCGGCAGCTCGAAGCAGCCGATGAAGTCCTCGATCGTGGCGGCCGTCCCGTCGAAGCGGGCGAAGTAGGTGTCCATGCCGCGGCGGAAGGCGGTCTCGCCGATCAGCGTGTGGATCATGCGGATGACCTCGGAGCCCTTCTCGTACACGGTGGTCGTGTAGAGGTTCGAGATCTCGGCATATTCGCTGGGGCGCACCGGGTGGCGGAGCGGTCCCCCGTCCTCGCTGAACTGGTGGAGGCGGAGGCGCCGCACATCCTCGATGCGCTTCACCGAGCGCGAGCGCACGTCGGACGTGAACTCCTGGTCGCGGAAGACGGTGAGGCCTTCCTTCAGGCAGAGCTGGAACCAGTCGCGGCAGGTGATGCGATTGCCGGTCCAGTTGTGGAAATATTCGTGGGCGATGACGGTCTCGATGCCGGCATAGTCCGCGTCGGTGGCGAGCGCGGGGTCGGCGAGGACGTAGCGGTCGTTGAAGACGTTGAGGCCCTTGTTCTCCATCGCGCCCATGTTGAAGTCGGACACGGCGACGATGTTGAAGACGTCGAGATCATATTCGCGCCCGAACCGCGTCTCGTCCCAGCGCATGGAGCGCTTGAGGGCGTCCATCGCGTAGGTGGCGCGGGGCTCCTTGCCTTTCTCGACATAGATGGCGAGGTCGACCTTGCGGCCGGACATGGTGGTGAAGGTGTCCTTCACGAGGCCGAGTTCGCCGGCGACGAGGGCGAAGAGGTAGGTCGGCTTCGGGAACGGGTCGTGCCAGTGGGCGGTCGGCGCGCCGTTGACGACACCCTTGTTGACGAGGTTGCCGTTCGACAGGAGGGCGGGCGCTCCCGGTCCGTCGGCGATGATGAAGACGTCGTAGACCGAAAGGACGTCCGGACGGTCGTACGAATAGGTGATGCGGCGGAAGCCCTCGGCCTCGCACTGGGTGCAGTAGACGCCGTTGGAGCGGTAGAGGCCCATCAGCTCGGTGTTCTCGTCGGGCGAGACGACGGTGACGAGGGTGAGCTCGAACGGGCGCTTCGGCGGGTCCTTGAGGACGAACGAATCGGGCGTCGCCTCGTAGGCGCTGTCCGGAAGCTTCTTGCCATCGAGCTCGGCAGAGAGCAGGAGGAGACCGTCACCGACGAGTGTCAGCGGCCCGTCGACGCTGCCGCGTGGCTCGTATTTCGTGGCGTTGCGCACGACTGTCCGCGTGGGGTGGAGCGCGAACATCAACATTGTGCGCGGCGCACGGTAGAGGGTCGGCGCGTAGTCGATGAGCCGAACCGTCTGGCCGGTGTCGGTGCGCATCATAGGGTGTATCCTTTCGCGGTCCTTTGCCCTTTCGGGTGGCGGGGCCTATGATCCTTCAACTATGAAGGATCGCTGTTCTAGGGGTAGGAGAGACTATGTCGGCCGCAGCCGAGCCCGGGAATGTGCGCGACAAGACGGTTTCGTTCCAGTGGGATGATCCCTTCCGTCTCGACGCACAATTGAGCGAAGACGAGCGGATGATCCGCGACACGGCGAACGCGTACGCGCAGGAAAAGCTCCAGCCGCGCGTGATGGAAGCCTTTCGCGAGGAGAAGACCGACCGGTCCATCTTCAACGAGATGGGCGAGCTGGGTCTCCTCGGCGTCACCGTTCCGGAGGAATATGGGGGCGTCGGCGCCAGCTACGTCTCCTATGGGCTCGTCGCGCGCGAGGTCGAGCGGGTCGATTCCGGCTATCGCTCGATGATGAGCGTCCAGTCCTCGCTCGTCATGTATCCGATCTATGCCTATGGTGACGAGACTCAACGCAAAAAGTGGCTGCCGAAGCTCGCGACCGGCGAATATGTCGGCTGCTTCGGGTTGACCGAGCCTGACGCCGGCTCCGACCCCGGCGGCATGACGACCCGCGCGAAGAAGGCCGATGGCGGCTACATCCTGAAGGGCGCCAAGACCTGGATCTCGAACTCGCCGATCGCCGACGTCTTCGTCGTGTGGGCGAAGTCCGAGGCGCATGACGGGGCGATCCGCGGCTTCGTCCTCGAGAAGGGGATGAAGGGGCTCGACGCGCCTAAGATCGAGGGCAAGATCTCGCTGCGCGCCTCGATCACCGGCATGATCATGATGGACGACGTGTTCGTGCCGGAGGAGAATCTCCTGCCGAACGTGTCGGGTCTCAAGGGGCCGTTCGGCTGCCTCAACCGGGCGCGCTACGGCATCTCCTGGGGCGCGATGGGGGCGGCGGAATATTGCTGGCACGCCGCGCGCCAGTACACGCTCGACCGCAAGCAGTTCGGCCGACCGCTCGCCCAGACCCAGCTCGTCCAGAAGAAGCTCGCCGACATGCAGACCGAGATCGCGCTCGGCCTGCAGGGGTCGCTGCGCGTCGGCCGCCTCTTCGACGAGGGGGAGATGGCGCCGGAGATGATCTCCATCGTGAAGCGCAACAATTGCGGCAAGGCGCTCGACATCGCGCGGATGGCGCGTGACATGCACGGCGGCAACGGGATCTCGGAGGAGTATCACGTGATCCGCCACATGGTGAACCTCGAGACGGTGAACACCTACGAGGGCACGCACGACGTCCACGCCCTCATCCTGGGGCGTGCGCAGACGGGGCTTCAGGCCTTCTTCTGATCGCCGCGACAGCCTTTTCCGGGGATGAAAGGCGCTCTTCGGAGCGCCTTTTTTGTTGCGCGGACGGCTGGCGGCGTGGCTCGCGCAACCAAGGCATGGTCGGGTGCGTTTGCGCAGGGCGGGCCGGGCGGTGCGGTATCGGGCCGGGGACGGGAAGTTGGATGGATGCGAAGGCTGCGCCGTGATCGGGCGCGCCGCGCGCCTGGCCTTGGCGGCGGGCGGCGCGGGGCGGGTCCGGTCTTGATCGTTATCAAGGTCAAGCGGGCAGGAAGAACAGAGTGTGATGACGCGTGAGTGACAGGAGACGGCGCGCATCGGCGGGGTAAAGTTCAAGCAGATTCGGTGGTGTTTCTGCGCGATTCACCTGGTTGCCCTTCGCGAAGGATCATGCGATCACCGCAAGACTTGGTTGGTCTCAACCCCTTGGGAAAAAGAGGATCCATGGCCGTCCTCGACGTGCGCAACCTGGTGGTGGAATACCGGATCGACGGGGTGACGCGCGCTGTCGACGGCGTCTCGTTCCAGATTCCACAAGGCAAGACGGTTGCGATCGTCGGCGAGTCGGGGTCGGGCAAGTCGACCATCGGCCAGGCGGTGATGGGTCTTCTGCCGTCCGTCGCCTCGGTGCCGCAGGGCGAGATCCTCTTCACCGACCCGATCGACGGGACGACGGTGGACCTTGCCAAGCTGCCGCGCGACGGCGACCAGATGCGCAAGATCCGCGGCAACCGGATCGCGATGATCTTCCAGGAGCCGATGACGAGCCTGTCGCCGCTCCACACGATCGGCGACCAGATCGGCGAGGCGGGCCGGCTCCACCAGAACATGGACCGGGCGACGGCGCGCGAGGCGACGCGCGAGATGCTGCGCCTCGTCCACTTCCCAGACCCGGAGCGCGCACTCAGCACCTATCCGTTCGAATTGTCGGGCGGCCTTCGCCAGCGCGCGATGATCGCGATGGCGATGATGTGCCGTCCGGCGCTCGTCATCGCCGACGAGCCGACGACCGCGCTCGACGTCACCATCCAGGCCGAGATCCTGAAGCTCCTGCGCGACGTGCAGAAGGAGATCGGGATGAGCATCATGCTCGTCACCCACGATTTCGGCGTGGTGGCGAACATGGCCGACGAGGTCGTGGTGGTCTATCAGGGCCGCGTGATGGAGCGCGGGCCGGCGCGCACGATCTTCACGATGCCGGAGCATCCGTATCTGAAGGCGCTCCTCCACGCGGTGCCGACCTTCGACATGAGCGAGCGTCTCGTCCCGATCCGCCCGATTACGCCGAAGCTCGATGCGTTCGGCAAGCCGTGCGAGGTGGAGCGCGGTGAGCCGCTCGTCGAGGTGGACAATCTCGTCAAGCGCTTCCGCCTGAAGAAGGGCGGGCTCTTCTCCGCCGCGCGCACGATGACGGCCGTCGACCAGGTGAGCTTCAAGATCAACGCGGGCGAGTGTCTTGGCCTCGTCGGCGAATCGGGCTCGGGCAAGACGACCGTCGCGATGGCGGTCATGCGCGCCTTTCCGCCGAGTTCGGGCGCGGTGCGGATCCGCGAGGGCGACGGGTGGCGCGATATCGCGACGCTCGAGGGGGAGGATCTGCTCGCCTATCGCCGGCGGATCCAGCTCGTCTTCCAGGACCCGTTCTCCTCGCTGAACCCGCGCATGTCGATCAACGAGGTGATCCGCGAGCCGCTGGTGATCCACAATATCGGCACGCCCGAAAGCCGGGACGAGCACGTGCGCAACCTGATGGAGCTTGTTGGGCTCGATCAGAAGATGTTGCGGCGCTATCCGCATTCGCTCTCGGGCGGGCAGCGCCAGCGCGTCGGCATCGCGCGCGCCCTCGCGCTGCGGCCGGACATTCTCGTCTGCGACGAGCCGGTCTCCGCGCTCGACGTTTCGGTGCAGGCGCAGGTCCTGAACCTGTTGAAGGATCTTCAGCGGGACCTCATGCTCACCTATCTATTCGTGAGCCACAATCTTGCCGTCGTCGACTATCTGGCGACACGGATCGCCGTGATGTGTCGGGGCCGGCTCGTCGAGCTGGGGGAGACGCGAGCGGTGATCGACAACGCGCAGCATCCCTATACGAAGGCGCTGCTCGCGGCCGTGCCGGACGCCAATCTCGACCGGCCCCTCGACTTTGCCAAACTCTCAGCCGGACGCGCGTCGGACCCGACCGCCTGGCCCGAACCCTATCGTTTGATGCCGGGGGACGTTCCCACCATGGTGGAGCGTTTCCCGGGCCATTTCGTGTGCGCACCCGGCGAGGTGCCGGCGATGAAGGATGCCGCGTGATGATCCGGACACTCCTCGTACTCGGTTTGTTGTTGGCGGCGCCGGCGGCTTACGCCGAGCGCCCGGCGCTCGTCGAAACCCCGACGCTCGCGAACACCCACAGCGGGCTCCCGCCGATCGAGGAGCGGGTGCCCGAGGAGCCGCTCGTGACCGACCTTGCCGCCACCGGGCGCACGGTCGGCAAGCATGGCGGCGAGCTGAACACGCTGATCGGGCGCGCCAAGGACATGCGCCTCATCAACGTGTGGGGCTATGCCCGCCTCGTCGGCTACAACGAGGACTACGAGCTGGTGCCGGACATCCTGCGCGATGTCGACGTGGAAGAGGGGCGCATCTTCACCTTCCACCTGCGCAAGGGGCACAAATGGTCGGACGGGCAGCCGTTCACCTCGGAGGATCTGCGCTATTTCTTCGAGGAGGTCCTTACCAACGAGGAGCTGACCCCGACCCCGCCGCCCTACATGCTGGTCAACGGGGCGCTGCCGAAATTCGAGGTGATCGACGAGACGACGGTCCGCTACACCTGGGAGGCGCCGAACCCGCGCTTCCTGCCGACCCTGGCGCAGGCCCGGCCGCCCTTCATCTATCGCCCGGCGCACTATCTGCGCCAGTTCAACCCGAAATTCGGGGACCAGGCGGCGATCGACAAGATGGTCGCCGAGGCGCGGGTGCGCTCCTGGGCGCCGCTGCACAATCTGCGCGACGACATGTATGACGGCACGAACCCGGAGTTGCCCTCGCTGCAGCCCTGGGTGCCGACGAAGGGGTCGACCGACCGCCGCTTCGTGATGGTCCGCAATCCCTACTTCCACCGCATCACGTCGACCGGACAGCAGCTCCCCTATATCGACCAGGTGGTGATGTCGGTCGTGGACGGCAGCCTGATCCCGACGAAGGTGCAGGCCGGCGAGGCGGACCTTCAGGCGCGCGGCCTCGTCTTCGGCGACCTGCCGGTCCTGAAGCGCGGCGAGGCGCAGAAGGGGTACACGACGCGGCTGTGGCCGGAGGCCTACGCCTCGGCGATCGCGATCTATCCGAACCTCACCGTCGCGGATCCGGAGCTGCGCACGCTCTTCCGCGACAAGCGCTTCCGCGAGGCGCTGTCGCTCGGTGTCGACCGCGCGCTCCTCAACCGGGTGCTCTTCTTCGGCCTCGGCAAGCCCTCGGCGAACACCGTGCTGCCGGAGAGCCCGCTCTTCGATCACGGCCATTTCGATCCACCGTCCTTCGATCCGAAGAAGGCGAACGCGCTTCTCGACGAGATCGGCCTCACCAAGCGCAACAAGGACGGGATGCGTCTCCTTCCGAGCGGGCGCACGCTGGAGCTGATCATCGAGACGGCGGGCGAGAACGACATCGAGGTCGACGCGCTGGAGCTCATCAAGGACACGTGGGCCGAGATCGGCGTGTCGATGTTCCCGCGCCCCTCGCAGCGCGATGTGCTGCGCAACCGCGCCTTCTCCGGCGAGCTCGCGATGAGCGTGTGGCCGGGCTACGACAACGGGCTGCCGTCCCCCGACATGCCGCCGGACGAGCGCGTTCCGGTCTCCACGATGTTCCTGACCGGCCCGGCCTGGGGCGCGTTCGAGATGAGCGGCGGCGAGAGCGGCGAGAAGCCGGACTACGACCCCGCCGTCCAGCTCATGAGCCTCTACAATGACTGGCTCCACACCGAGACGGAGGAGGAGCGGGCGCTCGCCTGGGAGAAGATCCTCGCGCTTCATTCCAGCGAAGTGCTGACGATCGGCACGGTCGAAGGGGTCGTCCAGCCGGTCGTCGTGAAGAACACGCTGAAGAACGTCCCGGAAAAGGCCGTCTATGGCTGGGATCCGGGCGCGCAATTCGGCCTCTACCGGATGGACGAGTTCTATTTCGACGATGCGAAATAGACAGAACGACAAGGCGTCGGTGCGGTCATGATCTCGTATGTTCTGCGCCGGATTGTCGGCATGGTGCCGACGCTCTTCATCATCTCGCTGCTGATCTTCTTCATCATCGAGCTGCCGCCCGGCGACTATCTGTCGAACCAGATCTCCCAGCTTCAGGCGCAGGGCGAGGCGGCGTCGGTCGCCAAGCTCGAATTCCTGCGCCGCGAGTTCGCGCTCGACCGGCCGTTCATGGAGCGGTACGCGGTCTGGGTGGGGATCTGGCCGGGCCAGCACGGGTTCGACGGGATTTTGCAGGGCAATTGGGGCTGGTCGTTCGAGTTCCAGAAGCCGGTCGGTGAGGTGGTGTCGGGGACGCTCCTCCTGACGGTGATCCTCAATTTCGCGACGATCCTCTTCGTCTACATTGTGTCCTTCCCGATCGGGATCTATTCGGCGACGCGCCAATATTCCTGGGGCGATTACGGCTTCACGCTGCTCGGCTATCTGGGGCTCGCGGTGCCGAACTTCCTGCTCGGGCTGATCCTTCTCTTCCTCATGAACGAGTGGTTCGGGGTGTCGGTCGGCGGGCTGATGGCGCCGCGCTTCATCGATGCGCCGATGAGCCTCGACAAGTTCCTGTCGATCGTCTCGCACCTCGTGGTGCCGACGATCGTGATCGGGACGGCGGGGACGGCGGCGATGATCCGGCGCCTGCGCGCGAACCTCCTCGACGAGTTGAACCGCCAGTATGTGACGACGGCGCGGGCGAAGGGGCTGAAGGAGCGCAATCTCGTCCTCAAATATCCGCTGAGGATGGCGCTGAACCCGTTCATCGCGGACATCGGCAACCTTATCCCGTCGCTGGTGTCGGGATCGGTGATCGTGTCGGTCGTCCTCAACCTGCCGACGGTGGGGCCGATCCTGCTCGGCGCGCTCCAGTCGCAGGACCAATATCTCGCCGGTTTCATCCTGCTCTTCGTGGCGGTGCTGACCCTGGTCGGAATGCTGATTTCAGACTTGTTGCTCGCCTTGCTCGATCCCCGGATCCGTCTCGGCCAGGAGGCGACCGCGTGACCGGAGGCGATCGGCAATGAGAGAGGGGCCGCGCGTCGACCCAACTCGCAATGAGGGCGCCGCAAGCGTCGACGTGCCGGGCGGCGCGGTCGACCACTATGTGGACGCCACTCCCTTCGATCCGGGCGAGGCCGAGCGCCTCACGCCGGAGCAGGAGCGCTATTTCCAGGCGTCGATGTGGCGCATCATCTGGTGGCGCTTCCGCCGGCACCGCATCGCGGTGTGGTCGGCGGTGGTGCTGCTGCTCTTCTATCTCTGCGTCCCCTTCGCCGAGCCGATCGCGCCGTACGATCCCAACTCGCGCAATGCGGACTTCCTCTACGCGCCGCCGCAGCCGATCCACCTCTTCCATGAGGGGAGCTTCGTCGGCCCGTTCGTCTATCCGATGCACTCGGAGGTCGACCTCGACACGCTGCGCTGGGTCTACAAGACGGACCGGTCGACGCCGCAGCCGCTGCGCTTCCTGTGCCTCGGCGATTCGTATGATTTCTGGGGGCTGATCGAGGGGCGCTTCCACCTCGTCTGTCCGCCGGAAGGGGGGACCTTCTTCCTCTTCGGCACGGACCGCCTGGGGCGGGACGTCCTGTCCGGCCTCGTCTACGGGGCGCGCATCTCGCTGACGGTCGGTCTCGTCGGCGTCGCGATCTCGATCATCCTCGGCATGTTCTTCGGCGGTCTCGCGGGCTTCTTCGGCGGGATCATCGACAATCTGATCATGCGGCTGATCGAGATTTTGCGCTCGCTGCCGGAATTGCCGCTGTGGATGGCGCTGTCGGCCGCGCTGCCGGTGACGTGGTCTCCGCTGTGGATCTATTTCGGCCTCACCATCATTCTCGGCCTTCTCGACTGGCCGGGCCTCGCGCGTGCGGTGCGCTCCAAGCTCCTGTCGCTCCGTGAGGAGGATTATGCGCGCGCGGCGATGCTGATGGGCGCGCCGCCGGGCCGCATCATCCGCCGTCACCTGCTGCCGGGCTTCTCGAGCCACATCATCGCCTCGGCGACCCTGTCGATCCCGACGATGATTCTGGGCGAGACGGCGCTGTCCTTCCTCAATCTCGGCCTCAAGCGGCCGGCGATCTCGTGGGGCGTGCTTCTCAACGAGGCGCAGAACATCACCGTCGTGACGATCTATCCGTGGCTGATGGCGCCGGTGATCCCGATCATCATCGTGGTTCTGGCCTTCAACTTCCTCGGCGACGGGCTGCGCGACGCGGCCGATCCCTACAAGCACTAGGCTCTGTCCTGATTGGGGCCGGCGCCGCCAGGCCGGCGCGCGCCTTGAATGTTGCGCAGGGCGCCCCGCGAATGCTAGGCGGGGCGCACCTTTGGAGCGACCCTCATGTCCGTTGATTTGGAAACCGTGCGCCGCGTGGCGCACCTCGCCCGCATCAAGGTGGGCGATGATGAAGCAGAGCGCCTGCAGGGCGAGTTGAACGCCATCCTCGGCTTCGTGGAGCAACTCGACGAGGTGGATGTCACCGGGGTCGAGCCGATGACCGCGACGGTCGACGCCGCGCTCCGCCGCCGCGCCGACGCGGTGACGGACGGGGGCTATCCCGAGCGCGTCCTCTCCAACGCCCCCGAATCCGACGACGGCTTCTTCATGGTTCCGAAGGTGGTGGAATGAGCGCGCTCACCGATCTGACGCTCGCCGACGCGCGGGACAAGCTGAAGACCAAGGAGATCCGCGCGGTCGAGCTGACCGACGCCTATCTCGACGCGATCGAGGCGGCCTCGGCGCTGAACGCCTACATCACCGTGACGCCGGAGAAGGCGCGCGAGATGGCGGCGGCCTCCGACGCGAAGCTCTCGACGGGCACCGGCGGGGCGCTCGAAGGCGTGCCGCTCGGCATCAAGGACCTTTTCTGCACCGACGGGGTCCGCACGACGGCGGGCTCGCGCATCCTTGGCAATTTCGTGCCGCCCTACGAATCGACCGTCACGGCGAATTTGTGGAAGGCGGGGGCGGTGCTCCTCGGCAAGCTCAATCTCGACGAGTTCGCGATGGGCTCGTCGAACGAGACGAGCGCGTACGGGAGCGTCCTCAATCCGTGGGGCGGGCCAGACGCGAAGCTCGTGCCGGGCGGTTCCTCGGGCGGGTCGGCGGCGGCGGTCGCGGCGCACCTGTGCGCGGCGGCGACGGGCACCGACACGGGCGGCTCGATCCGCCAGCCGGCGGCGCTGACGGGCACGGTCGGCATCAAGCCGACCTATGGGCGCTGCTCGCGCTGGGGCATCGTCGCGTTCGCGTCCTCGCTCGACCAGGCGGGGCCGATCGCGCGCACGGTGAAGGACGCGGCGATCCTCCTGAGAGAGATGGCCTCGGTCGACCCGAAGGATTCGACCTCGATCGATCTGCCGGTCGCCGACTATGAAGCGGCGCTGGAAGGCGGGCTGAAGGGCAAGCGGATCGGCATTCCGAAGGAATACCGGGTCGACCCGATGCCGGCGGCGCTCGAGGAATCCTGGCAGAAGGGCATCGAGTGGCTGAAGGCGGCGGGGGCGGAGATCGTGCCCGTGTCGCTGCCGCACACGAAATATGCGCTTGCCGCCTACTATATCGTGGCGCCGGCGGAGGCCTCCTCCAACCTCGCCCGCTATGACGGCGTGCGCTACGGGCTGCGCGTTCCGGGCGACGACATCATCGGCCTCTACGAGAACACGCGCGCGGCGGGCTTCGGCGACGAGGTGAAGCGGCGCATCCTGATCGGCACCTACGTGCTCTCGGCCGGCTACTACGACGCCTATTATCTGAAGGCGCAGAAGGTGCGCACGCTGATCAAGCGCGACTTCGAGACCGTGTTCAATGACGGGATCGACGCGCTTCTGACGCCCGCGACGCCGGGGCCGGCCTTCGAGCTCGGCGGCAAGCCCGATCCGGTGGAGATGTACCTCAACGACGTGTTCACCGTGCCGGTGAACATGGCGGGGCTGCCGGGCATCTCGGTGCCGGCGGGGCTCTCGGAGGGCGGGCTGCCGCTCGGCCTCCAGCTTATCGGACGCCCGTTCGAGGAAGAGGCGCTGATGCCGATTGCCCGCGCGATCGAGGACGCGGCCGGCCACTTCGTCGCCGACAAGTGGTGGGGCAAGTAGAGTAGGGAGCGGGCGTCAGCTTGCCGGCTTGGCGCCCTTCCAGACCTCCTCGATCCGCGCGTCGCGCCCGCACCGCCAGCGGTAATATTCGTACCGGAGGGCGTGCGTCTCATAATAATTCTGGTGGTAGGATTCGGCCTCGTAGAAGGGGCCGGCCTCCAGGATCGGGGTGACGATCGGCTGCTTGATCGCCTCGCTCGCGGCCGCCTTCGCGGCTTCCGCGTCGGCGCGCGCCTCGGGGCCGTCCACGAAGATCGCGGTGCGGTAGCTGTCGCCGCGGTCGCAGAACTGGCCGCCCGCATCCGTCGGGTCGACGTGGCGGAAGAAATAATCCACGAGGGCGCGGTAGGTGACGGTCGCGGGATCGTAGGTGACGCGCACGGCCTCGAAATGGCCGGTCTTCTCGTAGGTGACCTGCTCGTAGGTGGGGTTCTCGGTGTGGCCGCCGGTGAAGCCGGAGACGGTGTCGAGGACGCCGGGGACTTTGTCGAAGTCGGCCTCGACGCACCAGAAGCAACCTCCGGCGAAGATGGCCGTTCTGTTCTCAGCGGCCGCGGGCCGCGGCAGGGCGAGGACGAGCGCCAGGACCAGCGCTGCGGCGAGGGTTGGGGCGAGGCGGCCGGCCTGGCGGACGGGCGCGGTGAGGACGGAACAAAACCTCATATTCACCTCGGTCTCGATTTCAGCGGCGTTCGCCGTGGGAAAACCGTGCCATAGCGCATATATCCCCCGCCAAGGCCGCGCGATCGAGGGGTCTTGATGCATGGCGAAGGCGAGGAGCGACAGGACCCAATGAGCGAACACGACCCGATCCTGACGGTCGAGCATCTCAGCAAGACATACGCGTCCGGCCATCATGCGCTGAAGGACGTCTCGCTGTCGATCGAGCCCGGCGAAATTCTGGCGCTGCTCGGCCCGAACGGCGCCGGCAAGACGACGCTGATCTCGGTGATCTGCGGTCTCGTGACCCCGACGAGCGGGACGGTCACGGTCGGCGGGCACGACATCGTGAAGGACTATCGCCGTGCGCGCGCGCTGATCGGGCTCGTGCCGCAGGAGATCTCGCTGGAGCCGTTCGAGCGGGTCTCCGACACGGTGAAATTCTCGCGGGGGCTCTTCGGCAAGCCCGCGGACAAAGCGCACCTCGAACGCCTCCTGAAGGCGCTGACCTTGTGGGACAAGCGCAGCACCGAGGTGATGGCGTTGTCGGGGGGCATGAAGCGGCGCGTGCTGATCGCGAAGGCGCTCTCGCACGAGCCGCGCGTCCTCTTCCTCGACGAGCCGACGGCCGGCGTCGACGTGGAATTGCGCAAGGAGATGTGGGCGGTCGTGCGGAAGCTGCGCGAGGAAGGCGTCACCATCATCCTCACCACCCACTATATCGAGGAGGCCGAGGCGATCGCGGATCGCGTCGGCATCATCTCCGACGGGCGGATCCTGCTCGTGGAGGAGAAGGCCTCGCTGATGCGCAGGCTCGGGCGGCGGCAGATGACGATCGCCATCGACGCGCCGCTGGAGGCGATCCCGGCGGCTCTTGCGTCCTATGAGCTGGAACTTGGCGGCGACGGGCGGTCGCTGCGCTTCACCACATGCGAGGGCGGGCCGACGATCGGGGCGCTGCTCGCCGACCTTTCGGCGGCGGGGATCCATCTCGTCGATGTCGAGACGCGGCAGCGCTCGCTGGAGGACATCTTCGTGGAGCTCGTCCACAACGACAATGGAGTGGCCGCGTGAACTGGTACGCGATCTGGGCGATCTACCATCACGAGATGGCGCGCTCCCTTCGGACTTTGCTGCAGTCTCTGATCTCTCCGGTGATCACGACCTCGCTCTATTTCGTGGTGTTCGGCGGGGCGATCGGCTCCCGCATCCAGGAGGTGGAGGGGGTGAGCTATGCCGCCTTCATCGTGCCGGGGCTCATCATGCTGACGGTGCTGACCCAGTCCGTCACCAACGCGGCGTTCGGGATCTTCTTCCCGAAATTCATCGGGTCGATCTACGAGCTTCTGTCGGCGCCGCTGAACTTTCTGGAGATCGTGATCGGGTTCGTGGCGGCGGCGGCGACGAAGTCGTTCGTGATCGGCATGGTCATCTTTATCACCGCGCACCTCTTCGTGGATCTCCACGTCACCCATCCGGTGCTGATGGTGCTGATCCTCATCGTCACCTGCATCGTTTTCTCGCTGCTCGGCTTCATCGTCGGGATCTGGGCGCGCAATTTCGAGCAGCTGCAGCTCGTGCCGCTTCTTATCATCACGCCGCTCGTCTTCCTCGGCGGGAGCTTCTATTCGATCACCATGCTGCCACCGGCGTGGCAGACGGTGACGATGTTCAACCCGGTCGTCTATCTCGTCTCGACGTATCGCTGGACGTTCTTCGGGATGGCGGACGTCAATCTCGGCCTCTCGGCGGTGATGATTGCGCTGTTTGTCGTGGTGTGTCTCGGCGTGATCTGGTGGATGTTTCGGACGGGCTACCGGTTGCGAACGTAGTCTGTGGAGAAATTTTGTTTCGCCGCTTCGGATGCATGGTTGATCTGAAAGGTCGCGTGAGAACAGGGACTTAGAGGAGCTCATCGGCAGCCCGGACGGGGCGGGCCGGTGGAGCGGGAGGCAGCCAAGCCGTCGGCCGAGGTGGATGTTCGGCCGCTGAGACCTACTCTTTTAGGAGCGCCTGCGCGCCTTCGTCTCACCCGGTGGTCCATCGGGCGGGCGATGGCGCGTGGGTTTCGTTGAATAAAAAGGAGGTTTGCAGCCTATGTGCGGAATTTGCGGGGAAGTGACGTTCGACGGCTCATCGGCGTCGGTGCGGGCGGTGGCCGCGATGGCCGACGCGATGGCGCCGCGGGGACCGGACGGAGCGGGCATTCTCGCGCGCGACAGGGTCGCCTTCGGCCATCGCCGGCTGACGATCATCGACCTGTCGACCCGATCCGCCCAGCCGATGACGGACCCCGAGCTTGGCCTGTCGATCGTCTTCAATGGCTGCATCTACAATTATCCGGAGCTGCGCCAGGAGCTTCAGGGGAAGGGCTACCGGTTCTTCTCGTCGGGTGACACCGAAGTCATCCTGAAGGCCTATCATGCGTGGGGCACGGAGTGCGTGAAGCGCTTCCACGGCATGTTCGCCTTCGTGATCCACGAGCGCGACAGCCAGCGTGTGGTGATGGCGCGCGACCGGTTCGGCATCAAGCCGTTCTATCTCGCCGAAACGAAGGGGCGGATCCGCTTCGCCTCATCGCTCCAGGCGATCCTCGCGGCCGGGGATGTCGACACCTCGATCGATCCCGTCGCGCTCCACCACTACATGTCTTTCCACGCCGTGGTGCCGCCGCCGCGCACGATCCTGTCTGGCGTGCGCAAGCTGCCGCCGGCGACAGTGCGCGTGATCGAGCCGGACGGGCGCTCGCGCGAAGAGGTCTATTGGCGCGTCAGCTATGAGCGGACGGCCGAGGATCTCGCGACGTCAGGCGAGGTGTGGCGCGACCGCGTCCTCGAGGCGCTGCGCCTTTCGGTGAGCCGGCGCATGGTGGCGGACGTGCCGGTCGGCGTGCTCCTGTCGGGCGGCGTCGATTCCTCCGTGATCGTCTCCCTTCTCGCCGAGGCGGGGCAGACCGGGCTCCAGACCTTCTCGATCGGCTTCGAGGACGCGCACGGCGAGGTCGGCAACGAGTATCAATATTCCGACCTCATCGCCGAGCGGTTCGGGACCGACCATCACAAGATCTTCATCCCGTCGACGGAGATGATCGACTCGATGCCGGCGACGGTCGCGGCGATGCCCGAGCCGATGGTCTCCTACGACAATGTCGGCTTCTTCCTCCTGTCGCGGGAGGTGTCGAAGCACATCAAGGTCGTGCAGTCCGGCCAGGGGGCGGACGAGGTGTTCGGCGGCTATCATTGGTATCCGCCGATGGCGTCCGCGAACGACCCGCTCGACGCCTATCGCCGCGCCTTCTTCGACCGGACGAACGAGCGGATGGCGGCGGAGATCTCGCCGGCCTATCGCGCCGACCACGATGCGAGCCTCGAATTCGTGCGCGACCATTTCGAGCTGCCGGGGGCGGACGATCCGGTCGACAAGGCGCTGCGGATCGATTCCACCGTGATGCTGGTGGACGACCCGGTGAAGCGCGTCGACGCGATGACGATGGCCTGGGGCCTCGAGGCGCGCGTGCCCTTCCTCGACCACGAGCTTTGTGAGCTCGCGGCGCGCATTCCGCCCGAGCACAAGTTGAAGGATGGCGGCAAAGGTGTTCTGAAGGACGTGGCGCGTCTCCTCGTCCCGCACGAGGTGATCGACCGGAAGAAGGGGTATTTTCCGGTCCCGGCGCTCAAATACATCTCCGGGCCCGTGCTCGACATGGTGCGGGACGTCCTGGGGGCGTCGGCGGCGAAGGATCGGGGGCTCTTCACGCAGAGCTATCTCGACACCCTGTTTGCCGATCCGCCTGCGCACATCACGCCGCTCCGTGGATCGGAGTTATGGCAGGTGGCGTTGTTGGAGATGTGGTTGCAGTCCCATCGGATCTAAGGGGGACCGATGTCGAACATGAGCGAAGCGGGAGCCGACGTGAGGGAAGCAGACGTTCCAGCGCAGGAGAGCGCGGCCGAAGGGTCGCGCGTCACGGTCAAGCCGCTGAATGTCGGGCTCGATTGCGGTTGGGGGACGCTGCATTTCGCGGACACCTATGAGAGCTCCGAGGCGCTCGCGGATGCGATGCGCTCGGAGGGACCGGGGCGTCGCGACATCGCGTTCTATGTCGAGGAGCCGCACGTCATGCTCTCGGCGGCGCCGCTCGAGCTGTTCCTCGATCCGAGCCACGCCTTCCGGCTCGATCTCGAGGCGTACGAGCCGTCGGCCGACAAGCCGCGCGGGTTCGTCGTGCGTCGCCTCACCAACGAGGAGGACGCCGAGGCGGTGAACCGCATCTATGCCTCGCGGGGCATGGTGGCGGTGCGGCCGGACTTCTTCTGGCGCCGGCGCGACAGCCGGGCCTTTATCTATCTCGTCGCCGAGGACGAGGTGACGGGCGCGATCATCGGGACCGTGACCGGCATCGACCATGCGCGCGCGTTCGGCGATCCGAACCGGGGCACCTCGCTCTGGTGCCTCGCGGTCGACCCGCAGACGCGCCATTCGGGTGTCGGCGAGGCGCTTGTGCGGCGCCTGGCCGATCTCTTCAAGACGCGCGGGTGCCGGACGCTGGACCTTTCGGTGCTGCACGACAACGACCTTGCGATCCAGCTTTACGAGAAGCTCGGCTTCGAGCGGCTCGCGGTCTACACGCTGAAGCGGAAGAACCCGATCAACGAGCGCCTCTTCGCGGGGCCTGCGCCTGAGGTGGGGCTGAACCCCTATGCGCGCATCATCGTGGAGGAGGCGCGGCGGCGCGGGATCGATGTCGAGATCATCGACGCCGAGAACGGCTATTTCCGCCTGACCTATGGCGGACGGTCGCTGCGCTGCCGCGAATCGCTGTCGGAGATGACGAGCGCGGTCGCGATGTCGATCTGCGATGACAAGGCGGTGACGCGCAGCATCGTGGAGCGCGCCGGGATCGCGGTGCCGGACGAGATCGAGGCGTCGACGGCCGAGGAGGCGCGGGCGCTGTTCGAGCGGCACGAGCGCATCGTGCTGAAGCCAGCGCGGGGCGAGCAGGGTCGCGGAATATCGGTTGGCCTTGCCGCGGACGACGACGTGGAGGCCGCATTTGCCCGCGCGCGCGAGGTGTGCGAGCGAGTTCTCGTGGAGGAATTCGTCGAGGGCGATGACCTGAGGCTCGTTGTGATCGATCATCGGGTGGTTGCGGCGGCGGTGCGCAAGGCCGCGCGTGTGTTCGGAGACGGGAAGACGACCGTGAGGGCGCTCATCGAACGGCAGAGCCGGCGGCGGTCGGCGGCGACAGGCGGGGAGGCCTCTATTCCGATGGACGCCGAGACGGACCGTTGCCTGCGTCTGCAGGGCTTCGACATGGAGAGCGTTCCGGAGGACGGGCGCGAGGTGCAGGTGCGCCGCACGGCGAACCTTCACACCGGCGGCACGATCCACGATGTGACGGACCATGTGCATCCGGCGCTGGTGGACGCGGCGGTGCGTGTTTCGCGCGCGATCGACATTCCGGTCGTGGGCGTCGACCTGATGGTCCCGTCCCATCGGGAGTCGCGCTATCGCTTCATCGAGGCGAATGAGCGGCCGGGGCTTGCGAACCACGAGCCGCAGCCGACGGCCGAGCGCTTCATCGACCTCCTGTTCCCGCTGTCGGTGCCGCACGCGGTGCGCCAGGCGGCGCTTCAGGGGGTAGGCGAGACGGGGTCCACGTGCCCCGCCTGAACATCGACACCGTCTATATGAAGGACACGTTGGCGGAGCTTTTGTCTATCGCTTCGCCGACGGGCTACACCGACACCATCGTTCGCGCGGCGGTGGGGGAGTTGCGCCGGCTCGGCGTCGAGATGGAGATCACCCGGCGCGGGGCGATCCGCGCGCGCCTGCCGGGGGCGAGCCCCAAGGGCGCGCGGGCGATGATCGCCCACCTCGACACGATCGGCGCGCAGGTGAAATATCTGAAGTCGAACGGGCGGTTGGAGCTCGTCTCGGTCGGGCACTGGTCGGCGCGTTTCGCCGAAGGGGCGCGGGCGACGGTCTTCACCGACAAGGGCGCCTATCGCGGGACGATCCTGCCCTTGAAGGCGTCCGGCCACACCTTCAACGAGGAGATCGACACGCAGCCGGTCGGCTGGACGAATGTCGAGATGCGCGTCGACGCGATGCTGAAGGACGACGAGGATCTGCGGCGCCTCGGCTTCGCGATCGGCGATCTCGTCGCGATCGACCCGCAGCCGGAGTTCATGGACAACGATTTCATCGTGTCGCGCCATCTCGACGACAAGGCCGGGGTGGCGATCCTGTTCGCGACCATCGAGGCGCTCTTGCGGGAGAAGGCGGAGCTTCCGGTCGACCTCTTCTTCCTCTTCTCGATCGCGGAGGAGGTGGGGATCGGCGGGGCGTCGGTGCTGACCGACGACATCGCCTCCATGATCACGATCGACAACGGAACCACCGCGCCCGGACAGGCGAGCGCGGAGTTCGGCGTCACGGTCGGGATGGCCGATCAGTCCGGTCCATTTGATTGGCATCTCACGCAGAAACTCGTGAGGTTGTGCGAAGAGAACGAGATCCGGTATCAGAAGGATGTCTTCCGCTATTATCGGTCCGATAGTGCGGCGGCATTGCAGGCGGGCCATGACGTTCGCACGGCGCTCATCACGTTCGGGGTGGATTCCTCACACGGATATGAACGCGTGCATCTTCATGCCCTCCGATCGATCGCGGAATTGTTGACGGCGTATGCGGTGAGCCCGGTGGAGATCCAGAGAGACCGGGAGGCCATGGGGCCGATCGCCGGTTTCCCGACCCAGCCGATGGAGGATGCGGATGTGTTCCCGCGTCCTGGGAAGCCGCAATTGTAGGGGCGCAGACAGAGGGCGATGGAAATCATTCGGACGACGGACGCGCTGGCTGAGTTGTGCGCGCGTCTATCTTCGGCACCGTTCGTGACGGTGGACACCGAGTTCATGCGTGAGACGACCTTCTGGCCGAAGCTGTGCCTCGTTCAGGTCGCATCCATGGACGAGGCGGCGATCATCGATCCCATGGAGGACGGCCTGTCGCTGGGGCCGCTCTTCGAGCTGATGGGCAACGATGGGGTCGTGAAGGTGTTCCATGCCGCGCGGCAGGACATCGAGATCTTCCACCATCTGAGCGGCGACGTGCCGACGCCGATCTTCGACACGCAGGTCGCGGCGATGGTGTGCGGCTTCGGCGACAGCATCGCCTATGACCAGATCGTGCAGCGGGTGACGGGGAGCGTGGTCGACAAGTCGTCCCGCTTCACGAACTGGGCCGAGCGGCCGCTGACGGATGCGCAGCTGACCTATGCGCTCGCGGACGTGACGCACCTGCGCTCGGTCTATATGCACCTGCGCGACACGCTCGAGGAGAAGGGGCGCTCGGAGTGGGTGGCGGAGGAGATGGCGCTCGTTGCCTCGGCCGAGACCTATGACCTCCAGCCCGAGGACGCGTGGAAGCGGCTGAAGGCGCGGGCGCGCCAGCCGGTGGAGCTCGCCGTGCTCCAGGAGATGGCGGCGCTGCGCGAGCGCGAGGCGCGCGAGCGGGACGTGCCGCGCAACCGCGTGATGAAGGACGACGTGATCTACGAGATCGCGCTCCAGCGGCCGCGCTCGCCCGAAGCGCTCGCCAAGCTGCGTGCCGTCGGCAAGGGGTTCGAGCGTTCGCGGCTCGGCCAGGCCTCAGTCGCGGTGGTGAACGAGGTGCTGGGGCGTCCGTCCGAGCAGCTTCCGTCGCTGCCCAAGCGCAAGCCGAGCATCGAGGGGGCGAACTCTGCCGTCGAGTTGATGAAGGTGCTCCTGAAGCTGTGCGCCGAAGCGAACGGGGTCGCGCCGAAGGTGGTGGCGACCGTCGACGAGCTGGAGGCGATCGTCGCCGGGCACGACGCGCCGGCGCTGCATGGCTGGCGCAAGGCCGTGTTCGGGGAGGCGGCGCTGCGGCTGCGCGCGGGCGATATCGCCATCGCGTTCGACGGGCGCGGGCTGAAGACGATCGAGTGCGACCGGCCGGTCAATCCGATGCCGGTGAATGGCGGACGGACCCGCCGGCGCCGCAAGCGCGGCGCGGGCGAGGACGGTGCGGTCGCGGGACGGCCCTCCGAAGAGGCGACGTCCGGCTCGGCCTGACGGGTTCGGGCGAGGCCGCGGTCAGGGCACGTCCCGCTCAAGTGGAATCATTTGAGCGGGATACGTGCTTGCGATCCGTGAGATGCTTTATCCGCGGCCGCCGCGAATCGGGGGCTGGAACGAGTAGCCGAGATCCCACGGGAAATAGATCCAGGTGTCCTGGCTGACCTCGGTGACGAAGGTGTCGACGAGGGGGCGGCCCTTGGGCTTGGCGTAGACCGTCGCGAAATGGGCGCCGGGGAGCTTGTCGCGCACGAGCTTCGCGGTTTTGCCCGTGTCGACGAGATCGTCGACGATGAGGAGCTTCGAGCGGTCGGCCTCGACGAGGTTCGGGGCGACGTCCTTCACGACATCCAGCGTCTCGAGCTGCTTGAAGTCGCCGTAGGAGACGATCGAGATCGTGTCGATCACGCGTACGCCGAGCTCGCGTGCGACGATCGCGGCGGGCACGAGGCCGCCGCGGGTGATGCAGACGATCGATTCGAAGGGGCCGAACCCGTTCAGCCGCCACGCGAGGGCGCGGCAGTCGCGGTGGAACTGGTCCCACGAGACCGGGAACGCTTTTTCGGGAAGTTTCTGCTCAGTCATGGCGTCCGCGTGGTTTGATCGGGACGCCTAGATTGGCTGATCTTCGTTGTGCCCGGCAATCGCGTTGTGCGGCATGTCCCCTTTTCCGGCGGTCGTGGGGGAGAGCGCACGGTCCTCGGCGGTGAGCGGGGAGCCGCGGGTCGCGCTTTCGGTGAGGTTGGCGATCGTCTCGCCGACGAGCTGGCCGGTCACGCGCAGAAGCTCCATCCCCTGCCGGCAGGTGTCCGGGCGGCGGTCGCAGAAGGTGCGGGCATCCTCGATCGCCGCGCCGACGACCTGGCCGAACTGCGTGTTCGAGGCGAACACCGGGCTGAGGAGGGTGAGGACGAGGGCGAGCGCGACGAGCTTGAACAACATAGACATGAGCTGACGGTCCGATGGTTTTTCGGGCGCAGGATAGACGCGTCCGGTAACGGTCAGGTTGGCGTCACTGATTGCATTGCACAGGCTCGGGTGAGGGGGCGTTTAACACCCTTTTCACAGGTTTTTGGCAACGTCCGCTCAGGAGGTGCCCGCTGTGCGACTGATAGAACACATCGATCGTTTGCCGATTGAGGATTGGGCAGCCGCCGTCGGCCGGACCATGAGGCGCGGACGGCGCCGGGTGGCCCGGCGCAAGGGCGCGACAATCGCCTCCGTGGCCGGGGTGCTCCTCCTCGTCGTGGTGGGGAGCAACGCGCTCTGGCAGCAGGATGAGAAACATCCCGCCCCGATGTGGGGGATGAGCGAGGGGGCGCAGTCCTTCTCCTCCCACGGATCGGACGGGGTGCGCGAGATCGTGCTCGAGACCGACGACTCGGAGCGGGACCCGCTCGTGGAGAGCGTGCAGGCCGGGCTCTCGGTCGCGGGCTATTATGACGGGCCGGTCACGGGCGTTCTCGACGACGACACGGCCGACGCGATCCGCGCCTTCGAGCGGGACCGCGGGCTGCCGGAGACGGGCGAGCCGAATGTCGCGATCGTCGCCGAGGTGAGCAACGCGCCTGCGCGTCCCGTCGCCGCAGCGCCGGTGCGGGTCGCGCCGCATGAATCGGCGGCCGCCCAGATGGACATCGTGCAGGTGCAAACCCTCTTGAATCAAAAGGGGTTCGGGCCGGTGTCGGTGGATGGGAAGATGGGGCCGCAGACGCGCGCCGCGCTCTCCCGCTTCTCCGCGACGCGCGGTCTCTCCTCGCAGGGGATGACGCCTGAGGTGCTGCGGGCGCTTGCCGCCGACGGCGTGTGATCCCACCTTCGCCTTGTGGCGGATTATAGATATGACGATCGGGACGAGCCGGGCTTCGCACCACGGTTGAAATCCGTGGTGTGGGTCACGGCCTATGTCCGGCGCTGTTCGAGCGCGGGCGCCTTCGCCGCGATCTCGCGCAAGGGCGACGAGAGCGCGGGCGCGATCTTCATCGAATGCCTTCACAAGGACGGGACGGACCTCTTCGGTCCCCGCACCCGCGAGGACGGCAGCCGCGGCTTCGAGAAGGTGCTAGGGAGTGCGACGAATGTCGACGTGGCTGACCGCCTGGAGCGGGAGTCGCGGTTCGACAGCGACCTCTGGGTCGTCACGGTCGAGGATCGTGACGGCCGGCATTTTCTGACGGCCGACGAATATGAGTGAACCCTTCTGGCGCACCAAATCTCTCGAGGAGATGAACCCCGAGGAGTGGGAGTCGCTGTGCGACGGGTGCGGCCGGTGCTGCCTCAACAAGATCGAGTATGCCGACACGGGCGAGCTCGCCTGGACGGACATCGCCTGCACCTTGCTCGATCATGGCACGTGCCAGTGCCGCAACTATCATCGCCGCACCGAGATCGTGCCGAACTGCGTGCCGCTGACGCCGGCGACGGTGCGCGAATTGACGTGGCTCCCGCCGAGCTGCGCCTATCGCCTGGTGCGGGACGGGCGCGATCTCTTCTGGTGGCATCCGCTGAAATCGGGTGATCCGAACACCGTGCACGAGGCCGGGATCTCGGTTCGGGGGCGTGTGATCTCGGAAGACGGGGTCGATGTCGACGACTACGAGGAGCGGATCGTGGAGTGGCCCGACGACCTGGGTGACGTGGCGGACAAAACTAAAGGTTGACAACGTCACGCTGCTAAGGTATAGGTTGGGCATCGTCGGAGAGTTGGGTAGCGCCAGGGTGGCTTTTGGGGGCCGGCTGGAGGCGACCGGAAGGATGGCGATCCCTGATCCACCGGGACTGGGTCGGGGTTTCCTGAAGCGATTGAGAGGTAAGTTGGGACTGGGGTGAGCGGTTCGATTGGCGACTGACGCTGTGTCCGCGCCGCTCATTGGTGTTTCTCGCTTCTTGCGCCGCCCTCGGGCGGCGCTTTTTTTGTGCCCGATTCTGGGACCGCCAGCCGCATCGACGTGTCTTCGGCGGGGCGCTTCGCGCGCTCCGGACGGGACGGGTGCGTCCTGCGCCGGGGACGGTGCGGGGTGGATGGTGCCTCGCGCGGCGGGCGGCGGTGCGACGGAGGGGGTGATGGTCGAGATTGCGATGCCGGCGGATTTGAGCCGGGAGGGACTCGTGCGCCGCCTCTTTGCGGCCTTCGCGATGCAGGTGAAGGACATCGAGGCGCGGATCGCTGGCGAGGGGGGCGAGATCGTCGAGGACACGAAGATCCTGACGGGTCTGGCGCGGACCTTGGAGACGCTGATTTCGCTGGACAGCAAGGTGGCCGGCGACGGGGCGGGCGATGGGCCCGATATTTACGGGATGCGGGCCGAGCTTGCGGCGCGGCTTGCGCGGTTGAATGCGGCTGCGGCGCCGAAGGCGAAGGCGAAGGCGCGGCGCGGGAGCAAGGCGCCGGCGCGGGGCGCGCCCAAAGGGGCCGAATGAGCGGGGCCGCGGTGCGGCGGGCTTCGGCCTATCAATTGCGGCGCTCGCTTGTCGCATGCCTGAAGCGGGGGAATGCGGAGGCGTTTCTGGCTTCGCTCGCGCCGGAGATGGCGGAGGTGCTGCTCGCCGACTGGGCGGTCTGGGCGCGGCGGGAGCAGCTTCCGCCGGACACCGCCTGGACGACGTGGCTGATTCTGGGGGGGCGCGGGGCCGGCAAGACGCGGGCGGGCGCGGAATGGGTGCGGGGCGTCGCGCTGGGGCGTGCGCCGTTCGCGAGTGTGCCGCATGGGCGGATCGCGCTTGTCGGGGAAACGCTCGCCGATGCGCGCGAGGTGATGGTCGAGGGCGTCTCCGGGATCCTGGCGGTCTCGACGCGGGGGGACCGGCCGCAATGGCAGCCATCGCGGCGGCGGCTCGAGTGGGCGAACGGGGCGGTGGCGCAGCTTTTCTCCGCCGCCGATCCTGAAAGTTTGCGCGGGCCACAATTTGCGGCGGCGTGGAGTGACGAGCTTGCGAAGTGGCCCTCGCCCGATGCGACGTGGGACATGTTGCAGTTCGCGCTGCGGCTCGGCGAGCGGCCGCGCCAGGTGGTGACGACGACGCCGCGGCCGGTGCCGCTCCTGCGCCGCCTGATGGCGGACGGGCGCACGGCGCTGACGCGGATGTCGACGGTCGAGAATGCGGTGAACCTTGCGCCGGGCTTCTTCGAGAGCGTGGTGGCCCGCTACCAGGGGACGCGGCTCGGGCGGCAAGAGCTCGATGGCGAGATTTTGGAAGACCGGGACGACGCGCTCTGGAGCCGCGACGAGATCGAGCGGGGGCGCGTCGCGGCGATGCCGGAGATGCGGCGGATCGTGGTGGCGATCGACCCGCCGGCGACGAGCGGGGCGCGGTCGGCCTCGTGCGGGATTGTGGCGGCGGGGCTTGCGGCGGACGGGCGGGCCTATGTGCTCGCGGACCGGACGATCGAGCGGGCGAGCCCGAAGGCTTGGGCCGAGCGGGCTCTGTCGCTCTATCACACGCTCGGTGCGGACCGGCTCGTCGCGGAGGTGAACCAGGGCGGCGAGATGGTCGAGACGATCATCCGCGAGGCGGACCCGACGGTGCCGGTGGTGCCGGTGCGGGCGAGCCGGGGGAAGTGGGTGCGGGCCGAGCCGGTGGCGCTTCTTTATGCGCAGGGGCGGGTCAGCCACGTCGGGCTGATGGCCGAGCTCGAGGACCAGATGTGCAATTTTGTGCCGGCGGGGACGGCGGACGGCGTCTCGCCGGACCGGATCGACGCGCTCGTCTGGGCGCTGACGGTCCTCATGCTGGAAGGCGGGGCCGCGCCACCTCGGTTGCGGCGGTTGGGATGAGGGAGGCTTCGGCCTCCCTTTTTTGTTTCGGGGACGGGCTCGGCCCGCGGAAAGGTTGCGATGGGCATCTTTGGCAGGCGCGAGGAGAAAGCCTCGCGCACCGGCCGCGTCATGAGTCTGGAACAGCTCGGGCGGCCGATCTGGACACCGCGCGACTATGGCTCGCTGGCGCAGGAAGGCTTCGCGCGCAATCCGGTGGTCTTCCGCGCGGTGCGGATGATCGCGGAGGCGGCGGCCTCGGCTCCCTTCCTCCTCTATGAGGGGGAGCGGGAGGTGGAAGACCACCCGCTGCTGGCGCTGCTGACGCGACCGAACCCGGCGCAGTCGGGCGTGGCGCTTCTGGAGACGGTGTACGGGCACCTGATGGTGGCCGGGAACGCCTACCTGGAGGCGGTGACGATCGACGCCGCGCCGCGCGAGATCTTCGCGCTGCGGCCGGACCGGATGAAGGTGGTGCCGGGGCCGGACGGGTGGCCGGCGGGCTTCGAATATGGGGCGGGGTCGCGCACGGTGCGCTTCCGCCAGGAGGGGACGCCGCAGCCGGTGCTCCACCTCTCCCTCTTCCATCCGCTGAACGATCATTACGGGTTCGCGCCGATCGAGGCGGCGCAGACGAGCCTCGACATCCACAACGCCGCCGGGGCGTGGGCGAAGGCGCTGCTCGACAACGGGGCGCGGCCCTCGGGCGCGCTCGTCTACAAGGCGGAGGGGCACCTTTCGGACGATCAGTTCGACCGGCTGAAGGTGGAGCTCGAGGAGAATTATTCCGGCGCGCGCAATGCCGGACGGCCGCTCCTTCTGGAGGGCGGGCTCGACTGGAAGACGATGGCGATGAGCCCGCGCGACATGGATTTCATCGAGGCGAAGAACCTCGCGGCGCGGGAGATCGCGCTCGCCTTCGGCGTGCCGCCGATGCTGCTCGGGATACCGGGCGACAACACCTATTCGAACTATCGCGAGGCGAACCGGGCGTTCTGGCGGCAGACGGTGCTGCCGCTCGTGAACCGGACGTGCCAGGCGATCGGCAACTGGCTGGGGCCCGCCTGGGGCGAGGGGCTGCGGCTTTCCTACGACGCCGACCAGATCGAGGCGCTTTCGCTGGAGCGCGAGGCGCTGTGGGATCGCGTCGCGGCGGCCGACTTCCTGACGCGCGACGAGAAGCGGGCGGCGGTCGGGTACGGCATCGAGGAGGGCGGCGCCGACGCCGCGTCCGCCTGATGGACCCGGTCACGCAGTCGATCGTGGATCGTGGGGACCTTGCGCATCTGGCGCTCTTTCTCTGGGCGAGCGCGGCCTCCGGGCTGCTCGCCTGGACGACGCGGGAGCTCGCCCGCTCGAACCGGCGCTTCTGCGACTTCGTCGCCGCGATCGCCAAGTTGAACTCGATCTTTGGACAATCCTGATGGTTGAGATGATGCGGCGGATCGCGGCGCCGGTCGTGCGCCTGTCGACGGTGCGCGAGGTCGGCCATGGCGAAGTGTTCGACGCGTTCGCCGACAATCTGGCGGGCGTGCTCGTCGAGCGGCGGGCGCGGGACGAGCCGCGCGTGGTGAGCCTTCGGGCGCGGGGGGCGCGGTGATGGGGCCGGCTCCGGAGCGCAAATTCGCCGACCGCCTGTCCTCCATCGATGCCGACGGGCGCTTCTGCGGCTACGCCTCGCTGTTTCACCGGGTCGACCTTTCCGACGATGTCGTGATGCCGGGGGCGTTCGCGGCGACGTTGCGGCGGAAGGGCCCGGACGGGATCGGGATGTTCCTGGAGCACGATCCCGGCGCGCCGATCGGGGTGTGGAGCGTGCTCGAGGAGGACGCGCGCGGGCTCTGGGTCGAGGGGCGGCTTGCCTCCGGCGGCGGGGCGGCGCGGGCGGCGGCGCTGATGCGGGCGGGGCGGCTCGACGGGCTGTCGATCGGCTTTCGCACGGTGCGGTCCGAGCATGACCGGGGGGCGGGCGCGCGCCGCCTCTATGAGATCGATCTTTGGGAGGTGTCGGTGGTGGCGTCGCCGATGTTGCCCGAGGCGAGGGCGCGAGCGGCCGGGGCCGGGCGCGTCGAGATGGAGCGCGAGGCTCCCGGCACTGCCGCGGCCGCGGGGCTGATCGCCCGAATGCGCGAGACCGCGGCCCTTCTTCGTCAAACGAGGTGATGGAATGGACAACGAGATGGTTGCGCCCGAAACGAAAGCCGAGATGGGCCGGGCGTTCACGGATTTCATGAGCGCCTTCGAGGTGTTCCGCGAGACGAACGATCGCCGTCTCGGCGAACTCGAGCAGAAGACGAGCGTCGACGTGGTGGTGAGCGACAAGCTCGCCCGTGTCGAGGCGGCGCTCGATGCGAACCAGCGCCGCATGGATGAGCTGGTGCTGAAGGGGCGCCGTCCGGCGCTTGGCGGTGTGGCGGCCGAGCGCGGGCGTCCGGCCGGGTTCGACCTTTACATGCGCTCCGGCGATGCGACCCAGCTCGAGGCGAAGGCGCTGACGGCGGCGGCGGACACGACTGGCTTCAACGTGCCGGTCGAGGTGGAGAGCGAGGTGCTGCGGCGTCTGGCGCAGGTCTCGCCGATCCGCGGCATCGCGACGGTGCGCCAGGTGTCCGGCGCGAGCTTCCGCAAGCCGGTCATCGCCGGCGGCCCGGCCTTCGGCGGCTGGGTGAGCGAGGGGGCTTCGCGCACCGAGACGGATGCCGAGTTCACCACGCTCGACTTCCACACGATGGAGCTCTACGCGATGCCGGCCGCGACGTCGGCCCTTCTCGACGACACCGCCGTCAACATGGACGAGTGGCTGGCGGACGAGATCGAGACGGTGTTCGCCGAGCAGGAGACGAAGGCGTTCGTCTCGGGGTCGGGTTCCGGCCAGCCGACGGGCTTCACCACCTACGACACGGTCGCGGATGCGAGCTGGGAGTGGGGCAAGATCGGGCGCGTCAACACCGGCGTGTCGGGTGCGTTCCCGGCGTCGAACCCCGGTGATGTGCTGATCGACCTCGTCTATGCGCTGAAGTCGGGCTACCGGCAGAACGCGCACTTCGTGATGAACCGGCGCACCCAGGCCGCGATCCGCAAGTTGAAGGATGGCGAGGGCAACTACCTCTGGGCCCCGCCCTCGACGGCCGGGATGCGCGCTTCGCTCCTGAACTTCCCCGTGGTGGAAGCGGAGGACATGCCGGACATGTCGGGCAATCCGGTGGATGTCGACAACAACGCGATCGCGTTCGGCGACTTCCGCCGCGGCTATCTCGTGGTCGACCGCCAGGGGCTGCGCATCCTGCGCGATCCGTATTCCTCCAAGCCCTACGTGCTCTTCTACACGACGAAGCGCGTGGGCGGCGGCGTGCAGGATTTCGAGGCGATCAAGCTTCTGCAGTTCGCGGCGTAGGCGGGCGCCGCGGGACGCGGCGCGCGAGGAGAGATGGAACGGGCCGGCCTTGCGCCGGCCCGTTCGCGTTTGGCCCGACGGGTCCTCACACAGACAGGTGGAATGATGGTGGCGATCCTAGTGACTCCGCCCGCCGCTGAGCCCGTGACGCGGGACGAGGCGAAGGCGCACGCGCGCGTGACCGGCGCCTCCGACGACGCGCAGATCGATGCGCTGGTGACGGCGGCACGGATCGACATCGAGAACCGGACGGGACGCGCCCTTGTCACCCAGGGGTGGCGGATCGTGCGCGACGGGGCGCCGAAGGGCGGGATCATCCGCCTCGGCCCGGCGCCGATCCAGAGCGTCGACGCCGTGACCGTCTATGGCGATGACGGGATGCCGGTGCTGGTGTCGTCCGCCGAGTATGAGGTGGATCTTTATTCCGCGCCCGGACGGTTGCGGCTCGCCTCGGGGCGCTTCTGGGGCGCGCGGGCGATGAACGGGATCGAGGTCGACGTGACCGCCGGCTACGGCGATCCGGACGACGTGCCGGGGCCGCTGAAGCAGGCGATCCTGATGCTCGTCGCCTACTGGTACGAGCAGCGCGAGGCGGCGCTGGTCGGTGCGGTGTCGGATTTCGTCGCGTGCGGGATCACGACGCTGACCGCGCCCTACCGGATGCCGAGGCTCGCATGATGCCGCGGATCGGGGAGTTGCGGCGGCGGATCGCGATCGAGACGGCGAGCGACGTCGCGGACGGGGCCGGCGGATCGGTGCGGTCCTGGACGCCGGCGGGGACGGTGCATGGGCGGATCGAGCCGCGCCGGCGCGCGGAGCGGGTGGAGAATGGGCGCCTCTCGGGGCTCGTCACCCATCGCGTGACGCTGAGGGCCGGGGCGACGGTGACGGGCGGGGCGCGGCTCGTCGCGGACGGGGTGCGCTATCGCGTGCTCGTCGTGGAGGACCACGACCCGCAGCGGCGCTTCATCGACTGCCTTTGCGAGGAGGAGCAGGCATGAGCGAGGCTCGGCATGTGCTTCTCGGCGCGATCTATGACGCGATCACCGGGGATGCGGAGTTCGGCGCGCTGCTCGCCGGAGCGAAGGTCTATGACGCCGTGCCGCGCGGGGCGGATCATCCCTTTGTGGTGATCGGCGCGGTGACGAGCCGCGCGCTCGACGGGGACGATGTGCCCGTGGTCGAGCACCGGGTGGAGCTTTTCGTCCATTCGGCGGCGTCGGGGCAGGGGGAGGCCTCGTCCATCGCGGACGGTGTGCGGGGGCTTCTCGATGGGGCCTCGCCGACGCTGGAGGGGCAGCGCCTCGTCTCGCTGCGGCATCTCGAGACCGGTGTGAGCGCGACGCGGGACGGGCGCGGGTATCGCGCGCGGCTGCGCTTCCGCGCCCTGACCGAAGCCATTTGAACCCACGAAGGAGAGCGCAATGGGCGCGCAGAAGGGCAAGGACCTGCTCTTGAAGGTCGACGAGACGGGGTCGGGTTCGTTCGTGACGGTGGCGGGCCTGCGCTCGCGGCGGATCTCGTTCGGGGCGGACACGGTGGACGTGACCGACCAGGAATCCGCCGGGCAATGGCGCGAGCTTCTCGGCGGGGCGGGCGTGCGGCGGGCGAACCTTGCCGGCTCCGGCATCTTCAAGGATGCGGGGTCGGACGGGACGGTGCGGACGATCTTCTTCACCGGCGCGGTGCGGGACTGGCAGGTGATCGTGCCGGATTTCGGCACCATCGCCGGGCCGTTCCAGGTGACGGCGCTCGAATATGGCGGCACGCATGATGGCGAGATCGTCTACGAGATCGCCATGGAATCGGCCGGCGAAATCACGTTCGAGGCGGCTTGACCATGGCCAATCCCTATCGTGGCGAGGTGGACGCGATCCTCGACGGCAAGCGCTGGACGCTGTGCCTGACGCTTGGGGCGATCGCGGAGCTGGAGCGGGCCTTCCAGGTCGAGGACATGACGGCGCTCGTGGAGCGGTTCGCGGGGGGCAAGCTCTCCGCGCGCGATGCGACGCGGATCATCGGGGCGGGGCTGCGCGGTGCGGGGCATCCGATCGAGGATGACCAGGTCTCGCGCATGATGGCCGATGGCGGGGCGGTCGGCTTCGCCGGGATCGTGACGGAGCTGCTGGTCGCGACCTTCGGCACCGCCGAGGGGGAGGGCGCCGACCCTTCTTGATGACGGCCGCGCGTGGAGCGCGGCCGTTTCCGTGGCGCGAGCTGATGACGCTCTTTCTGGGCGAGCGGGCGATGGCGCCGCGCGACTTCTGGTCCCTCACCCTTCCCGAAATCGGAGCCGTGCTCGGTGGCGGTGCGTCGCCGGCGACGCGGCGGGCCGACCTTGCGCGGCTGATGGAGGCTTTTCCCGATGGCGAATGAGACGACGAGGCTCGCCGAAAGCGAGCTCGTGGCGCAGGAGATCGCCGAGACGCTGACGGTGTCGGCCAGCACCTTCTCGCGCGTGCTGCGCAGCGGGCTGCGGGACGCGATCGTGGAGGGGCAGGGACTTGAGCGGGTGCTGCGGCAGGCGGCGCTCTCGATCTCGGCGGCCTCGCTGAGTTCGGGGTTGCGGCCGCTCACCAATCTCATCGGTTCGGGCGCGAACGCGCTGACGGCGGGGCTCGCGAAGGCCGTCGTCGGCGCGGGGAGCGCCGCGACGAAGGTGGTGCCGTTCGCCGAAGGGGGCGTGATCGGCGCGCCGACGGCGTTCGGCCTGCCGGGCGGGCGCGTCGGGCTGATGGGCGAGGCGGGCCGGGAGGCGGTGCTTCCGCTGGCGCGGGGGAGCGACGGGCGGCTCGGCGTGGCGCTCGAAGGGACGGGTGGGGGCACGACGATCAACGTGTCGATCGCGACGCCCGACGCGGAGAGCTTCTCCCGGTCGGAGGCGCAGGTGACGGCGATGCTGGCGCGCGCGGTGACGCGCGGCCGGCGGGGGATGTGACCGATGGACGGCTTTCATGATGTTCGCTTTCCGCTCGCCGTCTCCTTCGGCGCGACCGGCGGGCCGGAGCGGCGCACGGAGATCGTGACGCTCGGCTCCAACCGCGAGGAGCGCAACCAGCGCTGGGCGCTGAGCCGCCGCCGTTATGACGCCGGGACGGGGATCCGGAACCGGGACGATCTCTATGCGGTGGTGGACTTCTTCGAGGAGCGGCGCGGCCGGCTCTTTGGGTTCCGCTATCGCGATCCGCTCGACAACAAGAGCTGCGGGCCGAGCGAGACGCCGGCGGCCGACGACCAGGTGTTGGGCGTGGGCGACGGGGTCGAAACCGATTTTGCGCTCGTGAAGCGCTATGGCGGGGCGTTCCTGCCTTACGACCGGCCGATCGTGCTGCCGGTGGACGGGAGCCTTCAAGTCGCGGTCGGCGGGCTCGCGCGGGTGGAGGGGGCGGACTTTTCCGTCACCGACGGGGTGGTGAGCTTCTTCGCCCATGCGGTGCCCGCCGAGGACGAGGCGGTGACGGCGGGCTTCCTGTTCGATGTGCCCGCCCGCTTCGACACCGACCGGCTGGAGATCAACCTTTCGCGCTTCGAGGCCGGGTCGATCCCCTCCGTTCCGATCGTGGAGATCGTGCCATGAGGACGATACCGGCGCCGCTGCAGGCGCAGCTCGATGCGGGCGTGACGACGCTCTGCCGCTGCTGGCGGCTGGAGCGCACGGACGGGACGGTGATGGGGTTCACCGACCATGACCGGACGCTGACGATCGACGGGACGGTCTGTTCGGCCGTCACCGGGCTTTCGTCGACGGGTGACGTTGCGATGTCGGGGTTCGGGGCCGGGGGGCTCGAGATCTCGGGCGCGTTCAGCGCTTCGGGGCTCCTCGCCGAGGATCTGCAGGACGGGCTCTACGATTTCGCGACGGTCGAATTGTGGCTCGTGAACTGGGACGACACGAACAAGCGCACGCTCCTGCGCAAGGGCTTTCTCGGCGAGGTGACGCGCGAGGATGGGGCCTTCCGCGCCGAGGTGCGCGGGCCGATGCAGGCGTTGGAGAGGGTGCGCGGGCGTGTCTTCACGGTGCGGTGCGACGCCGATCTCGGGGATCTGCGCTGCACGGTCGGGCTCGAGGCGCTGGCCGCGACGGCGGTGGTCGTGTCGGTCGACCGGGCGCGGGTGCGCGTCTCCGGGCTTGATGCGTTCGCGACGGGGCACTTCTCCGACGGGATGGTCGTGGTGACGAGCGGGGCGGAGGCGGGGCGGCGGGAGATCGCGGTCCAGCACGCGCTGGAGGGGGAGAGCGCGGTGCTGACCTTGCGCTCGGCCATGCTGGCGCTTGAGGCGGGCGATGAGCTGACGGTCACGCCGGGGTGCGACAAGCGCTTTCAGACGTGCCACCAGAAATTCGCCAATGCGCTGAACTTTCAGGGCTTTCCGCATCTGCCCGGGAATGACCGGGCGTTCTCGTTCGCACGGCCCGACCAATGAGGCGGGGCGAGATCGTGACGGCGGCGCGGGCGTGGATCGGCACGCCCTATCACCATCAGGGCTCGGCACGCGGGGCGGGGTGTGACTGTCTCGGCCTGGTGCGGGGGGTGTGGCGCGAGCTTGTCGGGGCAGAGCCGGAGGCGGCGCCGCCCTATTCGCCCCAATGGGCCGAGGCGCATGGGTGCGAAACGCTGCTTCTCGCCGCCGGCCGGCATTTCGTGCCGTGCGGGACGGTGCGGGCCGGTTCCGTGTTGGTCTTCCGCTGGAAGGCGGGAACACCGGCGAAGCATGTCGGCATTGCGACGGGCGAGGACGGGTTTGTCCATGCCTACGATTCTGCGGGGCGTGTCGTTGAGGGGCGCCTGGCGGCGGTCTGGCGGCGGCGCGTTGCGGCGATCTTCGATTTTCCGGGGGTGACGGACTGATGGCGACGCTGGTCCTTCAGGCGGCGGGGCAGGCCGTCGGCGGTCTTCTCGGTCCGGTCGGCGCGGTCGTGGGACGTGCGGCGGGTGCGCTCGCGGGCAACGTGATCGACCAGCGCCTCTTCGGTGACAGCTACACGCGCAGCGTCGGCCGGATCGACGACCTGACGGTGCAGACGGGGTCGGAGAGCAATCCGATCCCGCGCGTCTATGGCCGGATGCGGCTTGCCGGGACGGTGATCTGGGCGACCGATTACGAGGAGAATGTCTCGACCTCGGGCGGCAAGGGCGGCGGGCCGACAGTGCAGGAATATTCCTACACGGCGAATTTCGCGGTCGGGATCTGCGAGGGGCCGATCGCGCGGATCGGGCGGATCTGGGCCGATGGCGAGCCGCTCGACCTCGAAGGGGTGACGTGGCGGCAATATCTCGGCGCGGACGACCAGGAGGCCGATCCGCTGATCGAGGCGGTGGAGGGCGTGGCGCCGGCTTACCGGCACATGGCCTATGTCGTGTTCGAGAGGCTGCCGATCGGGCCCTATGGCAACCGGCTTCCGCAGCTGACGTTCGAGGTGGTGCGGCCGATTGGCGAGCTCGAGAAGCGCATCCGGGCGATGACGATTATTCCGGGCGCGACGGAGTATGGTTACCACCCGGAGCGGGTCGACCTCGATGTCGGGCCGGGGGAGGTGGTGGCGGACAACCGCCATATCGGGACGGCGGCGTCGGATTTCGACGCGGCGGTCGACGAGCTGGTCGCGCTCTGTCCGAACCTCGAGCAGGTGGCGCTGGTGGTCGCCTGGTTCGGCAATGATTTGCGGGCGGGTTCCTGCCTCGTGCAGCCGTGCGTGGAGAGCCGGGGGCGGGAGACGAGCCTTGCCTGGGCGGTCTCCGGCGAGGACCGGGACAGCGCCGCTCTGGTGAGCACGGATGCGGAGGGGCGGCCAGCCTATGGCGGCACGCCCGCCGACGCGACGGTGTTCGCCGCGATCCAGTCGCTGCGGGCGCGGGGGCTGAAGATCGTCTTCTATCCTTTCCTGCTGATGGACGTGCCGGCCGGGAACGGGCTCCCGGATCCTTATGGCGGGGCGGAGCAGGCGCCGTTTCCCTGGCGCGGGCGGATCAGCGTCGCGCCGGCACCGGGGATCGAGGGTTCGCCCGACGGGACGGCGGCGGCGGACGATGACGTCGCCGCTTTCGTGGGGACGGCGGCGCCGGGTGATTTCGCGGCGGACGGGAGCGATATCGCCTATTCAGGTCCGGCGGAGTGGACGCTGCGGCGCATGGTGCTCCATTACGCGCACCTTGCGGCGTCGGCCGGTGGGGTCGACGCGTTTCTGATCGCCTCCGAGATGCGGGGGCTCAGCTGGGTGCGCGGGGCGGCGGGCTATCCCTTCGTCGACGCGCTGACGGCGCTTGCGGGGGACGTTCGGTCGGTCGTCGGCGGGACGACGAAGATCTCGTATGCGGCCGACTGGTCGGAATATTTCGGCCACCAGACGCCGGAGGGGGATCTCGTCTTCCACCTCGATCCGTTCTGGTCGAGCGCGGACGTCGATTTCGTCGGAATCGACAATTATTGGCCGCTGTCGGACTGGCGGGACGGGGCACACCTCGACGAGGCGGTCGCCGATATCGTCCACGACCACGACTATCTGACCGGGAATGTCGCGGGCGGCGAGGGGTACGACTGGTTCTACGAGAACGAGGCGGCGCGGGTCGCGCAGGAACGCACCCCGATCACCGACGGGGCCTACGGCAAGCCCTGGGTCTATCGCTACAAGGACGTCGCGAGCTGGTGGAGCAACGCCCACTATGACCGCGTGTCGGGCGTGGAGCTTGGCGCGCCGACGGGGTGGGTGCCGGGGATGAAGCCGGTGTGGTTCACCGAGGTCGGCTGCCCGGCGGTCGATCGCGGGGCGAACCAGCCGAATGTCTTCTACGATCCGAAGAGCGCGGAATCGAAGCTGCCTTATTTCTCGAGCGGGCGGCGCGACGATGCGATGCAGCGGGCCTATCTCGAGGCGATGATCGAGGCGTTCGATCCGGAGTTCTCCGTCGATATCGACCGCTTCAATCCGCAATCGGGCGTCTATGAAGGGCGGATGATCGATCCGGGCACGGTCCACGTGTGGACGTGGGACGCGCGGCCGTGGCCGGCCTTTCCGCATCGGCTCGACGTGTGGTCGGACGGGGAGAATTGGGAGCGCGGGCACTGGCTGACGGGGCGGCTTGGCGGGGTGCCGGTCGATGATCTGTTGCGGGGCCTCTTCCGCGATTGGGGGCTCGACAAGCCTCAGATCGAGCGGATCCCGGTGGTGCTCGACGGGTACATGGTGGCCGTCGCCTCAACGCTGCGCGCGGTGCTGGAGCCGCTCGTCGCCGCGACCTCGGTGATCGGGGCGGACACGGGGACGGGGATCCGGTTTCTGAGCCTTGCGCAGAAGAGCCGGGCGACGTTCGGGCGGGACGATCTCGTGGAGCTCGACGCGCGGACGGCGCTGATCAGCGAGACACGGGACGAGGCGTCGATCCTGCCGGTCGAGATGCGGATCAAATATTTCGACAGCGGGCGCGAGTATCAGATCGCGAGCGCGCGCTATCGCCCGCAGGAGGGGGCGGCGCGGCAGCTTCAGGAGATCGCGCTGTCGGGGAGCCTCAATGACGGGCTCGCGAGCGAGCTGGCGGAAATCGCGCTGTCAGTGCGGTGGGCGGGGCGCACGGCCGTGCGGTTCGCGCTGCCGCTGCGCGATCTTGCTATCATGCCGGGCGATATCGTGACGCTTGCGGCGGATGGGCGGGCGCGGGCGGTGGTGGTCGAGGAGGTCACGGATCTGCGACACCGTGAGGTCGCGGCGCGCACGATCGACCGCAACGCGCTGATGCCGACCCCGGTCGTGGGGACGCCGACGCCGCCGCCCGCGCCGCCGAGCTATGCGGCGCCGGTGGCCTTCGGGCTGAACCTTCCGATCATCGACGAGGATTACGCGGTCCATATGCCGTGGGTCGCGGTCTATGCGCGGCCCTTTCCGGGCGAGATGGGGGTTTGGCGGGCGGCGCCGGGCGGGGGATTTCAGCTCGTCCAGACCGTGGACCGGTCGACGGCGATGGGTGAGCTGATCTCGTCGGTGGCGCCTGGCCCGACGAGCCGCTGGCACTATGGGGGGCGGCTCGATGTGCGCCTCTACAACGCGGTCGCGGTGTCTGAGCCGGTGATCGACGTCCTCAGCGGGGCGAACGCGCTCGCCGTGCGGTCGTCGACGGGGCTGTGGGAGGTCGTTCAGTATCAGAAGGCGGAGCTGATCGGGGAGCGGACCTATCGGCTCTCGACGCTGCTGCGCGGTCAGCTCGGCACCAACGACCCGAACGCCGCCGGGCTGACGGTCGGCACGCCGGTGGTGTTGCTGAACGGGACCCTTGCGCCGCTGCCGACGCCGGCGAGCGAGGTCGGGCTGAGCCGGACCTATCGGGTGGGACCGCTCGCCGAGGGGATCGGCGGGCGGAACGTGACGACGTTCGAGTTCACGCCGTCGGGACGGGGGCTTTGCCCCTATTCGCCGGTCCATGGGCGGGCGCGGCGCATGGGATCGGGGGCGCTGACGGTCACCTGGATCCGGCGCACGCGGGTCGGGGGCGATCCCTGGGCGGACGGGACGGACGTGCCGCTCAGCGAGAGCGAGGAGCGCTACCGGATCCAGATCCTGAACGGGGCGACGGTGATGAGGAATGTCGAGGTGACGAGCCCGACCTACACCTACTCGCTCGCCAACCAGACCGCCGATTTCGGTTCTCCGCCGGACACGCTGTCCTTCCGCGTCTACCAGAAATCGCCAGGCTACGGCCTCGGCGTTCCTTACGAGGTGACTGTCGATGTCGAACAGCCTTAATCTCGAACTGCCTTACGTCGAGGAGGCGCAGGCGCAGAAGCATGTGACGGTGAACGACGCGTTCCGGCGTATCGATTCAATCGTCCAGCTGAGCGTGCAGGATCGGACGCGCACGACGCCGCCGGGTTCGCCGGCGGAGGGCGACCGGCACATCATCGCTTCGGGGGCGAGCGGCGCGTGGGCGGGCGAGGCTTTCAGCGTCGCCGCCTATATTGACGGGGCCTGGGTGTTCTTCGAGCCGCGAGCGGGTTGGGTCGCGTTCGTGGAGGCGGAGACCGCGATCATCTATTTCGACGGTTCGGCCTGGGAGATTCTCGCGGCGGCGGAGGATTTCGAGACCACGGGCATTCTCGGCATCAACGGGACGGCGGACACCACGAACCGGCTTGTGGTGCGGGCGGAGGCGGCGCTCTTCGCGCCGGACAACACGCAGCCCGTTCCGACGGGCGACGCGCGCGTGAAGGTGTCGAAGACGGCGGCGGGCGATGTCGCATCGCACCTCTTCCAAACCAACTTCAACGGACGCGCCGAGCTTGGGCTGATCGGGTCGGACGATTTCTCGCTCAAGGTCTCGTCGAACGGGTCGACCTTCAACGAGGCGTTCAAGGTGAACCGGTCCACCGCGATCGTGAACTTCGCCAAGATGCCGGCCGTGGGTGGGATCCAGGCGCTCAAGATCTCGCTGCCGAGCCGTGCGGCGCTTGCCGCGACGCAGGTGCCGGCCGACGTCGTCCAGGTCGAGACGCGCGGCTATGCGGCCGAGAATGATGGCGGCGGCGGTGTCTATCAGCGCGTGGGCTCGTTCCCGGCCGACGGGCTCGGCGTGACGGATGCGAGCGGGGCGCATTGGGCGTTGCTGGGCTCGGTCGTGAACGTGCGCCAGACGGGCGCGGTCGGGAACGGGACGACCAACGACACGGCGGCGATCAATGCGGCGCTCGCCTCGGGTCGGTCGGTCCAGTTCGACAAGGGCGTGTTCTATGTGACGAACGCGCTGCGGACCGGCTCGTCGAGCCAGCGCATCTTCGGCGATGGACGCGGGCGCTCGACGATCAAGGTGACGACGGCGTTCAACATGTCGGCGCTCGGCGTTTTCATCTTCGATCACCAGTTTATTTGCCTCGAAGATCTTGAGATCGATTTCGACCAGTCGGGGGCCGGGTCGCGTGCGACGCTCGTCGTTTATCCGCCAGCGGTCCACATGATCGACAAGACGCGGTGCCGGCTATCGCGGCTGCGCTTCATCGAGGCCTATGATGGGGTGCTCGCGACCGGGAACACGGGCGGCGCGCTGTTCGAGGATGTCGAGAGCGGCTCGTTCAATTGCGGCTTCCGCTTCGACGGCGCACTCGACACGGTGGAGCTGCGCAATTGCCGCGTGTGGCCGTACAATTTTGCCGGCGACGCAACCCGCTACGGGATCTACCAGGACGGGCAGACGATCGGGTTCCGGTTCGGCCGGGTCGACGATCTGAAGCTCTCGAACTGCACACCCTTCCAGAGCCGGATCATCCTGGAAGAGGATGCGAGCGGGCATGCGCCGTTCGGGACGATCAACGGGCTCGCGCTCGACGGGTCCTATTCGCGCATCGAGATGTCGGCCGGCGAGATCGCGATCAGCGGCCTTTATGCGACGACGGCGACGAGCAACGACCGCTTCATCTATCTGACGGGCGGCAGCCTCGCCGTTTCGGATTTCAGCTTCCGTATCGGCGAGACGGCCAATGTGCCGATGGTACAGGTGAGCGGGACCGGGGCGCGCTGCCAGGTGCAGAACGGCACCTGCGATATCGGCATCAGCGTTTCGGCCGACGGGTTCCGCGTGACGGAGGGGCAGCTTTCGGTCTCCTCGGTGCGCTTCAGCGTCAATCCGACGATTTCGCGGACGGGCTCCTGCATCCGGCAGGTCGGCGGCGATCTTCTCGCGATCGGCAACAGCTGCAACGGCGTGACGACGGGATCGGGCTCGTTCGTGCGGGTGCAGACGAACGGTAACCATGTCGTCGTCAACAACGACTCGAACGGTTGGACTTATGATTTCCCGGTGTCGAAATCGGCCGGGATCTATGGGCCGAACCACACTGGCACCAGCGTCCTGATGGACAGTTCGGTGACATTCGGGCCGGTCGACAATGCCAACGAGGGCGGTGAGATACGCCTTGGCGGGGCCGGGACCAACGGGTCGGTGACGCTCGACAACTGGGCGGGCAATGCGCGCTTCCTAGGGTTCGCCGCGGGCAAGACGCTGCAGGTGATCACGCCGGAGGGGACGGCGCAGGTCGGCGGCAACATGATCGATCTCGGCTCGCTGAGGGTCTCGCGGGGTGCCGCCGACGATGCGCAGAGTGTCGCGGTCGGGCAGCTTGCGCTGTCGGCGGCGACGGGCGGCGTGACAAACACCGCGGTCGGGCGGCGCGGGCTAACGGCGGTAACGGGCGGGAGCGAGAACACCGCGCTCGGCGCGAATGCCGGGTCGGCGGTCACCAACGCGAACGGCAACACGTTCGCCGGGTTCAATGCCGGGACGAGCCAGACGGGGGGCGGGAATACGGGGATTGGGCGCAACGCGTTCAGCGGGGCGTCCGCCGGGATCTCCAACTGCGCGGTGCTCGGTGACGGGGCAACCGTGACCGGCTCTAACCAGGTGCAGCTCGGCAATTCCAGCACGACGACGTACGCCTATGGGGCGGTGCAGAACCGATCGGATGCACGGGACAAGACCGATGTGCGTGACACGGCGCTGGGCCTCGAATTCGTGAGCCGGCTGCGGCCGGTCGATTTCCGCTGGGATTATCGCGAGGATTATCGCCGGCCGGAGGATGTCGATCCCGGGGCGTGGGTGCCGCCCGCGACGGGGAGCCACAAGCGCGGGCGGTATCATCACGGCTTCATCGCGCAGGAGGTCGCCGACGTGATCGACACGATGGGGGTCGATTTCGGCGGCTATCAGGATCATGCGGTCGCGGGTGGCGAGGACGTGAAGTCGATCGGCTACACCGAGCTCCTCGCGCCGCTTGTGAAGTCGATCCAGGAGATCGTGGTGCGGCTTGAGGCGCTCGAAGCGGGCGGTTGAGCCTTCGGGATCGTCTTGCCGTCGACGGGCCGCCGCTGGGCGGCTTTTTTTGTGCCTCAAGGGAGAAGGATGGCGTGATGCACGAACGGGTGCCGTGGCTTGACTATCTCGCTCATCACATCGGGCTCGCTGAGATACCGGGGCCGGAGCACAACCCGCTGATCGTCGAATGGGGACGGCAGGCGGGGATCGGCTGGTGGAACAATGATGACGACGCCTGGTGTGCGGTCGCGGTGAATGCCGCGCTCGTCCATTCGGGCTATCCGTCGACGCGGTCGGCGCTCGCGCGGTCCTTCACGACGTACGGCACTCGCCTTTCGCGGCCGGTGCCGGGGGCGATCGTCGTGTTTCCGCGCGGGGCGAACCCGCTCTACGGCCATGTGGGCATCGTGGAGGAGGTTCGGCGCGACGGGACGATTGCGATCGTCAACGGGAATGTCGGGGACCGGGTGACGCGCTCCGTCTTCCGCACCGCGTCCATTTTGCCGGACGGGATCCGCTGGCCGCCGGGGGCGATGCCGCCGGCGTCGGCCGGGACGATCGCGGTGGAGGGGGCACTTGGGGCGCGGCTTCTGCGGCTCGGGGCGACGGGGTCGGATGTCGCCGCGCTCCAGCGCAACCTCAATGTCCTGAACTATGCGCTCGAGGTGGATGGCGAGTTCGGCGGCCGCACGCGCGACGCGCTGATGCGCTTCGAGGCGCGTCGCGGGCTGCTCGCGGACGGCGTTGCGGATCCCGCGACGCTTGCCGCGCTCGATGCGGCGGTTGCCGCGCGCCGGGAGCGCGATGCCAAGAAGGCGACCGCCACGCAGGCCGCCGCGCCGATCGCGGGGGCTGGCGCGATCGTGACGGCCGGGGCGGTGACGAGCACCGGCGTGCAGATCGCCAAGGATGTGAGCTCGCTGAATGACGGGACGGTGCTTGGCCTCGTCCTCTTCGCGCTGCTCGCGGCCGGGCTTGGCGGCTTCCTGTTGTGGCGCTTCGCGATCCGGCGTGCGGAGGGGCCTGTGATGGAGGATCGGCTTTGACGCTCATGGTTCGGATTGTCGCCCTTCTCGGCTGGCGCGCGGCCGTCGGGATGGGGCTCGGGGCGCTGCTCGCCACGGTGCCGGCTTACCAGCTCGGGAAGTGGACGGAGGGGGCGGCGGCGCAGGAGCGCGTCGCGCGCATCCTCGTGGAACGTGACGTGAAACGGATGGAGGCCGAGAATGCGCGGATCGAAAAGGCGCTCGCGGCGCGTCGCGATGCCATCAGCCATGGTGGTGGCGCTGCTGGCGGCCGGTTGCCAGACGACGGGTACAGGCGGGACTGACGTCTCGTGCCGCGCGTTCGGTCCGATCGGGTGGTCGGAGGCCGATACTGTTGAGACCGTGCATCAGGTGCGCGGTCACAACGCGGCTTGGACCGCTTTGTGTGCCCGGCCGACGCAGCGGCGGTGACGCAATCTGCTATCGATGAGCAACCTTCTGACTGCGCGCACCCATTCATGCGCCATACACGGAGTCTTTCCTAACGCTCGATGATGCGTCTCGCACTGGTTGTTGTTGCTCTTTGGATGGGACTGGTTCCGCCGCTGATCGAGCTTCCCTCGGTCGCGGCGCAGGGGCAGTGCTTGTCGCGCGAAGAGCAGCGCAAGGCGGTGAACTCGGGCCAGGCGATTCGTCCGGGGCGGTTGGGAAATCGTCTCGGGGGCAAGGTGCTTCGCCTTCGTCTTTGCCATGGTGGCGGCGGCCTCGTATGGCAGGTCACGGTCCTGGGTCGCGACGGGCGCGTTGTGGGCCATGTCGTCGACGCCCAGAGCGGGCAGACGTTGCGATGAGGGGAGACATTCGATGCGGCTTCTTGTTGTCGAAGACGATCGCGATCTGAACCGTCAGCTCGTGGAGGCGCTGAAGGGCGCCGGCTACGTGGTGGACACGGCCTTCGACGGCGAAGAGGGGCACTATCTCGGCGACACCGAGCCCTATGATGCGGTGGTTCTCGACCTCGGCCTGCCGGAGATGGACGGGATCACGGTCCTCGAGAAATGGCGGCGCAACGGGCGCTCGATGCCTGTCCTGGTGCTGACGGCGCGCGACCGGTGGAGCGACAAGGTGGCCGGCATCGACGCCGGGGCGGACGACTATGTGTCGAAGCCGTTCCACATGGAGGAGGTACTTGCGCGCCTTCGTGCCCTGATCCGCCGGGCTGCGGGGAACGCCACCAACGACTTCCATTGCGGGCCGGTCCATCTCGATGCGCGGGCGAGCCGGGTGACGGTCGACGGGATGATGGTGAAGTTGACGTCCCACGAATACCGGGTCCTCGCTTATCTGATGCTTCATCAGGGGCGGATCGTGTCGCGCACCGAGTTGACCGAGCATCTCTACGACCAGGATTTCGATCGCGATTCCAACACGATCGAGGTCTTCATCGGGCGTCTGCGCAAGAAGCTCAAAGTGGATGTGATCGAGACGGTCCGTGGCCTCGGCTACCGGGTGACCGCGCCTGAGAATGCGGCTTAAATCCCTCTCCGCACGCCTGCTTCTCACCTCGCTCGGGTGGAGCGCGTTCGCGCTCATTGCGACCGGGCTGGTGCTGACCTCGGCGTTCCGCGAGAGCGTCGAGAAGCGATTCGACGACACGCTGAATGTCTATCTGTCGATCCTGATCGGGCAGCTCGCCGACATGTCGGAGCGGATGTTCCAGGACATTCCGCCCGACCTCGGCGAGCCGCGCTTCGTGCTGCCCTTTTCCGGCTGGTATTGGGTGGTGACGGATGCCGCGACCGGGACGGTCATGCAGACCTCCGAATCGCTCGCGGGCGACACGATCGAGATTCCGCCCGATCTCGCCGATACGGCGCCGGGGATGCTCCTCCAGACCTACGGGCAGGGGCCGACCGGCGACACGCTGCGGATCGTCGCGCGGCGCGTGGCGTTCGAGGACGGGCAGTGGTTCAACGTGCTGATCGGCGGCCTCGCGGCGACGATCGAGGAGGACACGGCGCGGTTCACGCAGCGCCTCGCGATCTATCTCGGCATGTTCGCGATGATCCTCGTGACGGCGACCTTCATCCAGTGGCGCATCAGCCTGCGGCCGCTGAAGCAGCTCGGCTCGGAGCTGCAGGCGATCCACGAGGGGCGGAGCCGCTATGTCGGCACGCGCTATCCGCTGGAGATCGCGCCGGTCGCCGAGGCGCTCAATCAGCTAATCGATTCCAATCACGCGACATTGGAGCGCGCGCGCCAGCATGTGGGCAATCTTGCTCATGCGCTGAAGACGCCGCTCAGCGTGCTCCTGAATGATGCGGGGCACGACGACACCTCGCTCGCCCGGTCGGTGCGTGAGCAGGCGCTGATCATGCAGCGGCAGGTTCGCTACTATCTGGAGCGGGCGCAGATGGCGGCGAAGGAGCGCGTCATCGGGACGGTGACGCACGTCTCGCCCGCGCTGGAGCGGCTGCACCGGGCGATGGCGCGGCTAGCGGAGCGGTCCGGTGTGATCGTGCATCTCGATGTCGTGGACCAGGTGCGGTTTGCCGGTGAGCAGCAGGATCTCGAGGAGATCGTCGGCAACCTCGTCGACAACGCGATCAAGTGGGCCGAGAGCGAAGTCGTCATCGAGGTGCGCAACAGCGAAGCGAAGCCTGCGAGCGCAGGGGCCGCGCGCTATTTCGAAATCACCATCGATGATGACGGTCCGGGCCTGTCCGAGGAGGAGAGCGTCGCGGTGCTGTCGCGCGGCAAGCGGCTCGACGAATCGAAGCCGGGGAGCGGGCTTGGCCTTTCCATCGTCTCAGAGCTCGTCGAGCTCTATGGTGGGGCCCTGCGCCTCAAGCCCTCACCGCTCGGGGGGCTGCGCGTGATTGCACGGCTGCCACGCGCCTGAGCGATCTGACGACAGGTTCATCTTGCGATCAGGCGGTCCATATGCCTGATACCAGCCAACTGGATGCGCCAGCTCGGCGAATGGCGCGCGCTCAGGCCAAAGAGCGCGCGCCATTGCGACTGTTCGCATTGACGGGGGGTGCGTGGGGGCCGTAGGCACACCTCCCAAGGGTGAGCAAGATGTTCGACAAGACTTACGACGCGGCGGCGATTGAGCCGCGCATTCGCAATGTGTGGGAAGAGGCGGAGGCCTTCCGGGCCGGCGCCGGCGCGGAGCGTGACGCGGAGAGCTTCTCCATCGTCATCCCGCCGCCGAACGTGACCGGCTCGCTCCACATGGGCCATGCCTTGAACAATACGTTGCAGGATGTGCTCGTCCGCTTCGAGCGCATGCGCGGCAAGGACGTGCTGTGGCAGCCGGGCACCGACCATGCCGGCATCGCGACGCAGATGGTCGTCGAGCGCCAGCTCGCCGCCGAGGGAGGACCGACGCGACGCGAGATGGGGCGCGAGGCGTTCCTGGAGCGGGTGTGGCAGTGGAAGGCGGAATCCGGCGGGGCGATCAAGGGCCAGCTCGACCGCCTCGGCGCGTCCTGCGACTGGTCGCGCGACCGCTTCACCATGGATGAGGGCCTGTCAGAAGCGGTGCTGACGGTGTTCGTCCGCCTCCACAAGCAGGGCCTCATCTACCGCGACAAGCGGCTGGTGAACTGGGACCCGAAATTCCTGACCGCGATTTCCGACCTCGAGGTGGAATCCAAGGAGGTGGCCGGCGAGCTCGTCCATTTCCGCTATCCGCTCGCGGGCAAGACGTTCAATCCCGAGGATCCGTCGACCTACATCGTCGTCGCGACCACGCGGCCCGAGACGATGCTGGGCGATACCGGCGTCGCGGTTCATCCGGACGATGAGCGCTATCAGGCCTTGATCGGCACCGATGCGATCCTCCCGCTCGTTGGGCGGCGCATCGAGATCGTGGGCGACACCTATTCCGATCCCGAGAAGGGCACGGGCGCGGTGAAGATCACGCCCGCGCACGACTTCAACGATTTCGAAGTCGGGAAGCGGCACAAGCTCGAGCTGATCAACATCTTCGACGAGCAGGCCTCTGTGACGCTGCGCGACAACGCGGCCTTCCTCGAGGGGCTCGATGCAACGGCGGTCGCCGACCTCGTCGACGCGCTGGACGGGCTCGACCGGTTCGAGGCGCGCAAGTGGATCGTCGCACGGATGGAGGAGCTCGGCTATCTCGAGACGATCGAGAAGCACGTGCACCAGGTGCCGTTCGGTGACCGCAGCGGCGTGCCGATCGAGCCCTTCCTTACCGACCAGTGGTATGTGAACGCGAAGCGCCTTGCCGGGCCGGCGATGGATGCCGTGCGCGAGAAGCGCACGCAGTTCGTCCCGGCGAACTGGGAGAAGACGTATTTCGACTGGATGGAGAACATCCAGCCCTGGTGTGTCTCGCGTCAGCTCTGGTGGGGTCACCAGATCCCGGCCTGGTACGGGCCCGACGGGAAGATCTTCGTCGAGCGGGCGGAGGCCGACGTGCGGCGCGCCGCCGAGATCCACTATGGCGCCTCGGTGACGTTCGCCGAGCGGGCGGAAGCGCTTGCGGCCTGGGAGCGGGAGGATGACGGCTCGATCGTCCTCTATCGCGACGAGGACGTGCTCGACACTTGGTTCTCCTCGGCGCTGTGGCCGTTCTCCACGCTCGGCTGGCCCGAGCGCACGCCGGAGCTGCGCCGCTATTATCCCACCAGCGTCCTGTCGACGGGCTTCGACATCATCTTCTTCTGGGTCGCCCGGATGATGATGATGGGGATGCACTTCCTCAATCGCGAGCCGTTCGAGACGGTCTACATCCACGCCCTCGTCCGTGACGAGAAGGGCGCGAAGATGTCGAAGTCGAAGGGCAATGTGGTCGATCCGCTCGAACTCATGGACGAGTTCGGCGCCGACGCGCTGCGCTTCACCCTCGCCGCGATGGCCGCCCAGGGCCGCGACGTGAAGATTGCGAAGGCCCGCGTCCAGGGCTATCGCAACTTCGCGACGAAGCTTTGGAACGCGACGCGCTTCGCCGACATGAACGCCTGCCGGATCGACCCGAATTTCGATCCGAACCAGGCGGAGACGACGCTGTCGCGGTGGATCCTGACCGAGGCGAACCGGGCCCAGCAGCAGGTGACGGCCGGGATCGAGGCGTTCCGCTTCAACGACTCGGCGGCCGCGATCTACCGCTTCACCTGGAACACCTTCTGCGACTGGTATGTCGAGCTCGTGAAGCCGATCCTGATGGGGCCGGACACGGACGAGAAGCGCGAGATCCAGGCGACGACAGCCTATGTCATCGACGTCATCCTGAAGCTTCTCCACCCGTTCATGCCTTTCCTCACGGAAGAGCTCTGGGAGATCACGGCCGAGCAGTCGGGGATCAAGCGCGACACGCTGCTCGTCCATGCGCGCTGGCCGCAGGCCGGGCTCGAGGACGAGACGTCGGCGGCCGAGATCAACTTCATCCTGGAACTCGTGGCGTCCGTCCGCTCGGTGCGGGCCGAATCCAACGTTCCCGCCTCGCTCGAGGCCGATATCGTTGTCGTCGGCGCGTCGCGGCACCATGAGGCCTGGCTCACCCGGCACGAGGCGGCGATCCGGCGGCTGGCGCGCGCGGCCTCGGTCAGCGTCTCCGACGTCGCGCCACCGCATTCGGCGCAGTCCGTCGTCGGTGACGTGGTGGTCTGCCTGCCGCTCGCCGGCCTCGTCGACATCGACGCCGAGCGGGAGCGGCTCGCCAAGGAACTGTCACGCCTGGAGAAGGACATCGCCAAGATCGACGGGCGCCTCTCCAACGAGAAGTTCCTCGAGAAGGCGGATGTCGAGACCGTCGAGGAGCAGCGCGAAAAGCGCCAGGAGGCGGAGACCCGGCTCGTCCGCCTGCGGGCCGCGATCGAACGGCTGGACCCGGCGGTCTGATGGCTGGCCGGGATGCGCGCGGTTGAGGGCGGGAGCGCAAGGAGTGCTGCGATGAGCGGTGTCGAAGGGCAGGTCTGGTCGGCCGACACCTATGAGCGGAACGCCCGGTTCGTCTCCGATCTCGGGGCGGGCGTCCTAGAATGGCTGGATCCGCGGCCGGGCGAGCGCATCCTCGACCTTGGCTGCGGCGACGGCGCGCTGACCGAGAAGCTGGCCGCCGCGGGCGCCGACGTGGTCGGGCTCGACGGCAGCGCCGCCTTCGTGGAGGCGGCGCAGTCCCGCGGCATCGACGCGCGGGTCGGCGACGGCGAGGCGCTCGCCTTCGACCACGAGTTCGACGCTGTCTTCAGCAACGCCGCGCTTCATTGGATGCTGCGGCCGGTGGACGTCGTCCGCGGTGTCCGCCGCGCATTGAAGGACGGCGGACGCTTCGTCGCGGAGATGGGCGGGCAGGGCAATGTCGCCGCCATCGTGACGGCGCTGCGCGCGATCGGCCAGAAGCACGGCATCGATCCGGCGCTCGCCGCGCCGTGGTATTTCCCCTCGACGGAGAGCTACGGGAACATCCTGCGCGAGAACGGGTTCTCGGTGGAGCGGATCGCATTGATCCCGCGTCCGACCCCGCTGCCGAGCGGAATGAGCGGTTGGGTCCGGACCTTTCGCGCGCCTTTCTTCGAAGCCGCGGGGGACAAGGCGCCGATCCTCTTGTATGAGGTGGAGGAGCTCTTGTCCCACGCGTTGCGCGACGAGGAGGGGCGTTGGGCGGCCGACTATGTGCGGCTGCGCTTCATTGCTCGCGCCGTGTGAGGCCCAGGGAACGGATGAACTTGAAATCGCTTCCGCTGATCGTGGGCGCCCTTGTGGTGGGCGTCGCCATCACCCCGGTTCGCGCCGCGCCGATCGAGAATCCGATCGCCGTTTTCTCCGGTCTCGACAAGGTGACGGGCCGGATCATCTCCTTCGACGTCTATATCAACGAGACCGTGCAGTTCGGTGCCCTTCGGGTGACGCCGCGCACCTGTCTCACCCAGCCGCCCACCGAAGAGCCGAACACGATGGTGTTTGCTGAGGTGGATGAGATCACGCTGGATTCGCACATCCGCCGGATCTTCACCGGCTGGATGTTCGCCGCGAGCCCTGGCCTCAACGCGGTCGACCATCCCGTCTATGACGTGTGGCTGAAGGATTGCGCGCTCGCCTCGAGCGTCGAGCCGCCGCCGGGTTTCCAGGACGACAAGTACGCGCAGGATCCGCTCGGCATCATTGAGCGGCCGGAAGGTTGGGTCGGGATGCCCCGTCCGAAGCCGTTCCGCGCCGCGCCCGAGGTGGACGAGACTCCGCCCGATCTCATCGAAGACTGAGCCACGCGGAGGCGGGCCGTCGCCTGGGTGGCAGTCCGTCAGTCGTCGGCTTGGGTGCCGAGCGCTGCGAGGATCTGTGCGCCGGAGAGCGGGGCCGTCGGGAAGCTCGCGTCGGTGACGGCGAGGGCCTGATCGAGGTGCGTCTGGTATTGGCGCCGGCTGATCTCGACCGCGCCGAATTGGGTCAGGTGGTCGGTGATGAACTGCGCGTCGAGCAGCGCGAACCCACCGATCTTGAGCCGGGCCGTCAGGTGGACAAGCGCCACCTTCGACGCATCGCGCACCCGCGAGAACATCGATTCCCCGAAGAACGCGCCCTTGAGGCGCACGCCATAGAGGCCGCCGACGAGCTCGTCCCCCATCCAGACTTCGACCGAGTGGGCGCGGCCGCGCTCGGCGAGCGCGGTGTAGAGCTGGCGGATGCGGGTGTTGATCCAGGTCCGCTGGCGGCCGGGGGCGGGGGCGGCGCACCCGTCGAGCACGGCGGAGAAGGATGTGTCGATCCGCACATCGAACCGGTCCTGCCGGACGAGGCGGGCGAGGCGGCGGGGGACATGAAATGAATCGAGCGGCAGGATGCCCCGCCGCTCTGGTTCAATCCAATAAAGGCCGGGGTCTTCGGCCGATTCCGCCATCGGAAATATTCCGCAGGCGTACGCCTTCAGCAAAACCTCCGGCGTGATCTCCAGGACGATATTGTCCTGCGTGCCTGTCACGCAGCGGCGTCCTTGGCGAGGAAATGCTCCAGCCAATGGATGTCGTAGTCGCCATTGGCGATGTCGGGGTGGTCGATCAGCTCCCGGAAGAGGGGCAGCGTCGACTGCACGCCGTCCACCACGAATTCATCAAGCGCCCGCCTCAACCGCATCAGACACTCCGCACGGGTGTTGCCATGAACGATCAGCTTGCCGATCAGGCTGTCATAATGTGGGGGGATTCGGTAGCCCTGATAAGCGGCAGAATCGACGCGCACCCCGAGACCGCCCGGCGGGTGGTAGTGGGTGATCACACCCGGCGACGGGATGAAGGTCTGCGGATGCTCCGCGTTGATGCGGCACTCGATGGCGTGACCCTGGAAGCGGATCTCGTCCTGCTTGATGCCGAGTGAGCCGCCGGCCGCGATGGCAAGCTGCGCGTGGACGAGGTCGATGCCGGTGATCATCTCGGTGACCGGATGCTCGACCTGGAGGCGGGTGTTCATCTCGATGAAGAAGAACTCGCCGTTCTCGTACAGGAACTCGATCGTGCCGGCGCCGCGATATTTCATCTTGCGCATGGCGTCGGCGCAGGTCTCGTAGATCTTCTCGCGCTGCGCCTCGTCGAGGGCCGGGGAGCGGGCCTCTTCCCACACCTTCTGGTGCCGGCGCTGGAGCGAGCAGTCGCGCTCGCCGAGCGCCACCGCATCGCCCTTGCCGTCGCCGAGAACCTGGATCTCGATGTGGCGCGGGGTGGCGAGATAGCGCTCGATATAGACATCGTCATTGCCGAAGGCGGCCTTCGCCTCGGCGCGCGCGCTCGCGGCGGCCTGGACCACGTCCTCGGCCGAAAGCGCGATCTTCATGCCGCGTCCGCCACCGCCGGCGGCGGCCTTGATCAGCACCGGATAACCGATCTCCTCGCACACGCGCAGCAGCTCCTTGTCGGAGCGGATCGCGTCGGTGGAGCCGGGGACGACCGGAAGGCCGAGCGCCACCGCGGTGCGCTTGGCCTCGATCTTGTCGCCCATGGTGCGGATCTGGTCGGCCGTCGGGCCGATGAAGGCGATGCCGTGCGCTTCCAGAATGTCGGCGAAGCGCGCATTCTCGGACAGGAAGCCGTAGCCGGGATGAACGGCCTCGGCCCCGGTGATCTCGCACGCGGCGACGATCGAGGGGATGTTCAGATAGCTCTCGGCGGCCTGGGGCGGGCCGATGCAGACCGATTCGTCGGCGAGGCGGACGTGCATGGCGTCCGTGTCGGCCGTGGAGTGGACCGCGACCGTGGCGATGCCGAGCTCCTTGCAGGCCCGCAGCACGCGCAGGGCGATCTCACCGCGGTTCGCGATGAGGACTTTGCTGAACATCAGCTGATCGCCAGCAGCGGTTCGCCATACTCCACCGGCTGCCCGTCTTCGACGAAGATCTCGCGAACGGTCCCGGCGGTTTCGGCAATGATCTGGTTCATCGTCTTCATCGCTTCCACGATCATGACGACCTGGCCGGCGCGAACGGTGTCACCGACCTCGACGAAGGCGCGTGCGCCCGGCTCCGGGCTGCGATAGGCGGTGCCCACCATGGGCGAAAGGACGGCGCCCTCGCCACCCTTCGCAGCCGCTCCAGCCGGCGCGGATCCGACCGGGGCAGGGGCCGCTGCGGGTGCCGCCGGCACGTAGGTGGCCGCGGCGATGTTGCGCGCGACGCGCAGCTTGCTGTCGCCGTGGACCACCTCGATTTCCGAGAGATCCGTTTCGTGGAGCAGCGCGGCGAGCGTTCGGATCGCCGCTTCGTCAATGGTTGGGGTTTTCGCCATAAGGATGAACGCAGCCAGCTGGACGCCGGCACGCCGTGCCCTCTCATATCAACGCGCGAGCCAGTGCCGCGCCGGTGGTTAGGACGGACGTCCCGCCAGCCCCGTCGGTTCGACGAATGCGCGACGCCGGTAAACTTTCCGCCGACCGATCAATCCCCGCATTCGCGACGTCGCGCGACGCCAATGACGAAGACTGCCGACCGGCTGCGAGACAGTTGGGTGATCGCCGTTCACTCGTCCAGTAGCGGAACCCGCGCAGGATTCGCAACGACGCACGCCGGCGCCTCGTCAACACCCGTTTCGCCTACCCACACAATTCGACAATCGCAAGCGCGATCCATCGAAATTGCGCGCCGAAGTGTCGAACCCGGCGCGCCGTGGGGGGTCAGCAGGACGTCGCGCCGCAGCGGGCTTCGTTGATGCGCAGCTTCAGCGCGTCATAGCCGACCGCGCCAAACTCCACATTGTCCCCGATCACGTAGGACGGCGTTCCCGAGAGGCCGAGCGCCTGCGCGATCTCGTAGCTCTCCTGGATCGCGTCGCGCACCTTGTCGGAGCGCATCAGCTCGGTGATCTGGTCGCGCGGCAGCTTCATGTCGGAGACGATCTGAAGCGCGACATCTTCGCTCGCCTGCCCCTCGCCGCCGAGAAGACGGTCGTGGAACTCGGCATAGGCGTCCGGTGCGACATTGAGGACGGCGATCGACACGGCCGCGGCCTCCATCGAGGACTGGCCGAGGACCGGGAACTCCTTCAGCACGACGCGAAGGTTCGGGTCGCCCTCGATCAGGCGGTCGAGGTCGTCCATCGCGCGCCGGCAATAGCCGCAATTGTAGTCGAAGAACTCGACGAGGGTGACGTCGCCGTTCGGATTGCCGAGAACGGCGCCGTGCTCTGACGTCTCCAGGGCGTCGCGATAGAGCTCCAGAGAGGCGGTGCGGGCGACGGCGGCCTCTTCCTGGCGCTTCGTCTGCAGCGCGGCAAAAGCCTCTTCCAGCACCTCCGGATTGGCGAGCAGATACTCGCGGACGATCGTCTCCACGTCGGAGCGCGACAGAGGCGCCTCGTCGGCCATCGCGGCGGGCGCGAAGCCGAGCGTCACGAGGACGAGGAGGCTGGCGAAAATGCGGGTCATTCTTGGCCTTTCCCAATAGACGGCACATCCCGTAGCGCGCCGCGGGCTCGGGTTGAAGTCAGGAGCTGTCGCAAGACGTCACAATCAGGAGAGCGGCCAAGCTCCGGTCGAGCCTGGCCGCCCCGGATCGATGCGCTCGCTCAGAAGAAGGAGCGGCGCTGCCACCAGCCGGCGCGCGGCTTGGCGGGCGGTTCATCGGACTTCGGCGCTTGGGGCGCCGGGGCCTCTTCCGCGACGGGCTCGGCCGCGGCGGTGACCTCTTCCTCGGCCTCGCCGTTCGGCGCGGCTTCCTCCGCAGCCTCTTCGGCCGCTTCGGCGGGCGCCGCTTCGATTTCGGCTTCGGCAGGCGCGACCTCGGCGGTCTCGGGCGCTTCGGTCAATTCGGCCGGAGTAGCCTCGACCTCGACCGTCTCGGATTCGACGCTCTCAGGCTCGTCGTTCGCCGGTTCGGTGCTCTGGGGCTCGGTGATCTCGACCTCGAGGACGCTACCGGCGGCCTCGACGGTCTCACCCTCATCGCCGCCTTCCGCATCGGACTGGGCGAACTCCTCGCCCTCGCGACGATGACGGCGGCCACCGCGGCGACCCCGGCGGCGACGGCCGCGGCGGTCGTCGTCCGACCCGTCCCCGTTGTCCCCATCGGCATCCATCGCCTCGTCGGACGCCTCGGCCGCTTCGGCGGTCTCCGTGTCGGACTCGTCGCCAGGCTCGTCGTCCTCGGCGCCCATCTCGTCACGCGCCACGGGTGCGCCGTTGTCGGCTGCCCGCGTGTCGTCGCCATTGCCGCCGCCACGCCGGCGGCGACGCCGGCGGCGGCGCGAGGAGCGCTCGCCATTCGGCTCGCTCGCGGTCGCGGCTTCCTTCTCCTCCGCCGCCTCCGCGATGTCGTCGACCACGTCCTCGTCCTCTTCGTCGAGGATGACGGCGTCGGGCACGACCTGCGTCGTCGGCGGCGCCGCGTCCTCGGGCGTGCGCTCGACGATGCGGCCGGTCACGATCTCCATGTGCTGGCCGCCGAGCGCCTCGTCGGCATCGACGCCGATCTCGAGGCCGAAGCGGCTTTCGAGGTCGCGCAGGTGACTGCGCTTCTGGTTGAGGATGTAGAGCGCCACCGAGGCCGACGTCTTGATCGTGACGTGATGGTCGGACTGCTTCAGCAGGAACTCTTCAAGCGTGCGCAGGCAATAGAGCGCGACCGACTGGGTGGAGCGGACATGGCCCGTCCCGCCGCAGGCCGAGCACGGCACCATCGAGGTCTCGACCATGCCCTGGCGGATACGCTGGCGACTCATCTCGAGGAGGCCGAACGGCGAGATGCGGCCCACCTGGATGCGCGAGCGGTCGAGCTTCAGCGCGTCTTTCAGACGCTTCTCGACGGCGCGGTTGTGCCGCTTCTCGTCCATGTCGATGAAGTCGATGACGATGAGGCCCGCAAGGTCGCGCAGGCGGAGCTGGCGCGCCACCTCGTCCGCCGCCTCGAGGTTCGTCTTGAGGGCGGTGTCCTCGATCGAATGCTCCTTGGTGGAGCGGCCCGAGTTCACGTCGATGGAGACGAGCGCCTCGGTCGGGTTGATGACGATGTAGCCCTTGGAGGGCAGCGTCACCTGGGGCGAGAACATCGCGTCGAGCTGCGGCTCGATCCCGTAGCTCGTGAAGATTGGGGTCGCCTCCCGATAGGGCTTCACGTTCTTCGCATGGCTCGGCATGAGCATGCGCATGAAGTCCTTGGCCTCGCGATAGGCCGACTCGCCCGAGACGAGGATCTCGTCGATCTCCTTGTTGTAGAGGTCGCGGATCGCGCGCTTGACGAGGTTGCCCTCCTCATAGACGAGCTCCGGCGCGATCGACTTCAGCGTCAGGTCGCGCACGCTCTCCCAGAGGCGCAGCAGATATTCGAAGTCGCGCCGGATCTCGGTCTTGGTGCGCGAGGCGCCGGCCGTGCGCAGGATGATGCCCATCCCCTCCGGCACGTCGAGTTCGGCGACGAGGCTCTTCAGACGCTTCCGGTCGGCCGAGTCGGTGATCTTGCGGGAGACGCCGCCGCCACGGTCCGTGTTCGGCATCAGCACCGAATAGCGGCCGGCGAGCGAGAGATAGGTCGTCAGCGCCGCGCCCTTGGTGCCGCGTTCTTCCTTCACGACCTGGACGAGCAGGATCTGGCGACGCTTGATGACTTCCTGGATCTTGTAGGTGCGGCGCGGCTGGCTGCTGCGGCGACGCTCCGGGATCTCTTCCATCACATCCGAATTGCCGAGCGAGGTGACGGTGTTCGCCTCCTCGTCATCGTCGCTGTCGTCGTCCGAATCCTCGTCGTCGCTGACCTGCGGGTCGGCGAGACCGTCGGCCGCCTTCTTGGTGCGCGGGGTGCGCGGGGTGCGCGTGCGGCGGCGGCGCGGGGCGGGCGGGGTGTCGTCCTCGGTGGTCTCGGCGGCGTCTTCGGCAGGCGTCTCGGCCGCGGCGGTCGCTTCCTCCGCGGGCGCGGCGTCGGCCGTCTCGGCCTCGCTCGGCGCGGCGGCCTCGGCCGGAGCCTCGGGCTCGGCGGGCTCGATCATCTCGGCGTCGCGGATCGGGTTGTCGAACGCGGCGTCGAGGTCGGCCGCCATCGTCGCCTCGACCTGCTCGATCGCGCGCGCCAGCATCGGCGGCGCGTCGGCATTGTCGGCCTCGTCGCTGACGTCGAACCCGGCGGGCGCCTCAGGCGCCTCTGGTGCCGCGGCGGCCTCGCTCACCGGTGCATCGGTTTCCGGCGCATCGGCCTCGGCGGCCGCTTCGATCTCGGGCTCGTCGCCTTCGCTCGCCGCCTCGGCGGCGGGGGCGGCGGCCGGCTCGGCGCGGGCGCTCGTCGCCTCGCCGCGGCTCTTGTTGCGCTGGGAACGGCGGCGGCGCTTTTCCTTCGGCGCCGGCTCGTCGGCCTCGTCCTCGCGCTCGGCTTCGAGGAGCGCGGCGCGGTCAGCCGCCGGGATCTGATAATAATCCGGATGGATTTCGCTGAAGGCGAGGAAGCCGTGGCGGTTTCCGCCATACTCGATGAACGCGGCCTGCAGGGACGGTTCGACCCGCGTCACCTTCGCGAGATAGATGTTTCCGCGAAGCGGCTTCTTGCTAGCAGCCTCGAAGTCGAAGTCTTCCACCCGCTTGTCGCGCACGACGACGACGCGCGTCTCCTCCGGGTGGATGGCATCGATCAGCATTTTGTTCGACATGAAGAAACTCCAAGCCTCGCGAGCGGTGGCCTTCGAGGCCGTTCACCGCGTTCGAGCGAGGCTGATTTGTCTGGGAGATAAGGCGCCTTGCCCCCGCACGGTGTGCAGGGTCGGACCAAGGCCGGGGCGCCGACGATGAGGCTCCGCGCGAAATCGCGGGAGCCGGAATTGGTGTGAGACCGTCCGTCGTCGGCAAATTGGGCGCCGAAGGCGAGGGATCAGACTCGACGGGGAAAACTCTAGACTCCACGTTCGCACGGGCGTGCCGGATGTTCGTGGAGGTACGTTGTGACGGGGAAGGATCGGTCCGACGGCCTCGGCGAACGCTGTGGGGGGCGATGCCGGCTTGATCGGACAGCGTCGTCGGCAGGCGATCGGAGACGCGAACTCGCCGGGTCTTCCCCGTGCCGTTCGCAGCCAGTCCTAAGCCCAACACCAATGACATTCGCCCGTCGTCTCCTGCGCCATGCGGTGACCACACCGCATCCGGCGCGCACTTCCCTCAACATGCCGACCATGCTGGCACTCGCACCGCTGCGACGATCCATCGCTGCATTGGGGGCAAGCACAGTCCGCGCGCCGGGTTAGCGCTCTCGATCCACTCGAATCATATCGAGGTGACCAGAAAGCAACCTATCGGCAAAGATTGTTGTCCACAACACGCTTTGTGGTCCGGGATGCCTGGACTCATGCGCTTTTTGCAGACTGGATCAAGCTGGCGGTCGTCCGAGCCCGAGCCGAGCGACGCCGCCGCGCCGAACGAGGTCTTGTGTTGAGATGGTGATCGAACGGCTGTTCCGAAAGGTCCCCGTGCGGCGGCTCACGGCCATTCTTTTTCTGTCGCTTGTGATGCTCGCCCCGGCGCGGGCCGATATCGCGGTGACGTCTGCCGGCTTCACCCCGCTGGAGCACGGCACGCGCTTCGTCCTCGAAATGAGTGAAGAGCCAACCCACCGCGTCTTCGCGGTCGAGGATCCGCCCCGTCTCGTCATCGATCTCGACCGCGTGTCGTTCGACGTCGCGACGCCGGCCGAGGCCGACGGGCTCGTCAGCGGCTGGCGCTATGGCGCGCTGACGCCGACCGCCGGCCGCATCGTGTTCGACCTCGCGGCCCCCGCGCTGGTGTCCCGCCAGTTCTTCCTGCCCTCGCTCGCGGGCCGACCCGGCCGCCTGGTGCTCGACATCGTGGAGGCCGAGCCCGCCCAATTCGCCCGCGCCGCCCGCAACGCGACCGGCGCGAACCGGGACGAGGACCCCGCCGTCACGCCGAACGCCGGCGGCACCATCGTCGTCATCGACCCCGGCCATGGCGGCATCGATCCGGGCGCGAGCACCGGGGAGGGGATGCTCGAGAAGGACCTCGTGCTCGCCTTCGCCAAGAAGGTGAGGGCGCAGCTCGAGGGGACGCCCGGCATCACCGTGCGCATGACGCGCGGCGACGACCGCTTCCTCTCCCTCAACCGCCGCATCCGCATCGCGCGCGCCTATGGCGCGGACCTCTTCATCTCCATCCACGCCGACGCCGCCCCGCAGGATTATGTCCACGGCGCGACGGTCTATACGCTCAGCGAAAACCCCTCCGACTCACAGGCGGCCGCCCTCGCGGCGCGGGAAAATCTGGTGGACGAGGTCTCCGGCGCCATCGAGCCGGAGCTGAAGGAAGAGGTGAGCGGCATCCTCGCCGACTTCATGCGGCGCGAGACGAAGTCCTTCTCCTTCGCTTTCGCCGAGGATCTCATCGGCAGCCTGTCGGCGAAGGTGCGGATGAACGCCCACCCGCACCGCTATGCCCGCTTTCGCGTCCTGATGGCGCACGACATTCCGTCCGTGCTCCTGGAGCTCGGCTACCTCACCAACTCGAACGACACGAAGTCGCTCCTCGACCCCTCCTGGCAGGAGGAGGCGAGTCGCGCCGTCGCCGCGGCCATTCGCGAGTTCGTGTCCACACAGCCTGGGGAAACCGCACAATCCCAGGCGATTGGCTCCTCTTCGTCCACCCAATAGGGGGCCGGGAGGCTCGATTGCGCCAAGGCAACTTGCTGGCGCAGCCGTTTTTTGATTAGTGCGAGGGACGGAACGACTTGCGGCGACTTTGCAACAGGACTCGCGTATAATGCGCGGGTTTGGTGGATGGTGGCCGGTGTGCGCCCATATGGGCGAATTGAAGTGACCCGTGCGGGAGGCGCGTAGTGTTCAGATTCTTCGTCGGCGTCCTGGGTTTTTTGTTCTCGCTCGGATCCGTCCTCGGCCTCATCGCCGCGGCGGGTGTCGGCATCTACATTGCCCAGATGTCGGACGACCTGCCGAGTGTGAACTCGCTGCGGGACTATGAGCCCCCGGTGATGACCCGCATTCACGCCGCCGACGGTTCGCTCGTCGCCGAATATGCGCGCGAGCGGCGTCTCTTCCTGCCGATTCAGGCCATCCCGACCCGCATTCGCGACGCGTTCCTGTCGGCCGAAGATTCCAGCTTCTACGACCATTCGGGCGTCGACCCCCAGGCCATCATCCGCGCGCTCCTCACCAACCTGCGCAATCGCGGGACCGACAGCCGCCCCGTCGGCGCGTCGACCATCACGCAGCAGGTCGCCAAGAACTTCCTCCTCACCAACGAGGTCAGCTACGAGCGCAAGGTGAAGGAGGCCGTCCTCTCGCTGCGCATCGAAGCCGCCTTCTCGAAGGACGAGATCCTCGAGCGTTATCTGAACGAGATCTATCTCGGCCTCGGCGCCTACGGTGTCGCCGCCGCCGCGCTCGTCTATTTCGACAAGTCGGTCCACGAATTGACGCTCGCCGAGACCGCCTATCTCGCCGCGCTCCCGAAGGCGCCGAACAACTACCACCCCTTCCGCGCGCCCGAGCGCGCGATCGAGCGCCGCAACTGGGTGCTCGAGCGCATGATGCTCGACGGCATCATCACCGACGAGGAGCGACGCCAGGCCCAGGCCGAGCCGCTGAAGGTGAAGCCCCGCGCCCGGTCGCAGTACCTCTTCGCCTCCGAATATTTCGCCGAAGAGGTCCGCCGCGAGCTGATCGAGCTCTACGGCAACGAGAGCCTCTATGATGGCGGCCTCTCGGTGCGCACCTCGCTCGACCCGGAGATGCAGGCCCTCGCGCGCAAGTCGCTGATGGACGGCCTCATCCAGATCGACATTCGCAAGACCGGCTGGCGCGGCCCGATCAGCCAGCTCGAAATTGCGCCGACCGAGGATTGGGGACCGAAGATCGCCTCCGTCGAGGCGCTGTCGGACGTGCCGGAATGGCGCGTCGCGGTCGTCCTCTCCGTCAACGGCAGCGAAGCCATCATCGGCCTTCAGCCCAAGCGCGAGGTGTGGGGCGCGATCTCCACCGAGCGCGTGCGCGGCCGGATCGAGATGGCCGACGTCGCCTGGCGCTCCGGCCGGCGCGAGAAGAGCGGCGGTTATCGCGGCATCAACCGCATGACCGACGTGCTGAGTCCCGGCGACGCTGTCTACGTGGAGAAGCGTGAGGGCGACGCCGATCGCTGGCTCCTGCGCCAGGTGCCCGAGATCCAGGGCGCAATCCTGGTGATGGACCCGCACACCGGCCGCGTGCTCGCCCTCCAGGGTGGCTTCTCTTTCGCCGACTCCGAGTTCAACCGTGCGACGCAGGCCTGGCGCCAGCCCGGCTCGTCCTTCAAGCCGTTCGTCTACGCCGCGGCGCTCGACAACGGCTACACACCGGCCTCGATCGTCCTCGACGCGCCGATCGAGATCGTGAAGGGTCGCGAGGTGTGGCGCCCGAAGAATTATGGCGGCAAGTTCTACGGCCCGGCGACGCTGCGCCTCGGCATCGAGCGCTCGCGTAACGTCATGACCGTGCGCCTCGCCAAGGACATGGGAATGCCGCTCGTCGCCGAGTACGCCGAGCGTTTCGGCATCTACGACCATCTCGGCCTCTATCTGCCGATGTCCCTCGGCGCGGGCGAGACGACCGTGAAGCGCCTCGTCGGCGCCTACGCGATCATCGCCAATGGCGGCCAGCGCCTCCAGCCGACCCTCATCGACCGCATCCAGGACCGTCACGGCCGCACCGTCTTCCGCCACGACAACCGGCGCTGCGAAGGCTGCACCGCCGTCGCCTGGCGCAACCAGCCGCCGCCGACCGTGATCGACGATCGCGAATATGTCCTCGACCCGATGACCGCCTACCAGATCACCTCGATGATGGAAGGCGTCGTCCAGCGCGGCACGGCGACGATCGTCAAGCAGCTCGGCAAGCCCGTCGCTGGCAAGACCGGCACCACCAACGAGGAGAAGGACGCCTGGTTCGTCGGCTTCACGCCCGACCTCGTCGCCGGCGTCTTCATCGGCTACGACGATCCGAAGCCGATGGGCCGCGGGTCGACCGGCGGTCAGCTCGCCGCGCCGATCTTCCTCGAGTTCATGCAGAACGCGCTGCGCGGCAAGCCGGGCATCGAGTTCCGCGTGCCGGAGGGCATCAAGCTCATCCCGATCGACCGCAATTCCGGCCGCCAGGTCTCGGGCTCGGGCCCCGGCGTCATCCTGGAGGCCTTCAAGCCGGGCACCGCGCCGGGCGACACCTTCTCCATCATCGGTCTCAACGACAATCAGCCCCGCCAGCGTCGCATCACGCGTGAATCGGAGCGCGCCGTGTTGTCGGGGACGGGCGGGCTGTACTAAGTCCTCCCCCATGGGCGGACGCGATTCCGCCCGACCTGATGCGACAAGGAGTGAGTTCTCGTGAGAGCCGAGACCGAAGGTTTGGTCGACGAAATCAAGCAGGCCATAAGCCTGCTGAGGAGGCATCTTTGACTGGGATGATGCCGTCAAACGTCTCGAAGAGCTGAACGCCGCCGCCGAGGATCCCTCGCTGTGGAACGACGCCTCGCGCGCCCAGAGCCTGATGCAGGAGCGTCAGCGCCTCGAAACCCAGATCAACACCATCAACGGCATCGAGCAGGAGCTCAATGACGCCGTCGAGCTGATCGAGCTCGGCGAGATGGAGAACGATTCGAGCGTCGTGACCGAGGCCGAGGGCCTCCTTGCCCAGCTTCAGAAGGATCTCGGCAAGAAGCAGATCGCCGCGCTCCTCTCGGGCGAGGCGGACCGCAACGACGCCTATCTCGAAGTGCACGCCGGCGCGGGCGGGACCGAGTCGCAGGACTGGGCCTCCATGCTCCTGCGCATGTACGTGCGCTGGGCCGAGCAGAACGGCTTCAAGGTCTCCACCCTCGAATATCATGACGGGGAAGAGGCCGGCATCAAGTCCGCGACCATCGAGGTCAAGGGCGAGAACGCCTATGGCTGGCTGAAGACCGAATCGGGCGTCCATCGCCTCGTGCGCATCTCGCCGTTCGATTCGAACGCGCGCCGTCACACGAGCTTCGCCTCGATCTGGGTCTACCCGGTGATCGACGACAGCATCACCATCGAGATCAACGAGAAAGATGTCCGCGTCGACACCTATCGTTCGTCCGGTGCGGGCGGCCAGCACGTCAACACGACCGACTCGGCCGTGCGCCTCACGCACATCCCGTCGGGCATCGTCGTGGCGTGTCAGAACGAGCGTTCGCAGCACAAGAACCGCGCCACGGCGTGGGACATGCTGCGCGCCCGCCTCTACGAGGCCGAACTGAAGAAGCGCGAGGACGCGGCGCAGGCCGAGGCCGATTCCAAGACGGACATCGGCTGGGGCCACCAGATCCGCTCCTACGTCCTCCAGCCCTATCAGCTGGTGAAGGATCTCAGGACCGGGGTGGAATCCACCGCGCCCGACGACGTGCTCGACGGCGAGCTGACCCCCTTCATGGAGGCGACGCTCGCCCAGCGTGCCTACGGCACCGAGACGGAAGTCGCCGACGTCGACTAACGCAGATGGCCCGCTTCACGGCGGGCCATTTCGCATCCGGCGCGTGGATCGCCGACCGCGCTCAGTCCTCCAGGATACGCCGTGCCGCGCCCTCGAGGTCCTCATACTGGTCGGACTTCACGCACCAGAAGAAGGCGACGAGGCCGACGAGGCCGAGGAAAATCGCCACCGGCACGAGAATGATCAGAACCGACATGGGTCACTCCCACGGATAGGGCCGGCGCACGCCGGCCGTCAGGACGTTGGCGCGTAGTGGAGCGGGGTGTCAACGCGGCGCCCGGCCGGAACGCGCGGCGCCTCCGGCTCCCGCTTGCCGCGCGGAACGAGGCGCAGCGCGTTGAAGGTCACGAGGACCGAGGAGGTCGACATCGCGATCGCGGCCGCCAGCGGCGAGGCGTACCCCATCACCGCGAGCGGCACCGCGATGAGGTTGTAGCCCGCGGCGATCGCGAAATTCTCCATGATCCGCCGGTGCGCCTTGTTGGCGGTGAGGAGCGCCTCGGACACGTCGTCGAGCCGGTCGCCGGTCATCACGATGTCGGCGGCGGTGCGGGAGAGGTCGGACGCGTCGGCGGGGGCGATCGAGGCGTGCGCGGCGGCGAGCGCCGGCCCGTCATTCAGTCCGTCGCCGACCATCAGCACCTTCGCGCCGGCGGCGGCTTTCTCGGCGAGGATCGCGACCTTGTCGGCCGGCGCACAGCCGCTCCGCCACTCCGCGATGCCGAGTTCGCGTGCGATCCTCTCCACCGCCGCGCGGCCGTCGCCGGAGAGGATCGCGAGGCCGAATCCCTTGTCCCGCAGCGTCGAGACGAGGCTTGCCGCCCCCTCGCGCACCGTCTCGACCACCGGGAGGTCGACGGGGCTCTCCCCCTCGCGCACGAAATGGAAGGCCGCGTTTGCCGGGCCGCCCCAGGGTGCGGCGCCGCGGCCGAGGAAGACGCGCACCCCGCCCATCAGGCCGCTGAGCCCCTGGCCGCGATGCTCGAAAACGCCGGTGACCGCCAGGGGCGTGATCCCGCGCCGGTGCGCTGCGCGCATGATGGCGCGTGACATCGGGTGGGTGGAATGGCGCGCGAGCGCGGCGGCCGCCGCGAGCGTCTTGTCGCCGATCGCCGCGGTCGGATCGAGCTCGGGTACGGTGAGGGTGCCGGTCTTGTCGAAGACGACGGTGTCCACGGCGCGCAGCCGCTCCAGCGCCGCCCCGTCCTTGATGATGAGGCCGCGCCGGAAAAGCCGGTCGCACGCGGCGACATGAACGGCCGGCACCGCGAGGCCGAGCGCGCAGGGGCACGTGATGATGAGGACCGCGATCGCCGTCGTCAGCGCCGCGCCGGGCGAATAGCCGGCGATCACCCAGCCGAGGAAGGTGAGGAGGGCGGCCAGATGCACGACGGGCGCATAGACCCGCGCCGCCTGGTCGGCGATGCGGGCGGGCCGCGAGCGCGCCGTCTCGGCCGCGGCCTGGAGCGTCCCGAGCCTTGCGAGGAAGCTGTCCGTCGCGGGACGCAGTGCGACGAGCGCGAGCGGCCCCGTGATCGCCATGGTGCCTGCGAGGATCTCCTCGCCCTTCTCGAGGAGGAGCGGGCGGCTCTCGCCGGTCGCAAGCGAGGCGTCGAGCGAGGCGCGCGCCGAAAGGAGCCGCGCATCGACCGGCACGCGCTCGCCCGCCGCGACCTCGATCCTGTCTCCGGGCGCGACGTCCTCGACCGGCACCGTCGTTGCCCGCCCGTCCTCGCCCACCACATGGGCGAGCACCGGGCTGATCGCGGCGAGGCGGCTCACCGAGGAGCGCGCCCGCTCGCGTGCCATATGGTCGAGCACGCGGCCCGCGAGGAGGAAGAAGGTGAGGGTGATCGCGGCGTCGAAATAGGTCTCGCCGGTGCCGCTGATCGTCTTCGTGAGGCTGAGCGCGGCGGCGAGCACGATGGCGATCGCGATCGGCACGTCCATGTTGAGCCGCCATCCGCGCAGCGCCGAGAAGGCGGAGCGGAAGAAGGGGCGCGCCGAATAGGCGAGGGCGGGAAGCGCAATGAGCGCCGCGAACCAGTTGAGGAAGGCGCGCGTCGTCCCGTCCGCCCCGGCCCAGACGGAGACCGACAGGAGCATCACGTTCATCGCGGCGAAGGCGGCGACGGCGAGGCAGCGGATCAGCTCGCGCCCGCGCGGATCGCCCTCGCCGCGGGCGACCACGAGCGGCTGCGGCGCGTAGCCGAGATCGCGCAACGCCCCGATCGCGACCGCCGGGTCGAAGGACGGATCCTCCCAGGTGAGGGCGACGGTGCGGCGCGTGAAGTTCACGCGCGCCCGTACCGCGCCGAGCCCGTCGATCGCGGACTCGATCCGGCCGATGCAGGCCGCGCAATGGATGTCCGGCACGCTGACGAGGAGGCGGTAGAGCCCGTTCTCGCGGCTGAGGCCCGCCGCGAACGCCGACGGCAACGCGCCGTGCGCGCCGCCGAGGCCGTCGACCGGATCACCGCAGCAGCTCATCGTGCGCCTCCCGAACGCATGGCACGCCCCCGCGCGGGGCCCGATCCGTCACTCGACGTCGAACGCGGAGCGCCAGGTGATGCTCTGGTCGTCCCGTGTCACGTGCGCGGAGACGATCCACCGCCCCTTGCCGAGCGGCGCCTCGGCGCGGAAGTGCCCGCCCCCGACGGGGCTGAGGTGGAGCGGATGCGTCTCCTCGCCCGAGACGGCGCGGGTGACGTCGGCCGTCACCGCGGCGCGCAGCGGATCGCCGGCAAGGTCCGTCACGTTGAGGACGACGATGCCGTCCTCCTCGTCCATGGAGATCGCCCATCCGAGCGCCTCGGCCGCCTCGCGCTGGGCCTGGTCGCGCGCATAGTCGATGCTGGCGACATAGCCGTTCTTGGCGAGGAGCCCCGTCCAGCTCGTCGTCGCGAGCACGGCCATCGTGATGTTCACCGCGATGATCACCCCGAAGAAGAGCACCAGGATGATCAGCATGTGCCATCCGGTGAACTCCTTCATCGTGAAGAAGCGGCGCATGGACTGGGCTCGGCTCATTTGGGCGCCTCGAACACGACATCGGTCTCGGAACTCTCACGCCCGCCCATTTCGAACGTGCGGAAGGCGAACGGTTTCGGCACTTCGTCGAGGCCGGAAGGATCGGCCTTCACGAACACGCGGAACTCGCGCACCTGGTCGGGTTGCACCTCGACCGCGAAGCGGCGGGCGGGTTCGTCCACGATCTCCGGGCTCCACATCAGCCCGTTCGGCAGGCCGACGAGGCCGAAATCGAACGTGCGCGGCTGCGGCTCCATGTTCATGATCTTCACGGTGTAGCCGTTGCGGATCGACCCGTCCGAGAGCTGAACATAGCGCGGATTGCGGTCATGGGCGACGGAAAGGTCGAGCCGGTCGCGCGCGATGACGGCGACGAGCATGCCGATGCCGATGAGGCTCCACAGGCCGAAATAGAGGAAGACGCGCGGGCGCATGACCTCGCGCCAGCCCGGCAGCACCTGCTTGGCGCGCGCCGCTTCCAGCCCCTCCGTCGCCGCCCGCGCGGTGTTCGCGGCATAGTCGGACAGCGTGGTGTAGGAGATGAGGCCGCGCGGCTTGCCGACCTTCTGCATGACGTCGTCGCACGCATCGATGCAGAGCGCGCAGGTGATGCAGGGGAGCTGCTGGCCGTCGCGGATGTCGATCCCCGTCGGGCAGACCGCGACGCACGCGTTGCAGTCGATGCAGTCGCCCGTCACCGCCGCCGCGCCCTCCTTGGCAAGGCGCTTCTGGTGACGCGAGCGCGGCTCGCCGCGCCAGTCATTGTAGGTGACCGTCAGCGAGTGCTCGTCCATCATCGCCGCCTGGATGCGCGGCCAGGGGCACATGTAGGTGCAGACCTGCTCGCGCATCAGCCCGCCGAGCGAATAGGTCGTGAAGGTGAGGATCGCGACGGTGATGTAGGCCGTCGACGGCGCATCGCCCCGCAGAAACTGGGCAAGCAGCGTCGGCGCATCGGCGAAATAGAAGATCCACGCGCCGCCCGTCGCGACCGCGATCGCGAGCCAGATCCCATGCACCGTCGCCTTCAGGCGGAACTTGCGCGCCGTCCAGGGCGAATTGTCGAGCTTGATGCGCGCGTTGCGGTCGCCGATGACGAGCCGCTCGACCCAGATGAAGAGGTCCGTCCACACCGTCTGCGGGCAGGCATAGCCGCACCATGCCCGGCCAACCGCGGAGGTGACGAGGAAGAGGCCGATGCCGGCCATGATGAGAAGGCCGGCCACATAGAAGAATTCCTGCGGCCAGATCTCGATGATGAAGAAGAAGAAGCGGCGGTTGGCGAGGTCGACGAGGACGGCCTGGTCCGGCGCGTAGGGACCGCGGTCCCACCGGATCCAGGGCGTCACGTAGTAGATCGTCAGCGTGATCGCCATGATCCACCACTTCAGCGTCCGGAAGCGGCCGTGGACGCGGCGCGGATAGATCGGCTCGCGCCCCTTGTAGAGCTGTGGCTTCTTTCCGCGATTGACCGCTTCGACGTCGTACTGGCGGACGCCGGCCGGATTCACCGGCTGTCCGGGTACAGGCGCGGCGACCGATGAGGGGTTCGCCCCTTTTGTCGATCCCGGCATCCTAGCCTCGCTCGTTTGGACCTCATCCAGTTCTTATCGCGGTACGCTTGTCGGAATATCGACTCCTTGACCTCGATCAACCCCGCGGGCGGCGTCCCTGCGACTTACTGACCGCCGCCGAGAGAATGGACATAAAGGGCGAGCTTCTTGCGCGTCGCGTCGTCGAAATAGTTCTTCCAGGACGGCATCACGCCGAGGCGCGGGCTCGTGACCTGGGCGACGATCGCCTCGTGCGTGCCGCCATAGAGCCAGATCGGATCGCTGAGGCGCGGCGCGCCGAGCGCGGTGTTCCCCTCGCCGCCGGCCCCGTGGCAGACGGCGCACTGGGCGGCGAAGATCGGCGCCCCCTCGGCCGCGGCCGCCTCGTCGTGCTCGGCGCCCGAGAGCGAGAGCACATAGTCCGCGACGTCGTTGATCTGCTGGCGGTTCAGCATCCCCATCGTGCCGAAGGCCGGCATGATGGAGGTGCGCGCGTCGGGGTCGTCGGCATTGCGGACGCCGTGGCTGATGGTGGTGAAGATGGCGTCGCGCGTGCCGCCCCAGAGCCAGGCATCGTCGTTGAGGTTCGGGTAGCCGAGCTCCTCCGAGCCGGTCGCGCCGGAGCCGTGGCACTGGACGCAGACGAGCTTGAAGGAGGAGGCGCCCGAGCGCTGCGCATAGTCGAGGAGCGTCGGATCGTGGGCGATGTCCTCGAGCGACATCGACGCGATCTTGTCATCGAGTTCGGCGCGGCTCTCCATCACGCGCTTGAGGTCGGCTTCCACCACCTCGCGCGTCGAGTAGCCGAGGAGGCCGGGCGTCGCCTGCCGCACCAGCGGGATCGCCGGATAGAGGATGACATAGACCAGCGCCCACAGGATCGTGGCGTAGAAGATGTAGAGCCACCAGCGCGGCAGCGGGTTGTCCAATTCGCGGATGCCGTCCCAGACGTGGCCGGTCGTTTCGACCCCGGTCGGCTCGTCGACGTGTCTCTTTTCAGCGCTCATGTCACTGACCGTCCTTTGTCTCGGGTCGGCTCGGCCCATTGCGGCCGGAAGCGTCGGGTGCGGGCGTTGCTGCGGGCGACCTCAGGCCGTCCGTCGGGTGTTCCGGCGAGTCGAGCGCGATCCGCGCCGCGCGCCGGTAGCGTTCGGAGGAGCCCCGCCGGAAGACGAACAGCAGGACCCCGACAAACAGGATGGCGAGGAGGCCAAGTCCCCACGTGTCGGCGAATGCACGCAGGCCGTGATAGTCCATCGTCCGATCCTATCGTCCGGCGGGCTCGGGCTCGAAGGTGGAGAGATCGACGAGCGTGCCGAGCATCTGGAGATAGGCGACGAGCGCGTCCATCTCCGTCACGCGGCGGGGGTCGCCGTCGAAATCACGCACGTTCACCCGGTCGCCATACCGCTCTTCGATGCTGCTCCCGTCCGTCATGCCGGCCTGCGCGAGGAGGTCGGCGCGCGCATTCTCGATCATCTCGTCCGTGTAGGGGACGCCGACGGCCCGGTTCGTCTCGAGGTCGGCGGTGATGAGGTGCGCGTCGACCGTCCGGTTCCCGAGGAAGGCGTAGGTCGGCATGATGCTCTCGGGCACGACCGAGCGCGGATCGATGAGGTGCTGCACGTGCCACGCGTCGGAATAGCGGCCGCCGACGCGCGCCAAGTCAGGCCCGGTGCGCTTCGAGCCCCACTGGAAGGGGTGGTCGTACATCGATTCCGCGGCGAGGCTGTAGTGGCCGTAGCGCTCCACCTCGTCCCGGAAGGGGCGGATCATCTGGCTGTGGCAGACGTAGCACCCCTCGCGGATATAGACGTTGCGCCCCGCGAGCTCGAGCGGCGTGTAGGGCCGCATCCCGTCCACCTTCTCGATCGTGTTGTCGACATAGAAGAGGGGCGCGATCTCCACGATGCCGCCGATGGCGACGGTGATGAAGGTGCCGATGAGGAGGAGCGTGATGTTCCGCTCCAGCCAGGCGTGGCTGTACCACTTGCGCTTTTCGGGCGCCTCGGGGACGGCGTTGTCGGTCGTCGACATCGAACTTACTCCGCAGGCTGAAGGACGGCGGTGCGGGCAGGTTCGTCCGCGGACTTGCCGCGGATCGTCTGCACGACGTTGATCACCATGAGGATGGCACCGGCGAGGAACATGAGCCCGCCGAGGGCGCGGATCACGTAGTAGGGGAAGAGCGCCGCCACGGTCTCCGCGAAGGAGTAGACGAGGTTCCCGTCGGCGTTCAGCTCACGCCACATCAGGCCCTGCGTGATGCCGGACACCCACATCGAGGCCGCGTAGAGCACGATGCCGAGCGTCGCGAGCCAGAAGTGCCAGTTCACGAGCCGCAGCGAGTAGAGCTGCGGCCGGTTCCACAGGATCGGAACGAGATAGTAGATCGCGCCGAACGTGATCATGCCGTTCCAGCCGAGCGCGCCCGAGTGGACGTGGCCGATCGTCCAGTCCGTGTAGTGGGAGAGGCTGTTGACCGCGCGGATCGACAGCATCGGCCCCTCGAAGGTCGACATGCCGTAGAAGGCGACGGCGATCACCATCATGCGCAGGACCGGGTCGGTGCGCAGCTTGTCCCACGCGCCCGACAGCGTCATCAGGCCGTTGATCATGCCGCCCCAGGACGGCATCCACAGCATGACCGAGAACACCATGCCGAGCGTCTGCGCCCAGTCCGGCAGCGCCGTGTAGTGGAGGTGGTGCGGGCCGGCCCAGATGTAGAGGAAGATCAGCGACCAGAAGTGGACGATCGACAGGCGGTAGGAATAGACCGGCCGGTCCGCCCGCTTCGGGATGTAATAGTACATCATCGCGAGGAAGCCCGCGGTCAGGAAGAAGCCGACCGCGTTGTGGCCGTACCACCACTGGGTCAGTGCGTCCTGCACGCCGGCGAAAACGACGTAGCTCTTGGAGCCGAAGATCGAGACCGGGATCGCCGCGTTGTTCACGACGTGCAGCATCGCGATCGTCACGATGAAGGCGAGATAGAACCAGTTCGCCACGTAGATGTGCGGCTCCCGGCGCTTCACGAGGGTGCCGAGGAACTGGATGAGGAAGGCGACCCAGACGATCGTCAGCCACAGATCCACGTACCATTCCGGCTCGGCGTATTCCTTCGACTGGGTGACGCCCATCAGGTAGCCGGTCGCGGCCAGCACGATGAACATCTGGTAGCCCCAGAAGATGAACCAGGCGAGGCCCTCGCCGCCGAAGAGGCGGGCGTGGCTCGTGCGCTGCACCACGTGCATCGCGGTCGTGACGAGGATGGAACCGCCGAAGGCGAAGATCACCGCCGAGGTGTGGAGCGGACGCAGCCGCCCGAAATTGAACCACGGCTCGACATTGAGGTGCGGGAAGGCGAGCTGCAGCGCGATGAGGACGCCGACCGTGAAACCGGCGATGCCCCAGAAGATTGTGGCGATGACGCCGGCGCGGATCGGCCCGTCAATGTAGCCGTCGACCTCCTTCGCCTTCATGGCGATGGTGCCGTCGGCCTCCCACTCGATGTGCCGGGCCTGAAAGATCACGACGATCATCGAGACCGCGCAGACGAGCCACATATGGGTGGCGAACTGCGGGTCGCGTGCGAACGCCGCGGCCACGATGGCGAGGATGGCGATCCCCGCGAAGATGGGTATGAGGGCGAAACGGCCCATAAATTCCCCGCCTCTTGGTGCGATTCCAATGTGCAAACGACGCTAGGCGGGGAGCTTCGCGCGGTCCTTGATCTCGATCAATCTTGGAATGCATCCAAGCGCATTACGCTTGCGATTTTGTCAGTTCCGATCCTGGTCGCCGGCCGCTTTCCGGAGCGCCTCGAGGTTGACGAGACGGATCGAGCGTGCATCGCGGAAGGCGACGAGGCCGGCATCGCGCAGCGCCGTCATGCGCCGGCTGACGGTCTCGATGGTGAGGCCGAGATAGGCGGCCATCTGCGCGCGCGAGATCGGGATCTCGAGCTCGAGGCCCGGCTCCAGCATGTCGGGCGCGACGTGGCGGCAGCCGGCGTCGGCCTGGCGCAAGGCGAGGCGCAAGAGGAAGGTCGCGACGCGCTCTTCCGCCGACTTCTGACCGAGAAGGAGCATCCACTCGCGTGCATTCTCGAGCCGCGCCATCGCATGGTCGAGCACGCAATGGGCGAGCACCGGGTGATGGACGAGGAGGTGCTCGAAGCCCTGCCGGTCGAACGCGCACATGGTGACGGCGGTGACGGCCTGGACCGTGGTGTCGGAGGAATCGCGCTGCGCGTCGCCGATGAAATCGGCGGGGAAGAGCATGGCGACGATCTGCTCGCGACCGTCGGCAAGTCCCTTCTTTTCCACAAGAATTCCGGAGACCACGTTGGCGAATATGGCCGGCTCCCCCTCCGTCACGACGATCTGGCCGGGCGCGAAATGGCGGTGGCGCGAGATGCCGTTGAGGGCGGAGAGGGCGACATCGGTCAGCGCGCCGCACAGGCTCTGGCTGCGGATCGCGCAGCGCGAGCAGGCCGAGGGAAGCGGTGCCAGATTGAAGGCCGACTGAATGCTCACGATGACTCCGCCGAACGACACCGGTCCAACGCCGGCGCGCGGCCAAGCCTTCGCGCGGTGGGAGCAGTGCAAGAATGCAGCGATCCACACGGGATCAATCCCAATCCCTAGCGCAGCCGCCCGGCCAATGCCACCACCAGTCGAAATGCAATCGCGGCCGGAACGCCGCAGGGGACGGGGTTGTGGGGCGTGGCGCTGAGGCACCGCCGCGCGAGGGGCGCCCCGCAGCTGAGCCATGCGGCGTCGCAGCGGACGGTGGCCCCCGCCGCCCATACGTGCCGAACGGCGCGGCGAATGAGGCAGCGCGGCGGATCGTGCCGGGATACTCGGCGCTGGGGCGCCGCACCGCGCGAGGTTCGCCCCGCAGCGGGAGTCATGCCGTGCCGCACCGGACGCCGGCCCGTGCCGTGCCGTGCCATGCGCGCCGAGCGACGCGGCGATTGAGCCAGCGCGGCGGATCGTGCCGGGCCGCGCGGCGCTGAGGCACCGCACCGCGCGAGGTGCGCCCAGCAACGGGGGCAAGGCGGCGTCGCGCCGGACGCCGGCCCGCGCCGCGCCGCGGCTCAGGCGAAGGTGACGTCCACCACGCCTTGCATCGCCTTGATCGCGCTCGCCACGGAGCGGGTCACGGCGCGCGGCTCCTTCAGCGCGATCTCCACCTCCTGCGCGCCGTCGTCGACGAGGGCGACGAAGCGTACGTTGCAATTGCCGTTGCCCTCGATCAGGCGGTCGATCGAGGTGATCGCGCTCGCGGAGTTGAGGAAGACGGTGAGGGCGGTCGAATTCGTGGTCAGCCGGTCGAGCGGCTCGACGTGCTGGATGCGCACGGCGAGACCCTCTTCCCGCTCCTGCGCCGTCACCGTGAGGAGGACGCAGGCGCCTGGCTCCAGCCGGTCCCGGCATGCCTCCAGCGTGTCGGAGAAGGCGACCGCTTCATATTGGCCGGACGGGTCGGAGAGCTGGATGATGCCGAGGCGGTTGCCGGTCTTCGTGCGCCGCTCCTGGCGTGAGATGACGACGCCCGCGAGCCGCGCACCCTCACCCCGGCGCACCGCGTCGAGATAGTGGCGCCACTGCGGCACGCCCGCCCGGCGCAGCGCGTCGCCATAATCGTCGAGCGGGTGGGCCGAGATATAGAAGCCGACCGCGTCGTGCTCGCGCTGGAGGCGTTCGGCCGGGGTCCAGACGACATTGGTCGGCAGGCGGATATCGTCGGGCGTGCTCGCGGCGCCGAAGAAGTCGGTCTGCCCCACGGCCTCGACGCTCGCGAGGCGGTTCGCGACGCCGAGGATCTGGTCGAGCCCGGCCGCGAGGCTGCCGCGATCGGAGACCCAGCAATCGAAGGTGCCGGCGGCGACGAGCGCCTCCAGCGCGCGCTTGGGCGCCGCCTTCGGGTCGAGCCGGTTCGCAAAATCGGTGAGGCTCTTATAGGGCGCCTCGGCGCGCGTCTTCTCGATATGGTCGACGAGGGGGCGGCCGACGCCCTTCACCGCGGCGAGGCCGTAGACGATGTCGCCGTCCTCCACCGAGAACTCCGCCTTGGAGTTCATGATCGAGGGCTGGCGTACGACGATCCCCATCCGCTGCGCCTCGGCGCGGAAGTCGGCGAGCTTTTCGGTGTTGCCCATGTCGAGCGTCATCGAGGCGGCGAGGAACTCGCGCGGGTGGTTCGCCTTCAGGAAAGCCGTGTGATAGGCGACCAGCGCATAGGCCGCCGCGTGGGACTTGTTGAAGCCGTAGTTCGCGAACTTCGCGACGAGGTCGAAGATGCGGTTGGCGTCGGCCGCCGCCGTCCCGCGCTCCACCGCGCCGTCGACGAAGCGGTCGCGCTGCACGGCCATCTCGGCCGCGATCTTCTTGCCCATCGCGCGGCGCAGGAGGTCGGCCTCGCCGAGCGAGTAGCCGGACAGGACCTGCGCGATCTGCATCACCTGCTCCTGGTAGATGATGATCCCGTAGGTCTCCTTCAGGATCGGCTCCAGGGCGGGGTGCAGATAGTCCGGATCCTCGAGCCCCTGCTTGCGGCGGTTGTAGCTCGGGATGTTGTCCATCGGGCCCGGCCGGTAGAGGGCCACGATGGCGATGATGTCGGTGAAGGTGTCGGGCCGCATCCCGATCAGCGCCTTCCGCATCCCCTGGCTTTCCAGCTGGAACACGCCGGCCGTCTCGCCGCGGGCGAGGATCTCGTAGGCGGGCGCGTCGTCGAGGGGGAGGGTGTCGAGGTTGATCCGCTCGCCCGTCCGCGCCTCGATGAGGTCGAGCGCGCGGTTGATGGTGGTGAGCGTCTTAAGGCCGAGGAAGTCGAACTTCACGAGGCCGGCGCTCTCGACCCACTTCATGTTGTACTGGCTGACCGGGAGGTCGGAGCGCGGGTCGCGATAGAGCGGCACGATCTCCTGAAGCGCCTTGTCGCCGATCACGATGCCGGCGGCGTGCGTGGAGGCGTGGCGGTAGAGCCCTTCGAGCTTCAGCGCGATCTTGAGGAGACGTTCCACCTCGGGGTCGGCGTCGCGCGCCTGCTGGAGGCGCGGCTCGGTTTCCAGCGCCTGGCCGAGGGTGACGGGGTTCGCCGGGTTCGAGGGGACAAGCTTGGCGAGCTGGTCGACCTTGCCATAAGGCATGTCGAGCACGCGGCCGACGTCGCGCACCACGGCGCGCGCCTGGAGCGTTCCGAACGTGATGATCTGCGCGACGCGGTCGACCCCGTAGCGCTCCTGCACATAGTGGATCGTCTCGTCGCGCCGCTCCTGGCAGAAGTCGATGTCGAAGTCCGGCATCGAGACGCGCTCGGGGTTGAGGAAGCGCTCGAAGAGGAGGTCGAACCGCAGGGGATCGAGGTCGGTGATGGTGAGGGCGTAGGCGACGAGGGAGCCCGCGCCCGAGCCGCGGCCCGGCCCGACCGCGACGCCGTGCGCCTTCGACCACTGGATGAAGTCCGCGACGATCAGGAAGTAGCCCGGAAACTTCATCGAGCGGATGATGCCGAGCTCGTACTTGAGGCGCTCCTCGTAGGTCTCGCGCGCGATGCCGGGGGCGAGGCCGCGCGTCTCGAAACGTGCTTCGAGGCCGGCGCGCGCCATCTCCTCCAGCCGATCGGCTTCGGCGGCGAGCTCGGCCTCGTCGGTCGTGACCTCCGGCTCAGGCTCGCCCGCGGCCTTGCGCTCGGACGCGAGGAAGCGGGGCAGCATCGGCGCACGCTTGCGCGGCCGGAACGAGCAGCGCATCGCGATCTCGGCCGTGTTCTCGATCGCTTCCGGCAGGTCGCCGAAAAGCGCCTCCATCTCGGCCTGCGACTTGAAATAATGCTCCGGCGTCAGGCGGCGCCGGTCATCGTCGGCAAGGCGGCGGCCCTCCGCGATCGCGATCAGCGCGTCATGCGCCTCGAAATCCTCGCGCTTGGCGAAATAGACCTCGTTCGTCGCGACGAGGGGGACGGCATGGTCGTAGGCGAGCTCGACCGCCACCGCCTCGAACGCGTTCTCGGCCGAGAGGTTGTGGCGCTGAAGCTCGCAATAGAAACGATCACCGAACGTTCCGTGGAGTTCCTGGAACACGGCGCGCGCGCCGTCCATGTCGCCATAGCGGTGGGCGAGGGCGACCGGACCGTCGATCCAGCCGCTCAGCGCCATGATCTCGCCGGAGAAGGCCTTCAGATCGTCGAGCGAGACGGTCGCACCCTGACCCTCGGCGACGAGATAGGCGTGGCTGACGAGGCGGACGAGGTTGGCAAAACCCTCCTCGGTCGCCGCGATCAGGGGCAGGCGGCCGATGGGAACGATCGTCCGCCCGTTCTGGATCCGCTCCTGCAGGCGGACCGGCAGCGTGCAGCCGACAATGGGTTGCACGCCCGCGCCGAACGCGGCTTCGGAAAATTCCAATGCTCCGAAGAGGTTGGCCGTGTCCGTGATGGCGACGGCCGGTTGATTGTCGCCCTTCGCGAGGCCGACGACCTTCTTCGCGTGGATCGCCCCTTCGAGGAGGGAGTAGGCGGAGTGCACTCTCAGATGGATGAACATGAGACGCTCCTTTGCCCGGACCGGGTGAGCCTACAGCGCCGACGCGAAGACCGTCACATCAGACGGAGACCTGGAACCACCCCATCCACAGATAGAACGCGGAAATGAACGACAGGCACGACACGAATGCACCAAGGTCCAAAAGGAAACGCTGCATGACTGATCCTCCAATGTTCTGATTGGAAGGTAGCGGAATGTTCCGAGAACATCAACGCGAATCAGTCGTGCGGAACGGACTCGTGAGAACTGGTTAAGGGAACGATAAGGCCGTCGCGCAAAGTGACGATACGGTCGAGATCCGCAGCCAGAGCCTCGTTGTGCGTGGCGACGAGCGCGGCAAGGCCCGTGTCGCGCGACAGCGTGAGGAACGCATCGCGTACGGAGGCGGCCGTCCCCTGGTCGAGATTGCCCGTCGGCTCGTCGGCGAGGAGAACACGCGGGTTGTTCGCCACCGCGCGGGCGATCGCGACGCGCTGGCGCTCGCCGCCCGACATTTCGCCCGGCCGGTGCTTGCGCCGTGCGGCAAGGCCGAGCCGGTCGAGAAGCGCGTCGGCGCGGGAGAGGGCCGTTCCGCGCGCGACCCCGGCGAGGCGCATCGGAAGCGCGACGTTCTCGCGGGCGCTGAAATCGCCCATCAGGTGGTGGAACTGGTAGACGAAGCCGATCTGGTCGCGCCGCAGCGCCGTCCGGTCGCGGTCGCCGAGCTTGCCGGCCTCCACGCCGCCGATGCGCACCGAGCCGGAGGTCGGACGCTCCAGGAGCCCTGCGATCTGGAGGAGGGTGGACTTGCCGGCGCCCGACGGGGCGACCAGCGCGACAAGTTCGCCGGCATTCACCGCAAGGCTCGCCCCGGAGAGGACGTGAACCTCCGAGGCACCGTCATCGAAGGTGCGCACGACATTCTCGAGCGCGAGGGGCGCAATGGTCTCTGACACCTTATTCGGCCTTCAGCGCGTCCACGGGGTCGGTCTTTGCGGCCTTCCAGGCCGGGTAGATCGTGGCGAGTAGCGACAGGATAAGCGCCATGATCACGACGGCGGCGGTCTCCGAACTGTCCATGTCGGCCGGCATCTGGGAGAGGAAGTAGAGTTCGGGCGAGAACAGCTCGGTGTTGAGGAGGCGGGAGATACCCTGGCGGATCGCCTCGATATTGAGCGCGACGAGGGTGCCGAGGAAGAAGCCGATGATCGTGCCGACGACGCCGATCGAGAGGCCGACGATCAGGAACACCCGCAGCACCGACCCGCGCGAGGCGCCGATCGTGCGCATGATCGCGATGTCCCGCGTCTTCTCCTTCACAAGCATCGTCATGCCCGAGACGACGTTCAGCGCCGCGACGAGGATGATCAGCGTCAGGATGATGAACATGACGTTCCGCTCCACCACGAGGGCGGAGAAGAAGGTCTGGTTCCGCTGCCGCCAGTCGATGAGATAGAGCGGTCGGCCGGCCGCGGCATCGATCGCGACGCGCAGTTCGTCCACCGCGTCGGGATCTTCGGCGTAGACCTCGATCGCGGAGACCGTCCCCTCCTTGTTGAAGTAGAGCTGGGCGCGTTCGAGCGGGAGATAGATGAAGGAGGCGTCGTACTCCGACATGCCGATCTCGAAGATCGCCTGGATCGGGTAATTGTCCGTCCGTGGCGTCACGCCGAAGGGGGTGACGGCGCCGTCGGGGCTGATCAGCGTGATCACGTCGCCGACCGTCACGCCGAGCGCGCGGGCGAGGCGCGAGCCAATGATCGCGCCCTTCTCCTTGCCGAAATTCTCCGCCGAGCCGAAGAGGAGCCGGCCCGACACGAAGTCGAGCTTCTGGAAATCCTCCGGCGAGATGCCGCGCACGATGGTGCCCGAATTGCCGACGGGGCCGGAGACGAGCGCCTGCCCCTCCACGAACGGGATCGCCCGCACGACGCCGTCGATCGCGGCGATGCGGTCGGCGACCTCGCGATAGTCGGTGAGCGGCCCGTCGAGGGGCTGCAGGAGGATGTGGCCGGACACGCCGAGGATCTTGTTGAAGAGCTCGGCGCGGAAGCCGTTCATCACCGCCATGACGATGATGAGGGTGGCGACCCCGAGGGCGATGCCGATGAGGGAGAGGGTCGAGATGACGGAGATGAACGCCTCACGCCGCCGCGACCGCAGATATCTCAACGCAATGCCCCATTCGAGGGCGCCGAAGGGCTTCATGCGGCGTTGCCCTCGGTGATGTAGGCGATTGCGCCGGATTCCGGCAGCGTCTCACGCGCCCCGGTCGCGCGGCGCTTGATCTCGACCGACCCGTCCGCCGCCCCGCGCGGTCCGACGATGACCTGCCAGGGGATGCCGATGAGGTCCATCCCGGCGAACTTGGCGCCCGGCCGCTGGTCCGTGTCGTCGACGAGGACGGTCTTGCCGGCCGCCTCGAAGCCCTTCTCCAGACGGTCGACCATCGCATCCGTCGCCGCGTCGCCGGGCTTCAGGTTGAGGATCGCGACCTGATAGGGGGCGATCGAATCCGGCCAGATGATGCCCGCCTCGTCGTGGCAGGCCTCGATCACCGCGCCGACGAGGCGCGACACGCCGATGCCGTAGGAGCCCATGTGGACCGGACGCTCCACGCCGTCGAGCCCGGCGACCTTCGCGCCCATCGGGGCGGAATATTTGGTGCCGAAATAGAAGATGTGGCCGACCTCGATGCCGCGCGCGGCGACGCGCTTCTCCTCGGGGATCGCCTCGAAGGCGGCGACATCGTGCATCTCGTCGGTCGCGGCGTAGAGCGAGGTCCAGTCGTCGACGATCGGGGTAAGGTCGGACCAGAAGTCGGTGTCGGGCGAGGGGACGGGCTTCTCCAGCAGGTCGCGATGGCAGAAGACCTCGCTCTCGCCGGTCGAGGCGAGAATGATGAATTCGTGGCTGAGATTGCCGCCGATCGGCCCGGTGTCGGCCCGCATCGGGATCGCGGTGAGGCCGAGGCGCGCGAAGGTGCGCAGGTACGCGACGAACATGCGCTGATAGGCGTGGCGCGCCGATTCCTCGTCGAGATCGAACGAGTAGGCGTCCTTCATCAGGAACTCACGGCCGCGCATGACGCCGAAGCGGGGGCGCACCTCGTCCCGGAACTTCCACTGGATGTGGTAAAGGTTCATGGGCAGCGCGCGATAGCTGCGCACATGGGTGCGGAAGATGTCGGTGACCATCTCCTCGTTGGTCGGCCCGTAGAGCATCTCGCGCTCGTGCCGGTCCATGATCCGCAGCATCTCGGGGCCGTACGCGTCATAGCGGCCCGACTCGCGCCACAGATCCGAGGGCTGGATGGTGGGCATCAGGATTTCCTGCGCGCCCGCCCGGTTCTGTTCCTCGCGCACGATGTTGCCGATATTCTCCAGCACCGTCATGCCGAGCGGCAGCCACGAATAGATGCCGGCCGCCTGCTGGCGGATCATGCCGGCGCGCAGCATCAGCCGGTGCGAGACGATTTCCGCCTCTTTCGGCGTCTCTTTCAGGATGGGAATGAAGGCGCGGGAGAGACGCATCGGTGATTGGCTCGCTCTGTGGATCGGGCGTATTGGACCCACTCGGGGACCGCGGTCAATCGGAGTGGGCTATCCTGCCCCCATTCCTTCATCGAGACAGTGCGCGAATTGGCGCGCGATGCGGCAGGCGGGGGCGCAAACGAAAAGAAGCGGCCGGCTCGCGCCGACCGCTTCCTTGGCTGTCCGTTGGGGCTCGCCTCAGAAGATGAGGTCGCCCGCGTCGAGGTCGGTGAACCCCTTCAGCGTGATGTAGAGGTCGGCCTTGCCGTCCCCATCGACGTCGCCCATCAGGATCGTGTTGTTGCCCTTCTCCTGGTAGCGCAGTTCGCCCGCCGTGCCGGAGAAGCGGTCATCTTCGATGAAGTCGAATTTCTGGTTGCCGCCGGTCGTGGTGTCGGCGTCGATCGCACGCAGGTTGATGCGATCGTTGCCGTCGGCGTTGAAGTCCATGATCGTGTCGCGGCCGGACTTGTTGCTGTCCTCCACCGACTTGTAGATGAAAATGTCGTTCCCATCGCCGCCGAAGAGCTTGTCCGCCCCTTCGCCGCCGATGAGCTTGTCGTTCCCGGCGCCGCCATTGAGGACGTCCTTGCCGTCCCCACCGTTCAGCAAGTCGTTGCCGTTGCCGCCGAGGATCTTGTCGTTGCCGTCCTTGCCGTTCAGCTTGTCGTTCCCGTTGCCACCCTTGATGACGTCGCGGAACTCGGTGCCCGAATAGGTGTCCGCACCGTTCGAGCCGGTGACGATGTGGCCCTGCGAGTTGATCTCCTCGAAGAAGGTCTCGGCGCCGCGCGAGTTGGTGCCGCCGAGATACATCAGCTCGGCGACGATCTCGTGGAACTCGCCGCGCGTGGAGGAATTGTTCGCGGCCTTCAGCCCCTCGAACTCCACGACCTTGGTGTAGCCGGTGAGGTGGCCCTGACCGTCGAGGTCGAAGCTGCCGTCATTGTTGTAGCTGTCGCCGAGCGTGCCGAGGATCGCGCTCGACAGCTTGCCGCTGACGGTGTGCGAGCCGAGATCGTAGGCGAAGTTCGCGCCGCCGAGGACGATGACGTCCGTGTCGGCGCCGTCGACCGCGCCGACGATCAGCATCTCGTCGCCTTCCTCGAAGTACGGGTAGCCGCTCGACACGAAGTTGTCGATGTAGCTGTCAAGGAACGCGTCGTAATTGACGCCCTTCTTGCCAGAACCGTGAAGGGTGACTTTGATCGCCATAAGTATCGGCCTTCTATTGAGTGTTTGCGCCGAACCGCCTGACAAAAGCGAACTTGGCATTGAAGCCGGGACTCGCTTCGAGATTCAGGTATTGCGTGTAGTCGACGTCGAAGATGTTGTTCAGGGTGAGGCTGGCGGACGTGTTGTCGTCGATGCGCCAGTTCGCGAAGAGGTCGACGAGCTGGTAGGCATCGCCCACGAGCCCGGCGTCCTCCGCATCCTCCTTGGCGCCGACGAAGGTCACGCGCCCGCCGGCGTCGAGCCGGTCGTGGAAGGCGCGGAAGCCGAGCGTCGCGCTCAGCCGGCTCGGCGGCACGGAGGCGAGCGTGTCGCCCTCGCGCAGGTCCTCGCTGCGCAGGAAGGTGGCGGTGAGCCCGGCGAAGACGCGCCCGGCATCGTACGTGCCCTCAAGCTCGATGCCCTCGATCTTCGCCTCGGCGATGTTGTCGTAGGTGCATGCGCCCGGCAGCGGGAAGGGCGAGCATTCGAGCTCGATATAGTCGTCGACGCGGTTCTGGAAGACCGAGCCCTTGAGCCGCAGCCGGTCGTTCGCGCGCACCACATCGTCGAACCGCAGCGTCACGCCGCCTTCGAGGTTGTGCGCGGTCTCCGGCACGAGGTTGGGGTTCGGCAGGAACGCGAAGGTCGCGGGCGGCGGGTGGAAGCCCTGGACGAGCGTCTCGGTGAGGGAGGGGCTGCGATAGCCCTCCGAGTAGCCGACATAGATGGTCAGCGGCTCGATCGGAGTGACGCCAACGGTGATCTTCGGCGAGATGCGGCTGCCATTCTTCTCGACATCGACATCGTTGACGCGGTCCTCGCCGGTCAGATGGTAGCCGTCGAGGCGGAGCCCGCCGACGACTTCGAACCAGCCGCGCTCCAGCGTATGCTCCACGAAGGCGGCGTAGACGGTGCGCTCGCCAGGCGGGGTCGAATTGTTGGCGAGGTCGTTCTCGTCGCGCGTCTGGACGTGGTCGTAGAAGAGTTCGCCGCCGACGCGGGTTGTGTGGTCGAAGCCGAAGGCGTCGAACCGGGCGACGTTCACGGCATCCGTGCCGTAGGTGCCGATCTCGAAGGTGCGCTTGGCGCCGACGGACCAGCCGTTCTGGTCCTCCTGGTCGAGGGTCGTGCCGGTATAGTAGGCGCGGGCGTTGAGGTTGATGAGGTCGTTGTCGGCCGGGTCCCAATGGTGGGCGACGGTGAAGGTGTCGTCGATGCTGGTGGTGGTGCGCACCGTCGAGATGCCGTTGTCGAAGGTGTCGTAGAGGCGCATCGCGGAGAGGGTGGTCTCGTGCCCCTCGGCGACGCGGACCCGCGCCTTCAGGAGGCCGGACACCATGGTCTGCGCGCTGTTCACCTTCTCGCCGCCGCCGGTCGTGTAGTCGTCGACCTGGCGGAAGGTGCCCGCGGCGAGGATGTCGAACGCCTCGCTGATGCGGGTCGCGGCCTCCACGTGCGCCATCGCGCCGAGCCCGTTGCCCTGGCCCTCGACCTTGATGCGCCCGCCGATATTCTCGTCGTCCCGCAGGACGTCGTCGGCGTCGATGGTGGTGATCTGGACGACGCCGCCGATTGCGCCCGAGCCGCCGACGGTCGCGCCGGGGCCGCGCTCCACCTCGACCGCCTTCATCATCTCCTGGTCGAAATAGAAGGAGCCGTCGGAGGCGTGGCCGGAGCGCTGGAAGTTCTGCCGCGCGCCGTCGATCATGACGTTGACGCGCCCGAAATCCTGGAGGCCGCGAATGTTCACAGATGTCGCCGGATCGTCCGCGCTCGACGGGGCGATGACGCCCGGCATCGACTGGAGGATCTCAGACACGCTGCCGGTCTGCCCGGTCGCCGCCAGCTCCTCACGGGTGCGCGCGCTCGTCGGCGAGAGGCTCTGATAGGCGATGTCGGAATCGGTCGCCTCTCCATCGGAGGGGGAGGCCGACACCACGATCTCGTCGAGCACGATGCTGCCGCCGGGAATGGCGATGTCCTGCGCGATCGCGGGGACTGCCGTCAGCAGGGCCGCGCTGCATGCAACAGGAAGAAAGACGCGCATCGACGACACTCACTCGATCCTTGGTTCGTCATGGTTGGCGTGGCCGGGGCGGCGAACCGCGCCCGGCCAGACCGGTCCTCATCAGAGGAGGAAGTCGCTTTCCGTGAGGTCGTAGGCACCGGAAACGATCACGCGGAAATCCGCGACGCCGTCGCCGTCGGTGTCGGCGAGCACGACCGTGCCGCGTTCCACCTCGTTGAGGCGCACCTCGGCGCCTTCGCCGCTGAAGCCGTCCTCGCCGATGAAGTCGAGGCCGAGCGCCTGCAGGTCGATGAGGTCGTCGCTGAAGTCGGCGATCCGGTCCGGGGACTCGAAGAGGCTGTCGGTCGCGCTCTCGAACAGGAAGACGTCGTCGCCGCCCTGGCCGAAGAGGACGTCCTGGCCCTCGCCGCCGACGAGCGTGTCGTTGCCCGCGCCGCCGAAGAGACGGTCGGCGCCTTCACCGCCGAACAGCATGTCGTCGCCGTTCTTGCCGGAGAGGATGTCGTCGCCTGCGCCGCCTGAGAGTTCGTCGTCGCCCGTGCCGCCATGGACGAAATCGTCGCCCTCGCCACCGTCGAGCGTGTCCGCGCCCTCGCCGCCACGGATCGTGTCCGCGCCATCGCCGCCGGCGAGGATGTCGTCGCCGCCCTTGCCGAGGATGAGGTCGTCGAACGCGGTGCCGGTGTAGGTGTCGCTGTCATCGGAGCCGATGAACTTCTGCGCCTCGGAGCCGAACACCTCGTAGAGGTAGGCGATATAGTCCTGGCCTTCTTCGCCGTTCGCGCCGTAGCGGACCGCGCTGTAGAGACTGTAGACCTCGTTCTCGGGCACGTTGCCGGCGCCCGGCTCGGCGGTCACGTCGAGGCCGGAGACGACGAGGCCGGCATCGAGGTTGATCAGCTTGCCGTTCTCGGTGCCGTTGGCGGTGGTGGTCTCGCTGGTCGTCTCGGCGAAGGTGACCTTGTTCACCTCGCCGCTGATGCCGTGGCCGAATTCGGCCCCGTAGTGGATGAAGTCGTAGGCGATTTCCTTGCCGTTCAGCAGGGTGACCTTGTCGGTCCCCTCATAGTCGAACGACACTTCCGGGCCGCTGACATAGTACATGCCGCCGAACGCAGCGTCGGGCTTGCCGCCGCGATAGGTCGAGGCGCCCACCGCCAGGCCGGCATAGTAGCTCGCAAGATAATTCTCGTAGTCGATCCCGCCTTCGACGCCACTGGCGTTGATCACGATCATGTGGACGCAACTCCTAAAAGTCAGGTCGGTCACCTAAAGTGGACCGAATCGGGTTTGTATTCGTGTGCCGTCATATGGCGGCGTTCGTTTTCGCGCAAACAAAAAATCCTATTAATATGGTAATATTGGCGCAATGACGCAGGTAAATGGCATTTATATCATCTCATTATTGTCGTTCTCGACTTGAGATGTGCTTTGAATAATTCAAATCGTAGAAAAGTATTCGGATATAAACATTGTAAAGCGTATGGAGGCCACGGGTGCGCCGCAGCCTCCGCGCGTCTCAGACCGTGACCGTCTGGAGAACGTTGAAGCCCTCGAAGTGCGGGCCGCCGCTATAGAGCGGGCTGCGCGTCGCGGCATTCTTGTGCGCCTCGCGGAAGGCGTCGCCCTTCGTCCAGGCGATGAAATCGTCCTCGCTCGCCCAAACGGTGTGGGAGACGTAGAGGCGGATGTCGTCCTGCTCGGGGCCGCGCAGGAGATGGAATTCGACGAACCCCTTCTCGTGCTTCAGCTGCGAATCCCGGTTGAGCCAGACATTCTCGAATTCCTGTTCCGAGCCCTTTTTGACCCGGAAGCGGTTCATCGCGATGAACACGTGTGTCGTTCCTCTCTTCGTGAAGTCGGTGTTGGGTGTCAGCGCGCGGCGACCGACCAGCGGTCGGTCGGGGAGGGGGGAAAGCCCTCCGTCTCCGCGTGCGGGCGATTGAAGGCGTCCCACCAGGCGACCCAGACCCGGTCCGAGCGCCACAGGGGCAGCATCGCCTCCGCGTGGCGGAAGGCGCGGTCGAAGGCGCGGCCGGCGGTCGCGAGCGCGGCGTCGTCCTGCGCCTGCTCCAGCGCCTCGATGGCGGCGTCGAGGGCGGGGCTCTTGAGGCCGGAGATCGCGTAGGAGCCCGGCCTGTCGGCGAGCGCGCTGTGCCACAGGAGCCGCTCGGCGGTGCCGGGAAGGCGCGCGGGCGACCAGCTCAGCGAGGCGAGGTCGTAGTCGCGGTCGAGCATCCGCCGCATCGCGCTCGCGGTGTCGGTCTGCACCGGGGCGAGCGTCACGCCGAGGCGGGAGAGCGCGCGGGCGAGCCAGGCAAGGGGCCGCTCATAGCCGGGCGTCGGGGTCAGCACGTCGAAGGTGAGCGGCGCGCCGGTCGCGGGGTTGATCCGCGTTCCGTCGACGATCGCGAACCCAGCCTCGTCGAGGAGGGCGGAGGCCGCGGCGAGCGCCTCGCGGCTGCCGGGGCGCGGGCCGTCCGCGAACGGGTCGGGGTCGGCGAGGGCCGCATCGGTGATCTCGGCCCCGGCATCCGCGAAGATCGCCCGCTCGGCGCTCGCGGCGGGGCCGGTCGCGGCGAGCGGCGTTTCGGCGAAGACGCTGTCGAACGGGGCGTAGGCGCCCTTGAAGAGGAGCGAATTCACCTGCTCGAAATCGTAGGCGAGGGCGAGGGCGCGGCGCACGCGCGGATCGGCGAGGAGCGGCCGGCGCAGATTGTAGACGAAGCCGTGGAGCGCGCCGACGGACAGCATCCGCGCCTCGTCGCGCTGGATCGTCCCGTCGGTGAGAGCGCTCCCGTCATAGCCGCTCTGCCAGCGGTTCGGGTCGTCTTCGAGGCGCACATCCGCCTCGCCCGCCTTGAACGCCTCGAACGCGACGGTGGCGTCGCGATAATAGTCGAACACGAGGCGGTCGAAATTCCAGCGGCCGCGATTGGGGCCGATCGCGCCGCCCCAATATTCCGCGACGCGCTCCAGCTCGAGGCGGCGCGGCGCGGCGAAGCTCGCGACGCGATAGGGGCCGGACCCGACCGGGGTCTCCGGCGTCCCGTCCCGCCACACGTGGAGGGGGTGGACGGGGATCGTCGAGATGCGGCGGATCACGTCGCGGTCGCCGCGGCGGGCGTTCTGGAACACGACGCGGTCCCCGTCGGTGCGGGTTGTCAGCGTCGCGAAGGCCTGGCGGTAGTAGGGCGCGCCCTCCGCCTTCAGCGTCTCGAAGGTGAAGGCGACGTCCTCGCTCGTGACCGGCGCGCCGTCGTGCCAGCGCGCCTCGGGGCGCATCGTGAACACGATTTCGCTGAAGTCCGGCGCGACCTCCACCGTCTCGGCGAGGACGCCATAGTAGCTCGCGATCTCGTCCTCGCTCGCGACGATGAGGTGATCGTAGATCATCCGCAATTCCGCCGGCGGGCGGCCGGGGAAGCGCAGCGTGTTCACCGTGTCGAACGCCCCGATCCGGGTCTGGCGCAGGACGCCGCCCTTCGGCGCGTCGGCGTCGACATAGTCGAAGGCGGCGAACCCGGTATCGTAGCGCAGCGGCCCGATCAGCGAGATCCCGTGGCCGGTCGCGGGCGCGACGGCGCGGGCGGGGCCGGCGAGGGAGAGCGGGGCCGCGCCGAGGGCGGCGGCCGCTGCGCCATAGGAGAGGAAGGCGCGGCGGGTCGTGCGCGCGGCGTTCATTGCCCGTCTCCAATCCGGCCATGGCGCACGGGGAGGGGGCGCGACGGGGTCGGGATGGGGTCGGAGGCAAGCCTCAATTCGAGCATCAGATTGCTCCGCGACAGACGAGTGAGATTGGATTAATGCAATGCATCACGCCAATCAGGACCCGGAAACTCAAGAAGGCGCCGTCCGCACATTTGGCGGCGGCGCTCAGTGAAGGGACTGATCTCCGAAGCGTCTAGCCGTGTCAAGCATAATATAGACTCGATGAGGCTAGTTTAAGCTTGGAGGAATTGTGATCTTAGAATTGGACTTATAAGTGTTGTAATTCCATGCATCGCCCGGGCGGCGAGGGACCGGCCCGAAACGTGCAAAGCCGTCCCTCGTGCATGCCGCCGCCGGGTTCGTCCCTGAATGTCATCGATGATTAATGTGCGACCCGTAAGAGACAGGTCGGTCCCGCCTGTCGGCAAGGGCGCATCGCGCCTTGTCTTCACGGGCCATGGTGGGCAGTCTGCCCCGGCTGGATTCGGGGCAAACTTGCAGCCCGCCGCAAAGCCGCCTTCAATAGACCCATTTCCCGCCCTGACGGAGTGTTCGATGAGCCAAGTTCTGCCGACGCCGGCGAAGATGGGCAGCCTCGCAAGATGCGTCGCCCCACCAACCGCAGCGCTGGCTGTGCTTCTCTTTTGTCAGGTCGCGCAGGCCCAGGACACCACGGCCCCGGCCGTGATCGTCGCCCCCGTGCGCGCCGAGAACGTGTCGCGGAGCCAGCAATTCGTCGGCCGGATCCAGGCGATCCAGAGCGTCAATCTCGTCGCCCGCGTCGAGGGATTCCTTGAGCAATTTCATTTCGACGAAGGCGCGATGGTCAAGAAGGACGACCTTCTGATCGAGATCGAGAAGGCGCCCTACCAGGCCGCGCTCGCCTCCGCGCAGGGCCAGCTCGCCGCCGCGAACGGTCAGGTCGCCGGCACTCAAGCACAATTGAAGAATGCCGAAGTCGTGCTCGACCGGCAGAAGACCCTCGTCGCGCGCGGCACGGTGAGCCAGGCGACCGCGGACGACGCGCAGGCCTCCCGCGATGTCGCCGCCGCGAACGTGCAGCAGGCCCAGGCCGCGGTGGAGGAGGCGAACGCCTCGGTCCAGACCGCGCAGCTCAACCTCTCCTATACGGACGTCATGGCGCCGATCACGGGCCAGGTCGGCGCGGTCAACATCACCGTCGGCAACCTCGTGAACACCCAGTCGGGCACGATCGCGACGATCAACCAGCTCGACCCGATCCGCGTCGCCTTCTCCATCCCCGAAGCGCTCTATGTCACGCTCGCAGGTGGTGGCAACGCGGGGAGCGACGCCCGCGCCAAGGACCTCTTCAAGCCGATCCTCGTCCTGCCGGACGGCAAGAACTACGATCAGGACGGCGCGATCAGCTTCGCCAGCAACCAGATCGACGCCTCGACCGGCACCCTCGTGGTCTATGCCGACTTCCCGAACCCGAACTCCGTGCTTCTGCCGGGCTCGTTCGTGAACGTGAACGTCGCCGAGGCCGAGGCGAAGAACCTCCCGGTCGTCCCCGCCTCCGCCGTCCTCCAGGACAAGCAGGGCCGCTACGTGTTCGTGGTCGACAACCAGGACCTCGCCCAGCAGCGCCGGATCGAGACGGGCGACCAGACCCCGGACGGATTCCCCGTCGAGAGCGGCCTCACCGCCGGTGAGACGATCATCGTCCAGGGCCTCCAGAAGGTGCGCGCGGGCCAGAAGGTCACGCCGACGACGCAGGCGACCCCCGCCGCCGCGTCCGGCTCCAGCACCCCGGCTCCGGCCCCCGCGAGCGCCCCGGCGGCGCCGGCAGCGCCGGCCGCGCCGGCCACCTCCGGCAGCGCCCCCGCGGCCCCGGCACCGGCGGCGCCCGCGGCCCCCGCCGCGCCCAGCACGGCGCCGGCGGCGAGCGGCAGCAACGCCAGCTCCGGTGCTAGCCAATGATCTCGAAGGTCTTCGTCGACAGGCCGCGACTCGCCATCGTCATCTCGCTCGTCATGACGGTGGCGGGCATCCTGGCGCTCTACTCGCTCCCGGTCGCCCAATATCCGGAGATCACCCCGCCGGTCGTCCAGGTGACGGCGTCCTATCCGGGCGCAGATTCCGAGACGATCGCGCTCACCGTCGGCGGCCCGATCGAAGAGCAGGTCAACGGCGTCGAGAACATGATCTACATGTCCTCCACGTCCTCCTCGGCCGGCACCTACACGCTGAGCGTCACGTTCGATCTCGGCACCGACCCGGACATCGCGCAGGTCAACACGCAGAACCGCGTGTCCCAGGCGCTCGCCCAGCTCCCCGCCACGGTGCAGGCCCTCGGCGTTACGACCCAGGCCCAGTCCACCAACATGCTGGGCGTGGTGAACGTCTATTCGCCCGACGACACGTTCGACCCGATCTACATCTCGAACTACGCGACCATCAACGTCCGCGACCCGCTTTCGCGCGTGGAAGGCGTCGGTGACGCGACCCTCCTCGGCGCGCTCGACTATTCGATGCGCGTCTGGCTCGACCCGATCCGCCTTGCCTCGCTGGGCCTCTCGACCAGCGACGTCTACAACGCCATCCAGGCCCAGAATATCCAGGCCTCGCTCGGCACCATCGGTGGCCCGCCGATCGGCGACGACCAGCAGGTCCAGTACACGATCACCGGCCAGGGTCAGCTCGACAATCCGGGCGATTTCGAGAACATCATCGTGCGCACCGGCGCCGACGGCGCGATCGTGCGCATCAAGGACATCGGCCGCGTCGAGCTCGGCGCGCAGAGCTACAGCTCCAACTCGAAGCTGAACGGCCAGCCGGCCGCGAGTGTCGCGATCTACCAGGCCCCCGGCGCGAACGCGCTCGCGGTGATGGACGACGTGCGCACCCAGCTCGAATCCCTCTCCCAGCGCTTCCCGAAGGGCCTCGAATACGAGGTGGTCTACGACTCGACGCTCTTCGTCTCCGCCTCGATCGAAGAGATCAAGATGACGCTCGGCATCACGGCCATCATCGTGATGATCGTGACCTACGTCTTCCTCGGCAATCTGCGCGCGACGATCATCCCGGCGGCCACCATTCCGGTCTCGCTCATCGGCGTGTTCGTCATCCTGCTCGCCTTCGGATTCTCGGCGAACACCATCAGCCTCTTCGCCGTGGTGCTCGCCATCGGCCTCGTCGTCGACGACGCGATCGTCGTGGTGGAGAACGTCACACGCTTGATGGAAGAGGGGCTCGACCGGCGCGAGGCGACGCTCGAAGCCATGCGACAGGTGCAGGGGCCGATCATCTCGACGACCCTCGTCCTCTTCGCCCTCTTCGGCCCGGTCGCCTTCTTCCCCGGCATCACCGGCGAACTCTTCCGCCAGTTCGCGGTCACGATCGCCGCCTCGGTGTTCCTCTCCTCGATCAACGCGCTGACCCTGTCGCCGGCGCTCTGCTCGCTGGTGCTCTCGTCGAACACCAAGAAGATCCTGCCGCTCGCGATCTTCGATAAGGGCCTCGACAAGACACGCAACGGCTACGTCTCGGTCGTCGGCATGGTCGCGCGCCGCTCCATCATCGCGGCGGTCGCCATCGTCATCGCGGGCGCGGCCTCGGGCGTTCTCCTCGGCAAGATGCCGACGGACTTCATCCCGAACGAAGACCAGGGCGTCCTCTTCGTCGACGTGTCGCTGCCCTCGGCGGCGGCGCTCCCGCGCACGCAGGCGGTGATCGACCAGGTGGACGAGATCGCGCGCGGGGTTCCGGGCGTTGCGAACGTCATCACCGTGTCGGGCTACAGCCTCCTCACCGGCGCGCCGGCGTCGAGCTCCGCGCTCGCCGTCATCGTGCTGAAGCCGTGGGACGAACGCACCACGGAGGAGACGGCCCTGAAGACGATCTACGCGACGCTGTCGCAGAAATTCGCGGCGATGCCCGAGGCGACGATCTTCGCCTTCCCGCCGCCCGCGATTCCGGGCCTCGGCTCGGCCGGCGGCTTCGACTATCGCCTCCAGGCCCTCGGCGGCCAGTCGCCGGAGGATCTCGACCAGACGCTGAAGGCGCTCCTCGTCGAGGCGAACTCGGACGCGCGGGTCGGCCGCGCCTACTCCACCTATTCGGCCGACGTCCCGCAGATCTATCTCAACATCGACCGGGCGAAGGCGGAGAGCCTCAACGTCCCGGTCTCCAGCCTCTATGAGACGCTCCAGGCCGAACTCGGCTCCCAATATGTGAACGATTTCACCTATGTGGGCCGCGTCTTCCAGGTGAACATCCAGGCCGACGCCCAGTTCCGAAAGAGCCTCGCCGATATCGGTCGCATCTATGTCCGCTCGACCACGGGCGCCATGGTGCCGGTGTCGACGCTCGCGCGGACGAATTTCGTCCTCGGGCCGGATCTCTCCTACCGCTACAACCAGTTCATGTCCGCGGGCGTGAATGGCGGCGCGGCGGAGGGCTTCTCGAACGGCCAGGCGATGCAGGCGATGATCGACGCCTCGGCGAAGGTGCTGCCGGAAGGGTACAGCTACACCTGGTCGGGCATGTCCTACCAGGAGCAGGGCCAGGGCAACGCCCTCGCGATGCTCCTCGCCCTCTCGGTCCTCTTCGGCTACCTCTTCCTGGTCGGCCTCTATGAGAGCTGGATGAACCCGCTCGCCGTGCTCGGCTCGGTCACGATCGCCGGCCTCGGCGCCATCGCGACCTGCTCCTATTTCGGCATCACCAACAACGTCTATGTGCAGATCGGCCTGGTGCTCCTCGTCGGCCTCGCGGCGAAGAACGCGATCCTGATCGTGGAGTTCGCCAAGGAGGCCCGCGACGCGGGGCACACGCGCTACGAGGCGGCGAAGCAGGCCGCCCATATGCGCTTCCGCGCTGTTCTGATGACCGCCTTCGCCTTCATCCTCGGCGTGGTGCCGCTGGTGATCGCGACGGGCGCGGGTGCGCACTCGCGCGTGGTGCTCGGCATGACGGTGCTCGGCGGCATGGTGGCGGCGACGATCGTCGGCATCGTCTTCATCCCGGGCCTCTACGTCTTCTTCCAGTGGCTCGGCGACACGGTGAGCCGGAACAAGCGGATCCCCGAATATACGGGCGCGAGCCCGACCCCGGCGCCTGCGGAGTAGGGGCTGAAACGCAAGAAGGGCCGGCAGATCTGCCGGCCCTTCTTCATTTCGGGGGGACAGTGCGGGACGGACGCGCCGTCAATGGCGCAGGCGGCCGGGCGCGACCGGCCGGCGTCCGTCGGACGCGCGTGTGTGCCGGTCCGGCGTCCTAGCTCGAGGCCTTCTCCATGCGCAGCGAGCGGATCTCTTCCATCGCGAAAGCGACAACGCCGCCGAGGATGATCAGAAGCTCGATCACCACGATCATGTCTGTGTTCATTCTAACCCTCGCACACGTTCTTGTTGCGTGATCCCGGACCTGGCGCGGTTGCGCCGCCAGACCACGAAGATCACGGCCGTCACGTAGACGCTCCACGCTAGATAGGGCGCGAGGAGCCCGGCGGCTGTAGGGGACACCGAGAAAAAGGCGAAAATGGTCCCGCCAAGTGCCACCGTCGCGGCAATCAGCATCCCGAATGCGAGTCCCAAGAGCCGCAAACCGAACATGACCGGCCACCAGGCCGCCATCATGAGCAGATGCGTGCCATAGAGCACAAGGGGCCAGAAGCGCTGCTGAGGCTCCGAGCTCGTCACGAAGACGTAACCGGACGAGGCGATCAGGATGAAGATCACGCCGCAAGCCGGGCCGAGCGACCAGTCGGGCGGCGTCCAGACGGGCTTGTCGATCGTCTGGAACCAGCGGCCCGGCGGATAGGCGGCCGTGCTCATCACCACGGCGAGATTCGCGGCGATGACCATAAGCAGCACGGGCCAACTCTCGATCATCCTCACGCTCCGGCCAGGGGCGGCACGCGCAACCCTTGCGACGTCAATCCCTTACCATCAAGCACCGCGAAGCGCTCGCCAATTGGCCCCGTCCCATGCGGCGCGGGGGCCGATCCGCCCGTGTTCGCGCCGCGCGGGGCGTCCGGTCAGGCGTGGACCGGCTCGGTGAGGAGGTCGAGGAGGAGTTCCAGCGCGACGAGGACGCTCGCCCGGCGCACCGAATCGCGCCCGAGCTCGCCGAATCGCGCCTCGCGGTGGCGCGTGCCGTCCTTGGAGGCGGTCGCGAAATGGACGAGGCCCACCGGCTTCTCGGCGCTGCCGCCGCCGGGACCGGCGACGCCCGTGATCGAGACCGCGACCCGCTCCGCGTTCGCTGGGCTGCGGGCGAGGGAGGCCGTCCGGGCCGCCTCGGCGAGGGCGCGGGCCGTCCGCTCGCTCACCGAGCCGTCCGAGGCGAGGATCGCCTCCGGCACGCCGAGCTGCACCTTCGCGGCGTTGGAATAGGTGACGAAGCCGCCATCGACGGCGTCGGACGAGCCGGGGATCGCCGTCAGCGCGCCGCAGACGAGCCCGCCGGTGCACGATTCGGCGGTGACGATCATGACGCCGCGACGGCGGGCCGCCTCCAGCACCTCAGTGGCCTTCGCTCTCACGTCTTCGTCGAACATCGTCGCATTCCCGTCTGAGGTCAGATGGATGGAGAGCTAGACCCTGACGAGGACCGTGGCCACTGCCTGGGCCGCAATTCCCTCGCCACGCCCCGCAAAGCCGAGCCGTTCGGTCGTCGTCGCCTTCACCGAGACGCGCTCCAGCGGGAGGCCGACGATCTCGGCGATCCGCGCCCGCATCGCCTCGCGTACGGGCCCGATCTTCGGCCGCTCGCAGATGATGGTGAGGTCGAGATGGGCGATCTCGCCGACGGCCTTCACCCTCTCGGCGGCAAAGCGCAGGAACTGGTCCGACGCCGCGCCCTTCCATTGCGGGTCGGAGGGCGGGAAATGATGGCCGATATCGCCATCCGCAATCGCCCCGAAGAGCGCGTCGGTGATCGCGTGGAGGGCGACGTCGGCGTCCGAATGGCCGGCGAGGTGGAAGGGGTAGTCGATCGCGATGCCGCCGAGGATCATCGGCCCGCCGGGCGCGATGCGGTGGACGTCGAACCCCTGGCCGATCGCCGGGCGGGCGGGAAGGGCGGCGCGGGCGATCGCGAGATCGTCCTCCGTGGTGATCTTGAAGTTCGCGCGCTCGCCCTCGACGATGCGCACCGGATGGCCCGCCGCCTCCATCACGCCGGCATCGTCGGTCGCCATCTCGCTCATCCTGTCGTGCGCCGCCTTGAAGGGGGCGAAGTGGAAGCCCTGCGGGGTCTGTGCCGCGGCGAGCCCCTCGCGCGACACCGTCTCGATGATCGTTCCGCCCGCGACGCGCTTCAGCGTGTCGGCGACGGTGAGCGCCGGGATCACCGCGGGCGCGTCCTGCAACGCCGCGACCACGCGGTCGACGAGGCCCGCCGACACGAAGGGGCGCGCCCCGTCATGGATCAGCACCGCGCCGGGCGCGTCGGCCGCGAGATGGTCGAGCGCGGCGCGGACCGAGCCCTGCCGCGTATCGCCGCCCACGACGACGGCGAGGCGGTCGATCCGGTCGCCGATCGCGGCGGCGAGTGCGGCGCGGTCGTCGGGCCCGATCACCACGACGACGCGGCGGACCGAGGGATGGGCGAGGAAGGCGTCGAGGGCGCGGGCGAGGACCGTCCGTCCCCCGAGCGGGAGATATTGTTTCGGGATCGCGCCTCCGAGGCGCGTGCCGCGGCCCGCGGCGAGGACGACGGCGTCGATCGAACTGGTGCTCATGCCCGTGCTCGTAGCCGAGCTTGGGGCGGAGGGGAATTGCTCTCGGCGCGGGCGCCGCCGTTCGGGCTCAGAGCGCCTTGTACATGATCGTCGTGGCGTCCAGCCGGTCGCTGCCGAAGGGGTCGCGCGCATAGCCCGGAATGGTGCCGACGGTGGTGTAGCCGAGGCCGGCATAGAGCGGCTCCGCAGCGTCCCCGGTGCGGGTGTCGAGCGTGATGAGGGTGCGCCGCTCGGCGAGCGCGCGCGCCTCCAGCGCCTCCATGAGACGCCGCGCGATGCCCTGCCGGCGGCAGGCCGGATCGACGATGAGCTTCGCGACATCCGCGCGGTGCGGCTGGTTCGGCGGCGTGTCGATCACAAGCTGCACGGAGCCGACGATCGCGTCCCCCTGGCGGGCGACGAGCATGATGATGCCGCCCTCTTCAAGGCGGGGAAGGACCTTCTTTTCCCAGAAGCGCGCCGCGTCCGCCTCGCCATAGGGGAGTACGAAATTGATGCTCGCCCCCGCCGCCACGACCGAGACCAGGAGGCGGGAGAGGTCGGCAAGATGCGCCGTGAGGTCGGCGGCGGAGAAGTCGGCGATCGTCAAAGGTGCGTCATGCATCCGGGTTCACACCATCACGAGAAAATAGTGGGCGCCGGAGTCGTCCGGCGTCTCGAAGCGGCTCGGGCCGAAGAGCTGGTAGCGCAGGCAGTCGCCCGGCATCAGACTGTGCGCGCTGCCGCCGACCGTGACCGTGAGGCGTCCGTCCTTGAGGATGAGGTGATGCTCGAGGCCGGGGCGGGGCGTCTCGTCATAGTCGATGACCGTGCCGGGTCCGAGGTCGACCTCGATCACCTCGGCCGCGAGCGCCTGGCTCGGTGGCGAGACCGAGCGGCGCGTGAACGCGCCGTCCGGATCCTGCCACACCGGCTGCGCCTCGCGCGGCAGGTGCGCGGCGAAGGCCTCCTCCACCATGCGCATCAGGCGCGACATGGTGAGACCGTAGGCGTGGCAGAGCTTGTTGAGGACGCTCGCGGTGGGGCTGACCTCGCCATTCTCCAGCCGCGAGAGGGTCGCGCGGCTGACGCCGGAGCGGGCGGCCAAGACATCGAGCGAGAGGCCGTGCTCGGACCGCAGCGCCCGGAGGCGGGCGGCGAGGCGGGACTCAAGCGACTGCGTGTCGGTGATTTCGGGCGTTTCGACCATATTCGAGAATTATTCTCGAATATGGTCGACCGTCAATCCTTCGCCGCGGGCGGCGCGCCGCGCATCCCGGCGGCGACGAACGGGATCAGCTCGGTCAGCACCACTTCGGGGTCTGTCGGGTCGGCGGCGCCCGAGCTCAGCTCCGTCACGCGGCCGATATTGGCCATCGCGTGCAGCATCAGGCCGAGCAGGAAGTCGAAGCGGAAATAGATCTCCCGCTCGGAGAGGTCCGGCAGGCACTCCTTGAAGGCCGCCAGATATTGATGCGTCGATTCGTTGAACACCTCGGCCTGCGCGGCGCGAAGCTGGGCCTTGTGGCTCACCGAGAGGGCGAGGCGGATCGCGGCGTATGTTGAGCGCACGCGCTGGCCGCCGCGCTCATCATAGACGGCGGGGCGCAGGAACGCGCCGATCAGCTCTTCCAGCACGATCGGCCCGCGCGCCCGGAGCTCGGCGAGCCGGGCCATGCGCGAGTCCGCGATCGGCTTCGCCCGCTCGTAGAAGACGCTGAGGATGAGCGCCTCCTTCGAGCCGAAATGGTAGTGGATCGCCGCCGAATTGACGCCGGCCTTCTTGATGATGTCGCGCAGGCCAACCCCCTCGAAGCCCTTCTCGGCGAAGAGCTCCTCGGCGGCGTGGAGGATGCGCTCGCGCGTCTCCTGGCCGCTGAGGCGGCGCCGGTCGCTCACCTCGGGATCGGCGCTCACCGGGACCGGGCGTGGGGAGGGCGCGGGGCTGCGCTTCGGGTCGGGGGCAGGCTCGCGCTTCGTGGCCTTCCGCGTCGATCTCAACCGAACATCCCTCCTCGCCGGCGGCACCATTCCTGGCGCAATCCTGCATCACCACCGGTGATGGCAGGAAGCCTATCATGCCGCACAGAATTCAGTCATTCGACTTATTTATTTCCTTGACCAACCCCCGTCCGATCGAAGAGCCTTCCCATGTCGGAGGGTTTGCCACCGACGCTGTCGCATGTCCGGTCCGGGGTAATTCGCGCATGGGTGTCATCCGATCGCTCACGGTGGGAGAGGATCCCTATCAGCGCGGTCTGGCCCATGGAGAGGCCTTCAAGGCGGACGTCGCCTCCAACCTCGAAACCTACATCGCCCGGTTCGAGGCGTCGGGCCTGACCCGCAGCGCGGCGATGGACGTCGCCGATTCCTGGGCCGACGCCATCGCCCGCCAGAACGGCGAATATGCCGAGGAGATGCGCGGCATCGCCGACGGGTCGGGCCACAGCCTTCCCGCGATCGCGCTCCTCAACGCCCGCTACGAGGTCGCCTTCTCCCTCTTCGGCAAGGACGCCCGCGCCAAGGAGAAGGCCTTCGAGGAGGCGGACGGCTGCACGACGTTCGGCGTCCTCGGTCACGTCTCGGCCGACGGTCACACCTGGCTCGGCCAGAACTGGGACTGGCTCGCAGGCATCCTCGGCCACAATCTCGTCCTGCGCGTGAAGCGTAAGGAGCGGCCGAGCTTCGTCTGCCTCACCGAGGCCGGCATCGTCGGCGGCAAGATGGGCGTCAACTCGGTCGGGATCGGCCTCGTCGAGAACGGCCTCGCCTCCAGCCATGACGGGAAGTACGGCTACGCCAAGCCCTTCCACGTGCGCTGCCGCGAGATTCTCGACGCGGACCGCTTCGACGATGCGCTGCGGCCCGTCCTCGAAAGCCCGCGCTGCTCGTCGGGCAATTTCGTCGTGGGCTCGGCCGACGGGGGCGGGGAGATCATCGATTTCGAGACGAGCCCGGAGGCGGTGACGCCGATCCATCCGGTCGACGGGGTCGTCAGCCACTCGAACCATTTCGTGACGCCTGGCCACGGCCGCTCCGAGATGGAGCGCATCGCGCCGAGCACGCTCTTCCGCGCCTCGCGCATCCGCCGCCAGATCGAGACGCGGCGCGACCGGCTCGACATGGCGGCCTTCACCGAGGCGATGTGCGATCACTTCAACGCCCCGAACGCGATCTGCCGCCATCCCGACGAGCGCCTTCCCGCCGCCAAGCGGACGATGACGACCGCCGCCGTCCTCATCGATCTCGACGCGCGCATCCTCCACGTCGCGAACGGCCCGCCCTGCTCGAACCCCTTCGTCGCCTTCCCGCTAGACGCGGACTGATCGGCCTGGAGATCAAAGAGACCCGATGGCAAGCACCAGCGAAATCCGCATCGTGATGGAGGGCGTCACCGGGCGCCTCGGAACGAACCAGCACCTGATCCGCTCCCTCCTCGCGATCGCCAAGGATGGCGGGGTGGCGCTCGCCGACGGGTCGCGCCTCATGCCGGTGCCGATCCTCCTCGGCCGCTCGCGCGGCAAGCTCGCCGCGCTCGCCTCCGCCCATGGCGGCCTCACCTGGAGCACCGATCGCGCCGCCTGCCTCTCCGACCCGAAGAACGCCATCTATTTCGACGTGTCGGCGACCGGCGGCCGCTTCGACCGGGCGAGCGAGGCGATCCGGGCCGGCAAGCACGTCTATCTCGAGAAGCCGATCGCCTCCTCATTTGAGCAGGCGATGGCGCTCGCGAAGGCGGCCGAGGCCGCGCGCGTGAAGAATGGCGTCGTGCAGGACAAGCTGTTCCTCCCCGGCCTCCTGAAGCTCAAGAAGCTGAAGGATGCGGGCTTCTTCGGCCGCGTCCTCTCGGCCAAGCTCGATTTCGGCTGGTGGATCTTCGACGGTGAGATGCACCCGGCCCAGCGCTCGAGCTGGAACTACAAGAAGGCCGAGGGCGGCGGCCTCTTCCTCGATATGTACCCGCACTGGCGCTACATCGTGGACAAGCTGATCGGCGAGATGCGCGCCGTCACGGCCATGTCCCGCACCCAGGCCCCCGTCCGCCGCGACGAGAAGGGCGTGCCCTACGATGTCGACGTGGAAGACCACGCCGTCGCGATCGTCGAGCTCGACAATGGCGCGGTCGTCACCATCACCTCGTCCTGGGCGACGCGTGTCGCGCAGGAGGATATGCTCACCATCCAGATCGACGGGACCGACGGATCGGCGGTCGCCGGTCTTCATGATTGCGTGATCCAGCCCGCCGTCGCGACGCCGAAGCCGGTCTGGAATGTCGAGGATGCGACGATCCACGCCGCAGGCGTGCGCGACGCGTGGCACAAAATGCCCGAGAATGAGCCATTCGTGCATTCCTACCGGGCGGGGTGGGAGCGTTTCCTGCGCCATGTCGCGGAGGACGCGCCTTTTCCCTCGCCCTTGATCGACGGCGCGCGAGGCCTTCAACTCGTGGAAGCGTGCCACACCAGCCAACGCGAACGGCGCTGGGTGGACCTGCCGGCGATCGCAATCTAGCGGCCCGGAACGGGGAGGCGAAGCGGCATGGAATTTGCACGGAATAGAGCGATCGAGAAATTCATTCGATCGACTGACTACTATACGGCCCCGCGCCGCACCTCGTCCCACACGGCCCCGTCGACGGCCGCGCATCCGCCCGTCGCACTCGCCGGTGGACCTCGGCGCGAACCGGACGACGCCGCCGGCGCGCCAGACGACGCGGCGCGCGCCGAGACGGCGCCGGAGCGGGCCACAATCGGGATGCGGAGTGGAGAGTGGCGTTGACGTTCGCTGAAGACGAAGCCGAGAACACGCCCGCGCCACGCGCGCGGAGCAAGCACTTGCAGGGGCTGATCCCGGTCGGCTTCGTCGTCGTCCTGATCTTCCTGTGGGAGCTTGCGGTCCTCGTCCTCGAGATCCCGCCCTTCCTGCTCCCGGCGCCGAGCCAGATCGCCAAGCTGATGGTGGATGAGTGGAGCCTCATCCAGATGCACACCCTCTACACGATCTGGTCGATCCTCTCCGGCTACGTGATGGCCGCGATCTTCGCGCTGACGGTCTCGGCGCTGATGATCCGGTTCGAGCTCCTGGAGCGCATCATCATGCCGATCTTCGTCGCGCTGCAGAGCGTGCCGAAGATCGCGATCGCGCCGCTGATCCTCGTCTGGGTCGGGGCGGGGGCGGGCTCCAAGGTGCTCGTCGTGATGTCGATCGCCTTCTTCCCGATCGTCATCAACACGATGGCCGGCTTCAAGGAGGTCGATCGCGGCCTGACCGACGTCTTCCGCTCGGTCGACGCCAACCAGCGCCAGCTCTTCCTGCGCCTGAGGCTCCCCTACGCCATGCCCTACATCTTCGCGGGCCTTCGCATCGCGACGACGCTCTCCGTGCTCGGCGCGATCGTCGCCGAATGGCTCGCCGCCTCAAACGGGCTCGGCTACCTCGTCCTGTCCGGCAGCTTCAACTTCAACACGGCCCGGTCCTTCGCCGCGATCATCATGCTCGCGCTGATCGGGACGTCCTTCTTCGCCCTGATGTCATGGGTCGAATCGAAACTCTCGTGGCGCCGCGCGAGTGGCGACACGACCACCCAAGCCTGAGCCCCGAGGGGACGCGAATGGAGAGAAAGATGGAAGGACCACGGATCACACGCCGCGCCGGACTTCTGGCTGGTGCGTTCGCGATGTTCGCCCTCGCGGGCGCTGCGCCGGCGAGCGCGCTCGATCACGTCATCATGCGCATCAACTTCACGCCCTGGGGCATGCACTCGCCCTGGTTCGGCGGCAAGGCGCAGGGCTTCTTCGAGGAGGAGGGGATCGATCTCGAGATCCGTCCGCCGTCCGCCGGCCAGCAGAACGAGGTCTTCATCGGCACCGGGCGTGAGCAGTTCGGCCTCGCCAACGCCGACTCCTTCATCAAGGCGCGCGCGAGCGGGCTCCCCGTCGTCGCGGTGATGGCCGACCAGCCCGACACGCCCTTCTCGGTGATCACGCTGAAGGAAAGCGGGATCGACACGCCCGAGGCGCTGAAGGGCAAGAAGATCTCCTGGTTCCAGACCAACGTGAAGGGTCTCCTCGACCCCGTCCTCTCCGCCGCCGACCTCACCCGTGACGACATCGAGTTCGTCGCAGTCGCGCGCGGCGCCGAGGTGCAGATGCTCGCCGCCAAGCAGGTCGACGCCCTCTTCGGCTACTCGTTCGGCCAGGCCCTGACGCTCGACATGCGCGGCTTCCCGACGAGCGTGATGCCGGTGAAGGACTACGGCGCCCAGTTCTACGGCACGGTCGTCTACACCAACGAGGACATGGTCAAGAACAACCCCGACCTCGTGACCCGCTTCCTGCGCGCCGCGCTGAAGAGCTACATGTGGACGATGGACCACAAGAAGGAAGCGATGGAAGAGATCGTGAAGGTCTCGCCGGATCGCGACCTCGATCTCGAGACGAAGAAGAGCGAGATCATCTTCGGCCTCTACAACTCGCCCGAATATGCCGACGGGTTCGGCACCATGAACGATGAGAAGTGGGCCTCCTCCATCGCCATCCTGAACGATTCCGGCGATCTCCCGCAGCAGCCCGACCCGAGCGAGATGTACACGAACGCGTTCATCGAGGCCCTTCCGGAGGCCAAGGAACTCGGCACGGCGCTCGGCGCGGCCACCAACTGACCATGAGCGTCATGAGCGAGACGGCGACCCTCACCGAACCCGCCCCCGTCAATGCGGGCCACGACGCGGCGATCGTCGTCGATGGCGTGAACGTCACCTACGGCATCGGCAGCGCCGAGCCCGTGCGGGCGCTCGCCGACATCGAGATGACGATCGAGGATGGGGCGTTCGTCTCGCTCGTCGGACCGTCGGGTTGCGGCAAGAGTACCCTCCTGAAGGTCGTGGGCGACCTGATGGCGCCCACCAAGGGGCGCCTCACCATCGGCGGGGAGCCGCCGGCGGTCCTGCGCAAGAAGGGCCGCATCGGCTTCGTCTTCCAGCAGGCCAACCTGATGCCGTGGCTGAAGGCGGCCGACAATGTCCGCCTCCAGCGCGACCTCGTGCGCGGCAAGGGACTGAAGGACGACCGGCCCGCCCCCGACGTCGCGGGCCTCCTCGACCTCGTCGGCCTCAAGGGGTTCGAGACGAAATACCCGCACCAGCTCTCCGGCGGCATGCAGCAGCGCGTCGCCCTGGCGCGCGCCCTCGCGCTCGATCCGGCCGTCCTCCTGATGGACGAGCCGTTCGCCGCGCTCGACGAGATCACGCGCGACCGCATGGCCTTCGAGCTGCTGCGCGTCTGGAGCCACTACCGCAAGACCGTCCTCTTCGTGACGCACTCGCTCGCCGAGGCCGTGCTCCTGTCGGACCGGGTCGTCCTGATGAGCGCCCGGCCGGGACGCATCCACAAGGTCTTCGACATCGACCTGCCGCGCCCGCGCGATCACGAGACGCGCCTGTCGGACCGCTTCGGCGAACTCGTCTCGGAGATCAACCGCGAACTCTACCGGGTGATGGAATGACCGCGTTCGACCCCGACTGGCTGCCCCGCGCGGCCCTTCTCATCGTCGACATGAACCGCTCCCATCTGGACCACGAGATGGGCCATCTCCTCGTCGCCAAGCCCGACGCGGACCGGATCATCGAGGCGGCGGCGCGGCTGCGTTCGGCCTGGCGCGCGGCGGGTCTTCCGGTCATCTTCGTGCGGACCCACCACCGCTACGACCCGACCACCGGCACCGTCGTCGACAACAAGAACCCGTTCTGGCAGGCCCAGCACAAGCGGCCGATCCCCGGCCTCAACCGCGAGCGCAAGACGCTGGCGATCGAGGGGGCGACCGTCACCGAGGTGGTGCCGCAGCTCGCCCCGCAGCCCGGCGAGCACACCGTCTTCAAGCACCGCTACAGCCCGTTCGACAACACCGATCTCGGCCTGCTCCTGCGCAATCTCGGCACCGAGACGCTGGTGATCTGCGGGGTCAACACGAACAATTGCGTGCTGTGCTCGTGCTTCGAGGCGTTCAACCGGGACCTGCGCGTCGTCGTCACCCCCGACGTGTGCGCCAGCATGAACGGACCGGACTATCACGAGGCGGCGCTCAAGCTCATCGAGGCCGCGCTCGGCGTTCTCGTGCCGTCCGACGAGATCATCGCCGCCCTGCCGCGCGCGGCGGCAGCCTAATCAGGAGATTTTGATGGCGACCGGCGCGACACCGCTCCGCAGGGGCGGACAGCAATGGGTCATGGACCAGCTCTTCCGCATCGCGGGCCATGACCTCCTCTTCCCCGGTGCGCTCGGCTTCCGCCTGGAACGGGGCTACCGCTACGCCGAAGTCGAGCGGACGATGGAGCGGGTGAAGAGCTTCCGCAACAACCCGCGCGAATGGGCCCGCACCGCCGCCCAGCTCGACGGCATGGCGAAGGACGCGGAGGCCAAGGGCCACTCCGTCACCGCGCGCGACTTCTTCTACCGCGCCTCGATCTATTATGGCCGCGCCCAGTGGGCGATCTCGCGCGACACGCCCGAGAAGCGCGACCTCTACGACAAGTGCGTCACCGCCTTCGAAGGCCTCATCCGCCACGCCGGCGGCCTTATCGAGCGTGTCGTCCTCGATGTGGAGGGGGAGGCGGTCTACGGTGTCCTCCACCTGCCGCCCGAGGCGCTGACGGGCACGAAGGTGCCCGCGATGACCTTCTTCCCCGGCATGGACATGTTCAAGGAGGAGTTCCCGAACGCCGAATCGAACCCGTTCGCGCGGCGCGGCATCGCGATGCTGACCCTCGACGGTCCCGGCCAGGGCGAGACGCGCGTCAAGGGCTGCACCGTCACCGACGAGAAGTACATCAAAGCCGGCCGCGCCGCGCTCGACTATCTGGAGGCCCGCCCCGAGATCGACGGCGACCGCCTCGCCGTCTCCGGCGCGAGCTTTGGCTCCTACTGGGCCCCGATGGTCGCCGCGCACGATCCGCGCGTGAAGGCGTGCGCCGGGATCATGGGCATCCTCTATTCGATGCAGGCGATCTTCGAGCTCGCCCCGCCGAGCTTCAAGTCGACCTTCATGTACATGGCCGGCATGAGTGACGAGGATGCCTTCGACAAGATGGCCGCCACCATGGGGCTCGAAGGCGTCGGCGCGAAGATCACGTGCCCGACGCTGATCACCCAGGGCGAGAACGACTTCCTCTGCCCCCTCGACGGCGCTTATCGGTTCTTCGACGAGATCGCCGGGCCGAAGGAGATGTGGATCTTCGAGAACGAGTTCCATCCGCTCGGCGGCGTGATGGCCCACCTCATCCCCTGGCTCGCCGACTGGGTGCTCGACGCCTTCGACGGCAAGTTCTCCGCCGACTACGCCAAAACCACAGTGCACGAGCCCCTTTGACCATGCTCGATCTCGTCATCCGCAACGCCCGCCTGCCGGACGCCACCGACCGCCTCGTCGATATCGGCATCGAGGACGGGCGCATCGCCGCCATCGAGCCGTCGATCGCCGCCGACGCGCCCTCCCACGACGCGGAAGGGTGCCTGTGCTGCGGCGGCTTCATCGAGACGCACATCCACCTCGACAAGTCGCGCATCATCGACCGCTGCGCGCCCGAGACCGAGCGCCAGGCGATGGCGGTGAAGCGCGTCTCCGACGTGAAGCCCACCTTCACCGTCGAGGACGTCTACACACGCGCCAAGGCGACCCTCGAAGAGGCGATCAAGAACGGCACCACGCGGATGCGCACCCATGTCGAGGTGGATCCGCGCGTCGGCATCCGCGGCTTCGAGGGGGTGCAGGCGCTCGTCGACGAATATGCCTGGGCGATCGATCTGGAACTATGCGTCTTCCCGCAGGAGGGCCTCACCAACAATCCGGGCACCGACGAATTGATGGTGGAAGGGCTCGATCGCGGCGCCAAGGTCGTCGGCGCGGCGCCCGGCTACGACACCGATCATCCGGGCCAGATCCGCCGCGTGTTCGAGCTTGCGCGCGAGTATGATGTCGATGTCGACATGCACCTCGATTTCGGCAATTCGCCCGACGATCTCGACACCAACCTCGTGTGCGACCTCACCGAGGAATATGGCTATGGCGGCCGCGTCGCCCTCGGCCACGCGACGAAGCTCTCCACGCTGCCGCCGGAAGATCAGATCCGCATCGCGAAGCGCCTCGCGGATTCCGGCGTCGCCGTCACCATCCTGCCCGCGACGGACCTTTTCCTGATGGGCCGGGACCAGCACCACAACGTGCGCCGGGGCCTCGTGGACGCGAACCTCTTCGTCGAGCACGGCTGCAACTGCTCGATCTCCAGCAACAACATCCTGAACCCGTTCACCCCGTTCGGCGACTGCTCGCTCCTGCGCATGGCGAACCTTCACGCCAACGTCCTCCAGATCAGCCACGCCGACCGTCTCGCCGCCTGCTTCGACATGTTGACGACCCGCTCGGCCGCGCTCATGAACCTTCGCGACTATGGGATCGCGGTCGGCAACCCGGCCGATATCGTGGTGATCGACGCCGAAACCACCGCGCGCGCCGTCCAGGTGATCGCGCAGCCGCTCGCCGTCTTCAAAGCGGGCAGGCGCACGGTGACGCGGACGCGGCCCGAGCTGCACCGTCCCTGAGCCGGAGGACAACATGGCCCGCCACATCGCCTGCCTCACCTTCGATTTCGACGTCTGGTCCGGCTTCGCCTCGCGCGGAATGATGACGCCGACGCCGGTCTCGCGCGGCGAGTTCGGCCTCGTCGGCGCGAAGCGGCTCGTCGCGCTCCTCGCCAAGTACGGGATCCGCGCCACCTGGTACGTGCCCGGCGTGATCATCGATTCGCACGAGCAGGCGGTCGCGGAGGTCGTCGCGGCGGGGCACGAGATCGCCCACCACGGCTATTCCCACTCCGTCCCGTCCTCCATGCCGCCCGAGCAGGAGGAGGCGGAGATGGTGCGCGCCATCGACGCGATCCGGCGCGTCAGCGGCATGGCCCCGCGCGGCTACCGCTCGCCCGCCTGGGACCTCAGCCCCGTCACGCTGGACCTCCTCCTGAAGCACGGCTTCACCTACGAGAGCAGCCTGATGGGGCACGACCATCACCCCTATTATGCGCGCAACGGGGACATCGTCTCGGTCGACCAGCCGCTCGTGCGCGGGGAGACGACGCGCCTCATCGAGATGCCGATCAGCTGGTCGCTCGACGACCATCCCCATTTCGAGTTCTTCCGCGTCGGCGGCGCGGTGATGCCCGGCCTCGCCAACGCCAACGGCGTGCTGGAGAACTGGGTCGACGACTTCCGCTACATGACGACGACCGAGGAGTGGGGCGTCCTTACCTACACCTGCCACCCTTATGTGAGCGGGCGCGGCCACCGCATGATGATGCTGGAGCGCCTCATCAATTCGCTGTCGGAGATGGGCGCCGTCTTCATGGCGATGGAGGACGCGGCGGCCGAGTTCGCCGGACGCACCCCCGCGCCCTGACCCTCAGCGCGCGATCCCGAGGAGGCGCGCGGCGTTGCCGCCGAGGATGAGATCCACGGCTTCGTCCCCGAGCCCGGTGTGCTTGGCGACGAAGCCGGCGGGGTCCGGTTCGGCCATGTCGAACGGATAGTCGCTCCCCATCACGATCTTGTCCGCCCCGTACTTGCGGACGAGATAGTCGAGCTGGTCGGGATCGAAGACCACCGTGTCGAAACTCATGTCCTTCAGGTACGTGCTCGGCGCGTTGCGGCAGCCGCGGCAATCCTCCCGGTGATGGAAGGCGTGGTCCATCCGGCCGATATAGGTCGGCAGGTACCCGCCCCCGTGCGCGACGCAGATCTTCAGCCCCGGATGCCGGTCGAGCACGCCGCCGAAGATGAGGTGCGCGACCGCGATCGCCGATTCCAGCGGGTTGCCGATCAGGTTGTTGAGATAGTGCTCGCTGATCCGCTCCCCCTGCGTGAAGCCGAGCGGATGGATGAAGACGAGGATGCCGAGCTCCTCCGCCGCCGCGAAGACCGGCGCGAAGCGCGGCTCCGACAGTTCGGCCCCCGCGACGTTGCTGGAAATCTCGACGCCCTTGAGGCCGAGATCGCGCACGAGACGGCGCAGCTCCGCGACGGCAAGCTCCGGCGCCTGGAGGGGGAGGGTGCCGAGACCCACGAACCGGTCCGGCGTCTCACCCACCACTTCGGCGACGCGGTCATTGATGAGCCGGGCCGACTCGAGGCCGAGATCGGGCTCGGCCCAGTAGTGATATTGGAGCGGGGCCGGGGAGAGGACCTGCACGTCGATCCCGAGCGCGTCCATGTCCTTCAGGCGACGGGCGGGGGAGGTGAGCGGCTCGCGCAGGCACGGGATCTGCGCGTGGTTGATCGCCCGGCTCGCGGCGCTCGTGAAATGCTGCGCCGGCTCGCTCTCCGCCGTCTTGAACGGGGCCACGAGCTCGGACGCGGCGGGGACGCTGAGATGCGTGTGGATGTCGATGACACGCCCTTTCGCCCGGACGGTCGCGGCCGCACCGCCATGGTGCCCCGTTGTGGACGAAGGGGCAGGAGCCGTCGCCATCGATCTTCTCCGAAATGGTGGTGCGGGATCGGCGCGCGCGCCGTGCGGGAATGGTCCCGCCATCCTGCACGAGCGGCCGGGACGCGGCCACCCATCATGGGTGGTGGCGGGTTGGATCGATGCTGCCCATCGCCAATTCGTTCATGCTAGACCGGCTCTCGCTCGCTTGGAATCAATGGAGCGAGAACACACCGCTCGACATCGAGGAGCTGGATCGTCTTGTCCGCGCGACAGAACGCGGGATGATCCAGACCGGAGCGGACCGGCGCCGGGGGTTGATATGAGCGAGCTGGACGAGACGAAAGTGCGCTGGGAGGCGCGTTGGATCTCCGGCACGGGGCTCTTTCTCGGCTTCGTCCTCTTCGCCGCCTCGCTGACGCCCTCCCTCATCCCGCGCGCGGCGTGGATGCAGGGCGTCCTCGGGGGCACGCTCTTCTCGATCGGCTATCTGGTCGGCGTCGTCGCGATCGCGACTTGGGCCTGGTTCGGCCTGCCGCTCGTCAAGCGCCGCACGCAGCGCATCGCCGGCACGATCGCGGCGCTTCTGGGGTTCGCGCTCCTTGCCGCCGCCCTCACCAAGTCGACGGACTGGCAGAACGCGATCCGCATCCTGATGGGCCTTCCCCCGCTGGAGACGAGCCATCCCCTCACCGTCTCGCTCGTCGCGCTCGGGACCGCGGCGCTCCTCTTCCTCCTCGGGTGGATCTTCAAGCTGATCTTCCGCCTCGTCGCGCGCGCGCTGACGCGCATCATCCCCGAGCGCGTCGCGGTCACGGCGGCAATCGTGATCGCGATTCTGCTCTTCGCGAGCGCCATCGACGGCATCCTGATCTCGTCCACGATGCGCGCTGTCGACGCCTTCTACGCGCGGCTCGATTCCCTCATCGACCCGGACACCCCGGCGCCGACCGACCCGATGGTCTCCGGCAGCCCGCCCTCCCTCGTCGACTGGGGCGAGCTCGGCGCGGCCGGCCGCCAGTTCGTCTCCGGCGCGACCCCCGTCGCCGACCTCGAAGCTTTCTGGGGCGGGGCGGTGACGGAGCCGCGCCGGGTCTATGTCGGCCTCGGCGCGGACGACGACCCGGAGGTCCGCGCCGCGATCGCGCTCGACGAATTGATCCGCGTCGGCGGGTTCGACCGCAAGGTCCTCATCGTCGCCGTGCCGACGGGGACAGGCTTCATGGACCAGGGCGCGATCGCGCCGCTCGAATATCTCCATCGCGGCGACGTCGCGACGGTGGCAATGCAATATTCCTACCTGCAGAGCCCGTTCTCGCTCCTCTTCGAGCCCGGCTACGGCACCAACACGGCCCGCGCCCTCTTCCGCGCGATCTACGACCACTGGACCGAGCTGCCCCACGATGCGCGGCCGGAGCTCTACCTCTACGGCCTCAGCCTCGGCGCCTTCAGCTCCGAGCAGTCCGTCCGCTTCTACGAGCTTCTCGGCGATCCCTATAATGGCGCGCTGTGGGCCGGCCCGCCCTTTCCGAGCCCCGTCCACACCGCGATCACCGACGAGCGCAATGACGGGACGCCCGCGTGGCTGCCCCGGTTCGAGGAGGGGATGCTCGTCCGCTTCACCAACCAGACGAACGCGCTCGACCTGCCGGACGCGAAATGGGGGCCGATGCGGATCGTCTACCTCCAATATGCGAGCGACCCGATCGTCTTCTTCAGCCCCGACATGCTGTGGCGCGAGCCGGATTGGCTGAAAACGCCGCGCGGGCCGGATGTCGCCGAGGAGATCCGCTGGTATCCGATCGTCACCGCCCTCCAGGTGGCTGCCGACATGGCCGTCGCCACCACCGTCCCGATCGGGTACGGCCACGAATATTCGCCCGCGAACTATATCGACGCCTGGGTCGCGGTCACCGCGCCGCCGATCGGGCCGGACGAGATCGCCCGCGTGAAGGCGCACTTCGGGGAGTAATCAGGGCGTCGCCGCGATCTGGCGGAGCGCCGGGTCGAGCCGAGCGGCGGCGTCCGCGTCGCACACGACCGTGACGCGCGGGTGGCGCTGGAGGGCCGATGCGGGGTTGCCGGCGCGCACTGGGCCGCCGAACGCGTCGGCGAGCGCCTCGGCCTTCGCGGGGCCGGTCGCGAGGAGGACGATTTCGCGCGCGCCGAGGATCGTCGCGATCCCCATCGTCATCGCCTCCCTTGGCGCGCATCCGTCGAAGGCGTCGCGATTGTCCTCAAGGGTCGTCGGGGCGAGCGTCACGATGCGGGTGCGTGATGTGATGGCCGAGCCCGGCTCGTTGAAGCCGATATGCCCGTTCCGCCCGATCCCCAGGAGCTGGAGGTCGATGCCGCCCGCCATCGCGATCAGCCGCTCATAGCCCGCCCCGTCGATACCGATCGGGACATGGCTGCGGGCGGGGTCGATGTCGGTGCGGTCGATGAGGTGGCGGCGCATATAGGCGCGGAAGGAGGCCGGGTGGCCCTCGGGGAGGCCGCAATATTCGTCGAGATTGAAGGTCGTCACGCCCGCCAGCGAGAGGGACGCGCGCGCACATCCGGCGACGATCTTGTCATAGACCCCCACCATCGTGCGCCCGGTCGCAAGGCCGAGCACGATCCGGGGGTGTGCCGCGATCGCGGCGATGCAGTGCTCCGCGACCACCGCCTCCGCCGTGTCCGCAGTCGGGGCGACCAGGATCGCCGGTTGGTTCAACGCGCACTCTCGGCGACGGCCGAGGCGGCCCAGATATTGTGCCCGCGAAGGGCGAAGAGGTGATCGCGCAGCCGGTCGAGGCTGTGGGCGATCGTGCCATAGAGGGCGGCGCGCCCGCCGAGTGCGCTGATCGTGCACTGGGGCGGGTTCGCCATGCAGAGCGCGAGGTGATGGAGAACGCGCGCCCGCAGCTCCTCGCGCGCGCCGACGCTGCCGCCGAGGACGACCCGCTCCGGGTCCACCACCGCGCACACCGCGAGGATCGCGCTTGCGAGCGTGCGGCCGACGGCGTCGACCGTCGCGCGCGCCGCGTCCTCGCCGGCGCGCGCACGGTCCATGATCTCGCGCACGCTGACGTCCGCCTGGCCGGTGCGGCCCGCATAGTCGGCGCCGATGCCGGCGCTGCCGATCGAGGTCTCGAGCGCGCCGGCGTGGAAGGTGCGCGCGTCGAACGGGTCGGCGCCGATCGGCAGGGTCGCGATCTCGCCGGCGGCCCCGTGGGCCCCGCGCACGATCTCCCCGTCATTGATGATCCCCATCCCGATCCCGGTGCCGAGCGCAATGAAGACGAAGCTCGAGAGGTTTCGCCCGGCGCCGCGCCACTTCTCCCCCTTCGCCGCCATGTTCACGTCATTGTCGACGAGGGTCTCGAAGCCGAGATGGCGGGCGAGGCGGGCGTCGAAATCGGGCCCCGCGAGGCCGCTGATGTTCGGCACCATCGCGAGCGCGCGTGTCTTGGGATTGTAGGCGCCGGCCACCCCGACCGCGCCGACGGCGACGCGTTCGCGCGGGATCTCGGCTTCGGCGACGAGCCGGTCGCAGAGATTGGCGATCTGCGCCAGCACATGCTCGCCCCCGCGCGGGTCGGTTGCCTCCGTCGTCTCCGCGACGAGCGCGCCGTTCATGTCGGCGAGGGCGGCCTCGATCTTCGTCCCGCCGACATCGGCGCCGAAGACGAGGGCGCGGCGGGGCTGGACCTCGTAGAGCGTCGCGCTGCGGCCGACAGAACCCCTCGCGTGGCCCGTCACCTCCAGCCAGCCCCCTTCCTCCAGCGTGCGGAACACCTCCGACATCGTCTGCTTGGACAGTCCCGTCAGGCGCGCAAGCTCCGCGCGCGAGATCGGCCCTTGCTCCATCGCCGTCCGCATCACCGTGCGCAGTGTGATCTGCCGGGCCATCGGGGCGGAAGTGAAATCGAGCATCGCGGGGAGGATCCTGTTCAACCGTCTCGGGTCAGCATTCCCCGACGGCGCGCCCCGTCAACCCTCATGGGCCGACGGCGACGCTTCGCACATTCGTCCGGACCGATCCCTCAGCGCGGGACGTCCTTCCACAGAGCGTACTCCTTCCGGATCGCCTCGCACAGCCAGTCGTTGATCAGCCGATAGGACGTCTCGCCGACCTCCGCCGTGGCGTTGGCGGGGTCGCCCCAGATGCCGTCCTCGAAGTTCGCGAAGACGTGGGGCGGGTATTTGTAGCGGCCGATCGCGCCGCCGAGATAGGGCGCGCGGTCCTCCGGCGCGGGGTCGGTCGGCAGGCTGGGGTGATAGCTCGCCGCCTCACCGAGCCGCACGAGATGCGGCGCGGTGACGAGCATGCGCGCCGTCTCGCCTTCGCCTGCATGGCTCTGCGGGCGCGGCGAGCGCATCACGCCCTTGTACTTCTCGCGGATGCCGACGAGCCATTGGAGGGTGAGGACGCTCGCGTCCGTCGTCTCCGACACCGCCTTCGCGACGAGCTGGAGGACGGGGTCGCTCTCGGCGTGGCCGCATATGAGATAGACCACCCTGAAGCCGTGCGAGACGATCTCGCGCACCACCTCCTCGGTGAGGCGCCGCAGCGTCTCGGGCGACACGTTGATGGTGCCGGCGAAGACCTTCGGCGATTCGGTGAGGAGCGGGCTCGGCCCGAACGGGATCGACGGGCCGACGAGGACGGGCACGCCCGCCTTGTTGAGGTCGTAGGCCGCGCGCTTGGCGAATTCCAGGCACTGGTAGGTGTCGGTGCCGAGGGGGAGGTGGCCGCCATGCTGCTCGGTCGCGCCGGTCGAGATGATGACGTGCGCGCCGGCGGCCGCCGCGGCGGCGACATCCGGCGAGGTCAGCTCCTCATAGAGGGGGATGTCGCGGTGACTGTCGGTGAGGATGTAGGGGAAAGGCACGGGGCGCCTCGTTGGTGATGAGAAAGGGAGGCGACGCGGGAAGGCCCCGCGCCGTCATTCGCGGCCGGGCATACCGGCGAAGCGGTGGACGTGGTGCGCCTCGCACGCGAGGCCCGCGCAATAGGTGCCGACGATCGGCTGCATTTGGCGGAAGACCGCCCGGTTCGTCGCCGTCAGCGTGTCGATCCGGTCGATCGCCGCTCTTACCTTCGGGCGCAGATGGGCAAGGTCGAAATTGACGAGCTTGCGCTCGCGCACGACCCACTTGCCGTCGATCATGACGTGGAGGACGCCCGTGGAATCCTCCGCCTGCACGAACTGGTTCAGCGCGTTGCGCAGCGGCATGTAGTGGATCCAGGAAAGGTCCAGGAACACGAGGTCGGCATAATAGCCCGCCGCCACCTTGCCGATATTGGGCATGCCGAGCGCCTGGGCGCTGCCCTCGGTCGCCGCCTGCGCGGCCTCCTGGCTCGACACCCACTGGCGGTAGTCGTTGTCGTAGACGTGCGAGACATAGGCGGCGAGGCGCATCGCCTCGTACATGTTCTGATTGTCCGAGCAGCTCGACGCGTCGGTCCCGATGCCGACATTGACGCCCTTGTCGAGGAGGCGGCGCATGTGCGGCAGGCCGGAGCCGAGGCGCATGTTGCTCCCGGTGTTGAGGACGACCGAGGCGCCGGCATCGCCAAGGCGCGCCATGTCCTCGTCGCCGAGCCAGACCCCGTGCGCGGCCGAAAGGTCCGGCCCCAGGATGTCGAGCCGGTCAAGGTGCGCGGTGAGGCTCATCCCGTAGCGGCGCTGGGCGGCGATCTCCTGCACCTTCGATTCGGAGAGGTGGGACTGGATCATCAGCCCGTGCTCGCGCGCGATCGAGACGCACCCCTTCATGAAGGCGTCGGTGCAGAGAAGCGGGATCGTCGGCCCCATCGCGAGGGCGATCCGGTCCTGCGCGAACGGCCAGGCCCGCGCGATCTCGGCGAGGCGCTTCAGGATGTCCTCCCCGCCCGGCGCGCCCGAGCCGTCGATCTCCTTCTGGAGCGGGGCGGGCAGCGCCTCGTAGAGGCCGGGGATCGCGCGGAAGAAGGGATAGTCGGCGACCATCGGCGCGATGACGGCGCGCATCCCGATATCGGTGTAGGCCTGCCCCGCCGCCGTCAGCCCGTCGAGGGTCGGCGTCGGCAGCTCCATGAACATGTCGTAGCAGGCGGTGCAGCCCTTCAGCACCATCTCCGCCGCGCCGATCGCGGTCGACAGATACTTGTCCTCGTGCGTGCGGTGGCCCGCGAACCAGGGGCCGGCTGCGAGGATCAGCTCCAGCGTGATGTCGTCCGTCAGCCCGCGCGAATAGTGGCCGTGGCCGTGCGTGTGGCCGTTGACGAGGCCGGGATGGATGAGCTGGTCCGACGCGTCGACGAGGATCGCGTCGGGCGGCGCGGCCATCCCCGGCTGCCCGACCTCCGCGATCCGGCCGTCGATGACGAGGATGTCCTTCCGGTCGACACTGTCTTCCTCCGGACGCAGGACGAGCCCGTGGCGGATGATCTGTGGGGGCGATTGCATAGGGGGCCTGTTCACGCGGGAGAGAGGCCGGGGCGGTGCCCCGGCCGTCGTGGGTTCGGTGCGATCAGGAGATCGCCTCGATATAGCGGTTGAGGACGGTGGCGCTGTTGTCGGCGTACCACTCGCCGTCCGCCGGGATCTGCTTGGCGTAGTTCTCGGGCGAACCCGGATCCAACGGCTTCAGCTCATCCGGGACGAGGGCGGCGGCGGCCGGGTTGATCGGCCCGTTCCCCAGAAGCTCGAAGAGGACGATCTGCTGCGCCGGATCCTGCGTCGAGGCGATCAGCTTGAAGACGTCCTTGCCGGCCGGATTGTTCTTCATGACGATCCAGGCGCCCGGCCACACGATGCCCTGATTGTAGGTGAACTCGATCGCCGCATCCGTCTCGCGGCGCACGACCGAGGCGCGCGTGTTGAAGAGGTTGCCCATCACGACCTCGCGGTCGCGGAAGATCTGCTGGCTCTCAGCGCCCGAGCCCCAGAAGATCGTGTGCTCCTTGATCTCCTTGATCTTCTCGAGCGCACGGTCGACGTCGATCGGGTAGATGTCCGCCGGCGCGACGCCGTCGGCGAGGAGCGCGGCCTCGAGCTGCCCGTCGATGTGCTTGCGCAGCGCGCGGCGGCCGGGGAAGTCCTTCACGTTCCAGAAGTCGGCCCAGGTCGAGGGCGCCTTGTCCGGGAAGGCGGCGGTGTCCCAGGTGAGCACGTTGGAGAAGATGTAGTTGCCGACACCCCACTGCCCGGCATGCTCCGGGCGCACCTTCGACTTGTCGACGATCGTGTAGTCGATCTCCTCCAGGAGCCCCTGGCGGCCGAGCTCGAGCGAGGCCGGGATGTTGCGGTCGGCGACGTCCCAGGTGACGCTGCCGCTCTCCACCATCGCCTTCACCTTGCCGGAGGAGGGCCCGGCGCCGTCGACGAAGACCTCCGTGCCGGCGTTGGCGGCCATGAAGGGCTTGGCGAACGCCTCGGTCATCGCGGTGACTGCATCGCCGCCCCAGTTGACGAGGACGATCTCCTTGTCGGCCGCGAGCGCGGGCGAGAAGCGGAACATCCCGGCCGAGACGCCGAGGACGCCGCACAAGGTCAGGAAGCTGCGGCGGTTGACGGCCTTTCCGTCCGTCGTCTGCCGCAAGAGATCGACACAGTCCTCAGCGAACGATGGCACGTGCAATTTAGACATGGTGAACATCCTGTTTGGGTCTGGTTGACGAAAGGACGTGGGTGGCGGGCGCCGCGTGCCCGTCGCGGCGGCAAAGGAGCGAAGGGAGCGCGCCGGGCATCGCGCTCACCGGTCGTCGAGGACGGCGACGGCCGCCTCGGGCTCCCACCCGAGCCAGACCGTCCCGCCCCGTGTCAGCACGATGTGCGAGCGCCATGCGGCGAGCTGGGCGTGGAAATGGCCGAGCGCCGTCTCCACGCGGCAGTGGATGAGGGAGCCGACATAGTTCCAGTCGGTCAGCGTCCCTTCGAGCCGGACACGCTCCTGCGGCGGCGTCAGCGAGACTTCGAGCTTCTCCGGCCGGACCGCGAGGAGGAGGGGCGCGCCGGGCGATGCCTCGATCGCGGGATCGAGCGGGATCGCGTGGCCGCCGGCGTCGAGGATCCGCACCCCGTCGCGCACCGCGACGGTGCCGGCGATGAAGTTGCTCTTGCCGAGGAAGTCGGCGACGAAACGGGTCGCGGGGCGCTCATAGAGCGTCTCCGGGCCGCCCTTTTGGACGATCTTGCCGGCGCGGATGATGGCGATCTCATCCGACATCGAGAGCGCCTCCTCCTGGTCGTGCGTGACGTACACGAAGGTCATGCCGAGGCGGCGGTGCAGGTCGCGCAGCTCCCATTGAAGGTCGGCGCGCAGGCTCTTGTCGAGAGCGGAGAGCGGCTCGTCGAGAAGGAGGACCACCGGCTCGAACACCAGCGCGCGGGCGAGCGCGACGCGCTGTTGCTGGCCGCCCGAGAGCTGGCGCGGCATCCGCTCGGCAAGGTGGCCAAGCTGCACGAGGTCGAGCGCCTTCGCGACGCGCGCCGCGATCTCGGCGCGCGGCCTGCGGCGCACCTTCAGCGGAAAGCCGACATTGCCGGCGACCGTCAGGTGCGGGAAGAGCGCGTAGCCCTGGAAGACCATGCCGAAATCGCGCTTCTCCGGCGCAAGGTCGGTGATGACGCGCTCCCCGATCCGCACCGTGCCGGAGTCGGGGATGGTGAAGCCCGCGAGCGTCATGAGGAGCGTCGTCTTGCCGGAGCCGGAGGGGCCGAGGAGGGTGACGAAATCCCCGCTCCGGATCTCGATCGAGACGTCGTCGAGCGCGGCGAGCGCGCCATAGCGCTTCGTCACGTTCTCGACCGAGATGGGATGCTTGCCGCGCGCCGGGCTCATCGCGTCCACGCTGCCTCCCTCACCGGTCACGATCTGCAAGGCGGGGACGGGGCGGGGTCGCGGGTCGATGCATCGTGTCTCCAGCGATGATGCAGGTTTCGGAGCGCGCACCGGTCATGCCCCTTTCACCGCGCGCGCGCCCATGCGGCGGTCCCACAGGAGCTTCAGGATCACCGCGACGATGGTGGCGGCGACGAGGACGACGCCGATCGCCGCGACGGCCGGGCTGATATTGTCCTGGATCCCGTCCCAGATCTTTCGCGGCAGCGTGTAGACGGCGCGCTGGGTGAGGAAGAGGGCGACGACGATCTCGTCCCACGAGATGGCGAAGGCGAAGACGCCGCCGGCAAAGATGCCGGGCCAGATGTTCGGCAGGATCGCGAGGCGCACCGCGCCGAGCGGCCCGGCCCCGAGGCTGCGCGCCGCCTGTTCGAGGCGCGGGTCGAAATTGGCGAGCACGGCCGAGACGGAGATCACCACGAACGGGATCCCCTTCATCGTGTGGGCGATGATGAGGCCCGGATAGGTGTCGATCATCCCGAACTCGACCCACACCCGGTACATGCCGAGCGCGTGGACGATCGGCGGAACGATCATCGGCGTCAGCATGATGATGCGGATCGCCTCGGTGAAGCGGGTCGAGAGGCGCCAGCAGCCGATCGCGCACGCCGTGCCGAGAATGATCGCCCCCGTCGCCGCCGCGAGCGCTACGATGAGGCTGTCGAGGAAGCTCTCGCGCCACGTCGCGTCGGTGACGAGCTCGCGATAATGGCGCAGCGAGAGCGTGTCGGTCGGGAGCGAGAGGTAGCGCTCCGGCGAGAAGGAGACCGGCAAGACCACGAAGATCGGCAGGACGAGAAAGAGGAGGATCAGCCAGGCGAGCGCCAGCGTGAGGGCGAAGCCGCGCCCGGCGCGGCCGGCCTCGATCACGCCGCCGCCCCGAAGAGCTGGCGGAATTTCACGACGCGCCCGAGGACGATGATCATCAGGAAGACGATGATGAGGAGGCTCGACGCCAGCGCCGTCCCCATTCCCCAGGCGAGCGTCTCGTTGACCTGGAGGGCGATGTATTCGGCGACCATCGTCACCCGCCCGCCGCCGAGGAGGGCGGGGGTGATGTAGAAGCCGAGCGAGAAGATGAAGACGAGGATGCCCGCGCTGATGAGGCCGGGCATGCTGAGCGGCAGGTAGACGCGCGCGAATGCCTCGAGCGGCGAGGCGCCGAGGCCGCGCGCCGCCGGTACGAGCCGCCGGTCGATCCCCCGCATGCTCGCGATCAGCGGCAGCGCGGCATACGGGATCATGTAGTGGACCATCCCGATCACCACGCCGAGCTCATTGCGGATGAAGGGGATCGGCTGGGTGATGATGCCGAGCGCGATGAGCGTCTCGTTCACGAGCCCGCGCGTCTGGAGGAGCGTGATCCAGGCGAAGGCGCGGATGAGGATGCTGACCCAGAAGGAGAGGAGCACGCCGAGCATCATGATCGACTGCCAGCGCCCCGAGACGTGCACGATCGCGTAGGCGAGGAGATAGCCGAGGACGAGCGTGATCGCGCTGGTGATGACGCAGATCCAGGCGGTCGTGCCGACGACGCGCCACACCGCGCTGCTCTTGAAGATGCCGACATAGTTGCCGAGCCCGAAGGTGGGCTCCGTCACGCTGATCGTGAGGACGCGCGACAGCGGGTAGATGTAGAAGATCAGGAGAATGATGAACGGCGCGAGCGTCAAGAACCAGTACATCGCCTGGGTTCGACCAGTGATGGCTGTCGCTCCGAGCAATTTCCCGACACCTTTCGCAATATCGGACGTCAACGACGATCCTATTGAATTACACTAACCGCATAGCGTTCTTCGATTATCAGATTTCATCAAATTCACAACGACAGACACGCGTCGACGTGGCTCGAATATTGGTCAGATTTCACAAATAATGATCGAATATTAAGCGGAATGACCATCTCCTCGGCGCGGGTTGCTGCTCAATAAATCGGCGGGCTGATCGCCCAGATGACCTGGGTCATCGTTTTACCGGGGTTGTGGTAGCGGTGCGGGACCTGGCTGCTGAAGGAGAAGCTGTCGCCGGGACCGAGGCTCAGCCGCTCCCCGTCGAGCCACAGATCGAACCGCCCGGCGACGACGACGCCGCTCTCCGTCCCGACATGGGAATCATACTCCACCGACGAGCCGCCGTTCGGCGCGATGTAGGAGTGGAAGGTCTGCAATCCCTCGAAGTCGGGCGGGGTCAGGAGCTCAATGAAGGTGTCGGACGCGCCGAGATTGAGGACGCGCCGGTCCTGATAGCGCACGATCGCGCCGGCGGCGGGCGAGTCGCTGGGCTCGGTGCCGCCGGAGAAGAGGGAGCGCACGCTGACGCCGAGCCCGGAGGCGAGTTGGCGCAGCGATCGCATCGACGGGGCGTTGAGGCCGCGCTCCACCTGGCTGATGAGGGCGACCGAGAGGCCGGAGCGCTCCGACAGGTCCTTCAGTGACAGGCGCTGCTCCTTGCGAAGCTGGCGGATCTTGTTGCCGAATGCGGCGTCGGCCTCGTCGCCGCCGAGGACGGACGCGCCGGCGCATGTCTCGCCGGGGTCGGTTTCATCCATCCTGTGATGGGCGTGTGTGAGGGCTGCGGCGAAGGGAGCACCGCTGCCTGCGCGCTGGCTCACAATTACAGCCTCCTCAAAAAATGAACTCGCGTCTCCTACGGACCATTCGCCCGTCCGCCGGGGCTCCGATTGACGCGGAAGCCGAACCTCATGCATCCTCGATCGACAGGAGGCGAGCCGGGTCCGGACCGCCAATCGCCGCACCCATTGTGTGCTGACGATTTGGCGCTTGCAACCATTATCATTACAGCAAGAATGAAATTTGGTTCATCCGCCGGTCCGTCGCCGCCGTCATCGCCATCGACGTCCCGCGTTCCCCCTTAGCGAGAGGAAGCCTCAATGGATCACGGCTCTGAAATCCCCATCATCGACGTCGCCGCGATGCTCGCGGGTGAGGAGGCAGCCGAGGCGCGGGTCGCGGACCAGATCCTCGCCGCCTGCACGTCGACGGGCTTCTTCTACCTCGCCGGGCACGGCGTGGATCAGGCGATGATCGATGATGCGTTCGAGGCGAACCGGCGCTTCCACGCCAAGCCGGTGGCGGAGAAGCTCGCGGTCAAGCAGAACCGGTGGCACCGCGGCTACCAGCCCTTCGCCTCCTCCACGCTGAAATCGTCGGCCCGCTTCGAGGCGGCGCGTCACCCGAACCAGCTCGAATCCTTCTTCGTCCGCCACGAGCTTTCGCCGAACCATCCGGACTATGAGAGGAAGGCGCTCCAGGGCCCGAACCAGTGGCCGGACGATCCCTGGTTCATCGAGACCGTACGCCGCTACGACACGGCGACACGCAATCTCGGCCTTTCGCTGCTGCCGGCCTTCTCGCGCGCGGTGGGCGAGGATCGCGGCTTCTTCACCCGCCTCTTCGATCCGCCCGCTTCCGCGCTGCGCCTCATCCACTACACGCCCGCGCCCGCCGTCCGGCCGGAGGATCTCTACGGGATCCACCCCCACACCGATTACGGCTTCCTCACCATCCTCGCGCAGGACGATGTCGGCGGCCTCCAGGTCCAGCGCGTCGACGGGACCTGGATCGACGCGCCCTATATTCGCGGCACGTTCATCCTCAATATCGGGGACATTCTGGCCCGCTGGACCAACGACCGGTTCAACTCCACGCCGCACCGCGTCGTGAACAAGTCGCACGAGAAGGACCGCTACTCGATCGGGATGTTCTTCGACCCGAACCTCGACACGATGATCGAAACGCTGCCGCAATTCGCCGACCTTCAGCCCGGCAAATATCCGCCCATCCGCTATGGCGACTATTTCACGATGCGGCTTGACGCCAACTATCCGGACCGGACCGGGCTTCCCGCGGCCAACTGATCGGCCCGCCGCCTGGCGGGCCGGGGCGAGGGCTCAGGCGACGACCTCGTCCTCGCCCTCGTCCACATGGACGCGGCCGCGTCCGTTCCGCTTGGAGAGGTAGAGGGCGCGGTCGGCCCGCACGATCGCATCCTCGATCGCGTCCTTGTCGTGGCGGCGGTGCATCTTGGCGACGCCGGCCGAGATCGTGACCGCGCGCCCGGCGACGCGCACCGTGCGGGCGATCTCCTCGCTGATGCGCTGGGCGAGGCCGGCCCCGTCCTCGAACGCCTCCACCAGGGCGAAGACCACGAACTCGTCGCCGCCGAGGCGGGCCGAGACGTCCTCCGGGCGCGTGCTGACGCGGATCGCGTGGGCGACGCCGACGAGGACGCGGTCGCCGACATCATGGCCGTGCGTGTCGTTGATGGACTTGAAGTGGTCGAGGTCGAAGAGGATGACGATCGGGACCTTCTCCACGACCCGCGTGAACGCCTCCACCGAGCGCAGGCCGCGCCGGTTGAGGAGGCCGGTGAGGGGGTCGCGGGAGGCAAGCTGCTCGGTCTGCGTAATCGTGCGCTCGGCGTGCTCGATCATCGACTGGGTGTGCCGCATCAGGATGCCGGCCTCGTCCTGGAAGTGGCGCGGCAGGCGCGGAAGCTGGCGGCGGTCGGCATAGCTCTCCATCGCCCGGCTCGCCCAGATCACCGGCCGCAGCAGGAAGCGCAGCCCCGCCATGGTCACGACGGATCCGACGACGGTGGCAAGGAGCAGGGTGACGAGGAAGGCGACGGGGACGGGCTCATCCCGGTCCAGGAGCACGAAGGCGACCGCGGCGATCAAGGGAACATGGGTGCCGACGAAGGCGACCATGAACATCTTCATCGACAAGGACCGCGGAAAGCACGTGTCGAGGGCCTGATATAGCCTCATGGGGCACTCCGTTCGTCAGACCATTTAAATGGATCGTGAAAATGGCGATTATGTGTGGGGGCGATCGTCCGGGGTGGGTGCATAAAGATGTGCGGCGCCAAGTTTGATCAAAGCCTGCAGTCCTGTCGTCAACGAGCGAGCCAGGGTTTGGTTGCTTTTTATGAAAGCGACGAAACCTTTAAATCAGAAGTCGTGTGACCACGTGACGCCGAACTCCCGCGCGGCGGACCGCGTGGCGTCCAGCGAGCCGTCGACGTCGATGGCGGCCGTCAGCGGCTCGATGATCGTTGCCGCGAAGCCGTGCTTTCGGGCATCGAGCGCGGACCAGCCGACGCAGAAATCCGTCGCGATCCCGCACAGGACGACCCGCTCGATCCCCCATTCGCGCAGCGCCCCGGCAAGGCCCGTCGGCGTCACCCCGTCATTCTCATAGAAGGCGGAGTAGCTGTCGATCTCGCGATGCTGGCCCTTGCGCACGATGAGGCGCGCGTGGGGAATGTCGAGGTCGGGGTGGAAGGCGGCGCCGTGGGTGTCCCACACGCAATGGTCCGGCCACAGGACCTGCGGCCCGTAGGGCATCGTGATTTCGCTGAAGGGGGCGGCGTCCGCGTGGTTCGAGGCGAAGGAGGTGTGGTCGGCGGGGTGCCAGTCCTGCGTGAGCACCACCGTGCGGAAACGCTGCGCGAGCCCGTTGACCGGGGCGATGAGGGCGTTTCCGCCGGCGACCGCGAGCGCACCGCCTTCGCAGAAATCAACCTGGAGATCGACGACGAGAAGCGCGGTCGCGGGATCGGCCGCAACGTCGGTGGTCAATGCAAATCACCCCGTGGCAGAATACTGCCACTTTAACCTACATCAATTGCATTTGGGAACAGCTGAGTTGGATCCCGCGCGGCCGGCGGGGACGATGCGGCCGGGCCGCCCACCGCGCGGGTCCGGCGATCCGCTCAGCGCACGACGGTGAGCGGCTCGATGTCGACGAACTCCTCGTCGCCCTTCGTCCCGTCGCGCCACATGGTGATCGCGAACTGGGCGGGCGGGCTGATCACCGTCATCGGATGGTGCCAGACATTGGGGGCGTAGGTGATGCCGACCTGCCCTTCGGCGACGAAGGCGCGCGCGCCCGTCATGTCCGGCCCGGTCCCGTCCGCGTTCTGCGGCGCGACGAGGATCAGGTAGGCGGTCGGCGCCATCGGCACGAAGGTCTGCGAGGAGAATTCGTGCCGCTCCATCTTCGTGCAGACGAGGGGGAGGTTCGCCGACTTCTCGATCAGCGCGATCGACAGGCTCGGCCAGGCGTCGGCGCGGAGCGAGCCGAGCGCGTCCTCGAAATATTGCCGGCCCGCGCTGGTCGGCGGCGGCACCACGGCGCCGAAGGGTTTGAAGGCCTCGGGCGTGAGGGGCTCGACTGTGATCGTCTGCACGAATCTCTTCCGTTCGGATGGCGAAGGCCAAAGCCTAGCAGGGGGTGCCGCGCCTAGACCAGGAAATCGTCCGCCCCGAGGCTGGTCCCGGCGAGCCCCTCGAACCGGATGGACCCGTCCGCCGTCACGAGGAGGAGATCCTCGCCCGCCTCGACGATGTTCGAGAGGACCGCGCCGATTGCGAGGTCGAGCGCCGTGAGGTCGATGACATCCTGGCCCGGCCGGAAGTCGGCGACGACATCTTCGCCATGGCCCGCCGCGAACAGGAAAATGTCCGCCCCCTTGCCCCCGACGAGGCTGTCGCGTCCGGCCCCGCCATCCAGCGTATCGCGGCCGCCGCCGCCTTCCAGCGTGTCGCGCCCGTTGCCGCCCGAAAGGGTGTCATGGCCGCCATCGCCCATGAGCCTGTCATGGCCGCCGCCCCCGTCGAGCACGTCGCGCCCCTGGCCGCCGGAGAGGGTGTCCGATCCCGCGCCGCCGGTGAGCGTGTCGTTGCCGCGCAGGCCCGACAGCAGGTCGCGTCCGCCGCCGCCCGCGAGGAGGTCGCCCCTGTCGCGCCCGAAGATCTCGTCCGCCCCCGCGCCGCCCGCGATGACATTGGCGTCGTTGACGCCGATCAGCACGTCCGCCCCCGACGTACCCTGGAGGTGGAGGGTGTTCGTCGCGCCGTCGAAATGCGCCTCCACTCCGTCGAGGCCGTCCGAGGGGCCGTAGAGATATTTGAGCGCCTGCTTGTCGAGCGTGCGGTACTGGGTCTTCGCCCCGCCCGCCGTCGTGTAGCTCATCAGCGTCTTGTTGGTGTTGTCGAGATGGTCGGGGAGGTTGGGCTCCCCGTCGAACGGGTGCTTGAGGCCGAGCGCATGGCCGAACTCGTGGAGGAGCACCTCGAAGCCGAACGTGCCCTTCTCGAAGCTCGCATAATTGTCGGACATCGCGATGTCCTCGACGGTGCGCGACCGGTTCGCGCTCACCTCGGGGATGCCCGCCCAGGATTCGCCCGTGCCGAAGGTGTTGAGGGCGATGTTCACCATCGCGTCCGCGCCCGGCCCGACCTCGATGAGGAGGACGCCCGCGACCTTCTGGATGGTGCGCGCGGCGAGGCGCACCGCATCCTGCAGGCCCTCGCTCGCATAGGCGAGCCCGTCCCACAGGTCGTCGCCGGTCGTGAAGGTGTAGGTCACGATGACGGGCGCGCCCGTGTCGGTCATGCCATTGTGCCGCGAGGTGTCGCCGGCGAGGAGTGCTTCGTAGTGCTTCATTAGATCAATTCGATCCTGGAACGATTGTTGTAATCATTACTAAGTGTTCGGAACAATTCCGCGACACGTTTTCAGGATTTACTGTGACGATTTGCTTTCGCGCGCAAGATGGTGGCATGAAGAGCGATGTTCGGCGTGATGTGGAGTAGGGTATGACCATGAGCCCAGATGTGGCGGCGCGGGTGGCACCGGCGGGCGCGTATCCCGCCGTCTCGGAGCGGCTCGCCTCGCGCGGCGCGATCCATCATCTCGACGTGGTGGACACGGTGGAGGTGACGCCGCGCATGCGCCGCGTGCGGCTCTCCGGGGCCGGTGTCGCGGATCTGCGCCACCGGCCGGGCCAGAGCCTCATCCTCGTGCTCCCGCAGGCGGACGGGTCGACCGCCGCACGCCACTACACGATCCGCGCGATCGACGCGGCGGCGCGGCTGATGTCGATCGATTTCGTCCTCCACGGGGACACCCCGGCGAACCGCTGGATCCGTGCCGCGCGCGCGGGTGACCGGATCAGCGCAGTCGGCCCGCGCGGCCGCGTCGTCCTCAACCCGCGCGCGCCCCATCACCTCTTCTGCGCGGACGAGACGGGGCTCCCGGCGGTCCTGTCGATGCTGGAGGCGCTCCCCGAGGAGGCGCGCGCCGAGGCGTTCATCGAGGTCGCGACCGCGGACGAGATCCAGCCGGTGGCGACCGCCGCGAAGGCCGACATCGCCTGGCTGGTGCGCGAGCCGGGCGCCCGTCCCGGCGCGGCGGTGACGGCGCGCGTCGCGGCCTACGCGCCCTCAGGCCGCCTCCACGCCTACCTCGTCGGCGAGACGGGCGAGGTCCGCGCCCAGCGCCACAGCCTCCTCGCGAACGGGCTCGACAAGCCGAACATCTCCGCGGAGGGCTACTGGCGGCCGGGCCGCGTCGGCGGCCACGACCACGTGGAGGACTAGGCGAGCCTCACCAGAAGCGGGCGGCGGCGAAGGGGGCGATGTCGATCGGCGGCGTCGCGCCCGTCACGAGGTCGGCGACGAGGCGCGCGGTCGCGGCCGACTGGGTGAGGCCCAGATGGCCGTGCCCGAAGGCGTAGACGATGCGCCGGTCGCGCCGCGAGGGGCTGATCACCGGCAATGAATCCGGCATCGAGGGGCGGAAGCCCATCCACTCCCTGCCGCCCGTCGTCTCCAGCGCCGGCAGGAAGCGCTTCGCCTTCCGCAGCATCGCCTTCGAGCGCGCGAAATTCGGCGCACGGCTGAGCCCGCCGAGCTCGACCGCGCCGCCGACGCGGATGCCCGAGGTGAGGCGCGTGATGACGAAGCCGTGGGCGGGGAAGGTGATGTGGCGCTTGAGGTCGAACGACCCCGGCGGCAGCGTGGTGTTGTAGCCGCGTTCGGTCTCGAGGGGCACCGGGTCGCCGAGGCTGGCCGTCAGCCGCTTCGACCAGGCCCCGCAGGCGACGAGGACCGCATCCGCCTCGATCGCGCGCCCGTCGGCAAGGTGCACGGCGGGCTTGCCCCCGGCCTCCACCGCCGTTGCCTCGGCCGTCATGAAATTGCCGCCGCGCGCGCGGACCGCCTCGCCGACGGCCTTCGCGTAATCGTAGGGGTCGCTGATCGAGCGCCAGGTCGGGATGAAGGTGCCGTGCGTGAAGGATGGGGCAAGGCCCGGCTGGAGCGCGGCGAGATCATCGCCGGTGACATGGCGGAACTCGACCCCTTCGGCCTCCCGCGCGGCCCAGGAGGGCAGCGAGTCCTGGAACTCGCGCGCGCCCTCATAGACTTCGAGCGCGCCGTCCGAGCCGAGCATGTGCGAAAGCCCCGCCGCCTCCATCAGCCGCAGCGTCTCCTCGCGGGCAAGGCGCATCATCGTGACCTGTGCGCGCATCGAATGCTCGGCCGCCGCCGGCCGGCTCGCACGCCAGAAGCGGTAGAGCCAGGGCGTGATCGCGGGGAGATAGGCGGGCGGGATCGAGAGGGGGCCGACCGGATCGGCGAGCCAGCGCGGCGCCTTGCGCATGATGCCGGGCGAGGCGAGGGGCATCACGTCGGAGAAGGCGAAGCCGCCGGCATTGCCGAAGCTCGCGCCCTTGGCGATCTCGCCCCGCTCGATCACCGTCACGCGCCGCCCGCGCTCGATCAGCGCGAAGGCGGCCGAGAGGCCGACAATGCCGGCTCCGATGATCGCGACGTCGGCACTCATGGCACTCTTCCGTTTCCGCTTCGCGCGCCCGCCGCGCCTCTCGCTGCGGCAGGATTATCGCGCCCACGCGCCTTGCTGCAATCCGGTGCGATCACGTTGTCAGGAATGCCCCCGAAGCAGTTGACGCGGCGGGCGACGGCTGGTGTGATTAAAATCTTCACGCACACGAGGCGACTTTCATGCAACGAACCGTTGCGCCCGCGAAACCGAAGCGCCCGCTGACCCTGCGCGACCGCTTCAAGAAGGCCGTCAACTGGCCCGGCAAGGCGGCCACCGTAAAGCTTGAAGAGGTGATGGGCCGGGGCTCGCTGGTGGGCGACAAGCCGATCCACGACAGCAAGGATTTCCCTTGGGTCGCGGAACTGGAGAAGAATTGGCAGACCATTCGTCGTGAGCTTGAGAGCGTATTGCCGCAGACCGGCGACCTCCCGACGATGCAATATATCTCAAAGACCCAGCGAAAGATCATCAAGACCGATGGTTGGAAGACCTATTTCTTCCAAGCCTACGGTCTGCGAGCGGACAACAATTGCGCCCGCTGCCCGGAGACGGCGAAGCTCGTCGACGCCATCCCCAACTGCGAAATTGCATTTTTCTCAATCCTCGCGCCCGGCTCGCACATCTCCGCCCATCGCGGCGTCTATAAGGGGCTGATCCGCGCCCATCTCGCCCTCATCGTGCCGGAGCCGAGCGAGAAGGTCCGCATGTCGGTGGGTGACGAGATGGTCCACTGGAAGGAAGGCCAGTGCGTGGTGTTCGACGACACCTACCGCCACGAGGTCTGGAACGACACGGACGGGGTGCGGGTGGTCCTCCTCATCGACGTGCATCGCCCGCTGCCGACGGGGCTGCGCAAGTTGAACGAGGCGATCCTGCGCGTCGCGAAGCACATGCCGTTCGTCACCGAGCCGGTGAAAAAGCACCGCGAGTGGGAGAAGGACTTCTACAAGTCCCACTGAGCCCCGCTCGCCCCGCAAAGGCCGGACGTCGCGCGCCGCCGCCGCGACGCGAGCCCCGGCATCATGCCAAAACCCCTTTGCGCGCTGGATAAAATTCCAACGAACTGATTTCGCTCGTGTTCGCGAAGAGACTTGTTTCTCAGGATTTCCGACGTTTTCCGGATTTCAAAACCGATTCATCCGCCCCAATGTTTGCCGCGATGTAAGCGGCCGCGTTGGACGATCTCTCCTTGGATCGGGTCACGGACCCGTCGTCCTCCCGCCGCAGGAACAACGCGCGCCGCGACAGCGCCGCGCACAGATGCGCATGACGGGAGCCGACAATGGCCATCAATATCGTGGGCGCGGGCGGCGCCGAGCTCAGCACCTTCCGCTTCACCGTCCTCGACGATATCGGCGAGGCGAAGAACGAGATCACCGGCACGATCGAGGACGGCATTTATGCCGGCCTCACCAGCAACGTGCGCGAGGTGCGGACCCTTCCGGGGATCGACGTCGTCACCGGCAGCCTCACCGCCTTCGCCGATTCTGACGGGATCGCCGAGTTCGCGGGCTTCGACCTCAGCCAGTCCTTCTCCAGCGGCTGGGGGCTCGACATCCTCACCGGCACGCTCGACCTCGAGGTGAACGCGACCGCGCCGAATTATTATGCCGCGGGCCTGCGGGTCATCGCGCCCGAGAAGGCGCTCGTTGCGTTCGACACCGGACCCGACGCCGATATCGTCACCGGCTTCGCGACCGCGAACGTCGCCGCCGGGCCGGACGGGTTCGTCATGGTCATGGGCGTCGAGAACGGCGCCACCATCGACCTTGGCGAGGGGGATGACTGGCTTTTCGCGACCGCCATCGCCGAGCAGGGGGCCGAGACGACGGGCTCGGTCGTCACCACGGCGCTGTCGGCCGGAAACCTCATCGGCGACGAAAATGTCGACGTCATCAGCGGCCTCGTGATCGGCGGCGAGGGGCGCGACCGCCTTGTCGCGACCGCCAAGACCACCGGCCACACCAACATCCAGGCCGTCGGCATCCAGTACCAGACCGTCGACACCGGTGCCGAGGACGACCGCATCCTCGCGACCGCGATCGTGAAGGCGGACGATGAGGGCGGCAGCGACTATGTCGTGGCCCTCGACAACGCGACGCTCATGACGGGCGATGATGCCGACCTCGTGCGCGCCACCGCGAGCTTCACGGGCGGCGACGGCGCAAGCGCGCTCAACGTCTACGGCGCGCTTTCCTCCACCATCGAGACCGGGGAAGGCGCGGACCGCGTCATCGGCACGGTGAAGGTCAATGTCGGCGACAACGGCATGGCGACGGAGACCAACGCCTTCGTGGACTCGACGATCACCACAGGCGGCGGCGACGACCTCATTCGGGGCAAGCTCACGGTCCGTGTCGGCGAGAACGCGGACTCGAACCACAATTTCGCGCTGGAATCCGTGATCGACACCGGCGAAGGCAACGACCGCGTGATCGCCCGCCTCGCCCTCTTCGGCGAGGCCGGCAGCGTCACCTCCGCCTCCGCCGCGATCACCGGCATCGAGGGCGAGACGATTTCCACCGGCGAGGGGGACGACGTCCTCTCCGCGATCGCCAAGATCGTGAACCCGGAGGCGAGCCTCGCCTTCGCCGCGGGCATCGCGCTCGCGGACATCGACATGGGGGCGGGCGACGACACCGTCATCGCCAAGGGCGCGAAGTTCATCGGCGGCGAGCCTGAGGAGCCGTCCGGCAACTCGTTCGGCATGACGGACGTGACGATCGATCTCGGCGAGGGCAATGACAGCGTGATGACGCGCGGCGCCGCGGGCGGCATCTACAACACGACGCTCGAGGGCGGCGACGGCGACGATGTCTTCGACCTGCACAGCGGCTCGGGCACGGTCGATGGCGGGGCGGACGTCGACACCCTCATCCTGTCGGGGATGTCCGAGGACTATCTCTTCACCGCGACCGACCCGAACGCCGGGACGATCGCCGATGGCGGCAGCACCGACATCGCGGTCTCCGACGTTGAGTATTTCGAGTTCGCGGACGGCACCTACACCTACGCCGAGCTCTTCGTCTAAACGGCACCAGACGCCCGCTCGCGGGCGTCCATTCCTTTAGCCCCCGCGGGCATCCATCCCTTTAGGCCGTCCGCGGGCGACCATCCGTCAGGCCGGGATCTGCGTCCCGCCCTGGAAGGCGGGGAGGGTCGCGAGGAAGCGGCCGACCCGCTCCAGCCCCTCGCCGAGCTCCTCCATCGAGTTCGCGTAGGAGAGGCGGACGGTGTGGCTCGTCCCCGCGCTCCCGAAATCCTTGCCGGGCGTCAGCGCAACGTGGGCCTCATCGAGGACACGCGCGCAGAATTCCATCGCGTCGAGCCCGGTGCGCGTCACGTCGATATAGACATAGAAGGCCCCGTCCGGCGGGACCGGCACGTCGAGCCCGATCTCGGCGAGCTTCTGGAGGACGAAGGCGCGGCGGCGGCCGAACTCGGCCCGGCGCGCCTCGCACACCGCGATCGATTCCGGCGTGAAGCAGGCGAGCGCCGCCATCTGCGCCGGCGTCGAGGCGCAGATATAATAATTCTGCGCGAGCGGCTCCATCACCGGCACCATCTCCTGCGGCACCACGCACCAGCCGAGCCGCCAGCCGGTCATCCCGAAATATTTCGAGAAGCTGTTGATCACGAGCGCGTCCGGATCCACCGCGAGCACGCTCTGCGCCGGCGTCCCGTCGGCCGCGTCGTCGCTGAGGTTGAGATAGATCTCGTCGACAAGCCGCCACGCGTCCCGCTCGCGCGCGAAGGCGCAGATCTCGGCGAGTTCGGCGGGGAGGATCGAGGTGCCGGTCGGGTTCGACGGGGTCGCGATCATCAGCCCGCGCGTGCGGTCGGTCCAATGCCGCTTCACCTCCGCGCTACCGAGCTGGAAGCGGGAGGCGGGCGTCGTCGGCAGGAGCCGCACGTCCGCGCCGAAGCCGGTGAGAAAGTGGCGGTTGCAGGGGTAGGACGGGTCGCCGACGATCACCTCGTCCCCCGGATCGACGAGCGCGGCGGTGAGGAGGAGGAGGGCCGCCGACGCCCCGGCGGTGACGATCACCCGCTCGGGGTCGACCGAAAGGCCGTGCGCGCGCTGGTAGAAGCCCGCGATCGCCTCGCGCAGCGCCGGCAGGCCGAGCGCGGCCGTGTAGGGAAGCTGCCCCCCGCGCGCGACCGCCTGCATCGCCTCCAGCACGGCGGGCGGCGCGCCGAAATCGGGCTCGCCGATGTTCAGCTTGATCACATGGTGGCCGGCCGCCTCGAGCGCCGCGGCGCGCTTGCCGACCTCCATGACGAAGAAAGGTTCGATCGCCAGCGCCCGCTTCGCGTACTTCATCACACTCTCCATGCACGCCGCCGCCCGGCGGCCGGACGGCGCGTGTCACACAATGTCGCTGCAAATTCCTAAGGGAGGCGGACGGGCGCGTCACCCTCCGGTCGCGCGGCCCGAAGCCGCGCGGCGCTGCAGCGTTGCAATCATTGCTCGAACGCGCACAATCTTATTCTTCGTCAATCTTTAGCTGACTACTCACTGTGACACGTCTTGTCTGAACTTGACTGAATAAGTCGCGATGAAATATGAGTTTTCGCTGCAACCAGAGAAGTCATCTCGTCCTGGTCCGCGTATCAAGAAGATCGAACATTCATAGAACAGGCAGGAGTGCAGCGGTCCCATGGGCATCTTCGATTTTCAAGACCTCACGAAAGAGGATATTTTCACTTTCGTCGAGCTGGCGCAGGCCGCCTATGAACCCAATCGCCTTCCGGGTGTATCGGGTGACGCGCCGGCCGGTTGGCAGACGCTGACCGGGGCTGATCTCAATTATACCGGCAGCATCAGCGACGGTTTCTTCGTCGGGAATTATTTCGTCGGCGGCATCGACTCCTATTTTGCGGCAGCCGCGCGCGTCATGGTCAAGGACGGTGTCCTCACCGTGTCCTTCCAGGGCACCGAAAGCCTTTGGGAGACGCTGCTCTATACCGAGATCGCGAACAGCGACGAGTATATCGCGAACTTCGATGCACTCATGGAAGCGGTGGCGGACTATATCGCCATTCCGGAAAACGGGATCGAGGAAGTCTGGATCACCGGCCACAGCCTCGGCGCGTCGGCGGTGAACGAACTCGAGGATGTCGCCGAGACCCGCTATGACGGCGCGTTCGAGGACGCGGTCTACGTCTCCTTCGCGACGCCGGAGATCTTCGAGGATGACGCGAACATCCTCAACATCGGCTACGAGAACGACGACGTCTTCAAGTCCGTGGAGGATGACCACGACTTCCCGACGACGACGAACAACATCGTCTACTACAATCTCGATTTCCTGCTGCCGGAGCCCTCGTCCGGATCGACCATCGAAGAGATTGCCGACGTCGCGCTCAATCTCCTCATGACCCACAACATCCCGAATTATATCGACGGGATCAGCCGCATTCTGGCGTCCGAATTCTATGACGAGATGGACCGCCAGTCCTTCGTCGTGGTCGACGACTATGCCGGCACCGTGAACGCGTCGCGCATCCCCACCCATGCGGGCGAGGCCGGCTACTATATCGGCAGCGACGACAACGACCGCATGTTCGCCGGCTCCAACAATGACAGCCTCGAAGGCTTCAGCGGCAACGACGTGCTGCGTGGCGTCAACGGCGACGACGTGATCCTCGGCGGGGAGGGCAATGACCGCCTCTTCGGTCAGGCCGGCGACGACGAGATCAACGGCGGCGAGGGCGACGACTTCATCAATGGCGGGCCGGACGAAGACACGATCGTGTTCGACTTCGCGAACCCCATCGGCAACGACACGGTGATCTTCAACCCGTTCGAGGACACGATCGTCTTCGTGAACTCGACCTTCACCGAGCAAGAGCTCGAAGACGCCTACGAATCGTTCATCGCCCGCGGCGTGTTCGATTTCGGCGCCGACGGCTCCATCACCCTGATCGGCGCCGGTATCAATGTCGCGTTCGATCCGGGCGACGTCGTCCTCGTCTGAGACCAAGTCCGACCGGAGCGGCAATTGCGCGCCGCTCCGGCCAATCTCTCGATAAACCTCTTGCGAAATCTTCCGGATTGCTTTCTTTCCGGTCGTTGCGTCGCATCCGTTCCGGATGATCGCTTCCCGCAAGAGGTCGCATGGTCGTCACGTCCCCCGGCGATAGGCCCGCTTATCGCCGCCCGTCCCCGCGCCATGCATGCCTTGCCGGCCCCGTTCCCGCGCACGTCGGGCGGGGAGGGCGGCCATGAACCCCGTCATCCTCCTAGCTCCGCTCGGCGCGCTCGTCCTCATCGCGGGTGCGCTGATCCTGTGGCGCCGCTCGCTCTGGCGCGCGAGCCTCGGCGTCGCGGTTGCGGCGGGGGCGATGCTCGCCGCACTTAACCTCGCCGGGCTGATGCCGCCGCTGATGCTGGAGCCGATCGCGGTCCGCCTCTTCAATATCGGCCTCGTGTGCCTGATGACCGCCGTCGTGCTGCGCTACGTCTACCCGCGCCTTCTGACGCGGCCGAAGCGCCCCGCGGTCGCGATCATCGCCGCCGTGCTCGCGATCGCGCATCTCTCCGTCGCCGTCGCCCTGTGGCGCGTCGCGGACGATTTCGTCCAGCTCCCGAACGTGCCGCGCGTCACGAGCGAGGCGGAGATCCTCGCCCTGCGCGACGGGCAGTATATCACGCGGCTGTTCGGCGTCCTCACCGAGGCGCGCGTCGGCGCGCCCGACGCTTCGGCGGGTGATGAGGTCGCGCGGATCGCGTGCGGTCGGCCGTTCTCCAGTGCGCCCCAGACCGTCCTGCCGACGATCCTGACCCTCACGCTCGCGGGCGACGGCGCCGCCATCGACGCGCGCGGGATCACGACGCGGCGCGAGGCGCTCGACTGGCCGGACGGGGCGCGCGTCAACGCCTGCGCCATCTCCACCGGCGATCCGGTGGTCGTCTGGTCCGATGTCGGCGCGACGCGGTCGGGAGACACGGTCTCCGGCACGCTGATCGAGACGCGCCTCCTCGCCTACGGGACGCTCGACGCGTTCCTGTCGGGCGCCGCGCGCAAGATGGCCGAGGCGGGGATGCTTTTCACCATCCTCGCCGGCCTCGCCGCGCTCCTCGCCATCATCCCGATAGCGGCCGGCATCGCCCGCTGGCGCCGGATCGGGATCCTCGACAGCCAAGAGCCCCGCCCATGAATTCGATGCTGATCGTCCTCGTCATCCTCGCCGGGATCGTCTTCGGTCTCGGCCTCACCTTCGCGCTGCTGCGCCAGGCGAAGGCGCGGCGCGCCGCCTTCGACGCGCTCGGCGCGGCGCGGGGCTGGCGGATCACCGAGACGCAGTCGACCGGCGGCTCCGCGCGCACCATCGATGTCGCGCCCGAGGCCGACACGTGGTCCTGCCGCGTCACCCGCTTCCGCAGTTCCGACACGAACACGCAGGTGGAGACCACCGAGCTTCGCGACCCGGCGACGGCCCTGCCGGCGGGCGCGGTCCTCATCGGCCCGCCGATCCCGGCCGAGGCGGCCGCTTTCTCGGCGATGCTCCTGACCTCGCTCGACAGCCCGCTCGGCCAGAAGCTCCTCGCCGGCATCCTCGGCGACGCGGCCGGCCTCGCCTCAGGCCTCGTCCATGTCGCCAAGCCCGGCGGTGCGGAGCGGGCGTTCACCGTGCTCGCGTCGGGCGGGGCCGAGGCCGGGGTGGATTTCGACCGCATCGAGGCCGCGATCGCGCCCTCGCGGGACGGGAAGGCCGACCCGAAGCGGTTCCCGATCGTCCTCCTCGGCGAGGACGGGCTCCGCGTGCGCATGCGCGCCTCCGCCTACGACGCGGAGACGCTCGCCACCTTCATCGACACCGCACTCGCGCTCCGCGCCGCGATCCGCGAGGGGATGCGCGCGAAAACGTAGGGGCTCAGGTGGAGAGCGGCAGCGTCGCGCGCATCGCCTCCACATCCTCCAGCGTCGGCAGCGAGGCCTCGTTGCCGAGGTGCTGGACGGCGAAGGCCGAGGCGGAGCGGCCGAAATCGAAATGGTCGGCCCAGGAGAGCTCGGGCCGGGTCAGCGCGGAATAGAAATAGGCGCCGTGGAAGACGTCACCCGCGCCGGAGGTGTCGATCACCTTCTCAGGCGGCACGAGGCGGGCGGGCATCGTCTGCGCCTCCTTCCCGTCCTCGAACCAGACGAGGCCGCGCTCGCCGAGCGTCACCGCGCCGACCTTGCAGCCCTTGCTGCGCAGATAGGCGAGCATCGCGAGCGGGTTGAGGTGCATCTGCTCGCACATGCGCTCCGAGATCACCGCGACGTCGATGTGCTCCAGGAGTTCGTCCGTCCCCGGCCGGGCCGAGCCGCCGTCGAGCGATGTCAGCATCCCCCTCGCGCGGCACTCCTTGGCGTAGTGAAGCGCGGCGTCGGCCATGTGACCGTCGAGATGGAGCCCGCGGCAGCCGTCGAGATTGAGGATCGGGAAGGGGTGCCGGAATTCGGAATCGCGGCAGCGGACGATCGCGCGCTTGCCGTCCTTCGGCATGATGAAGGAGATGCTGGACTCGGCGACCTTGCGCCCGTGGACCGAGACGCCCGCACGCGAGGCCATCTCCAGGAACATGCGCGCGAGCCAGTCGTCGGCCTGCTGGCACAGGAGTTCGGCCTTCAGCCCCAGCTTCGCCGCGCAGAAGGCCGCGGTGACGGCGTTGCCGCCGAAGGCGACGGCATAGTCGTCGGCGATGGTCTTGTCGTCACCCGTGGGCAGGCTGTCGGCGATGAACGTGATGTCGATATAGGCGTGGCCTATGAAGAGGGCCTCCATCAAGCGCTCCGTATTCTGATCGGGGCACTAGCGTCGCCGAGCTTGCTGCATTGCGCAATGGGTCATGTGCGCCGCAATCGCGGGCACGTCAGACAAGACCCAGCCACCAGGCGAGCACGGCGAGTAGGGCGGCGGCCTGGAGCACGAGAATCGCGAGAAGGAGCCCGCGGAAGGGCTGTTTGCGCGTCTTGTGACGGATGAGGCTCGCCCCCGCCACCATCGCCGGCGCCGCGCCGAGCGCCGCAAGGGTCAGGAGCACCCGCTCCGGCACGCGGCGACGGTCCGCGATCGCGGCGCGCTTGTCCGCCGCGAACACGGCGAAGCCGACGACGCTGATGAGGAGGAGCCAGGCGAGGAAGAGGAGAAAGACCGTCACGTCCGCTCGCGGATCGTCTGTGCCGGCGACGCGAAAGGGTACGGCGCCGGCAGACAGGAGAAAAGGAAAGGGGCCCGGCCGGTTGTCCGGCGGGCCCCGTCGATCACCCGAAAGGGGTGGGGATTATTCGTTGGCGCTGATCGAGAAGTTCAGGAGGCCGGGCAGCGCCTGCGGGGCGGTCATCGCCGCGCCGATAATCTGCGCGACAGCGACCGGGGCCGCCGGGCTCGCCGAGATCGACAGCGTCTGCGGGTCGGAGAGGTAGGTCGAGATCGCATCGCCGATTTGCGCGCCGAACTGCTCGTCTCCCGTCAGCATGCCCGCCTGGACGGAGATCTGCTGCGCGATGCCCTGGACGAACTGGTCCATCGGGACGCCCGCCTGCTCGGAGATCATGCCGAGAAGGAAGCCGGTGACGCCGCCATCGCTGAAGGTGGCGTTGACCGAGTTCACCGCCGCCGTCGCGACCGCCTCGTTCGCCCGCATCGGGTTCTCGAAGATGAAGCGCGGGATGCCCGACAGCGTCGCCGCCGCCTGGATCTGTCCGACGCCGCCGATCGTGATGTCCTTGTCGAGCTCCACGCGCTGCGTGTCCTCGTCCCAGCGCAGCTTGATGGTGCCGTCGGCCTTGACCGGGTCGGCCTGCATCATCTGCAGCATCATCGCGCTCTGCGGATCGGGGAGCATCGCGGCCGGCATCTCGAGGCCCTGCAGCTCGATCGAGATGCTGGTCGGGATCGGGGCGATATAGTCCTCGAGCTTGTTCTCGAAGAGACCGACCTTCACATCGCCGCCGAGCGTCTTGAGGTCGAGATCCTTCACCGTCAGGCGGCCGAGATAGGGAACGGCGCCCATCGTGGTCTGCAGGTCCGGCGGCATCCCCATCATGTTCGCGATCATCGCGTTCATGAAGGCTTCGCGGGCGGGGAAGACGAAGTCCGCGAGCTCGAACGTGCCGAGCGAGCCGGCTCCGTCGAGCGTGTTCACCTCGAGACCGTTGATCGACAGGAGGTCGAGCCCGGCGGAGGAGAGACCGTCGATCTCGATATTGCCGAGGGCGGCGGTCACGTCGGCCGAGCTGACCGACACGTCGGACATCGAATATTTGCCGATGCCGAACGCGCCATAGACGTCCATCATCAGGTTGATGAGCTCTTGCGGGTTCGGCTCCTCACCGCTCTGGAAGGCGAGGACGACCTTGTCGAGCGAGGCCATCAGCGGCGTGCCGCTCGGATCGACCGTCACGTTCTCGAGGAGGTTCTTGCCGATCGACATCTTGAAGAGGTCGCCGCCCGAGGCGGTCATGCCGTCGAGCTCGGTCCTGCCGATCACCGTCTGGGGGCCGTCGGCCGCGTCGGTGCCGGTGAGGAAGGCCGCGACGGGGCGCAGGTCAAGCCCTTCGCCGCGCGAGGCGCCATAGGAGATGGAGATCTCCATCGGCGTCGGCACGCCGTCGGCGCCCGGAATCTCGGTCGTCTGGGTGGTCTCGATCGGGCCGTATTCGAAGCGCTCGAGGACACCGTTCACGACCGGGCCGATCTTCACCGGGCCGTAGGACATCTGCTGGGTGTCGCCGGCGATCGTGGTCGTGCCGGAGATCTTGCCGACGGACGAGCTGTCATAGGACTGCTTGACGGACCAGTCGACGAGCGGGGCGAAGCGCGAGATCGGCGCGGTGGCGTTCGCCTGGATCACCGGGAAGGCGCCCCAGATCGCGTTCACGACTTCGTAATCGGTGACGCTGATGTCGTACTCGAAGGGGGCCTCGGCACCCTCGGTCGTCACCTTGAAGTTCGCGTCCGGCACCAGGAGGCGGGCGACGGTGTAGCCCTCACCGCTCTTGGCGAGGCCCTCGATCTCGACGGCCGGCATCGTGAGCGTGGCGTCGATCGTGACGGTTTCGCCCTCGGCCTCGAAGGAGGTCGACCAGGTGATGTTGACATCGGACGCCTTGACGACGTCGCCTTCGCTCGTGACCGAGCCGACGGTGGCGCTCGTCGCGCCGTATGTGCCCGCATCCGTGAGAAAGGTTTCGACAGCGGCCGATTCGTCGAACGCATCCTGTGCGTACGCAACCGGAACACTCAACGTGGCGACTGTCAGTACAGTGCTGAAAGTTCGGAGACGCATGGGTCAGTCCCTTGTTTAAGCGGGCGTCGTCGCCGCTTCTTGGCATGGATTCACGACGGAACCAAGTCGCATCGAGCGCTCGATTCTTGGTGTAACGTCCCGAATTGGAAGGGCGAGAGCGAATTCAGGCCTGGGTCAGCAAACGGGCGAGGTCGGCGACGCTTTCGACCGAGTGGATCGGCCGCATCGAGTCGACATGGGGGAGGAGCGCGCGGATGCCCCGCGCCCGCGCCTCGAACCCGTCATAGCGCAAAAGCGGGTTCAGGAAGACGAGCCGTCGGCAGGATCTGTGCAGCCGGTCGGCCTCGCGTGACAGCGTCTCCGTGTCGCCGTCCCGCTCCAGCCCGTCGGTGACGAGGAGGACGATCGGCCCGCCCGAGAGGACGCGGCGCGACCATTCGCGGTTGAACGTCTCCAGCGAGTTGCCGATCCGCGTGCCGCCCGACCAGTCCTCCACCTGCGCCGCGCACAGCGCCAGCGCCTCGTCAGGATCGCGCCGGGTCAGCGAGCGCGTCACGTTGGTGAGGCGCGTGCCGAAGAGGAAGGTCGTCACCTGCCGCCGCTCCCCGAGCGCGTGCAGGAAGTGGAGGACGATCCGCGAATAGTCCGCCATCGAGCCGGAGATATCGAGAAGGGCGACGACCGGGGGCGGCTTCACCGCGCGCTCGGACCGGCGCGGCACCATGAGCTCACCGCCGGTGCGCATCGCCGATCGCATGGAGCGGCGCGGGTCGAAGCGGCCGCGCGAGGAGGCGACATAGCGCCGCGTGCGCACCCGGTCGGCCGAGAAGGCGAGGCGGGCGATCTCGCGCCGCGCGATTTCGAGTTCCGCCGCGCTCATCTGCGCGAAATCCTTGGTGCGCAGGACCTCCATGTCGGAGGCGGTGAGGCGGGCGTCGATCTCGAGCTCGGACTGGGTCGTGCGGTCGTCGCGCTTGGGCGGGCGCAGCGCATCGTTGACGCGCGAGGCGGCCGCGCGCGGCTTCTGCTTCGGCGCGCGCTCGTCGGCGACGGGCGACAGAAGCTCCATCATCTTGTCGAGGAGGTTGCGGCCGCGGAAGAAGGCGTCGAAGGCGGCATCGAACACCGCGATCTGGTCGCGCTTGTGGACGAAGACGGCCTGGAGCGCGGCGTGGACGTCGGCGCGCGAGCCGACGCCGGCGGCCTCCACCGCGCGCACTGCGTCGAGCGCGTGGGCGGGCCCGACGGGCAGCCCGGAATCGCGCAGGACGCGCGTGAACATCGCGATGTTCTCGTGAAGGTGGCCGTGCGAGGCGTCGCGCAGTTCGACCGTCATGTCTCCTCGACCGGATCCGTCTCGGTGAGCGCGCCGTCCTCGAACTCGGCACGCTCGCGGTTGCGGGGACGCTGTGCGGCGCGCAGCGTGTCGACGACGCGGCGCAGGAGGTCGAGGAAGACCTCCCTTTCCGCTTCGCTGAGATCGCTGAGGGCGAGCCTGTTCTGCGCGTTCGCCGCCGCGAGGGCGAGCGGCTGGAGCGTGCGCGCATGGTCGGTCAGCCAGACGAGTTGGGCGCGCCCGTCGGTCGGATGCGGGGTGCGGGTGATGAGCCCGTCCCGCTGCATCCGCGCCAGCGTGTTCGCCATCGTCGCCTGCTCGACGTCGGTGCGCTCCACGAGCTCCTTCTGCGTCAGCCCGTCATTCTCCCACAGCTCCAGGAGCACCGGGAACTGCCCGGTCGCGAGACCGAACGGGGCGATGCGGGCGGTGAAGCCCTGGACGAAGAGGCGCGCGCAGTGGTTCGACAGGTAGCCCGCCGACGTGGTCTTGCTGAAGGGTGGCTCGCAGGACGGCGCGTCCGACTCCTCTGGCTCAGCATCCATGGCGGCACACGCTTCTGTTGGAGGCGGTCATCGGTCCGCTCGCCGGTCAGGCGATCGGGCGTGAGGCCGCGCTCGTGCGAATCTCGTCGATCATACGTTGGACTTGCGATCCGCGCACCTTGGCGATGTCGTCCTGATATTTCAGCAGGACGCCGAGCGTGTCGTCCGCGACGCCGGGCTCCAGCACCATCTGGTCGAGCTCGGCGAGCGCCTGCGCCCAGTCGAGCGTCTCGGCGACGCCGGGCGGCTTGAAAAGGTCGCTGTGGCGCAGCCGCTGGACAAAGCCGACGATCTCGCTCGCGAGCCGCTCGCCCGCCCCCGGCGCCTTGCGGCGGACGATCTCGCGCTCGCGCGCCATCGTCGGATAGTCGACCCAGTGATAGAGGCAGCGCCGCTTCAGCGCGTCGTGGATCTCGCGCGTGCGGTTGGTGGTGATGACGACGATCGGCGGCTCGGTGGCGCGGATCGTGCCGAACTCGGGGATCGTCACCTGGAAGTCGGACAGCACCTCCAGGAGGAAGGCCTCGAACGCCTCGTCCGCCCGGTCGAGCTCGTCGATGAGCAGGACGGGCGCGCCCTCGATCGGGGTCTCGAGCGCCTCGAGGATCGGCCGCTTGATGAGGTAGCGCTCGGAGAAGACCTCCGCGTCGCCCCCGGTCGTCGCCTCCGCCTGGCGGATCGCCAGCATCTGCGCGGCGTAGTTCCACTCATAGAGGGCGGAGGCCTGATCGAGCCCCTCATAGCACTGGAGGCGGATCAGATTGCGCCCGAGAGAGGAGGCGAGGACTTTCGCGATTTCGGTCTTGCCGACGCCCGCTTCCCCTTCCAAAAAGAGCGGCCGCTGGAGCTTGAGGGCCAGGAACAGGATCGTGGCGAGAGATCGATCGGCGACGTAATCGGCGCTGGCGAGTAGGGTCTCGGTCTCGTCGATGGACGTGGGTAGTGCGCTCACGCTCGGCCTTTGGTGTTCAACAGGGTGGGGCTGATGTCGTCGCGACGCCGGCCAAGCCCAAGGGGTAGCGCATGGACTTACCGAAGGACAACACCAGAACACCGCCGGACCGATTGTTGGTCCGCCCGGAGGAGGTGGGGGACTACGCCGCGATCGACCGCGTGATCCGCGCCGCGTTCGGCGGACCGGCCGAAGCCGATCTCGTGACGCGCCTGCGCGCGGACGGCGATGCGAAGATCTCCCTCGTCGCCGTGCTCGACGATGCGGTCGTGGGCCACGTCATGCTGTCGCGCATGCGCCCTCCGGTGAAGGCGCTGGGCCTCGCACCGCTCAGCGTCGCGCCCGCGCAGGAGCGGCGCGGCATCGGCTCGGCGCTGATGATCGCCGCGCTCGACATGGTGCGCACCCAGCCCCAGTGGGACGCCGTCTTCGTGCTCGGCGATCCGCCTTATTATTCCCGCTTCGGCTTCTCGCGCGCCGCCGCGAAGCTCTTCCGCTCGCGCTATCAGAGCCCGCATTTCATGGCCCTTATCGTGCATCCCGACCGGATCAAGGCGAATGCCGCGGTCGACTATGCCCCGGCGTTTGATGCTTTGACGTGATCGCGTAAGGTCGAACCGTTCCAGATCCACCAATCGGTGTTGCCCATGAATGCGCCCGTCCGCCTGCGCTCTGCCTGTCCGCACGATTGCCCGTCGACCTGCGCCCTCGAGGTGGAGGTGGAGAACGGCAAGATCGGCCGCGTCCGCGGCGCTGCGGACAACGCGTACACCGCCGGCGTGATCTGCGCGAAGGTCGCCCGCTATGCCGAGCGCGCCAACCACCCGGACCGGCTGACGACGCCGCTCCTGCGCCACGGGCCGAAGGGCGGGCGCGATTTCCGCCCGATCTCCTGGGAGGAGGCGCTCGACCGGATCGCTGAGGCCTTCCTCGCGGCCGAACGCGCCCACGGTGCGCAGAGCGTGTGGCCCTACCACTATGCCGGCACGATGGGCCTCGTGCAGCGCGACGGGATCCATCGCCTGCGCCACGCCAAGGGCTATTCGCGCCAGTTCGACACGATCTGCATCAACATGGCCTGGACCGGCTTCATCGCCGGCACGGGGCGTCTCCTCGGCCCCGACCCGCGTGAGATGCGCAAGACCGACTGCCTCGTCATCTGGGGCACCAATGCCGTCTCGACCCAGGTCAACGTGATGACCCACGCGATCGAGGCGCGGAAGAGCCGCGGCGCGAAGATCGTCGTGGTCGATGTCTACCGCAACGACACCGCCAAGCAGGCCGACCTCGCCCTCATTCTGAAGCCGGGGACGGACGCCGCGCTCGCCTGCGCCGTCATGCATATCGCCTTCCGCGACGGCTATGCCGACCGCGACTACATGGCGAAATATGCCGACGATCCGGCCGGGCTCGAGGCGCATCTTGCGACCCGCACGCCCGAATGGGCCGCCGCGATCACCGGCCTCAGCGTCGAGGAGATCGAGACCTTCGCCAAGCTCGTCGGCACCACGGCGCGCACCTATTTCCGCCTTGGCTACGGCTTCACGCGCCAGAGGAACGGCGTCGTCGCGATGCACGCGGCCGCCTCGATCGCGACCGTGCTCGGCGCCTGGCAGCACGAGGGTGGCGGCGCCTTCCACAACAACGGCGCGATCTACGATCTCGACAAGACGATGATCGAGGGGACGGACATCGTCGACCCGTCGACGCGGCGTCTCGACCAGTCCCAGATCGGCCGCATCCTCACCGGCGATCACGAGGCGCTGCTCGGCGGCCCGCCGGTGAGCGCGATGCTGATCCAGAACACCAACCCGATGGTCGTCTGCCCCGAGCAGGAGACCGTGCGCCGCGGCTTCGCACGCGACGATCTCTTCGTCGCCGTCCACGAGCAGCAGATGACCGAGACGGCGCGCATGGCCGACATCGTGCTGCCGGCCACGATGTTCACCGAGCACGACGACATCTACAAAGGCGGCGGCCACCAGTACATCCTCCTCGGCCCCAAGCTCGTCGACGCGCCGGGCGAGTGCCGTGAGAACGACTATGTGCAGAAGGAGATCGCGCGCCGGGTCGGCGCCGTCGATCATCCCGGCTTCCGCATGACCCCGCGCGAGCACATCGAGTGGATGATCAACGCGTCCGGCCTCGACATGGCGGCGCTCGACCGCGACGGCACGCTCGACTGCCAGCCGCCCTTCGAGGTCGCGCACTTCGTCGACGGGTTCGGCCACGCCGACAAGCGCTTCCACTTCCGGCCGGAGTGGATCAAGACCCCGTTCGCGAACGCCGGCCCGATGGGCCCCTTCAAGGACATGCCGGTCTTTCCGGACCAGTGGGACGTCATCGAGGCGGCGAGCGAGACGCAGCCCTTCCGCCTCGTCACCGCTCCTGCGCGCTCCTTCCTCAACAGCACCTTCAACGAGACACCCGGCTCCCTGAAGCGGGAGGGGAGCCCCACCGTCCTCATCCATCCGGACGACGCCGCCGCCCACGGCATCGAAGACGGCGCACTCGTGGAACTCGCAAATACCCGCGGCGCGGTGCGCGTCAGCGCCAAGCGCTTCGACGGGGTCGTCCGCGGCACGCTGGTCTGCGAGGGACTCTTCCCCAACGAGGCCTTCGTGGACGGGAAGGGGATCAACACGCTGACCGGCGCCGACGCCGTCGCCCCCTATGGCGGCGCGGCCTTCCACGACAATAGCGTGCGCCTCAGCGCCGTCGCGGCGGCCGAACCGCGCGAGATGGAGACGAGCGCCGCCTGATCGCGGGCGGCGCCTCCGCGTCAGGCCTCGGTCGGCGGATCCTGGAAGACGGCGATGGGGCTGTCGTCGTCGCTGTGCTGCTGGTCCCAGAGGGGCGGGTTGAAGTGGATCGTCGGGAGCGCCTTGTGGCTCGCCCCCGTCAGATGCACCGCGAGCGCCGCCGCGTAGAGCTTGTGCTCGGCCGAGAGGACGCGCGCGGAGAGCGCCGCCTCGTCGTCCCCCGGCAGGACCGGGACCGCCGCCTGCGCCACGATCGGCCCGTCATCGAGCTCGGCCGTCACGAGATGGACGGTCACGCCGTGGAACTTCACCCCCGCATCCAGCGCGCGCTGGTGGGTGTGGAGGCCGCGGAAGGAGGGGAGGAGCGAGGGATGGATGTTCAGCATCCGCCCCTCCCAGCGCCCGACGAGTTCGGGGCCGAGAATGCGCATGAAGCCCGCGAGGCAGATCTGCTCGGCCCCCGCCTTCACCACCTCGGCTTCGAGCGCGGCGTCGAAGCTCGCCTTGTCGGGGAAGTCGCGGCGCACCACGACGGCGGTCGGGATGCCGAGTTCGGCGGCATGGGTGAGGGCGCCAGCGTCCGGATTGTCGCTCACCACAACGGCAATCCGCGCCGGGTAGGCCGGGTCCGCCGCCGCCTCGGCGAGGGCGAGGAAGTTGCTGCCCCGTCCGGAGACGAAGACGGCGATCGGGGTCTTCGTCACGCTCATGCGATCCGGCAGCCCGCCCCGTCGCCGCGCGGCACGACGGAGCCGATGATCGCGACGCTCTCGCCGTGCTCGGCGAAGGTGTCGACCACCGCCTTCGCCGCCGCCGCGTCCACCGCGAGGACGAGGCCGAGCCCGCAATTGAAGGTCGCTTCCATCGCGTCGGCGTCGAGCCCGCCCTCGGTGGCGAGGAAGGCCATCAGCGGGTTGCGGAAGAGGCGGCCGCGCTCGATCTCGGCGGCGAGATCGTCGGGCAGCATCCGCGGCACGTTCCCGGTGATGCCGCCGCCGGTGATGTGGGCGATCCCCTTGATCGCCGTGCCATGGCGTGAGAGCGCGGCGAGCACGGGGCGCACATAGATGCGCGTCGGCGCGAGGAGCGCCTCGCCAAGCGTCATCCCGTTGAAGGGGCGGGCGAAGTCCCAGCCCCGCTCGCGCCCGATCTTGCGGATCAGCGAATAGCCGTTGGAGTGCGCGCCGGAGGAGGCGAGGCCGATGAGCACGTCCCCCGGCGCGATCGTCGGCCGGGGCAGCACCCCGTCGCGCTTCACCGCGCCGACGACGAAGCCCGCGAGGTCGTAGTCGCCGCCCTCATAGTGGCCGGGCATCTCGGCCGTCTCGCCGCCGATCAGGGCGCAGCCGGCCTGCCGGCACCCCTCCGCGATCCCGGCGACGACGGCGGCGGCGACCGGAACGTCGAGCTTGCCCGTCGCGTAGTAGTCGAGGAAGAGGAGCGGCTCGGCGCCCTGGGCGATGACGTCGTTCACGCACATCGCGACGAGGTCGATGCCGACGCCGCCATGGATGCCGAGATCGATCGCGAGGCGCAGCTTGGTGCCGACACCGTCGGTGGAGGCGACGAGGAGCGAATCGGAGTGCCCGGCCGCCGCGAGGTCGAAGAGGCCGCCGAAACCGCCGAGCGACGGGTTCGACCCGGCGCGGGCCGTCGTGGCGGCCAGCGGCTTGATGCGCTCGACGAGCGCCTCGCCGGCATCGACATCGACACCAGCGGCGGCGTACTGGGCGCGGGGGCTCTCGCTCATGGCGGTGCGACCTCGTGAATCATGGGGCTGACGGGGCGCAAGTGCCACGGTTCGCCGCCAATGGAAAGTGACGCTTATCAACAGCTCATGGGCAACAGCGTTGTTGAAAGCGGGTAGCGCGGCGCACGGGTGGGGTGCGCCTCGCCGCCCCACGCTAATTTATCGGTGTTCCGCCGGCCATCTGTGGGCGGACGCTTGGGTGATGGACCGGTGATGGAACAGCTTGCCCTCGACCTCGGACGCCCCTCCGCGCCGCCCGAAACGGTGATCGCGCGCTCGAACGAGGCCGCCTACGCGATGCTGGAGGACTGGCCGCGCTGGCCGCACCCGGTGGTGATGGTGCGCGGCCCCTCGGGCTCCGGCAAGACCCATCTCGCCCGCGTGTTCGTGGAGCGCACCGGCGGCATCCTCGTCCCCGGCGCGGACCTTGCCGACGAGGACGCGATCTCGCTCGCCGAGGGCCCTGTCGCGGTCGACGACATCGAGGCTGTGGACGAGCGATCCCTCTTCCACCTCGTGAACGCGGTGAAGGCGGCGGGGACGACGCTCCTCCTCACCGGCGGCACGCGCGCGACGCTGACGCTCGCCGACCTCGCCTCGCGCCTGCGCGCCGTGCCGGAGGTCGCGCTCGACGCGCCGGACGACTGGCTCCTGCGCCGCGTCCTTGTGGACGCTTTCCTGGAGCGGCAGCTACCGGCCGAGCCCGCGGTCGTCAACTTTCTCCTCACGCGGATGGAGCGTACGCTGCACGCCGCACGCGAGATCGTCGAGGACATGGATCGCAGGGGACTGGCCGAGGGGAAGGGGCCCACGCGGCCACTCGCCGCGCGAGTGTTGCGCCTGAGTGGTTCACCCTCCGGCGACATTGTGCCATAGCCCGGCCAGACGCCAACTGAGGGGGCAGTCATGTCTGCGGATTCGGCCACTGCGGAGACGCTCGAGGCGCCCGCCAACGCGTCGCCGCACCACGCGCTCGACGAGGCGTTGCGGGCGAGCCCGTCGCGCTTCATCAACCGCGAATTGTCGTGGCTCTCCTTCAACGAGCGCGTGCTCGAGGAGGCGGACAACCGCAACCACCCGGTGCTGGAGCGGCTGCGCTTCCTGTCGATCTCGGCGAACAATCTCGACGAGTTCCTGATGGTGCGCGTCGCCGGCATCATCGCGCAGGTGCGCGCCGGGGTCGACGCGGTCAGCGATGACGGCCTCAGCCCGTCCGAGCAGCTCGCCAAGATCAACGAGGCCGTCGCACGCCTCCAGATCCAGCAGCAGCGCCAGTTCCAGGAGCTGCGCGAGGACCTTGCGAATGCCGGGATCGAGATCGCGACGCTCGACAATCTGACCGAGCGGGAGAAGGAGGGTCTCGAGCAGACCTTCCTGTCGCTGGTCTTCCCCGTCCTCACCCCGCTTGCGATCGATCCGGCCCACCCGTTCCCCTTCATCCCCAATCTCGGCTTCTCGCTCGCCCTCACGCTGAAGGCGCCGGAGGGAGAGAAGCGCACCGCGCTCGTGCGCATCCCGGCCCAGATCGAGCGCTTCCTGCGCCTCGACAGCGAGGGCACGGCGCAGCGCTACATGACCCTCGGCAACGCGATCCGCCTCCACCTCCACCGCCTCTTCCCGGCGCACGAGATCCTCGCCACCGGCTCCTTCCGCGTCATCCGCGACAGCGACCTCGAAATCGAGGAAGAGGCCGAAGACCTCGTGCGCACCTTCGAGAGCGCGCTGAAGCGGCGCCGGCGTGGCAGCGTGATCCGGCTGGAGACCGAAGGGTCGATGCCGGACGAATTGCGCGCCTTCGTCGCCTCCGCGCTCGGCGTCGACGAGAGCGGCATGGTCGTCGTCGACGGGCTGCTGGCGCTGAAAGACCTCTCCCAGCTCGTCTCGCTCGACCGGCCGGACCTCAAATTCCAGCCCTACACGCCCCGCTTCCCCGAGCGCGTGCGCGACCAGGGCGGGGACTGCTTCGCCGCGATCCGCACCAAGGACATGGTGATCCACCACCCCTACGAATCGTTCGACGTGGTGGTCCAGTTCATCGCCCAGGCCGCGCGCGACCCCGATGTCGTCGCGATCAAGCAGACCCTCTACCGCACCTCCAATGACAGCCCGATCGTCGCCGCCCTCATCGCGGCGGCGGAGGCGGGCAAGTCCGTCACCGCGCTCATCGAGATCAAGGCGCGGTTCGACGAGGAGGCGAACATCCGCTGGGCGCGCGACCTCGAACGGGCGGGCGTCCAGGTCGTCTTCGGCTTTCTGGAGCTGAAGACCCACGCCAAGCTCTCCATGGTCGTGCGGCGCGAAGGCGGACGCCTCGCGAGCTACGTCCATATCGGGACGGGCAACTATCACCCGATCACGGCGAAGATTTACACCGACCTCTCCTTCTTCACCGCCGACCCGGTGATCGCGCAGGACGTTGCCCGCGTCTTCAACTTCGTGACGGGCTATGCCGAGCCGGCGGAGATCTCGCGCCTCGCCGTCTCGCCGATCACGCTGCGCAAGCGCATCCTCGACCATATCGCCGCCGAGATCAGCCACGCGAAGGCGGGCCGCGACGGCGCGATCTGGATGAAGATGAACTCCCTCGTCGATGCCCGCATCATCGACGCGCTCTACGACGCGTCTGCGGCCGGCGTGCAGGTCGACCTCGTGGTGCGCGGCATCTGCTGCCTGCGCCCCGGCGTCCCCGGCCTTTCGGAGAATATCCGCGTCAAGTCGATCATCGGCCGCTTCCTGGAGCACAGCCGGATCTTCTGTTTCGGCAACGGCTCGGCGCTGCCCTCGCGCGACGCGGTCGTCTATATCGGCTCGGCCGACCTGATGCCGCGCAATCTCGACCGGCGGGTGGAAACGCTCGTCCCGATCGACAACGATACGGTGCATGCGCAGATCCTCGACCAAATCATGGTCGCAAATCTGCGTGACAACGAGCAGAGCTGGATGCTGCTTCCCGATGGCGGGCACCAGCGGATCCACCGTGAGGAGGACGAAGAGCCCGTGAACGCGCACAATTATTTCATGACGAACCCGTCCTTGTCAGGCCGAGGGAAGGCGCTCGAACTGTCGTCCCCGAAAGCCTTCGCGTTGCATCCGCTTTGAGCATCGTGGGCGAACTCTCCCATGCCACCGGCATGCCGCGTGGCCGGCGCATGGGCAACGGCATCGTCGGTGTCGTCGATGTCGGCTCCAACTCGGTGCGCCTCGTGCTCTACGAGCACGCCTGCCGCGCGCCGACCGTCCTGTTCAACGAGAAGGTGCTCGCCGCGCTCGGCGAAGGGCTCGCCGAGACGGGCCGCATCTCCGACGAGGCGATGGGCCGGGCCCTCTCCGCGATCCGCCGCTTCATGGCGATCGCGCGGGCGGCTGACGTCGCGAACCTGACCATCGTCGCGACGGCGGCGGCGCGCGACGCCTCCAACGGGCCGGACTTCATCCGTGAGATCGAATCGATCGCCGGCATCCCCGTGCGCGTGCTCCAGGGACCGGAAGAGGCGACGATGGCCGCCAACGGCGTCCTGTGCGGCTTCTGGCGTGCGGACGGGCTCGTCGGCGACCTTGGCGGCGGCTCGCTGGAGCTGATCGATATCGGCGAGGCCTCGGTCGGGGCCGGGGAGAGCTTCCCCCTCGGCACGCTCCGCCTCAAGGGCGACGCCAAGGGCTCGCTCCCGCGTGGCATCGGCATCCTCGACGAGACACTCGGCGCTTCGGCCCAGCTTCCCCTCCTCGAAGGCCGCCCCTTCTACGCGGTCGGCGGCACCTGGCGTTCGCTGGTGCGCCTCCACATGGCCGAGACGGACTATCCGATCTCGATCATGCACCACTACACCGTGGACGCGCAGGAACTCTCCACCTTCTGCGCCAAGATCCTGCGCGAGGGGATCGACGACATGGCCCACAACGAGGTCGTGTCGAAGGGCCGGCGCGGGCTCCTGCCGTGGGGCGCGGCCGCGCTCCAGGCGATCATCACGCACGGCAAGCCGAGCGCCATCATCGCCTCCGCGCTCGGCGTGCGCGAGGGCCTCCTCTACTCGACGCTCGGCGAGGCGGAGAAGCGGCGCGACCCGCTGATTCTGGCGACCGAGGAGCTGGCGCTTCTCAGAAGCCGCTCGCCGCAGCATTCGGCCGAGCTCGTCGAATGGTCGGGCGCGGCCTTCGCTGCGCTCGGCATCAGCGAGAGCGAGGACGAGCAGCGCCTGCGCGTCGCGGCCTGTCTCCTCTCCGATATCGGCTGGCGCGCCCATCCGGACTATCGCGGCGACCAGGCGCTCGCGATCGTCTCCAACGCGGCGCTCTACGGGATCGACCATCCGGGCCGCGGCTTCCTCGCGCTGGTGCTCCACGACCGCTATGGGGGCCTTGCGAATCCGGCGAGCCAGCATGCGGCGGACGTGCTCTGCACCGCCGCGCTCCAGGAGCGGGCGGCGCTGCTCGCCGGCATCTTCCGCATCGCCTATGTGCTGGCGCCGGGCGTGCCGGGGATCCTGCCGCGCACGCGCCTCCTGAAAGAAGGGGACGATCTGGTCATCTCCCTCCCGGCCGATCTTGCCGAGATCGACGGGGAGCGCCCGCTGCGCCGCGTGCGTCAGCTCGCCAAGCTCGTCGGCGCGAGCGGCTCGATCCGCACGGAGCGCGCCCAGACCCTCGACGCGTAGGTTCCGAAAGGGCGGGTCGGCCGTTGGTCGCGCCCGTCCGCCTCGCATACCGGCGGCGAACGCCAGCGCGCCTCAGCGCTCGTCTTCGGCCTCGGCCTCCGCCTCGGCACCGGCCCCTGTCGGGACCGGCGTCGGCATCACCGGCTGCCAGTGGCCGGCATTGATGAGGCTGCGGACCTCCTCGCGCACGACCCGGCAGATCTGGCGCGTCGGCACCGAGTCGGGCCGGTGGCCGTAGGTCGACATCGTCACGATGCGCACGAGATCCGGGTCCACGATCCGCCAGAAGCGGAACTGGTCGCTCGCCCCCTCATTCAGCAGCGAGACGTGGGGGAGCACCGTGTAGCCCATCCCCTCGCGCACCGCGTGGAGGGTGGAGAAGAGCGCGTCCACCTCCAGTTCGATCCGGAAATTCCCCTTCATCCGCATCGCCACGCTGTCGAGATAGAGGCGCAGCCCGTGCGATCGGGTCGGCATGATGAGGGGCAGCGAGAAGAGCCGGTCGCACGGCACGGTGTCGTCGTCGAGATTGTCGGGGTTCGAGGCGGGGCCGATGAGGTAGAGCCATTCGCGCGCGAGCGGCTCCAGCACGAAGCGGTGCGTCATCGGGTCGTCATAGAAGATGCCGACATCGATCCGCCCGTTGAGCAGCCATTCCAGGATGTGGCCGGAGAAGCCCTCCATGATCTTCACCGAGACCATCGGAAAGCGCTCCTTGAGGCGCTGGACGAGGGGGAGGGTGAGGACGCGTCCGATGCTCGGCGGCACGCCGACGATCGCCGAGCCCGTCGGCTGGCCGCGCAGCGCCATCACCTCCGACGTCGCCGCAGAGACCGAGCCGAGAATATCCGTCGCATGGGCGAAGAGCAGCTCGCCGGCCGAGGTCAGGCTCACGCCGCGCCCGTTTCGGTAGAAGAGCGGCACCGTCAGCTCGTTCTCCAGCTGCTGCACCTGGCGCGACAGGGCCGGCTGCGCAATTCCGAGCGCGATCGCCGCGCGGGAGAAGCTTTTGCTCCGCGCGACTTCCACAAAATATTGCAGCTGGCGAATTTCCATCGGATCCCTTCGGGGCGCACACTGGAACCGGGCGAGCCGACCGTATAGCGCAATCGGTGCGGCAACGCTCGCCGCGCTGCAACCCTTCCCGAAACGAACCCGAGAGCCGCCGCCCGTGACGGACCTGCGATCGATCCTCGCCATCAGCCAATATGCATCGAGCCCGGAGATGTCGATGCTCGCCTTCATGGACCTCGCGGTCGAGGAAGGATACGGCGCCGTCGCGATCGTGGAGCGCGCGCTCGACGAGATGGACGCCGGCCGCCTCGCCGACGAGGTCGCGGCGCGCGGCCTCGCGGTGTCCTCGCTGAACAGCGCCGGCTATTTCCTCCAGGCGAGCGACGAGGCGGAGCGGCGGCAGGACGCGCGCAACCAGCGTCTCCTGGAGGCCGCACCCGTGCTCGGCGCGCCGCTCAATGTCATTCCGGGCGGGCCCGGTCCGGGCCAGATCACGATCGAGGCGGCGCGCGCGCGGATCGACGGCGCGCTCGACGATCTCGCCGCGCGGGCGGCCGCGCTCGGCGCGCGCCTCACGCTGGAACCGATCCATCCGTTCGACCTCGGCTACAAGGGCTGCGTGTGCCAGCTTTCGCATGCGCGAACGCTGTGCGAGCGCGTCCCCGGCCTCGCGATCACGCTCGACCTCTTCCACTCCTGGTGGGACGCGGATCTCGACCAGATCCTCGCCGTGGCGCCCGAGGCGCTCGCCGTCCTCCAGCTTTGCGACGTCTCCTGCCTGGAGGGGGTGCCCCCCGCGCGCCGTCCGCTCGGCGAGGGGATCGTCGATGTCGCGCGGGTCGTCCGCCTCGCGCACGAGGCGGGCTGGGCCGGATTTTACGAGGTGGAGCTTTTCCACCACCAGCTGGACGGCCGGCCGTTGCGCGATGTCCTCGTCGCGAGCCGGGAGGCCGTCGCGCGTTGCGTGGAGGCCGCGGCGGGCCCGGTCAGATCGGCGCCCACCGCACGAGCAGCAGGCTGACGTCGGAGACGTAGGTCACGATGATCAGCCCGATGAAGATCACGAGATAGAACGGCACCACGCCGACGAAGAGATCCTTCACCTGTCGCCGCGCGATCGCGGCGATGGCGAAGAGGTTGAGGCCGATCGGCGGCGTGATCACCGCGAGCTCCATGTTCACGATCATGATGATCGCGAAGTGGATCGGGTCGACGCCGAACACCGCGAGGAGCGGGAAGATGATCGGCAGCGTGATCAGGATGATGGAGATGATCTCCAGGAACATCCCGAGGACGATGAACACCGCGTTGATGAGGAGGAGGAAGGTCGTCCGGTCGAGGCCGAGCGAGGCGATCCAGTCCACCACGAGCTGGGGGATGCCCGACAGCGTCACCGCGTAGCCGAAGAGGGCAGCGGCCGACAGGATCATCAGGATCGCGGCGGTGGTGGCGCAGGCGCTGATCATCACCGCGAGGAGCTGGCTCAGCCCCATCCGCATGTAGGTCCGCGCCGTGATCGCGAGCGCGTACATGACCGCGAGCGCGCTCGATTCGCTCGGCGTGAAAATGCCGCCATAGATCGAGCCGAGAATCACGACCGGGAAGGAGAAGATCGCCCGCGCGTCCCACAGCGCCTTGCGCCGCGTCGCCCAGCTGTCCGGCTCACGGCTCTCGAGGCCGAGCCGATGGGCCTGGATGATCGAGAAGATGCACAGGAGGATCGCGATCATGATGCCCGGCAGGATGCCGGCCTGGAACAGCTTGCCGACCGATTCGCCCGTGACCGTGCCGTAGATGATGAGCGGCACGGAGGGCGGGATCAGGATGCCGAGCCCGCCCGCCGAGGCGATGAGGCCGAGCACGAAGCGCTCCGGATAGCCGCGTGCCAGCATCTGCGGGATGAGGACGATGCCGACCGCCGCCGCCGTCGCGATCGAGGAGCCGCTGACGGCCGAGAAGATCATCGTCGCGATGACGGCGACCACGGCGAGGCCGCCCCGCACATGGCCGATGAGGCTGTCGATCGCCGTCACGAGGCGCGCGACCGCACCGCCACGACTCAGGATCTCCGCCGACAGGATGAAGAACGGGATCGCCATGATCGGCGCCTTGTCGAGCCCGGCGAACCAGGTGGCGGGGCCGATCAGGAGCAGATTGCCGCTCAGATAGAGGTAGACGAGGGCGCCCGCCGACATCGCGAGCGCGATCGGGACGCCGAGGACGAACAGAGCGCCGGACGAGACGATCAGTGGACCCATGATGGTATTATCTTACTCGTTCCGGTCAGGGATGGTGGATGACGGCTTCGATGTCCGCCTCGTCGACCTCGATCCGGATCGGGCCGAAGACGATGACGAGCGCGTAGGCGATCACCCCGAGGATCATCCCGACGAGGATGCTCGCGTGGGGGATCCAGAGCGGCATCGCGAAGCCGGTCGGCATGATCTCGCCGAACAGCATGCTGTCGTCGACGAAGAGGTAGGCGGCATAGGCGAAGACGGCGCAGATCAGCATCGAGAGCACCGAGCCGACGGTCTGGAAGATCCGCTTCGCGCTCCCCTTCAGCGTGTAGTCGATGAGGTCGAAGCGCACGTGGAGTGCCTGCATCACCGCGACGGGGAAGCCGAGGAAGGTGCCGAGGATGACGAAATAGCGCGAGAGATATTCGGCGGTCGGGTCGGAGAAGGCGAGGAGATAGCGGCTCACCGTCATGCCGAACGTGAGCAGGACCGCCGTCATGAAGCACATCGCCATCGCGACGGCGATGATCCAGTAGAGGACGCGCATCGCCTTCATGAGCGGGCCTTCCATTCGATCGAGGGGCGCGGCCGCGTGCGGCCGGGATGACGGGTCATGGTCGGCTCCGATGAACGAACGGATCCGGCCCTGAGGCCGGATCCGCGACAATGGGGACGGGGAGGGGCCGTGCGGCGTCCTCCCGCGTGAGCGAAGAGGCAGGCCTCAGAGGCCGCGCACCTGCTCGATCATCGCCTGGATCTGCGGGTCCAGCGTACCGTAGAGCGGGGCGAGCGCATCACGGAATTCGGCGAGCGCCTCCGGCGTCAGCTCGATGACCTGCTGGCCGACCGCGCGCAGGTCGTCATCGACCTTGGCGAGGTCCTTCTGCACGTTCTCCTCGTTGAAGGCGCGCGACGCCGCGACGGCGTCCATCAGCTGCTGCTGACGGTCCTCGGGGAGCGCGTCGTACCAGCGCTTGTTGAAGAGGACGAGATAGCCGCCGAGGAAGAGGTCGAGCTTCGTGACCGCTTCCGTGACCTCATAATATTTCATCGTGAGGCCGTAGTTCGGCGCGGTGAAGGCGCCGTCCGCGACACCCTGCTGGAGCGCGAGATAAAGCTCGGTGCCGGGAATGGCGGTCGGCTGCGCGCCCATCGCCTCGACGGCCTTCTGCAGGATCTCGGAGGGCACGGTGCGGATCTTCTTGCCCTGGACGTCGGCGAGCGTGCGCAGCGGCTCCTTGCCCCACAGGCGGGTCGGGTTCTCGAACCAGTAGCCGGTCGGCATCAGGTTGCGCGATTCGAGACGCGCAGCGAGCGCCTTCGCCTCATCGGTCTCGAGGAACTTCCAGAGCTGCTCGTAGCTGTCGAACACCAGGGGTGCCTGGTAGATGTTCATCAGCGGCTCGACCGGCGCGATGTAGCTGAAATAGGGCGCCGACATCTCGATCTGGCCGCGCGCCGTCGCGGCGACCTCCTCGGACGGGCCGAGAAGCTGGGCCGAGGGATAGAGCTCGACCTTGAAATAGCCGTCCGATGTCTTCTCCAGCTCTTCCTTGAAGAACTCGATCGTGCGGCTCTTGATGTGCGCGGGCGGCGTCTCGTAGCTCACCCGGATGGTCTTTTCCTGGGCATCGGCCGCGCCAGCGAGCATCACGGAGCCGACGAGCAAGGCCAGAGCGGTTTTCACGGAGCGACCACGTCGCGGGATTGTCATCGTCATCAACGTCTCCTGGGGACGGCGTTTCTGTTTCAAAGCCGGACTCGGCACCCGTCGGGCACGCGAGTGCGTTGCCCGGCGGATTGCAGAGTTCGCGCCAGAATGACGATGGAATCCAGACCCTTGTCCCGTACCAGATATAGCGGCCCGGCATAGCCCGACAGTTGGCTCAGCTGCTACGAATCCGGGTCGCAACCATTGCATTTGCCCGATCGCGCCGCCGCCTCGCCGCGCGGCCCGGTGAGGAGGCGGAACACTCATGGACCTCGGACTGGCAGGAAAGAAGGCGCTCGTGACGGGCGCGTCGAAGGGCATCGGACGGGCGACCGCGCGCGTGCTCGCGGAGGAAGGATGCAACGTGGCCATCGTGTCGCGTTCGCCCGACGCGCTCGCCGAGGCGGCTGAGGCGGTCGGCGCCGGGCTGTCGGTCGAGGTGCGGGCGATCGCGGCGGATCTCTCCACCGAGGAGGAGCGCCAGCGCGTCGTCGCCGAGGTCGGCGATGTCGACATCCTCATCAACAATGCCGGCGCCATCCCCGGCGGCAACCTCCTGGAGTTCGACCACGCGCGCTGGAGCGCGGCGTGGGACCTCAAGGTGTTCGGTTACGTCTCGATGTGCCGCCAATATTATGAGCGCATGAAGGCGCAGGGCGGCGGCGTCATCGTCAACGTCATCGGCAACGCGGCCGAGGCGCTCGACTTCGACTATATCTGCGGCTCCACCGCGAATGCGGGCCTGTGCGCCTTCACGAAGGCGCTCGGCAGCTACTCCTTCCGCGACAATATCCGCGTCGTGGCGATCAATCCCGGCCCCGTCGAGACCGAGCGCCTCGTCACGCTGATGCGCAAAAAAGCGGCGGCGCGGACCGGCTCGGCGGAGAACTGGGAGAGCATCAAGGACCCGCTCCCGTTCAAGCGCGCCGCGACGTCGGAGGAGATCGGCTGGATGGCCGCGATGCTCGCCTCCGACAAGTCCGCCTACACGAGCGGCACTGTTGTCACCATCGACGGCGGGATCGCGAGCCAGAGCCGCACCTTCTGACGCCAACCATTTTCAGGGCGGCCTTCCCCGACGCCGCCCTCCGCGCAGACGAGGAGAACCGAACGACCATGCCTCACGTCACGACCGACGACGGCGTCAAGCTCTATTATGAGGAGGCCGGGAAGGGCCTTCCCATCGTCTTCGTCCACGAGTTCGCCGGCGACTGGCGCTCGTGGGAGCCGCAGATGCGCCACTTCGCGCGCTTCTATCGCTGCATCACCTTCTCCGCGCGCGGCTTCCTCCCGTCCGACGTCCCGCCCGATCCGTCGAGCTACTCGCAGGACCGCGCCCGCGACGATATCAGGTCGATCCTGGACGGGCTGGGCATCGAGAAAGCGCACATCGTCGGCCTGTCGATGGGCGGTTTTGCGACGCTCCATTTCGGCTTCACCTATCCGGAGCGCTGCCTGTCGCTGGTGATCGGCGGCTGCGGCTACGGCGCGGAGCCCGGCAAGCGCGAGCAGTTCGCGAAGGAGGCGAGCGCCGCCGCCGACGGGTTCGAGCAGCTCGGCATGGAGAAGGCGGGCGCGAGCTACGCGCTCGGCCCGACGCGCGTGCAGTTCCAGAACAACGACCCGCGCGGCTGGACCGAGTTCCGCGACCAGCTCATGGAGCATTCCGCGCTCGGCTCGGCGAACACGATGCGCGGCGTCCAGCGGATGCGCCCGTCCCTCTACGAGCTCGTGGAGAAGATGCGCACCATCACGGCGCCGACCCTCATCATCACCGGCGATGAGGACTGGCCCTGCATCGAGCCGTCCGTCCTGATGAAGCGCGAGATCCCGACCTCGGCCCTCTCGATCATCCCGAACGCCGGCCACACGATCAACATCGAGACCCCGGCCGAGTTCAACCGCCAGATCGAGATGTTCCTGCACCTCGTCGATGTCGGAAGCTGGCCGGCCCGCGACCCGCGCGCCGTCTCCGGGGACATTCTCGGCACGAAGTGACCCGGCCGCCGGCCCGCCCGGCGCCGACGCGAGACGACAAAAAAAGCCGCCCCTCGGGGCGGCTTTCTTCGTTTCCGGCGATGGAAGTGCGGGTCTATCCGCGCGTCATCATCGAAGGCAGGAAGGTCGCGATCTCGGGGACGGCGATGAGGAGCAGCGTCGCCACCACGAGGAGGATGAAGAACGGGAACGCCGCCTTCGCGACGAAGATGAGATCCCTGTCCGTCATCGATTGGAGGATGAAAAGGTTGATCCCGACCGGTGGCGTGATCTGCGACATCTCGATGACGATCACGAGATAGATGCCGAACCAGATGAGATCGATCCCCGCCGCCTGCACCATCGGCATGATCACCGAGGCGGTGAGCACCACGATCGAGATGCCGTCGAGGAAACAGCCCATCACGATGAAGAGGAAGGTGAGGGCGAGGAGCAGCTCGACCTTGCTGAGCTCGAACGAGCCGACCCAGCTCGCGAGCTGACGCGGGATGCCGGTGAAGCCCATCGCGACCGACAGGAACGCCGCGCCTGCGAGGATGAGCGTCACCATGCAGCTCGTGCGCGTCGCGCCGGCGACGCTGTCACGGAAGGATTCCCAGGTAAGCGAGCCCGACAGCAGCGAGAGGACGAGCGCGCCGAGCACGCCGACGGCCGCCGCCTCCGTCGCCGTCGCGATGCCGGCATAGATGGAGCCGATGACGCAGATGATGAGGCCGATGATGGGGATGAGCCCCGCCGTCGCCTTCACCCGGTCCCAGAAGGGGATGGTGGGCTCGGCCGGCGGGATCTTCTCCTTGTTGAAGCTCGCCCACACCGCGACATAGCCCATGAAGAGGAGGACGAGCATCAGCCCCGGCAGGACGCCCGCGATGAAGAGGCGCGAGATCGAGACGTCGGCCGCGACGCCATAGACGATCAGGATGATCGAGGGCGGGATGAGGAAGCCGAGCGTCGCCGAGCCCGCCAGTGTGCCGATGACGGCGCGCGGGTCGTAGTCGCGCTTCATGAGCTCGGGGATGGTGATCCGGCCGATGGTGGCCGTCGTCGCCGCGGACGAGCCGGAGACGGCCGCGAAGAGGCCGCAGCTCGCGATGTTCACGTGGAGGAGGCGGCCGGGGAGCGGCGCCAGCCACGGCGCGAGGCCGCGGAACATCTCGGAGGCGAGCTTGGAGCGGTAGAGGATCTCGCCCATCCAGATGAAGAGGGGCAGCGAGGTCAGCGCCCAGGACCAGGACTGGCCCCAGATGGTGGCGGCCATGATGCCGCCGGCGGGCGCGCCGGAGAAGAAGGTGATCCCGAGATAGCCGACGATCATCAGCGTCAGCGCGACCCAGACGCCGAGTGCGAGCAGCACCAGCATCATGACGATCAGGAAGACGGATACGAGCATGGGGTCCATTGGTGTCCGTCCGTTCTAGTGCAGGTCCGCGGCGGGATTGTCGCTGCCGCGGGGGTCGCTCTCGCCGCTGGTGAAGACCGGCTTCTGGCCGAGAATGGCGCGCACGAGGTCCTCGACGATGGCGACCGCGAAGAGGAGGACGCCGAGCGCCATGCCGAACTGCGGCAGCCAGAGCGGGATCGGGATCAGGCCGGAGGTCACCTCGTTGTCCACGAAATTGTCGAAGACCATCTTCAGCGTGTGCCAGGCGAAGACCGTCGCCATCGCGGATGCGATCGCGAGGGCGAGGATGAGGAGGCCCTGGCGGAGCCACCCTTTCGCGGCATGGACGAACAGCGTCACGCGGATATGGCTGCCGTTGCGGAAGGCGTAGGCGAGACCCAGGAAGGACGTCGCTGCGAGGCAGAAGCCCGCGAATTCGTCGGCGGAGGGGATGATCATGCCGAGAAGGCGGGCGATGATCTGCGCCGTCACCAGGCAAGCGATGGCGACTAGAAAGACGCCGGCGAGAACGCCGGCGATTTTGTAGAGTGTGTCGAGTGTGCGCGTCAGCATGCTGCGTCCGAAAGAGAACAAGGATCCCCCGCACCTTCAGGCGCGGGGGTCGGATGGCAAGTCGCGTGCACGACGCGGGCCAGCCTCGTCGCGCTAGTTCAGCGCGTCGAGAACCGTCTTGCCGTCGGCGCCGGCCGCCTCGGCCCACTCGGCCGCCATCTGCTCACCGATCGCCTGGAGGCCCGTCAGCAGCTCCTCGGTCGGCTCGACGACGGTCATGCCCTCGGCGAGCGTCTTCGTCGCGGACTCGCTCTCGGCCTGGCTCATCTCCCAACCGCGCGTCTCGGCCGTCTTCGCCGCCTCGAGAACGGCCGCCTGCTCTTCCTCGGAGAGCGAGGAGAAGGCGTCCTCGTTGACGATGATGATGTTCTTCGGGAGCCACGCGTTGATGTCGTAGAAATAGTCCGTGAAGTCCCAGGCCTTGGTGCGCACGCCGGTGGCGGCGGAGGTGACCATGCCGTCGACGATGCCGGTGGAGAAGGCCTGCGGGATTTCGACGGCCTCGACGGTCGTCGGCACCATGCCGAGAAGCTCGGCCATGCGCGAGGTGGTGGCGTTGTAGGTGCGGAAGCGGACGCCCTTCAGGTCGTCGGCGCTCGCGATCTCGTTCGAGAGATAGAAGCCCTGGCCCGGCCACGGCACGGCGAAGAGGAGGCGGATGCCGTCATCGGCGAGCGCCTTCTCGACGAACGGGCGCTGCGCGTCCCACATCTTCTTGGCGTCGTCATAGCCGGTGGTGACGAAGGGCAGGTTGTCGGCGCCGAAGATCGGGTTCTCGTTGTAGAGATTGCCCATCAGCACTTCGCCGAGCGGGACGAGCTGGTTCTCGACCGAACGCTTGATCTCCGGGTGCTTGAAGAGCGACTGGCCGGAGTGAACGGTGATCTCGACTCCGCCGTTCGTCGCGGCGGCGACGTCGTCAGCGAACTGGCGGATGTTCTTGGTGTGGAACTCGGCGTCCGGGTAGGGGGTCGCCATGTCCCAGCGGGTCTGCGCCGAGACGGGCGCCACCGCCATCGCGGAGACCACCAGCGCCGAGCCGATCACTGCCGTCAGTTTCATCATACTCTCGTCCCTTCTTGTCCTGCCTCGATCGCCGTCCGGCGAAGGGTCAGTTGCTTTCGATGGATGTCGTGCGGCCCGCAATCAGCGGCCGGTGAAGACCGGCTTGCGCTTCTCGACGAAGGCGCGCCGTCCTTCACGATAGTCTTCGCTCGTCATCGCGCGCTCGACCACCTTTTCGACGGCCGCGACGCGCTCGGCTGTCTCGCCCTCGGCGAGCGCCTCCAGCACGATCTTCGCCCCCGCGATGGAGAGCGGGGCGCAGCCGGCGAGCGCCTCGGCCTCCTCGATGGCGGCGGCGAGCGCGTCGGTCTCGCTGACACGGTTGACGAGGCCGATGCGTGCGGCCGTCTCGATGTCATAGGGCCGACCGGAGAACAGCATCTCCTTGGCGTGGACGTAGCCGACCGTGTGATAGAGCGCCCGCGTCTCCTCAACACCATACACGATGCTGAGCTTGGAGGCGGGGATAGCAAATCGCGCGGTCTTGTCGGCGACGCGGAAATCGCAGGAGACCGCGAGCCCGCACCCGCCGCCATAGGCCGGGCCCGAGACGGCGGCGTAGGTCGCCTTCGGGCAGCGCACGATCGCGAGCGTCGCCCGGTCCACCATCTCCGCATAGTGCAGGATGTCGGCGGGGGTGGAGCGGACCTTGTCGAATTCCTTGATGTTCGCGCCGGCGCAGAATGCGCCGCCCGCGCCGGTCAGGATCACCGCGCGCAGCGCGTCGTCCTCGGCGAGGGCTTCGAAGATCTCGGCGAGGCGGATCCACATGGCCAGCGTCATCGCGTTGCGCTCGGCCGGCCGGTTGATCGTCACGACCGCGGTGGCCGCAGACACGCGCTCGACGCGCAACGCATCCTCCGCGGCTGCGGATGCTGCCGTTGCGGGGAGCTCAAAGGCTTGTAAGGTCAATCGGTTACCGCAGAGTCCATTCAGGGCCAAACCTTATCCTATCCAACGCTTCGGTGAAACGACAACCGAATAGCTGCGATGCCGATAAGGTATGAAGTTCTGCGTTGGATCCGCCGCACGATCGCCCCCACTGAACGACCTGACCGATAACAGAGGAATCCCTATGGCCGCGCTGTCGCATATCCGAGTTCTCGACCTCACGAGAGTGCGCGCCGGTCCCGCCTGCTGCCGTATCCTCGCCGACCACGGCGCCGACATCATCAAGATCGAGGCGCCCGAGGGCGTCGACCCCAACGCGACCATCAACGGTGCGCGCGACGGGTACGATATGCAGAACCTCCACCGCTCGAAGCGCTCGCTGTCGCTGAACCTCAAGATGCCCGAGGCCCGCGCGATCTTCGAGGCGCTCGTGAAGACGGCCGACGTCGTGGTCGAGAATTACCGTCCGGACGTGAAATACCGCCTCGGCGTCGACTACGAGACGCTCGCCGCGATCAACCCGCGGATCATCCTCGCCTCGATCTCCGGATTCGGCCAGGACGGGCCGTACGAGAAGCGGCCGGGCTTCGACCAGATCGCGCAGGGGATGGGCGGCCTCATGGCCGTGACGGGGCTGCCGGGCCAGGGGCCGGTGCGCGCCGGCACCGCGATCGCGGACCTGTCGGCCGGCGTCTATGCCGCGACCGGCATCCTCATGGCGATCATCGAGCGGGGCGAGTCCGGCAAGGGCCAGTGGATCCACACCTCGCTCCTCGAGGCGATGATCTCGATGATGGACTTCCAGGCCGCGCGCTATCTCGTCGACGGCGTCGTGCCCGAGCAGGCCGGCAACGACCACCCGGTCTCCACCCCGACGGGCGTCGTCCCCACCAAGGACGGCTACCTCAATCTCGGCGTCGCCGGGGACGGCCAGTGGCGGCATCTGTGCGAGGAGATCGGCCGGCCCGAGCTCGGCACCGATCCCCGCTTCGCGACCGTCGACGCGCGGCTCGAGAACCGCCCGGCGGTGCGTGACCTCCTTGAGCCGATCTTCCGCGAGGACACGACGCAGAGCTGGCTCGTGCGCCTCGAGGCCGCTCACGTCCCGGCCGGTCCCATCTATCGGATGGACGAGGTCTTCGCGGACGCGCAGGTCGCCCATCTCGGGATCGCCGCGCCCGTCGACCACCCGACGCGCGGCCCCATCAAGCTCGTCGGCCTCCCGGTCCACCTGACGCGCACCCCGGCGAAGATCTCGCGCCCCGCCCCCGATCTCGGCGAGGACACCGACGCGATCCTCACCGAACTCGGCTACGCGGCCGAAAAGATCGCCGCACTGCGCGCCGCGAAGGTCGTCTGAGGCGAGGGCGCCCGACGCGGGCGCCTTCCCCGGTGCCGGTCAGGGCGCGCCGACGGCCGCGCCCAGCGCCCCGGCGAGTTCGATGAGCCGGTAGTCGCTCCACATCGGCCCGACGAGCTGGACGCTCGCCGGAAGCCCGCCATCCTCGGCCGGAACGGGGAGGGCGACGGCCGGCAGCCCCGCGACATTCGCGATCGCGGTGAGGTCGGCCTGGTTCACCGGCACCTCGCTCCCGTGAGGGAAGGCGCGCTGGGGCGTCGTCGGCATCAGGAGGGCGTCGACCTCGCCGAGCGCCCGCACGGCCGCGGCGGCGGTGACGCGCAGGCCATCATAGGCGCGGGCGAGGCGCGCCGCCTTCATCCGCTCCGCGTATCGCACCATCGCGACGAAATCGTCCCCGAAGCGGGCCGGTGTCGCGCCGATCGCGCCCTCCAGGAGCATCCAGGCCTCCGCCTCCAGCACGAGAAGCCCCTCGCGCCGCAGCTTCGACAGCGGCAATCCGCCGAGCGCCACGTCGCGGACCTCCGCCCCCATCGCCTCCAGCGCCGCAGTGGCGCGCGCGAGGCCGGCCGCGATGGCGGGCTCCAGCGCGACATCCGCCGGCGAAAGGAGGCCGATCACGGGCCGCGCCCCGCGCCCCTCGGGCGGCATGAGACGGGCGGCGGGCGGCACCCAGTCCCCGTCGGCGGCATCCGGCCCCTCGAGCGCGGCGAGCGTCGTCGCGAGGTCGCGGGCGCTCGCGGCGATCGGGCCGATCACGTCGAGCGTCGGCGACAGGTGGAGGACGCCGCTGCGCCCGATTCGCCCCCGGCTCGGCTTGATGCCGTAGAGGCCGCAATAGGCGGCGGGGATGCGCACCGAGCCCATCGTGTCGGACCCGAGCGCGATCGGCACGATGCCCGCCGCGACCGCCGCCGCCGACCCGCCGCTCGATCCGCCGGGCGTATATCCCGCCGCGAGCGGGTTCTGGCACTGGCCGTGATGGATGTTGTCGGTCGTCGCCCCGAGCGCGCCCTCATGGAGGTTCGTCTTGCCGACGATCACCGCCCCCGCCGCCTTGAGGCGCGCGACCACATGGGCGTCCGCCTCGTCCGGCACGAGACCGTCCCGTCCGTGGCCGCCGGTCGTGACGGTGCCGGCCATCGCGAGATTGTCCTTGATGGCGACCGGCACCCCGTCGAGGGGGCCGAGCGGCCGGCCCGCCGCGCGCCGGCGATCGGCCGCCTCGGCAGCGCGCCGCGCCCCGTCCGCGTCGACATGGATGAAGGCCTTGAGATCGCCGTCCCGCGCCGCGATCGCCGAAAGGGCGGCGTCTGCGAGCGTGGCGGCGGACGTCTCACCCCGCGCGAGAAGGCGTGCGAGTGTCGCGGCGTCGTTCATCCGATGGGTCTCCATGGGGGCGGACGGCGGTCTAGTCCCGCCGCGCGGGGCGCGGGCGGCGCGTCTCTGGCAGGGATGAAGCTGGTACGGGCGGCGGGACTCGAACCCGCACGGCTTGCGCCTCCGGATTTTAAGTCCGGTATGTCTACCATTCCATCACGCCCGCATCGTTGAAATCGTTGGGCTTTTGGGTCTCTGGGCGGGCGATGTTAGCCACTATCCGAGGGTGTTAGCCACTTCTTCGTTCTGACGATGTTCGGTAGCAGGGCGACGGAGGACTTCGCAAGCCGTCGCTGCTCGGCATTTCGAGTGTAGTGCTCCGCCATCAACGACGTCTTGTGGCCGCTCATCGCCATGAGCTGCTTGGTGCTCGCACCGGCTTCGGCGAGGACCGTCGAGCTCGTCGTCCTCAGCCCGTGAATGGTGCAGCCGGAGAGGCCCAACCTCGCCTGCGTGTGACGCCAACGCGAGGACAGGTCGGTTCGCTTCAGCGGCGAGCCATCGGCCTTCGCGAGGATCGTCCCATCCGTGCGCCGCATGGCCGCCAGCGTCTCGCGCACGACCGGATGCGCATCGATCTCCAGCGCGACCTTGGTCTTCCCCTGGAGAATGCGGAACCGCTCACCGTCGAATTCAAACCACGTCAGCTTGACGAGGTCGCCGGGCCTCTGGCCCGTGTAGAGACCAAGCACGAAAACCAGCCACTCGAAGTCATTGCAGCCGGTGACGAACGTCGCGATCTCGGCCGCGGTCCATGCCCTGTATCCAGCGCCTCCCTTGTTGATCTTCTCGATTCCGCTGCAGGGATTCTCCGAGACCATCCCGCGCTTCTTCGCCCAGCCGAAAACGGCAGAGAGGGCGGCAATCGCATAGTCGGCTCGGCGCGGGGTCTCGTCCAGCTTGTCTTGCACGTGACGGATGATCCGGGCGCTCGTGAAGCCGGCATAGCTCTTGTCGCCGACGAAGCCTGAGACGGTCGACAGGAGGCTGGAATAGTCCTGCTGCGTCCGCGGAGCGAGGCGCTTGAAGTGCGCGCTGTCCTTATAGGCGCGGGTCAGCCAGTTGAGGGACGTCTCCGCCGGAAACTTCGGCCCGGCCGCGCGCTTCGCTACCGTCTCGCAGAGCCTGCGATAGACCACCCCGAAATCGTCGTCCGCAGGGTCGGGGAGAGGCCAGCGTTTCCCGCGATAGCGAAAATATGTCCGCATCCGCCCGCGCACGTCGCGGTACTGGTGGACATATCGCAGCGTCACTCGCCCCATTCCTCCGCGTAGCTCCTCACATCCACCGACTGTTCACCCTCAGTCGACAGGGATGCCGCCCATGCGTGAAGGTCCGAGCGTCGATAGAGGCGCTTTCCTCCGATCTCGACGCGATCAGGGAACCGGTTCGTTTCCCGCAGAGTCCGGAGCGTGGTCACGCTCATCGAGACGTACGCGGCCGCGGCGCGCTCATCGAAGAGCGCCGGCGGATAGGCCGTCGAGGCCGTCAGCTCAGCGCGACTTGCCATCCTTCTCCCCCTCCCCAAGCGCGTCAGCGAGAACCTCCTGTGCCCTCGGGAACGACCCGTCGAACGAGGCCCATCCTCCAGGTCCGCACGCGCTCCATCTCCCGTCGGCCCACTGGTAAAGCGTGACTCTGCGGATCGTGGCCCCGTGACGGTCGCCGTTCAGCGTGATGTCGGTCATCGGCACCAGGGCTCCCTTCTCCCCGTCCAGACTCGCGCAATGCCGAGCGTCACGAGCGCGCGGTCAGCATCCTGTCCGTCTACGAGCACGTCGGCGATGAGCCGGTCGTAGCGGTCGCGGCCGTGCTCCACGATGCGGATCGTACTCGGGCTCGAGGCGAGGGCGGCAGTGAGTGCGGTGCGCGCGGTGAGGGCGAGTCGCTCCTCCTCAGCGCAGTGCGCTCGGAGCTCTGCCGTGTCGATGCCGGCGATGCGGATCTGCTCGGCGCGGCCGTCGGCCGGGCGCACGACGAGGGTGTCTCCGTCGACGACCCGCGCGAGCTTCACGAGCATCGGCTTTGCTGGCGGCCGAGGTGTCGCGCCATCCGCGAGGGCCGGGACGGCGAGGGCGGCTGAGAGGGCGAGGGCGAGGCAGGCTCTCTTCATCGCTCCACCGTCCTTCCATCAATCGTGCGCTTCCATCGTGAATCTCGTCCGCCAGCCATCGGCCGTTTGGCCTTGGTGATGCCGAGATCCTTCTTCCGCTTGCGCGCCACCAGCTTCTTCTCGGCGACGTCCTCAGCGTTTTTCCCCGGCAGGCACCAGGAGCATGTCACGCCGAGGTTACCCTCAGCGTTCTGCCCGCCATTGATGATCGCGACCAGGTGCTCCAGGAACCATTTGTCGCCGGCTCGGATTTTGCGATTGCAGCGGTGGCACCGGCCGTCCGAGCGCTCGAAAACACGCAGGCGGACGCGGGGCGGTGCCGCAGTGTCCGGGGTGGCGCCAATCCATTGCTTCACGTGGCGAGGGCTCACGCCGCCCTCCGCACTTCCTGGAGCTTTGGTGCCCGAACAGTTCGAGCACCGCGTCGAGCCCGGTGCGAGCTTCTCCGAGGAGCGCTTCGGTCGCCTCCGCCAGCGAGGGGAGGCGGTCCTCTAGACCCATGGCGGTCGCTGCGTCCTTGGCGGTGTCGATGAGGTGCTGGGGTGGCCTCAGCCAGCTTCCACGACCGCCGAGCGAATAGCGTGCCACGTCGATGCCATGGGCGTTGTGATCGAGGTCGTGAGCCAGCACATATCGGGCGCAGTCGTTCAGCGCCTTGAAGTGGGCGAGGGCGATCTTGACCGGTATGCCGGCTGTGCTCGACCGCGGATCGGCGCGGCTCTCGTTCTCGTATCGGATGATCGAATGCTGGCGGCCGAGCTCGCGCATGTCGAGCCCGTAGAGCTGAGCCTCGATGCTCCGGAGGAGCGGCTGATGACCTGCCTTCAGGTCGCACCGCTGGTCCACCGGGCCGGAGAGGTCTGCGAAGACGGCGAGCATCATTCGGAGCCTAGCTCCTTCGCCCGCGCGGCCTTTGCCTTACGCGCCTTCCCCATTACGCCCGCGCGGTTGATCTCGTCGGCCCAGTCGGTGCTGACCTTCTCGACCGCTGCTTCGGAATCGGCCTCAGCGAGGTCCGCCTCGAAGCTCTGGAGCACCTCGTCGGCGCTCATGGGCGCGAACGCCGCGGTGGCGGTGTCTGCGGGGTCGCCAGCCGCGGGCTCGGCATCTTATAGATCTTCGTCGGCAAGACGCGCGGTGGCGTCCTCGGCGGCTTTCCCGCCGATGGCCTGCATAGTCTCCTCCTGAGGTAGGGCGCCGGAATTAGCGTCTTGTTGAACCTCGGTGATCTCGCCGGTGTCGGCGTCGATCGATTCCTGGCGTTCGGCCGCTTGGCGCGCGCGGTCGCTGATCGACTCGTGCTGCACGACGGTCGCCTTCGCTTTGTACCGGTCGATCAGGGATGGCTGATCAGAGCGCGGGTCACGTCGCGTGGCCCGCCGGAGTCCTTCATGTCGTCGACGCAGTCGACGCCGAGCATCACCTCGGGCGTGTGGACCCGAGCCCAGGCCCGCGCCGTCCAGTATGCGAGCTGCCGCTTCGGATCGACCTTCCAAAGAGGGGAGTTCTTCGGCGTGATCGCGCCCATCGGCGGTGACTCGTAGGCGCAAACCTCCCCGTCCAGCAGGGTTCCGGTCACGACGCACCGGAGGTCATTGCCGTCTCCAGTCCACTCGTAGTCGAGGCGCTTACGGAGACCGGCGCGCGTGTTGATCAGCGCCATGATGAGCTGCGCCTCATAAGCGATGCGGTCATTGACGACGTAGGATTTGTTGGCTACGGTCAAGGCGCCAGCGGAGCGCCTGATCGACGATCGCGAGGCACACGCCCGGCTGGCCACGCAGATGCTGCGGTACAGCCTGCTGGCTCACCGACATCAGCTTCGCGTACTCCATGGCCTCCGCCATCGACTGGAGCGATACGCCGACATCGGTGACCGAGATCTCACCGGCTCGGTTCTTGTCGAGGCGATCCTCGACCGCATGAACGCGCGCGACCTGGTTCACAGGATGCCTCCTTCGATTTTCGGAAGTTCGCCGGCCTCCTCGCGCGCCTGCAGGCGGCGTTCGAGCCAGTCGGGATATTGGATGGTCCGTCCGTCTCCGGAGTAGCCTGGCCAATCGCCGGCGGCCCAGCAGCGAGCGAAGGTTGAGAGAGCACCGCAGCACTGCTGCGCGGCGCGATAGAGGGTCTGGTCTCGCACGGGGACCGTGGTCACTACGTGTGGTGGCTCCGACTCCACCGAGATGAGGACGGCGTCCTTGATCGATTCCCCGGTCAAGGCCTTCCAGCCCATGCAGGCAAAGGCGAGCTGCATGGCGTATCCGAGGCTGACGAGCTTGCGCTCGACCTCGTCGGGATTGGCGCCGACGGCTCCGTTGGGAACCTTCAGATCCGCGATCGTCGCGTCGAACATCGGCAGTGAGTCTGGGCGGGCCTTGAGAAATACCCGTAACGTCTCGCCGCCGCCGATCGGAACGTCGACCGGCCAGAACATCGAATGCTCGATCTGCCCGCGCAGGAAGTCACCGGCGACCGGATGGCGATCGAGCGCGAGGGCCATGCCCTCGATTCTCCGGAACGCCTCCGGGGTGAGGACGAGCTTCCCAGCCGCCTCCATCTCTGCGCGCCATTGCTTCGACGCGTCGGTGGTCCACTTCGTCCAGACATCCGGACTGACGCCGAAGCGCTCGTGGAAGCCTTCCTCGCCGAGCAGAAGGTGATGCGCGGCCGAGCCAAGAATCATCGCGGCCGACGGCCTGAACGGCTCCCGATCCGGATTGAGGTAGCTCCCTGCCCAGTAATGGGCTGGGCTCTTGGCCTCGATCATGCGCAGGCCAGACGACGAGATCGAGGGCCCGTCGCAGCAGTCGCTGTGATACGCCTCCAGGCTCATGTTGGCGTAAAGGCCGGGCTCCTCGATTGTCCCTCCGTCCCATCGGATGGCCCGAACGGAGGAGGCGAGGGCGCTCATCCGAAGTCCTCGACACGCTGTCGACCACATCCCCTCCGCACTCGAGGCCCGGGCCCCGCGCCTCGGAGAAGGCAGGGGAGGGCTCGGGGTGGTCGGCGATGAGCAGCTCTGCGAGGCGCTGGCCCACCGCTTCATGCGCGCGCTTCAGACGAGCCTCGCCACAACGACGATCCGTCAGCGGCGCGGCCATCTTCTCGGCAAGCTCGGAACGGCATCGCTCCAGCTCGTCCTTGGTGCCGATGCGGATGACGTGCCCGGGGACGATTTCATCGGCGCGAACCAACGCAGCACCATCATCCGACGCGTGGAACATACAGAACAGCGCGGGGCTCGAGGCGCAACGAATGACCCACTTGCCAGGGTCTTTGCCGGATCCGACGAGGTAGTACTCGCCCGCCCGCGGCATCCCCTCACTCGGCCGGCGCATCAGGCCACCTCGCGCACAGCACGGGGCTGCGCATCCGGGATAGAGCGAAGCTCCTCCACCTTCGCGCGGGTGGCAGCGCGGGCGTAGGCTTGGCGCTTCTGCGCCCTCGTCAGTTCTTCGGCGGCGAGTGCCTCCTCCGAAATCAGCTCGGCCACCGCCTGTCGGTACATGCGCCGGTCCGCGCAGCATTCCTCGAGGGTGCCTCGCGTCACGAACTGGTCCGGCCACGCCACGAACTGAATCCAGGGCCGGGCGGACTCGGCGACGATCACCTGCGGCTCGCGGTAGACCCCGACGATCGTCACGACCAGCCACTCGTCGGGGAAGCTGAGCCGGTCCTCAGCGTAGAGGGCGTGCGTTTGAATCTCACGCATCACGCCGCCCTCCGGCTCGAACCAAGCTCGGCGGCCTTTTTCCCGGCCTCGAAATTCCGGTAGGCGGCAATCCCCGAGCGGAAAGACTGGGCGAGGGCGAACGCGTTCGCGCGGCTCCCAGGCTTCTCGTCATAGCTCCAGGAGTGGAGCACTTCGCCGTCGGCGGTGACGACGAGCTCGCGCGCGTCGTCGTGTCCGGTGAGGAGGACGCGGGTCGACATCAAGCCGCCGTCGGTGAGTCAATTGGTAGGTTGCAACGAATAGTGGCTGGTGCTCGCAGAGCGTGCGAGGATAGGTGCCGGTCCGGTAGGACGGACCGGCCGACGCCAACCCCATGCTGCGCGGGAGCACAAAGATTGACGCCAAACGGAGAACGCGAATGGCTGAGAGCGAACAGCCGACCGGAAAGACCGAAGCCGAATCCGCCGGATCCGAGTCCATCGGAGCCAACACCTCCGGCATCGGATCCGTCGAACGACCCCCCATCCCGAACGATTTGGGACGACCGCCCATCTCCGGGCACGAGATGGGACGACAGCCAAATAATGCCGGTGGACCCTTTGCCTCCCCGGCCGTGACTCCGCTCGAAAACCTTCAGTTCCGGGCAATAATGAATGCGTCCTACCATCAGGACATGGAGCGCTTTTATGACCAGGTGCACCGTGTATTGATGTTCGTGGTTGTTCTCGCCGGATCTAGTGCTGTCGTCTCGATCTTGCCCACGACTTGGGCTGCGGGAATTGCCACTGTTGCGGGTCTCATCGACCTCGTTTTCGATCTCTTCGGGAAAGCCGCGCTGCATAAACAACTTCGATGGCGCGCTCTCAACATTTTTGCAGAAAGCTACGAACCCGCCGCCAACCACGAGATTCTCGGTGTCAAGTTGGCTCGGATGTATCCGGATGAGCCACCCGAGAATGGTCCAACTCTCAACCTCGCTTACAACCGTGCGAATCAAGCGCTTGGTTGGTCGGAAGGGGCACGCTTGTGGGTTCCGTGGTGGGCTAGGATATTTAGGCACGTTGTGCCTTGGATTCTCTATCGCCGTGAGACACTCGCCGAGCGGAAGAAAAGACTGGAGGGGAAGCAGCATCTCGCTGCCTGAGGCGACTGCGCTAGAGACAGCGGTCGACATCACGCCGCCTCCAGCTCAAGGCAGAGGATGCGGCCCTCAGGGTCATTCGCTCCGCGGCCCGTGCTGACGAAGCCGTTCTCCTCCATCAGCTCGGCGAGCAGCTTCGCGTCCTGCTGCGCACGGACCGCGATCCGGCGCCCGTGGCTCAGCCAGGCAGGGTCTTCCGACGACATCAGGTCGAAGGTGCGCTCGACGGTCGTCCCGTCCGGGAGAACGCGATGGCGCGGCGCCCAGACATGATGGACCTGGAGGCTCCAGTCGCCGCCGGAGCCCTCAACAAGCTCGCCCTGGACCTCGCATTCGAAGTCGGAAACGACCGTCCAGCCTGCCGAGTCGGTCAGCGGAGCGCAGTAGTAGGTGCGGATCTCGATGGCTCGCATGAGGTGCCTCCGGGTGGTGTGTGGAGACAATCCATGCACATGCACATGCACATGCACATGCTCATGCTCATGCGCATTCGCAATGTAATAGACAAAATGTGCAAACGCATAAATTTCTTGAACGGATTATGCGAATGAGCCTATGGTGCCGCCCGCTGCGCCCGGAATGTACGCGTTTCTGAGGTGGCGAATATGCGAACAGGTCAAAGAAAAACCCCCGCAGCCGGTGCAACGGCGACGGGGGCAGCAAAGGACGTCATAAGTAGGAATTTCCGCAAAAGAATGCGCCCGAAATCGCAAGGTTCCAGGCGCTCCGATGGCTGGAACCACCCGCGCACGGCTGATGCGAAAGCTGGCGCCGCGGCCCACGCGAAGAAGGTCCGGCGCACCCTGATCGGATTGGAAGATGGCAAAGGGCTGACGCCGGGGCAGAGGCGCGTCTGGGAGGCGCTCGTCGGTCTCTTCAGTCGCCATAAGGGCGAGATCCACCCATCGAACCGGATGATCGCGAAGCGGCTTGAGATGAGCGAGCGCTTCGTCTCGCGAGCGCGGGCGAAGCTCGTGAAGCTCGGCCTGATCGTCGTCGTCAGCCACGCAAAGGGTGGCCGGGGGATGGCTCCGGTGCTGCGATTGGGGCGCACCGCGATGGATGCGATCGGCCAGGCATTCCGCCGGCTTGTCCCTTCATTTGTCCGGCCGAAAACCTGGAACGAAAGTCCACCCGATAGAGGCGTAGCCTCTAACGCATCAGCGGAACGAGACTCCCTCTCGGTGGATCGGCCGGTCGAGGTGATGAAGCTTCCGGAGCTCCTGCATCAAGCCTTCTGGGCCGAGCTGCGCCGACATGCCTCGCGACAGGCATGCGAGCTGTTGGGCTGGCCTCTCACTTCGTCGAGCTTGCGATGAACCAGAGCCCGGCGAAGCTGGAGAACGAGGGGGTGTAGCGGACGCCACCGCGGGTGACGGCTGCCATCTCCTCCCCGTCCACGAGGACCCTTGAGACGGTGCTCATGATGATCTCCCCGCGGGCGGTGGGGGATAACTCCGGCGACACGAGAGCTATTAGCGCGCCGAAAGCGACCAGCGCGTCGAGGCCTTCGCCTGAGTCGGAGTCGAGGATCATGGTGACGTCGGCAGCATTCTTGCCGGGCAGCGATGAGGCCATGCCTTGAACGGCCGGAGCGCTGAAGCGGCAAACCTGTCTCTGCTCTTGCGCGCAGACCAGGGGTCGAAAACGAAGCGGCGCTCCAATCTTCGTAGCCGCGCCGGTTAGCTTCTTGGCCGCCTGATCCGGCTTGAAGGGGAATTCTGCGCGCGCGGGGATCGCCGCGAGCACGGCCGCGAAAACCGCGGCAATACCGATAAGACGCATTGTCGAAAGCCTTTTGTTGATGGGGCAGGGCAGATCGTCCGCGCGCCTAGGGGGTGGCCGCGTTCCCTGCCTCCAGAGCCTTGGTCCAATGGCTTTCGGAGATGATGGCGATCGGCACGCCCTGGGCCCGCCATCCACATGCCTTCTCGATCTTCCGGCCGTAGGTCGAATGAACCCACGCGTCCGAAACGTACATGCCGATAACGAGATAGTTGGTGGACTTCAGCAGGCTGCCGGCGTCTCCGCCGTGGAGCTTCGCCACGCTCTCACAAGCGCCCCGACTCCCGAATGCGAAGGTCCCGGTGAAGCAGAACCGCTGGCCGCTGAACCGGACGGCTGGCGCTGGAGCGCAGAGGGGCAGGGCGGTCGATTTCAGCTCTTCGCCCAACTCGCATGGGCCTCCGGTGAGCGCTCTCAGGGTCGCGAGTAGTTCGCCTCTCTCGTCTTCATCGAGGAGCCCGTCCGCAAGCATCTCACGGACGCGGGTGTAGAGGCTCGCGATGACGGGGTTGTCGCTGGCGCTGGTGTTGACGGCGAGCCAGGTCTCGAGGGTCTCCGCCTCTGCCTGATTGATGACGCCGTCGGCGGTGATGCCGCGGGCCAAGCCGATCAGCTCGTCGATCTGGCGCTTTTCAATTCGATCCGCGTGGACGCGGCGCAGTAATTCATGATCCATAGGAATGGCCTATCCATTTTTATAGAATTCTCGACTCGGCCTACTACGCGAACAACAATACAGGTGGAGATCACCGCCCGGCAGATCCGGATGGGATGATGAGGTAAACCTCGCTGATCCACTCAGGCGAGGCATCGTACATTGGGGGTGCGTTCCAGCTCTCGAGTGTGAAGACGCCCTTGCGCGAACCCTCGCGGATGACTTTGAGGTAGCATTTCCCATCGGGCAGGCCCACGATGGCCTCGGTTCCGATGACATCGTCGTCGATCGATTTCCGACGTTCTTGGCGGGTCAGTATGACGTCGCCGTCCCGGTAGCGCGGAAACATCGAATTCCCTCGCACAGTGAACGCGATAACGTCCGGCGGGACCGGGAATCTCAACTCGACATACGACAGCTCTTCCTCATCTATACTGGCAGGATCCGACATTGTTATTTCACCAGATTCAACGACCCCTCTGATAGGGACACGTGCACTCTGGATTGTTTGTATGCTCGGCACTACCCCGAGTTTAACAGCATAGGTAATTAGCTTCTCGCGATTGGACCCTCTCGGGTCGGCGCCCTTCAGCCAACGATTCACCTGCGACTGAGACACGCCGACCAATTCGGCGACCTCAGTCTGGTTCAGGCCAGTGGCCATGATGGCCCGGAGAATTTCCTTCGGCGTCATGCGCATGCGTATACGCGTCGCAGGCAAGAGCGTCGAATGCGCAAACGCATTTTCTGACTTTGAATGCGAATGCGCATACGTATTATCTTCGCTCATGAACACTTTGCTTCACATCCGGAAGACGGTGCTGCAGGCCACGCAGGGCGACCTCGCGGAGATCGCTGGCACCAACCAGGCGACGGTGTCGCGATGGGAGAAGGGTGTGCTGCACCCGGATCTCCCCCAGTTGGCCCGCATCCGAGATGCCGTTCGGGAGCGCGGGCTTGAGTGGGACGACCGGTGGTTCTTTGAGCTGCCCGCCGCCCCCGCAGAAGAGGCAGCAGCGTGAACCGCCGCGCCTTCCTCGCCGGTGCCGCCGCCGTGCCTGTGGCGGCATCCGTTCCCTTCGTGGGGGCGATCGCTGAGCCGGCCGCGCCGATCGCCTCGGTCGACTGCATCGGCAAGGTGACCTTCGGTCATGTCGGCATCCTGACGGACGACGGGCTCAAGATCATCCCGTTCGATTGCGACGGGGACGGTCAGCTCTGCCTGAAACGTGCGTTCCACGTCGCTCATACCGAGCTCGACACGCGCTTGGCGTCGGCCGCCTGATGCCCGCGCCCCGTCCTCACCCACGACAGCTTTCCCGTTCGTCCATGTCGGATTCCCTCCGGTTTCGACGTGGTCGTTCGGTGGCCGGCGTATGCCCCGCCGGCCACCACCCCAGCTCCTCCCCCCTGGCTTCAGAGCCATGCCAGGGAACCTTGCCAGGGGCCGCCACGCCCCTGGCCTTTCCCTTTCCTCCGCGCTCTTCACGTTCCGATGCAGTCAATCTGGCATCGCCGAAGCGTCTTCGCGACGCATTCTTCGGACGGAACGTTGCGCGAACCAGTTCAGAGGTTGCGTGATGCTTGGAGCACGTGAGCTTCCCGAGGCCGATTACCTGAAGCTCAAGGCGGCGAGCCGCGATCTTGTCCGCGCGGTTGGCGGCGTGACGAAGGCAGCGCAGGTCACCCGGCTCGACGCCGGGCGGATCTCGCGAGCGGCATCGAACAACGACTCCTCGTTCCTGCCGCTCGACGTGGTCGCTGACCTCGAGGCGCATGCCGAAGATCCGATCGTCACCCGCGTCCTCGCCGGCATGTCCGGCTTCACGGTGGTGCCGGACGAGGTGACGCCCTCGAGAAGCTCGCCGCTGCAGCTCCTGACCGCGGTCGTGAAGGAGGGTGCCGACGTCGTCGCGACGCTCACCGAGGCCTACGCCGACGGCGAGTTGGACCTCGACGAGATCGCGATGGCCCAGGAGCAGATCCGCCAGGACATGGAAGCGCTCGCGAACCTCAACAAGCGGCTCGCCGACCTGGCCCGCGAGAAGGCAGGCGTCGTCTCCATCAAGCGCGATCGCAAGCCGGCCTGACCTCAACCCGCCGGCGGTTCGGGGCCCGGCACATCCGAAGGAGAGCGACGATGACCGTCCCAGGTCACAACGGCTACGACCGCGAGGTCGTCCAGAGCTACATCCGCCGCCACGAAAACATCGAAGCCCAGATCCTCAGCGAGAAGGGCGCGATGATGAAGAAGTGCCGGGATCTGAAGGCGGACCAGAACGCCATCCTCGAGGAGGCGAAGGACAGCCACGGGATCCCGAAGAAGATCCTTCGGCTGATCCTGAAGCAGCGGGACCTCGAGCGGAAGATCGAGGACCTGGCCGATGGGCTCGATGACGACGAGGCCGACTCCTACGACCAGATGCTCGCCGCGATCGAGGGCATGGAGGACACGCCGCTCGGCCAGGCCGCGCTCGCCGCCGCGAAGCCGAAGCAGGACGACGGTCAGACCGACCTTCAGGACTTCACCAAGGCCGAGGAGGAGAGCGACCCCGAGGTGGACGCCTTCATGGACAAGACGCACGCCGAGCGCGTCGCCGAGGCCGCGGAGTAGGGCGGGTGCACCTCCTCGCGATCGACCCCGCGACGCACATGGGCCTGGCCCGCTGGATGGCACCGGACACCTTCTGGTCCGGCGTCGAGGTGCTTGAGGGGGCGACACCCGCCGCCAGGTTGCACCACGCCCGCGACATGCTCCGCCGGAAGCTGATCGCCTTCCAGGCCCGAGGCGAGGCGGTCGATGCCGTCTATTGCGAGGACTTCCGAGCCCAGGGCTGGGGCGCCGGCGCGTCGAACGCTGGCACCGTGGAATTCCTTACGATGCTCAAGGGGATCATCCTCGAGGTCGGTGAGGCGACCAAGACGCCTGTCGTGCTGGTGGTAGCCTCGACCTGGCGCAAGAGCTACCTCGGCACCGGGAAGATGAGCGGCGGCCGCGCGGCCTGGAAGAAGGCGGTGAAGGAGCAGTGTGCCCGGCTCGGCATCCAGGTGAGCGGAGACGATGAAGCCGAGGCGGTCGGACTCTTGTGCCACGCCCGCTCGGTGAACGACCCGCGCTTCGCGGTCCGGGTCACGCCGCTCTTCGCCAGGAGCGCCGCATGACCGTCTCCGGCCGCTCCGACATCCTCGACCTTGAGGTTCAGGTCCACCCGCAATCCGAGCGCGCGGTGAAGGTCTCCGCCGACGGCGATGAATCAAACGCCGCCTGGCTCCCGCTCTCGACCATCGAAATCGCGATGAAGCGCAACGGGCTCGCCGAGGTGTCGATGCCCGCCTGGCTTGCCGTGGAGAAAGGACTCGCATGACCGGCCTTCTCGTTCTCGCAGCGTTCGCCGTCATTCTCTCCGGCGTCGACGCCATCCCCACTCCGAGGCCGAAACCGGCCCGCTTGGTCGTCACGATCGAGCCGATGCCGGACCTGACCTGTGAGGTGCGGCCATGATCCGCGTGCTCCTCGCCGCCGGTATCGCCTCCGCGGTGCTGATGGGTCCCGCCACCGGTGGTCAGGTCGTCTGCAAGGACCGCAACGAGATCATCGAGATCCTCGCGCGGAAGTTCGGCGAGACGCAGCGTTCGTTCGGTCTCCAGAACAACAAGTGCATCCTCGAGCTGTACACCTCGCCGAGCGGCACCTGGACCGCGCTCGTCACGCTGCCAAACGGCCGCTCGTGCGTAGTCGGTGCGGGCGAGGCATTGACCGTCCTTCCGCCGCCGCCTGTCGGGGATCCGGCATGAGCACCATAAAAACGAGCGACGATGCCTTCACCGCTATCGGCACCATGTGTTCGCATGGCGTTGAGGCAGCGATAGAGGACGCGAACTTCCGCGAGGCGATGCGGTGGGCTCGGAAGCTGGCTCGAGCCGAGTTCGAGCGGGATCTCAAGATGGACCAGGTGCCGTCGGCCAAGGACGAAGGTGCTGACGAACATAAACCGGGCGCGAGACCATGGAAGACGATGGAGCATGTTGTGGCTTCTGGGTCGATGAATCCCTGGGCCTCAGCATTGAGTACGTAGAGACACACACATGGGAGCGCCTGCAGGACGGTTCCGTCTTGCGCGATGGGGCCTGGTATCCCGACGAGCGCGACTGGGTCGAGTGCGACGGCAAGACGATGCCGAAGGAGATTGAGGGATGCGGACCGAGAGAGTTCGCGGTGCTCACGCGCGAGGATCGTCAAAAGCGTCGTCCGGGACGAAAGCCGCATAGGGTCCCCGCCACCTCACTGTGCTGGATACATAGCGAGAGTCTGAACGATGCCGTCGCTGTGCTCGGCCTTCGCGTTTCCGGGGGCGAGCGAGCGCAGGAATTGAGTGGGGCGCGCCGCTGATGGCCAGCCGCAACGACCCCACCACCTGGAAGCCCAACCACTGCCAGTGGTCCGGCTGCACGGGATGGGCCACCCATCACGGTCCGGTCGGCGGCTGGCTCTGCCGCGCCCACTGGCTCGCGCAGCAATCCGCGGCGGCACCGCGCGCCGAGCCGGTTGCCGGGAAGCCGCAGCCGAGCCTGTTCGATGAGGCCGCGGCGTGACCTTCACCTCCGAGCGCCACCTGCGGCAGGGCCCGCACCGCAGAACCAAGAGGGTCGTCGTGGTGTGGATCCGCCGCCGCTTCCTACCCGGCCACGTCGAGCACCGCCGCGCCGCCCGCCGGCCGACGCGGCACCGCCTGATCTTGGCCGCCTGAGGTCATGACCACCACGAGACCGAGGAGGCACGTCATGTTCGCGCCCTATCAGAACCCCGTCGCGCTGCACTTCCACGAGCGCCGCATCGCCGCGCTGATCCGCCTGAACCGCGCCCGAGTAACCGCGTTTGTCCTGATGCAGCTGCCCGCCCGCCAGGAGCCTGAGCCCATGGAAGCGTCCAGTGAGGAGATGGAGAGCGTCGAGGAGTCCGCGTCGCCGATGAAGACGAGCTTCCAGAGCGACGACGAGGTGCTTTCCCCGCACATCCGGGTCGAATTCCGCCATCCGATCGCCAGGATCAAGAAGGCGGTCGCGGAGCACTATGGTGTCACGCTCGCCGAGACGGACAGTCCGAGACGCCCGAGGCAGCTCGTCAAGGCGCGCCAAGTCGCGATGTGCCTGTGCCGCCGCCTCACGCGGCACTCCCTTCCCGAGATCGGATCGCGGATCGGACGGCGCGATCACACGACCGTCCTCCACGCGATCTGCAAGGTCGAAGACATGATGGAGCGGGACGAAGCCTTCCGTGCCGAGGTGGAAGACCTGGCCCGGCGCGTCGAGTTCTGATCCTCAGCCGGGGGAACCCCGATGGCGCTGGCACGGAAGGGCGATCGAGAGCTTGAGCCGGTGTCCGCGCTTCAGCGCGTGCTCGACGAGTTCGGGGTCGAAATCGTGCCGCCCAACGTCGCCCGCACCGAACTGCGGACCCACGCATCCGCGACACTCAAGAAGATCCTCGCCGAGCATGGTGAGGGTCACCTCCGACTGGTGCTCTTCAGCATCACCGAGACCACCAACAACAAGCGAGCGCTGATCGAGCCGGTCATCACGGCGGTGTCGGCACTGATCCTCAATCACCCGCGCTGGGTCGAGAACACCTTGAGTTGGCTGGACGAAATGGACAAGATCAACCTGCTGGATCTCTTCGACCAGGCGAACCGGGCCCGCGGCGATAACGTTGTCGGCGTCGGCTCGCGGAACAACGCCGTCTACGACCGTCTGCACGATCGGCTGATCGTCTCTCTCGGTGAGGGCTCGGCGCAGGGGAGGTTGGACCTGTGACGCGGCGGGACGATTCCGACGAGATCGCGAACGGCCTCGCCGCGCGCATCGAAGACGTCCTCGACTGGCTCGCACCTGGCTACGTCATCCACCGCGGAAAGGCCTTCCTCACCGCAAAGGGGCCGAAGCAACTCGGCTCGTTCCAGGTGAACCTCGAGGGCCCGCACCGCGGCACCTTCTACCGCTTCTCCCAGAGCGTCGGGGGCGGCCCTATCAAGTTGGCCGCGTACTTATTGAACGGCCAGGCCGGCGAGCCCTCCACCGCGGACTATCGCCTGGCCTTCCACGAGGCGCGCCGCTTCCTGGGCATGGACGACCGCGCCGTGGACGACGAGACCGCTCGCCGCGCGCGGGAGAAGGCGAGGGCGGACTCGGAGCGCCGCCGCGGCGAAGCCGAGGCTGAAGCGCAGGCCGAGCGTGAGCGCAAACAGGAACGCGCCGACTGGCTCTGGGAGCACGCCGAGCCTCTCCCCGGCACGCCGGCCGAGCGCTACCTTCACAAGCGCGGAATCCACCTGGAGGTCTGGCCGACCTGTCTCCGCTTCGCCCAGTCCATCCGGCATCCGTCCGGCGCTTGGTCGCCGGCGATGCTGTGCCGTGTCGACGGGCCCGCCGGCGAGTTCCGGGGCGTCTGGCGCATCTTCATCACCATCGACGGCGAGAAGGGCTTTGGTGGGCAATCCAAGCAGGGACTCGGCCCCACCGGCGGCGGTGCCGTCCGGCTGTTCGGACCTGACCGCGGCCGTGTCGCCGTGTGCGAGGGCGTGGAGGCGGCCTTCGGCGTGCACCTCCTCACCGGCCTCCCGGTTTGGTCGCTCCTCTCGACGAGCGGCATGACGGGCTTCGAGGTGCCGATGCAAATCGGGCACGTGGACATCTTCGAGGACGGCGACACCTGGGCGGAGAAGGTGGACAAGCGCACCGGCCGGGAGAGGATCTCGCCGCCGCCCGGACCGTCGGCCGCCGAGCAGCTCTTCCGTCGCCTTCGAGAGGAGGGGGTCGAAGTCACTCGCCAAGCAGGCCCCGAGGACGGCTCCGACTACCTCGACATCTGGCGCTTCATGCAGAAGGTTTCCGGCGAGATGGCCCTCGCATGATCTCTGTCGAGGCACCGTCTGCCGAGAAAGATCTCGTCGGCCATCTGCTCCTCAATCCCGATGCCCACGACGACATCGCCGAACGTCTGAAGCCGAAGCACTTCGCCAGCGAGCTGATGGGCGGCATCTACGAGGCGATCGGCGCCGTCCGCGCCAAGGGCAACTCCTGGGGCCTCTCGCTTGTCGAGGCGAGTTGCCGCGCGGAGCTGAAGGGCGACATCACCCTGCGCGCCTACCTGCCGGTCCTGATGGCCCGCAACACGATGGGCATGACGGCCAAGGACCTCGCCGACAAGATCCTCGACCCGTTCCTCCGGAACCAGTGGCTCGACATCGCCGCCAAGCTCCCCGCGCTCGCCAACGACCGCGACATCCCCGGAGACGATCTGCCGGAGAGGGGCATGGCGCTCCTGCATGGCGTCTACAACGCCGAACCGGTGAAGGAGATCGCCACCGTCGGCGAGCTGTCCGCGCGCCTCATGGAACGGATCGACGCCGCCCAGTCCGGCACCGTGAAGGTCCAGGGCCTCTATTCGGGCTTCCGCTCCCTCGACGAGCTGATCGCGCCGCTGATGCCTGGCCGGCTCATCGTTGTCGGTGGTGCAACAAGCATGGGAAAAAGCGCTCTCGCCCAGCGTCTCGTCTGGGGCGTCGCGTCCTCAGGCCATCCAGTGCACCTGGTCACCAACGAGATGACCAACGACGAGGCGATGGAGCGCTTCGCGGCGCAGTTGGCACGCGTCGATTCCCGCCGGATCCTCACCGGCTCGCTCAACGCCGCCGAGCGCGACCGGCTCTTCGACGCGCTCGCGCGGGTTCGGTCCTGGCCGATCACGGTCGACGACAGCGAAGGCCAATCCGCGGCCAACGTCCGCCTCCGCACCCAGCGCCTCATCCGCCAGCGCGGCCTCAAGCTCCTGGTGATCGACCATCTCCAGTTCCTCGAGCCGATGAACAAGAAGGCGAAGGAATACGAGGCGATCGCCGAGACGACCCGCGAGCTGAAGAAGATTGCGAAGGCCCTCAACATCCCGGTGGTCTTAGTCTCGCACGTCAACCGCGGCTTCGACGCCGACGTGAAGACCGCCAAGGACATCCGCCTGCCGCAGCTGCGCGACCTCCACGGCTCCTCTTCCATTGAGAAGGACGCCGACACCGTCCTCTTCGTGCACCGGCCGATCTACTACCTGAGCCGCGCCGAGCCGAGCGTGAGCGCGAAGCACTACCCGGAATGGGCCGTCGACCGCGAGAACTGGGAAGGCCGCGCCGAGCTGATCAAGGCGAAGATGCGCGGCGGTGTCGGGTTCGCGCGGCGGCGGGTGCTTTACCGCGACGCGTTCACGCTTTGCGAAGACGAAGAGGTCGAGAGGACTCAGAGCATGATGCTTTGAGAAACTCTTGATCAGGAGAGAAGTTAGGATCGCGAATAGACGGAAATCAGGGTTCGGCCAAGATTTTTGGGCACTCAAAGTTTACAGAAAAGTTGAACTGTTTGATCGAGAAAGGTAATATCTGAACGATTGGCGAGGTTGAATCCTAATATGCACGGCAATTTATGGAGGATTGGCCCTTCAGATTTTTGCGCTTGTGTGATCGGGAGACTCGTGAGTCATCCGGAATGAAGTTTGAATAAACATAAAAACATCTAATCAGAAAGCATTGTCGATGCAAACCGTGGATTGGTTGTCTGGAGTTTTTTATAGTGCTATCATAGTAATGGCGATTTGGATTATCATCTTTACTATATCTGTTGTAATGTACATATATTTCTTATCTAGAACGGATGCAAAAGAATTAGAAGATTTGACTAAAAAATTATTAAAAATTGCGTAAAATATGATGGTCACAAGGAGTGCTATAAATATCTTAGGGACGAAATTAAAAGAGAAGATGAAATTATCCTTCATAGACTAACATAGACACTTACCTTCCAAGGGTTTCTTATAAGTGCGATGGCCGTGTTGATCGTTTTCGCCTGGGAAGGATCGATTGGTGTATTCATTCTGAGGAAGTTAGCTATACTAGCCGTTGGTATGATTGGGTGGTCAATCGGTATCCTCTCTTTCGTTGGGATATTGGCATCAAGAAATTCGATTAGATCCATTAAAGCGGAATGGGAGAAGCGCGATGAGCAGTGGGGAATTTACCGAATAACGGTTCCTCAAGCCTATGGATCTGGCGGAGCCTTTGTGGGTGGCTCACTATTCGTTGAGTTGATGCCGTTAATGTTTGTTTTGATGTGGTCAATGTATATTATCGGAGTCGTTTATTAGGCATCGTGGGAAATGCAAAATTGCCAAAGCAAAGGCGCTAAGATTGAATGTGTTTTCAACAATCAATCATCAAAATAGAAATAATAAATTCAAATATTATTTTCCTATTGTAAAATATTACTAATTTGGATAGCCATCATGTATTGGCCTAAGAATGAAGATCTCGGTCCGCCTAGGCTCCTGTAAAAGCCAATGCATCGAGCGCGTATTTATTCGGGGAGGCCGGCCGTTCGAAGTGCCTCTCCGAGCGTCTCCGCCAGCGCTGGCGCGCAATTGACGCCCTCGAATTGGCGTTTGAAGCGGAATGTTGGGTGCAGTTCGAGTACCCTCGCCGCGGCAGTTTTCGCCTCATCCAGCCGCCCGAGTTTAACGAGCGCGGCCGTCAACTGCACATAGGTGATGCTGTGTGCCGGATTGGCCTGAACCGACTTGTAGGCTGCGTGACAGGCCTCTGCGTAGCGGCCGCGGAGCAGGTGACTCATTGCTTGCGCGTCGAAAGCGGCAAAGGCCCATGAATCGAAGGGGCTGAGGCGCATGCCCCGCTCGCTCCATTCGATCGCCCGTTCGGCCTCTCCGCTCCATCCGAAAATGACGCTTCCAAGGATGTAGGTCAGCGCTGATGACGGACTGATGGCGAGCGCGGCCTCAAGCGCGGTGAAGGCGGCGCCGCGGTCGTGTCCGTCCATACCGATGGAAAAACCGGCCAGCGTCAGCGCGGTCGCATCGTCTTGTCCATGGAGGATCGCGCTGCGGGCATGATGGATTGAAGCGGACCGGTTCACTTCCTGCAGCCCTGCGCGCAGGAACAGGCAGTGATGGCACATCGCCGCGTTGCCGTGGGCCAATGCGTAGGTGGGGTCGATGGCAATTGCGCCTTCCAGCAAGACAAGGGCTCGCGCGACCTGTTCGGGCATGCCGGAATCGACGTCGTGCTGGGCCCGCAGCAAGAGATCGTAAGCATCGAGACTGTCGGGGCGTCTCCGTTTCACCCTGTCAATCTCGGCGCGCCTAAGGCTGGCCGATATCGCACCGACCACCGATAATCCGATCTCGTCCTGAAGGGCGAAAATATCGTCGAACATTCGATCGTAGCGTTCGGCCCAAATATGGGACCCCGTCGATGCATCGATCAATTGGCTGGTCACACGTATGTTGCGGCCGGATCTTCGCACGCTGCCTTCGAGGACATAGCGAACGCCCAGCTCGCGACCGATTTGCGTGATATCGACGGCGCGGCCCTTGTAGGTAAAGGTCGAGTTCCGCGCGACGACGAATAGCCATTTGATCCGCGCCAGCCCGGTAATGATGTCATCGACCATTCCGTCCGCGAAGTAATCCTGCTCCGGATCGCCGCCGAGATTGGAGAACGGGAGCACCGCGATGGATGGCCGGTCGGGCAGTGTCAGCGCGGAGCCGGAGACGACCGGGTCACCCGCAGTGACGGCCGGCCCGACGTAACGATAGCCGCGGCGCGGCAAGGTTTCGATCCAGCTCGGTGCGTCCGGCGCCTCGGCCAGCACCCGACGCAAGGCCGCAACCTGAACCGCCAGATTGTTGTCTGCGACAGCGAGGCCGCCCCAGGCTGCCTCGATCAGCGCATCTTTTGACACCGGCGCGCCCGCGTCCTCAAGCAGCCGGCGCAACAACGCAACCGCACGCCGACCCAGCATCGTGGGCTCAGCGCCCCGATAGAGGAGGCCCGCGGTCGGGTCGAGACGAAACTGGCCGAAACGGTAGGTGCCGCCCCTGACTGTCATTCAACGATTTTAGCAGATTTTTCAGAGCGGCTTCACGACTCGCCGCCGACCAAGGCCGACGGTGAGGCCGTGCAACGAGAACCAACCCCACAGCCAAAGGAGGGGAGCATGAGCGCCGATGCCGTCATTCGCATGCCCAACGAAACCAGTGGGGTCATGCTGCGTGGACACCCGATGGTCTTCCTCGTCACCGGCGAGGACACACGGCACACGAGCATGTTCGACTGGATCATTCCATCGGGATTCGCGACCGGATTTCATGTTCACCGCGTTCAAGAAGAGACATTCTTCATGCTTGAGGGTGAATGCGAATGGTGGATAGGGGAAAGGGTGGTGCGGGCGGTGCCGGGGACCTTTCTGTTCATCCCGCCGGGTGTGAAACACAACATCACCAACATCAGTGATGCGCCGGCCCGCGTCTTGATGACTGTCTCACCACCGGGGCACGAAAATTACTTCGAAGAGCTTGCAAAGTTGGCGGCAAATGGGACCCCGGACCCAGCAGAACTTGTTTCACTCCGAAGCCGATACGACACCGATCAACTTTCCACCCTGACGACGAGTTCGTGAGAGTTGATCGGATGCCGCCGCCAGATGCGAAATCCGCGGAGTGTAACGCGTCGAGAATTCATCGTTCGCAATTGATGATCGCACCGCGCGCGTCGAAGACTTGAATCTTCCCGCGCGGCGCTTCGCATGTATCCCCGGCGGTCATGCTCTGCTCGCGCCGGCCTCGGCTCGGTTTAGGCTGGGCGTTCTTCTCTTCAAGCTCTACGCGAAACTCCTCCTCCGCTGTATGTTCGAATTATCCCGCGAATGGAGAGGTTTCATGCTGCCAGACGCCACCGTCAAGAGCTCATCCGCGCCTGCTTGGTCGAGGTCGCCCGGACCGAGCGGAAGCTCCCAGCGTCCCGCCTGACACCTGCCGGAGCATCGGGCTTCTGGCGATCCATCCTCCGCACCCAGGAAGACATTAACGGCTGGTCGCCTGAGGAGAAGGCCGCCTACGCCGCGGGCCGCTTCGCACGCACGGCGACGGCCGCCGAGGTCTCGCGGTGGGAAGAAGTGCTCCACTGGATCATGCACACCGTCACCGAGGAGCGGAACCGGCGCGCTGTGTCCGCATGGGCTCAGATGAAGGCCGGTGGCCGGCACATGAAGGCCAGGTGCAAAGGCGAAGGCATCGAGGAGCACGCCGGGAAAAGGCGCGCCGATCGGGCCGTCCGGGAGATCGCGGCGGCGTTTGGCAATAATCCCAGCCTCTTGATCTCTGTAGGCTCGGAAGGGGTGTTCATCGAAGAGCCGGTTTCGGGTACTGAAAACGGAACGCTGGACGAGCTCGCGTTGCAGGCCGCGCAACGCTCGCCGAGAGCCTGGATGGCCTCCGACGCCAAGCCCCTAGCCCACGACGAAGACGATCCCGACGCGGTCCAGGCGAGCGCCAAAGCCATCGAACAGCACAACAAGGCCATGCGCCGGCGCGCTGCGTCGATCGAGGCTAGGAAACGCGAGAAGTTAAACGTATTCGAAACCTCGTAGGCATCCGGGGGCTGAAGTGAACCTTGCGGATTTAGGCCCTATCGAACTTATTGAATGACGATATTGTTGGATATTCTTAGATCGAAACTCTACGAACCGCGTGTTGTCACTAGTCGTTATGGAGAGCAATCTGAGATTGATCTAGCGTGCTCAGAAATTATAGCTCCAGTTGTATCGCGATACGTGTGAACGGAAGAAAATCCAGCCTCAAGTAATTTGACAAGTTCTTGGTGTGTGCACCATCTTGATTGAAGATTCGACCAAATTTCATTGGAATATTGTTCTTATTTTTGTGGTAGCAACTCATTTGAAATTTCGTATTTATAGTAAGACATAAGTAATTCTTTGTTGATGTCGTAATCAACCAAATTCGTGTACGAATCTAATTGATATGGTAATTTTGATTGAGCCTTGGAGATAGGCTGTTCTATATTTGTAGGTGTTCTTGACGGCGGTGCTTTGAATTCCAAGCCAACGATCTCTCGGCCGAACGCTCCAGCTATACTAAGCGCACCCGCGCCAAGCATTATCCTGCCGAGGTCTCTAGACTTATTTGGGGTATCAGTCCCATCGGCAACATTATTCACACCACTTGACGGAGGTGATGGCGGTACCGACTGCTGAGGCATATCTGGCCACTGAATCTCAATTTCGATACGGTATAACGTTGGGCTGATTGTACACGTGTCCGAAAGAAATTTGGCTCGGCATCACGCTTCTCAACCTTGTAATTGCACATCCGAGCCCTCGCCGGATGGTTACTAGGGGTCGTTTGATAAAACGAAAAGCCGCGACCGCCAAACGGCGGCGAGATCGATAGGCCCCTCGACCTCCGCTACGTCGCCGCCGCAACCGCCGCAACAGCGGGAAATGGGCGCGCACGGCAGGGGGATGGAAAATCGCGCCTTCAAGGCAATCATCTCCTTCCCTGGCTCGAGCCCTTAGATGTGCTCGAGGGGCGGCGGATCAAGGCGCGGATGTCCAGGTTCGACAAGAGGCGCGAACGGAGGCCTCATGGCCACCATCACGATCACTCTCAAGGGCGACGGCCACAAGCGGCTCCTGAAGGCTGCGGAGGCTCTCGGCGCCCGGGGCCGGGCCGAGATGAAGCGCTCGCTCATCAGCGGCGGCAGGAAGACCACCACCGAGGTCAAGAAGGCCCTGGTGAAGCAGACCTCGATCAAGAAGCGTGCCATCGACAACCGCGTCTCGGCCTACTTCGATGACGGCACGGGCATGGCCTGGGTCATCAAGGGCACGGGCACCGGTGTCCAACCCACAGAGTTGCAGAGCCTCAGCGCCAAGTCCTCCAAGGACCGCGGTGAGCAGCCTCGCGATGCCCTCGGCCGCTTCGCCGACTGGCCCAACCCTGGCCTCGCCAAGGGCAGGATCACCGCGTCCGTCTGGGGGAAGAAGCGCACCTTCGCCTACTCCGAACTCCGCTTCGGAAAGAAGGGCGGGAGGGGCTACAAGACTTTCTGGCCCGGCAAGCCTGCCCACCACATCTTCGGCCCTGCACCTGCCGAGGAGATCGTGAAGGACCAGGCCGTCGCAGCCTTCCACCATGGGCCACCTCGGGTCGCTGCGGACCTGGAGAGGCGGATCATCAAGCTCTCTGGTGGGGCGTTCTCCTGAACCTGATGCACCATCGTGCAACTTGAGTTTGAATGTTCCACGGGGCGGACACCTACCTCGCACCACCCTGCGGTTGAATAGAGGGTCATTTGGCGCGCTCTGTGCGCCTCTGGCACCCCTCGGGGAAGGGACCGTGTGCCGAAAAGGGCCAGGCCGCGGGGACGCCCCACCGCAGGATTCGAGCATTTTTGGCGATTCCACTTTTTTGGGGTGACGTGACGATCATTCTCTCAACCGCCGAGATGTGCGAGCTGCTCGGCTGCACCCGGCCACTGCTGCACAAGCGCGCGAAAGCCCTGAAATGCATGCCGATCGGGCGGGGGAAGTGGAACGCGTCTGAGTTCGTCCAGAAGGTGATGGAGAGCCAGGCCGCTGCGAAGGTGAAGCCGGCCGAGCCGAGCGAGCTGGAGCAGATGCGAGCGGTGCGCCGGCAGCGTGAGCAGATGGAGTTCGAGAGGGAGAAGCGGTCGCTGATCCCGATCGAGGAGGCGCTCGACACGACCGCCGAGATCTGCGGCGTGTTCCTGGAATCGATGTCGACCATCCCAGCGCGCCTGACGAGGAACAAACGTGAGCGCCAACGGATCGAGGAGATCATCGAAGACGAGCGGCAGCGGGTCTCAACGCGTTTCGGCAAGCTCCGAACTGTGCTTCGCACTGGCGGAGCGCCTGATCCAGCCGAGCCGGAAGCTCACGCCGAGTGAGTGGGGCGCGGAGAATGTCGTCTACGGGCCGCACACCGGCCGGCCAGGTCGTCGCGATCCGGGCCTGACGCCCTACGTCATCGAGCCGGGCATCGCGGTCCACGGCCGAACGCACAAGCGGGTGGTGTTCGTCTGCGGCGCGCAGATGAGCAAGTCGGCGCTGGCGCTCGATGTGCTGGGGTCTCGCCTCGACTGCGCGCCGGTGCCCGTCGCGTACGTGGCGCCGACCAAGCAGGCGCTCGTGCGGCAGATCGAGCCGAAGATCGCGGAGCTGCTCCTCGACACACCGCTTCGCGAGAAGGTCTCGCTGGGCAAGAAGTGGACGCAGTCGAAGAAGATCGTCTCCGGCGTCGCGCTCCGCATCCTCTATGGGGGTAGCTCGCAGGAACTGAAGACGGAGTCGTTCGGCCTGATCATCACCGACGAGGCGGACGAGCTCCTCGCGAACGTCAAGCACCAGGGCAGCCCGATCCCGCTGATCGACCGGCGCGGTGAGACCTACGACGACTTCGTGCATTTCGTGATCAGCACGCCAAGCGTGGGGCCCAGCGACGTGGAAATCGACGCGGACACGGGGCTCGAATTCTGGGCGGAGATCGATCCGGTCGAGGTCCAGTCGACGATCTGGGCGCTGTGGCAGTCCGGCACGCGCTATCACTGGTCCTGGCCGTGCCCACACTGCGGCGAGTACTTCATCCCGCGGTTCAAGCTGCTGCAGTGGGAGAAGCCGGTCGACGAGCGCGGACGGGTGGTCAAGTCGAACGCGATGCTCGCGATGCGCACGGCGCACATCGACTGCCCGAACTGCGGCGCCGAGATCGTCGACGACGACAAGGAGGCGATGAACGCCAGGGGCGTCTACGTCGCGCCTGGGCAGTCCGTCTGGAGTTGCCCCGTTTATGCGGACAGTTACGGACTTACAGATTGAAGCCGCTCTTTGGCGGCGCGTTCGTAGTTGATGGGTGACAGGTAGCCGAGCGCCGAATGGCGCCCCTTCTTGTGACTGGTTCGTCGCTTCAAGGCCATTGCCCAGTCCTTGAGCTCTTGTCCGCGTCCCGGCCTCACGCGGCAGAGCAGACTATTGGCGGCTTCATAGAGCATTGTGCGCAGCATCTGATCGCCGCGCTTTGAGATCCGGCCGCCGTAGTCGATCGCGCCCGACTGATGGCGCCTCGACGTGAGGCCGGCGTACGCGCCGACCGATCGGGACTTCGCGAACCGCTCGGGCGCATCGATCGTCGCCACAAAGGTTGCCGCGGTGACGGTGCCGACACCGGGGATCGTCATGAGGCGGACGCAGGCATCGCAGCCCTTTGTCTGCCGAACGAGTTCTTTGGTCAGCGTCGCAGCCTGGCGAAGGGCCTCGGTGCGAACCGCCAAGAGCGGCAGCACGATGCGGGCAAGAACCTCTTGTCCTTCCAGAGCCGTCCGAACCCGTGCCTCATAAATCCGCGGCTGCAACGGCAGGCGAATGCCAAAGCTGGCGAACAAGCCGCGGATCGTGTTCTCGGCGTTGCGCCGCGCGTCGATCGCGGCTGTTCGCGCGGTCAAAAGTGCCCGTCGTTCCTGCGAGCGGCGGCTCTTCACCGCGACCTTCCGGTAGAAGCCGGTACGCGCAAGCTCGGCCAGCATCGCCGCATCGTTGGCATCGGTCTTGTTGTGCATCTGGCCAAGAACGGCGTGAGCCTGACGGGCATCAACGCAGATCGCTGGAAGCCCACGCTCTTCAAGCTCGCCGTGTAGCCAGTTCGACATGCGCCCGGTCTCCAACACGACGCGGACCAGTCCGTTCTCAAGCCCCTTGAGCGCCGCACAGATCTCCTCGGGCTCCGTCGAGACCTTTGTGGAGCGGACGACGAAGCCATCCTCGCGCCGCACACAAATCGCCGTCTCGTTCTTCGAGACGTCAAGACCGACAAAATACCGTTCCATCTTCGCCCTCCTATTTGCATCGGCCACGATGACCGACGGAGAGCGCGGGTGATCAATTACCCCGAGTGATGTCGGCGACCCACAGCCGGTCCCGCGCTTCGGCGCGGAAGTTGCGGTCGACGAGGTCCGAGGCCGGCCGCACTCGTTCGTCGCGGAACGTGGTTCGCGTTCCTCTTCGGCGGCTGATGCCGGCAAGGCCTTCCGCTTTCATCAGCCGTGCGATGCGTTTGCGACCGACACCGACCTCCTTGAGCTCGGCGTGGATGCGCGGGGCGCCGTAGCTCTCCCGCGACGCCTAGTGAATGACGCGGATCCGGGTGCTGAGGGCGGCATCGTTCCTGGCACGCTGGCTAGGCTCTCGGTGTCGCCACGCATAGAAGCCGGCACGCGATACGCCGAACGCACGGCACATCGTTTGGATCGGGAAAACGGCTCGGGTATCGAAGTAATGAATCGGAAGACCGAGAGCGCGTCGCGCCGCTCTCCTGTGCGAACCAGGCTGCGGCCTTTGAGAGGATATCTCTCTCCTGACGCAGCTGGCGGTTCTCCCGGCGAAGGCGCCGCAACTCCTCGCGCTCCTCGCTCGTCAGCCCATCGCAGCGGCCGCCGCCGTCACGCTCAGCCTGGCGGATCCAGCCATGGATCGTATGTGCGCACGGCTCGAACTCGGGCGCCAGTTCCTCGACGCTGCGACCCGCGCGCGCCAAGGCGACGATCTGTTCGCGGAACTTCGGCGGATAGGGACTTCTCGTTCTCGGCATCGGGGCGCTCTCCTCTCAGGGCAAGTGTGTCCACGAAACCGGGGGAACTCCAACTCCAACTCCACGGTGAAGCGGGGCCGATCACCTTCGGTGAGATCGAGAAGGCGCTCGCCGAGCACGAGGTGAAGGCCACCAAGGAGCGCGCCAGCGTCAAGACAGCGGTCACGATGGCCGCCCCGGTCGCCGCCGGCGGTGGTGCCGTGGTGCAGGTCGTGAACGAGGCCAAGGGCACGCTCGACCAGTTCGGGGCGATGGCGAGCATCGGCGACATGGTGGCGCCCGTGGTGGCCTCGCTGATCGTCGCCGCCGGCATCGGCGTGGTCGCCTACCTCGTTTGGACCCGGATGCGCGGTCGCCGGATCACCGAGGCCGCGGTCGAATGATCGTCGCCGCAATTCAGGCCCTCGTCACCCTCGTCGGTGTGCGCGGGCTTGTCGGCTTCGGTGTCGGCATCGCGGTCGGTTTCGGGCCCGGCTACCTCGCGGGCAAGTGGGGCGAGAGCCACGCCACGGACGCCAAGATCACTGCGGCGCTGGCGGCCGCGCAGCGCGAGCAGGAGAGGGCGGACGATGAGGCACTGGATGCGGCCAATTGGGCTCGCCGCTCTTCTGAGCGGGATGCTGATACTGGGGGCTTGCTCGACGATGACGGGTGGCGCCGGCCCTGACCGCGCCTGCATCGCCTTCGGGCCGATTTCGTGGAGCCAGAAGGACACCCCGCCCACCATCCGCCAGGTGAAAAGCCACAACGCCACCTATGGAGCCATCTGCCCGTGACCGATCTCAGCCACCAAGCAGACGAGAGGCAGGCCATGCTTATCGTTCGCCGGATCTCAGACGGGGTGCGGAGCCACTTTGGCATCCGCGTCTCCGAATGGGTGATGGTCTACCGGGCGCTCGGGATGGGCCTCGCGCTGATGCTCCAGCCGGACATGTTCTCGACGTCGCCGTCCTTCGAGGCGATCACGCGCTGGGCGGACGAGTCGCTCTGGTCCTGCTTCGCGATTACTTGCGCCTTCCTGCGGTTCGCCGCGCTGGTGATCAACGGCACGTTCGAGCGCTTCCAGTACTCGCCGCACATCCGTGCCTTCGCCTCGCTCGCTGGCGTCCTCTTCTGGTCGCCGTTCACGCTCGGCTTCCTTCAGGCCGCGCTGTTCGGCGAGGGGGCATGGTCTCCCGTCGTCGCCTATTCCACCCTGCTGACCCTGGAGTTCGCGAACGTCTACCGATCCTTCTTCGACGCCCGCGCCCGATGAAGTAGGGCGTGATGGATTGGTCGTCCGTGGATTTCGAGAAGGTCTTCAACGGCCTTCTTTTTGTCGTCGCGCTGGTGCTCGGGTTGGGTCGGTCAGAAAATGGGGGCGAAGCGGAAGGGGCAGGCGCCGGAGTCCGAGACGCTGGAGCTCGCCGGCGCGGTCATCGACGGGCACAAGGCCGATCGGCTGGAGGCCGCGTTCACACACAATGTCGAGGCCATGACGCGCCTACACGAAGCCCTGGCGGCCAACACGGACGCGCTCGGCGAGAACCGGCGTCAGGTGTTGGAACTGGGTCGGGATCTGAGAGAGCTGATCAAGCTCCGCAGCAATGGGGGAGGGGCTTAGGTCAGCCCTTTTTCTCCTTCTCGACCTTCGTGTCCATCAGTCGAGCGAGCCGTTCCTCCGCTCGCTCGACTTCGCGTTCCACCGTCGCCATCGGGCTCAAAGGTGGGTATTTGAAACAGATTTGATAATTCTGTTTCACACGCGAGGCTCGTCTGGAGGGGCGGCCCGCGACTGGGCCCCCCCCCCATACAGGCGCATTGCCGCGCGGGGGCTATTGCTCAGTTGGTAACTTTAGAAGCTCTATAGCCTCATCAAGGGGCAGTTCGGAGCTTAAAGATCCATAAATTGGCACCTTACGTCCAGACGAAGTTCTCAACAAGGCGCTATCGATCCCAAGTTGGTCGGCCTCTTCTTTTGTTAGGTCGCCGACCAGGAACCATTTCACATCCTGCCGAAGGATTGTCCAACATTTTTCTATGCCAGCTACGCCAATGCAGCCCTCAAGAACTAGACTCACGCCGTCCTTGATAGGGTTAACACAGATTTTGAAGCGAGCAATTCCAACTTCATAGAATACATGACATGCACTGGTTAAATTATATCGCCAGCTTTGTCCAAACGCACTCACCTCTAAGTAAAAATTACCACTCTCATTGACTATTCTGATGCAGGCATGTATTTCAATGCAATATTTTTTCCCAAAAACTCTTATGCATTCTTTCCAGTCAACGCATTCTTCCCAAACAACAGATAAAACGGTAATAGGAGCCATTTATTAAACCTTTCATAAAAATAGTGGGTGAGTGCCACCCGTAGGCATCAGAGGTGAGTTTCAAGTCGATGTCAATATGATGAGACGTTATCTTTCGGTCTCGTCGCTGCCACATAGTCATCGCTAAGGATGACATCCAGCATGGCTCTCTGTTCACAGCCAGGCAAACCTGGTTCTCGAACAGACGCGATAGTGGCGCGTATGCCTTATGCGACGTGAAACACTTCTGATGTAAACTGTTTCAGGTTGGTAGGCCAAGCCATGCAGAAATTACACGAGTTGCCCTATAATCCGGGCGGCATAGCCCGCCTCTCAAAATTCTCCGAGAACAGCCGTTTCGAGAGGCTTGGTTTCGCGAGGAGTATCCTCACACGGAGCTAGGCAGCCTCGACGGGGCGCTGACGTGTCGCGAAATGTTCGTTTTTAAGAGGAGCTATTGCGGGAATCGATCAAGCCAACTTGTAGGTCTTTAGAATCACGCTGTTCTCTAAAGCGTCGCCAAAAGCACGCATTAGTCCAATTGTTTCGTCTGCGATCTGATCTAAGTCCGATTTGGAAACCAAAGTATCTTCACCATGCGCAATTTCATTTCTTCTTTTAAGTAATACAATATTAATAAATGAAGACTTTCTTTCGAAGTGAGTTCCGTCAATCCCGCATATTAAGCAAATATCTGAAAATACATCGAAAGTTAAATTTGACTTGGTGTTTATGAGGTCATAATTAACATGAATAAAACGAAGGTCCGGTGAATTAAGTATTTCGTCCAAAATGCGACAACGTTCCAAAATACTCTTTTGGGAGACTGCTAATGCGGACAGGCGTGGAAGGCAATAATTTTTTAGAAACTGCCTGTCTAATTCTCCATAGCGCATTCGCCGTAGAGCCACATGCTCCAAGTATTTTCTTGCGGAGTACCTTATATAGCCTTCCCAATGGGCGTAACTGATCGTCACTAGGGCTCGAAGCAAAACTCGTTGTAGGTTTTCGTCTCCCCGTCTAATTGCGAGCTTCAGGTCAGAGATTTCTCTGATTCTCCAATTTCTACCTTCTGTAATCTGTACAGAAAAATCTGTCTCCGTGTAGGGCTTGCTCACGGATTAAACCATGTTGCGCCAAAGGGGACCGTGCGCTTGATGCGGATCGTCCCTCGGAGGCCAGGTGACGTGAAATTTTCAGCGTCAGGCTGTAACCAGAATAGTTCCAAGCGATTTTTTACGAAAGCGATAGCCTCTTCGGTGCCCAACGCGGTGATCGCGCCAAGATTTTTGGCAACTCCTACCGCAATCACTTCTAAGCCGACGAAGCCCACCTTTCCAATGTGAACTCCGTTCTGGTGCCGACGTAGGGCGCCGTTGCCCGCCGCAATATTAAGAAGCTCGAATGTTCGGTCAATCTGGTTCACTGCGGTTGAGTGGTCTCCAGATTTCGCTAACGTTACAATACCTTCGTCAATATACTCTTCGACATCGAGGCGTACGTCGTAATCTATATTTGTATGAACTAGAAAACGGACGGCCATTTCCATATGACGCTGCTTTTCGGCCTGCTCTTCTGAGACCGAGGTGACGGTTCGGAAGGATTGTTGCTCGGCGGCTTGCTTTACAGCGATGAAGTAATCACGATTTACCATGAGCATGATACAGTTCCGCAGCTCCTGAGCATTTGCTTGCGTTCCCCCCCCCCCCCCCCCCCCCCCCCCCCCCCCCCCCCCCCCCCCCCCCCGTCCTCAGCGCGCCGTGTCGATGTGGTCCGTCTGGTCGACGATCAGGCGGGCGTGCCGCGTGTCGGTGACGTACGTCCAGAACCAGTTCAGCGCCACGATCAGCCGGTTGCGCGTTCCGATCAGGAAGTAGACGTGGACGACGGCCCACAGCAGCCATGCCGGGAAGCCGGCGAAGCGGAGGCTGCCGAACTCGGCCACCGCGGCCCCGCGGCCGATCGTGGCGAGGTTGCCCTGGTCGCGGTAGCGGAACGGCTTCGGCGCCGGCTCGCCCGCGACACGGGCGGCGATGACGCGCGCGGCGTAGGCCCCCATCTGCTTGGCCGCCGGCGCGACGCCCGGCACCGGGCGACCGTCCTCCATTGCGGCGTGCGCCGTATCGCCGAGCACGAAGATCGACCCGTCGCCCGGCACCGACAGGTCCGGCGCGACGATGACGCGGCCCGCGCGGTCGGACGGGACGCCGAGCCAGCCCGCCGCGGCGGAGGCCATCACGCCGGCGCCCCAGATCACGGTGGCCGCGTCGATCGCTTCATCGCCAACGACGACCCCGTCGGCCGTGCAGTCGGTCACCGGCGCGCCGAGGCGCACCTCGATGCCGAGCCGCTTCAGCGCGCCGAGCGCCGCCGCCGACAGGTTCGGGCGGAAGGCCGGCAGGATGCGGTCCCCCGCCTCGACGAGGATGACCCGCGACGCGCCGACATCGAGGACGCGGAACTCGCCGCGCAGCCCGCGCACAAGCTCGGCGACGGCGCCTGCCATCTCGACCCCGGTGGGCCCGCCGCCGACGACGACGAACGTCGACAGCCGCCTCTGTCGTGCGGGATCGGTCGTGCGCTCCGCCTCTTCGAGTGCAGACAGGATGCGGTGGCGCAGGTGCGTCGCGTCGTCGATCTTCTTGAGGCCGGGCGCGAATTCGTCCCACTCGGGATGGCCGAAATAGCTGTGGCGCGCGCCGGTCGCGAGGATGAGGACGTCGTAACCGATGCGCTCGCCGTCCTCGAGCTGGACCGTGTGGGATGCGCGATCGACGCCGACGACGCGCGCCAGAATGACCCGCGCGTTCGCCTGCTTCGCGACGAGATTGCGGATCGGCCAGGCGATTTCCGCCGGCGACAGGGCGGCGGTGGCCACCTGGTAGAGGAGCGGCTGGAAGAGGTGATAGTTGCGCCGGTCGATGATCGTCACGTCGACCGCCGCGCGGCGCAGGCCCCGCGCCGCCTCGATCCCGGCGAAGCCAGCGCCGACGATCACCACCTTCGGCCGGACGTGTTCTGCACCCTTCATCATCGCGCAAGCCTCCGTCGCGCCACGCGACGGCCGATGAATGGGGACCCGCGCGGCGCGGCGGGAGATCCCGGCGGGCTATTCGTTCGATAGCGCACGAGTATTGGCGCAGGAGCGCGCGAGGGCCGACCTTCGTTGCATGGAAGACGACAGGAAGGATGCTCGTCAATGTGCTCCGATATGGTTCACCCCGACGCCTCGTCGCCGCCGCTCTTGCCGGCGCCGTCCGCGACGACCCTCATGAATGCGCTCGTGGCCGGCGCCGCGGCGGACCTTGCCTGGGAGGTCTGGGCGCGGTTCATCACGCCCATCCTCGTCGGCGGCCCGCTGCAACCGGCCGCCCTCGTCCAGACGGTGTTCGGCCTGTCGAGCTGGACGCTGGCGGAGGCGATCCACATCATCGTGGGCGTCGTCTTCTACCCGATCGGCTATCTCTACGTCGCCCGGCCGATCGCGCGGGTCGTGACGCCGTTCCTGCCCTGGTGGGCGGTGGGCGCCGGGTTCGGCGTCGGCCTCTGGGTGTTCGCGCTCTACGTGATGGCCCACCTCATCGGCGGACTGCCGGCCTTCCTCGGGTTCATCCCGCTCGCGTGGGCTTCCCTTGCCGGCCACATCGTCTTCGGCCTCATCACCGCCGCGGTGGTGCGGGCGCTCGAGGCGCGCCAAATGGGCGTCGCCAACGGATAAATCCGCCGCGCGGCGGGCGTTGCGCCCTGCGCCGGCTGGTCGATAATGGGGCGGTGCAGGGGTGGAGCGCATCGGATGGAGATGCATCAGGTCCGCTACTTTCTCGCAGTGGCCCGACTGTTGAACTTCACGCGCGCCGCGGAGGACTGCAACGTCTCGCAGCCCTCCCTCACGCGCGCGGTGAAGCTCCTCGAATATGAGCTCGGCGGCGATCTCCTGCGCCGCGAGCGCGGCCTCACGCACCTCACCGAGCTCGGCGAGCGCATGCTGCCGCTTCTCACCCAGTGCTATGAGAGCGCCACCAGCGCCAAGGCCGTCGCCGCCGCGATGAAGTCGCACAAGGCGGCGGCGCTGCGTTTCGGCATCCCGCACGCGGTGGACGTCGCCCCGTTCGTGCCGCCGCTCGTCGAGATCGTGGAGGCCTTCCAGGGGCTCGCGCTCAAGATCGTGCGGGCGAGCGCCGACGACACCGCGGAGATCCTGCGCAACGGTCAGACCGACATCGCGATCACGAGCGCCGCGCTCGCGTGGGACCGGTTCGAGTCGTGGCCGCTCTTCCGTGAGCCGCTGCGGCTCGCCTTCCGGGACGGGCACCGCTTCTCGAACAAGGAGGTCGTGGCGCCGGGCGAAATTGCCGGGGAGACGCTGGTCCTGCGCCGCCACTGCCAGACCTGCGACGCGGTCACGACGGCGCTCGACCGGCACGGGGTCGAAATCTCATCGAGCCTCGAGGCGAGCGCGGATCCGGACGTGATCGAGCTCATCGGGCGCGGCATCGGCCTCGCCTTCATGCCGGCGAGCACGACGCTTCCCTCGACGATCCGCACCGTGCGCGTCGACGGGCTCGACCTCTCGCGCGAGATCCGGGTGGCCACCGTGCAGGGCCGCCAGCGCAGCCCCGTCACCGCGATGCTTCTGACGCTGCTGCGCGCGGCGGACTGGTCGCGCTACGATCTCGGCGCCATGGAAAGGGCGCCGCTGTCGTCGGAGGTGACGCCCGCCGGGCCCGCGCCGATCCGCCCGAGCGCCTGAAGGATCGCCTCCGGCTCCATCCGCGTGCGGGGGTCGGGCTCGACGTGGCGTGCGAGGACGACGCCGTTCCGATCCACCACGAACGTCGCGGGGATGGGCAGGAACGCGCCCCCGTTGCCGTTCATGCCCGCAAGGTCGATCGCAAGCTCGTCATAGTGTTGGGCGAGCTCTTCGCCGATGGGCACCGCGAGGCCGATCGTCATTGCATAGCCGAGATCGAGGTCGGTGAGCATCGGGAAGGGGGCCTTCGCGTCCGCGCGGTGCGCCCGCGCGTGCGCGGCCCGTTGCGGCGACAGCGCGACGAACGAGGCGCCCGCCTTCCCGATCGCCGGTTCGATCTCGGCGAGCGCCGCGAGGGACGTGCGGCACAGCGGACACCACACACCGCGATTGATGGCGACCACGACCGGACCCCTTGCGCGCAGCGCCTGGAGCGACACGAGACGGCCTTCGCTGTCGGGGAGCACGAAGTCGGGCAAGACGTCGCCCATCTGCGGCGCGGTCGAGCCGGCGCCGGCCTCCGTGATCCGCGCCACGAAGCGGTCCATGGCCGCGTCGTAGCCGGGGAGGAAGCGGTGCATCGCGGCGCGCACGATCGCCAGGCGCGCCGAAAGCGGTCCGCCGAAATGCCGCGCACGCTCGAGCTCCGCGCGATAGCCCTCGTCAACCACGATCCAGTCCCTTTCCGCTCCCGTCGCGCCAGGCCACGCCTTGGTTTTCGCTCCGCAGTGTAGCGCGGGTCCGGGCGGCTGCGCATAGCGGGCGGGTATCGATTCCAGACACGGCCGGCATTTCCGCAAAGGCCGTCGGGCGGGGAAACTTCCCTCACTCAGCGCGCCGGATCCACGTCGGATCGGCCTGGGACAGTGAAAGGAACCGATGATGACGAAGATCAGCAAGACCCGCGCCGCCAGCCTCGCTCTCGGCGCAACCCTCCTCACGGCCGTGGCCCTTCCGGCCGCAGCCCTCGCGGGCGAATGCCCGGCCGGCGATGTCCTCGCGAGCCCGCAGACGCTCGACATGAAGGACGGCGCGAAGGTCGAGGAGACGGTGCTCGACACCATCCCGCTCACCGGCTGGCGCGGGGTCGATGGGCTCATGCTGCGCACGCGGCGCCTGGTGATCGCGCCCGGCGGCATGGTGCCGACCCACAGCCACGCCGACCGCCCGGCGATCATCACGATCGTCTCCGGCGAGATCGTCGAGCACAGCTCGGTGTGCCGCACGCCGATCGTCCACAAGGCGGGCGACACCACCGCCGAGTTCGGCGCGGATCTCAGCCACTGGTGGGAGAACACGTCGGATGCCCCGGTGACGGTGCTGTCGAGCGATGTCGTGCCGGCGCAGAACCCGGACAAGTCGATGATGTGAGCGGCGCGCGGGCCGGCGATCCCGGCTCGCGCCGAGCCCGGAGACTTGCCCCGATGACCCTCACCGCAACAACAACCACCACCACCGCGGCGGTCCGGCCGGCGCCTCGTGCACCGGTGGTCGCCGCCATCGCCTTCTTCACCCTCGTCGACCTCTTCGCGACGCAGGCGATCATCTCCATGCTCACCGCGAAATATGGCGTCTCGCGGGCCGAGATGGGCGTCGCCGTCAATGCCGCCACGATCGGCATGGCGGTCGCCAGCCTCGCCGTCGCGCTCTTCGGCGACCGCCTCCCGCGGCGCGCGGCGATCGTCGCGAGCCTCGGCCTCCTGTCGATCCCGACGGCGCTGCTCGCTTTCGCGCCGGACCTTGCGTCCTTCACGGCGCTGCGCGTCTGCCAGGGCCTCGCCATGGCGGTGGCGTTCACGCTGACGCTCGCCTGGCTCGGGGAGCGGGCCGCAGGGCCCGCCGGCGCCGGAGCCTTCGCGGCCTATATCACCGGCAATGTCGGCTCGAACCTCTTCGGCCGCCTGCTCGCCGCCGGCGTCGCCGATCACGCCGGCGTCGCCTCCGTCTTCTTCGTCTTCGCCGGCCTCAACCTCGTCGGCATGTTGATCGCGGCGCTGGCGATCGAGCCGACGTCCGCCGGCCCGCCCGGCCGCCGCGCGCCCGCGCCGTGGGCGGCGGTGCGGCGGCACCTTGCGAACCCGCCGCTCCTCGCCGCGTTCGCGCTCGGCTTCTGCATCCTCTTCGCCTTCATCGGCGTGTTCACCTACGTGAACTTCGTCCTCGTCGCCCCGCCCCTGGGGCTCGGCATGATGGCGGTCGGCTTCGTCTATCTGGTCTTCGCTCCGTCGATGCTCACGACGCCCCTCGCGGGAAGCGCCGCGGCGCGGATCGGGGCGCGGCCGGCGGTGTGGCTCGGCCTCGCGGTCGCGCTCGCCGGGGCGGGGCTCCTCGTCGTCCCGAACCTTGCGGTCGTCCTCGCGGGGATGACCCTCGTCGGCCTCGGCACATTCTTCGCGCAAGGGGCCGCGACGGGGTTCGTCGGCCGGGCCGCGCGCACCGACAAGTCCGCGGCGAGCGGGCTCTATCTCGCGTCCTACTTCGCGGGCGGGCTCGCGGGAGCGTCGGTGCTGGGGATGGTGTTCGACCGCTTCGGCTGGGGGGCGACGGTCGCGGGCATCGCGATCGCGCTCGTCATCGGCGCCCTCGTGGCGGTGCGCCTCGACGTCGAGCAGGCGTGAAAGAGAACCGGGCCGGCGCGATGCCGGCCCGGTGTCACGCCGTCTTGTCGGTGGTGGTGAAGAGGGCGGCGATGCGCCACCCGGTCTCGCCTTCGCGGCACACGACCCCCACGAGCCACGGGAGCCGGCTCGGCGCGTCCTCCGGGCCGATCTCGAGAAGCAGCGAGAGGAAGAGGTAGGCGGCGCCCGGCGCGAGGGCGACGACGCGGCTCCCCGCAAGGTCGGGCGTCACGCGCCAGACGGGCGCGCGCTGGAACTGCCCCATCCGCTCGATCATGGCGTCGGGTCCGAAGTAGGGCCGTCCGTCGCTGACCCAGAGGAAGTCTGGCGAATCCCACAGGAACGCGCGCACGCCGGCGAGGTCCCGCGCATTCTGGGCCGCGGCGAAGCGCCGGTAGAGATCGCGGATCGTCGCCTCCGCCTCCGCTGGCGCAGCCTGCGCCGGGGCAGGGGGGAGCGCGGCGAGGGCAAGGGCCGACAGGCCGAAGGTCGCCTCTCGCCGCGTCGTCATCGCGCCGCCTCCGTCGTGCGCGCGGGGCGCGGCGCGGCCGGCTCGGGACCGGCGGGGGACGGCGCCATCGGGGTGCCGATCTCGTGCAGGATCAGCCCCTCGAGGGGATCGGGGTCCTCGAGCCAGGGCTTGCGGGCGAGCGCGTCGGACATGTCCATCAGCCCCGCAGTCCAGCGTCGCTCGATGCCGCTCGCGGTGAAGTCGATGTCCTTGAGGTGATCCTCGTTCGGCAGCCGCGGCGCGAGAAGGCGAACGACGTGCATCCGCGTCGTGCAACCCCAGGCGCTCAGCGCCTTGACCTTCGGGTCGTCCCGAATGTCCTGCGGCAGGTGCGCGGTCAGCTCGGCGATCACGTGGCGCAGCCGGTGGATCTGCCGCTGCCGTTCGGCGGTGTTGGTCACCCGGCTCGTGTAGCGCAGGTCCTTCTCGCGGTTGGTGACCTCCCAGATCGAGCGCGGTTCGTCCCCCTCCGGCCGCCACATGTGGATGGCGAACACGATGGAGTCGCGCCGCGGCCGGTCGTCGAACACCGCTTCGACCGGCGTGTTGGAGAGGACGCCGCCGTCCCAATAGAGCGCGCCGTCGATGCGCACGGCCGGGAAGGCCGGCGGCAGCGAGCCGGACGCCACGACATGCTCCAGCGTCAGGCGCTCGTTGCGGCTGTCGAAGTAGCGCATCTGCGCCGTCGCGACGTTCGCCGCACCGACGGTGAGGCGCGGAGACCCGGCGTTGAGCTGCTCATGGTCGATCAGCGCCCCGAGCGTGCGCCGCAGCGGCCGCGTGGAATAATATCCGGCGTTCTCCGGCGACATCGGCAGCGTCATCGCGCTGAACGCCATGGGATTGGGCTGGAAGAACCCGCCGAGCCCGCTCGCGATGACGCTCCACGCGGTCGCGAGACGCCCGAACGTCGCGGTGCCCATGAAGTCGGTGCCGAAGGCCGGCTGCCGCAGGCCGTCCCAGAAGGTGCGGAGCGCGGCGAGGCGCTTCTCCGGCGCGTTTCCGGCGATGAGCGCGGCGTTGATGGCACCGATCGAGGTGCCGATGACCCAGTCCGGCTCGATGCCGGCCTTGTGAAGCGCCTCGTAGCAGCCTGCCTGGTAGGCGCCCAGCGCGCCGCCACCCTGGAGGACGAGGACGACCTGTCCCAGTCCCCGGAGCGACACGTCGATACCGATGTCGTTCATCTTGTCTCCCTCCTCTGGAATGCAGCGGATGGTGGCTGGCCGTCGGCGGCGAATGAAATGCCGCCGCGCTCTCGTTTCCATGTGGGGTCGCTATGGGCCGCTCACCCGCCTCGGGCGCTATGGACTGCATAGCGAGCGTGGCGGGGACGGGCGTCCGGCGCGGCGCTACCTCTTGCCACCGAGCCGGACGCATCCGCGTTCCGGCCGCAGGGAGGGCGCCACATGCGCAAGACTGCCATCGTGACCGGATCGACGAGCGGCATCGGCCTCGGGATCGCCGAGGCCCTCGCCGGCGCCGGAATGAACGTCATGCTGAACGGCTTCGGCGAGGCCTGCGAGATCGAGGCCCACCGCCGGCGGATTGCCGGACGGAGCGGCTCCGAGGTCGGCTACAACGCCGCCGACATGTCGAAGCCCGACGCGATCGCCTCGCTCGTCGAGGAGACGCGCGAGCGGTTCGGCCGCATCGACATCGTCGTCAACAATGCGGGCGTCCAGACGGTCGCCCCGATCGAGGATTTTCCGCGGGAGCGCTGGGACCTCATTATCGCGGTCAACCTCTCGGCCGCGTTTCACCTGGTGCGCCTCACCTTCGCCGAGATGAAGGATCGCGGCTGGGGGCGGGTGATCAACGTCGCCTCGGCGCATGCCTTGGTCGCCTCGCCCTTCAAGTCGGCCTACGTCGCGGCGAAGCACGGTATCCTCGGCCTCACCAAGACGGTCGCGCTCGAGGGGGCGGAGCACGGCGTGACCTGCAACGCCATCTGCCCCGGCTACGTGCTGACGCCGCTCGTCGAGAAGCAGATCCCGGAGACCGCGAAGGCGCGGGGGATCAGCGAGGAGGCGGTCGTGCGCGACGTCCTCCTGGCCGCCCAGCCGACGCGCGCCTTCGTCGAGGTCGGCCAGCTCGGCGCCCTCGCGGCGTTCCTGTGCAGCGATGCGGCGGCCCAGATCACCGGCACCGCCCTCCCGGTCGACGGCGGCTGGACGGCGCATTGAGGGTGGGCGCATCGGGATCTCGGATGTGATCCCTAGATTTGGGTTTCCGCGAAGTATTCGGTGATCTTCGCCGCAAGATCGGAAACGGTCTTGTGCTCGAAATCATAGCCGAAGACGAGCCGCACTGACCCGTCCGGCCAGATTGTGTGACGAATATTCAATTCGCGGATCGCGCTCAGGATCTCGTCGGTGGGCTCCAGAAAGAGCTGATTTGTCGGGTGGGGATATCGGAACCGCACGGGCGGCTGGCCCTGCAATCCATCGGCGAATGTCGCGCAGAGGGCGTTCTGCTGGCGGGCGATCTCCAGCCACAGGTCGTCCTCGATGAGGCGCAGGAGCTGGACCTCCACCATCCGTCGCTTGGCCTGGCGCTGGCCGAAGGCGCGCTGGTGGGTCTGGCCTCGCTTGCGCACCGCGTCGGACGGGGCGCGGAAGAGGGCGGCTTCGGCGGCGAGCGCGCCCACCTTGGTGCCGCCGAAGCTGATCGCGTCGAACGGGGCCGCGGCGATGAGCTCGGCCGCGGAGAGGCCCAGCGCGCACAGGCTGTTGCCGAGCCGCGCGCCGTCGAGATGGACGCGGAGGCCCGCCTCGTGCGCGATCCGTGTCAGCGCGGCGAGGTCTTCGAGAGTGTAGAGCGTCCCGCATTCGGTCGGGTTCGTGAGACTGAGGACACCGCCCGCGGAGCGGGGGCCGAGGCGCGCCAGCGTCTCGCGGAGCGCGTCGGGTGTCATGGTGCCGTCGGGACCGTCCACGGTGACGAGCTCGCCGGCTCCCGTGTAGCGACGGACCGCGTCGTGCTCCCAGCAGCGGACGTGCGCCGCGGGGTGGCAGAGGATCGCGCCGGCCACGGACTCGTCCCGCAACGAGGCGATGGAGACGACGTTGGCCCCCGTGCCGGTCGCGGTGGTGACGGCCACCATCTCGCATCCGAAAACGGCGGAGAAGGCGGCGTTCAGCCGATCCTCGAAGACGCGGTCATAGCTGTCGCCATCGTCGGCGGCCTGAAGAAGATCCGCGAGGAGCGCCTCGCGGATCTTCGGGTGGACCGCCGAACAATTGTCGCTGCGCAGGTTGATCATCGCACTGTCCTTCCGACGCCTCGGCCCGCGATCAGTTCAGCCTGCGACCGGCGCCTCGGCGGCGTGCCGACGATAGGCCGGGTATGTCGCCTCGGCGAAGCGGGGGGTGACGTAGCCGCGGTCGATGTCCGACAGGATCGCCTCGATCGGGCGCTTCTCGGCCGGGCCGTAACCGCCGCCGCCGGCTTCGATGATGGTCAGGACCTGGCCGGGCTTCAGCACGTGCCGGCCCTTGCCGTCGACGGGTGCCCCGTCGATCTCGAACCGGCGGAGCGCGCCTGTGCCGCCGTCGAACATCCCCGCCGCCGCAAACCGTGTGCGCAGCCCCAGGAACGCCACGATGAGGTCGTGACCCGTCGTGTTCGCCATCTCGACGGTGAGGCCGGGGCCGCCGGTGAACTCGCCGACACCGCCCGAATCCGGCCGGATCCGGCGTGATACGATCGTGGTGCTGGAGAGGTCTTCCCAGACCTCGGTCGAGATCGCGACCATGTTGCCGGGGCCCGGAATGGCGGCCCGCCCGTCCCAGCCCTTCAGCGCGCCGAAGCCGCCGGTGAGGAAGAAGAGCGTCGCGAGGGACGTCCCGTCGCGATGGGTGCCGAACACGTTGAAGACGTTCATCATGCCCATCTCGGTCACGACGCGGTCGGGCAGCGCCTTCTGCAACGCGCCCATGATGAGCGCGAAGACGAAGTGGCCGATCGTGTGGCGCGCGCCGGTCGCCGCGGGCCAGACCGGGTTGAGCACGGACTTCTCCGGCGCGCGGACATGGACGCGCGAGAAGGTCCCCGCATTGTTGGGCAGATCCGGCGCGAGCAGGCACTTCAGCGCGTAGTAGGCGACGGCGCGCGTGTAGCAGAGCGGACAGTTGAGCCCGTAGGCGAGCTGGGCCGAGCAATTCTCGAAGTCGACGAAGACCTCGTCGTTCGACTTCGTGACGCGGATCTCGAGATGGACGTCGCCGTCGACGCCCTCGATGTCGATCGCGTGGGCGTAGGTGCCGGACGGGAGCGCGTCGAGCCCGGCCTTCATCGCGCGATCGGTGCGCTCGATCACGAGCTCGCTGAACTCCGAGAGGGTGGAGAGACCGTATTCCGCGCAGAATTCGATCGTGGAGCGGGCGCCGACATCGGTGCAAATGATGTTGGCGTTGACGTCGCCGATGACCTGGTCGGCGACGCGGACATTGGCGCGGATCATCTCGAAGAGGCCGTCATTGGGGACGCCCGCGGAGACGATCTTCTGGATCGGGATGATGAGGCCTTCCTCGTGAATCTCGCGGGCGAGGGAGGACATGCCCATGCCGCCGGTGTCCGGCAGGTGGGTGATGCTCATCACGAAGCCGATGAGACGCTCCCCGACGAAGATCGGGCGGCAGATGTTGATGTCGTAGAGGTGGCCGGTGCCGATCCAGGGGTCGTTGGTGACGATGACGTCGCCCGGCTGCAGCGTGGCGGCGGGGAAGCGCTCCAGCATCCGCTCCAAGGTCTGCGGCGCCGTCCCGGTGAAGGTCGGCAGGCTGAAGGTGCCCTGGGCGACGGAGCGGCCGAACTCGTCGAAGATCACGCAGGACAGGTCGTAGCTGTCGCGCACGTTCATGGAGAAGGAGGTGCGGACCAGGGAATTGACCGTCTCGTCGGCGATCGTGATCAGCCGGTCCCACATGATCCGTTCGAGGAAGGGATCGATCTTTGCGTGTTTCATAGAGCTTCGCTCGCCATGTCGGGAGTTGCGGCTTCGCCGGCCGGCAGGGTTTCGACGCGGATGAGGATGTCGCCGCGCTGGGTCACGGTGCCCACGTCGCCGGCGAGGAGGACGCAGGTGGTCTCGGCGTCCTGGATGAGGGCGGGCCCGTCGATCCGGTCGCCGGGACGGCAATTGTAGCGGTTGACGACCTGGCACTTCAGGCGGCTGCCGTTCAGCCACATGGTGCTCTCACCGGCGCGCGGGGCATGGTTGTTCTTGGTGGGGCGCACGCTCTGCTCGCGCAGCGGCGGCAGGTCCTCCGTCGCCGCGACGCGCCAGTCGGTGATCTCGACCTCTGCCGCGGGCGTGGAGATGCCGAAGGTCGCCGTATAGCTCGCCTCGAAGGCCTTGCGGATCGCGTCGGCCCAGTTTCCGTCGGCGGGGCGCGCCGGGACCTCGATCTGGACCTGATGCCCCTGGCCGACATAGCGCAGGTCCAGCATCTCCTCGGTCACGATGTCGGCCTCGCGCACGCCCATCGAGACGAGGGCGGCGGTCGCGTCCGCCCGAAGGTCCGCCAGCACGTCGGCGATCGCATCGTCGTCGAGCCGGGCGAGGGAGACGCGGTAGGCGCGCGAGGTCTCGTAGGAGGCCGCGCTCGTGAGGAGGCCGATCGCCGACAGGACGCCCGACCCGGAGGGGAGGAGGATGTCCGCGATGCGAAGACGCCGCGCGACGGAGGTCGCGACGAGCGGGCCGGAGCCGCCGAACGCGATGAGGGTGGAGTTGCGCACGTCGAGCCCCAGCTCCGCGGCGTGCGTGCGGAAGGCCGCCGCAACGTCCTCGCAGGCGATCTCGCGGATGCCGTTGGCGGCGAAATCCACGTCCTCGATGCCGAGCGCGGCGCCGATCGTCTCGCGCACCACATTCGTCGACAGCTCGGGACGCAGCTCCATCTCGCCGCCCAGGAAGTAGGAGGGGTCGAGGAAGCCGACCTGCAGGTGAGCGTCGGTGAGGGTCGGCGACTGGCCGCCGAGGCCGTAGCAGGCCGGGCCCGGCTTGGAGGACGCGCTGCGGGGGCCGACGCGCACGAGGCCGGTGTGGTCCACCTGCGCGATGCTGCCGCCGCCCGAGCCGATCTCGATCATGTCGACGACGGGGACGCGGACGGGGAGGCCGCTGCCGGGGCGGAAATGATGCTCGCGGGCGACTTCGAGCTCATACTTCTTGATCGGCTTGCCGTTGCGGATGAAGGCGCCCTTGGCGGTGGTGCCGCCCATGTCGAAGGCGAGCGCCTGCGGCAGGCCGTTCGTCTCGGCGAGCTTGGCGGCCATCAGGATGCCGGCGGCGGGGCCGGATTCGATGAGGCGGACGGGCATCGCGCGCGCGAGCGCTCCATTGAAGGAGCCCCCGCTCGAGGTCATGATCCGCAGCGTTCCCTTGAAGCCGCCATCGCCCAGCGTCTGTTCGAGCCGGCCGATATAGGCGTCGATCATCGGCTGCGTGTAGGCGTTGACGAGCGTCGTGGTCCAACGCTCATACTCCTTGATGGAGTTGGAGATTTCGGTCGAAACCGAGATGTAGAGACTCGGGAAATTCCGCTCGATCATCTCCTTGATCGCGCTCTCGTTGCGCGGATTGGCGAACGAGTTCAGCAGGCAGATGGCGATCGCGGTGATGTTCTCGCGTGCGACGAGGTCGCGGACGGCCGCGACGATGGCGGCCTCCTCGGGCGCGGCGACGATCTCGCCCGTGCTCGTCGTGCGCTCCTTCACCTCGACCCGGTTGCGCCTCGCGACGAGCGGTTCGGCATATTTCAGGCGCAGATTGAAGAGGTCGTAGCGGGTCTCGCGGGCCATATCGATGACGTCGGCGAAGCCGTCGGTCACGATCATGCCGATCTTGGCGCCACGGCGCTCGATCACCGCGTTGGTGACGAGCGTCGTGCCGTGAGAGATGAGGTCGACGTCTGAGAGGCTGAGGCCGGCTTCCGCGATGATCTCGGAGATCCCGCGCGCCACCGCCTCTGACGGGTCGTCGGCGCTCGTCAGGATCTTGTGCACGCGCGTGACTTCGGCGGCGTCGTCGATCAACGCGAAGTCGGTGAAGGTGCCGCCGATATCGACACCGATTTTGACGCTCATTCGATCTCCTTCCGCTGCACTGCGGCCTTTGCGCGAGGGCGCGTCAGAGGCTGTTCGGGAGTGTCAGCGAGAGTTGTGGGAAGAGGGCGATGATGAATGCCGCCAGCACGAGCAGCAGCATGAAGGGCAGGGACGCCCGAGCCGCCCAGGCGAGCGATCGCCCGGACATGCTTTGCAAGACGAAGAGGTGCACGCCGACCGGCGGGGTGAGGAGGCCGATCTCGATGAGGAGCACCAGGAAGATGCCGAACCACACCGGATCCCCGCCGGCGGCGACGACGACGGGCAGCACGATCGGGATCGTGATGATCATGATCGAAAGCCCCTCGATGAACATGCCGAGGAAGAGGAAGAAGACCGCGAGCGCGAGGATCAGCCCGGCATAGGAGAGGTTCATCTCCGTGATCGCGCCGACGAGATATTGCGGCACGCCGAGATTGCTGACGGCGGCCGAGAGGCAGGCCGCGGACGCGACGATGATGAGGACGTTGGCCGAGGTGCCGATGGTCGCGTTCATCACCTGGCGCAGCACCGCGAAGGACAGCGTCCGCTTGAGCGCGCACATGATGATGGTGGCCGTGCAGCCGAGGACGCCGGCTTCGGTCGCGGTGACGACGCCGGAATAGATCCCGCCGAAGACGATTGCGATGACGACGAGCGTCGGGAGGACGGATCCCTTCGACCCGCTCTCCTCGGCCTCGACGACGCTCTCGTCGGGTGTCGCTCCGGCTTTGAACCAGAGGGCGGCGGCGACGATGTAGGCCGTGTAGAGGAGGGCGACGAGGAGGCCCGGCACGACGCCGGCCATGAACATCTTGGTGATCGATTGCTCGGCGAGGATCCCGTAGACGATCAGCGGGATCGACGGCGGCAGCAGGATGCCGAGCGTGCCCGCACCCGCGAGCGAGCCGAAGGCGATGGGGGCGCCGAAGCCGAGGCGGCGCAGCTCGGGAACGGTGACGCGGCCGATCGTCATCATCGTAGCGGTCGAGGAGCCGCTGATCGCGGCGAAGAGGCTCGACCCCCACACATTGACGTGGAGCACCCCGCCGGGGAGGCGGCGCACCTTGCGGCGCAGGGCGTGGAACAATTCTTCGGACAGGCGGCCCGCGAAATAGAGCTCGCCCATGAAGATGAAGACGGGCACCGCCGTCATCTCCCAGGCGGTGAGGCTGCGCCACATCGCGGCCCGCAGCAGCGCGCCCACCTGGACCGCCGACATGTCGAGCGCGAACATCAGCGTGAGCGCGCTCGCGGCGATGAGGGCGGCGAAGATCCACAGCCCCGACAAGAGCGTGACGAGGACGACGATGCCGAGCAGGACCGTCGTGTCGAGCGAACTCATTCGGCGGCTCCGGAGGCGAGATCGGCCGGGGGCGGCGGGGGCGTGAGGATCTGGAGAAGCGCGATGGCGGTGGCGAGGGCGAAGCCGGTCGCGAGGATCGCCTCGGGGATCCACATCGGCACGTTGAGAATCGTGCCGCTGGTCGTCCCGCGGCCATAGTCGCGCAGGCTGACCTTGAGGAACTGGTAGCCCATGAAGCCGATCACGATAGCGCCGAAGAGGGAGGTGGCGCCTCGCAAAAGGGGCGACACGGGCGCGAGGACGCGCAGGTTGGTGACGAGCCGGATCGAGAGGGCCCGGCCCGTTCCGACACAGACGCCCGCGCCGTACACCGTGAAGATCGCGATGAGATATTGCGACAGCTCGATCGCGGCGTAGGTCGAGCTGTCGAACACGTTGCGGACGATGATCTCGACCGCGACGAGGGCGAACAGCACCGTCAGCGCGACCGCGCACACGCTTCGGCAGACGACGACAAGACAGGTCAACACGTCCATCTCCCTCGGTGCGCGCGGCACGCGTTCGCTCTGGGTCTATTTCTCGTAGGCGCCGAGGATGCGGTCGGCGGTGTCGGCCCCGACCTTCTCGACCCAGGCGTCCCGGATCGGCGCGGCGGCCGTCTGGAGGTGGGTCATCACGTCGGGCGCCATCGTCTCGACCACCTCGACGTTGTTGTCGCGCATGGTCGCGAAATTGTTCTGCTGGCGGTTGATGCCCTGCTGCCAGGCCCATTCCTCGACCTCGGCGGCGATCTCGCGGACCTTCGCCTGATCCTCGGCCGAGAGCTGCTCGAACTGGTCCTTGTTGATGTGGACGAGGTTGACGCCGATCGTGAACCCGGCCGCGTTGAAGACGGGCGTGTGCTCCCAGATCTTCGTGCTGACGCCCGTCTCGTCGGAGGTGAGGACCGAGTTGATCATGCCGGTCGACAGCGCAGGGAAGACGTCACCCCAGGTGAGCTGGACGGCGGACACGCCGGCATTGCGCATCGTGAGGGCGCTGCTCTCGTCGAAGGCGCGGGTCTTGAGGTCCTGCAGCGAGGCGACGTCGGTGATCGGGGTCTTTGCCCAGATGCCGCTCGGCGTCCAGGGCGAGGTGAAGAGGAGCACCTGGCCCGCGTTGTCGAAGACCTTCGCCATGTCGTCCCGCGCGAGCGCGACGAGGCGCTTGGAGTCCGGCACCGTCGGAGTGAGGAAGGGGATGCTGAAGAGGCCGAAGATCGGGTCGATGCCGAGGAGCTTGTCCGTCGGCGTCGAGGCGATCGCGATCGCGCCGTCCTCGACCGCCGCGAAATGGTCGGTCGAGCGCATGCCCGATGCCCCGCCGAACTGGTTGAGAATGGTGACGCGCCCGTCCGTTGCCTCGGCGACGCGCTTGGCGAACTCGAGGTCGCCCTGCGCCGCGAGAGAAGATTGCGCGTACTCGTTGCTCATCGTCCAGCGGACCGATTGCGCCGCCGCCGGCTGCAGCGGGGCGAGGGTCAACGCAACAAGCGCGGCCCCTGCGAGGAAGGTGCAAGCTCTCATCTTCGTCATCCTTTCGGGAGGAAATAGACGCGCCTTGATGGCTGTATACAAATTATATACACGAGAGCGAGAGCGCCGCAATATCGTTTGCTCGGGTGCAAAAACACCGCCAAATCGGGCGCTCGGATTGACTTTCGGCGCGGATCCGAACTTGGAAGCCCCTAGAGTGTGCCACTGGTCCGGGAGGTTGTTGGCCAACGATGCGCGGATCGACGCCCAAACGAGGCGCTGAGGAGACCGGAAGCCGCCGCGTCTATGACGTGCTGCGCAACCGCATCCTGAACCTGGAGCTGCAGCCGGGGGCGGAGATCGATGAGGCGGGGCTCATCGCCGAGCTCGGAGTCTCGCGCACGCCGATCCGCGAGGCGCTGATCCGCCTGTCGGCCGAGGAGCTCGTCACCTTGACGCCGAACCGCGGGGCGAAGGTCCCGGTCCTCGATTTCGCGGAAGTCGGGGAATTGTTCGATGCGCTCGAGGTCGTGCAGCGCGTCGCGACGCGCTGGGCGGCGCTGCAGCGCACGCCCGATCATGTGAGCCGTCTGCGCGAAGCCGCCACGCGCTACGAGCAGGCGACCCACGACCGCGACCTCGACGGGATGCGCGAGTGGAACTTCCAGTACCACAAGATCATCGGAGAGGCCTCGGGCAACCGCTACTTCCAGCGGACCAACGACATCCTCCTCTTCCGCTCCCTGCGGCTGGCCCAGCTCACCCTGTCCGAGGCGCCGACGGCCCAGTTCGCGCGCGACGCCTATTTCGACAAGGTGAACCGCGAGCACGAGAAGATCGCGTCCTACATCGACGCGCAGAACGAGGATGCGGCGGAGAACATGATCCGCGACCACATCCGCCAGTTCCGCGTGCGGTCGCTGGACGTGCTCGGCCGGAACTACGCCGAGCACGTGAAGTTTTGAGCGCGCGCAAACGAGGCCGCGCATCCGCTGACGGGCTCCGGCCATCGGGCTGAACGTCCGGCCGCTGGCGGGCGGGTCATCGCGGGTGAGATGCCGGAGGCGACCCTGCCGCCTTGGTGCGGTTTCCGATCGCGCCGCGGACCGTTCCTCGTTGTAGATCCGATGCCGGTTCTTCTTGTAGGAGGTGGCTCCAGATCGCAGGCTGCAGGTGTCGTGCGGATAGGGGAACGGTATGAATATCTTGGAACATGAAACCCAGCCGTTGGAGAAGTGGCGCGACGGGGTGATGACGCTGATGCGCGTCTCGGCGCTGACGCGCTCCGCCCAGCTCTGCATCTTCGAGCAGTTCTGCGATCCGGGCCTTGGCGCCCCGATCCACCTCCACGCCGTGGAAGAGGTCCTCGAGGTCATGGAGGGGGAAGCCGACATCCACCTCAACGGCGAGGTCCGGACCGTGCGCGCGAACCAGTCCGTCCTCATCCCGGCGGGCGCGAAGCATGGCTTTCGCAATATCGGGACCGGGATTTTGAAGGTGCGCGCCACCCTCGCGGCACCGATCTTCGAGGCGAGCTACGAAGACCGGGCGGAGCTCTCCCGCCGCTACGTCCCCTGATTCTGACCCGCCGGCGGGATCCACGCGCGTCTCGAATCGTCGAGCGCGTGCGGGTCCTGCCCGGCGATCGTGACGGAGGTGGCTGCCGGTGCGCCGGGGGCCGATGAGAGCCGGACGTCTCATCTCTTTTGCGGCGGAATGTCGGCCGCACGCCGTGCATGAATGGTGGTCCGGCGCAGGACAGTCCGGGCACTGTCAGCGCGGACGTCTCCCCAAACGGCCCAAGCCTCGGCCCGCTCGGCGCGGGCGCGCCGCGCCTCCATGGCACCGCGGTGCTCGTGGACACGCCATGCGGGGCGACAGCGAGAGGGCGTCGCTGGTCTCCGAGAGGCGAGCGCCGGCGCTGTCGCCTGGGCGCGGTTCAACGCCGTGCGGCCTGCGTGGTGGACACCGGACGGAAATTGGTTCCAAGCTGTAACTAGATCGCTGGTTGCAGGAGGATGACCATGGCCGCCATTCGCGAGATAGAGCCGATCGGCGTCAGCATCCCCCTGCGCAAGCCGGTGAAGCTCGCCAGCGAGGTGGTCGCCGCGGCGGACAATCTCGTCGTGCGCGTCATGGACTCGGACGGCTTGGTGGGGTGGGGCGAGTCCGCCTCGGCGCCGACGATGACGGGCGAGCGGCTCGGCGGGATGGTGGCGGCGGTGCGCGAGCGGATCGCGCCGAGTCTCCTCGGGCGCGACGTCGAGGCGCGGCCAGACTGGGTTTCGACGCTCGCGGGCATGGCCGGGGATCCTGGTGCACGCTCGGCCGTGGAGGTGGCGCTGCACGACCTCCTGGCGCGGCGGCGCGGCGTCTCGGTCGCCGCGCTCCTGGGGACGGAGCCGCGGGCCGTTGCGGTGATCCGAACCGTGGAGGCGGAGATCGGCGCGGAGGCCGTGGCGGCGCTCCTCGCGGACGGCGTCACGCACATCAAGGTGAAGGTCGGCATGGCGGCGCCGGCGGAGGATGCGCGGGCGCTCTGCGCCTTGCGGGCGGCGATCGGGCCGGACCGCCACCTCTCGGCCGACGCCAACATGGCCTGGAGCCTCGACGAGGCCACCGCGTTCGTGGACGCCGCCGCCGAGGCCGCGCTCGACTATCTGGAGCAGCCCCTCGCGGCCGACGATGTCGCCGGTATGGCGACCCTTGCGAGCCGCACCGCAATCCCCCTCTGCCTCGACGAGGCGCTCCACGGCGTTTCCGACATGGCCCGCTATGCCGAGGCGCGGGCGGCACGCGGCGTCGGGCTGAAGCTCCTGAAACTCGGCGGCTTTTTGGGGGCGGCGGCGGCGGAGGAAGAAGCCCGGCGGCTCGGTTGGCGCACGACCTGGGCCTCAAAGATCGCCGAGTCCTCGCTCGGCGCCGCCGCCACCCTGCACGCCACGGGGTTCGCCGCCGATCTCTCCTGGGGCGTCAGCCTCACCCACGACCGGCTCGTGGGTGACCTCGTCGGCGACCCGCTGCGGGCCGAAGGCGGGCTGGCGCGGGCGCCGCAGGGGCCGGGACTGGGCGTGATCCCGGACCCGGATCTCCTCGCCCGCTACCGGGTTGATCAGTAAACGCACCAGCCGCTGAAATTTTGAGCATTCAGGCGATCTGACCATCTTCTGAGCGGAGTCGCGTTGACAGGGTCTCGGTTCCGTCATTTAAATACCGATGGTAGGTAATTCTCCGGCGGACCGCCGGATGAGTGCCGCACACCCCGACCCGTCGCATTGGAGGCAGACCCCATGTGGAGCCAGACGTTTAGGTCTTTGTTGCTTGCGGCCGCCGCCGGCCTGACAAGCGTTGCCCTGTCGACCACCGCCAACGCCCAGGACGTGACGTTGCGCTTCGCCGGCACGCTGCCGACGACGCACCACAACGCCGAGGGCCAGTACATGTTCGCCGAGAAGGTCAAGGAGAAGACCGGCGGCGCGGTCGAGGTCGAAGTCTATCCCGCCGGCCAGCTCTACAAGGCGCGCGAGATCCCCACCGCCATCGGCTCCGGCTCGATCGACATGGGGTTCAACCTCACGAGCGTCTGGTCGACCGATCCGGTCTCCGAGATCACCGACATCCCGTTCCTCTTCCGCGACGCCGCGCACGCCGCCAAGGCCTGGGCGCCGGACGGCAAGCTTTATCAGGCCTTCGCCGCCGAGATGGACAAGCGCGGCATGAAGACCGTCTACGTGATGTTCTTCGGCTCGCTGTTCGACTTCGGCAACAATGTGCGCCTCCTGAAGAACGGCGAGGATTTTGACGGCATCAAGATCCGCGGCTACGGCAAGCTCGCCGCCGAGGGGCTGCGCGCGCTCGGCGCCTCGCCGGTCGTCATGTCGCCGGGCGAGATGTACCTCGCCATCCAGCGCGGCACGATCGACGGGGCGATCACCGGCGTGACCTCGCTGGAGAGCCGCAAGATCTGGGAAGTGACCGACTACGCCACCATCACCGGCGCCGCGTTCGGCGTGATGGCGGTCAACATCTCGAAGGCGAGCTGGGGCAAATTGAGCCCGGAGCAGCAGGCCGCCCTCACCGAGGCCGGCACCGAGGTGTTCGAATGGTCGGTCGAGGAAAGCGAGCGGCGCGACGCCTCGTCCACCCAGTTCCTCAAGGACCACGGCATCGAGACCTACGTCCTCACGCCCGAGGACAAGGAGAAGTGGAAGGAACTCTTCGCCCCCGCCTATGAGGCGTGGAAGGAGCGGGCCAACGACGAGCAGGAAGCGCTCGTGGAGTGGGTCGGCTCGCTCTGAGCCCGCCCGGCGGCATCCCGGACATGGTCACGTTCTGCACGATCCTCGACCGGCTGGTTCGCGCGATCAGTCTGGCCGCGGCGGTCCTGGCCGCCGCCATCCTCCTGATGATCTTCGTCATCGTCCAGTACGAGGTGGTCATGCGCTACATCTTCAACGCGCCGACCTACTGGACCAACGAGGTCAGCATGTTCGCCATCGCCTGGGTCGGGTTCCTGGGCGCCGGCTACATCCTGCGCATCGGGCGCCAGCTCGAGATCGACATCGTCACGATGCGCATCGGCCCGCGCGCACGGCGCTGGCTCGGCACCGCGACGGACCTCCTGGGCGCCGCCTCCTGCGCGCTCATCGCCAAGCTCAGCGTCGACTTTGTGGGCATTTCCCGGATGATGCAGGCGACCAGCGCCTCCGAACTCGACACGCCGCTGTGGATCCCGTACCTCGCGCTTCCCATCGGCTTCACCATTCTGGGGCTCGAGCTCCTCGTGCGCGCTCTCGTGCGCTGGGACCTCGTGCGCGGTCGCGACGCCGACCACGCCCCCGTGCACGTGGACTGACCGATGCCCGGCGCACTCCTCGCAGGGCTTCTCGCCCTTCTCGCCACCGGCATCCCCGTCGGCCTCGGCATCGCCATCGTCGGCGTCACGGTCGGCTACTTCGTCATCGGCGATTCCAGCCTTCTCGGCGTCCCGTCCTCCGCGTTCGCCGGTGTCTCCTCCTTCCTCCTCGTCGCGATCCCGCTCTTCATCCTGATGAGCGAGATCCTGCGCCGCGCCGGCATCACCGAACTCCTGTTCGAGACGGTGACGCGCTGGGTCGGGCACCTGCCGGGCGGGCTCGCGGTCGCCGCCGTCATCACCAGCGCGCTCGGCGCGGCGATCTCGGGCAGCTCCGTCGCCAATGCCGCGGCGATGGCGATCGTCGCCGTCCCGCCGATGCTGGAGCGCGGCTACGACCGGCGCTTCACCTACGGCCTGATCGCCGCCAGCGGCACGCTCGGCATCATGATCCCGCCCTCGATCCCGCTGCTCCTCTATGGCGAGATCACCGAGGAATCGATCGGCACGCTCTTCATCGCCGGGATCATTCCGGGGATCCTGCTGGCGCTGATGCTGATCTGCTACGCGGTGTTCGTGTCGGTCCGCGGCGGGGTCTATCAGCCGATGCCGAAGGCGCCGTGGTCGGAGCGGATCAGCTACACCGTGCGCGCGACGCCGGCGCTCATCCTGCCGGTGGTGATCGTCGGCGGCATCTATTCCGGCATGGTCACGCCCACCGAGGCGGCGGCCGTCGGCTGCACCTACGCGCTGTTCGTGGCGACCGTGATCTACCGCTCCCTCTCGCTGCGCGACCTGTGGCAGGCCTTCTTCGACGCCTTCACCACCTCGGCGATGATCCTCTTCATCATCTCCGGCTCGCACGTCCTCGGCACGGTCGTCACCAAGCTGCAGATCAGCCAGGACCTCCTCGAGATGGTGCAGGCGATGAACCTCGCGCCGTGGGCCTTCGTGGTGGCGACGATGGTGCTCCTCTTCGCGCTGGGCATGATCCTGGAGGTGATCTCGATCATCTTCATCGTGCTGCCGCTGCTGCACCCGATCATCCTGAGCCTCGGGCTCGACCCGATCTGGTTCGCCATCGTCTTCACGCTGAACATGGAGATCGCCCTGATCACCCCGCCGGTCGGCATGGTGCTCTACGTGATGGCGGGGGTGTTGAAGCGGCCCATCACCGAGATCATCCGCGGCATCGTCCCCTTTGTCGGGGTGCTGGCGGTGTGCCTCGCGGTCCTTCTCCTCGTGCCGGGGTTCAGCCTCTGGCTGCCCTCGGTGCTGCAATGACACGGCTCCGGCGCGCCCCATTTTGGCGCGCCCGGCCCACCCGACCCTCGACCTGCGACTGGAGTGAACGATGAGTGGAACCGATCCGGTGGACGCCCTCCTGGCGATCCGCCGCGTGACGCGCGAGGCGAGCATGGCCGCGTCCGCCGAGGACGCGCTGTGGGAGTTCACCCGCGCTCTGCCCTCGCTCGTCGGCCGTCCGCACGCCGAGCGCCAGTCGGCCTGCACGACCTTCATGCTGACGCCAGACGCGCGGCACCATCTCATCGTCGCGCCGATGAACTTCCTGCCCGAGCAATATCACGAGCGGGTGGACGTCAATCTCGGCCACCCCGCCCATGTGCGCGAGACGTGCATGCCGCTGCTGCTGCGCGAGACGGGCAACTACCCGACCTTCGTGAAGATCCTCCAGACCTTCCGCGCCGGCTCGGCGATGTTCGCGCCCTTGATGTGGCAGGGCCGCTATCTCGGCACCCTCATCTGCGCGAGCTCGATCCCCGCGACCTTCTCCGAGAACGACCTCGCGGTGCACGAGACGGTGGCGGCGGTGATGTCCTCGGTCTGGACCGCGCACAACGGGGCGGACTGGATGGCGGGGCTCGATCTCGACAGCCTGCCTGAGCGCGTCGCCGGTCCGGACGGCTCGTCGCTCGTGCGTTAGGCTCTTTGAGCCGAGGGAGGGGCCGGCAAACGCATGCAGAAAAGAAACGTCCAGAGCGTGCGCGACCACAACCGCTCGCTGATCCTGCGCTTGTTGCACCGGCGGCCGGGGCTGTCCCGCTCGGAGCTCGTCACGCTGGTGGGGCTGACGGACGCCGCGGTCTCGCGCATCACCCGTGAGATGATCGACGCGGGGCTGATCGTCGAAGGCGTCGCGACGGCGGTGGGGTCTGGGCCGGGGCGGCGGCATGTGGGCCTCGCGCTCGCGCCGGGCGGGGCGACGGTGCTCGCCGCATGCCTCACCCTTTTCGAGACCTGCCTCAGCCTCGTCGACCTCTCCGGCAACGTGATCGCCGAACGGTCGCTCTCGGACCACATGGCGCTTCCCGCCGACCAGATCGCGGAGGCGATCGCGAACGAGGCGCTGGAGCTCGTCTCCTCCGATTCCAAGGTTCTCGGCCTCGGCGTGGTGGTGGCCGGTGCGCTCGACCATGAGCGCGGGCTCCTGCGCGCGGCCTCCATGCCGGCCCTCGTCGGCACGCCCTTCCGCCCCCTCCTGGAGGCGCGGCTGAAGATCCCGGTGCAGGTCGACAATCTCGGCAACGCGCTGAATATGGCCGACCTCGGCGACCGGACCGGCGTCCCCCACAAGGGGACCACCATGCTGGTGCATGTCGCGGTGGGCCTCGGCGCGAGCCTCGTCATCGACGGGCGGCCGCATCGCCATGGCGGCGACGAGCGGCTGCTCGGCCACATTCCGGTCGTCGGCGCGACGGGGCTCTGCCATTGCGGGCAGACGGGGTGCCTCAACACGCTCGTCTCCGGCTACGGAATCCTCACTCGCCTTTCGGGCGGGCACCGGCCGAAATCGACCGCGAGCCGCGCGGAGGACGCGGACCGCCTGTCGGCGATCATCCGCGCCGCGCGCGAGGGCGATGCCGCGCTGAACGCCCTCTTCCTCGAAGCGGGCGAGGTGCTCGGCCGCCATCTCTTCCCCGTCAGCGTCGCCGCCGCGCCGGACCGGCTGACCCTCGCGGGCCCGATGGCCCAGATTCCTGCCTACGCGGAGGGCGTGCGCCACGGGCTCGACGCCGCGTTCGGGCGGGCCGGTGTCGTGCCGCCGCCGGTGCGGATCTCGCGCATCGGCTACGCCGACGCGAGCCGCATCTTCGCGCTGGAGGAGTTCCTGCTGAACTCCCCGATCGAAATGAAACGCGTCGCCGCGTCATCGGCCGAGATGGCGACGCACTAGAATCCACAGCAAGACAGAGAGCCTGCCATGCAGCTGATCGACCTGAGCCGCGAGATCTACCACAAGATGCCCCGGCTCCTGAATCACCCCTCCATCGTGATCACGCCGTACAGCACTCACGAAGAAATCCGCGAGATGGACGGGGTGAAATTCTCCTCCGCCACCATGTCGCTGGCGATCGGCGACCATGCCGGCACGCACGTCGACGCGCCGCACCATTTCGATGCCGATCCGAACGCGATGACGATCGACGAGATGCCGCTGGAGAAGTTCTTTCTCGAAGCGGTTTGCCTCGACCTCTCGCACAAGCCGCTGAAGTCGGACATCTCGATCGAGGACCTGGAGAAGGCGATCGAGGTCGCGGGGGTCGATATCCGCCCCAACGACATGGTCCTCCTGCACATGAACTTCTTCAACCGCTGCTACGACACGCCCGGCTATCTCACCGACTTTCCGGGCCTCACGAAGGAGTCGGCGACCTGGCTCGGCAACAAGGGCATCGCGATGTTCGGCGTCGAGGCGGTGAGCCCGGGCCGGCCGGGCGGCAACAATTTCGAGGTCCACATGGTCTGCCGCGACATGGGGTTCACCCACGTCGAGGGTCTGGTGAACATGGAGGCGCTGATCGGCAAGGGCCGCTTCCGCTTCATCGGCTTCCCGCTGAAGATCCGCGGCGGGACGGGCAGCCCGATCCGCGCGGTGGCCCTCCTCGAGGACTGAGCGCACCGTGACCGCGCTTCACGCGCTGACGGCGGGCGAACTCGCCGCGCTCTATAGCGACGGCACGACCCGCCCGAGCGAGGCGCTCGCCGCGATCCTCGCCCGCTATGAGCGGGTGAACCCCGTCTTGAACGCGGTGGTGACCCTCGATGTCGAGGGCGCCACCGCGGCGGCGCGTGAGGCGGACGGGCGCTGGGCGGACGGGCAGCCGCTCTCGCCGCTCGACGGTGTGCCGGTCACCATCAAGGACAATCTCAAGGTCGGCGGGCTGCGGGCGACCTGGGGAAGCCGCGCCTATGCCGACCACGTGGCGCCGCGCGATGAGCTGGCCGTTGCGCGTCTGCGGGCGGCCGGCGCGGTGATTCTCGGCAAGACCAACACGCCTGAGCTGGCGCTCGCCGGCTTCACGTCGAACGAACTCTTCGGGGTGACGGGCAACCCGTGGGATCCGGCGCTGACGCCCGGCGGGTCGAGCGGCGGGGCGGTCGCCGCCGTGATGGGCGGGATCGCGCCGCTGGCGCTCGCGACGGATGCGGGCGGCTCGGTCCGCCGCCCGGCGGGCCACGCGGGCGCGGTGGGGCTCCGCACGACGCCGGGCCTCATCCCCCGCAGGGACGGCTTCCCGGCGCTCGCGACGGACCTCCAGACCATCGGCCCCATCGCCCGCACCACGACCGACCTCGCCGCCATGCTGGCGATCCTTTCCGCCACGACGCCGCCAGCGCCGAGCGCCGCCCTCGCGGGGCTGCGCGTGGGTCTCGTCGGACGGATCGGCGCGCACCCGCTTGACCCCGAGATCCTCTCCCGCCTCGGCGACGTCGCGGCCCTCCTGACGGACGCGGGCGCGAGCGTGGCGCCGCTGGAGGAGCCATGGGACCCGGAGGAGGCGGGCGCGCTCTTCATGGGCCTTGCCGCAGTCGGCGTCGCCGCGACGCTGGAGGATGCGCTCGCGGGAGGCTTCACGCCGAGCCCGGCCATCGCGCGCCTCGCCGAAACGGGCGCGGCGATCGACGGCAAAACCTACGCCCGCACCCTGGCGGCGATCGCCGACTATCGGTGGCGGGCGGCCGACCTCTTCGAAGCGTTCGATATCATCCTGTCGCCAAGCTCCGCCGCCCTTCCGTGGCCGAAGGCGACGCCTTTCCCCGAGACGATCGACGGCATCACGGCCGCCCCGCGCGCCTCCGCGATCTACACGACCTTCGCCAACGTCGCGGGCCTGCCGGCGCTCGCCTTCCCGGCCGCGCCTGCGGCGAACGGAATGCCCATCGGCATGCAGCTCATCGGCGCGGCGGGGGCGGACTGGCGGCTCCTGGAGATCGGCGCCGCGCTCGAGGCGATGATCGCCTGGCCGCGTCTCGCGCCGGACGTGCGGGTGCTCGGAGGGTAGCGCCGGGTCACGCGGACCGCCCGGCCGGGATCGACGCCGCGCGTTCGGCAATCATGCCGCCAGCACCGCGAGCCCGGCCAGCCCGCCGTTACAGCCCCTTCAAATCGAGCAGCGACGTCGTATCCACCGCGAACCGTACCTGCCCCCGCCCGACGGCAAGGGCACCCGGCGCGTGGGCGATCAGAATCTCGTCCCCGGCGGCGAGCGTCAGGCGCTGGCGTGTGCCCTCGAAGACCGAGGCGACCACCTCGAAGGCGAGCGGGCCGTCGGGCGCCGGCGTCAGGGATTCGGGGCGGAAGGTGATCGTGGCGGGGCCATCCGGGTGGGCGAGGGGGATCGTGCCCCATTGGGTCTCGAAGCTGCCGGCGGTGACGCGGCCTTGGAGGCGGTTGACCGGGCCGAAGAAGCGCGCGACCTCGTCCGAAGCCGGGGCGAAATAGACCTCGCGCGGCGTGCCGACCTGCACGATCCGCCCCTCGCGCATCACCACGATGCGGTCGGCGAGCGCCAGCGCCTCGGCCTGGTCGTGCGTCACGTGCAGCGCCGTCGCGCCCTGTCCGCGCACCATCGCCTCGATGTCCGCGCGCAGCCCTTCCCGCAGCCCCGCGTCGAGCGCGGTGAGCGGCTCGTCGAGGAGGATGATGCCGGATTTCGGGGCGAGCGCGCGGGCGAGCGCGACGCGCTGGCGCTGGCCGCCGGAGAGCTTGTCGACCCGCCGCGCGGCGAGGTCGGAGAGGCGCGCGGTGGCGAGCATCTCCGCCACCCGCTCGCGCCGCGCCGCACGCTTCCAGCGCTGGACTCGCAGCCCGTAGCCGACATTCCCGGCGACGCTCATGTGCGGAAAGAGGGCGTAGGACTGGAACACCATGCCGACGCCGCGCTTCTCGACCGGGAGCGCCGTCACGTCGACCTCGTCGAAGAGGATGCGGCCGCCGCCGTCGGGCTGTTCGAGGCCCGCGAGGAGGCGCAGCAGGGTGGTCTTGCCGCAGCCGGACGGGCCGAGCACGACCACGATCTCGCCGCGTCCGATCGAAAGATCGACCGGCTGGAGGCCCCGCGTGCCGTCGGTGAAGGTCTTGCCGACGCCATCGAGGCGGATCGCGCGGCCGCTCATCGGGCGCGCCCCGGACGGACGAGCTCGGCGAGCGCCATCACGGTCGCCGCGAGCGCGAGGAGGACGAGCGACATCGCGGCCGCGGCCGGCAGGTCGGACCCGGTGTCGGAGATCTTGGAATAGAGAACCATCGGCAGGATCGGGAGCTGCGTTCCGGAAAGGGCGAGGGCGGTGCCATAGGCGCCGAGCGCCACGGCCGCGGTGAGGGCGAAGGCGGTGAGCATCGCCGGCGCGACCTGCGGCAAGACGATGGTGAGGAAGGCGAGACGCGGCCCGGCGCCGAGCGCGCGCGCCGCCTGGATCTGCGCCGTCTCGAAATTCACCACCACCGGCAGGATGACGAGCACCGCGCGCGGGATGAGATAGTAGCAATAGGCGAAGGCGAGGCCGGCGGGCGTGTAGATGATGCCGCCGACCACCGCCGGGTCGAACCCGACCTCGGCAAGGAGCAGCGTCACGAAGCCGGAGCGGCCGAACACCAGGATGAAGCCGTAGGCGACGACGAGCCCGGAGAAGGAGAGCGGCACGGCGATCACCGTGAGAAGCGCCGCCCGGCGGCCGGGCGACAGGCGCGCGAGGTGGAGGGCGACGGCGAGGCCGACGATGGTCGAGACCGCCGGCGCGACCGTGCCGAGGACGAGGCTGCCGGAGATGCCGCGCCAGAAGACCGGGTCGGCGGCAAGGCGCGCGAACGCGGTCCCGCCGTCCGTCGCCGCCTCGCCGACGATGCCGGAGAGCGGCCAGACGAGGAAGAGGAGGAGAAAGGCGCCGGCGGGAACCGCCAGCGCCAGCCGCATGCGGCGTGTCATCGGGCGCGAAGTTCCGGTGCGCTCGGTCTACTGGCCGCCGAGCACCGCCTTCGACCAGGCGCTGTCCACCGCGGCCTTCATCTCCTTGGCCTTGGCGACGTCCAACGGCTGAAGCTGCGGGGCGGCCGGCATCTTCTCCACGACCTCGGCCGGCAGCGCGACGCCCGGAACGGAGGGGCGCACGAAGCCGTCCGCGAAGCGGGCCTGGCCTTCGTCGGTCATGATGAAGTTCAGCCACAATTTCGCGGCGTTCGGGTTAGGCGCGCCCTCGACCATGGAGATCGCGTAGGGCGCGGCGGCCGACGCCTCCTCGGGGATCACGACCTGGACGGCGTCGCCCATCCCGTCCGTGTACTTGGCCTTCAGCCCGTCATTCTCGTAGCCGATATAGATCGGGATCTCACCCTTCACGAACTGCGCGTAGGGGGTGGTGCCGACGGTGCGCATCACGTTGCCGGCCTGGTGCAGCTTGGTGAGATAGTCGATGCCGGGCGCGATGTCGTCCATCGAGCCGCCATTGCCGAGGGCGGCGGCGAACACCAGCACCTGGCCCTGGCCGGTCGAGCGCGGGTCGAGATAGACGATCGTGTTCGCGTACTTCTCGTCGAGAAGGTCGGCCCAGGAGGTCGGGACGTCCTTGACGAGGTTGGTGTTCACGAGGAAGGCGATGTTGAGGGTGTGGATCGTGAACCAGCGGCCCTCGGCCTCCTTGAAGGGCGCGGGGAGCTTCTCGAAATTCACCGGCTGGAAGGGGGCGACGACGCCCTTGTCCGCCGCGTCGAGGGCGGAGCCGGCGAAGTAGTAGGCCGTGTCGGCCTGCGGGCGGTTCTTCGTCTTTTCGAGGGCGACGACGGTCGCGGCCGAGCCGAGGTCGTTGTAGACGATCTCGACGCCCGGATAGCGCTCCTTGAATGCCTTGAACTGCGCGGCCCAGTTGGCCCAGGTCGGTCCCGTGTCGAACGAGACGACGATGCCTTCCTGTTGCGCGGCCTCGTAGAGGGCGGCTTCGCCCTCATAGAGCTCGGCGCCGTCGAAGGCGTGCGCGGCTGAGGCGAAAGACACTGCCGCGGCGGCGGCGAGAAGCCAGCTCTTCATCATCGGGATTCCCTTATTGCGGCCGCGGTGAAAAGCGCCGAGGCCGTTCCGGTGAGGAGTGAGAGGACGAGCAGGACCACCGTGGCGGCGCAGGCGAAGCCCGTGGCGCCGTAGAAGGCCTGCAGGAGGACGATCGGGTAGGTGCGGTCGAGGAAGCCGGCGATGAGGTTCGACAGCTGGAACTCGCCGATGGAGATGGCGGCGACGGTGACGAGCCCGGTGAAGAGGCTCGTGACGCACACCGGCACCACGATGTCGAAGAGCCGGCGCCAGAAGCCGGCGCCGAGCGTGGCCGCCGCCGCTTCGAGGTCGGCGAGCCCCAGCGCCTCCATGTCGTTCATCAACGCGGCGACGAGGTAGGGCAGGGTCAGGAGCGTGTGGCCGGCGACGAGGAGCCAGAACGAGCCGAGCCAGGGTGTCGCGGCGGTGGAGAAGGCGATCAGGAAGCCGAAGCCGAGCGTGATCTCGGGCGCCGCGACCGGCACCATCATGACGAAGCGCACGAGTCGGCCGAAGCCGCGCGCCGCGCCGGTCGCCGCGTAGGCGAGCGGCAGGCCGATGAGCGTCGCGAGCGCGCAGGTGGCGAGGGTGACCTTGAGGCTCGTCCAGAAGGCGCGCGAGAAGCTCGGGTCAGCCGCGACCTCGGCGAACCAGCGGGTGGTGGCGCCGCTCGGCAGGAGCGTGTTCGTCCACGTCTCGCCGAACGCGCCGATCACGAGCAGCGCGATGGGCAGCGCGAGGTAGACGAGATAGGCCGTGGTCACAACCGCCATGGTCGGCTCCGTGGTGAGCGATACCTTCCATAACGACGCCGATTGTAAGTTTTATGACGCCGTTATGCCAGGGGCAGGTTCAACAGATGTCGGGCGACATGACCCATCGCCTCCTCGACCGTGGCGCAGACGATGGCGCCGTTGACCTCGGGCGCGCCCGCGAGCGTCAGCACCAGGCGGTCGAAGTGCAGGCCGTAGGCGATCTCCGACAGGGTGCCGTAGCCGCCGCCGACCGCGATCAGCACCGTCGCGGCGCGGGCGATGATCGCGTTGCGGGCGGGGCCGAGGCCGGTCGCGATCGGGATGGCCACATAAGGGTTCGCCGCTGTCCACTCGTCGTCCGGAAGGATGCCGATGGGGAGGCCGCCGGCCGCGAGATGGCCTTCGCACGCGGCCTCCATGACGCCGCCCTTGCCGCCGCAGATCATCTGCACGCCGTATTGGCCGAGCGCCTCGCCGAGCGCGCGGGCGATGTCGGCCTGCCCCGCCTCCGGCACGCGCGGGCCGATGACGGCGACGGGCAGGCGCCGCGCGCGTCCGGCGTTCACCGCCTTCAGCGCGGCGCCGGGGTCGACCGGCCGCGCGTCGGCCGGCGCAGGGCCGTCGGTGACCCATTCACGCCGCCAGGGGTCGAACCGGGACGTGTCGCGCCAAACCGTCCCGTCGGCTGCGAGGCGCAAATCTGGCAGCATTGGCTGTCCCCATGTTAAATCACACATGCTATGATCGAAAACTTACACGAGACGGAGATCCTGGGGGAGCGGCGTGAGCGAATTTTGACAACGCTCACGGCGGACGGGTTCGTCACGATCGACGAACTCGCCAAATCCTTCGGATGCTCGGCCCAAACCGTGCGGCGCGACCTCATCGCGCTCGAGGCGGCGGGGCTCGTGAAGCGTTTCCATGGCGGAGCCGGGCTGCCGGGCCTCGCGGCGCGGCCCTCCTATGGCGAAAAGCGAGAGGCCCACCCGTCCGACAAGCGCGCGATCGCCGCCGCCGCGGTGCGGCTCATGGCGCGGGGCGATGTCGTCTATCTCGACACCGGCACCACCCTCGAGGCGGTGGCGCAGGAGCTTGCCGAGGCGGCGGAGGCCGGTCGGCTCGCCGATGTGCGCGTGGTGTGCGGCTCGATCAACGCGGCCTCTGTGCTCGCCGGAAAGCCGGGCCTGCGGGTCGAGATCCTGCCCGGCGAGATCCACACGCCCGACGGCGCGATCACGGGAGAGGCAGCGGCTGCGCTCGGCGGCCTCCGGCTCGACCATGCCTTCATCGGCGTCTCGGCGTTCGACGCAACGGGCGCGCCGTGGGATTTCGACCCGGCGAAGATCGCGGTGAAGCAGGCGGCGCTCGCCGCCGCGCACAATGGTTGGGTGCTGGCGGACGCCTCGAAATTCACCCGCACCGCCCGGCGGCGGATCTGCCGCGCGGCGGACCTCACCGGCCTCATCACGAACCAGCGCCCGCCGGCCGCCCTTACGGACGCGCTGGACGCGGCCGGGTGCAGCATCGTGCTGGGCTGAGGCGGGTTTCGCGGCGCGTCAGTCGTGCTTGAAATCGACGAGGCGGCCCGCCCTGTCGAACGCGGCCTTGATCTCACGCCCGTCCGCGGCGACGCCCTCGATCTCGACCCCGCCATCATCGTCGATCTCGATCTCCCTGAGCCGCGCGAGGTCGAGGAGCGCGGGGAAGGCCGTCCGCTCCTTGCCGACGATCGCGTCGACGAGGTCGATCGGCAGGCCGGCGCCGCGCCCCTTGGCCTCGACATCCTCGAGCCCCGCGCGGTTGAAGTGGGCCTCGACGTGCGTCCCGTCGGGCAGCGTTCCCCATATCTCGACGCGGCCATGGTCCCAATGACGGCGGCCCTCCTCGGAGAAGCCGACGCTCGCGAGGGCATCGGGAAGCGGGCTCACCGTCTCGGCAAGCACCGGCGCGGCCAGCGAGACGCCGAGGGCGGCGAGGAGGATCGTTTTGTTTCGCATGGAATCTCCATTCCGGTGCGCGCGGCACGACGTTCTATTAGCCGACTAAATGTCGAGGCGGAGGCGCTTCCACAGGGCGCCGATCGTGTCGATGTCGGGGACGAGGGCGTCGACCAGTGCACGCGCCTCCGCGTCCCTGTCGCATTGCGGATCGACGTTGGCGGGCCCGCTCTGCTGGTTGTGGCGTGCGAGGCCGAGCGCCGCCATGCGCGCCGCGGCCGCCGCGTCCACATCGATGCCGAAGAGGCGCAGCCGCTCGGCGAGATAGTCCGGAACCGGGAGGCGGTCGGCGTCGATGCCGACGACGCGCGCGCCATTCCCGGCCGCGATCAACCCATAGATCGCCTGCCGCTCCTCCACCTCCAGCGCGTGCCAGAGGCAGAGCTGATAGTCCGAGTGGCGCTCCCAGTCGGGCAGCCGCAGGAGGTTCGACCCGCCCGGATCGAGGAAGAAGTTCACGCCGAACCGGCTGCGGCCGGGGATCCAGCCCAGCCTATGGAGCGAATGCGCGACGGATCGGGCCGGACGGTGGAGGAGCACAAGGTCGAACTTGAGCCGCAGCGCGAAGGCGGCCTCGAAGAAGCCCTTCCCGAACGCGTTGTGCGTTTCGAGGTAGGTCGCGCCTCTGGGGACGGACGCCTCGATGGCGGGGATCTTGTCGTGGATCAGGAAATCCTCGGCGAGGCGGATGTTCCGCTGCGCGTGGCGCGCGAGCCAGGCGAATTTCGGCTCCGGCTCGTGCACCGCATGGAGGCCGGGGACGGCCGCCGCCATCGCCGCAAGCGCGCCGCTCCCCGAGCGCCCGTTCGTGATGGTGAACACGAGCCGCCGTTCGGCGCAGACCTTCTGCGCCTTGGCCACGACGTGCTTGCGGCCGGCGGCGACCGAGATCAGCCGGTGCCGCGCCTGGAGCTGCCGGGTGCGCCACTCGCGGTGCGAGGAGACGATCGACGTGCTCATCCGGGTCACCGCGAACGGGCGGCGTTGGGGAGGTTTGCGGCGGGACCTGCCATGCGACTTCTTCCGGAGGACTGAGCGACGGGCCGACCCTACGGCCGGCATGTGTGCGCTGATGGTCCGGATCGTTTGCAGATGTTGCAGCCGGGGGTTCGATTGCATCGCTTCGTGTCGGCGCGCGGTCGCCATTGCAGTTCGATACAAATCCGGACGCCAACGCGCGCCACGGCGATCGGAGGCGAGGAGATCTTCCGTGCATTCGACACCGACGACCCGCAGCTCGGCTGCATCCGGCTTGCTCCGCTCGGGCGAACCTCTGGGCGCGGGCAACGGGCGTCAAACAGACGGCGGCATGTCGCTGGCGCCCACGAGGAGGCGGTAGCCGATGCCCGGCTCGGTGCGGATGAAGCGCGGGTTGGCGGGATCGTCGCCGAGCTTGGCCCGGATCTGGCCGACATAGACGCGCAGATATTGCGTGTCGTGCACGTGCGCCTCGCCCCACAGGTCGGCAAGGAGCTGGCGCTGCGTGACCACCTTTCCGGCGCTCCTGACGAGGAGGGCGAGGAGGTCGAACTCCTTGCGCGTCAGCCCGATCTCGCGCCCGTTGACCGTCACGGTCCGCGCGGCGAGGTCCACCTTCAGCGCGCCAAGATCGAGGGTCGGCGCCTCCGGGACGCCGGGCCGGGCGCGCAGGAGCGCCCGCACGCGCGCCAGAAGCTCCTGCACGCCGAAGGGCTTTACGACGAAATCGTCCGCGCCCGCGTCGAGCACGGCCACCTTCTCCTCCTCGGTCGAGCGGACCGAGAGGATGAGGATCGGGCCGGTGAACCAGTCGCGCAGGCGGCTCACCACCTCCCGCCCGTCTAGATCGGGCAGGCCGAGATCGAGGACGACGAGGGCGGGGCTCTCCGTCGCCGCCTTGCCGAGCGCGCCCTCCCCGTCGCGCGCCTCGATGACGCGGTAGCCGGACGCGGTGAGGCTGATCCGGAGAAATTTGCGGATCGCGTCATCGTCGTCGACGACGAGGATCTTCGCGTCGTCAGGCATCGGGCGGCTCCGGCGCGAACTGCGGGGCGGCCGGCTGGGGCAGGCCGATCTCGAACCGCGCGCCGCCGCCGACGCGCTCGCCGACCGTGACGCGCCCGCCCATCGCCTCGACGAACCCGCGCACGATGGCGAGGCCGAGCCCGGTGCCCGCGCCCTGGCGGTCGCTGTTCTCGGCCCGCCAGAAGAGGTCGAACACACGGTCGCGCTTGTCGGGCGGGATGCCCGGCCCGTGATCGGCAATGGCGAGGACGAGGCGGCCCTCGCGCCGCTCGGCCGTCACCTCGACCGGCGCGCCGGAGGGGCAGTAGCGGGCGGCATTGTCGAGGAGGTTCACGATCACCTGCTCGAGGAGGGTCGGATCCGCCTCCACGATGGTCGCATTCGGCGCGATCCTCACCCGAACCTCCGTCCCCTCCAGGCGCTCCTTCAAGCGCTCCCGCGCCGCTGTTACCACATCGGCGAGGTCGAGCCATTCGCGCCGCACGGCGAGCGCACCATAGCCGAGGCGCGTCATGTCCAGGAGGTTCTGGATGAAGCGGTTGAGCCGGTTCGCCTCCGACCCGATCGTCTTCAGAAGCTCCGCCCTGTCGCGCGCGCCAATGCTCGGGCCGAGCGCGTCGAGCGTGGAGACCGCGCCGATGATCGACACCAGCGGCGTGCGCAGATCGTGGCTGACGGAGGAGAGGAGCGCGGTGCGCAGCTTCTCGGTCTGGCTGTAGCGCTGGGCCTCGGCGGTCTCGGCGATCATGTGCGCGCGTTCGAGGACGAGCGCGGCCTGGTCGACGAGCGTCTCGAGGAGGCGGCGGTCGGCGGCGCGCAGCGGCTCCCCGCCCGCCTCGCGCCGGACGCCGAGGACGCCCTCGGTCCGCTCGCGCGTGATAAGCGGGACGAAGAGCCAGGCGCTCGACGGGAGCGTGTTCGTCGACCATCCCGCGCGCTGGCCCTGCCGCCACGCCCAGTTGGCCGCGGCCTCCGACGCGGCGTCGATCTCGTCGATCGGCGGGGAGGCGGCGAGGACGGCGAGGCGGCCCGTCGCGTCGGGCGTGAGGAGGACGGTCTCGACCGGCACCGACGAGCGCACCTGGCTGACCACGGTCCAGGCCATGTCGTAGTCGCTCGTCGCGGTGAGCGCCTTGCGGGTGAACTCGTAGAGGGCGCGGGTGTGCCGCTCGGCGAGGCGCATGGCCGCCACCTGCGCGTTGAGCCGCGCGCCGAGGATGCCGACGACGAGGCTGAAGAGGAGGAAGAAGCCGAGCGTCAGCACCTGCCACGCGTGGATCATCGTGAGCGTCAGGCGCGGCTCGGTGAAGAAATAGTTGTAGGCGACGAAGGCGAGGATGGAGGTGAGGACGGCGGCCGGCACGCGCCCCGTCGCCCCGCTCGCGAGGACGGGGGCGAGGAAGACGAGGGAGAGGTTCGCGAGCGGCAGCGTCTCGTCGACGAGGAAGCCGAACGGGACCGCGAGGGCGACGAAGAGGATGCCGAGGAGATAGGGGCGGATCGAGAAATCGTCCGGCAGGCGTTGCGGCGGCGGCGCTTCGGTCCCGCCGCCGCCGAGCACGGCGATCTCGAACGCCTCGCCGCCGGCGATGAGGTGCTCGTGGAGCGGGCGGCGGAAGAGGCGGCGGACCCGGCTTCCGGCGCCGACGACGATCCGGGAGACGTTGCGGCGCCGCGCGAAGTCGAGGATCGCCTCGGAGCGGGAGCCGGCGGCGGACATGCTCTCGGTCTCCGCGCCGAGCTGCTCGGCGAGGGCGAGCGCCTTCTCGACGCCGGTGTCCGAGCCGCCGGTCTCGCTGACGGCGAGCGCGATCCACGGCGCCCGGCTGCGGTCGGCCATGCGCCTGCCGGTGCGCACCAGCCGCTCGGCATCGGCGCCGGAGGTGAGGCAGACGAGGATCCGCTCGCGCGCCGGCCAGGCCGAGGCGACGGCGTGGCCGCGCATGAAGTCGAGCATGTCGCGGTCGACGCGCTCGGCGGCGACGCGCAGCGCCATCTCGCGCAGCGCGGTGAGGTTGCCGCGCGAGAAGAAGCGGGTGATCGCGCGCGCCGCCTGCTCGGGGACATAGACCTTCCCTTCGCGCAGGCGCTTCTGGAGCACCTCGGGCGTGACGTCGATCAGCTCGATCTCCGTCGCCTTCTCGAGCACCGAGTCGGGCAGCGTCTCGCGCACCTTGATGCCGGCGATCCGCTCCACGACGTCGTTGAGGCTCTCGAGATGCTGGATGTTCAGCGTCGTGTGGACGTCGATGCCGGCGGCGAGGAGCTCCTCCACGTCCTGCCACCGCTTGGCGTGGCGGCTGCCGGGGATGTTGGTGTGGGCGAGCTCGTCGATGAGGATGAGCGCCGGCTGGCGGGCGAGGATCGCGTCGAGATCCATCTCCGGGAAGGAGCGGCCGCGATAGGTGACGACGCGGCTCGGGATCGTCTCGAGGCCGACGAGGAGCGCCTCGGTCTCGCGCCGGCCGTGCGTCTCGACGATGCCGATGACGACGTCGATGCCCTCGGCCTTCGCGTCCTGCGCGGCCTTCAGCATCTCATAGGTCTTGCCGACCCCCGGCGCCGCCCCGAGGAAGATCTTGAGGCGGCCGCTGCCCTCCCGGCCGATCTCGGCGAGGAGGGCGTCCGGATCGGGGCGCTCGTCGGCCTCAGTCATCGGGGTTGGTCGCGGCGGTCCTCGCGGGCGCGGCCTCTGCCGGCGGGGCGGCCATCGGGAAGGCCTCGTCGAGGGCGAGGTTGGCGAGGAGCACGTTCACCACGGGCTCACCGACGAAGCCGAGCGCCCGGCCCTCGACATGGGCGCGGAGGAAGGCGCGGATCTCGGCGGGCGCCACCCCGCGCGCCGTGGCGATCCGGGCCGCCTGGGCGAAGGCGCCCTCCGGCGAGATATGCGGGTCGAGGCCCGAGGCCGAAGCGGTGACGAGGTCGACGGGCGGCTTCACCTCGTTCGCCGCCTCCAGCGCCGCGGCGCGCGCCGCGATCCCGGCGACCAGCGCCGCGTTGGTCGGCCCGAGATTGGAGCCGGCGGAGTTCGCGGCGTCATAGTCGACCGCGGAGGGGCGCGGCCAGAGATAGCGCGGCGCCGCGAAGGGCTGGCCGATCAGCGCGGAGCCGATCACCACGCCGTCGCGCTCGAGGAGCGAGCCGTTCGCCTGGTGCGGGAGGATCGCCTGGGACAGCGCCGTCATGCCGAGCGGATAGGCGAGGCCGAGGAGCGCCGTCATGAGGATGGTCAAGGTGAGCGCGGGTCTGACGAGAGACATGGGCGAAACCTTCAAGCGAGGCCGAGGGCGACGACGGCCATGTCGATGAGCTTAATGCCCACGAACGGCACGACGAGCCCGCCGAGACCATAGATGAGGAGATTGCGGCGCAGGAGGGCGGCGGCGGACATCGGCCGGTAGGTGACGCCCCTCAGCGCGAGCGGGATCAGGAAGACGATGACGATGGCGTTGAAGATCACCGCCGAGAGGATCGCCGAACCCGGCGAGGAGAGCCCCATCACGTTGAGTGCCTGGAGCTGCGGGTAGGCGCCGACGAAGAGCGCCGGGATGATCGCGAAATATTTCGCGACATCGTTGGCGAGCGAGAAGGTCGTCAGCGCGCCGCGGCTGATGAGGAGCCCCTTGCCGACTTCCACGACGCGCATGAGCTTCGTCGGGTCCGAATCGAGGTCGATGAGGTTGGCGGCCTCCTTCGCGGCGGCCGTCCCGTCATTCATCGCGACACCGATATCGGCCTGCGCGAGCGCCGGCGCGTCGTTGGAGCCGTCGCCGCACATCGCCACCATCCGCCCCTCCGCCTGCGCGGCGCGGATATATTCGAGCTTCTTCACCGGCGTCGCCTCGGCGACATATTCGTCGACACCGGCTTCCGCCGCGATGGCGGCCGCCGTCAGCGGGTTGTCACCGGTGATCATTACGGTGCGCACGCCCGCCGCGCGCAGCTCGGCGAAGCGGGCCTTGATGCCGGGCTTCACGACGTCCTTGAGGTGGATCACGCCGAGCGCGCGTCCGTCCTGCGCGACGATGAGGGGCGTCCCGCCCGCGCGGGCGACGCGCTCGGCGTGCTGGCGGACCGCGTCGGGCAGGCTCCCGCCTTGCGCCGCGAGCCACTTCGCCACCGCGTCGACGGCGCCCTTGCGCAGGATCGTGTGCGGATAGTCGATGCCGGAGAGGCGCGTCTCGGCGGTGAAGGGGACGAGCGTGCCGCCGCTCTCCTCGCCGCCGCGCACCCCCATCCGCTCCGCGAGCGCGACGATGGACTTCCCCTCCGCCGTCTCGTCGCCGAGCGAGGCGAGCCGCGCGGCGCGGATGAAGGGGTCGGGCCCCTCCGGATTGGCGGAGATGAACTCCTCCGCCTGGCGGGCGCCGAAGGTGATCGTCCCGGTCTTGTCGATGAGGAGCGTGTCGACGTCGCCCGCCGCCTCCACCGCGCGGCCCGACTTCGCGATGACATTCTCCTTCACGAGGCGGTCCATCCCGGCGATGCCGATCGCCGAGAGGAGCCCGCCGATGGTGGTCGGGATCAGCGTCACGAAGAGGGCGAGGAGGAAGGCGACGGGGATGGCCGCGCCGGAGAAGATCGCGAAGGGCTGCAGGCTCACCACGACCATCACGAAGATGATGGTGAGCCCGGTGAGGAGGATCGACAGTGCGATCTCGTTGGGCGTCTTGCGCCGGTCGGCCCCCTCCACGAGGGCGATCATCCGGTCGAGGAAGCCCTCGCCCGGCGCCTGCGTGATGCGCACGACGAGATGGTCGGACACGACGCGCGTGCCGCCGGTCACGGCCGAGCGGTCGCCGCCCTCCTCGCGGATGACGGGGGCCGACTCGCCGGTGATCGCGCTCTCGTCGACCGAGGCGACGCCCTCGATCACGTCGCCGTCGGCGGGGATCATGTCGCCCGCCTCGACGAGGACGAGGTCGCCCTGGCGCAGCTTGCGCGAGGAGACCGGGACGGGGTTCGCGCCGGGCGCCGCGACGCGCTTCGCGGTGGTTTCGGCCTGCGTCGCCCGCAGCGAATCGGCGCGCGCCTTGCCGCGCCCCTCCGCCATCGCCTCGGCGAAGTTCGCGAAGAGGACGGTTGCCCAGAGCCACAGCGCGATCTGGACGAGGAGGGCGGAGGACGTCCCGCCGACGCCCGCCACCGCATAGAAGGTGGCGAGAATGGCGACGACGGCGGTCACGAAGATGACGGGGTTCCGCGCGAGCCGCCGCGGGTTGAGCTTCAGGACGGCGTCGCGCGCGGCGCGGGAGAGGAGGCCGGGGTCGAGGAGATCGGGGCTTGCGGCCGGTGCGTGCTTGCTCATGGACTGGACCTTTAGTGGGCGCCGAAGACCGTGCCGGCCGTCATCGCGAACTGTTCCGCGATCGGCCCGAGCGCGAGCGCCGGGAAGAAGGTGAGACCGCCGAGAACGAGGATCACGGCGATGAGGAGGAGGACGAAGAGGGGCCCGTGCGTCGGGAAGGTGCCGGCGGATGCGGCGACGGTCCGCTTCTCGGCGAGCGCGCCGGCGACGGCGAGCATCGGCACGATGAAGGCGAAGCGGCCGAGGAGCATGGCGAGCCCCTGCGCCGTCGTGTGCCAGGGCGAGCCCGCCCCGTAGCCCGCGAACGCGGAGCCGTTGTTCCCCGTCGCCGAGGCGTAGGCGTAGAGGATCTCGGTGAGCCCGTGCGGCCCCGGATCCTGCACCGCCGCGACCGCCTGCGGCACGACCGCCGCGAGCGCGCCGCCGCCGAGGATGCCGATCGGCATCGCGAAGAAGGCGAGGAGCGCGAGCTTGACCTCCTTCGCCTCGATCTTCTTGCCGAGATATTCGGGCGTCCGCCCGACCATCAGCCCGGCGATGAAGACGGCGAGAACGACATAGGAGAGCATTCCGTAGAAGCCCGCCCCAACGCCGCCGAAGACCACTTCGCCCGTCAGGATGTTGAAGAGCGCGGCCATCCCGCCCAGCGGCGTGAAGCTGTCGTGCATCGCGTTGACGGAGCCGTTGGAGGCGGCCGTGGTGGAGACGGCCCAGAGCGCGGAGTTCGCGATGCCGAACCGTGTCTCCTTGCCCTCCATGTTGGCGGGCGCGCCGGCGACGGCGTCGGCGATCAGCGGGTTGCCGACCGTCTCGGCGGTGTAGGCGATGCCGAGGCCGACGGCCCAGAGGATGCCCATCGCGGCGAAGATGGCGCGGCCCTGGCGCGCGTCGCGCACCATGCGCCCGTAGAGGAAGCAGAAGCCGGCCGGAATCGCGAGGATCGCCAGCATCTCGATGAGGTTGGTGATGGCGCTCGGGTTCTCGAACGGGTGCGCGGAATTGGCGTTCCAGAACCCGCCGCCATTGGTGCCGAGCTGCTTGATCGCGATCTGCGAGGCGGCCGGACCCTGGCCGAGAAGCTGGTGCCCGCCGCTGATGGTCTCCACCGGCGTGTAGGGCAGGAGATTCTGCGGCACGCCGAGCGCGACGAGGGCGAGGCCGAGGACGATCGCGAGCGGGAGGAGGAGCCAGAAGGTCGAGCGGACGAGGTCGACCCAGAAGTTGCCGAGATGCTTCGTCTCACGCCGCGCGAAGCCGCGGATCACGGCGACGCCGACGGCGATGCCGGTCGCGGCCGAGATGAAATTCTGCAACGTCAGCCCGGCCATCTGGCTGAAATAAGAGAGGGTCGTCTCGCCCCCGTAGGCCTGCCAGTTGGTGTTCGTGACGAAGCTGATGGCCGTGTTGAAGGCGAGCCACGGGGTGAGCCCCGGCAGCCCTTCGGGGTTCCACGGATGCCATCCCTGCGTGAGGAGGATGGCGTAGAGGAGGACGGCGCCAGCGAGGTTGAAGGCGAGCACGGCCGCCGCGTACTGGACCCAGCTCTGCTCGGCGTCCGGGTCGACGCCGGCGGCACGGCACACCGCGCCGTCGACGCGCGCAAGGACGCCGCGCCTCGTGTGGGGACGGTCGAGCACGGCGGCCATCCATTTTCCCAGGATGATCGCCGCCCCGGTGACGAGCGCCGCGTAGAGCGCGAATTGTGCGAAGTCGATCAACATGGGAGCCTCAGTATTTCTCCGGGCTCGCGAACACGAAGCCGAGATAGACGAGAAGTCCGAGCGCCACGACGCCGCCGAGGATGTATTCGAATGTCATGTCGGGGCCTCAGAGCCGCTCGCAGAGCCGGATCAGGCCGAAGCATCCGGCGAATCCGGCGAGCAGGATGGCGAGATAGACGATTGTCAGCATGATGATTCCTGGCCGCGGCACCTCTATGAGGCGCCGGTTCTTTGCGCGGGCGTCGGTGGGCGGCGGGCCCAAGGGCGCTGTCGCGCGTGGATGAACGCGGACAGAGATCGGCGACGGCGGTGCGGCGGGCCATTCCGAAGTGGGGATGCCGGCGTAGAGTTTGCGTAAAGCCCTTATGCGCACTTTACGCCGTCGGCCCGTGGACCGGGGCCGCCCGGCGCGGCAAACCGGTCGCGCTCCGATTGAACACGGTCGGAACACACGTCATTGTCGCAATGCGCGCCTTGTCCGTTCCGAATCGGAAAGCGGGAGATGTCGCTGCGGCGATCGCTCCGGACGCGGGTTCGGGCCCGACCGCGATGGAAAGGGGCGCGGCGTGCTACGATTTCGGGTCTTTGGGGTTGCGGGGCTCCTGGTGCTCGCCCTCGCGATGCTCGCGAGCGGTGCGGCCCGTGCGCAGAGCGACGATGTCTCGATGCTGCGCGCGGCGTGGGTCCCGACGGGGACCGGCCTCGTCAGCGCCACGCCGAGCCGCAGGGCCGTCGAGACGCCGCTCGACCTGCGCCTCGTCTCCGCGATAGCCGCCGAGGCCGGGATCCCGATCGTCATCACGCCGATGAGCCGGGCGGCGGCCGAGGCCGCCCTCGCGCGCGGCGATGTCGAACTTCTCTTCCCCGCCGCCGCGCCGTCCGAGCCGGGCGCGGCGCCCTACCGGGAGGAGCGGCACGTCCTCCTGTGCGCCCGCAGCCTTCCCGCGCTCGAGGCGACCGGTGCCGAGGCGATCGAGGCGGCCTACGCCAACGGATGGCGGATCATGGTCTTGCGCGACGCGCCCTATGCCCCCGCCATCGCGCAGGCCATCGACGCACGGCCGGAGCAGCGGCGCGTGGTCGGCAGCGCCGGCGAGGGCTTTGGCGCGATGATGGAAGGCGAGGCGGAGTGCATCGCCGCGCCGCGCCTCTCCCTTCTCGCCGGCCTCGCCGCGACGCCGCGGGCCGAGCGCGCCGTCGCGCAGATCGCGCGCGATCTCGGCGCGACCTCGCTCTATCTCGACCACGCGGCGACGCTCGATCCGGCGACCGTCGCCGCGCTCGACGCCGCCAACACCGCGATGCGCGCGGATGGCCGCGCCGAGGCGCAGGAGATGAAGACGAGCCGGCCGATCCTCCTGCGCTTCGCCGTCGCCGCGCCCTGGTTCGGCTGGCTCGACATCATCGGCACGGTCGCGTTCGCGCTCTCCGGCGTCATGATCGCGCGGGCGGAGCGCTTCTCGCTGCTCGGCGCGTTCGTCCTCGCCGGGCTCCCGGCGGTGGGCGGCGGCGTGATCCGCGATCTTCTCATCGACCGCGACCCGATCGGCATCCTCGGTGATCCCCTGCCGCTGACGCTCGTCATCGCGACGGTCGCCGCGTCCTATGTGGCGATGGCCCTCGCTGGGCGCCTCGCGGGGACGGTGCGCTCGCTCGAGGCGCGGCTGCCGCGCGCGCTGTCGCCGCTCGCGGTGCTGGAGGTCACGGACGCGCTGGGGCTCGCGGCCTTCACGGTGATCGGCGTGTCGATCGCGGTGCGCTACGACGCGGAGCCCTTGTGGCTTTGGGGGCCGGTCCTCGCGGGGCTGACGGGCGCGGGCGGCGGCATCCTGCGGGACCTCCTGCGGACGGGCTACGAGAACCCGGCCCTGCGCACCTCCTTCTATGCCGAGGTGTGCGTGATCTGGGGAACGGCGCTCACCTTCGCGATCCTCTACCTCCTGCCGAGCGACCACCCGATGTTCATCCGGCTCGCGATCGGCTTCACCGTCCTCGGCGCGTTCGTGACGCGGATGCTCGTGGTGATCACCGGCCTGCGAAGCCCCCGCTTCTGACCCCGGCGCCTCGCGCAGCGGGGCCGCCGGTCAGAACATCCCGTTGGGATTGGCCGAATGGTCGGGGACGACCTGCAAGACGTCCCAATGCTCGACGATCTTGCCGTTCCCGTCGAGGCGGAAGATGTCGATGCCGGCATAGTCGTCGCTGCCCGGCCAGTGCTGGAAGCAGTGAAGGACGACGAGATCGCCCTCGGCGATCGCGCGCTTCACCTCCACGCGCTTGCCCGGCCACTCGCGCGCCATCCGCTCGAAATAGGCGACGAAGCCGTCCTTGCCGGTCGCGACGTGCGGGTTGTGCTGGATGTAGTCGTCGCCGGCATAGAGGGCGATGGCCTCGCGCGGCCGGCAGTCGTTGAACATCATCTCGTAGAAGGCGATCACGTTCGCCTTGTTCTGCGCGAGGTCGGTCATGGTGCCCTCTCCGAGCGGGAACCTCAGATCATCGTCGGGTTCGCGTGCGGCAGCACCACCACGCGCGTCCCGGCCGGGATGCGGTTGTAGAGGTCGATGATGTCCTGATTGAAGAAGCGCACGCACCCGGACGAGACCATCGTCCCGATCGATTTCGGCTCGGTGGTGCCGTGGAGGCGATAGAGCGTGTCGACCCCGTCGCGATAGAGGTAGAGGGCGCGCGGGCCGAGCGGGTTGGTCGGACCGCCGGGGAGGCCCTCTGCGAACGGGCCGTAGCGCTCCGGCTCGCGGGCGATCATGGCCGGCGTCGGCGTCCACTTGGGCCACTCGGCCTTGCGGGCGATCGTCGCCTCACCCTGGAAGTCGAACGCCTGCTCCTTGCCGACGCCGATGCCGTAGCGCATCGCGCGTCCGTTGCCGAGGACGAGGAAGGCATGGCGCGCGCCGAGGTCGACGACGATGGTGCCCGGCGGCTCCATCGTCGGATCGTTCACCTCCTGCCGGAGGAACTGCGGATCGACGCGGCGGATGTCGATCGCGGGGATCGGGTAGGGCTCGGTGTCGATCGCGGCGTACATCGCGGCATAGTGGCGGTTCAGCCGAATGGCCTCCGTCGCGGCAATATCTTCCTCGCGCGTCACGCAGGCCGCCAAAGCGAACGGGGTGGTGAGCACGAAGGCCCGTCGACTGATCGTCATTCTCTATACGCTCCACATGTGCCACAGCACGTAACGGCGCGACAGTGCAAAGTCCATCAGCTATGGGTTTATAGAACCCATAACCAGGAGCTCTGCATGGATCTCGCTCTCGCCCTGCGCGCCTTCGTCCGGACGGTGGAACGTGGCTCGATTGGCGCGGCGGCGCGAGACCTCTCGGTGTCGCAGCCTGCTGTGAGCAAGCACATCCGCAACCTGGAGGGGCATGTCGGCGCGCGTCTCCTGGAGCGCTCGGCCCGCCTCGTGCGGCCGACGCCCCTCGGCCAGACGCTCTACGAGGCGAGTCGGCAGGGCCTTGCGACCATCGACGCCGCCTTGGAGGGCGTGCGCCGCGACATGGGGGCGATCGAGGGGCTGCTGCGCGTCCACGCGCCGACCTGCATCGGCGCAGCGCAGCTCCACCCGCTGGTCCTCGCCTTCCAGGAGCGCCATCCGGGGGTGACGGTGGACCTCGCGCTGGAGAATCGAACGGTCGATCTCGTCTACGAGAATTTCGACCTTGCCCTCCGCCTCGGACGGCCCGAAAATCCGGGGCTGATCGTGCGGCCGATCGGCCTCGTGCGCCGCATCCTCGTCGCGACGCCGGCGCTTCTGGCGCGGATCGGGCCGGTGGAGACGCTCGACCGGCTCGGCGAGGCGCCCGTCGTCACCACGATGTCGATGGCCCCGCTCGACACCATGACCCTTTATCGCGACGGCGCGGCGTGCGAGGCGACGGTCCGCCCCGTGCTGCGCACCAACAGCCCGGATGTCCTGGTGCGGACCCTCCTCGAGGGGCGCGCGCTCGGCCCGGTGCAGTGCCTCCTCGTCCCCGACGCGCTGCGCGAGGGCCGCCTCGTGCGCATTCTGCCGGACTATGAGCTGCGCGCCTCCGACGCCTTCTTCGCCTATCCGTCGGTCCGCTTCATGCGCCCGGTGGTGCGCGCCTTCACCGAGTTCGCGATCGCGCACCTGCGCCGGATCGACGGCATCGAACCCGCCGACGCGGCGCAACTCTAGGGACCGCGCGTCGCCCGGTGGGAAGGTGGCGCGCTTTGTTGGGTCCGCGATGCGCGGATCAGGTCCGGTTGTCGACGATCTCGCGCAGGACCGGCACGGCGGAGAAGGCCTTCGGCCAACCCACATAATAGGCGAGGTGGTTCAGCGCGGCGCCGGCCTCCTCCGGGGTGAGCCCGGCGTCGAGGGCGCGGCCGAGATGGTAGGGCAGCTGGTCCGCCTGGCCCATCGCGATGAGGGCCGCCACCGTCACGAAGCTCCGGTCGCGCGGGGAGAGCTGCGGCCGGCGCCATAGATCGCCGAAGAGGACCCGGTTGGTGTGCTCGGCGAGGCCGGGCGCGTGGGGGCCGACGGAGGTGTCGACGCTCGCGGCGCGGGCCGCCTCGGCCGCGGGTTCCAGCGCGATGGGCTCGCCCGCGTTCGCCTCCTCCGGCGTGAGGGGCGCGATCCCCTCCGCGGCGAACACCTCGTCCACCACCTGCGCGGCCAGCACCGCGTTCGGCCAGCCGGAATAGAAGGCGAGGTGGGTGAGGATCTCGCCGATCTCCACCGGCGTCAGCCCGTTCGCGAGGCCGCGGCGCGCGTGGCCGCGCACCTGCGGCGCCTTGCCGGAGGCGACGAGGGCCGAGATCACGATGAGCGAGCGGTCGCGCGGGGCGAGCCCTTCGCCCGGCCACACCTCGCCGAACAGGACCTCGTCCGTGTACTGGGCGAGGGCCGGGGCGACGCGCTGCATCGCTTCGGGCGCCACGCTGCGCGCCGTCTCCTGCGCGGCCGCGCCGGCGGCGAGGCCGGATGCGAGCAGGGTCCCGGTGAAGGTCTTCATCATCGTCTTCGTCATCGTGATGTCTCCGCATGAAGGGGGACCGGTGCCCCGGATGGGGCGCCGGATCGGGGCGATGGCGGACGGGGCGGTCGGCTCAGCGGCCGACCGTCGCCATGAGGTGCTCGGGATAGCGCTCGCCCTCGATGGCGATGGCGCGGGCGGCGCGCTCGATCCCGGCAAGGTCGTCCTCGGTGAGGGCCACGTCGGCGGCGCCGAGATTCTCCTCAAGCCGGTGGAGCTTGGTCGTGCCGGGGATCGGCACGATGAAGGGGCGCCTCGCGAGGAGCCATGCGAGCGCGATCTGCGCCGGGGTCGCGCCTTTCTCTGCGCCGATCGACCTCAGGAGATCGACGAGCGCCTGGTTCGCTGCCATCGCCTCGGGCGTGAAGCGGGGCAGGGAGGCGCGGAAGTCGCCCTTGGGGATCGCCGTGTCCTTGCCCATCGCGCCGGTGAGGAAGCCCTTGCCCAGCGGGGAGTAGGGCACGAGGCCGATGCCGAGCTCGTCGCAGGCCTCGAGGATGCCGTTGGTCTCCACCCCGCGCGTCCAGAGCGAATATTCGTTCTGCAGCGCGGTGATCGGCTGGACCGCGTGGGCGCGTCGCGCGGTGGCGGCGCCGGGCTCGGAGAGGCCGAAATGCTTCACCTTGCCGGCCGCGATAAGGTCCTTCACCGCCCCGGCGACGTCCTCGATGGGGACGTTCGGGTCGACGCGGTGCTGGTAGAAGAGGTCGATCCGGTCGGTGCGGAGCCGCTTCAGCGAGGCGTCGGCCACCGCCTTGATCTGCTCGGGCCGGCTGTTCATGCCGACGCTCTTTCCGTCAACGATGTCGAAGCCGAACTTGGTGGCGATCACCACGTCGTCGCGGAACGGTTCGAGCGCCTCGCCGACGACCTCCTCGTTGACGTAGGGGCCGTAGATTTCGGCGGTGTCGAAGAAGGTGACGCCGCGCTCGACGGCGGCGCGGATGAGGGCGACGCCGTCGTCCTTGGAGACGGTGTTGGCGTAGCCGAAGGAGAGGCCCATGCAGCCATAGCCGATGGCCGACACGGTGAGACCTTGTCCAAGCGTGCGGGTTTTCATGCGATATCAGTCCTTGATGTGATGGTGCGCCGGGGGCGCGATGTCGCCGTCATCTGGCCGCGCGCCGCATCTCGGCGGGGCGGATGAAGGCGAGGGTGAGTACGAGGCCGACCGCCATCAGGAGCGCCTCGCCGAAGGTCGCGGCGCCGAGGCTCGCGATGAGGCTCCCGCCCTCGCGGTCGGCGAAGGCGGCGAAGACGGTGACGAGCACCGCAAGCCCGAGCGATCCGCCGAGCTGGTGCGCGACGTTGACGAGGCCGGAGGCGGCGCCCTGGTCTTCGTTGTCGACCCCGGCGACACCCGCGACCGTCAGCGGGCCAAGCGCGGCGCCGTTGCCGAGGCCGATGAGGAGCATCGGCGCGCCGAGATCGGCCCAGTAGGTGGCGTCCGCGCCGGCGAACGAGAGCCAGACGAGCCCGGCCGAGAGGAGCGCGAGCGCGAGGGTCAGGAGCCCGGCATTGCCGAGGCTGCGCGTGAGGCGCGGCACGGCGAGGGCGGCGAGGAAGGTCGCCACCGTCATCGGCAGGAAGCCGAGGCCGGCCTCGATCGGGGTATAGTGGAGGACCGACTGCATCAGCTGTGCGGTGAAGAAGAAAAAGCTCACCATCGCGCCGATGAAGCAGCCCCGCGCGACGAGCGCCGCCGACCGGCTGGCGCTCCCGAAGAGGCGCAGCGGCAGGATCGGCTCCGCCGCGCGCCGCTCGATCGCGATGAACGCCGCGAGGAGAACGAGCGCGGCGAGGGCCGGGACGCACGTCGTCCAGTCGCCCCAGCCATGGTCCGCCGAGCGGACGATCGCGAAGACGAGGAGGAGCATTCCGGCCGTCGACGTCAGCGCGCCGGGAATGTCGACATGGCCGCTCCGCCGCGGTGTCTCCGCGAGCACCTGACGCGCGGCGAACCACAGGGCGATGCCGAGCGGCACGTTGACGAGGAAGCCGACCCGCCAGGACAGCGCCCCCGCGAAGACCCCGCCGAGCACCATGCCGAGGCTGGACCCGGCGCCCGCGACCATCGCGTAGATGGCGAGCGCGCGGGAGCGGGGCGCGCCTTCCGGGAAGGAGATCGAGATCAGCGACAGGACGGCCGGCGCGAGGATCGCCGCGCCGAGGCCCTGCAGCCCGCGCGCCCCTATGAGTGCGGCCGGCGTCTCGGCGATGCCGATGACGAGCGAGGCGAAGGTGAAGACCGCGACCCCGATCATCAGCATGCGCTTGCGGCCGATAATGTCGCCGGCGCGCGCGCCGAGGAGGAGGAATCCGCCGAAGCAGAGGAGATAGGCGTTCTGCACCCAGCTCAGCCCGACCGGGTCGAGCGACATGCTCTCGGCGATCTGCGGCAGGCCGGTGTAGACGATGGAAAGGTCGAGGACGATCATCAGATAGCCCGTCAGCACCACCGCGAGGACCGCGTTGGGGTGCGGCTCGGCGGGCGCGTCGGACATCGTTGCGGCGGCGATGGTCATGATGTCGGGTCAGGCCTCGTAGTCGGCGTCGGACACGTGCTCCATCCAGTCGGTGGAGCGGCCGTCGACCTTCTCGGCGATGGCGACATGGCTCATCGCCTTGCCGGCGCTGGCGCCGTGCCAATGCTTCTCGCCGGGCGCGAACCACACGGTGTCGCCGGCGACGACGCGCGCCTTCTCACCGCCGTCGCGCTGCACCCAGCCGAGGCCGGACAGGATGAAGAGAAGCTGACCGGCCGGATGGCTGTGCCAGGCGGTGCGCGCGCCGGGCTCGAAGGTCACGATGGCGGCGCCGGCGCGGGCCGGATCGGGGGCGGAGAAGAGGCCGTCGACGCGGACCCGGCCGGTGAAGGTCTCGGCGGGGCCGGCAGCGGACGGCTGGTCCGCGTTTTTGATGATGTTCATGGGGGAACTCCACGTTTCGCCGGCGAGGCCGACGACATGTCGCGGAGTTAGTCCCTGTGGGTTGTGCGGATTAGGCACTAAATGATGCTTGGGTCTATGCGTGAGGGCGATAAATGGATCGGGAACAGCTCGGCGATCTCGTCGCGCTCCTGGCGGTGATCGAGGAGGCGAGCTTCACGCGCGCGGCGGCGCGGCTCGGCACGTCCCAGTCCTCGGTCAGCCACACGGTGCGGCGCCTGGAAAAGCGGCTCGGCGTGCGCCTCCTCACCCGGACGACGCGCAGCGTCTCGGCGACCGAGGCGGGGACGCGCCTCGCGGCGACGGTCGGCCCCGCCTTCGCCCAGATCGCGGCGGAGTTCGACGGGCTCGACGCCTTCCGCCAGCGGCCGGCCGGCACCATCCGCATCACCGCGTCGAAATATTCGGCCGAGACGATCGTCCTGCCGGTGGCGCTGCGGCTGATGGCCGAGCACCCGGACATCAACATCGAGATCTCCGTCGATCAGCGCTTCGTCGACCTCGCGGCGGAGCGGTTCGACGCGGGCGTGCGGCTCGGCGAGCAGGTGGAGAAGGACATGATCGCGCTGCGCATCGGTCCCGACCTCACCATGATGGCGGCGGTCTCGCCGGACTATCTGGCGCGGCGCGGGGCGCCGGAGACGCCGCACGATCTCACCGGGCACAACTGCATCAATCTGCGCCTGCCGACCTTCGGCGGGCTCTATGCCTGGGAGTTCGAGAAGGACGGCCGGGCGCTTCAGGTGCGCGTCGATGGCCAGCTCATTTCCAACGACCCCGACCTGATGATCAAGGCCGCGATCGAGGGGGCGGGTATCATTTGCCTGCCCGACGACCATCTCGCCGCGCACGTGCGGGCGGGGCGGCTTGTGCCGATCCTCGCCCCCTGGTGCCCGCCCTTTCCGGGCTACCACCTCTATTATCCGAGCCGGCACCAGAAGTCGGCCGCCTTCGAGCTGCTCCTCGACGCCCTGCGCTACCGCCCGGCCTGACGCACCGAAACGCGGCCTCCGCACCGCTCAGCCGCGCGGGGCGGCGGCGTCGCGCCGGGCCTGCTCGCGGATCTGGCGGATGGCGTCGTTGAAGCCTTTCGGCGTGCCGCTCGAACCGGCGAGCTTGTCGATCTTCACCGCGTCGATCGGCTTGCCGACGACGACGCGCGGCACCGCCCGCGCAAAGGCGCGCTGCAGCGCCAGCGAGCGCGGCACATAGGCGTGCGGCTCGACATCGACCGCGCGCACGATCCCGCCCTGCAGCGTGACGTTGACGGTGATGTGGGAGGGCTGGTTGCCGTATTCGCCGGTCGCCGAGTAGACGCCGTCGGCATAGCGGCGGTCTCCGACGGTGGCGGGGCCCGCCGCCGCGCTGGCGGTCGACAAGGCGGCGATGAGGGCCGCGGCGGGAACGGTGATCCGTCGTGTCATGCTGTCATCCCTCGGATGCGACGCGGCCGGTGGGACGCGTCAGAAGTAGATCTCGCCCGGAAAGCCGGGGGAGTGTTCGGCGCTCCCGTCGTCGAAGAGGCGCACGAATTCGAAGCGGAAGCGTTCGGTGAGGCGATCGGGTGCGGCGAGGAAGAGCGCGGTCGCGACACCGTCGGCCACCGCCGCGCTGTCGGCGACGACCCAGCTTGCCGCGACCCCGCGCGCGGGCGCGCCGCTTCGCCCGTCGAGAATGTGGTGGAGGCCGGGTCCCCAGGCGCGCCGGTTGGGCGCCGACGCGCACAGCGCGGCGTTCGCGAGGCTTGCGACCCCGATCACGCGGCCGGCATCGCGCGGGTCTTCCAGGCCGACGCGGATGGCGCGGCCGCCGGCATGGCGCATGTCGCCGCCCGCATCGACGAGGATCTCGGAGCGCCCGGAAGCCGCGAGCGCCTCGGTGACACGGTCGACGAGCGCGCCCTTGCCGGCGGCGCCGAAATCGAGCGTCAGCGGACGCCGCGTCGTCACCCGCGCGCCCTCACGCGTGACGTCGACGGGCCAGGACGGCCGCGCCTCCCCGACCGGGGCGGGCTTTGCGGCGAAGCCGTAGGCCCGGTCGTAGCCGAGGCGTTCGAGCGTCGCGCCGATCAGCGGGTCGAGCCGTCCGCCGGTGGCGGCGTGGAGCGCGTCGTAGAGGGCGAAGAGCCCCGCCGCCTCGGCCGGAAAGTCGAACCGGCCGCCGTCCGGCGCCGCCGCGAGCTTGGCAACCAGAGAGTCGGCGCGGAAACGCGAGAAGGTGGCCTCGAACCGCTCGATATCGGCGCGGATCGTCCGGGCGAGGGGCGCGTCGATGGCGGGCGTGGCCCGGATCTTCCACTGCGTGCCGGTCGCCTCGAAACGGAGCGCCGTCTCCGCGATGGCTAGCATGCGGGTGTGGCCTTGGACCCGGCGGTGGGGGCGTGCGGGCAGACGGGCTCCATCCGGGTGACGCGGGTGCCGTCGCGCGCCTCGGTGGGGGCGGGGCGGTTGTCGTACGGCATGGAAGCGCACTCCTTGTCCAACGCGTCGGCCCCGCGCGCCGGCGGCCGGGAGAGGCGCGGCGGGCGGGGGGCAGGCGTGGAGCTAGGGTGCCGGGGCGGCGGGATTGATCGCCGGGTGTCGATAGGGCCTATTCGCGGGGCTGATGAATGCGGCGCGGCCTCGCCGGTCGCCCTCGGACCGGAGGCCGTCGCGATGCCGAACATCCTCTTCGTCTGCGGCAAGGCGCGGAAGCGGAGCCCGACCGCCGCCGACGTCGCCGCGCGGGAATTCGGGGTTCAGACCGACTTCGCCGGCCTCAGCAACGATGCCGACGAGCGCCTCGGCCTCGACCAGATCGAATGGGCCGACCTCATCCTGGTGATGGAGAAGCGGCAGGTCGCGCGCCTCAATCGGCAGTTCGGCGGGCACCTCAAGGGAAAGAAGGTTAGCTGCCTCAATATCCCCGACAACTACGAGTTCATGCAGCCCGAGCTCGTGGCGCTGATCGCCGAAAAGCTGTCCCGCGTGCTGACGCGCGACGGGTAGGCGCGGGTCAGCGGTCCTCTGGCGCGGTGTGGGTGACCTCGATGCGGCCCCACGGGTCGAGCGTCTGGTCGCGGCCCCAGGAGAGGTGCGTCCACATCGCCATCTCCGCGTCGCGCGGGCGGCCGTTGCAGACCGCCTCCACCACCGCGTGATGCTGGTCGACGTTCCGCTTCAGCCGCTCGGGGTGGGTGCGGTGGATACGGCGCGACAGGCGGAACATCTTGTCTCGCATCTGGCCGAGCGCCCGGATCATCTCGCGATTGCCGTGCATGTCGGCGAGCGTCTCGTGCAGCTCCAGGTCGAACTTGTGGTAGGCGATGGTGTCCCGCTCGACCACCGCCTTGCGCTGGTCCGCGATCAGCGCCTCCAGCACGTCGCACTGGCTGGGGTTGAGACGTCCCGCGATCTCGCGCGAGATGTAGGGCTCGATCACGAGGCGCATCTCGAAGAACTCGATGATCTCGTTGTGCGAGATCTGCGGCAGGCGGATGCCCGCCTTCGGGATGGTCTCGACGATGCGCTCGGCGCGCATCCGCTCCAGCGCCGCCCGCACCGAGGCGAGCCCCATCTCCAGCTTGGCCGCGAGGAAGCGCTCCGAGAAGATGGACTGGTTGTCCTCCTCCTCGAACAGGAAGCGCTTGATCGTGAGGTACGCCTGCTCCTTCTGGAGGAGCATCGACCCGCCCGTCTCGCGTTTCTGGGGTATTTTCAGCGGCTCGCTCAAGGTGCCCCCTTCAGGGTCCTGGTCGACGGTTCGGGTGGTGAAATCGCGCCGGTCACCGTGTTCTACGGGATCGGCCCGGCGTCAAGTTCCGCGCCGCCTATGAACCGGCGGCCGACAGGGCCGCGGCCGGAGCCGCCGCCCCGCCGAGCGCTTTGACGAACACGTCGGCGCTGCCCATCTGCCCGCCCTTCAGCGCGACCTGGAGCCCGTCATAGGCCTCCGAGGCGGAGTGGCAGCGGCAGAGCGGTGCGCCGCGCACGAGCGGGTGAGCGACCTCCAGCGCGTCGATCGGCAGGCTCTCCACGATGCGGCCCGACGTGTCGCCACCGGCGACGACGAGCCGTTCGAGCCCGAAGCGGGGCACCGCCTCGCGGGCGAGCGCGCCGAGGAAGCGCCCGAGCGCGTCCTGCGCCTCGGCGAAGGGGAGGCCCGTCTCGGCGCACATCGCCTGGAGGGCGGCGTAGGCGGGGTCGTCGACGCTGCGTGCGGCGTAGACGATCACGCCGCGCGCGGTCTGGAACGCCGCCGCCACCGCCTCGCCGATGCGGGCGCGCTCGGCCTCAGCGCGCGCCGGTGTCGCCGCGGCGCGGACATCGAGACGGATCGCGGCGAAGCCCGCATCCTCGGCGTGGGCGATCTGGTCGGCCGTGATCGGGGAGCAGCTTCCGGAGAGCACGAGGAGCCGCGCGACGGGCGCGGCCTCGGGCAGCACGGGCGGGGTCGCCGGCAGCCGCCCCGTCTGCCGCCAGTGCGCGACGAGGGCATATTGCAGGCCGGAGGAGGAGGCGGAGAAGAGGCGCGCGTCCGGCGCCTCCCACACGATCTCGCCGGCGCGCGCCTGCGAGGCCGGGTCGAGCACGTCGAGGAACACCACCGGGGCGGGGCCCTCGATGCGGGCGGGGTCGAACCCGTCGAGCGCGACGAAATCGACGCCGTCGATCGGCCGGTCGGTCTGCCCGGCGAGGTGACGGCGAAGGTCCCCCTCGTTCATGGGCGTCACCGGGTGGCGCGACATCGTGGGGTGCCGGTCGATCCGGTAATTCTTCGGCCCGGCGGCGGCGAAGAGGTTACCGAACGCCTGCCAGCGGCCAAGCTGCGGCGCGCCGACGATCGAGGGCGACCACGCCCCGCCGACCACGCCGACGCCGAGATCGATCGCGCGGCCGATCGAGCCGGTGGTGGGGGAGGAATCGAAGGTCGAGCAGACCTTGTACTGCACGAGGCGCGGATCGAGCCGCACCAGCGCCTCGAACGCTGCCGGGAGGTGGGCGTCCATCCATTCCGGGCTCTGCGCGCGGGAGGTCCCGGCGATGCCGTAGACATCGTAGCCGGAGAAACGCGCGAGGGTGGCGGCGTCCGGCACGCGGGTGAAGAGCACCGTGCGCAGCCCCGCGAGCGCGGTGACTTCCATCGCGTCGGTCGACCCGGTGAAGTCGTCGCCATAATAGGCGAGGAGAACGCGGCGTCCGGTCTCGCTCATGAGAAGGTCTCGATGGCTTGCTGGAGGACGGGCGAGCCCTTCGCCGCCTCGGCGAGCGGAACGCCCGCGACCGCCGCCTCCCACGCCTCGCGCAGCGAAGCGACCCCCGCCGCGACGCCCGCCGAATGGGCGACCACGCCGCCGCCGGCGCAGTAGATGAGGTCGGTCGATCCGAGCGCGCGGTAGGTCGGCTCGGCCTGGAACACCGTTTGGCCGGACGAGAAGACCGGCATCACGCGATAGGCGTGGTCGGGATGGAGCGGGGTCAGGAGCGCGCGGGCCGAGGCGATCACGCTGTCGTCCGGCTCCCAGAACTTGTTGGCGATGCCGTTGACGTGCATGTGGTCGACACCGGCGAGGCGCCACAGCGTCGCCCACGCGGGATAGGCCCAGCCGCTGTCCGGCGTGCGTCCGAGGATGCCCCAGCCGTTGCGGTGGGCGTGGATCGGGAGCGATGAGACGCGGCGCAGCGCGGTCAGCCCGGTGAGGCCGACCGAGTTGAGGCTCACCATGATCGAGGTGCCGCCGCCGGCCGCCACGATGTCGTGCCGGCGCTTCATCTCGTCGATCTCGCCGGTGATGTTGACGGCGTACATGACCTTTCGGCCAGTGCGGTCGGCATGGCGCTCGATCACCGCCATGACGGCGGCGAAGCGCGCCTCGAACGGGCAGCGCGGGCCGTCGGCCTGCAGCTCGTCGTCCTTGATGAAGTCGATCCCGCCGGCGCACAGCTCGTCGACGAGGTCGGCCGTGCCCTCCGGCGTCAGCCCGACCGAGGGCTTCACGATCGTGCCGATCACCGGCCCGTCCGCGACGCCCGTCAGCCGACGCGTGCCCTCGATGCCGAAGGCGGGGCCCGGGTAGGCCTCGAAGAAGGGGGTCGGAAGCTCGAGCTTGGTGAGCTTCAGCCCCGCCACCTGTTTCAATTCGCTGAGATTGCCGGCCACCGTCGCGACGAGATTGGGGAGCGAAGGCCCGATATTCTCGAGCGGCCAGGTGATCCGCAGCCGCCAGGAGGTGGTGGGCCCCTCGCCCGCGCTTCCGGGCAGGACCGGCGTGCCGGGGTCGGCGATCTCCTCCAGCGCCTCGACGCGCGCGGCGGAGCGCTCCTTCAGCGCCGCGTCCTCGTTCGGCACGGCGATGAAGGTGCCGGAGGACTGCTCGCCCGCGACGGTTTCGGCCGCGCGGCGGGGATCGCCTCGGGTTCGCAGGATATATTCGGCGGCGAAACGCTCGGTCATGCGCGGGTCTCTTCGGATTTATCGCAGAAGCGCTTGCGGGACGACGAGCGAGATCCACGGCACGAAGGCCACGATCAGGGTCGACACCAGAAGCACGATGAAGAACGGCCACGTCGCGCGCAAATACTGGCCGAGCGAGACCTTCGCGATCGCCATGACGATGAACATGTTCATCCCGACCGGCGGCGTGATGAGGCCGAGCATGAGGACGAGCACCATCACCGTGCCGAGATGGACCGGGTCGAAGCCCGCCGCGATGCCGATCGGCACGAGGAGCGGGGCGACGAGGATCAGCGCGGCGTTGCTTTCGAGGAAGCAGCCGACGATCAGGAGGAAGCCGATGATGGCGAGCATCAGGAGCGTCGGCGTCTCGGCGAGGGATGAGAGGCTCTGGGCGAGCGCCTGCGGCACGCCGAGCCAGGTGAGGAGCCAGGAGAGGGCCGCCGCGCCGGCAATGACGAAGAAGATGGCGCCGACCGTGATCGCGCTCTGGAAGAGGACGTGATAGAGCGCCTTCAGCGACAGCTCGCGATACCAGAACATCGCGATAATGATGGCGTAGACGGCGGCGACGGCGGACGCCTCGGTCGGCGTGAAGACGCCGAGGAGGATGCCGCCGACGAGAAGCACTGGCGCGAAGAGCGCCGGCGCCGAGCGGCCGAAGGTGGCGAGCAGGTGCCGGAACGAGGCGCGCTCGGACGTCGGCAGATTGTCCCGCCGGCCGATATAGGCGACGAGCAGGCACATCGCGACCGTCATCAGGATGCCCGGCAGGAGCCCCGCGACGAGGAGTTGCGAGATCGACGTGTTGGTGATCGCGCCGACGATGACGAGCGGGATGCTCGGCGGCACGATCGGCCCGATGGTGGCCGAGGAGGCGGTGACGGCGGCGGCGAAGGCGGGGTCGTAGCCCTGCTTGCGCATCGCCTCGATCTCCACCTGACCGAGGCCGGACGCGTCCGCCACGGCCGAGCCGGACATGCCCGACATCAGGAGGCTCGCGATGATGTTCACCTGCGCGAGGCCGCCGCGCATGTGCCCGACCAGCGCGTTGGCGAAGTCGAAGATGCGGTTGGTGATGCCGCCCGTGTTCATCACCTGGCCGACGAGCACGAAGAAGGGCACGGCCATCAGCGGGAAGCTGTCCATGGCGCCGAACATCTTCTGCGGGATCACCAGCATCGGCATGGTGAGCGCCGGATCGGCGAACATGTAGACCATCGGGATCGCGATCAGGACGAGCCCGACCGGGATGCCGATGATGAGGAGGAGGGCACCGGCGAGAGAGGAAAGCGCGATGGGCATGATGATTTTCTCGGTCGCGGGCGAAGTGTTTAGCCGGCTTCGTGAAGCGTCGTCTCGTGGTCGCCGCCCTGCTGGGATCGGGCGGTCGCGAGCCCCAGGAACTGGCCGAGCAGCATCAGCGCGAAGCCGGCGGGGAGCGAGGCGTAGATCCAGCTCATCGACAGGCCGAGACCGGGAGTCGTCTGCCGGAAGGCCCGGCTCGCGAGGTCATAGGAGTGCCACAGGAGGATGGCGAGGAGCACGGTGACGACGAGCGTGCCGATCACGCGCACCGGCGTTCCGATCCGGGCGGGCAGGGCGTCGGCCGAGAGGAGGGCGAGATGCTGTCCCTTGCGCAGGCACAGCGCCGAGGCGAGCATCGCGAGCCACACCATCGCGTAGCGGGCGAGCTCCTCCGACCAGGAGAGCGGGCTCGAAAATCCGTACCGCATCACGACCTGCCCGAAGATCGACACGAGCATCACGAGGAAGAGCGCCACGCAGACGGCGCCAAGGATGTGCGTGAACAGGCGATCGAGAAATTCGATGACGCGCATGGATGTCCGCTCCGAGCGAAGGCTGCCGATCGCGTGAGACGGGGCGGAGCCACGTGGCCCCGCCCCGGTCGGTGATCAGTATTTCTGGCCGGCTTCGACGATGCGGTTGTAGAGGTCCGAGAAGCCTTCGACGGTCTCGAACTGCTTGTAGACGTCGGCCGTCGCGGCGCGCCAGGCTTCGAGGTCAGGCTGGGTCACCGTCATCTTGGCGGCGGCCTTCTCCATGCCCTTCTCGTTCGACTGCTCGACCAGCTCGTCATTGTAGGCGGCGGCTTCGGCGGCAGCCTCCTTGAACATCGCCTGGTCCTCGGCCGGGATCCGGTCCCACGCGCTCTCGGAGGAGAGGAGGAGCATGAAGCCGTAGAGGTGCTTGGTGTCGGCGAGATAGTCGACCGCCTCGTCGATGCCGGTCGACGTGATGAGGCCGATCGGGTTCTCCTGGCCGTCGATCGTGCCGAGCTGGAGCGCGGGCACCACTTCGGGGAAGGCCATCGGCGTCGGCTGAGCGCCGAGCGCGCGCCACAGCGCGATGCGGGCGGGCATCTCCGGCACGCGGATCTTCATGCCCTTGATGTCGTCGAGATCGTCGACCTCGGCATTGGTGGTGAGGAGGCGCGGCGAGCGCATGAAGGTCGCCACCTTGATGGCGCCGAGATTCTTCTGCAGCCGCTCGGAGATCTCGTCACCGATCGGGCCGTTCATGACGTCGCGTACGTGGTCGTTGTTCTTGAAGAGCAGGTCCCACTCGACGATCATCAGCGCCGGGTCGAAGTTCTGCACGATGCCGCCGAGAATGGCGAAGTCGGTGGTGCCGAACTGCATGCCCTCGGCGATCTCGCGCTCGCCGCCGGCCTGGCCGGAATGCAGCACGTCGATGCGATATTCGCCGTTGCTCTTCTCACCGATCAGCTCGGCGAACTTCATGGCGGCGTCGATCTCGGGCGTGCCGGGCGAGCCCACGGCGCTCAGCTTGAACGACGTCTCAGCGGCGGCGGGACCCGCGAGAATGGCGGCCAGCGCCGCAGCCGCCAGGAGCGAAATTTTGGATGACTTCACCGTCTTCTCCCCATTGACCGAGCGCATCTCTTTTGTGCGCTATTGACATGTCACTGACATTGCAGGCTAACGATTGTCAATGGCCGATGCGGCCCGACGTGAAGATCCAGCCGCTTCAATCGACCGAATGACTGGGGAGAAATGCATGCTGACCGACAAGATCGCGACGGTGACCGGCGCCGGCCGAGGGATGGGTGAGGCGATCGCGCGCAAGCTCGTCGCGAAGGGCGCCGCCGTCGTGGTGTCCGACATCGACGGCGCCGCGGCCGAGAAGGTGGCGGCCGACATCCGCGCCGCCGGTGGCCGGGCGTTCGGGATCCGGATCGACGTGTCGGACGAGGCGGACGCCGCGCGCCTCGCGCAGACCGCTGAGGACGAGTTCGGCGGCCTCGACATCCTCGTCAACAACGCGGGCATCTCCACCACGAAGCTCTTCACCGAGACGACCAAGGCCGACATGGAGCGGATCCTCGGCGTCAATCTGATCGGCGCGTTCCTGTGCGCGCAGGCGGCGGTCCGTAAGATGCTGCCGCGCGGGAGCGGGCGCATCATCAACATCGCCTCCCTGTCGGGTCAGCGCGGCGGCGTCGGCCGGTCGGCCTACGGCTCCTCGAAGGCGGGGCTCGAGCTGCTCACCAAGGTCATGTCGGTCGAGCTCGCGGCGAAGGGGATCCTCGTCAACAACGTCGCGCCGGGCGCGATCGCGACGCAGATGGCGGTGGAGCAGCACGACGAGAAGACGCGCGAGGCCTACCATTATCTCATCCCGCAGCGCCGCTACGGGACGCCGGAGGAAGTCGCGAACATGGTCGCCTTCCTCGCCTCCGACGAGGCCTCACATGTCAGCGGGACGACGGTGAATGTCGACGGCGGCTTCCTCAGCGCCGGCCTGATGTTCCAGCGCGAGGGCACCGACACCCCGCCGCCCCCGCGCGTCTGACGCGCACCTCTTTCGGTCGGCGCGGGCGGCGCGGGGCGCCCTCCGCGCGGCCTCGCCAACCACACGCGCGGCGCGTCTTGATGGGCGCGCCCTGACGCCCCGCCGGCCACGCCGGTGATGGGGCCGGGCCGGCGCCGGGCGGCGGCCGCCCCCACGCAAAGCCTTCAGCACAAATCGAACGGCCCGAAGCGCGTCGGACGCCCGCCGCGCCGCGCGGGCGCGTCCGCGTTCGGGCGATGGCGTGACAGCGTTTCGTTCCATTGAACCCATAAAGTCAGAAAGCCAATCCGCGATGCGGGCGAAATCCGCCATGTCTTGTGCGCGTTGGTCTTGCGTCGCCCTCAAATTCTGGTCTTGATAGACGAGAAATCCAAAAAATGATTGCCGGGCATTGCACGTTCTGGTAAGCGGAGAAAAAAGAAGGCTGGGGGAAAGGGCATGAGCGCCGCAAAATGCGGGTGGGACTGCGTCTGCGCCGTCGGCCGGTCTTGCCGCGAAAAGCCGAACGCACCTTGTCGGGGCCCGCAAGCCTCACGCGCGAAGGCGCCGGCCCTCGCATGGCGCGCGGCGTGACGCCGAGGCCCCGGAGCGCGGGCGACCGCGTCGCGTCGGCGATCGACGCCGTGCTCGACTGGGCCGAGCGGATCGTCATCGGCGGCCTCGTCGTCACCGCCCTCGGGCTCGGCACGATGCAGGTCGTCCTGCGCTACGTCTTCAACACCGGGTTCGAGTGGAACGAGGCGATCTTCGTGCTCGTCACCGTCGCCGCCATGCTGATGGCGGGCGCGCGGGCCGTGCGCGAGAACGCCCATGTGCGCGTCGACATCGTCCACGTGATCGTCTCCGCGCGCACCTCGCGCATCCTCGACATCGTGGCCTATTCCGCCTCCCTCGCGCTCTGCCTCTTCTACGTCTGGTGCGGCTATCTCTTCGTCAGCTTCGCCAGGATGATGGGGACCGCGTCACCCGAGACCGGGATCCCCGACTGGATGATCTACGCGGTCATGCCCGTCGCGATGTCGCTCTTCTCGGTCCGCTTCATCCTGAAGATCCGCGCCATCGCCCTCGGGACGGAGCGGCACGAGGCGCACGCGGACATTTCCGCCTTCGATGCGGGGGACGCGCGATGACGGTCGTCCTCCTCGTCGTGGTCTTCTTCGCCCTCATCGTCATCGGGGCGCCGGTCGCGGTCTCGCTGGGGGGCGCGGTCGTGATCACCTCGCTCCTCCTCGACCCGATCCCCCTCGCCATCATCGGCCAGAAGATCTTCGCCAATCTCGACCACTACACGCTGATGGCGGTGCCGTTCTTCTTCTTCGCCTCGGCGCTGATGGAGACGGGCGGCCTCGTGCGCCGGTTGATCGACCTCGCGAACGCGATCGTCGGCCATTGGACGGGCGGGCTCGGGGTCACGACGGTGCTCTCGTGCGTCTTCTTCGCGGCGATCTCGGGGTCGAGCCCGGCGACGGTCGCCGGCATCGGCCGCATCATGTACCCGGCGCTGCGCGCCGAGGGCTACACGTCGCGCTATGCGCTCGGCGCGCTGGTGACGGCGGGCTCCATCGGCATCCTGATCCCGCCATCGATCCCCCTCATCATCTACGGCTTCGTCACCGAGACGTCGGTCACGCGCCTCTTCCTCGCGGGCGTCGTCCCCGGCCTCGTCTACGCGGCCGGCATGATGGTGATGGCGTGGGCTCTCGCCCGGCGCGCCGGGGTCGCGCGGCGGCCGCGCATGACGCTGCGCGAGCGGCGCGCGCCCATCGTCGCCGCGCTCCCCGCGCTCGCCCTGCCGGTGATGATCTTCATCGGCATCTATGGCCTCCCCGCCTTCTCCGTCGGCGCCTACACCTACGATGGCGGCGCGATCTTCACCCCGACCGAGGCGGCGGTGATGGCGACGCTCCTCGCGCTCCTCATTGGCCTCTTCATCTACCGCGAGACGACGCCGCTGCGCGCGCTCGACACGGTGATCCGGACCGCCCCGGCGGTGGGGATGATCTTCTTCATCACCACCAACGCGCTCCTCTTCGCCTTCTTCGTGACGAAGCTCGGCGTGCCGGCGGCGATGACGAATTTCGTCATGAGCCTCGGCCTGGAGCCCTGGCAGTTCCTGCTCCTCGTCAACCTGATGTTTCTCGTCATCGGCTTCTTCCTGGAGGGAGTGCCGACGGTGCTGATGTTCGTGCCGGTGCTCTATCCGGCCGCCGTCGCGATGGGGGTCGACCCGATCCATTTCGGGATCATCGTCATCGTGAATATCGAGCTCGGCCTCGTCACCCCGCCGGTGGGCCTCAACCTCTTCGTCGGCTCCGCCGTCTCGAAGGAGCCGGTGACCGAGGCGTTCTACGGCGCGTTGCCATGGATGGCCGTCACGGTCCTCGTCCTGCTCCTCGTGACGTTCGTGCCGGAGCTCTCGCTCGCGCTGCCGAACTGGGCGTTCGGCTGACCCAACGAAAAACAACCCAATGGAGGAAGCTATGCGGTTCAACTTCAAGGCGGCGTTGCTGGCATCCACGATGCTCCTCGCGGCGATCCCCGCCGCGAACGCGCTCGATGTCGTGATCTCGAACGACAATAACGGCGTCGGCGTGAAGGGGCAGACGTTCGATCTCCTCGCCGAGGAGATCCGCAAGCGTCTGCCGGACGCCGATGTCGAGGTCCACCATTCCGGTGCCCTCTTCGACCAGAAGACGCAGATCCAGGGTCTTCAGCTCGGCTCGGCGCACATCATCTCGCCGACATCGGGCATCTACGCACCGGTCGCCCCCGGCGTCGCGGCGCTGACGCTCCCCTTCCTTCTCGACAGCCCCGAGAAGATCGTGAAGGCGATGGAGGACGAGACCGTCCGCAGCGCGTTCGTCCCCGATCTGGAGGCGAAGAACATTGTGCCGATCGCCATCTGGGTGAACGGCCCGCGCGAGCTCGCCTATCGCGGCTCCAAGCCCATCCTGACCCCGGCGGACATGGCGGGCGTGAAGATCCGCGTGCAGAGCGTGCCGTCCGACATCGCCGCGATGAAGGCGGTCGGCGCCAATGTCGTCGCGATGTCCTGGTCCGAGGTGCCGACGGCGCTGGGGCAGGGGGTCATCGACGCGGTGGAGCCGGCGCCGAACGCGCTCTCGGGCGCGGGGCTGATCGAGCTCATCGACCAGGTCACCAACTTCCACTACCAGTATGCGTTCTACATCGTCGGCGCGAACAAGATGTGGTGGGACGGGCTGAGCGACGCGGAGCGCACCGCGATCCAGGAGGCGCTCGACGTCGCGACGGCATGGAACCTCGAGAACGCCGCCAAGGAGAATGCGGCGGCCTATGAGGAGCTCGCCGCGACCGGCAAGACCGTCCACGACCTCACGCCCGAGCAGCGCGCGGCCTGGTCCGACGCGATGACCCCGGTCTGGGCCGAGTTCGGCGACTCGCTCGTCGGCGAGGCGGTGATGACGCGGCTGAAGGAGATCGCGGCCGAATAGGGCGACCAACGGCCGCGCGTCGGCGCCTCCCCCCGACCGGGGGAGGCGTTTTCGCTTTCAGCCGAAGTCGTAGAGCCTGGCGGGATTGGTGACGAGGATCCGCTCGCGGTCGGCCGGGTCGGAGAACCAGCGCGCGATCGTCGCCAGCATGTCGGCCGGGTCGATGTCGCGATAGGGGCGCGGTTCGGGATCGGCCGTCGGCTTGTTCTCGTGATGGGGAGCATGCGGCCAGTCCGAGCCCCAGACGATGTTGTCGGGGTTGGTCGTGTAGAGGTCGCGCGCGAGGGTCGTGATCTCCTGCGTCGCCTCGGGATGGTCGAGCCGGTAGGTGCCGGAGATCTTCACCCACCCTTGCCCGCTCGCGAGGAGGTCGCGCACGGCACGCTCGGCCGCGCCGCCGCGCTCGCGCACGGGGAGCAGCCCGAAATGGTCGAAGACCACGGGGACCGGCAGGTCCGCGAATTCACCCGCCAGCGCCGCGATCACGTCGGGCGTCGTGAAGATCTGGAGGTGCCAGCCATTGCGGGCGCACTTGTCCGCCGCGAGGGCGAGCCGCTCGCGGGCGAGCGCCGGGTCGCTCACGCCGACCGTCCGCAGATTGGCGCGGATCCCACGCACGCCACTCGCATGCATCGCGTCGAGTTCGGCGTCGGTCGTTGCCTCGTCCACCTGCGCGACGCCGCGTGCGCGGTCGCCTAGCGCCTGGAGGCCGTCGATCACGCAGCGATTGTCGGTCCCGAAGACGCTCATCTGCACGAGGACGATCCGCTCCGTCCCGACACGGCGCATCATGGCGAGCATGTCGTCGGGCGTCGCGACGCTCGGCGTGTAGGAGCGCGGCGAGACCATCGGGTAGGTGGCAGGGTCGCCGACCACATGGGTGTGGCAGTCGGTCGACAAATGCGGGGGGAAGGCTGAACGGTCCAACGGAGTTGCCCTTGCGTTGTGCGCGGCGGCGTCTGCGGCGCGGTCAGGTCGCGTGCGGCGGGGCCGCGTTCGCCGCCTCCGACCAGTTGCGCGCGATCGGCGACTTGCGCCGCAGCGCGCCGCCGAGATGGCGCCGCATGAAATAGGAGGCCTCGACCACGTCCCCCTTCTCGAGGAGGCGGACCATTTCCAGATGCTCGCCGCATTGCTCCATCAGGCGCTCGCGGTTGATCTCCGCCCGGTATTCCATCAGCCTCCGCATCCGGTTGGCCCGCTGCAAGGCGCTGATGAAGAACGGGTTGTTCGACATCTTGATGATCTGCTCGTGGAAGTCGGCGCCGTTGTCGAGGAGGCGCTCGGGCGCCATCGTCTCGAGCCCGTTCTCGATCATGCGCGACTGCACGCGCTTCAATTCGTCGAGCACCTTCCGGTCGAGCTCGAAGGACGGCTCCAGCATCGCCGCCGGCTCGATCGCCATGCGGAAGCGGTAGATCTCGTCGAACGCGGCGGGGGTCTTGGCGACGGGCAGGAAGCGCCAGCCATAGCCCTCCTTGCGCTCGGCCCAGCCCTCGCGAACGGCGCGCATCAGGAGGTCGGTCACCTTCGCGCGCGTCAGGTCGTAGTGCTGGCGCAGGAACTGCTCGGTCACCTCCTCGGGCAGCCGGTCGGTCAACCAGTCGTCCGAGAGGCGCTGATAGTCATCGGGCTGGGCGCTGCGCTGCTCCTCCAGCCAGCGCGTGACCTGCTCGGGGATGCTGTCGGCGACGAAATAGCCCCGGTTCGCCTGGCGCTGGATGACCCCCTGCTGCTCCAGTTCGGTGAGCGCGTCGCGGACCGGCGTGCGCGACACGCCATACCGCTCGGCGATCTGCTGCGTCCTCAGATGCGCGCCGCCTGTCAGCGTCCCGGAGACGATGTCCTCCAGGAGGCGAACCGATATCCGCTGTGACAGGGCGCTCGAACTCATTCGCTCAGGATCCTCTTCGCTCGGGCCGGGCGGCACGGCCCGGCGGCCGCCGACACGCGACCCCGGACGCTGCACCGGCCGCAGATATTAGCCTTTGTGGGCGGCTTGGGTACATGGCTTTTGGTATCCGGATATCCCGATTGCGCAAAAGGTTAAGCTTCTCAGGGTCGGCAGTCAGCCTTGATCCACGCGGTAACAAAACCAGAGAAGGGGCCGCCTCGTCAATTTAGGATTGGCTTTTGTGGTTTTAAGGTGCAAAAAGAGGGAAGGGCTCCGCCGAGGGTCCGGCCAACAAAAGCAAAGGGAGGGCTTCCATGCTCGTCAGACTGTTCCGAGTTGGGGCGATCGCCGCCGCGTCAGCGCTCGCGCTCTCGTCCGCCGCATCCGCGCAGGGCTTCAAGCCCGAGAACACGGAGTGCATCGCGCCGTCCAATCCCGGCGGCGGCTGGGACTTCATCTGCCGCACGACCGCGAAATATCTGTTCGATCTCGGCCTCATCGACGGCACGATGCAGGTGACGAACATGACCGGCGGTGGCGGCGGGGTCGCCTTCGCGCACGTCACGCAGGAGCGCAACGAGGACAACAACCTCATCGTTGCGGCGTCGGTGTCGACCACCGCCCGCATCGCGCAGGGCATCTTTCCGGGCGCCTCGGCGGCCGACGTCCACTGGCTCGCGACGTTCGGCGCCGAATATGGCGCGATCGGCGTCGCCAAGGATTCCAAGTTTCAGACGCTCAACGACCTCATGGACGCCATCAAGGCCGACCCGCGTTCGGTCGGCATCTCGGGCGGCTCCTCGGTCGGCAGCTACGACCACATGAAGCCGATGCTCCTCGCCAAGGAAGCAGGCGTCGAGGACGTGCGGCAGCTCAAATATGTCGCCTACTCCGGCGGCGGCGAGGCGATGACCGGGCTCCTCTCCGGCGCGGTCGACGCGATCTCGGGTGACTTCTCGGAGATGCGCGGCTTCGTCGATTCGGGCGACGTGCGCATCCTCGCGATCCTCGCCCCCGAGCGCCTCAAGGCCTATCCCGACATCCCGACCGCGCGCGAGCAGGGCCTCGACGTGCTCGGCGCCAACTGGCGCGGCCTCTACATGCCCGCCGGTGCGTCCGACGAGGCGAAGGAGTGGTGGTCGAACGCGATCCAGACCATGGCCGAATCGGAGGAGTTCCAGGCCGCGCTGGAGGCGGCGACCATCGAGTCGTTCAACAATTTCGGCGAGGACATGCAGGTCTTCATCGACGGCGACATCGCCGACGTGACGGCGCTTTCGAAGGAAATCGGCATCCTGAAATGAGGCGCGCGGGCCGCCCTTTCGCGGGCGGCCCGTCCCCGCACCCATCGAAAGCGAGGCAATATGAGTGACCGCATCTTCGGCGTGGTCGGATTGGCGCTTGCCGGCTTCTATCTATGGGCCGCGTCGATCATCCCCGACAGCTTCATGGTCGACGTGATCGGACCGCGGACCTTCCCCTACATCGTCGGCGCGCTTCTCGGCGTGACCTCGCTGGTCTTCGTCCTGCGCCCCGACCCCGAGCCGCGGTGGCCGCTTCTGCGCGACCTCGTGGAACTCGGCTTCGCCGCGGCCGTCATGTTCCTCTATGCCTGGGCGCTGCCGGTGGTGGGGTTCGTATTCGCCACCATCCTCGCCACCGCCTACCTCACCTGGCGGCTCGGCACGAAGCCGCTCGGCGCGGTGGTGACCGGGGTCTGCACCTCGCTCGGCATCTACGTGATCTTCCATCTCGTCCTTGGCCTGTCGCTGGCCAGGGGCCCGCTCGGCTTCTGAGGGGCGGCCGGCATGGACACCCTCTCCAACCTCGCCGACGGCTTCGCGATCGCGCTCAGCCTCGAAAACCTCACCTTCGCGCTGCTCGGCTGCTTCCTCGGGACGATGATGGGCGCGCTGCCGGGCCTCGGCCCCGCCAACGGCGTCGCGATCCTCATCCCGATCGCCTTCTCGCTCGGGCTCGGGCCGACGCCCTCCCTCATCCTCCTCACCAGCGTCTATTATGGGGCAATGTATGGCGGGCGGATCTCCTCGATCCTCCTCAACATCCCCGGCGACGAACCGGCGATGATGACCTGCCTCGACGGTTACCCGATGGCGCGCGCCGGCCAGGCGGGGGAGGCGCTCTCCCTCTCCGGCATCGCCTCCTTCGTCGGGGCCTTCTTCGCCACGTGCGGGCTCGTCCTCCTCGCGCCGCAGCTCGTGAAGATCGCGCTGCTGTTCGGCCCGGCGGAGTATTTCGTGCTCTTCACGCTGGCGTTCGCGACGCTCGGCGGCATCTCCTCGACGAACCAGGCGAAGTCGCTGTTCGCGGCCGCCCTCGGCCTCGGCATTGCGATGATCGGATCGGACTCGCAGACCGGGTCGCAGCGCTTCACCTTCGGCCACATCCACCTCTTCGACGGCATCGACTTCCTGATCGCCATCGTCGGCCTCTTCGCCCTCTCCGAGGTGTTCATCTTCCTCGAACACCATCGCGGTGGCGCGGTGGGCGGCGGCGGGCCCGTCAAGATCGGCCGGCTGATGCCGGACGGCGCGATGATCCGGCGCTGCATCCCCACCATGGGGCGCTCGACCATCATCGGCTTCATCGCGGGCGTGCTGCCCGGCGCCGGCGCCTCGCTCGGCTCGTTCCTCTCCTACTCGCTGGAGAAGGCGGTGGTCGACCGCGAGGGGAAGACCTTCGGAAAGGGCGACCCGCGCGGCGTCGCGGCGCCGGAGGTCGGCAACAACGCCGCCTCGGGCGGGGCGCTGGTGCCGATGCTCGCGCTCGGCGTGCCGGGATCGGGCACGACGGCGGTGCTGCTCGCCGTGCTCCTCCAGCTCAACATCACGCCCGGCCCGCTGCTCTTCGAGCGCAACCCGGACGTCGTCTGGGGCCTCATCGCGGCCCTCTTCATCGGCAACTTCATGCTGCTGGCGCTGAACATCCCCCTCGTCGGGCTCTTCACCCGCGTGCTCCTGGTGCCGACGCGCATCCTGATGCCCGTCGTCGCCATGATCTCCTTCGTCGGCATCTACGCCATCACCGGCTCGACCTTCGACGTGATGCTGATGGTCGGGTTCGGGATGCTCGGCTGGGTGCTGCGGAAGCTGGAGGTACCCCTCGTCCCCGTCATCCTCGGCATCCTCCTCGGCAACGAGATGGAGGTGAACTTCCGCCGCGCGATGACGATCTCGGACGGCGACTGGTCGATCTTCGTCGGCAGCCCGCTCGCGATCGGGCTCTGGGCCGTCGCGATCACCGGCTTCCTGCTACCGATCGTCATCGGCCGCCGGATGAAGCGGCGGATCGAGGCGAACCGGCCGTCCGACGAGATCGCCGAAGGGGATTGATCCCGTGGCGCGCCCCGAACCGGCGCGCCGGAACGACACAGAGCGGCCTCCCGGCCGGCGCACCATTCAGGAGCCTATCGAATGCGCATCATGACCTTGCCCTGCGACGGTATCGGGCCGGAAATCATGGCCGCGACCCTCGACGTCGTCCGCGCGGCGGACGCCAGATACGGCCTCGGGCTCTCCTTCCAGGAGGAGGAGTCCGGGTTCACCTCGCTCAGGAAGCACGGCATCACGCTGCGCGAGGAGGTGCTCGACCGCGCCCGGACGGAGTTCGACGGCGTGATCCTCGGCACCCAGTCGCACATGGACTATCCGCCGGTCGCCGAGGGCGGGCGCAACGTGTCGGCCGGCTTCCGCATCGGGCTCGACCTCTACGCCAATGTGCGCCCAGCCCGCTCGCGCGCGTACCTCCCCAACAAGGCGCCGGGCATGGACCTCGTCATCATGCGCGAGGCGACGGAGGGCTTCTATCCGGACCGCAACATGCACCGCGGCGTCGGCGAGATGATGCCGGACCCGGACATGGCCCTGTCGGTCCGCAAGATCACGCGCCACAGCTCGATGCGGATCTGCCGCGAGGCGTTCAAGCTCGCGATGCAGCGCCGCAAGAAGGTGACGGCGATTCACAAGGCCAACTCCTTCCTGATGACGGACGGGCTGTTCCTGGAGTGCTTCCGCGCCGTCGCGAAGGAGTTCCCCGAGGTGGAGACGGAGGACAGGATCGTCGACGCCTTCGCCGCGCTCCTCGTGCGCCAGCCGGAGAAATATGACGTCGTCGTCGCCACCAATTTCTACGGCGACATCCTCTCCGACCTCGCCTCGGAGCTCTCCGGCTCGCTCGGCCTCGCGGGGTCGATCAACGCGAACGCCGAGACCGGCCTCGTCTGCGCGCAGGCCCAGCACGGCTCCGCGCCGGACATTGCGGGCCGCAATGTCGCGAACCCGACCTCGCTGATCCTGTCGGCGGCGATGATGCTGTCCTGGCTCGGCGAGCAGCGCGGCGAGGCGAAGCTTCTCGACGCGGGCGCGGCCATCGCGCGGGCGGTCGACGCCGTGCTCGAGGATCCCGCCAAGCGCACGCGCGATATCGGCGGCACGGTGAACACGGACGCGTTCGGCCGCCTCGTCGCGGACGCCGTCGCGGCCTCGCAATTCTCCCCGGTCGCCTAGGCGGCCCACCTGCAGGCCCCTTCGGGGGCCGCCCTTTCTTTCCGTGGAGGCACGCCATGGCCGGATCCGCCCACATGAGACCGGAGACCAGCGTCTCTCTCGGCGGCGACACCCTTCGGGTCACCGACCTTGCCGGCTTTCTCGGGCCGAGGCGGTGCCGCCTGCCGCACGTGCTGCGCCTCCTCGCCGAGAACCACCTGCGCGAGACCGGCGAGACCGAGGCGCTGTCGGCGGCGCTCGATGCCTGGCTCGCCGGCGCGCCGAGCCGTTTCGAGTTCCAGTTCCGCCCCAACCGCCTTCTGATGCACGACACGACCTGCACCCCCGCGCTCGCCGACATCGCGGGCCTGCGGGACGCGCTGGCCGAGGCGGGCGGCGACCCTGCCGCGCTGACCCCGTGCCTTCCGGTTGAGGTGTCGGTCGACCACTCGCTCGCCGTCGACCGCTACGCCGTCCCCGGCGCCGACCGGCACAATCTCGCCAACGAGATCGCCCGCAACGCCGAGCGCTACGGCTTCATGAAGTGGGCCTCCGCCAATCTCGACGGGGTCCACGTGAACCCGCCCGGCACCGGGATCATGCACACGATCAACCTCGAGCAGCTCGCGACCGTGGTGGAATTGCGGGCGGACGGGACGGCGCACCCCGACATGCTCCTCGGCACCGACAGCCACACGCCGATGATCAACGGCATCGGCGTTCTCGCCTGGGGGATCGGCGGGCTGGAGGCGGAGAGCGTGATGTTCGGCGAGGCCGCCTCGCTCGCGATGCCGGCGATCGTCGGCGTCGAGCTGACGGGCCGGCTGCCCGCCGGCACCCTCGCGACCGACCTCGCGCTCGAGGTGACGCACCTCCTGCGCGCGCTCGGCGTCACCGGCGAGTTCGTCGAGTTCTTCGGCCCCGGCGTCGCGACGCTGACGGCTGACGAGCGCGCGGTGATCGCGAACATGGCGCCCGAATATGGCGCGTCGAGCGGCTTCTTCCCGGCCGATATCGAGACGGTCGCCTACCTCACCCGCACCGGGCGTCCAGACGCGCTGGTGCGCGCCATCGAGCCCGTGATGCGCGCGATGGGGCTCTGGTTCGACCCGGACCAACGGCCTCATTTCGACCGCACGATCGCGATCGACCTCTCCACGCTCGGCCCCCGGATCGCCGGCCCGCGCCGGCCGCAGGACCGGATCGCGACGGCGGAGGCGGCCGCTGCGGTCGAGGCCGCGATCGGCCGGCCGCTGGAGCCGCCGGGGACCGGGGTGCCGGACGGGGCGGTCGGCGTCGCGGCGATCACGAGCTGCACGAACACGACCGACCCGCGCCTCCTCATCGCCGCGGGCCTCCTCGCCCGCAAGGCGAAGCGGGCCGGGCTCGCGTCGGCGCCGTGGGTGAAGACCTCGCTCGCGCCGGGCTCGCCCTCGGCCCGCGACCTCCTCGCACACACGGGCCTCGCGGAGGATCTCGCCGCCCTCGGCTTCGGCATCGTCGGCTTCGGCTGCACGACCTGCATCGGCAATTCCGGCCCGCTCCCGCCGGTGATCGAGGACGCGCTCGCCGCTGGAAAGGCAGTCGCGGCGATCCTCTCCGGCAACCGCAACTTCCCCGGCCGGGTGCACCCGGCGCTCGATCTCGGCTTCCTCGCCTCGCCGCCGCTCGTCATCGCCTACGCGATCCGCGGCACGATCGAGGGCGACATCCTGACCGACCCGCTGGGCCACGACGCCGACGGCCGGCCCGTGCGCCTCGCCGATCTGTGGCCGACGGGTGAGGAGATCGACGCGGCGATGGCCGCCGGCTACCGCCCCGCCGATGTCCGGTCCGCCTTCCTCGCCGCGTCCGCCAACCCGGCCTGGCAGGCGATCCCCGTCCACCGCACGGCGCGCTTCCCCTGGGATCCGGCCTCGCGCAACCTGCGCCGTCCGAAATTCGCCCATCGCGCACCGACCCGGCTCGGCCGCTTCGAGGCGCAGGCCCTCATGGTGCTCGGCGACGACATGACGACCGACCACATCTCCCCCGCCGGCTGGATCGACCCGACGAGCCGGGCCGGAGCGTGGCTCCTGGAGCGCGGCGGCGATCCCGCCGACCTCAACGTCTACGCCGCCTATCGCGGCAACTGGGAGGTCATGCTGCGCGGCCTCTTCACCAATCGCCTCGCGAAGAACCACCTCGCCGACGACCTGCCGCCCTCCTTCACCCTCCTCGAGGACGGGAGCCGCCTGCCGCACTTCGAGGCGGCGGAGCGCCTCGCGGCAGAGGGCCGGTCCGTCGTGATCCTCGCCGGGGAGCGCTACGGCATGGGGTCGAGCCGCGACTGGGCCGCGAAGGGCGTCGCGCTCCTCGGCGCGCGCGCGGTCATCGCGCGCAGCTTCGAGCGCATCCACCGCACCAACCTCATCGGCATGGGCGTCCTCCCCATCGAGATCCTGTCGGAGTTCCGGCCGGAGAACGCCGGGATCGGCCCGGCCGACCGCTTCGCCGTCGACGCGACGCCCGAGGCGCTGGCGCCGCTGATGCCGATGGTCGTGGAGCGCACGCGCGCCGATGGCAGCCGTGAGGCGATCACCTGCCGCGCCGCGATCGAGACGCAGCGCGAGGTCGAAATTCTGGGGCGAGGGGGCGTGCTGTCGGCAATCCTGTCGGACACGCTCGCCGCCGAGAGGAGGAGGACAGGATGAGCAGCGCTTCCTACGATGCCGACACGCTGGAGGCCTACGCCGCCGCCGTGTTCGCGCACGCCGGGCTTCCCGAGGCGGACGCCGCGACCATCGCCCGCGGCCTGATCAAGGCCAATCTGCGCGGGCTCGATTCGCACGGCGTGTCGCGGATGCCGATGTACATAGAGCGGCTGCGGCGCGGGCTCGTCAATCCGCGCCCGGAGATCCGCGTGGAGGAGGTCGCCGGCGCGGTCGCCTCGGTCGACGGCGACAACGCGTTCGGCTTCCTCGCCGCGCACCGGGCGATGGACGAGGCGATGCGCCTCGCCGAGAGCGCCGGGATCGGCCTCGCGGGCGTGCGCAACTCGACCCATTTCGGGATGAGCGCGCTCTACGTGATGCAGGCGCTGGAGCGCGGCTTCGTGTCGATGGTGTTCACCAACTCCTCGCCCGCCTTCCCGGTCCATGGCGGGCGGACCGCGTTCCTCGGCGCCGCGCCGATCGCCGCCGGCATTCCGGGCGGCAAGAGCGGCGTGCCGTTCCTGATGGACATGTCGATGACCATCCTCGCGCGGGGCAAGATCCGCCTCGCGGCGATGCGTGGCGATCCGATCCCCGAGGGGCTCGCCCTCGATGCCGAGGGGCGGCCGACCACCGACGCGCAGAAGGCGTTCGAGGGCGTGATCCTCCCCTTCGGCGGCATGAAGGGGTCGATCCTGTCGATGCTGATGGATCTGATGGCCGGCGCGCTGACCGGCGCGAACTATGGCGGCGACGTGAAGGGCCTCTATTACGACCACACCGGCCCGCAGAATGTCGGGCACCTGATGTTCGCGATCCGCCCGGACCTCTTCATCCCCCGCGCCGAGCTGGAGGCGCGGATGGACACGTTCGTGGAGCGGGTGCGGGCCCTGCCGCGCGCGGCGGGGGTCGACGAGATCCTGATGCCGGGCGAGCCGGAGGTGCGCACCGAGGCGAAGCGGCGCGCCGGAGGCATCCCGATCACGGACAATATCGTGCGCGACCTCACCATCCTCGGCGAGAGCGAGGGCGTCGCCTTCCCCGCGCCCCGCGCCTGAGGCGCCTCCGCTCAGTCCGGCATGATGGCGCAGTCGCGCGCGACGCCGTGGCGCTCCAGGATGTCGGCGACGAGGCCGCTGCGCGCGGCGTCCGCGAGCCATGCGGCGAGTACCTCGGACGCGACGGGGCGGCCCTCGGGCATCGCCATCGCCTGGCGGATCTCCATGAAGGGCGGCATCAGCACCCGGCTTCCCGGTCGGTGTTCGGCCTCATCCTCCATCGCCTGGCGGATGCCCGCGATCGCGTCGACCGCGCCGGTATCGAGCGCGGCGAGCGCGTCGGAATATTCCTCGTGCATGACGAGGTTCTCCGCCCCGGGCTTGCGCAGGAGGGTGAGCGTGTAGGCGCTGCCGGTCACGGTCCCGACCTTGGCGCCGGACCGGACGAGGCCGGGCGCATCCGCCGCCGTCGCGCGCGGGCCGGCGAGATAGCACCCCTCGATGCGGACATAGGGTGCGGTGAAGCGGATCGTCCTCGCCCGCTCCGGATCGACGGCGAGGAAGCAGACGTCCCACGCATCCTCGCCCGCGCTCGCCGAGACATCGACGGCGCGCTCATAGTCCACGAAGGCGAGGTCGAGGCCGAGATGGCGCGCGAGGGCGCGGGCGAGGTCGACGCTGATGCCGGCCGGCGTCCCGTCCGCCTCGCGCCGCACGAGCACGCGGTTGCCGTGATTGAGGGCGACCCGCATCACCCCCTTCGGCGCGAATTGGCGGGCGATATCGTTGCTGATCTCAGCCATCGTTCAGGCCCGCCGCGCGCCGGTGATGTCCGGCCCGGCGATATCGTTCGGCGCGAGCATGGGCGCTCTCCCTCTTTCGCAGCGTTTCAGATTGGTCTTTAGCGCATCAAAATGCTGATGGCCATCCGGCGGTGCCGCGGGGCTGGCGATCGCGGGCATTGTTGCCATACTGGCGGCCGCCCTCGCCCTCCCGACATGGACCCGACGTGAGCACGAAGCCGCCGCCGAAAGACCCCGCGATCCGCACCATCGCGATGCCCGCCGACACCAACCCCGCCGGCGATATCTTCGGCGGCTGGCTGATGAGCCAGATGGACCTCGCGGCGGGCAACATCGCCGCGCTGACCTCGCGCGGGCGCAGCGCGACGATCGCGGTGGAGGCGATGAAGTTCCACCGTCCGGTGAAGGTCGGCGACGAGGTCTCGCTCTTCGCCGAGCTTCTGTCGGTGGGGCGGACCTCGATGAAGATCCACGTCGAGGCGTGGCGCCGAAGCCGCGACAGCGAGGACAGCGAGCAGGTCACCGAGGCGACCTTCACCTTCGTCGCCCTCGATTTCGAAGGCCGCCCGCGCCCCGTCTACAACATGCCGTCCGGGAGCGGCCCCGTCTGACGCGCCGTGCCTGCGAGCGCCTGTCATTTCCTCACGGAATCGCCAAGCGCTCGCAGTTTGTCTGGCGAGCGCGTTGGTTCATCCCGCCATGTGTCCATGACGGAATGACGCGATCTACGCCTTCAAATATTTGCGCCAGTCATGGTTCTCCTTGAAGCCCAGAACGTCGCGGATCTTCTTGTTGGAGAAAAACGTCTCGTGCGTGCCCATGTCGGCCTTCTTCGGCACGTCCGCGTAATATTGCGCGATGAGATCGGCCGTCGTCTCGTTCACCGAGTGGGTGTCGTTCGAGGCGTTGAAGACCTGGTAGCCGAGCCCGTCCTTCTTCATGCACAGATCGACGATCTGGCCGAGATCGCGCGCGTCGATATAGGAGAAGAAGTTCACGCGCCGCTGTTCCGGGTTCTTCATGAAGTCGGGGAAGAGCGTCTCGTACTCGTGCGGCTCGATGACGTTGTTGATCCGCAGCGCGTAGATGTCGAGGCCTGAACGCTTCTGGAAGCTCTGGCCCGTCAGCTCGTTGACGACCTTCGACATCGCGTAGCTGTCTTCCGGGAGCGTCGGGTGCGCCTCGTCGACCGGGATATATTCGGGCTTTCTCACACCCTGGGCGAAGCACACGCCGTAGGTGGTCTCCGAGGAGGCGAAGATGATCTTCTTGATCCCGAGCTTCACCGCCGTCTCGATCACGTTGTAGGTCGAGATCGTGTTGATGCGGAAGGTTTCGTTGTCCGGCTTGATCTGGATGCGCGGGACCGCGGCGAAGTGAACCACGGCGTCGAAATGGGCCGGGCCCGTCGCGCCGCGCACATCGTCGATGTTGAGATGGCTCGTCATCGCGCCGAAGACCGCGCCGCTGTCCGTCACGTCGGCGATCAGATTGTTGACGCCCGGATGATCGAGCGGCGTCAGGTCGACATTGAGCACGTCATGGCCCTGGTCGATGAGGTAGGGGATGACGTGCCGGCCCGCCTTGCCGCTGCCGCCGGTGAAAAACACGCGCATGGAAGTCTCCTTGGATCTCTGCCCCGTCGGCGCGAGCCTGTTGTCCCGGCTCTTGCACGGCCGACCGGCCGCGCGCCAACGGGCGACAAACTCTCAGAATCCGCAGCCCGCGTCACCACGCGCGTGGCCGGAGACGATCAATATCGCGGCAAAAATTTCGGGGGTGGGGTCGAGGAGGAGGCGATCATGGACCGCCTCTCGCCAGGCCTCCGCTCAGGCGTGGCCGCCCATGTGGCGGCCGATCGTCGGAATGTCGGCCTTCTCGGCCGCGACCTCGTAGACGAGGCGGCCCTCCGACATGACGAGGACGCGGTCCGCGAGCTCCAGGATTTCGTCGAGATCCTCGCTCATCAGAAGCACCGCCGCGCCGCCATTGCGCGCCGACATGATGCGCGCGCGGATCTCGGCGACGGCCGTGAAGTCGAGCCCGAAGCAGGGGTTCGCGACGATGAGGAGATCCACCTCCCCGTCGAGCTCGCGCGCCAGCACCGCGCGCTGCACGTTGCCGCCCGACAGCGAGGAGATCGGGCTTTCGGGCGAGGCCGCCTTCACCTTGAAGGACTGGATGAGCGCGCGCCCGCGACGGCGCAGCCCCCGCATCGCGAGCCAGAAGCGCGGCGTCTCCCCCTCCGCGTCGAAGCTGCGGAAGCCGATATTCTCGACCACCGTCATCCGCGGCGCGCACGCATTGTGGAGCGGCTCCTCGGGGAGGTAGCGCACTTTGTGGGCGCGGCTCTCGGTGCGGCTCGCCCGGTAGGGCGCACCGTGGACGCGGATCGACCCGGCGCTCGTCGGGCGCTGGCCGGTGAGGATCTCCATCAGTTCCATCTGGCCGTTGCCGGAGATGCCGGCGATGCCCACGATCTCGCCGCCCCGCACGGCGAGCCCGTCGATGGCGACCTCCTTGAGGCCGGATCGGTCGCGCGCCCGCACGCCCGCGAGCTCCAGCACCGTCGCCCCCTCCGTCACGGCGCGGGCGGCGGGCGCGGCGGGCTTCGCCTCGCCCATCATCATGGCCGCCATGTCGGCATGGGTGAGGTCCTTCACCTTGCCGGAGCCGACGAGCCGGCCGCGCCGCAGCACCGACACCTCGTCGGCGAAGGCGGTGACCTCGCGGAATTTGTGGGTGATCATCACGACGCTGATCTCCCCCGCCTCGCACAGCCCGCGCACGTGGGAGAGGACCTCGTCGGCCTCGTCCGGCGTCAGCACCGATGTCGGCTCGTCGAGGATCAGGAAGCCGCGGCCGAGATAGAGCTGCTTCAGGATCTCCAGCTTCTGCTTCTCGCCTGCGGCGAGGCGCGAGACGGGCTGCTCCAGCGGCACCTTGAAGGGCATGCGCGACATGAAGGCTTCGAGGTCGCGCCGCTCGGCCGCCCAGTCGATCACCTGCGGCACCGCGGCGCGCGAGATGACGAGATTTTCCGCCGCCGTCAGCGCGGGCACCAGCGTGAAGTGCTGGTAGACCATGCCGAGGCCGAGCTTGTGGGCGTCGCGCGGGTCGGTGATCCGCTCCTCGCGCCCGTTCACGAGCATCTGCCCCGCCGTCGCGTGGTAGAAGCCCATGATGCACTTCACCAGCGTCGACTTGCCGGCGCCGTTCTCGCCGAGGAGCGCGTGGAAGCTGCCGGGCGTCACCTTGATCGACACGTCGTCGAGCGCCGTGAACGACCCGAAGCGCATCGTCATGCCGATCGTCTCGATGCTGACGGCACCCGCCGCGCCCGCCGGATGGCGCGCCTCGACGGCCTCGATGAAGTCGATCGCCTCGGACGCGCTCACGGGAGGACCGCGAGAAGGTCGGCCGAGCGCGCCGTCGCGCCGAAGACGCCGCCCTGCATGTGGATCATGTTGATGGCGGCGGCGTGGTTGGCCGGGTCGGTCGCGGCGCAGCAGTCGGTCAGCATCAGGCATTCGAAGCCGCGATCGTTGGCCTCGCGCATGGTGGTGTGGACGCACACGTCCGTGGTGATGCCGGTGAGGACGATGTTGCGGATCCCCCTGAGGCGCAGGATCATCTCGAGGTCGGTCGCGCAGAAGCTGCCTTTGCCCGGCTTGTCGATGATGACCTCGCCCGCGATCGGCGCCAGCTCGTCGATGATCTCCCACCCCGGCTCGCCGCGCGTCAGGATCTTGCCGCAGGGGCCAGGGTCGCCGATGCCCGCCCCGATCTGGCGCGAGCGCCAGCGCTTGTTGTCAGGCAGGTCGGCAAGGTCCGGCCGGTGCCCCTCGCGCGTGTGGATCACCATGTAGCCGCCGTCGCGGAAGGCGGCGAGGAGGCGCTTGATCGGCTCGATCGGCGCGCGGGTGAGGGCGATGTCGTAGCCCATAGAATCGACATAGCCGCCGACGCCGCAGAAGTCGGTCTGCATGTCGATGATGATGAGCGCCGTGTTCTCGGGGCGCAGATCTCCATCGAAGGGCCAGGCGTAGGGCGTGGACGCCACGGTCGTCCCCGCTTCGGTGCCGGGCTTGGTCAGCGTGTCGGTGACGGTCATCCTGGCAGGTCCTACTTGGTGATGGAGAGTTCGCGCGGCGCGCCGCTCATGGCGCCGGTCTTGGACGAGGACGCGATGAGGACGCCGAGCGTGAGGACGTAGGGCGCGGCGAACCACAGATAATAGCCGGAGGTGATGCCGACCGACTGGAGGGCGGGCCCCAGCGCGCCGGCCCCGCCGAAGAGGAGCGCCGCGCCGAGGCACTTCATCGGCTGCCAGCGCGCGAAGATGACGAGCGCCACCGCGATGAGGCCCTGGCCGGACGAGATGCCCTCGTTCCAGCTCCCCGGATAGTAGAGCGAGAGGTAGGCCCCGCCGATCCCGGCGAGCGCGCCGCCGGTGGCCGTCGCCGCGACGCGGACCCGGTTCGGGCGGATGCCGAGCGCGCGCGCCGCGTCGTTGCTGTCGCCGACGACGCGGATGATGAGGCCCGCGCGCGTGGTGCGGAACGCCCACCACAGCGCGGGGGCGAGGATCACGCCGATGACGAAGAGCGCGTTGACGCGCAGCGCCGCCTGGAGCTGCGGCACGTCCGACCACCAGCCGAGATTGATGGAGGGCAGGTCCGGCGCGACCGGCTGGATGTAGGCCTTGCCGAAGAAGTAGGCGAGGCCGGTGCCGAGCAGCATCATGGCGATGCCGATGGCGATGTCGTTCACCTTGGCGAGCGAGCAGACGAGGCCGTGGACGAGCCCGAACACGGCGCCCGCGCACGCCGCCGCGAGGACGCCGACCCACGGATTGCCGGTGTTCACCGCCACCGCGTAGCCCGACATCGCGCCGAAGACGAGCGTGCCTTCGAGGCCGAGATTGATCCGCCCCGACTTCTCCGTGATCAGCTCGCCGAGCGAGACGAAGAGGAAGGGCGTCGAGACGCGGATCGCGCCGCCGAGGACGGCGATGAGGACGGCGGTGGTCTCGTTCATGACCGTCCCCCGCGGTTGAAGAGCGCGGCGAAGTTCAGCCGGCCCGTGAAGGTGTCGGAGATCAGGATCGCCATGAAGACGAAGCCTTCGAGCACCAGCATGGTCGCGTCCGGGAGCTGCATTCGGCGCTGGACGAGGCCCGAGGAGGCCTCGATGCCGGCGAGCAGGATCGCGACCGGGATGATGGCGAGCGGGTTCTGCCGGGCGAGGAAGGCGATGAGGATGCCGGTATAGCCGTAGCCCGCCGCGAGCGAGGCGTTCGCGGTGCCGTGGACGGCCGCGACCTCGAAATAACCGGCGAGCCCGGCGAAGGCGCCGCCGAGCGCCGTGAACCCGATGATGAGCCGGCCGACCGGCAGGCCCTGCACCTCCGCCGCCCGGATGTTGCCGCCGGCGATGCGCGCGGCGAAGCCCCAGGTGGTCTTCTCGATCAGCACCCAGGCGAGGATGCAGCCGACGATCGCGACGGCAAGGCCCCAATGGACGTTCCAGCCCGGCAGCGTGCCGACGCGCAGCGCGTCGACCAGCGGCGCGGTCGATGGCTTGTTGAGCGAGGTCGGGTCGCGCAGCACGCCCTCGACGAGGTGGTTCATCAGCGCGATCGCGATGTAGGCCATCAGGAGCGAGGAGATCGTCTCGTTGACGCCGCGCACGTGCCGGAGCCAGCCGACGATGCCGATCCAGAAGCCGCCCACCACCGCTGCGGCGATGGCGAGAAGCGGCATCGCGATCCCCGCCGGCCAGCCCGCGAGATAGACCGCGAGGCCGCCGGTGGCGACGCCGCCGAGCACGATCGCCCCTTCGCCGCCGATCACCACGAGTCCGAGCCGCGCCGGGATCGCGACGCACAGCGCTGCGAAGAGGAGGGGCGCTGCCCGGCTCAGCGTGTTCTGCCAGGAGAAGGACGTGCCGAAGCCGGCCATGTAGACCAGCTCGTAGAACTGCACCGGGTCCTTGCCCAGAATCAGCAGGAAGACGGCGAAGGCCAGAAACCCGACGAGCAGCGCCATGAGGGGCAGAAGAATCCCCTCCAGCCGCCGCGCCCAGGGTATGAGCCGCGCCCAGAGAGGCTCGGCCAGCGACGTGCTATCGGCAGCGGACATGGACGGCCTTTAGGAGGTGGAGCCGATGACGCCGTCGACGAGATAGTCCATCGATTCGAGCGCCACGTCGGTTTCCAGGAAATTCTGTCCCTCGGCGGCGACGGTGTTGCCCTTGTTGTCGGTCAGCGGGCCGCGGATGACGGCGAAGTCGCCGGCCATGATCTCGGCCTTCGTGGCCTCGAACTGGGCGCGCGCGGCGTCGGAATTGGCCGGGCCGAGCGGCGACATCTTGATAAAATTCTGCGCCAGGCCCCCGCGGACGAAGTTCGGGATCGCCTCGCCGGCGAGCGTCTTGTTGACCATGTCGGTGTAGACGGTCGCCCAGTTCCACTCCGCGCCCGTGAGGTAGAGGTCGGGGGCGAGCTCGGACTGGTTGGCGTGGTAGCCGCACACGTTGGCGCCGCGCGAGGCGGCGGTCTGGATCACCACCTTCGGCCCGTCGACGTGGCAGGTGATGACGTCCGCGCCGGCATCGGCGAGCGCGTTGGTGGCCTCCGCCTCCTTCACCGCCATCGACCACTCGCCGGTGAAGATCACCTGGCAGGTGATGGTCGGGTCGACCGCCCGCGCGCCGAGCAGGAAGGAGTTGATGTTGAGGAGCACCTGCGGGATCGGCTTGGCGGCGACGAAGCCGATCTTCTTCGACTTCGTGGCGTGCCCGGCGGTGATGCCGTTCAGATACTGGCCCATCCCGATATAGCCGAAATAGCTGCCGATATTGGACGGCATCGTGTCGTTCCAGAGCCCGCCCGCGTGTTCGAAGCGGACGTCCGGATATTTCGGCGCGACGGTCAGGATGTGCGGGTTGAAGTAGCCGAACGAGGTGGGGAAGAGCAGCGTGGCGCCGTCGAAATTGATCATCGACTCCATCGTCTGCTGGACGTCCTGCGTCTCGGCGACGTTTTCTTCTTCGATGACCGTCACGCCGTCGATCGCCTTCACGGCGGCCGCACCCTCGGCATGGGCTTGGTTGTAGCCGAAATCGTCCCGCGGACCCACGTAGATGAAGCCGACGGTGAGGGGGGACTGGCTGAAGGCCGGGCGCACGAAGCCGGACATGGCCGGGGCGAGCGCGACGCCGGCGCTCGTCATCAGAAAGCGGCGGCGGGAGAAGGCTGAACGGGGCATCGCTGAGGAACCTCGAGGGATAAATCGGCGAGTCGCGGTCGCCGATGAGGGACGGCACGGCACGAGCTTATCCATCGAAGAATTTCCGTCTGCTGCTAGCTTCACACCGCAGTGATGCAAAGGACGCAGCGCTGTCCGGAGACGCTCGATGTCGCCGTTTCCGCAAGCAAGTCCGGTTCCAGTCGCACCCGCCCTCCGAACTTTCCGCAAGCCGTGCCGGAGACCTCGTGCGCGCCGATGCTAAGACAGGGCGCGCGAATATTTGCGAGAAGACGTAAAATGAAAAGACAGGGCCGGGCCAGTCGCTATTGGACGACTGTCGGGCGAGAAAACCCGGCGCTGACAAGCAGTCGACTCCTCAATCGGTCCAACGAGCCGGAGGCCCATGATGCGATCCGTTGAAATGCCGAAAGCGACCAAACCGGCGAAGATCGCCGGCGCTCTTGTGGCGACCCTCTTCGTCGTCGCGGCAGCTCGGCCTGCAATCGCCGACGAAGCCGCCGCCAAGACCATCCTGAAATCGATGTCGGATTACCTGGCGTCGCAATCGTCCTTCGCCTTCTCCTACGATTCCTCGTTCGATGTGGTGACCGAGGATGGCCAGGCGCTCGGAATCGCGAGCTCCGGCAAGGTCGTCCTGGAACGACCCGACCATGTGATGGCCACCCGCGAGGGCGGCTACACCAACCTCGAGATCCTGTTCGACGGGAAGACGGTCACGCTCGTCGGCAAGAACGCCAACGCCTATGTCGAGACCGAAGCGCCGGACAGCGTCGACGCGCTGATCGACGCGCTGCACGCCGAGCTCGGCTTCCCGATGCCGGGCGCGGACCTCTTGGTGTCCGGCGCGGCGGACTCGATGCTCGACGGCGTCACCGACATCAAGGATCTCGGCGCCGGCGTGATCCGCGGCGTGATGTGCGACCACCTCGCCTTCCGCACCGACGAGGTGGACTGGCAGATCTTCATCGCCCAGGGCGATGCGCCGCTGCCGTGCCGCTACGTCATCGTCTCGAAGGAGATCGAGGGCTTCCCCCGCTACGAGATCGATTTCAGCGACTGGGCGACGGGCGATGACGTCCCCGAGACGTCCTTCACCTTCGACAACACCACCGGCGCGAAGGCGATGAGCGTCGCGGACTTGCGCGCCGCCGCCGGAGACCTCCCGCCCCAGTTCAAGCTCGGAGCCAAGTGATGACTCTCAGGAAACGCATCCTCCTGTCGATCTTCTCGTGCCTCATCATCATCGGCACGCTGGAGCTCGGCGCGGCCTTCTCCGTGCCCGGCATCCACGGCGTCGTGCGCCAGGCGCACGCGGTCATCGGCCGCCCGCTGACCCCGGTCAGCGTCGCCGGCGTCGCGCGCCGCACCACGCGGCGCACCGTCCGCCGCTGCGCGGCCGGCGTCTATTATTGCTGAGCCCGACGTGTTGATGGCGAGGCCCGGCTGACCGGGCCCCGCCATCACCATGGCCCGGTGAACGCGACGATGGCTCCGGCGACGAGCCCCACCGCGACCGGGAAGACGGCCGAGACCGCGATCCGCCGCACGGCGAAGGGGACGCCCAGAAGCGGGATCTCCCACGCGATGAGGCGGTGCATCGCGATCACCGACCACGCGGTGAGGAGGCTGATGAGCTGCGGCTCCCCCGCGCCCGCCCGCGCCAGCGTGATCACGATCGGGAAGGCGATCATCGGCCCGCCCGGCAGCGCCGCGCCCGCCAGCGAGGCGACGACGATCCCCGCCACGCCCGATTGCGGCCCGATGTGCGCGGCGACGAGCGCCGTCGGCAGGAGGACGCCGATGAAGCCCGACGCGACGATCGCGAGGGCGACCACGGCGAGCGTGATGGGCGCCCGCCGCACCGTGTGCCGCCACGCGTCCGGCAGGCGGGACGGATCGCGCACGAGGAGCAGCGCGAGGAGGGCGAGCGCGATGGCCCACAGGATGACCGTCCCCATCATGCCGGCGGCACGCCCTTGATGCGGACCGGCGCCCGCTCCTCGACCCACCGCGCGAGGAGGCCGGCGAGGATCGGCACCGCCAGCGAGACCGCGAGGCGCAGCGTCACGAAGTCCGAGCCGAGGATCGGCAGCTCCCAGACGACGATGCGGCTGAGGCCGAGGAGGGACCACCCTGTCAGGAAGGCGATCACCGCGCCGATATCGGCGCCCGAAACGGCGAGCACGGCGACGATCGGGAAGGACGTCATCGGCCCGCCGAAGGTGAGCGCGCCGAGGACCGTCGCGAGGAGGAGCCCGCGCAGCCCGGAGGCCCGGCCGAGCCGCCGGGCGACGGCGTCGCGCGGCAGGAGCACCTGGACGAGGCCGAGGATGATCAGCGCGGCGGCGATCCGGGGCAGGATCTCGAGGAGGAGGGCGGCGTTCGCGAAGGCGGCGTCCGCGAACACCGCCGGCCCCTTGATGAGATAGCAGGCAAGGCCGCTCGCGAGCGTCAGCGCGCCGACGAAGAGGAGCGCCCCCACCCCGCTATGCGGCCGCCCGTCGGGCGGAGAGGCGGCTGCGGATCAGCGCCCCCGCGCTCGGCAGGAAGATGGACAGGACGGTCAGCGCGATGAGCGTGATGCAGATCGTGCTCGACACGAAGATCGACAGGTCCCCCCGCGAGATGGTCATCGCCTGGCGGAAAGACTGTTCCATCATCGACCCGAGGATAACGCCGAGGATCAGCGGCGCGGTCGGGATGCCGAGCTTGCGGAAGGCGTAGCCGATCACCCCGAAGGCGGCGACGGTGTAGAGGTCCACGACCGAGCCGTTGATGGCGTAGACGCCGGTGAGGGCGATCGCGAGGATGATCGGCATCAGGATTCCGGGCGGCATGTAGAGGAGGCGCGCGAAGACGCCGATCAGGGGCAGGTTCAGGATCAGCAGGAAGATGTTGCCGAGATACATGGAATCGACAAGCCCCCAGACGAGCTCCGGCCGCTCGGTGAGAAGCTGCGGCCCCGGCTGGATCCCGAACATGATGAACGCGCCGAGGAGCACCGCCGTCGGCCCCGAGCCGGGGATGCCGAGCGTGAGGAGCGGCACGAACGCGCCGCACGAGGCCGCGTTGTTCGCCGCCTCCGGCGCCGCGACGCCCTCGACCGCGCCCTTGCCGAAGCGCTCCGGCGTCTTGGAGATCCGCTTCTCGGTCGCGTAGGCGATGATCGTCGCCATCACGCCGCCGGCGCCCGGCAGCACGCCGATGAAGAAGCCGAGGAGGCCGCCCCGCGTGATCGGGCCGACGGAGCGCCGCCACTCGTCGCGCGTCAGCCAGAGCTTGCCCTTGATGGGGATCGGCTTCAGCTCGCCGCGAAACCACTTCTCCACCTGCACGAGCACCTCGGTGACGGCGAAGAAGCCGACGATGACCACGAGGAGCGGGATGCCGTCCTGGAACCAGACGATCCCGAGGGTGAAGCGCTCCTGCGCGCTCTGAAGGTCGATGCCGACGGTGGCGATGGCGAGCCCGATGAGGGCGGAGAGCATCCCCTTGCCGACCGAGTCGCCGGCGAGGACGCCGACGGCCGTCATCGCGAAGACGAGGAGGACGAAATATTCGGCCGGCCCGAAGCCGAGCGCGAAGGAGGCCAGCGGAATCGCGAAGAGGGTGAGGAACACGATGCCGATGGTGCCGGCGATGAAGGAGGCGATCGCCGAGATGGCGAGGGCGGCGCCCGCGCGGCCGGCCTGGGCCATCGGAAAGCCGTCGAGCGTCGTCATGACGGCGGTGCCGGAGCCCGGCGTGTTGATGAGGACCGCCGAGCCCGTGTTGCCGTACATCGCCCCATAATAGATGCCGGCGAGCATGATGAGCGAGCCGGTCGGGTCGAGCCCGTAGGTGATCGGCAGGAGGAGCGCGATGCCGGCCGTCGCCCCGATGCCGGGGAGGATGCCGAACACCGTGCCGAGGATCGTGCCGATCAGCAAGAAGAGGAGGTTCGAGGGTTCGAACGCGACCGAGAAGCCGCCGAGGACATAGCCGAGCGTTTCCATCAGCCGGCCATCACGCCGAGGGGCAGGCGCACGCCCAGGAAGTCGTTGAAGACGAAATAGACGCCGACGCCGAACCCGACCGCGACGAGGAGGTTCGCGAGATGGCCGCCGCGGTTGAAGAAGCTCGCGATGGCGAAGATGAAGATCGGCGTCAGGATGAGGTAGCCGACGGGCTCGAGCAGCGTGATGTAGAGCACCGTGAAGGCGACGAGCGCGGCGATCGTGAGGGGCCGCTTCAGCGCGTGGGGGTCGTGCTCGACCGGCGGGGGCAGCACCGCCTCGCCCTCGGTCGCGCCGACGCCGTCACCCGCGCGCCCCTTGGCCCAGGCTTCCCACGCGATCAGCGCGGCGCTCACCAGGATGCCGACGCCGATGATGGCCGGGAACACCTTCGGCCCCACCACCTCTTCGATCCTGAGTTCAGGCAGATTGTACGTGGCGGCGAGATAGAGCGCGCCGAAGGCCGCGGCGCCGAGCGCGATGACATACTGCAATTCGTTCCTCCCGACGACACCGTCGGCCAGGGAACGTGCCGTCTCGGCCCGGTATCGCTCTCATTTGGCGTCTGCCCCGACGGGGTCGGATTCGGACGCCTTTCGGAATCGGGTATCAGCGGGGTTCCCCACGGTCAATTATAAATTTATAAAGGATTAGAAATTTGGATGCGCCGGCCCTGGAGGTCGGGAAGCGAGAGCGACTTATGATGACAGCCGACGAGGCGTTGCCCGCGCAGGAGAGGGATCGTCAGAGTCCCGCGCGCGGCGCCGGCGCTGGCGAGCGCATCGCCCGCGTCGAGGCGAGCCTGCACGAGGTCGCCGTCCCCGTTCCGCTCCTCGACGGGCGCACCACGTCCTGGCGCTTCGTGCTGTGCCGTGTGGAAGCGGAGGACGGGCTCGTCGGCCACGGGCTGACCGGGCGCATCCTCGCCCCGTCGATCGTCGCCGCCATCCGCAGCGGCATCGCGCCCCTCGTCATCGGCCTCGACCCGTTCCGCTTCGAGGCGATCCACACCCTCCTCGGCAAGCGTCTCAACGCGCGCGCCTACACGGGCGTCATCTCCAACGCGCTCGCCGCGTTCGACATCGCGCTGCACGACCTCGTCGGGCGGCGGCTCGGGCGGCCGGTCGCGCACCTCCTCGGCGGGGCGCGGGACAGCGTGCCCGCCTACGCGACCTTCGGCCTCGACCTCTACGATCGCGACGAGCTCTGCGCCGCCGCCCGGCATTTCGCTTCGATGGGCTTTCGCGGCCTCAAGATGGTGGTCGGGCGCTCCAAGGGAGGATGGCGCGAGGACGTCGCGCGGGTCCGCGCCGTGCGCGCGGCGATCGGCGAGGAGATGCCCCTGATGATCGACGCGAATTACGGCTTCCCCGGCGTCGAGGCGCGGCACCTCGCGAACGCGGTGGAGGATTGCGGGATCGCCTTCTTCGAAGAGCCGGTCCACCAGAACGACGCGCGCACCCTCGCGGACCTGCGGCGGGCAACGACGATCCCCATCGCCGCCGGCCAGATGGAGGGCCACCGCTGGCGCCATCGCGAGTTGGTCGAGCGGGAGGCGATCGACATCCTCCAGCCGAACTGCTGCTACAATGGCGGCTACACCGAGACGCGGAAGATCGCGCACCTCGCCCAGGCCTACAATCTGCCGCTCGACAATGGCGGCGGCTGGCCGGCCTTCAACCTCCACACCATGGCCGGGCTCGCGAACGGCGGATCGGTCGAATATCACGCCGTCACCGCCGCGGTGACGGAGGTCGCGTTCCCGGACGCCCCGCGTCCCGCAGGCGGTGCGATGAAGGTCCCGGACGCGCCGGGCCTCGGCTTCTCGCCCGACGAGGCCGTGCTGCGCGACACGCGCGTGGAAGCCGACGCGTGACGACGCTCACCTTCGCCGTCACCGACACCGACCGGTCGCGCCCGCTCATCGACGGGACGGTCCGGCCGGAGGGCTTCACGCTTGCGCCGATCGTGCTGCCGCCCTCGGAGATCTTCCCCCGCGCCGCGAAGGACGCCCCGTTCGAGGTGTGCGAATTCTCCGCGAGCACGCACGCGATCCAGGTCGCGCGCGGCGAGGCGAACTATGTGGCGATCCCGGTCTTCCTGTCGCGCGCCTTCCGCCTCAACGCGATCTATGTGCGGACCGATCGCGGGATCGACGGACCGAAGGACCTCGAGGGCCGGTGCGTCGGCGTGCCCGAATATCAGATGACGCTCGCCGTCTGGCTCCGCGGCATCCTCGCCGACCATTTCGGCGTGGACCTCTCCACCATGCGCACCCGCACCGGCGGGATCGACACGCCGGGGCGCGTGGAGCGCATCGCGCTGGCGCTGCCGCCGGAGATCGACTGCGCGCCCATTCCGGAGGGCGCGACCCTCTCCGCGATGCTCGCCGACGGGTCGCTCGACGCGGTGATGTCGCCGCGCCCGCCCCAATGCTTCCGTGACGGGCACCCGGACGTGCGCCGCCTCTTCCCGCGGCCCGCCCTGGAGGAGGAGCGCTATTATGGCGCGACCGGCATGTTCCCGATCATGCACCTCGTCGGGATCCGCCGCGACGTCGCCGCCCGCCACCCGAACCTCGCCCCCGCCCTCTTCGCCGCCTTCGAGGCGGCGCGGCGGACGGCGCACGCCGCGCTCGCCGCGATGGTGGCCTCGCCCGTCCTGCCGCTCAGCCTGCCCTTCCTGTCCGACCATCTCGACGAGACGCGGCGGATCATGGGGCGGGACTTCTGGCCCTACGGGTTCGAGCGCAACGCCGCCGAGCTCCAAGCCCTCTGCCGCTACCTCCTGGAACAGCACCTCATCCCGCGCCCCATCACCGCCGAAGAGCTGTTCGTCGACACCCTTTGAAAAAAACTGGAGAAGACCATGAAGTATTTCTACGACTTCGATTCCATGGAAAAGTTCAAGTTCGGGCCGGACGTGACGTCGTCCTTCGGATCCAAGGTGCATGGGAAGAAGATGGTCTTCGGCATGGCGGAGAAGAAGCCGGGGACCGGGTCGAAGCCGCACCGGCACAACGCCGAGCAGTTCAACTACATGATGAAGGGGCGGGCGCGCGCGGTGGTCGGCGGCGAGGAGAAGATCATCGGCCCGGGCGAGGTCGTCTACATCCCCGCCGACGTGGTGCACAGCATCGTCGCGCTCGACGAGGACGTGGTGTTCCTCACCGTCAAGGAAGTGCCCGAGGCGTTCGAGGTCGTCGTCGAAGGCGAGATCGAGACGACCGACCGCGCCTGAGGGGCGAAGGGCCGGCGGTGCGCCACCGGCCCTTCCGGCGCTATTGCGCCTCGGCGACGACCGGATGGCGGAGCGTCCCCGCCTTGCCGAGGACGACCTCCACGACATCGCCGTCCTTCATGAAGAGCGGCGGGTCGCGGCGCTCGCCGACGCCGCCCGGCGTCCCCGTCGCGATCACGTCCCCCGGCGCGAGCGGCGTCCATGCGGAGACGTAGGCGATCACCTGCGGGATCGAGAAGATGAGATGGGAGAGGGTCGAGGACTGCACGACCTCCCCGTTCAGCCGCGTCTCGATCGGGAGGGCCGAGACGTCGCCGATCTCGTCGGGCGTCACCATCGCGGGGCCGAACCCGCCGGTGCCGGGGAAGTTCTTGCCCGGCGTGAACTGGGACGTGTGGCGCTGATAGTCGCGCACCGAGCCGTCCATGAACGGCGCGTAGCCCGCGATATGGTCCATCGCGGCGGATTCGGGGATGTTGCGCCCGCCCCGGCCGATGATGATCGCGAGCTCGCCCTCGAAGTCGAAGCGGTCCGACAGGGTCGGCTTGATGAGCGGGGCGCCGTGGGCGATCAGCGTGTCGGCGAAGCGGGTGAAGATCGTCGGGTGATCGACCTCCGGCCGCTTCGTCTCGGTGCGGTGGGTCTCGTAGTTGACGCCGACGCACAGCACCTTGCCGGGGTCGGGGATCACGGGCAGCAGCGTCACGTCGGACAGCGCGAACTCCGCGGCGCGTCCTTCGACGATGGGCGCGACGAGCTCCAGAAGGTCGGCGGCGAGCGCATCGCGCAGCGTGCCGACACCGAGGTGGCTGGCGAGGTCGATGATGCCGCCGGACGTGCGCACGCCGAAGCCCGGCCGTCCCTGGCGGACATAGCTGACAAATTGCATGAGGCTTAGCCTTTCTCGTGTGGGGCCGCCGCCTCGAGGAGCGCGGACACGTCGTCGAGCGCATCGACGCTGCGGCAAAGGGTGAGGAGCCGGGCCGCTTGTGCGGCGCCGAGCACGGGCTCCGCGAGGCCGGTGAACTTCTCGTCGAGCGCCGCGTCGTCCATCGGATTGTCGAGGCTGCCGAGGGCGCTCTCCACCCGCTCGGTATAGGCCGCGCCGGAGAGCGTCTCGATCGTCACCGCGGCGGCGTTCTTGGCGAAGGCTTCGTTCACCATCGTCTCGATATGGGGCCTGAGGGCGAGGAGGGCGGGGTCGTCTACCGCGGCGATGCCCCGGGCGGTCACCGCACCGCGGGTGAGGGCGAGCGCGGCGAGATGCACCGTGCTGAACTTCGCTTCGAGCTCCGTCGCCGGGTTCGTCTTGCCCGCGAGCTTCTCGGCGAGCGGGGAGACGGTGATGTGGACGCGCGTGATGTCACCGGGCGCGAGGCCGTGCCGGTGTTTGAGCCGCAGGCACCCGTCGATCGCCGCATGGGTGACGATCGCGCACGGGAAGGGCTTGTAGGTGTTGAGGAGGATCTCGTGCCGCACGCCGAGCCCCTCGGTGATCGCGGCCACGTCTGTCCGCCCCGTGAGGACGCGCGCGAAACCCGTCCGCCCCTCGATCGGGTGCTCGGCTCCGTCGAACCCCGCCTCGGCGAGGAGGGCGGCGGTGAGCCCGTTCTGCGCCGTCCGCCCCGGCGTGAAGCTCTTGCACATGGTGCCGTACATTTCACGCAGGCCCGCCGCCTGGGTCGCGGCGATCGAGAAGGCGTGGACCATCCGGTCCGCATCGAGGCCGAGGAGCCGACCGGCCGCCGCCGCCGCCCCGAACCCGCCCGCGACGCCCGTCACGTGCCAGCCGGGATTGTCGCGGTCGAAGAGGCCGTTCGCCACGCGGCAGGCGACCTCGACGCCGACGATGGTGGCGGCGAGCGCGTCCCGCCCGGTGACGGGGCGCATCCCGGCGACGGCGAGCACGGCGGGGACGACGGGGCCGCTCGGGTGGATGTTGGTGAATTTCGCCTGCGTCGCGTCGAAATCGAGGACGGCGGAGCTCATCCCGTTCACGAGCGCGGCGTGGAAGGGGTCGAGCCGCTCCCGCCGTCCGAGCAGGCGATGGGGGCCGGGAACGTGCGGCCCCAGCGCGCGCAACGCGATCTCCACCGTCGCGTGCGGCGCGCCGCCGACGGCGCAGCCCACGAAATTGACGAGCGAGCGCTTCGCCTCGGCGATCACGTCGCCGGGGATCGACGCGACATCATGGTCGACGGCGAACGCCGCGAGAGTCCGGCTCACGCTCACGGCAGGTAGTGCCCGCCATTGAGGTGGATCGACTGGCCGGTGACGTAGCGCCCGGCGGGGCCGGCGAGGTGGCGCACCATCGCCGCCACCTCCCAAGGCGCGCCGCGGCGGCCGACCGGCGGCATCCGCTTCGCCTTGAAGGTGGAGCCGGGGTGGCGGACCATGTGGCTGTCCGCCGTGTCCATCGCGCCGGGGACGACCGTGTTGACGGTGATGGCGCGGTCCGCGAATTCCAGCGCGAGCGCCTTCGTGAAGCCGGCGAGCCCCGCCTTCGCGGCGACCACATGGGCCCGCTCGCGCGCCCCGCTGTGGCCGGTCTCGCCGCCAATATTGACGATCGCGCCGCCACCGGCCGCGAGCATGTGCGGGATCACCGCCTGACTCACGTGAAACGCGCCGTCGAGAATGGGGTCGAGGATGGCGCGCCAGTCGGCGAAGCTCAGCGTCTCGAACGGCCACTCCTGCCGGATCGAGGCGTTGTTGACGAGGATCGTCGGCGGCCCGAAGGCGGCGGCCGCGGCCTCCACCATGCGGTCCACCGCGGCCCGGTCGGTCACGTCGGCCGCGATGGCGAGGGCGCGCCCGCCGCGCGCCTCGATGGCGCGGACTGTGTCGGCGGCCCGGTCCCCGGCGTCCTTGTAGTTGACGACGACGCTCGCACCGCCTGCGGCGAGGGCTTCGGCGATCGCCCGGCCGATATTGCGGGAGGCGCCGGTGACGATGGCGGTCCGGCCCGCAAGCTCCGGGCCGGAGGACGGGGTGGGGGCGAGGCGATCGGCCGCCGCCTCGCCGGTGTCGGTCGCGCTCACTCAGTTGGTCGCGAGAAGGCCGAGTTCGTCGAGAAGGCCGCGGATCGCTTCCTCCTCCTTCGCCATATAGTCGGCGAACTCCTTGTGGCCGAGGAACTCGCCGTCCTGGTAGGCGGCGTCGAGCGATTGCTGCCACTCCTCGGTCTCGACCGTCTTGCGCATCACGTCTTCCCAGTAGGCGATCTGCTCATCGGTCATGCCCTTCGGGCCGATGATGCCGCGCCAGTTGGAGACGGAGATCGGGAAGCCGAGCTCGGTCCAGGTCGGCACGTCCGCCATCGGGCCCTTGAGGCGGCGGGGCGATGCGACGGCGAGCGCGCGCAGCTTGCCGCCTTCCATCTGCTTGACCATGCTGCCGACGCTCGTCGGAACGGCGTCGATATGGCCGCCCATCACGGCGGTCCGCGCCTCGCCGCCCGACTGGAAGATGACCGTGTTGAGGTCGCGCGGGCGGACGCCGGCTTCCTTGGCGGGAAGCGCGATGCCCTGGTGGTTGGAATTGCCCTTCGAGGTGGCGACGCCGATGGAGACGGCACCGGGGTCGGCCTTCAGGGCGTCGAGCAGATCCTGCGCGGTCTTGAAGTCCGAATCAGGGTTCACCGTCACGACGATATATTCGCTGATGAGGTGGGCGAGCGGCGTGAGGTCGTGCCAGCCGATGTCGGACCGGCCGGTGAGATTGTTGGAGATCATGCTGGCGCCGCCGACCGCGATCGCGTGGCCGTCGCCCTCGAACTGGCGGTTGAAGTAGGCCCAGCCGACGGCCCCGCCGCCGCCGGGCTTGTTCACCACGGCAACGTCCACCGGAACGATATCGTACTTCTTCCAGATGCCCTGGATGAGGCGGGCGAGCTGGTCCGGTCCGCTGCCGGCCCCGGTGGTGACGAGGATCTCGACATCGCGGGTCGGCTGCCACTCGGCCATGGCCGGCGCCGCACCGACGAGTCCGATCGCGGTCGCCGTCGCTGCCGCGACGACGGTGCTGCGCAGCCCGCGCAGGCTTCTCCAGTTCGTCATCATTTCCTCCTGGCGTGTCCTCTGGCGGTATTCTCTCCGCTTGCCGGACAACGTGCAGAGGATGGTTCAAAATGTCAAATTTATAGAAATTTATATATTTGACGATTCCGGACGGCCGGATCACAGACACGTTGCGCCCGGCGGTTGTCGCACGATAAGAGCACGAGGACGCGCTGGAGCGGCAGGGACAATCGGATGGCAGGTCTCACCAGAGAATCGCTGAAGCATGGCGAGGACACCCCGCTCTACCTGCGGGTGCGCCAATTGCTGCGCGATGAGATCGCGAAGGGCGCGTGGAAGCCCGGTGAGATGCTGCCCACCGAAACCGAACTCGGCCGCCAGCTCGGGGTGAGCCCCGGCACGGTCCGCCAGGCCGTGCTCAGCCTCGTGCGCGAAGGGCTGATCACGCGCCGGCCCGGAAAGGGCACCTTCGTCGCGCGCATGGACAATTCGCGCAGCTTCGCGCGCTTCTTCCGCTTCCGCGAGGGCGGCACCGGCGAACGGTTCGACCGCAAGATCACCGTCGATTCCGTGGCGGTCACGACCGACATTCCGCGCGCGGTGACGCAGCATCTCGGCGTGCGGGCGGGCTCGCGGGTCCTCAAGGTGCGCCGCGTCGTCCACATGGCGGACCGGCCGGTGTGTATCTACACCTCCTACCTGCCCTACCGCCTCGTCCAGGGCCTCGAGAAGCGGGACCTCTCCGCCGAGCGCCTCTACCAGATCATCGAGGAGCATTGCGGCGTCCACGTCCTGCGCGCCGAGGAGCTTCTGCGCGCGACGGCCGCGACGGAGGCGGACGCGCGGCTCCTCAACCTCCCCGTCGGCTCGCCGGTGATCCTGATCGAGCGGACCGCCTTCACCCACAACGACACCGTGATCGAATGGCGGCAGACGATCGGGCGGAGCGACGACTTCACCTACAAGATCCGCATGCCCTGAGGCGGGCGGCTCACGCCCTCACGGCAGCCGCACCGCCATCGGCGTGATCCGCCGGATGCCGCCGAAGCCCAGCATCCGCGGCGCGACCTCCATCTCGATGCCCGGCGCGGCGTCGAGGAGGGCGGCGAGACTCTCCTCCATCTCGATCCGGGACAGCATCTCGCCGAGGCACCGGTGCGGGCCGTGGCCGAACACCGGATGGTGCTGCGGGTGGTCGGTGCGGCGGATGTCGAACCGGTCGGGGTCGCTGTAGAGGTCGGGATCGCGCATCGCCGACATGGTGCTGAGGCGCAGGATCGACCCGGCCGGCATCGCGACGCCGCCGATCGCCAAGGGCTCGGTCAGGACGCGCGGGATGGTGCCGACCGACGGCTCGAAGCGGAGCGCCTCGCTGACCGCGCCGGCGACGAGCGCGCGGTCCGAAAGCAGCGCCTCCCACTGGCCGCGATCGGCGAGGAGGAGGGCCGTCAGCATGGCGAAGGCCGCGCGCGTCGTGTCGCTGCCACCGATGATGATGCCCATCACCTGGAATGTGAGCGACTCGAAATCGATGACCGGATCGTCCTTCCAGTCGCGCACCAGCGCGGAGAGGAAGTCCTCGCGCGGCGCGGCGAGCCGGGCATTGAGATGGCCGGCGACATAGTCGAAGAGCTGCCCCGTCGCCGCCTCGATCGCCTCGTGATGCTCGTGCGGATAGACCGGCGAGATCGCGAGCGCGACCTCATAGACCCAACGCGTGAACCGGTCGGTCTCCTCGGCGGGGAGCCCCAGGATGCCGGCGATCATCTCGGCCGGGACACGTGCGGCGACGCGGTCGACGAAATCGAAGGTCTCGCCGCGGGGAAGGTCGGCGACGATCCGCCGGGCGATCGTGCCCGCGATCGCGCGCGAGTCCTGCATCACCCGGTGCGCGAAGCGGCGGGCGAAGAGCCCGCGGCGAGCCCGGTGCGCGTCCCCGTCGTGAAACAGGAAGAAGTCGACCTGGAAGCGCCGCGTGATCCCGTCCGGCATCCGGTTGAGGGACGCATACTCGTCGCCATTCACCTGCCGCGTCCTGGCGTCGGTGAGGAGGAAGAGAACGTCGCGGGCGCGCAGGACGAGATAGTGGCCTTGTCCGAAGGTGACGACCGGATGGTCCACCCGAAGCCGGGCAAAGCTCTCGTGCGGCGCGGCGGCGAGCGCCTCGGGCTGGACCATGAGCGGCCCCGGTCCGGGGGAGGAGGCGAGACTCATGGCGTGCCCTCGATGGCGCGGCCTGTCCAAGCGCACCGCACCGCTGGGGCGCAATATGGGGCAAACGGAGCCGCGACGCGATGGAGGCGCGCGTGTGCGTTGCGCGGATCCTCACTTTGCGGAGGACGTCAGCCGGCCGTCGACACCGCCACCTTCGGCGCGATGGCGGGCGCGGGATCCGCGCGGGGCATCTCCGGCATCAGCCCCACTTCACAGGCCTTGATCTGGAGGGCGAGATATTTGGAGTAGATCCGGCACTGGGCGAGGCTGCCGGCGATGAACCAGAGCCCCTCCTGCGGGGTCCGGGTGAACATGTTGCGCAGCTCCAGCCCCTCGCCGAAGCCCCAGATCGGGCCGACGCGCGCGGCGACCGCGTCGCCGAAGAGCCGCGCCACCAGATGCTCCTGCCCCTTGTAGCCGGTGCTGAGCACCACGAGATCGGCCGCGACGATGCGGCCGTCCTTCAGCCGCGCACCCTCGGGGACGAACCCGTCGAGCGCGTCATATTGGAGGAGGTCGATCGTCCCCTCGGCGATGAGGTCCGAGCAGCCGACATTGAAATAGTAGCCGCCGCCGCGGGTCAGGAACTTGAACTGCCATCCGGTGTCGTCCTCGCCGAAATCGAGGCGGAAGCCGCGCGTCTCGAGGGCGTCGAGCAACGGCTTGTCGAGCGCGCGCGAGCGCTCGGTGAAGACGACGTGCGCCTTTCGCACGAGCGGTACGGGCATCGACACGGCGATGAGGTCGCACTGATCGGTGGTTGGGCCGTCGCTGTAGAAGGCGTAGGGGAGCTGGGCACTCGGCTCGATGTTCACGACGAGGGTCGGGTTGCGCTGAACGATCGTCACCGCCGCGCCGCTCGAATGGAGGTCCTGCGCGATGTCGTGACCGCTGTTGCCCGTCCCGAACACGATCGCGCGCTTTCCGGCCCAATCCTCCCCGTCGCGATAGTCGCTCGAATGGAGAACTTCGCCGGCGAAGGAATCGAGGCCGGGGAGGGCGGCACGGTTTGCAATGCCGCTGACGCCGGTCGCGAGCACGATGTGGCGGGGGCGGATCGTCCGCGTCGTCCCGTCCGGGCGGCGGAGCGTGACGGACCACGGCCCGTCCGGCCCGTCGCGGGCCGCGCCGTCGAACGCCGTCCCGGTCCAGATGTTGAGCTCCATCGCCTCGGCATAGGCTTCGAGCCAGCCGGCGAGCTTGTCCTTCGGGATGTAGGTCGGCCAGCTCTCCGGAAACGGCATGTAGGGCAGGTGATTGACCTGCACCTGGTTGTGGAGGGTCAGCGCATGATAGCGGTGGCGCCAGTTGTCGCCGACGCGCGCGTGGCGCTCGACCACCAGCGTGTCGACGCCGAGGACGGTGAGCCGTGCCGCCACCGCGAGCCCGGCCTGTCCCGCGCCGACGACCAGCACCGCAGGATCGCGATCGGCGTAGCGCACCGCCGCCTCGCGCTTGTCGAGCCAGTTCGGCCCGCGAAAATCGCGCGAGTTCGACTGGCCCGTCGGCCGCCGGCTGCCGACCCGCGCCTCGTGGCCCTTCAGCTCGTGAAGCTCGGTCATGAGCGTCCACGCCCGCAGCCCCTCCTCGCCGGCCGGACGGCAGAGCCTGACGATGCCGCGCGCCCGCGCGAGGCGCGTCTCGAACCGGAAGAAGGCTTCGATACAATCCCTGTCGACCCGCCTCACCTCCCGCGGCGGCGGCCCCGATTCATCGATGACGAACCCGGATGCCTGTTCGGCGCGCAGCGCCGGCCCGAGCGTCTCGACGATGCGGGCCCTGTTTTCAAGTGTTTGGAGCCTCCAGGATAACGCAACGACATCGCGCCAATAGCATTCGTCCAGAAAGAGATTGGAAAGCTGTTGGTTGTCTCTGGCCGCGATCGAGCATTCCAGCCGGTTCAGCCAGTCATCGACAAGTCTGATGATGGATCCACTCTCGACGCCGAGCATCGTCATGCGCCTCCGGGTGCTTCGAATATTTACGCCTTCCAGCGCCGTTTGGCCAGGACGGGGTGGCGCGCGCCGCGCTCCTCAGACGAAGCCGAGGATGATGGCCGCGCCCCAGGCGATGAGTCCTGCGCCCGCGATCCGCGCGGCGAGGGCGCCGAACGGCGTCAGCTTCTCCAGCGCGACGAAGGCGGTGAGGCCGACGATCCAGTAGAGGTTCATCACGCCGCCGACGAAGAGCAGCGCCATCAGGAACCAGCAGCACCCGACGCAATAGGTGCCATGGACGAGGCCCATGCGCAGCGCGCCCCCGATGCCGGGGCGATAGTGGGACGCCAGGAATTGAGCCGGGGCGCGGCAGTGGCGCAGGCACGCCCCCTTGAGCGGCGTGAACTGGAAGACCCCCGCCGCGATGAGGACGAGCGCGCCGGGGAGCGTGTCGATCAGCGTCATCATCGTCGCCGAGACGATGCCGGCGGCCTCCAGCGCCCACTGGCTCGCCGCCGCCGCCACGCTGAACCCCGCCCAGGCGAGGAGATAGCCCGCGAGGAAGGCCCCCGCGAGGAGGCTCGCCCGCGACCCCTCCCGCGTCCGGCGGGCGAGGGCGGAGAAGAGGAGGACGTTGGGGGCGACCGAGGGGAGCATCATCGCCACCATCATCACCCACCACATCAGGAAGACGAGGAGGGCGTGGCCCGCGCTCCACGCGCCGGGGACGGCCATGCCGGGCATGTCGCGCATGTTCGACATCGCCGTCATCTTCAGCGCCGACATGTTCATGCCGACGCCGTGGACGGTGTAGAGGGCCGCGAGCGTGAAGAGCAGCGCGAGCGCCCCGACGAGGATCGCCTTCTCCCGCCGGAGCGTCGTCTCGAGGACCGACACGGTGGGCCGACCGGTCGCCCCGCTCAGGCGGCGGCGCGGATGATGCCGCTATTGCCGAGGTGGATCTCGGCGAACTGGGCGTAGGTGGCCTTGTTCTGCGTCAGCGGGATGACGCCCTCTGTCGTCGTCGTGCCGCTGCCGACCTCGGCGACCGAATATTCGAAGCCGTGCGGCAGGTCGATGCGCGCCCGGTGCTCGGCCCCGGTGACCGGGTTCTTGATCGGCACCGCCTCGGTCTCGAACACGCCCGGCACGGAGATGCGGCCGGTCCGCCCGTCAATGTCGATCTTCGTCGTGATCGGCAGCGACAGGGTCGGATGCTTGTTCGGCGCCATCGCCGAGAAGATCCACCACATGGTGGCCATGTCGTTGGTGTCCCCGCCGGTCATGATCGTCTCCAGCGCCTCGCGCTGAGCGGGGGTCGCGCGCTCGTCGATGATGAGCTGCATCTGGCCGTTGCCCTCGTGGACGGGGCCGGGCCACTTGTAGACGGCCGCTGTGCGCAGCCCGTCGAGCGAGACGTCGCCATAGTGGCCGCGATCGATCTCGAACGCGACGGCCGCCTCGCACGTCCCGTGCGTAGGCAGCGCGTTGAACTGGCACGGACACCCGTACGCGCAGTTGCAGTTCGCCAGCTCGCGGCCGTGGATTTCCCAGCCAATCATATCCAGCCTCCCGTCTGCGAAACGATGAGCAATTTATACGAAATAAACTGCAATATAAACCAAGTGAACGTCTGGTTGGTTTTCGCTGGGCGAAAGAAATCGCCAAAAAAGCTGTCCCATCAATGCGAAAGCCGAATAGCGTCGCCGGGCACAACGTGGCCGGGAGGGCGCCCTTTCGGCCGCCGATGCCGCAAAATCGGGGTGCGGGACCACTCTTGATGCGCGCCGGTGCACGCCGGGAGGCCCCTACCGGAGCCCTCGCGGACATGTATATTTGCGAGGGCGCGACCATCTCCACGCGCCGCCGAGGAACCGCCTTGCCCTGCCCCGCTTCCATCGAGGCCGCGTCGACCGCCCCCGTCCGGGCGGCGGCGGCCCGCGCCGAGCCCAATCATTCCATCACGAGGGGCCGCGCATGAGCCGCGCGGACGATATCCGCCATCCCGGCCCGCGCGGCGCGGTGCGCCAGCATGTGGTGCCGGGGGTGGCGCGGCGGATTACGCTGCGGCTCCCGGCCGGGCGCATCCTGATGGACGCCGTGGCCGAGGCGATGGACCGGCTCGGGTGCCACTCGGCGATGCTCGTCCTCGACGGGCTCGTCCTCGGGCCGCACAATTATGTCATGCCCCTCGCCGGGTCGCCGGACGGCAAGCGCGTCGCCTGGTACAGCGAAACCCACACCGGGACGGCCGCAATCCTGGAGCACGCCGTCGCCTCCGTCGGCCGGCGGAAGGGGGAGTGGTTCCTCCACTGCCACGCCGTGTGGGACAGCGCGGACGGCCAGCGCGCCGGCCACCTTCTGCCTGGCGAAGTGACGATCGGCGCGGACAGCGACGTCACCTGCTTCGCCTTCGAGGGCGGCCAATTCGACGTGGTGGACGACGCCGAGACCGGCTTCTCCATCTTCCGTGCCCTGCCATTGGGCTCCCCGCCCGGCGCGCCCAATGCCGCGATCGCGACGCTCGCCCCGTTCGAGGACCTCGTCGGCACGATGCCGGGACTCGCAGCGCGCGCGATCGGCCGGCTCGACGCGCAATTCTACGGCCTCGGCAGCCTCATCGGCGCGGACTTCGAGGACGGCGCGCCCTCCATGGAGTCGCGCTTTTCCGAGGTTCTCACCCTGCCGGGCGCGCGGACGGACCGGATCCCCGTCCACTGCGTCGACCCGGCCGGCGGCATGTTCCGCGGAACACTTCTCCCAGGCGCCGCGCCGACGCTCATCACCTTCGAGTTGATGGTGGTCTCGCCCGACCTCTGAAGGGAGCCCCGCGCGGCCGGGCGCGCCGGGTCAGTCGATCCCCGCCTTCTCGAAGCAGCCCTTCCACCCCGCGGCGTCGAAGGTCGCCGCGTCGCACCAGGCCGCGAGCGGGTAGTAGTCGCCCATCACCTCCCGCGTGCATTGCCCCGCCTCGGTCAGGGCGGCGTTGCTCGGGGGCGTCGGGAACTGCCACTCCGCGCCGCAGCCGCGGCTGACGGCCTGCTGGATGGAGTGGGGGAAGTCCGGCGAGGGGAGGAGATAGCGCATGAAGATGGTCTTCGGGACCATCTGCCCGTCGCCATAGGGCAGCCAGACGATATTCGGGTCGAGCGAGGGCGGCCGCACCACGTCGCTTGTGATGACGAGCGTCGCGAACCCGTCATCGTCGAGCGGCGTTGCGGCGTCCACGGTGCAACTCGTCAGCGGCAGCGGCGAGACGACCTCGCCGACGCACATCGTCCAGTAGCGCAGCTCGATTGCGTCGAAGCCGGGTGCGGGCTGGGAGACGGGCGCGCCCTTCAGCGTGTCGGGAAAGCCCGGCATCCTGGCGCGGATGACGATGACGCGATCCGGCCGGTCCTCCGACATGAAGAACGAGACCATGTATTTGTTGTCGGGGTTCGGCAGGAGCCGCACCGGCGGGTTCTTGAGCGGGCCGAACCAGATTCGATCCGGCACCGGCGGCGTGCGCGGCGGCGTCTCGAAGACGTCCGGCACGATGGCCGACTGCACGGCGAGGATCTCCGAGCGGCGGTTGACATAGTCGCAGACAGGCAGGGCCGCGCGCTCGCCGTTCGTCCGGGTGACGCTGATCTGCGGCAGCGGCACGGCGCCCATGCCGCCCGCGCCGGTGTTCGGGAGATAGATGCGGTAGAGGAGCCAGCCGGTGTCGGCGTGGAGGTGGAGCAGGTTCTCTCCGGCCTCGTCCCCGCGCGTGATCGTGACGGTGTAGGTCTGCGGTCCGCCCGCCGCCGGCGGGGCCGACGCGAAGGGATTGCCCGCGCCGGGGTCCGGTGTGATCTCCGCGTCATAGAGGTGATCGGCCAAGCCGGTCGCGACTGGCGCGTTGTCATAGAGGGCGAGGGAGAAGAAGCGGGCCTTCGGGTAGGTCCCGTTGAGCGTGACGGTGCGCCAGTCCCGGTCGATGGGGATGTACCAGAGCCGATAGGCCGTGTCGGGGAAGATCCAGTTGCCGAGGCCGACCGGCGTCCACAACAGGGGCCACGCACAGGTCGGCGTCGGAAGATCCTGCGCCGCGGCGGGAGCGGGCGCGGCGGCGAGGCCGATGCCGGCGAGGAGGAGCGCCGCCGGCAGCAGTCCGGATCGGGCCCTTCGCATTCCGTGACGCGTTCTCATGTCATACTCCGTTCGAGTGGTCCTCATCGGAGAGCGCCCCGCGCCAACCCACGCGCCGCGGAGCGCCGCCGCCCGCCGATGAAGCCACGGCGGCCGACGGGCAATTTGCGGATCGTCAAGCAGTGGGCCGCACGGGCAGCGGGTCTGGCGACGTTGCGGGAACCAAGGCGATCACCGGCACGGGCCGCTTCATGGAGGCTGCCGGGGTGCCACCATTGCGGCGCGATTTACGGCGTGCGGTTCATCACCAGCACGGCGGCCGGAAGGCTTCTCGGCCGCATCCCCACCGGCCGGATTGCCGTATTGTCGCCGCCGCGCCGATGGACGAGATTGGGCGCACGCTGCTACGGCGACGCAAGGGGCGGGGGTGGCTGCGCCGGTGGGACGAGACGAATGGCTTCGACGTGAGCGGCGATCAGCGGACCTTGTACCTGCACGTTGGGCACGCCAAGACCGGCTCCAGCTTCATCCAGAGCGTCTTTGCGCGGAACATCGATGCCCTCGCCGCGGCCGGGATCCACTATCCGCCGCTCGGCGACCCGGAGGAGATCGCGCAGGGGCGCATCTCGAGCGGCAACGGCAAATTGCTGCTGGACGATATCGCCGCGCTCGCGCCGATGCCGGCGGGCTGCCGCGGCGTCCTCTTCAGCCGCGAGCAATTCTTCCACGAGCTGACCGAGGCCCCGCTCCGGCACAATGTCGCCGCGGCGGCCCGCTTCTACGGCTGCGACCGCGTCGAGATCCTCCTCTTCATCCGCGATCCGATCGGCTCGATGATCTCCACCTACCAGCAAGGTGTGAAGCGCGGCGGGATGACCGCGTCGCTCAGCGAGTTCGCGGCGGGGTTCAACACGCCGATGGCCGTCTTCGAGCGGCTGAAGTCGCTGCTTGCCGAGCCCGCCTACACCGTCACCGTGCGCAACTATTCGCGCTGCAAGGACAGGCTCGCGGACGTCGCGATGGCCTGGCTCGGCCTTCCCGACCTGCCGTTCGTCCTGCCGGACAACACGCAGGTGAACCGCAGCCTCACCGCGGGGGAGCTTGCCTTCCAGCGCGCCCTCAACCGCGTCCTCGGCACGAGCGGCGGCCTCGTCGCGGATCCCCTGTGCGAAGAGCTGCCGCAGATCCCGACGCCGCCGCTCGCGCTCACGGAGGCGGAGCAGAGCGCCGTCCTCGACCGCCTCGCGCCGAGCCTTGCGGCGGCGAACGCGTTGATCGCGCCGGAGCACCACTACCGCGCCGACCCGGTCCCGCCGCAGGACGACACGGACGACCTGACGCTGAGCCGGGCGCAGATCGACATCATCGCGCGCAGCATGGGGGAGGAGATCCAGCGCCTGCGTCAGTCGAATGACGGCCTCAGGAGCGTCGTCTCGCTGCTCCACGCCCGTCGCCATATCGCGAGCGAGGATCTCGACGAGGCGGAGGCGCATCTGCGCCGATCGGTCGGCTTCAACGGCCGCAACATGGACGCGGTCCTGACGCTCGCCGACGTGCTGATGCAGAAGGGCGGCGACCGCGACGAGATCGACGCGCTCCTCAAGACGGGGCGCGGCATCGATTCCGGCAACCGCCGCCTGGAGAGGTTGACGCGCCGGTTCGCCAAGACGGGCTGAGCCGTCTCCGATTGCGCCTCAGTTCGTGCCGTTGGTGAGGTGGTCGCCGTCCGGCCCGTGCGCATGGGTCGCGAGATGCTCGGCGAGGAGGTTGCGGCCATAATCGTTGCCGTTCGGGGTGCGCACGACGGTGTGGATATGGCGCCGGCTGGGTCCCGCCGGGCCGGGCAGCGCGATCAGCCCCTGATGGTCGAACTCGATGAACACGACCGGGCTGTGCAGGCGATAGTAGAAGACGCTGTCGTCCGCGGTGCCGCCCTTCCAGGCGAAGTGCGTGTCGTCGAGGTGGGCGGCGATCTCCTCCATACGGAGCGCCGCGTGGTCCTGCGGCATGTTGGCGATGTAGAGGCCGGCGAGGGCGAGGAGCGCGGCACGCTTGTCCGGATCGAGTTCGCCCGCGCGGATTCCCTCATAGGGGACGACGATATTGTCCTTGAAGAGCTCGCCGAGGGCTTCGGCCCGGCCCTCCTTCGGGCCGATCCGCGCCGCCGCCTGCTCGGCCTCAGACAGCGATCGCATGAAGGCGAGCCCCTCGTCCTGCACGTCCTGCAGGACGACGGTGCCGGCATGGTCGCCCGTCTCGGCCCGCACAGGCTCCGAGCCCATGAAGGTCGGCGTCATCACGAGCTGATCGCCGACCAGGATGGCGTTGATGATGAGGTGATGGCCCTCGAACTGGAAGCCGAAGGGCGCGTCCCCGGCGGGATCGCCGAAGAGGGTCAGCCAGTATTTGAACTCGCCATATTCGCGGAAATTGCCGACGAGCTCGCCGAGATGGTGGTTGAGCCGCATGATGTCGCGCGAGGTCTGGTAGCCCGCGGCGCTGAGCGCGGCGCGCAGGAGGGCGAACACGGCCTCGCGCTCGCCCTCGCCCATGTCTTCCAGGGAGAGGCCGTTGCGGCGGGGGAAGGCGTGGAAGTTCGCCCAGTGGCGCCAATCCTCGCTGTCGATCGGGAACGTGATCGCCTCCTGCTCGTCCGGCGAGAGGGTGGCGAGGAGGGCGACCGCCGCGGCCTTCAGCGGGGCGACGTCGATCCCGGTGCGTTCGATCGCGAAGAGGCCCGGCTCGGGCGTCCCGTCGGTGGTGAGGCCGACGAAGGGCTCCGCCATCGCCTCGCGCGCCATGCGCTCGCCGAAGCCCTGCGCGTGCGTGGCGCCGGCCCCTGCGAGGAGGGCGACGGCGGCGGCGATCGATCGGGATACGCGAACATTCATACGAACTCTCCGGTCGGACGGGGCGTCACGGCTTTCGAGCTTACGGGCCTCCGCCGAGGCCGCCAGCGCCCGTTTGTCGGCAAACGTAACGGGGGCGGGCGCTGGGACAGATCGATACAATTTCCCGGTCTCTTCCGCCGGTATCCGAGCAGAATCGGCTGCGGCATGAATTCTTTCCAGCCTAAACAATTGTTCCGTTCGAATTTCGCGCTCACGATACGATTTTCGTTGAATTCAAGCTCCGCGAGAAATGTAGAAATTTAAAATTTCACGGCATCATCATCTGAACGTCGCGGAACTGAATTGTTCGCTCGTTAACGCCCCGGTCGATCAAGACCAGAACCGGGAGCGATGCGGTGAACGAATATTCCGATCTTGGCCAACTTCTCAGAATCATCCGGCTCAGCAATGCCGAGCTGGCGGCGGAGATGTCCGCGAGCTTCGGAGACGACACGATCAAGGTCCGCACCGAAGAGGCCGCCCGCTTCTACGGGCTCGAAGGCGACGACACCGCCATCGGCGGCGCGGGTGACGACCAGTTCGGCGGCGGCGATGGCGACGACCGCCTCTCCGGCCGCGACGGCGACGACCTCGTCCTCGGCGGGCGCGGCAACGACACCCTGCTGGGCGGCGAAGGCAACGACACGCTGATCGGCAACGAAGGCGACGACAAGCTCGTCGGCGGCGCGGGCCGCGACTTCATCCAGGGCGAGGAAGGCGACGACCGCATCAACGGCGGCGCGGGCAATGACCGTCTCTCCGCCGGCGAGGGCCACAATGTCGTCAATGGCGGCGCTGGCAACGATGCGCTCGTCCTCGACGGGATGCTGGCGGACTATCGCTTCTCGGAACTCTCCGGCGGGCGCACGCTCGTCGTCGCGAAGGACGGCTCCTCGCGCACGGTGGTCTCCGAGGTCGAGATCTTCCGCGCCGGGAGCGAGAAGGTCGAGGTCGGCCACACGACCACCCTTCAGCTTCTCCACGCCTCCGACCTCGAAGGCAACGCGAGCGCCGTCGCCAACGCGCCGAATTTCGCGACCGTGATCGAGGCGCTCGAGGCCGAATTCGAGACGACGCTGATCATCTCCTCCGGCGACAACTACATCCCGAGCCCGTTCTCCAACGGTGCCGGGACGAGCGATCCGGCGATCCAGGAGAACCTCAACGCGGTCCTCAACGACGTGATGTCCCGCGTCACCGGCGAGACCTATGAGAGCCTGACGAGCGAGCCCGGCCGCTTCGACATCGCGATCATGAACGCGATCGGCTTCGACGCCTCGGCCGTCGGCAACCACGAGTTCGATTTCGGCCAGCAGCAGGTGTTCGACATCGTCGCCGCCGACACGAACGGCACGGCGCGGACTGAGGACGATGCCTGGACCGGCGCGCTCTTCCCGTACCTCTCCGCGAACCTCACCTTCGAGGACGAGAGCGTGCTCGCCCCGATCGTCGACGCCGACGGTGTCGGTGCGGGCGAGGACGGCGCCGGCGTGATCGCGCCCTTCGCCATCCTCGAGGAGAATGGTGAGCTGTTCGGCGTGATCGGCGCGACGACGCCGCTCCTCGAGACGATCTCGTCCACCTTCGGCGACCCGAACAATCCGAACGACGAAGTCCACGCCGAGCCGGGCTTCAACGACATGGCCGCGCTCGCCGCGATCATCCAGCCGATCATCGACGCGATGCAGGCCGAGGGGATCAACAAGATCATCCTCACCTCGCACCTCCAGCAGATCGCGCTGGAGCAGGAGCTCGCCGGGCTCCTCGACGGCGTCGACATCATCATCGCAGGCGGCTCCGACACGCGCCTTGCCGACGGGACGGACCGCCTGCGCGAAGGCGACGAGGCGCAGGGCAACTATCCGCTCCTCACCAAGGATGCGGGCGGCAACGACGTCGCGATCGTCTCCACCGACGGCCAGTACAGCTATGTCGGCCGCCTGGTGGCCGAGTTCGACGCGGGCGGCAATCTCCTCCCCGAATCGATCGACGCGGCCGTGTCGGGCGCCTACGCGACCGATGAGCAGGGTGTGCTCGACGTGACCGGCGCGCCGGATCTCGAGACCGCCATCGCCAACTCGGTGAAGGGCTCGCAGGTGCGCGACCTCGTCAACGTGGTGGAGGCCACCGCGCTCGAAGTGTCGGGCAAGAACTTCTTCGCCGACCAGGCCGTCGACCTCAATGGCGAGCGTGAGCCGGGCGTGCGCACCGAGGAGACCAATCTCGGCAACCTCACCGCCGACGCGAACCTCGACTATGCGAACGACCTCGTCGACGAGCCGGTCTATGTCTCGCTGAAGAATGGCGGCGGCATCCGCGCTTCCATCCCGCTCGGCGACGGCATGATCTCCGAGCTCGAGATCCAGGAGGTCCTCGCCTTCAACAACACGCTGAGCCTCATCACCCTCACCCCGGCCCAGCTCCTCGAGGTGCTGAACTACGGCGTCGAGGCGAGCGAGTATGATGAGAACGGCAACCCGCTGAACGCCGAAGGGCGCTTCCCGCAGGTCTCCGGCGTGCGCTTCTCGTTCGATCCGGCCGCGGACGGCGGTGCGCGGGTGCAGGACGTGTGGGTCGAAGGCATCGGCGCCGGCGGCACGGACGTGAAGATCGTCGAGGACGGCGTGCTGACCGACGCGGCGGACGCGCTCTCCGGCGGCATCCGCGTCGTGACGCTGAGCTTCCTCGTCGCCGGCGGTGACGGCTACCCCTACCAGTCCTTCGTCGACGCCGATCCGGACTTTGCGAACGTCGTCGACCTCTTCCAGCCGGACGTCATCGCGGACGGGTTCGCCCAGTTCACCAATGTCGGCACCGAGCAGGACGCGCTCGCGGAATATCTCGCCGCCAATTTCGGCGTCGACAGCGACCCGAGCAACGATTTCGCGGATGTCGACACGCTGCCGGCGCTCGACCTGCGGATCATGAACCTCGCGGTTCCGGGCGTCACCGACTTCGACATGTAAGCCGGGAACGAGGCCACCGGCGCGGGCGCGATCCCGTGCCGGTGGCGTCCCTCAGATATCGTCGCGCAGGCACGCCTTCTGGTGACGGCCGCCGACATCGCGAAGCACCGGCTCCTCCTCCGCGCAGCGCGGCAGCGCGAACGGGCAGCGGGTGCGGAAGCGGCACCCCGAGGGCGGGTTGAGCGGGCTCGGCATGTCCCCTTCGAGGATCACGCGCTGGCGCCGCCGCTCCGGCTCCGCCGATGGGATCGCCGACAGGAGGGCCCGCGTGTAGGGGTGCGCCGGCGCGGCGTAGACCGCCTCGGTCGGGCCGATCTCCACGATGGTGCCGAGATACATGACCGCCACGCGGCGGGCGAGATATTGAACCACGGCGAGGTCGTGCGCGACGAGCAGCATCGCGAGCCCGAGCTGTCCCTGAAGGCGCTCGATCAGCGCGAGGATCTGCGCCTGGATCGACACGTCGAGGGCGGAGACGAGCTCGTCGGCGACGACGAAGTCCGGTTCCGTCGCGAGCGCGCGGGCGATGCCGATGCGCTGGCGCTGGCCGCCGGAAAATTCGTGCGGATAGCGCTTGGCGTGATCGGGATGGAGGCCGACGAGGGCGAGAAGCTCGGCGACGCGCTCGCGCCGTTCGGCGCGGCTGTCGGCGAGGTGGTGGATCTCCAGCGGCTCGGCGATCGTGTCGTAGATGCGCATGCGCGGATTGAGCGAGGCGAACGGGTCCTGGAAAACCATCTGCATCCGCCGGCGCAGCGCCCGCATCTCGGCCGCGCCCGCGGCGGTGACGTCGACCCCGTCGAACGTCACGCGCCCGGCGCTCGGCTCGATGAGGCGCAGGACGCTCTGGCCGACCGTCGTCTTGCCCGAGCCGGACTCGCCGACGAGGCCGAGCACCTCGCCCCGCCCGATCGTGAAGGAGACGCCCGCGACCGCCTTCACCGTCCCCGCGCCGGGCGCGAAGAGGCCGCCGGGGGAGGGGAAGGATTTCGTCAACGTGTCGACGGCGAGGAGGGCCGGCTCCACGGGGTTGGGATCGATGGCGTTCATGGACGGGACTCCGGCCGCGCGGGCGGCAGCTCGCGCCAGCGCAGGCAGCGCACGGGGTGGTCGTCGACCCGTTCGAGCGGCGGATCCTCGATGTCGCAGAGCCCCGCGCGGGCCGAGCCGCAGCGCGGGTGGAAGGCGCACCCTGTCGGGCGGCGCCTGAGGTCGGGCGGCTGGCCGGGGATCGGGTGGACGCGCCGGCGCGGCTCGCCCGCCCGCCGCAGCACGGGGACGGAGGCGATCAGCCCGCGCGTGTAGGGATGGCGTGGCGCGGCGAGGACGGCCCCGGTCTCGCCGGATTCGACAACCTGTCCGGCGTACATGACGACGGTGCGCGCCGCGAGCTCGGCGACGACACCGAGATCGTGGGTGATGAAGAGGACGGAGAGGCCGATATCGGCCTGCAGGCGGCGGATGAGGTCGAGGATCTGCGCCTGGATCGTGACGTCGAGCGCGGTGGTCGGCTCGTCGGCGATGAGGAGGCTCGGCCGGCAGGCGAGCGCGATCGCGATCATCACGCGCTGGCGCATCCCTCCCGACATCTCGTGCGGATAGGCCTTCAGCCGGCGGTCGGGGTCGGGGATGCCGACGAGGTTCAGCATCTCGCGCGCCCGGTCGAGCGCGGCGCGGCGGCCGAGCTTCTCGTGCAGCCGCACCCCTTCGGCGATCTGCTCGCCGACGGTGAAGACGGGGTTCAGCGAGGTCATCGGCTCCTGGAAGATCATCGCGATCTCGGGCCCGCGCGCCGCCCGTGCCGCGGCCGGGCTGGTGAGGTCCACCGCCGTGCCGTCGCGGCGGTGGAAGCGGATGGCGCCCTCGACCTTCGGCGCGCCGGCGAGGAGGCCGAGCGTCGCAAGGCTCGTCACCGACTTGCCCGAGCCCGACTCGCCGACGAGGGCGACGATCTCGCCCCGGTCGATCGAGAAGGAGACGTCGTCCACGGCCCGCACCGGGTGCTTGCCGCGGAAGGTGACGGAAAGACCCGAGATGTCGAGCACCGGCGCGCCGCGTTCGGGCGCGGCGGCGGGGGCGGGCGACAATCGCTCAGAGCTTTCGATAACGGGCATACACCTCTTCCACGTCGTTCGCGGGGTCGGCGAACTCCACGCGCGCGCGGCCTTCGACGGCGGCGTGCTCCTCGGCGCGCCGCAGCACCTCGACGATGTGCTCCTTCGGGATGACGACGACGCCGTCGATGTCGCCGAACATGAAGTCGCCCGGATGGACCGTCACCGTCGCCGTCAGCGCGCCGCGCAGCGCGACGGGCTGCTGCCAGCGATAATAGGACCAGCGGTTCAGCGCCTCGACGGGGGAGTGGAAGCGGCGGAAGACGGGGAAGCCCATCTTGATGAGGAGCGAGGAGTCGCGCAGCCCCCCGTCGATCACCGCGCCGACGACGCCCTTCGCGCGGCCGAGCACGGCGTTCATCTCGCCATAGTGGGCGACGCGGGTGTCGAAGCCGGCGTCGCGCACGTCGACGCAGGGGTGGCGCATCTCGCTGAACATCCGGATGCGCCGCTCACGCAGCCCCGGATCGCCGACGGGGTCGTTGATGCCCTGCATGGTGAAGGCGGGGCCGGCGATGATCATGTCGTCGCGGAGCGGCCGGATGTCGGTGGCGAGGGCCTGATGGGGCAGCCCCATCTCGTCCATGATGTCGTAGACGAGGCCGGTATAGAGGGTCCGGTAGCGTTCGATGACATCGAGCATGTCCGGCACGCCGGCGATCACGGTGGCGACCATTTGTGTCTCCGTTGTGGGAAGGGAGCGGCCCCGCCCGGGGCCGCCGGTCGTGTCAGGCCTGCGGCGCGAGCCAGGCCTCGCCGAGCTGCCAGGCGCCGCCGGAATCGACGACGATGTTCTGCAATTCGACCCGCGCGACGTGCCGCGACTCGCGGAAGAAGAGCCACGCATAGTAGGCGTTCTCGATGAGCTGCTCCTGCGCGACGCGGTAGAGCTCCTTGCGCCGGGTGCGGTCGGTTTCGCGCCGCGCGTCGGCGATCACGTCGAACAGCGCCTCGTCGTCGATGCCGGACCAGTTCTGCGCCGCGCCGCGCCCGAAGAAGGGGCCGAACACGTGGTCGGGGTCGGCGCGCGGGACGTTGACGCGGCCCATCGCGGCCTCGTGCTGGTGGCCGAGCACCTTCGGCACCCAGGCCTGCCGCTCCAGGATCTCGATCTCGAGGTTGATCTTCGACTGGACGAGCTGGGCCTGGATCATCTGCGCGATCTGCGTGTCGGGATCGCGCTGGATGATCGAGAGCTTCGCGGAGAAGCCGTTCGGGTGGCCGGCCTCGGCGAGGAGCTTCGCGACGAGGGCGGGGTCGAACCCCGGCGAGGGGATGCTTGCGTCGAAGGCCCAGTCGGTCGGCGGCACCCAGGTGGGCGTCACCGCGCCGTAGCCGCGCGTCACCGCCTTCATGAGGAAGTTGCGGTCGATGGCCGCGTTCACCGCCTGGCGCAGCTTGATGTTGTCGAAGGGCGGCTTCTGGACGTTGAAGGTCATCCACTGGGCGATGCCGGGCGGGACGGCGACGAGGCGCAGCTGCGGATTGCCCTCCACCTCGGCGAAGTCGCGCGGGGTGACGCCGTCGGCGATATGGATGCCGCCGGCCATCAGCTCGACCATCTTCACCGCGGTCGTCGGGATGATGCGCAGCGTGACGCCGTCCGCGTAGGGGAGTTGCTGCCCGTCGGCCCCGGCGCGCCAATATTTCTCGTTGCGGGTCAGCTTGATGTGGCTGCCGCCGACCCATTCGACGAAGCGGTATGGGCCGGTGCCGACCGGGTTGCGGCCATAGTCCTGTCCGGAGGATTCCATCGCGGCGGGGGAGCACATCATGCCCGCCTCGACCGCGAGGGAGGCGAGGGCGGCGCCGGACGGCTGCTTGAGGTCGATGCGCACCGTCATCGGGTCGAGCGCCTCGGCGCCGGAAATGTCGGCAAGGTCCTGCGAGCGGGGGGCGGTGGAGGCCGGGTCCACGACGCGGCTGATATTGGCGACGACGACGCCGGCATCGAACGGCGTCCCGTCATGGAAGACGACGCCTTCGCGCAGGGTGAAGACGATGGACTGCGCGTCCGGCGCGAACTCCCAACTTGTCGCGAGGGAGGGCTGGAGTTCGCCATTCACGTCGAACCGGACGAGACCCTCGTAGATCTGCGTGAGCGCGTAGCGGTCGGACGTCGGCGCGTCGCCCATGATCGGGTCGAGGCTCTTCGGTTGAAGGTCCATCGACGCGATGATGGTGCCGCCGCGGACCGGCTTGGCGTCCTGCGCGATGGCGGCGTGGAAGGGGACGCCGAGCCCGGCGGCGAGCGCCAGCCCCGATCCGCCCTGCAGAAATCCGCGCCGCGAGAGGGAAGCGATCCGATTCATGCTGTTTCCTCCGGTGAAGCCTTTGGTTGGCTCTCGATTTTGGAATCACCTATCAGATAAGTTGACGCGAGGGAACCCCGGAGTCGAGTCATTTGCGCAAAGCGCGATTCCCGGCAGATATGGCGGTGATTGCGCAAATTGTGCCGGAAATATTGCGCATTGCAGCATGAGCTGAGGAGGAGCGGGGTCGCGTTTCGTCGCGAGAAGCATTTCAGATCACCGCGTTGACACGGTAAGCTTATAAGGTATCATAAGAGTATGAGCCCAGTGACTTCCGTTCCCGAACGCCAGCGCCTGACGGATCTCGTGATCCAGCACGTGCTCGACCGCGTCAGTGCCGGCGCCTTCCGGGCCGGCGACTCGCTGCCGTCCGAGGCCGAGCTCGCGCGTCAGCTCAATGTGTCGAAGCCCGTGGTGCGGGAGGCGATCAGCCGCCTCGCCGCGCTCGGCCTCGTGCAGACCCAGCAGGGCAAGGCGACCACGATCCAGGGTCTCACCTCCGCCCCGCTGGAGGCCTTCTTCCGCCTCGCCGTGCGGGCGACCGATTCCGGCCTGCGGGAGGCGATCGAGCTGCGCCGCGGTCTCGAGACGGAGATCGCCGCCCTCGCCGCCACCCGCGCCAACCGCTTCAACATCGAGCAGATGGCCACCTCCATCGACCGGATGCGGGACAACATCGACGGCAATTTCGACAAGTGGCTCCAGGGCGACATGGGCTTCCACCTCGCCCTCGCGCGCGGCTCCGGAAACGCCCTCTTCGAGCATCTGATCGAGGCGCTGTCCGACATCATGCGCTTCACGATGACCGCGCTCGGCACCCAGCGCGATCTGCGCGACCCGGCGGCCACCGTGCGCCGGCACGAGGCCGTGCTCGAGGCGGTGAAGGCCGGCGATCCGGCCCGCGCCCGCGTCGCGATGATCGAACATTTCGCGGTGACCGAGAACGTGATCGAGGAGATCAGCCGCGATCACCGCCGCATGGAGCGCCTGCCCCGATGACCCGCTATCTCCTTCGGAAGCTGGCGCAGATGCTGCCGGTCGCGTTCTTCGTGACCATCATCGTGTTCGCGCTGACGAACCTCCTGCCGGGCGATCCCACCATCACGATCCTCGGCGAGCAGGCGACACCCGAGCAGCGCGCCGCCGTGCGCGTCGAGTACGGGCTCGATCAGCCCGCCCCGGTCCGTTACGTCACCTGGTTCGCCCGCGTGGCGCAGGGCGATTTCGGCCGCTCGCTGCGCACGCGCGAGCCGGTGGTGGACATGCTGGCCGCGAAGATCCCCGTCACCCTCCAGCTCACCGCCTTCTCGATCCTCATCGCCGTCGCGATCGGCATTCCCGCCGGCATCCTCGCCGCGCGCTTCCGCGGCACATGGATCGACGTGGTGGCGAGCTTCGCGGCCATGTCCTCGATGGCGGTCCCCTATTTCTGGATGGGCGTGCTCCTCATCATGCTCTTCTCGCTGCGGCTCGGATGGCTGCCGCCGTCGGGTTACGTGCCCTTCACCGAGGACCCGGTCCTCAACATGAAGCTGATGCTGCTCCCCTCGCTCACCGTCGGGACGGCGTTCGCGGCCCTCGTCATGCGCCAGACCCGCGCCTCGATGCTCCAGGTCCTCTCGCTCGACTATGTGCGCACGGCCCGCTCCAAGGGGCTCAGCGAGCGCTCGGTCGTCCTCAAGCACGCGCTGCGGAACGCGGTGATCCCGGTGATCACGGTGATCGGCCTGCAGATCGGCGCCCTCCTCGGTGGAGCGGTGGTGACGGAGACGGTGTTCGCGCTGCCCGGCCTCGGGCGGATGCTCGTCGACGGGATCTTCCAGCGCGACTTCCCGGTCATCCAGGGCGCGATCCTCTTCATCGTCGTCGCGGTGCTGACGGTGAATTTCGCGACCGACCTCGTCTATCGCCTCTTCGATCCGAGGGTGAAGGTATGACCCTCGCCGTCGACGCGGGTCTTGAGGACGCGCGCAAGCCGCGCTCGCCCACCGCGATCTTCATCCGCCGCGTCCTCTCCTCCTGGCAGGGCGTGTTCGGCGTCACCTTCATCAGCCTCGTCATCTTCATCGGCATCTTCGCGCCCTGGCTCGCGCCCTATTCGCCGATCGAGATGGACTATGACGCGATCATGGCCCCGCCGAGCGCGGCCCACTGGCTCGGCACCGACGAGATCGGCCGCGACCTCCTCTCGCGCGTGATGTCGGGGGCGACCGTCTCGCTCCAGGTCGTCGTCTTCGCGGTCGGCGTCGCGCTCCTCATCGGGTCGACGCTCGGTCTGATCGCCGGGTGGCTCGGCGGCGCGTGGGACGCCTTCATCATGCGCGTGATGGACGCCTTCCTCGCCTTCCCGCTCCTCGTGCTCGCCCTCTCGATCGTCGCCGTCCTCGGCCCGGACCTCATGAACGCGATGCTCGCGATCGCCGTCACCAAGGCGCCGGGCTTCGCGCGGCTCGTGCGCAGCGAGGTGCTGTCGCTGCGCACCGTCGATTATGTGAAGGCGGCGCGCGCGGCCGGCGCCAGCGACCGGCGCATCCTCGTGCGCCACATCTGGCCGAACGTCTCGGGCAATGTGATCGTCTACGGCTCGCTCGCCGCCTCGCAGGCGCTGATCACCGAGAGCGCTCTCTCCTTTCTCGGCCTCGGCGTGCAGCCGCCGACCCCCTCCTGGGGCTACATGGTCGCGACCGGCATCCAGTTCTGGCAGGCCTGGTGGATGAGCTTCTTTCCGGGGCTCGCGATCTTCCTCACGGTCCTCTCATTCAACTTCCTCGGCGATGCGGTCCGCGACGCCCTCGACACCCGCCTCGGCACCCATGACGACTGAGGCGCGGCACGCGGACGCCTTCGCCCGCTTCGCCCTCGACGGCCGCCGCGCGCTCGTCACCGGGGCGGGGCGCGGCATCGGCCGGGCGATCGCCACTGGCCTCGCCGCCGCCGGCGCCCTCGTCGCCTTCCACGACCTCGCCGATGACGGCGCCCTCGCGGCGGCGGCCGCGGCCGCGGGCGGGCTCGCGATCCACGCCGACCTCGCCGCGCCCGACGCCGCCGTTCACCTCGCGGCCGAAGCGGCGGAGCGTCTCGGCGGGGTCGACATCCTCGTCCTCAACGCCTCCGTCCAGGCGCGGGAGAGGTGGGCGGAGGTCAGCGACGCGGCCGCCGCGCACCAGCTCGCCGTCAATCTGGAGACCGGCCGCCGCCTCCTTCAGGCCCTCGTGCCCGCGATGGCCGAGCGGGGCTGGGGCCGCGTCCTCGCCATCGGCAGCATCCAGGAGCGGCGCGAGCATCCGGACATGCTCGTCTACGCCGCGACCAAGGCGGCGCAGACGAGCATGATCCGCAACCTCGCCCGCCAGCTCGCCGCCTCTGGCGTCACGCTGAACAATCTGGCGCCGGGGGTGGTGCTCACCGAGCGCAACGCCGAGGCGCTCGCCGACCCCGTCTACCGCGCGAAGGTGATGGCGCAGATCCCCGCCGGCCACGCCGCCGAGGCGCAGGATTGTGTCGGCCCGGCGCTGCTCCTGTGCTCGGAGGCGGGCCGATACATCACCGGCACGACCCTCTTCGTGGACGGCGGGATGCACTTGTAGCGGCGGCACAGACCGCCGGACGAACTCCAGGGAAGGATTGGGACGCGTGAAGATCGTCGATATGCGGGTGCGGTGTGTCGCCATCCCGCTGAACGCGCAGCTGAGGCACAACACCGGGGTCCATCCCGGCTACCTCCTGCGCACGGTTCTCGAGCTCATCACCGACGAGGGGATCGTCGGGCTCGGCGAGGTCGGCGGCGGCGACCAGCGCGGCGCGCTCCTCAAGCTGAAGCCGCGCATCATCGGCATGGACCCGTTCCACCTCGAGACCATCAAGCTGAAGACGCTGCGGGCGATCTACTACCTCTCCAACGCGCGCCTCTACGCCGCGATCGAGATGGCCTGCCTCGACATCCAGGGGAAGATGCTCGGCCGACCGGTGTCCGACCTCCTCGGCGGCGCGGTGCGCGAGAGCGTGCCGTTCATCGCCTATCTCTTCTGGCGCTACGACCGGCCCGGTGGCGGCCACGACGCGCACGCCGAGGACATGGCGGATCTGTGTGAAGAGCTCGCCGAGACGCTGGGCGTGAAGGCGATGAAATTGAAGGCCGGGGTGATGCCGCCCAACGAGGAGGCGCGCGTCCTCGAACTGTGCCGCGACCGGCTCGGCCCCGAATTCGGCCTGCGCATCGATCCGAACGGCGTCTGGTCCGTGCCGACCGCGACCCGCATCGGCCATCGCCTGGAGCCGCTCGCCATCGAATATTTCGAGGACCCGTCCTGGGGGCTCGAAGGCAACGCGGCGGTGCGGCGGGCCGTCCGCATCCCGATCGCCACCAACATGTACCCGGCGAAGTTCGACGATCTCGGCCCGGCCGTGCGGCTCGGCGCGGTCGATATCGTGCTCACCGACATCCACTATTGGGAAGGCCCGCGCGGGGTGAAGGATCTCTCCGCCGTCTGCCGGACCTTCGCCCTCGGCGTCGCGATGCACTCGGGCGCGGAGTTCGGTATCGAGCTCGCCGCGATGCTCCACACCGCCGCGACCATCCCGGAGATGAGCTTCGCCGGCGACGCGCACTACCACTACCTCACCGACGACATCATCGAAGGCGGGCTGATGCCATATGTCGACGGCGCCATCGCGGTGCCGACCGGCCCCGGCCTCGGGGTGACGCTCGATGAGGACAAGATGCGCCACTACGAGCGCGTCTACGAAGAACGCGGCGACTACTACGCCCGCTTCCATCAGGACCCCTATCGCCCCGACTGGTATCCGGTCGTCGGCGGACTTTGAGGCGAGGACAGCCCATGAACGATGCCCCGACCGGCGCGCTGCAGCGCGAAGCCTCCATGATGAAGCTCGAACGCCTGATCGCGGAGCGCGAGAGCGTGGACGACGCCCCCCTCGCCGTGCCGCAGGCCGAGCTCCTCGCCCGCTATGAGAAGCTCTATACCGGCGCGATCTCGGACGTGCTGCGCGAGAATCTGCTGATGGACCAGGCGCTGCCCGGCTATCTCCAGCCGCTGCGGCCGGAGAAGACCGTTGCCGGGATCGCGTTCACGGTGAAGAGCGCGCCGAGCACCAAGGTCTCGGGCGAGCTGACGCTCCGCACGAAGATGCTCGACCAGATGCCGGAGGGCGCGTTCGTGGTGTGGGACACCTCGGGCGATCTCGCCAGCACCTCCTGGGGCGGGGTGATGACGGCGACCGTCTCCGGACGCGGCGTGCGCGCGGCGGTGATCGATGGCGGCATCCGCGACACGGCGCAGATCCTCGCCGCCGACTTCCCCGTCTACTACCGCTACCGCAGCCCCAATGGCAGCCTCGGCCGCTGCCTCATCTCGCACTACCAGATCCCGGTGGAGATCGGCCGCACGATGGTGCGTCCCGGCGACGTCGTGGTGGGCGACATTGACGGGGTGATCGTGGTGCCGCGGGCCCTCGCGGTGGCGGTGCTGGAGCGGTGCGAGGAGGTGCTCGCCAACGAGCGCAAGATCTTCGGCTGGGTCGCGGAGGGGGCGAGCCCGACGAGCATCGCCGAGCGCGGCGGCTACTTCTAGCCGCACGTCGCCCAGGCGGACGGCGGGTCAGCCCGCCGTCAGGCGCCCGTCGCGCACCACCACGCGGCCGTCGATGTCGACGGTGCAGGCGCGCATCGGGAAGTCGAAATGGCAGGGGGTGTAGCGGTCGGCGAACTCGTTTGCGCCGGTCGAGATGAGGAAGCTCCCCGCGACGGCGCGCAGCTCCGTGCCGTTGATCTCGTTCTTGTCGTACATCATCAGCGAATCCCAGCTCGCGCCCGGATTGAGGCCCCAGCCGACGTGCGCGATCGCGTAGGCGAGCGGGTCGTTCCAGGCGGCGAAATAGGACCGCAGCGTCACCGCATCGAGCCCGTCCCCAAGGATCTCCACCACGACGTCGTTCTCGATGACGAGCGTGACGCGGCTCTCCAGGTAACGCTTGAAGGTGAGGTTCACGTCGCCGACGTCGAGGACGACGCGGCCGTTCACGCTGTTCGCGAGCGGAAAGCAGAGGGCGAGCCCCGCCGGCCAGTAGGCGATCGGGGCGCCGGGCGCGAGGAAGCCCGCCCCGCCGCGCACCGGCGCGCCTTCGATCTCGGCGACGAGATCCGTGCCGGCCGCGGAGGTGACGCGCATCCGCTTGCCTTCGCCGAGCGTCGTCATCGCGCCCGCGACCGCGTCGGCGAGGGCGGGATCGGGCCGGCAGCGCTCCAGCACCTCCGGATGCTCGTTGGAGATCATGTAGATCCGCCCGCCCGCCGCGAGCACGGCCTTGCGGACCGGGCTGTGGAGGAGCCCCTCCACCGTCACGTCGACGATGAGCGCACATCCCGCGATCGCGGCCAGGAGCGGGGCATAGTCCTCGTAGGCGAGGGAGGTGCCGGTGGAACGGATCGGCTGCACCGTCGTCACCGGCGCGCTCGGCACCTTCACCGTCACGAATCGCGCCCCGCACAGGGCAAGGCCCATCTCGGCGAGGTTCACGAGCACCGGGTTCGACTGGCTTTCGGCGACGACGGCGACCATCTGCCCGGCCGCGACGCCGCTGAGGCGGAAGCTCTCCTCGAACATCCGGGCCCATTTCACGTCGGGGTTGGCTTCGAGCGGCACGGCGGGACGTCCTTCAGTGGGTCAGGCGGGCAGGCTCTTGCCGCCATCGACGAGGAGGCATTGGCCGGTGACGAAGCCGGCGCGCGGCGAGGCGAGGAAGGCGACCGCCCAGGCGACGTCCTCCGGCTTGCCGACGCGGCCGAGCGGCTGCTTCGCGACGAAGGCGGCGAACTGCTCCTCGTTGAGGACGGAGCGCGAGAGCGGGGTGTCGATGAAGCCGGGCAGGATCGCGTTCACGGTGATCCCGCGCGGCAGAAGCTCCACGGCGAGGCTGCGCGTCAGCGCGTTCACCGCCGCCTTCGTGGCGCTGTAGTGGGCGATGCCCCGCCCGCCGAGCGCGGCGCGGGAGGAGATGTTGATGATCCGCCCGCCCTCTTCCATGCGCGGCAGCGCGCATTGGCAGGCGGTGAAGAGGCCGAGCACATTGACGTTGATGAGCCGCTGGAACTCGGCGTGGCTGATCGCCTCGAAATCGTGCTGCGACATCGTCCCGGCGCTGTTCACCAGCACGTCGCATCGCGGGATCGCCTCGAAGGCGGCGCGGATCGAGGTCTCGTCGGCGAGGTCGCAGGCGATGGCGGCCGCCTCGCCCCCGGCCGCGCGGATCTCGGCGACCACGGCGTCCGCGTTCGCCTGGTTGCGGTTGAGGATGCGGAGCGCGTGGCCGAGCCGGGAAAGCTCCAAGGCACTCGCGCGGCCGATCCCGGACGCGCCGCCGGTCACCACGGCGATCGGCTTCGTCTCGTTCATCCGATCGTCTCCCTGGCGCCCGCGAGAATCGGCGGGGCGTAGGCCGCGAGCACGCCCTTGAGGTGGGCGAGAAAGGCTTCGGCGGCCGGCGATGTCGCCGATCCCGCCCGGCGCAAGAGCACCACCGACCACGGTACCTCAACCTCCGGCACCGAGAGGATGGTCATCTCGCCGAGCTCGACCTCGCGCATCACGAGATAGGGGGGTACCAGGCTGAGATAGAGCCCGCTGCGCATCAGCGCCTTGATGCAGGCGCCCGAATTCGTCTCCACGCGCGGGGGAGGCGGGGTGAGGCCGATCTGGTCGAACGAGCGCTTGGCGCTCTGCCACAGGAGCCCCTCGCTGGGCGGCAGCACCCAGGGATAGTCGAAGAGGTCGGTCGGGGTGAGGTCGCCGGTGTGGGCGAGCGGGTGATCCGAGCGCGTCACGAACAGGAACTCGCCACGGAAAAGGTCCTCCGCCGTCAGCTCGTCCGACGGGTCGACGATCGGCTTGGTGGTGATCGCGAAATCGAGCCGCCCGCTCTCCACCCCGGCGGTCAGCGCCTCGTAGAGCCCTTCGATCATGAGGGCGGTGAGCTGGGGGTGGTCCTGCAGGAAGGTCGCGAGCGCCTCGGACACCAGCGAGGCGGCGAGGGCCGGGCCGACGCCGAAGCGCACCTCGCCACGCGCGAAGCTGCGCAGGCTGTCGAGCTCCTCGCGCGCCCGCTCCAGCTCGTTGCTGATGATCTCGGCCCGGCGGGCGAGGATGTCGGCATAGGTGGTGGGCTCGACGCCGGTCGGCGTGCGGTGGAACAGCGTGACCTTCAGCTCGTCCTCCAGCCGCCGCATCGCGTTGCTGATCGCGGGCTGCGACACGCCGAACTGCCGGCTCGCCTTGCCGATCCCGCGATGACGGTAGACGGCCAGGAATTGGAGGAGCGTTTCCGAGTTCATGGGTAATAATTGAAAGTTATGAACTGTCCATCTGATACCCACTTGTATTAATGAGGACGCGCTTGGCATTGTCAATTCATGACACAGCGCATGATCGTCATCCCCGGTTCGCCAGAGCTTGCCGCCGATATCGCCGGGGCGGGGCCGACGGTCGTGTTCGTCCACGGGATCGGCGGCAACCGGCTGAATTGGGCCGGCCAGATGGAGACCTTCTCCGGCCGCTACCAGACGATCGCCGTCGACCTGCGCGGTTATGGCGACAGCGCCGACCCCGATGACGGCTTCGCCTTCTTCGACTTCGTGGACGACATCTTGCGCACGCTGGATTTCGTCGGCGTCGAGACGGCTGATCTCGTCGGCTTGTCCATGGGTGGGCTCGTGGTGCAGGCGGTCGCCGCGCGGGCGCCGGAGCGGGTGCGCAGCCTCACCCTCGCGGGCTGCCGGGCGGGCGACAGCCCGGTCTTCGACGACCCGGCCTCCTTCGCGGCCGAGCGCATCGGCTCCCTCTCCGCCGACGCGCCGGCAACCATCGCGGTCGACGCGATGCTCCCCCGCCTCCTCGGCCCGGCGGTGTCGCCCGAGGCCGCGCGGGCGATCCGCGGAAGCCTCGAATTGCTGCGACCGGCCAACTATCGGCGCACGATGATGGCGCGCCTCGCGATCCCGCCCTTCCTCGACCTTTCGACCATCGCCGTGCCGACCCTCGTGATCGGGGCGAGCCACGACAAGGTCGCCCCGCTCGCGCAGATGCAGGGCATCGCCGCGCGCATTCCCGGCGCCCGCTTCGCGACCATCGCGGACGCCGGGCACCTCATGAACATCGAACAACCCGACGCCTTCGACACGGTGCTGGCGTCGTTCCTGGAGTCGGTGCCGCGTTTCGTCTGTCCATCCTGAACGAGAACAATCACCCTCGAGCCGAGGGAACAGCACACGAGAGGACTAGTCTATGAAGTGGATCCTCCCCGCCATCGCGAGCCTCCTGGTCGGCGCGTCGGTATCCCACGCCGAGGAGAAGACGATCGCGATCGCGAACTTCGGCGACCATCCGGCGCTGCAGCTCGTGATCGATGGACTGAAGGAGTCCATGGCCGAGCGCGGCTTCGACGTCACCTACACCTACGACCAGGTGAACTGGGAGCGGAACGTCATCCCCCAGATGCTCGCGAAGATCTCCGCCGCGCAGCCGGATGTGGTCGTCACGATCACGACGCCGGTGACGCAGACGGCGGTGAGGGCGCTTCAGGATCCGAACGTCCCCGTCGTCTTCGCCGCCGTGCAGGATCCCGTGACCGCCGGCCTCGTGCCGGACTGGGAGACCGCCGCGCCGAACATGACGGGCGCGGCGAACCTCGTCGACATGGACGGCACGCTCGGCTTCATCAAGGAGATGATGCCGGACCTCACGCGCCTCGGCGTGCCGTACAATCCGGGTGACGACGCGGACAACGCGCTGCGCGAGCGCCTCGTGAAGTTCGCCCCGGACCACGGGATCGAGCTCGTTCTCGTCGGCGTCGACAACGTCAACGATCTGCCCCAGCGCATCCAGTCGCTGAGCGGGAAGGTGGACGCGGTCTATGTCTTCCCCTCGAACCTCTTCCAGCCGGCGACGGCGCAGATCGCCGCGATCACCGACCGGATGGGCGTTCCCGCCTTCAACGGCCTGCCGGCCCCGGTCGAGAAGGGCGAGATGCTGGGCTCCTATTCGGTGAACTGGCCGCGCATCGGCGCGAGCGCCGCCGGGATCATCGAGCAGATCTTCAACGGGGCGAAGGTGTCCGACATTCCGCCGACCGTGCCGACGGCGCAGGACCACACCGTCGTCATCAGCAAGGCCCAGCTCGACCGGTGGAACCTCACCCTCCCGGCGGCCTATGCCGACTGCGACACCTGCGTGGTCGACTAGTGGGCGAAGTCGCCTCGCTCGCCGTCAGCGGCGTCGCGAAGACCTTCCATCCCGGCACCCCGAGCGAGCGGCGCGCGCTCGCCGGCATCGACCTGACGCTCGCCAACGGCGATTTCACCGTCGTCATCGGCAGCAACGGGGCGGGCAAGAGCACGCTCCTCAACGTCGTCGCGGGCGAGATCATGCCCGACAGCGGGAGTGTGACGATCGCCGGCGACGACGTGACCGCGATGCCCGTCCACCGCCGTGCGCGCTACGTCGCCCGCGTTTTCCAGGACCCGGCGATCGGCACGGCCGCGGGGCTGACGGTGGAGGAGAATCTGGCGGTCGCGCTGAAGCGGGGGGAGGGGCGCGGCCTCTTCTATTCGCTCACCGGGGCGCGGCGGCGTCAGTTCATGGACGCGCTGGCACCGCTCGGGCTCGGCCTCGAGGAGCGGCTCGGCACGGGGGTCGAGATGCTGTCCGGCGGCCAGCGCCAGGCGCTCTCCCTGATCATGGCGTGCCTGCGCCGCCCGAAGGTGCTGGTGCTCGACGAGCATTGCGCCGCGCTCGACCCGCGCACCGCCGACGCGGTGATGCGCGCGACGATCCAGGCGGTGGAGGGCTCGCACATCACCACGCTGATGATCACCCACAACATGCAGCACGCGATCGACTGCGGAAACCGCCTCGTGATGATGCACGAGGGCCGGATCGTCTACGAGGCGGCGGGCGAGGAGAAGGCCGGCCTCACCGTCGACGCGCTCGTCGCCCGGTTCCACGGGGCGGACGACAAGGTGCTCCTGGTCTGATCATGATGGATTTCATCACCGGCTTCTGGAACCTCGTCCCCGTCACCCTCGCGCAGAGCCTCGTCTACGGGTTCATCGCGCTCGGGATCATGATCCCCTTCCGCCTCCTCAACTTTCCGGACCTCACCTGCGAGGGCGCCTTTCCGCTCGGCGGGTGCCTCTGCGCCGCGCTCCTCGTCGCGGGCGTTCCGCCGGGGCTCGCCTTCCTCCTCGCCATCGCGGCGGGCTTCCTCGCCGGTTGCGCGACGGCGCTGATCCACCTCAATCTGAAGATCAACACGCTGCTCGCCGGCATTCTGATGATCACGATGCTGTGGAGCCTCAACCTGCGCATCATGGGCAAGTCGAACACGCCGCTCTTCACGGAGACGACCTTCTTCGACAGCCTGCTGCCGACCTTCACCCGCAGCCTCATCGTCCAGAACAGCGTGTGGGTGCCGATCGTGATCGGCGTGTGCGCGCTGGTGAGCTGGTATCTCCACACCGACAGCGGCCTCGCGCTGCGCGCCTCGGGGGCGAGCAGCGCGATGGCGCGGGCGAACGGGGTCTACACCTGGCGCATGACGCTCCTGGGCGTCGGCGTCGCCAACGCCTTCAGCGCGTTCGCCGGCGCCTCGGTCGCGCAGGTCCAGGGCTATGCGGATGTCGCGATGGGGTTCGGCGTCCTCATCAACGGCCTCGCCGCGCTCATCATCGGGGAGGCGATCGTCGGCCGGTCCTCGGTGCTGCGGCAGGTGGCGGCGCCGTTCGTCGGCTCACTCGTCTACTATCAGGTGATCTCGGCCGGTCTCGCGGCCGGCGTCAATCCGTCCGACCTCAAGCTGGTGACGGGGCTCTTCGTCCTCGGCATGCTGGCATTGTCCTCGCGCCGGGGCGGCTTGCGGGCGGAGCGGAGAATCAACGCATGAACGGGGCGGCAAGGCACGCGGGCGGCGCGGGACGCGGGGTCATCGGATTCGACCATCTGATGGTCCTCGTCGACGATCTCGAGGCCGTCGCGGCCGAGGCGTCGGCGGCCGGCTACACGCTGACCCCGCCGAGCCTGATGCCGGGCCTCGCCAACCGGCTGATCTGCTTCTCCGACGCGCTGCCGGGCGCGACGAGCTTCATCGAGTTCCTGCAATATGGCGACATCGAGCGTGTGCCGGCGGTCGTGCGCAATTTCCTCGGCATGGCGCCGGGCCCCGCCGCCCTCGTCATCGCGGTCGAGGATGTGGCCGCGTTCGGCGATGGACTCACCCGTCAGGGCATCGCCCATGCGGAGCCGATCGCGATCCGCCGCCAATGGGCGGTCGATGGCGGGGAGATCCTCGACGTCCACCTCGAGGTGCTGCTGATCGCGCGCGCCGGGCTGCCGGTGCCGTGCGTCGCCGTGCGCCACCACACCCCGCACCATTATCTGCGCGAAACCTTCGTGCGCCACCGGAACGGGGCGACGGGCATCCCCGCGATCGTCCTCGCCGCGGCCGATCCGGGCGCGGTCGCCGCGACGCTCGGCACGGTGTTCGGCTGCCCGTCGCGCGAGACGGGGGACGGCGCGGTGGTGGACCTTCCCGGCGCGCGCCTCATCGTGCGCCGCGCCAAGGTGGAGCGGACCATGATCGTCGGCCCGCACATCGCGGTCGCCGGGCATGGCGGCGCGGCCGCCCCCGCGCGCCCGCTTCCCTCCGCCCCCGGCCTCGACCTCATCCCCGCATAGGCGGGGCGGGCGGCGTCCACACCGCGTCCGGCTGCCGCGAATGGAATGTGGCGTTCAGACGGCGGCATCTATAACGGTGGGATCGCGTGTCGTTGGCGGACGGATTCGTCTATCCTCGACACCGTCTCGCCGAGGGTAGACCGACCACCATCATGCGGATTTGCTTGCGCGTTCTCCTCCTGCTGGCCTGCATCTCCGCCTGTTTCCTCGCGGGCCCGGCCGGTGCGCAGGAGGCCGACGGCGCGAGCGAGCCGCCGCCCGTCACCTTCAGCACGCTGGAGGAGGGGCGACGCCTTTTCGGCAACGCGCGCCTCTTCCGCGATCCGGACCACGACCTCTCCTTCGAGGAGGTGCTGGAGGCGGAGGAGGAAGAGTGGCACCTCATGCAGCCCGAGATGGGCGAGCAGGGCATCACCACGGACGCCTTCTGGCTCCGCTTCACCATCCGCAATGACAGCGACAACGACCAGCGCCTGGTCGTCAGCCACGACATCGCCAACCTGTCGGATTTCGACGCCTATGTGCGCGGGCCGAACGGGCTCGAATCCCACACCGATTTCGACCCCAACGCCCCGTTCCGCAGCCGCGAGATCGCCTATGCCGGCCCCGCCGCTCCCATCGCCGTGCCGGCCGGGGAGGCGCGCGAGGTCTATGTCAGCTTCTACAACGAGTTCGCCATCCCGATTCACGTGAACGTGCGGCTGTGGAGCGAGGACGCGTTCGACGACCACACCATCGAATACACCGCCTTCTACACCTTCTGGATCGCCTCGCTGCTGATGAACGCCCTGTTCTGGGTGCTCTACGCGGTGGTCATGCGGCAGATGCGGATCATCATGTACTCGCTCTACATGGTGTCCCTCGCGGTGACCTATCTCGGCTTCTTCGGCATCGGCTTCCAGCTCCTCTACGCGTCGATGCCGTGGATCCAGGCGATGGGGTACCACTGGTCGATGTTCCTGGCGCTCGCCGCGGCGACCGACTTCGCCCGCCGCCATCTCGAGATCGACCGCCTCCATCCGCGCCAGAACACGCTGATGCTGGGGGCGATCGCGCTCTTCCTCTTCGGCGCGGGGTTCGCGATCGTCGCCCGGCGGCCGGAGATCGAGGCGCCGATCACCTTCATCGGCTTCGCGATCGTCCCCGCCTATATCTGCTGGCGCAGCTTCGTCGCCTGGCGCAGCGACCGGCTGAGCTATGCCGGGTGGATGTTCTTCGGCTGGTTCACCATCAGCCTCACGATCCTCTTCACCCTCGTCGGCAGCCTCGTCGAAGGCGCGTTGACGGACTGGTCCAACATGGACTTCATCCGCCTCGCCTTCTCGCTGACGGTGCTGGAAAGCCTCCTCCTCAGCGTCTCGCTCGCCCAATGGCTGCGCAGCCAGGAGCGGCGGCTGCTCGCGGCCGAGCAGGCGGCGGCGCGCGACGCGCTGACCGGCCTCCTCAACCGGCGCGGCTTCAGCGACCGGATCGCCGACATCAAGTCCGACCGCATCCGCTGGCCGGGCGACCTGTGGCTCGCGGTCATCGACATCGACCGCTTCAAGCAGATCAACGACACGCACAACCACGCGGGCGGGGACGCGGTGCTCGTCCACCTCGCCCACCTCCTCCAGCGCGAGTGCCGGGCGGACGACATCATCGCCCGTTTCGGCGGGGAGGAGTTCGTGGTCCTCTTCTCGGCGCGCTCGGAGTCGGCGGCGCGCGCCTTCATCGACCGGATCCGCGTGATCTTCGACGAGAGCCCCACAGTGTTCGAGAACCGGCCGATCGCCCATACGCTGAGCGCCGGCATCGTGCGCGTCGCCGATGTCCGCCACGGCGACGAGCGGGAGCTGATCGCGCGGGCGGACGACGCGCTCTACCGCGCCAAGCGGGCGGGGCGGGACCGCGTCTTCGTCGGCGCGACAGGCCCCGCCGGCCTCACCCCCGCGATCGCCGAATGAGCGCTTGAACGACACCCCGCGAGGGGGCGCGGCCCTTGCATGGCCGCGATGCGGCGGCGAATGTGGCAAATCGGCAAGCGAGAGGAAGTTGAATGCGTACGGCGGTGACGATCGCGGCTGTGATCTGGATCCTGATCACGGCGCGCGGCGTGTTGCAGCCCCTGGCGGTCGGGCTCGTCGTCTGGCTCGTGCTCAGCGCCTCCACGCGCAAGATCACGAGCCTGCTGCCCGGCCGTTTCCGCCGCGGAAAGACGACGGTGCGCATCATCGGCGCCTTCAGCGTCGTCGTCATCCTCCTCACGCTCGGCGTGTTCGTCGGCGAGAATATCGCGCAGCTTCACGCCAACCGCGCGATCTATGAGGAGAATCTCGACCGCTGGCTGGAGTTCGGCGGCGATATGATCGGCCTCACCGAGCGCATGAGCGTTGCCGATATCCTCGGCCGGATCGAGCTGACGAGCTTCGCCCTCAGCGTCGCGGGCTCCACCGCCGCCTATCTCGGTGCCCTCATGGGCGTCCTCATCTACGTCATCTTCATCTTCGTCGAGGCGGAGGCGATGGACACCAAGATCACCGCCTTCGCGAACGACCCGGTGCGCGAGGGGAGGATCCGCCACTCGCTCGGCACGATCCGCCGCGGGATCGACGATTTCCTTAGCGTGCAGGTCTTCGTCGGCCTCCTCCAGGCGGTGCCGACCTACGCGCTCCTCGCGCTTCTCGGCGTCGACGCGGCGCTGTTCTGGTCGGTGCTGGTGCTCGTCTTCAGCTTCATCCCGACGATCGGCACGCTGTTCGGCATCGCCTTCCCTGCGGCGATGACGCTCCTCCAGTTCGGCACGCTCCAGCCCTTCCTGATCGTCGTCATCGTGCTCGGCATCGTGCAGATCACGTGCAGCAACGTCATCCTCACCCAGATGATGAGCAAGTCGCTCAATCTGAGCCCGCTGGTGGTGCTCTTCGCCGTCTTCGCGGGCGGCGCGGTTTGGGGGATCACGGGCGCGCTGATCGCGGTGCCGGTGCTCACCGTCCTCGCCATCATCTGCGCGGAGCGGCCGGAATGGCGGCCGATCGCCGTGGTGCTGTCGGCGAACGGCACGCTGCCGCAGCGCTTCCCCGACCGGCTCGAGGACGAGGTGGTGGAGGAGCCGGCCGCGCCCGCCCCTATTCGTTGACGACGACGACCCGGCCGCCGCCCACGATGCGGGCCGGCAGCAGCGTCACCTCGAAGAGGACGTTGCGCACGCCCTCGATCGGGTTGTCGTCGTTGTCCTCGGCGAGGTTCCCGTCATTGCCGAGATAGCGGCCGATGAGCTGCACGACCTCGGGCGCCTGCGCGAAGGTCGAGTGCTGGAGGCGGTCGCCCTGGGTCACGCGGGTCACGTCCACCGCGTTGACGCCGAGCTCGGCGAGCTTCTCCGGATCGGTGTTGCCGGCGCGGCTGACGCCGCCCGCGATGCTGCGCGAGAGGGCGAGGGCGCGGTCGTTCGCCGAGGTCATCACGAAGATCGGCGGGTCGCCGACGGGCAGCGGGGCGAGCTGCTTGCGGAAGAGGTCGATGTCGATGTCCGGCGCGGCGAGCATGATGCTGCCGATCCGGTCCGCCGTCGCGAAGCGGCCGAGGAGCGCCATCTGCCGCATCGATTCCACCACGAGGAGATTGCCCATCGAGTGGGCGAGGATGTCGACGGCGACGGCCTTCGATTCCTTCAGCGCGTCGGCGGTCGCGAGCAGCGAGTCGCGGGACTGGAGCGCGCTGTTCATGTCGTAGACGTAGTCGATCGTGCGCCCGCGCGAGGGCCAGCTGAAGAGGAGCGGGATGCCCGGATAGCCGCTGTCATAGGCGAACTGGGCCGTGCGGGTGACGGCGGACGGGAAGTCGGTGTTGAAGCCGTGGACGAAGAGGAGGACGTGTCGGCGCGGGGCCGGACGCTCCATGAGGTCCCGGTTGAGCGAGGACACGAAGTCGGCCTCGCTGCCGAACACCTGCGCGGCGACGACCACGAAGTGGCGTCGCGGGTCGGGCGGCAGCGTGGAGGCGCGCGTCACCTCGCCGACCGGGCGGTCCGGCGGCACCGAGACGACGAGACGCGCATAGGAGACGTCGTCACTGCGCTCGCCTGAGAAGAGGAGGTGCGGGTTGTCGGACGCCGCGCGGCTCGTCGCGACATAGATCGGGAGGAGGTGCGTTCCGGGAACGTCGACAGCGCGGGTCGAGACGCCGTCGACGCCGATGATCGCGGCGGGAGGCCCCCCGCAAGCGGCGAGCCCGAGCAACAACACACACACGATCCAACGCACGCCCACCACCTTTCGCCAACCCCGGCCCGAGGAGCGCGTCGGTTCATCCCGCCTCCGTGACGGGGCGGCGCGCTCCAGGAACGATCAGCGTCCTTGATGCGCGCAACGGGCGGGTGGGTGGAAGGGCGAAAGCACCTTAAGTGGTCCCGGTGCCTTCCGATTTTTGCAACGAGTCGCTTTATTGCACGCGTTTGGCGGTGCTCGGGTCGTCGATCATCTGGAGGATGAGCGGGTAGGTGATGTCCGGATTGGCGCCGGGCTCCAGCGGGTCGATCAGCTCGTGGCCGAGACCGTCGCTCGCGGGGAACTCGTAGCGCGTCACCGGCATCCCGTGCTTCTCCCACGCGTCGGCGATGAGCTGGGTGACCGAGTTGTCGACCGCGGTGTCCGCCTCGTTGGTGACGACAGCGGCTTCCTTGGCCGCCGGCGCCGTCTCCTGCGCCTGGCGATAGACCGCGAGGCCGAGACGCATGATCTCGCCCGTCGCACGGGTCGACTGGCGCTGATAGGCGTGCGGCATCCCCTCGAACTGATCGCGCTGCACCGGATCCTTCCAGATCGAGACATGCGGCAGGACGAGCATCGTGCGCATCAGCGCGACGTTGATCCGCGCGCCGAAATTCGCGAGCCCGAAGAAGGGGGCGAGGAGGACGACGCGGTCGACCTCGGGCCGATTCTGCCCGGCCCAGGCCGCGACCGTCCCGCCCGCCGAGATGCCGAGGACGACCATCTCGTCGCCGAGCCCGGCGGCGATGTCGACCGAGACGTCGCCCATCTCGCGCAATTGCTCGGCCGTGAGGTGTCGCAGCGCGTCGGTGGAGCGGTCTGCGAAGCCGTTCTGCGGCATCCGGGTGATGAGGACATTGTCGCCCTTGTCGAAGAGGATCGGGGCGAAATCCACGAAGGCCTGCGGGCAGCTCGACACGCCGTGGAAGAGGACGACGACGCGCGCCGTCTTCTGGCCGTGCGTGAGGAGCTGGGACGGGCAGAGCGGGTTGAGTGGCTCGGTGGTGCGCGCCTTCTCCCGCTCGAAGCGCGCGACGGCGGCCTCGTAGCTCGTCTCGGGGTGGGGCTGGGCAGCGAGGCTCTCGGTCTCGACCGGCATCAGCATCGTGTAGGCGAGGAAGGCGATCAGCACGACGACCCACAGGATCACCGAGCGCTGGAAGCGGATGAGGAGCGACGTCACCGCGACGAGGATCGCGAACGCCAGGAGCAGCGCGACGACGCCGATGATCGCCCGCATCTCCACGGTCAGGGATCCCAAGAGGTTCGTGATCATCTCCACCGGGATTCCTCCTCGCGCCGATTTGTCGTGATGGCGTACGGCATCGCGCGGGTCGCCGCCATGCCCCGTTGTCTAAAAATATCGCGCGCCGGTCAGAATGAGCCGACGAGGCTGCCGAGAATGATGACGACCGTGAGGGCGATGAGCGCGCCGACGACGGCGGCCATCACGATGTCGAGATAGCTGTCCTTGTGGGTCGAGCCGCAGACCGCGAGCATCGTGACCACCGCCCCATTGTGGGGAAGGCTGTCGAGCGTGCCCGAGGAGATCACCGCCACGCGGTGGAGGAGGGCGGGGTCGAGCCCGGTGTTCGCCGCGATCTCCATGAAGGTCGGCCCGAGCGCCTCGAGCGCGATCGTCATGCCGCCCGAGGCCGAGCCGGTGAGGGCGGCGAGGATGTTGGTCGCGACCGCGAGCGAGACGAGCGGCCCGCCCTCGATGCCGAGCACCCACTCCTTGACCATCTCGAAGGCGGGGAGCGCGGCGACGACCGCGCCGAACCCGACGAGGCTCGCGACGCTGAGGATCGGCAGGACGGAGGCGTTGGCGCCGGCATCGATGGTGCCGCGGATCGCAGGGAGGCGGCGGAAGCCGGTCGCGACGAGCGCGATGATGCCGGAGAGGAGCGCCACCGCGACCGCCCAGACGCCGCCGACGGCATTGATCGAGGTTCCGCCCCAGCGCGGCTCGGCGAGGAAGGAAAAGTCGAGCGCGGGCAGGATGAGCTGCGCCATCAGCAGGTTGACGAGGATGACGACGGCGAGCGGCAGCACCGCCATCGCGAAGGAGGGGGACGCCTCGCTCTTCGCGCCCGAATCGATCTCCTGCGGGTCGAACTCGCGCGCGGTGGTCGCGAGCTCGCGCACGGTGAGGTCGTCGGCGTGCGGGCCGGGGGCGGCCTCGCCATAGCCCTCGCCGGCGGCGGCCGCGCGCCGGGCGCGGAACGTCAGCCACCACATGCCGAAGCCGAACATCACGACGGAGGCGATGAGGCCGAGACCCGGCGCGGCGAAGGCGGTCGTGCCGAAGAAGGGCATCGGGATCGCGTTCTGGATCGCCGGGGTGCCGGGCAGGGCGGACATCGTGAAGGTGGAGGTGCCGAGCGCGACGGCGGCCGGGAGGAGGCGCTTCGGCACCGCGGCCGCGCGGAAGAGGGCCTGCCCCATCGGCGCGATCACGAAGAAGGCGACGAACAGGCTGACGCCGCCATAGGTGACGAGCGCGCCCGCGAGCACCACCGCGAGGATCGCCCGCTTCGGCCCGAGCGTGCGGGTCATGAAGTCGGCGATGGCGTTCACCGAGCCCGAATCGTCCATCAGCTTGCCGAAGAGGGCGCCGAGCAGGAAGAGCGGGAAAAACTGCGCGACGAACCCGGCGGCAGCGCCCATGAACGTCTGGGTCCAGTGGGCGAGGAGGGGCTCACCCGAGAAGGCGGCGGCGACGAGGGCGGCGAGCGGGGCCAGCAGCAGGATCGTCCAGCCGCGGAAGGCAAGCGCCATCAGGAGGGCGAGGCCGACCAGAATTCCCAACAGCCCCATCGGTGTCTCCATCGTCCTCAGCGCGGCGCGCGGTCGTGTTGCGGCCGCGCCTTTCCGCCTCGGCGCGAGCCTAGCATCTCATTGTGCATTGCCGAAAGATTGTTGCGTTGCACATAAGCATGGCTGCCGCGTGGAGGCGTGAAATCACGGGCCCGGCCGGGATGCAACCGTGGCCCCGAGAGGCAGAAGAACGGCCCGGCGGCCCCGGTGTTAGGACAATCGACTTGCCTCAGCGGAGGTCAAAGAAGCTGCCGGAGAACGGAAAGCATGGGATCGACCGATGGAAATCCGCGGATCCTGTGCGCAACACTGGCGAGAGGAGGGTTCGTCTGCGACTGGAAAGTATTCGCTCTCTTCTTGCTGGGCTAGGAAAAATTGCTTGAAAGCCAAGCAGCGGCGTGATGCCGCGAAACATTAAATATCATTCGCCGCCATGGAATTGGGTTGCGGCAGATCATGGCGCCCGCATAAGAAACGTGCGTCAAGCAGCATTCAAATTTATCGTCTAACATGGCTCCGGGCCGCTCAGGCGCACCGGGCGCCGTCGGGCGGCTCCGCCATCGTCAGTCTTCAAAGGTCGGCGTTCATGCGTTTGCGAACAATTGCCTTCACCGCCAGTGCCGCCGCGCTCTTCGCGCTCGCCGGCTGCAACTCCGAAGAGGAGCAGGAGACGGTGGAGGTGCCGCGGCTCGTCCGCGTCGTCACCGTCGTGGAGCAGACCGAGGGGCGCACCATCAGCCTCACCGGCACCGTCGCCGCCGAGCGCCAGGTGGATCTCGCCTTCCGCGTCGGCGGACGGATGACCGAGCGGGCCGTCAACGTGGGTGACGCGCTGGAGGCCGGCCAGTTCGTGGCGCGCCTCGACCCGGTGAACGAGCAGAACACGCTCCTGTCGGCCCAGGCCGGACTTTCCGCCGCGGATGCCCGGCTCGTGGAGGCGCAGCTCGATTTCGATCGCCAGCAACACCTCTACCAGCGCGAGGTCGTCGCCCGCGCGCGGCTCGACAACGCCTCGCAAGTGCTCCGCTCGGCCCAGTCCGCCGTCGACGACGCGCAGGCCCGTGTGGACCTCGCCCGCACCCGCTACGACGACACACAGCTCCTCGCCGATTCGACCGGCTCGGTCATCGCGGTCGGCGCCGAGGTCGGCGAGATCGTGCAGCCCGGACAGATGGTCGTGCGCATCGCCCGCGACGATGGCCGCGACGCGGTGTTCGACGCGCCGGCGAACCTGATGGGCGTCGTCCCGCGTTACAAGGAGATCGACGTCGCGCTGACGATGAGCGCCGACGTCACCGCCAAGGGCCTCATCCGCGAGGTCTCGCCGCAGGCCGACGCCACCACCGGCACGTTCCGCGTCCGGGTCGGGCTCGACAATCCGCCGGCTGAGATGCGCCTCGGCTCCACCGTCACCGGCCGCCTCACCCTCGGCGATGCGGCGGGCGTCGTCATCCCGTCCACCGCGATGACGAGCGCGAACGGCGCACCGGCGGTCTGGGTCGTGGATCCGGCGACCTCCACCGTCTCGCTCCGTCCCGTCGAGGTCAGCGAGCACCTGCCGAGCCGCGTCGTCATCGACGCCGGGCTCCAGCCGGGCGAGGTCGTCGTGACCGCCGGCGTCCAGGCGCTGCGCCCCGGCCAGACCGTCCGCCTGCCCGACGCGCAATCATGATCGGGCCGAACCTCTCCTCGTGGGCGATCCGCAGCCGATCGCTCACCATCTATCTCATGCTCGTCGCGCTGATCGCGGGCGCTGCCGCGTTCGTCAATCTCGGCCGCGACGAGGACCCGACCTTCACCATCAAGACGATGCTCGTGTCGGCCGTGTGGCCTGGCGCGACGATGGACGAGACGCTGAACCAGGTGACCGAGCGCCTCGAGCGCACGCTCCAGGAGACGCCCGGCCTCGACGCGCTGCGCTCCATCACGCGCCCCGGCGTCGTGACGATCTATGTGGAGCTCGAAGGCACGTGGCCGCCGGATGAGGTGGCCGATTCCTGGTACGAGGTGCGCAAGCGCGTCGGCGACATGCGCCACACGCTGCCCCAGGGCGTGCTCGGCCCCTTCTTCAACGACGATTTCGGCGATGTCTTCGGCATCGTCTACGGCTTCACCGCCGACGGCTTCAGCTTCCGCGAGCTGCGCGACGCGGTCGACGGGGTCCGCTCCGATCTCCTGATCGACGTGCCGGGCATCGCGAAGATCGAGTTCATCGGCGCGCAGGACGAGCGGATCTATATCGATCTCGACCCCGAACGGGTCGCCGCGCTCGGCCTCGACTACAGCCAGATCTTCGCCGCCGTCGCCGCGCAGAACATCGTGCGCCCGGCCGGCACCATCAACACGGGTCTCGAAAACCTGTCGCTTCGGGTGACCGGCGCGTTCGAGACGGAGGCCGACGTCGCCAACGTGTCGATCAATGCCGGCGGCCGGATGATCCGCCTCGGCGACATCGCCGACATCCGGCGCGACTTCGCCGACCCGCCGAGCCCGATCTTCCGCTTCAACGGCGAGCGGGCGATCGGTCTCGCCATCTCGATGCGCGAGGGCGGCGACGTCCTGGAGCTCGGCCGCAACGTCGACGCGGCGATGGCGAAGATCACGGCGGAGCTGCCGATCGGCATCGAGACCTTCCTCGTCTCCGATCAGCCCGAGGTCGTGACGCGCGCCATCGGCGACTTCACCGCGTCGCTGTGGCAGGCGATCGGCATCATCCTCGTCGTCAGCTTCGTCACGCTCGGCGCGCGGCCGGGCGCGGTGGTGGCGATCGCCATCCCGGTGACGCTCGCCACCGTCTTCCTGGTGATGCAGACGCTGGGGATCGACCTTCACCGCGTCTCGCTCGGCGCGCTGATCATCGCGCTCGCCCTCCTCGTCGACGACGCGATGACGACGGTGGACGCGATCCTGCGCCGCCTGGCCCTCGGCGAGAAGATCAGCGACGCGGCGTCCTACGCCTACAAGATGCTCGCCGCGCCGATGCTGACCGGCACGCTCATCACCATCGCCGGCTTCATCCCGATCGGCTTCGCCGAGAGCATGGCGGGCGAGTACACCATCTCCCTCTTCCAGGTCGTGGCGATCGCGCTGATCGCCTCGTGGTTCGTCGCCGTCCTCTTCACCCCGATCCTCGGCGCGGCGATCCTGAAGCCGCCGAAAGGGGGCGCGGAGCCCGCGAAGCCGGGTGCGATCCTGCGCGTCTATCGCCGCGTCCTCGACGTCGCGATCACGGCGCGGTGGCTGACGGTGCTGATCGCGATCGGCCTCTTCGCGCTCGCCATCGTGGCGCTCGGCGGGGTCAACCGGCAGTTCTTCCCGCCGTCCGACCGAAACGAGCTGATCGTCGACTTCCAGCTCCCCCGGTCGAGCTCGATCTTCGCGAGCGAGGCGGCCGTGGAGACGATCGAGGACTGGCTCGCCAAGAACGAGGAAGTCGACTTCTACTCGTCCTATATCGGCCGCAACGTCGTCCGCTTCTATCTCCCGCTCGCGATCCAGCCGCCGAGCGACCATCACTCGCAGATCGTGGTGATGGCGAAGGACGTGGAATCGCGCCTGAGGCTCGAGGATTCGCTCTCGAACTATCTCGAGGCGACCTTCCCGGAGGCGATCAGCCGCGTCAGCCCGCTCGAGATGGGCCCGCCGATCGGGTGGCCGCTCCAGTATCGCCTCATCGGTCCGGACATCGAGACGCTGCGGACCGAGGCGCAGAGCCTCGCCGCCATTGTGGCCGCCCATCCGGGCGCGACCGGCGTCCATTTCGACTGGATCGAGCCCTCGCGTGAGGTGCGGATCGTCGTCGACCAGGACCAGGCGCGCCGGCTCGGCCTCACGAGCGCCGCGCTCTCGAACGTCCTCAACGCGGCGGTCTCGGGCACGCCCATCACGCAGCTGCGCGACGGGATCTATCTCGTGAACGTCGTCGGCCGGGCGAGCGTCGACAACCGCGTCACGCTCAACACGCTGAACACGCTCCAGGTGCCGGTGCCCGGCGGGCGGACCGTCGCGCTCAGCCAGTTCGCGACGTTCGAGCCCTCGCTCGAACAGCCGATCGTCTGGCGGCGGGACCGTGTGCCGACGCTGACCGTGCTCGCGGACGTCGCGCCGGGCAGCTCGCCCGAGGCGGTGGTCGCCGACATCGCGGACGAGATCGCCGAGTTCGACGCCGCGCTCCCGCCCGGCTTCCGCGTGGAGCTTGGCGGCACGGCCGAGACGAGCGCGGAGAGCGCGGCGGCGGTGTTCGCGGTGGTGCCGCTGATGGTGATCGTGATGATCACCCTCCTGATGGTGCAGCTTCAGAGCTTCCGCCGCGTCGCGATCGTGGTGCTCCTCCTGCCGCTCGGGCTCATCGGCGTGGTCGCGGCGCTTCTCGCCTTCGGGCGGCCGCTCGGCTTCGTCGCGATCCTCGGCATCCTCGCCCTCATCGGCATGATCGCGAAGAACGCGGTGATCCTGATCACCCAGATCGTGGACGAGGAGGCGAAAGGGCTCTCCGCGCGCGAGGCGGCCGCGGTGGCGGCGACGGCGCGCCTGCGCCCGCTGATGCTGACGGCCTTGTCGACGGTGCTCGGCCTCCTGCCGATCGCGCCGACCCTCTTCTGGGGACCGATGGCCTTCGCCATCATGGGCGGCCTGCTCGTTGCGACGATCCTGACGCTGATCGTCCTGCCGGCGCTCTATGTCATCCTCGCCGGACGACGGAAGGCGCCGCCGGCGACGGATGCGGAGACGACGGCGCCCTCCGCCTGAGGCGGGCGCCGGCGAAAGATCAGCCGCCGGGCGTGAGGCCGGCGGCCTCGTTCAGGAAGCGGACGGCGGTGGCGAGCGCGGTCTCCGTCGCCTCCGCGTTGAACTCCAGCAGGCTGAAGGCGGCGCGGGTCTTCTGGTCGAACCCGTGCGTGGTGCCCTCGAACACCACCGTCTCGACGCTCTTGCCCTGCTTCTCAAGCACCTCGGCGATGTCGAGGCACTCGCCCGACGGGGCGATGGCGTCCTCCCGGCTGAGCAGGAAGAGGACGGGCGCCTCGTCGCGCCAGCCGGAGGAGCGGGCGCGGTTCGCCGGCCCGCACCAGGGATAGACGAGGACGCTGCCGACGATCCCCTCCATCCCGCGCGCCGCGAAGCTTTCGGGCAGGGCGGAGAGGCTGAAGGGCGTCGTCTCCGGCGGGTCGAGGACGAAGAAATCCATGATCGACCAGCCGCCGTGGGATGCGCCGATGAGGGCGATCCGGTCGGTGTCCACGAAATCCATCTTGCGCGCGTCGTCGATCCCGATCAGCACGTCGCCCGCGCGCTCGGAGCCCATGAAGAGCTGGCCGACGCAGATGAGGCGCCAGATGTCGTAATCGTCGAAGCCGCGCGGGGTGTGGCTGTCGACGACGATCGAGGCCCAGCCCTCCGCCGCGAGCCGCTCCGCCCAGCGGGCCATGTTGTCCTGCGGACCGTCGCAGCCGGAGAAGATGAGGGCGGTCGGGAAGGGGCCTGCCCCCTCCGGCTTGGTGATCCGGTAGTAGGGGCTGAGGAGGGCGGACGCCTCCTGCGGCGTCAGCCGCTCCGTCGTCCAGCCGAAATAGCGGCCGAGCGTGTTCGCCCCCGCCCCGAGGAGGACGACCGCGACGAGCGCGGTGAGGCCGATCACGGCCCAGCGGACGCGCCGTCCGTTCCGCCCGCGCCAGAATTCAGTCACGCTCAAGCTCACGCCGCCCCCTTGCCGCCACCCGCGGGCCGCCCGGCCCCTGATATGGCTGTAGCGGCATCTTCGTGCAGCGGCCAGCGCTCCGGCCGCGCCCGGGGCCGCTCGAATGGACGCAGCGGCCGGTCAGGCGAAGGCGGGCTCGTCCATCCGCGCCGTGTCGGCCTTCGGGTGCGTGCCGGAGCCGGTCAGCGGCAGGCGCACGACCTGCTCCAGCCCGTGCGGCGTACGGTTCCTCACGACGATCGTGCCGCCGGCCCGCTCGATGATCTCGCGGGCGATGGCGAGGCCGAGCCCGGCGCCTGGGATCGCCTTGCTGCGCGCGTGGCGGGCGCGGAAGAAGGGCTCGAACACCTGGTCGATGAGCGCGGGCGGGATGCCCGGCCCCTCGTCGCAGATGGTCACGATCGCCTCGGTCCGGCTGGTCTCCAGCGACACGGTGGCCCCGCCCCCGTGCGTCGCGGCGTTGACCATGAGGTTGCGCAGCGCGCGCTTCAGCGCGACGGGCGCGGCGCGGACCTGCGCGCCGTCGACCCGCGCGAGCGCGACCGCGTGGCCGAGTTCGCACAGCTCGTTCGCGATGCGTGCGAGGGAGCGGGAGAGGTCGACGGCCTCGACGCGGCTGTGGCCGGCCTCCTCGCGCACGAGCAGGATCGCGCTGTCGGCGATCGCGTCGAGTTCGGCGAGGTCGGCGAGCCACTTGTCGCGCTCGTCGTCGGGCAGGAATTCAGCGCGCAGGCGCATTCGCGTCATCGGCGTGCGCAGGTCGTGCCCGGCGGCGGCGACCATGCGCACCCGGCTCTCGGTCGCCCGCTTCAGCCGGGTCGAGAGGCGGTTGAGCGCCGCGGCCGTGGCGCGCGCCTCGACCGGCCCCGTCACCTCGATGCGCGGCAGCGTGCCGTCCGGCTGCACCATCGCGACGGCGGATTCGATGAGGCGCAGCGGGCGGATGACCTTCGCCGCCGCGAACGCCGACACGAGCGCGCTGCCCACCACGATGAAGGCGATCCACACCGCGAACACCGACCAGCCCCCCGGCGGTGGTCCGATGCGCGGGAAGGGGACGATCAGCCAGCGCCCGCTCTCGAGCTGGATGGAGGCGAGATAATCCGCGCGCCCCGGCCGCTCGACCACCTGCACCGGCCGGGACGGCCCGGTGGAGGCGAGTGCCTCGGTCACGATGGCGGAGGCGAAGGGCACGTTCTCCCCGTTCGCCGGCGTGTCCGACAGCACCGCGCCGGCCGCGTCGAGGGCGGTGGCGTTCACCGAGGCGAGGCGCGCGATGAGGTGCAGCCCCTTCGCGATCGGCTCGACCGTCGCCTCCGGGCGCGGCGGGTGCAGCGTCATGTAGGCGGCGAGCGTCGCGAGGCCGACGACGGAGAAGATCGCGACGATCAGGAGCGCGGTGATCCGCGTCCGGAGCGAGTTCATCCGGCGAATTCGGTCTGGACGGGCATCGCGAGCTGGTAGCCGCCGTTGCGGATGGTCTTGAACAGCGGCCCGTTCGACGTGTCGCCGAGCTTGCGGCGCAGGCGGCTCATGAGGACGTCGATCGACCGGTCCATCGCGTCGCGGTCGCGGCCCTGGGTGAGGTCGAGGAGCTGGTCGCGCGACAGGAGCCGGCCCGGCCGCTCCATGAAGGTGCGCAGGAGGTCGAACTCGGCGCTCGTCAGCGTCACCTCTTCGCCGGAGCTGCGCGCGATGCGGCGGCGTTCCGGCTCCATGACGAAATCGCCGACGCGGTAGGCGACGATCTTGTCGTCCTTCTCCGGCACGGTGGCGGAGCGGCGCAGGACAGCGCGGATGCGCGCGGTCAGCTCGCGGGGGTTGAACGGCTTGCCGAGATAATCGTCCGCGCCGAGCTCGAGGCCGATGATGCGGTCGACGTCCTCCTTCAGCGCCGTCAGCAGGATCACCGGGGTCGACGGGCGCCTTGACGAGAGATCGCGGCAAAGATCGAGCCCGGACCCGTCCGGCAGCATCACGTCGAGGACGACGAGATCGGGCGCTTTCTCGGCGAGCGTCGCGAGGCATTCGGCCTGGTCTCCGGCCACTTCCACGCGGAAGCCCTGGCTCACGAGATAGCGGCTGAGGAGGTCACGGATTTCGGGGTCGTCATCGACAACGAGGACGAGGGGTACACTGGACATACTGAGATCGATCTGAGGACCCCGGCCTTATAGGGTCGATTGCAGCGGCCGACGCATAAAAATTGCATCAGATTGTGTCAAAAGCAGCCATTGAAACGACGCGTTACAAAAAACAAAGGATCGACACGGCTTTGGAGAAAGTGTGTCACTGAACCGGGTGTCGCCGATAGGCAACGCGTTAAGCTGACGCGCCTCCCCGGCCTTGTTGTCTCCTGCCTGGGTTGCCATCTGACGGGCGTGCATACCCCGCCATGGCGGCGCGTGCATGGGAGCGCACGTCTGCGTCCCATCTCGCGCCGGCGGCATGGAGTCTGATTTTGGATACCCTCTTCATTGACATCATGGGGAAACCGGCCTGGATGTGGCTGGCCTTTCTCCTCCTCGTTCTCGTGCTTCTGGTGTTCGACCTCGGGGTCTTCCACCGCAATTCCCACGAGATCGGTGTCCGGGAGAGCCTTTTTCTTTCAGCCTTCTATATCGGTGTCGCCCTCGCCTTTGGCGGCTGGGTCTGGCAGACCATGGGCGACGATGCCGCGGTCCTCTACCTGACCGGCTTCGTCGTCGAGAAGAGCCTGGCGATGGACAATATCTTCGTCATCGCGCTCATCTTCGCCTACTTCAACATCCCGCGAATCCACCAGCGACGCGTGCTCCTTTGGGGCATACTGGGCGTCATCATCCTGCGCGCCATCATGATCGCCGCCGGCGTCGTGATCATCGAGCGCTTCGAGTGGATGCTCTATCTCTTCGCGGCCTTCCTGATCTTCAGCGGCATCAAGATGCTGGTGATGGGGGATGACGAGTACGACGTCGCCCAGAACCCGGTGCTGCGCCTGATGCAGCGGCGCTGCCGGCTCACCGAGGAGCTGCACGGCGAGCGCTTCTTCGTGCGCAAGCCCGACGCGAAGACCGGGCGGATGCTGACCTTCGTGACGCCGCTCTTCCTGGCGCTCGTGGTGATCGAGTTCGCCGATGTCGTGTTCGCCGTCGATTCCATCCCGGCGATCTTCGCGATCACGACCGACCCGTACATCATCTACACCTCGAATATCTTTGCGATTCTCGGCCTGCGCGCGCTCTATTTCGCGCTCGCGGCGATGCTCCATCGCTTCACCTATCTGTCGCAGGCGCTGGCGATCGTGCTGGTGTTCATCGGCTCGAAGATCTTCCTCGCCGATGCGCTGGGACTCACGAAAATTCCGCCCGCCTGGTCGCTGTCGATCACGATCGGAATCCTCGTCTCGGGCGTTGTGCTGTCGATCGTGAAGGCGCCGCGCGAAGAGGAATCGGACGAGGCCGCCGTCACGTCATCGGGAGAAGCCGACGCCGTAAGGCGGTGACAGACGGGGGCATCCTTGCGCCTATTGAATGAGGAGAGCGTCAGGCCTCCTCTATCCCGCGTCCTCTCGGATCTCGCACGGAACGCGGGTCCGCGGGTGACCATCGGGGACATCACCGAAGCGCTCGCAAAGCGATCCTTCGCGGCGCTCGTCCTGATCTTCGCGCTGCCGAACCTCTTTCCGATGCCGCCCGGCGCGGCCGCGGTCTTCGGCGTGCCGCTGATGCTGCTCGGGGCGCAGATGGTGGTCGGCTATCGCCGGCCCTATCTGCCGCGCCTCCTCGCCGATCGTGGCTTCGAGAAGGGCACGTTCGTGACGCTGGTGGAGAAGATGACGCCGCGCCTGTGCTGGCTCGAGCAGCGCGTGAGGCGGCGCTGGGCGCTGCTGCCGGAGCGGATGCTCGTGCCCCTCACGGGGGCGGTGGTGCTGATCCTCGCCTTCGTTCTCGTGCTGCCGATCCCGTTCGGAAACGGGCCGCCGGCGATCGCGCTGGCGCTCGTCGGGCTCGGCCTCATGGAGCGGGACGGTCTTCTCCTTTGCCTCGGCAGCGCGGTGGGGGTCTGCGCGGTCGCGGTCTATGGCACGCTGATCGTGTCGCTCGCGCACATGGCGGCCGGAGCCCTTTAGCGAAGGCGCACGAAAAAGCGGGTATATCATGCGGCATTCCGCCGCATGACGGGATGACATCTCGACCCTCGGTCCGGATGCGATAAATCCAGACTCAAGACGCCAGGATTGCGGCGCGATTTGCAATCGACCTGGGATTGCGACCAGGGAGCGGGCGATGGCCCGCGCGGCATTGAGGATCAAGGCAATTTGCAGGGGTGAGGCCGGTGTGCAGGGCTGCGCGCACCCGGTTAGGGCATCGCTTGACTTCCGCCCTAAACGATTTCCTCACATATTTGTGTCCGAGATTTAGCGTCCTGAATTCGACCGGTTTCCCGGCGAGTCGGACGGGATGTCGGATGGGGTACATAGTAGACCATGTAATGATCAGACGAATGGATCGTTTTGTCGGATCATATTCTGGTCACACTCTGAGTATTAGCATACAGCCATAAAACGAAGCGTTGGTGGTGTCGGGCACCGTTGACAAGCAATCGTCATAAGTATGTCTTTTTAGAAGCATAATAAGTCTGGCTTAATGGCAGGCTTGTGATGCGATTTAACTTTCATTGACCTTATTAGACTTTGTGGCTAATGGCCTGCGGGCCGACGGCACGGGGCGTGCTCGCAAGAAGCGCGTTGCGTGTCGCACGTTAAGGTTGTACAGCGAGAAACAGAGTTTGTGAGGGTTGAGCGGAAATGAAGATTGTCGCGTTTGCTGTCGGCACGCGTGGTGATGTCGAGCCGCAGCTGGCTGTCGCCGCCGCACTGCAGGCGCGCGGGCACGATGTCCGCATCGCGGCCCCGTCCGATCAGATGGATTGGATCGCGAAGTCGGGCGTCCCCGCCATCCCGCTCCCCTATCAGGCGAAGTCGCTGCTCAATTCGCCCGAGATACAGAAGGCCATCTCAACGGGCCGCATCTTCGGCCAGCTGAAAGCCTTCCTCGCGAAGATCAAGGGCGACACCGCCGTCACGCTCAACGCCGTGCACGACGCGGCGGACGATGCGGACGCCATCCTGTCGATGCAGGTCGGGATGAACATTCCCGCCGCCGTCGCGGCCGTGCGCGGCGTTCCGGTCCTGCCGATCACACTGTTTCCCTGGCTCCCCACCCACGCCTTCCCCTCGCCGGTGGTCACGGTGCGCCAGCTCGGCCCGCTCAACCGGGGCACCTACGCGCTCGTGCTGCGCCAGCTTGCAAGAGGAGTGAAGTCCGTGATCGATCCCTATCGTTCCGAGCACGGATTGCCGGCATCGAAAGACCCCTACGCGATGGAGGTGGTCTCGCAGAACCGCGCGGCGGCCATCGCGTGGAGCCGCTATATCGCGCCCCTGCCGCAAGATTATGGAACCGGCGCCTTCCAGCCCGGCCCGATCATCGTGCCGCCGTCATTGCGGGACGAGACGGGCAGCGTCGCGCCGAGCCGTGAGCTCGTCGACTGGATCAAACGCGGCTCCGCCCCGGTCTTCATCAGCTTCGGCAGCATGTCCGTGCCGGACGAGGCGGCCACCGTCGAGATGCTGAAGGACGCGCTCGACGAACTCGGCGTGCGCGGCATCCTGTCCGCCGGCTGGTCCGCCTTCGCGGAAGGGGAGAGCGACAATCTCTTCTGCGTGCGCCATGTCGACCACCAGCGCCTCCTGAAGCACTGCGTCGCGGCCGTCCATCATGGCGGCGCCGGCACCACGCACGCGACGATCTCGGCCGGCCTGCCGACGCTCGTCTGCTCCTTCGCGGTCGACCAGCCCTTCTGGGGCGAGCGGCTGAAGCGCCTCGGTGTCGGCGACCATGTGCCGTTCAAGTCGCTGACCCGCGCCCAGCTCGTGAAGCGCCTCGGCGCGCTCCTCGAACCGGAGACGGCGGCGCGCGCCCAGCGTCTCGGCGGCAACGTCCGCTCTGAGAACGGCCTCGCGACGATCGTCGACTATATCGAAGAGAAGCTGCCGAACGCCCCGAAACCCGCCTGACGTCCCCGCCGGGGGCTCTCCGGAGCCCGTGCCGGCGGCCCTTCCCCGGCGCCGTCCGGGTCCAGAATCCCGTGTAGAGTCAAGGAACGAGAATGCCGCTAGAAGTCATCGGAGTGGGGTTCGGCCGCACCGGAACCCGCTCCTTGCAGGCCGCCCTGCAGAAGCTCGGCTACGATCCGTGCTTGCACTACATGAATCTGCGGCGGTCCGACGTCTTCAAGTGGCACGACATCGCCTTCAAGGGAAAGCGCGACTGGGAGGCGGTCTACGGGCGCTACAAGTCGGCCGTCGATACGCCGACCTACTGCTACTACAAGGAGCTCTACGAGGCCTATCCGGACGCGAAGTTCATCCTGACCGTCCGCTCCTCGCCGGAGAAATGGTACGAGAGTTCGGTCAACACGGTGTTCGCGCTCCGCGACGCGGCGCCGAAATGGGTGCTCGCCCTCTTCCCGGCGGTGCGCAAGCTCGTCCAGTTCACCGACAAGCTCGTCTACGAGGGCGTCTTCAACTGGCGCTACCACGACCCCGCGCTGGCGAAGCAGAAATATCTCGACCACAACGCCGCCGTGAAGGCGACGATCCCGCCCGAGAAGCTCCTCGTCATGGAGGTGAGTGAGGGCTGGGAGCCGCTCTGCGCCTTCCTCGGCAAGCCCGTCCCCGACGAGCCCTTCCCCCGCCGCAACGACGCGAAGGCCTACCAGCGGATGGTCCGCATCGCGAAGTTCCTGAAGATCCTCCCCTGGATCGTCGCCGCCATCGGCGTCGCCGTCGCGATCACGATCGCCGCGACCTGACGGCGGGGCGGCTCCGCCCGCTCCAGGCTCACCGCATCGTCGGCCTTGGCGATGAGCCGCATCTGGCCGAAGCCCACGTCCCAATCCAGACGCGGAGCGTGCCTGCCCTGCGCTGCTGGTCGCCCTCATCCCGCACGGAAGTGAACCCGTCAACGTCGGGAGCGCCTAAGCGATCGACGTTCGGCGGGCGCTGGCGGGCCGACGGCGGTCGCACCGCACATGGTGCATGGGGCGTAAGCCCAGCGGCGCCGTCGGCGCTCCGCCTGTTTGGACGTCGGCGCGCCACTGTGCGGCGGGGCCGTCGGCTCGGCCGACGCTCGCCGGCACGAACGGCTGGGGCGCGCCGGTTTCGCCGGAAGCACCCCGCCCGGTTGCGGCGGCGCTGCGCCGGGCAGGCCTGCCCCGGCTCAGCGCCCGCCCGTCACCTCGATAAAGCTCCCCGTCACATAGGACGCGGCGTCGGAGGCGAGCCACATCACCGCCTCGGCGACCTCGTCGGCGGTGCCGGCGCGGCCCATCGGGACGCCGGGGATCAGCTTTTCGAGGCGCTCGGGGGCGCCGCCGCGGGCGTGGATCTCGGTGTCGATCAGGCCGGGGCGGATCGCGTTCACGCGGATTCCTTCGCGCGCCACCTCGCGGGCGAGGCCGATCGTCATCGTGTCGACCGCACCCTTGCTCGCCCCGTAATGGACCCACTCGCCGGCGCCGCCGAGGGTCGCGGCGCGCGAGGAGATGTTGACGATCGCACCGCCCTGCCCGCCGAGCGCGGTGGACATGCGCCGCACCGCCTCGCGCGAGGCGAGAAAGACGCCGAGGACGTTGATGTCGAAGAGGCGGCGGATGTCGTCGGCCGTCATGTCGGCGACGCGCACGATGTGGCCCGTGATGCCGGCATTGTTGACGAGCACGTTCGGCGCGCCGAAGGCCCCGTCGCACGCGGCGAAGAGCTCGAGCACGCCCGCCTCGGTGCCCATGTCGGCCTTCACGGCGAGGATGCGACCGTTGCGCGCCTCGGCCGCGGCGACCACCTTCTGCGCGCCCGCATCGTCGGCGCCGTAGCTGAACGCCACGTCATAGCCTGCGTTCACCGCGTGCAGGATGGTCGCCGCGCCGATCCCTCGGCTGCCGCCGGTCACGATCATCACTTGGGGCATGGGGGTGTCGTTTCCTCTTCCGGTCTTGTGTCGCCGTCTGGCTGTTTGAGGCGTATCGTCCAACGGGACACGGGCCGCGTCAAACCGGCACACGCGCGCCGGTCCGCATGGCTGACCGGCAGCCAGCGCTTGACGCCATGCCGGCCCTCGCCCTAAAATTTAGAAACATTGCATTGTTCAATTGATTGATTGATCGCAGTGATCAATTTCAAGCTGGCGGAAATCGCGACTTTTATCGCCGTCGCCGAGCTCGGGAGCTTCCGGGCCGCGGCCACGAAGCTCAACGTGTCGCAGTCGACCGTCAGCGTGCGCGTGCGCCAGCTCGAGGAATCCCTCGGGATCCGTCTCTTCCAGCGCTCCACCCGCCAGGTCGTCCTCACGAGCGGCGGCTCACGCCTTCTCGACGCGGCGCGCGACGCGCTCGGCGAGCTCGAGAAGCTGTCCCGCCAGCTTCGCGAAGAGGGCGAGCTGAAGCAAGGCCGGGTCGCGCTCACCGCGCTGCCGACGGTCGCGGCGAGCCTCCTGCCCCGCGTCCTCCTCGCCTTCCACAAGCGCTATCCGATGGTGGAGGTGACGGCGATCGACTGCACGGCGGACCGCGCGCTCGCGCTCGTCCTCGCCGGGGACGTGGATGTCGCGCTCGTCTCCGAGCCCGCCAACCGGCGCGACCTCACCTTCAACCGCCTCCTGCGCGACGAGTGCCTCGTCATCGTGCCGACCGGCCATCCGGCGGCGGCCTGGGAGGCGATCACGCTGGAGGACCTCGCCGATGCGCCGCTGATGGTGCCGGCGCGCGGGTCGGGCTTCCGCGCGACCATCGAGGCCGCCTTCGCCGCCAACGGGCGCACCTTCAGCCCCGCGCGCGAGGCGCAGAACATCACGACGCTGATCGCCTATGTCGAGATGGGGATGGGGTTCAGCTTCGTGCCCTCGATCTTTGCCCACAAGCTCGATGCGTCCCGCTGCCGCACGCTGCGCATCGGCCCCGTCCCGATCTTCCGCGATATCGGGACGGTGACGGCGGCCGAACGTCCCGTCACCCCCGCCGCGCGCGCGTTCATCGACTTCCTGCGGCGGCAGGCCCCCGGCCTCGTGGATCAAGGCAACGCCCCAGCGCCGGAGCCGGCCTCCGTCTGAGGCGCTTTCGCACTTCGCGGGGCGTTTGTTTGACGATAATGTGATCCAGCGGAATCCCTGGATACCTCTAGACGTTCATGTGTGGGACAGTCTCGTCGGGCATTGTGCGCCGGATCGACGCGACGGACGGGCCGAATGGCTTGATAGTTGCTACGCCGCGCTTGCCTCTTCTTGGGCGATCGCGGGGCGTTCGGGGCGCCGGCGGACGGGGGAACAATGGGCCTACTCAGACAGATCGTCATCCTCGCGGTGCTCGCGGCCTTCTTCGGTGGCGGCTATGTCCTCTACCGGGACCATGGCCAGCGCTCCGCGAACGCGGCGGCCCCCGCAGCCGGCCCAGCCGCGACCGCAGCGGCGCCCAAGCCCACCCGTGAAGTCCGCGCCACCGCCGTCGAGGTCGAGATCGCCGAGCTCCAGTCGCTCGACCTCAATGTCGAGGCGGTCGGCTCCACCCGCGCGCTCCAGTCGGTCGACATCGTCCCGCTCGCCGAAGGCCGGATCATCGAACTGAACATCGAGCCCGGCCAGGAGGTGGAGGAGGGGACCGTCCTCGCCCGCCTCGACATCGAGATCGAGGAGGCGACGCTGCGCGAGGCGGAGGCGCTGCTCGAGGAGAAGCGGCGCGCGCTCGAACGGTCCGAATCGCTCCTCCGAAACAATTCGAGCACGGTGAGCCGCGCGACGCTCGACCAGCTCCGCTCCGAGCAGCTCATCGCCGAGGCCGCCGTCCAGCGCGCCCGCCGCCGCGCCGAGGACCGCACCGTGCGCGCCCCCTTCGGCGGCGTGCTCGGCATCCGCAGCATGGACCTCGGCGCCCGCGTCGACACGTCGACCGTGCTGACGACGCTCGATGATCTCTCCGAGGTCGAGATCGAGTTCCGCCTGCCCGAGACGGTCTATGGCCAGATCCATCACGGCCAGCGCGTCGCGGCGACGAGCGCGGCCTTCCCGGACCGCGTCTTCGCCGGCAATGTGACGGCGATCGACAGCCGCGTCGATCCGGTCTCCCGCGCCTTCCGTGTCCGGGCGCGCCTGCCCAACAATGACCGCGCCCTGCCGGTCGGCATGTTCATGCGCATCGATCTTGCGCTGATGGACCGTGAGAATGTCGTCGTGCCCGAAGAGGCCGTGACGATCGAGGGCGGCGAGCACTACGTCTATATCGTCGAGGACAATCACGCGATGCGCCGGCCGATCGCGACGGGCCTGCGCCGCAAAGGCATCGTCGAGGTGCTCGACGGCGTGGCGCCCGGCGAAGTCGTCGTCTCGCGCGGCATCCAGTCGATCCGCAACGGCGCCGCCGTCCGCGTCCTCAACGAGCCGAAGAGCGAGCAGACGACGCCAGAGGCGGCGGTGGTCACGCCGCCCGTCACGCGGGAGCAGCGCTCCTGATGCTGTCCGATCTCGCGATCCGTCGTCCTGTGCTCGCGGCGGTCGCGAGCCTCCTGATCATCGTCTTCGGCATCGGCGCGCTGACCCAGCTCCCGATCCGCGAACTGCCCGACATCGACACCGCGATCGTCACCGTGCGCACGACCTACACGGGCGCCGCGCCGGAGATCGTCGACACCGACATCACGGAGGTGGTCGAGAGCTCGATCGCCGGCATCTCCGGCGTGAAGACGCTCTCCTCCCAGAGCCGCCGCGGCCGCAGCCAGATTACCGTCGAGTTCGAGGTCGGCCGCAATATCGACGAGGCCGCCAACGACGTGCGCGACGCCGTCGCCCGCGTCCGCGCCGAGCTGCCGGACGACGCCGACGAGCCGCAGGTCGTGAAGAGCGACGCGGACGGCGACCCCGTCATGCGCCTCGCCGTGACCTCCACGCGCATGACGCCGGCCGAGATCACCGACTATGTCGACCGCTATGTCGTCGACCGCCTCGCCACGGTGCCGGGCGTCGCGAGCGTCGATCTCTATGGCGACCGGCCCTTCGCGGTGCGCATCTGGCTCGACCGGCGCGCGATGGCCGCCCGCAACCTCACCGTCACGGACATCGCGGACGCGCTGCGCCGGGCCAACGTGGAGCTGCCGGCGGGCGAGATCGAATCCCAGTCGCGCCAGCTCACCGTCCGCCTCAACAGCCGCCTGCCGACCGTCGAGGCCTTCTCCAACGTCGTGATCGACCGGATCGCGGGCTACCCGATCCGCCTCCTCGACGTCGCGCGCGTCGTGCCGGGCGTCGCGAACGATTCCACCATCGTGCGCAACAACGGCACGGTCGCCGTCGGCCTCTCGATCATCCGGCAGAGCCAGTCGAACACGATCGCGATCTCCAACGGCGTGCGCGCCGAGATCGAGGCGATGTCGGCCGGCCTCCCGGATGGCATGGCCATCGAAGTCGGCTCGGACGACGCGATCTTCGTCGCCGCCTCCATCAAGGAGGTGGTCATGGCGCTCGGCATGTCGCTGGTGCTGGTCGTCCTCGTCATCATGGCGTTCCTGCGCTCGTGGCGGGCGACGCTGATCCCGGCGATCACCATCCCGATCGCCCTCATCGGGACGTTCACGCTGATCGCGGCGATGGGCTTCTCGATCAACGTCCTCACCCTCCTCGCGCTCCTCCTCGCCATCGGCCTCGTCGTCGACGACGCGATCGTGGTGCTGGAGAACATCCAGCGACGCATCGACCTTGGCGAGAGCGCGCTCGTCGCGAGCGTGCTCGGCTCGCGCCAGGTGACGTTCGCCGTCATCGCGACATCGCTGACGCTGATCGCCGTCTTCGTGCCGCTCTCCATGCTCGACGGGCAGGTCGGCCGCCTCTTCACCGAGTTCGGCTTCGTGATGGCGAGCGCCGTCGCGATCTCGACCTTCGTCGCGCTGACGGCCTGCCCGGCCCTCGCCTCCAAGGTGCTGCGCGGCGGCACGCTCGGCGCGGTTGACGAAAACCACGAAGGCTGGGTGATGCGCAATTTCCGCCGCCTCGTGAACGCGGCGGTGCGCGCGCCCCTCATCGTGCTCGCCGCCTCGGTCGGCGTCGCCGTCGCGGGCGGCTTCGTCTACCAGACGCTGCCGCAGGAGCTGACGCCGAGCGAGGATCGGGGCGTCGTCTTCGTGCCGCTCACCTCGCCGCAGGGGAGCACGCTCTCCTTCACCGACACGGCGGCGCGCCAGGTCGAGCAGATCGCCGAGCCGCTGCGCCAGTCCGGAGACGTCGCCGCGATCTTCACCTTCTCGGGCAGCTTCGGGCGGACGAACCGCTCCTTCGTCGTCCTGCGCCTCGCCGACTGGGACAAGCGCGACCGCGACCATCGCGAGATCGTCGCCGCGATGGCGCCGCAGATGCGCAACGTGACCGCCGCGCGCGGCTTTCCGGTCTCGCCGGCGGGGCTTGGTCTGCGCGGCAGCCGCACGCCCCTGCGCGTCGTCGTCAGCGGGCCGGATTTCGACAGCGTGAAGGTGTGGGCGGACGAGCTTCTGCGCCGGGCGCAGGAGAACCCGAACCTCACCAACATGGAAATGGACTACGAGGAGAATCAGCCGCAGCTCGACATCTCGCTCGACCGCGCGCGGGCCGACGATCTCGGCGTTTCCGTCGAGACCATCGCCGGCACGCTCCAGACGCTGCTTGCCTCGCGCGAGGTGACGAAGTTCGTCGACCGCGGCCGTGAATATCCCGTCCTGATGCAGGCCGAGGACAAGGACCGCGCCTCGCCCTCCGACATCGACTTCATCTTCGTGCGCGCCGGGGACGGCGAGACGCTGGTGCCGCTGAACTCGCTGGTGACGGTGAAGAACACCGCCGCCGCCGCTGAGCTGCGCCGCTACGACCGGCTCCCCTCCATCACCATCGAGGGCTCGCTCGCGGACGGATACAGCCTCGGCGAGGCGATCGCCTACATGGAGGCCGCCGCCGCCGAGACGCTGCCGCCCGAGGCGCGGCTCGGCCTCGCCGGCCAGTCCCAGCAATTCCGGGAGACGTCGAGCGGGGTCGCGACCACCTTCGCGCTCGCCCTCCTCATCGTCTTCCTGGTGCTCGCGGCGCAGTTCGAGAGCTTCGTCCACCCGCTCGTCATCATGCTGACGGTGCCGCTCGGCATCGCGGGGGCGGTCTTCTCGCTCTCCCTCGCCGGGCTCTCGCTGAACATCTACAGCCAGATCGGCATCATCCTATTGATCGGGCTGATGGCGAAGAACGGCATCCTGATCGTGGAGTTCGCGAACCAGCTCCGCGACGAGGGCAAGGGCATCCGCGAGGCGGTGGTGGACGCCACCGTGCTGCGCCTGCGCCCGATCGTCATGACGGTGATCTCGACCGTGCTCGGCGCCGTGCCGCTGGTGCTCGCGACCGGGGCGGGGGCGGAGAGCCGCATCGCCATCGGCACCGTGATCGTCGGCGGCCTCGTCGTGTCGGGCTTCCTCACCCTCTTCGTGATCCCGGTCCTCTACGACCTCCTCGCGCGCCTCACGCGCCCGCGTTCGGCCATCACCCGCGCCATCGAGGCGGAGCTGAGCGGCATGGGCGACAACAAGACCCCGCCCGCCCCGGCGGAATAATCCCGGTGGGTGCGGCGCTACGGTCGCGCCGCGCCACTGTGAACTTCTGATCCGGCAAATTATGTGTGCCCCTGGGCCTCGTCCCGTGCGCGACTTTGCGGCATGGAACCGGGCACCGCTGACTGCCGTTCCCGACAGTCGCTTTCGGAGGGTGGTGCGTGGAGTTAGGCGAGGGTCGCCTTCAGACCTTGTTGCGTGAGGTCGTCGAGGCGGGTCAGGGCGAGACCGTGAGCGTGGCGGATGCGCTCGAGGCGGTTGGCCAGAAGTCGTTCGGTGCGCTGCTTCTCCTGCCGAGTGTCGTCATCGTGTCGCCGATCAGCGGCATCCCTGGCACGCCGACGCTCGCCGCGGTGATGATCGTGCTCGTGTGCGTCCAGTTCCTCCTGGGGCGCGACACGGTCTGGCTGCCGGCGCGGCTTCTGAGGATGCGGATCGCGCGGCACCGGCTCGAATGGGCCGTCGGGCGCGCGGGGCCGGTGCTTACCCGCTTCGACCGGCTCGTCCGCCCGCGTTTCTCCTTCATGATCAACCGCTGGACGATCATCGCGATGGTGGTGATCTGCGCCGCGCTCGCCGCCACGATGCCGCCGATGGAGCTCCTCCCGCTGACGAGCACGCTCACGGCCGCGATCATCGCCCTCTTCGCGCTCGCCATCCTCGCGGGCGACGGCCTCCTCGCGCTCGGCGCCATGGGTGCGTCACTTTTGGCCGGCGGCGGCTTCCTCTTCCTCCTCCTCCCGGAAATCGCCGATCTGATCCACTGACGCGGCCGTCATCGCGACGGATCGCGCGCAAACACTGGCCGGCGCGCGGGTCGCGAACGTCCCGCGATGCGGCTTAGTTTCCCTGGATCCGCTTGTGTGATGGTCCGCAGAGGACTATCGTCCAATCAATAGCATCGAGATAATTCTCGCGATCAACTCAACGGAAACTGGACTTTTTGTTCCAAGTCCGCATCGCGCGTTAGCAAGATGGAGCTGGCTCCTGCGAAGCCGGCCGGCACGGGGGTGGAAGCGCTACCGAACGTGCCGGGCGGTGTATGTGCCCCGGTGTTGTCAGGAAGACGGAGCGACCGTGACGGGTGACGGCAGCAAGGATGGGGCGATGGGGCGCAAGACAAGCCAGATTCTGATCGTCGAGGACGAAGCCCTCATCGCGTTCGATCTGGCCGATCTGCTCGAAGACGCCGGCTACACGGTCCACGGCCCGTTCGCCGACGCCGACCAGGCGCTCGACGCCCTGAAGGCGTTCGTGCCGACCCTTGCCATCCTCGACGTCAATCTTGGCGAAGGCCGCACCAGCGAGAAGGTCGCCGCCTACCTCACCCAGATCGGCACGCCGATCGTGTTCGTCTCCGGCTACACGCTCGCCGGCAGCGAGGTGCTGCGCAACTATCCGAACGCGCAGCGCCTGCCGAAGCCCTGGGACCCGCAGGAGATGCTGGCGACCGTCGACCGCTATGCCGGGATCGACGGCGTGCCCTTCGTCAACTGACCGCGGGACGGCCGCGCGGTCCGGCGCGGCCGGACGCCCTCAGATCACCCGCCCGTGGTTCAGGATCCCCTTCGGATCCAGCGTCGACTTGATCGCGTGCATCAGCGCGAGCTCGGCCTCCGTCCGGCTGTGGGCGAGATAGGGCCGCTTCGCGCGCCCGATCCCGTGCTCGGCCGAGATCGACCCGCGGTGCTTGCGCACGATCTCGTAGACGCCGGTCTCGATCCGCTTGGTCTGGGCGGCGTCGATCGTCGTGTCGGGTTTCGCCGGGCCGGTCACGATGTGGAGGTTGCTGTCGGCGATGTGGCCGAAGACGACCTGGAGCGCGCTCGGCCACTCGGCCGCGTGGAGGGCGCGCAGATCCTCCACCGCGGCGCCGATCGCGGGGCGCGGGATCGCGATGTCGAACCCGACCTGTACCTTGTGGAGCCGCTGATACTCGTAGACGCTCTCGCGATAGCTCCAGAGCCTCAGCGCATCGGCGGCGGACTGGGCGAGGATCGCGTCCTCGATGGCGCCTTCCTCGAGGAGCGCGCCGAGGACGGCCTCGACCGCCTCGGCCGGGTTGTCGCCGCCCGGCGCGATCTCGGTGAGGATGAGGACGTCGTGCTCGGCTTCGAACGGGCGCACGATGCCGAGTTCCTCGGTCGCGACCGTGATGAACTCGCGCCACATCCCCTCGAACACCATCAGCCCAGCGCCGAACTCGGCCTCGAGCCGCTTCAGCACCTTGAGCGCCGCGTCCGCGGAGGGGAGGGCGAGGAGCGCGGTCTCGACCGCCTTCGGCTGCGGATGGAGCCCGACCACGACGCGCGTGATGACGCCGAGCGTCCCCTCCGACCCGACGAGGAGCTGCGTCCAGTCGTAGCCGGTGTTGTTCTTCATCATCTTGTTGAGTGAGGTGAGGATCGTGCCGTCCGCCTGCACCGCCTCGAGCCCCAGGATGTTCTTGCGCGTCATCCCGTAGCGCAGCACCTGGTTGCCGCCCGCGTTCGTCGCGACATTGCCGCCGATCGTGCAGGAGCCGCGCGCGCCGAGATCGATGCCGCACAGGAAGCCCGCCGCCTCGGCCGCGGCCTGGACGTCGGCAAGCGTCGTCCCCGCGAGCGCGGTCAGCGTGCCGGCGACCGGGTCGACCTCCTCGACGCCGCGCATCTTTTCGAGGGACAGCGCGAACTCGCCGTCCATCGGATGCGCGCCCGCGGCAAGCCCCGTCATCCCGCCTTGCGTCACCACGTGCTGGCCGGCCTCGTTGCACAGACGCAGCGCGATGGAGACGTCCATGGTGCTGCGCGGCAGGATCAGCGCGGCCGGACGCACCGGCGTAAGCTTCGTCTCGTCGGCCCAGTTGCGCGGCGGGATGTCGTCGCCCGTCAGCACGCTGTCCGGGCCGAGGCGCTCGCGAAGGCTCGCGATCAGGTTCTCGTTCAAGGTCGTCTCTCCTGGTGCCGGCGATGCGTCGCCCTCGGGCGGCCGGCGCCGCCACACTCTACGAGGCGGGCAAGTGTCCGCAAGCGCTTCCGCCATGTTCCGCGCCGGATCCCGTCACACGGAACGCGGCCGCTGGGGTGGATCTGCACAGAAATTGCGCATCCCTGAGGTTGTCGGGAGCGTTGACGACACCAGCGATTGCTGGCCTCATGACGATAAGCCGCCGAAGCGCGGCTTGCCGCCACAGCATGGCCTCAAAACGGGGCAGACAAGAAGAATGGCGGCCAACAGGGGAGGATGGAATGCGCGTCTTCGCAACGATGACTGCTGCCCTGGTGTTTGCCGCCACGGCAGGCGCCGCCCGAGCCCAGGACAAGGAAATCACGCTCTGTTGGGCCGCGTGGGATCCGGCGAACGCTTTGGTGGAACTCTCGAAGGACTTCACCGCCGAAAGCGGCATCAACATGAAATTCGAGTTCGTCCCGTGGACGAGCTTCGCCGACCGGATGCTGAACGAGCTGAATTCCGGCGGAAAGCTCTGCGATCTGATGATCGGGGACAGCCAGTGGATCGGCGGCGGCGCCACCTACGGCCACTACGTCCAGCTGAACGACTTCTTCGAGAAGGAAGGCATCACGATGGATGACTTCCTGCCGGCCGCGGTGGACGCCTACTCCGCCTGGCCGAAGGGGTCGACCAACTATTACGCGCTGCCGGCGATGGGCGACGCGGTCGGCTGGGTCTATCGCCGCGACTGGTTTGAGAATCCTGACATCCGTGCCGCCTTCGAGGCCGAGGTCGGTCGCCCGCTGGAGGTCCCGCGCACCTGGGACGAGCTCCTCGAGGTCGCGAAATTCTTCCAGGGCCGCGAGATCGACGGCGAGACGCGCTATGGCGCGGCGATCTACACCGAGCGCGGCTCGGAGGGGATCACGATGGGCGTCACCAACGCGCTCTACCCCTACGGCTTCCAGTACGAGACCGAGCCCGGCACCTACAAGATGGACGGCGCGGTGAACTCGCCGGACGCGGTGAAGGGGCTCGAGGTCTACAAGGAGCTCTACGAGTGCTGCACCCCACCGGGCCACTCCGACGCGTACATGACCGAGGATCTCGACGCCTATAAGTCCGGCCAGACGGCGCTGCAGATGAACTTCTTCGCCTTCTTCCCCGGCATCGCGAAGGACCCGGCCGTCGGCGGCGACACCTCCGGCTTCTTCGTGAACCCGTCGGCGAAGATCCCGGCCTCGGTCCTCGGCGGCCAGGGCATCTCCGTCGTCGCCTATTCCGACAAGCAGGACGAGGCGCTCCAGTACATCAAGTGGTTCGCCCAGCCCGAGGTCCAGAAGAAGTGGTGGAATCTCGGCGGCTACGCGGTCCACAACGCGGTGCTCGAGGATCCGGGCTTCGTGGAATCCACCCCCTTCGCCGGCCAGTTCCTGGAGGCGATGAGCAACGTGAAGGACTTCTGGCAGGAGCCCATCTATGCCGAGCTTCTCCTCGCGATGCAGAAGCGCGTCCACGACTATGTCGTCGCCGACCAGGGCACGGCGCAGGAGGCTCTCGACAAGCTGATCGAGGACTGGACCGTCTCCTTCGAGGACGACGGGAAGCTCTGACGCACAAGGCTGGCGGCCGGTCCCCGGCCGCCGCCCCACCGGGATCTCGCGGATGATCGACCAACCTGCTGCCCACCCGCTCGCCGCGCGGGCCGTCCGGGCGAGCCCCGCGCTCGCGCGGCGGGCACGGGGCCTGTCGGACCGGGCGATCGCCTGGCTCTTCATCACGCCGACGATCGTCCTCCTCCTCGCGATCAACATCTTCCCGCTGATCTGGACGGTCTATCTGTCCTTCACCAACTACCGCGCCAACCAGCCGGGGCGTCCTGTCGAGTGGCTCGGCACGAAGAATTATGAGCGGATCCTCGGCTCGGAGGACATCTGGTCCTACCTCCAGGCGACGGCGCATTTCGTCATCTGGACGATGCTGCTCCAGATCCTGATCGGCTTCGGCCTCGCCCTCCTCCTCAACCGCTCCTTCCGGGGGGCGAGCTTCTGGACGACGCTGATCCTCATCCCGATGATGCTGTCGCCCGCGGTCGTCGGCACCTTCTGGACCTACATCTACCAGCCGCAGACGGGCATCTTCTCCTACATCATCGACTTCTTCGCCGGGACGGGACCGATCGACATGATCGGCTCGGTGCCGCTCGCGCCCTGGGCGATCATCATCGTCGATACGTGGATGTGGTCGCCCTACATCATGCTCCTGTGCCTCGCGGGCCTGCGCTCGATCCCGGACTATCTCTACGAGGCGGCGGAGATCGACCGCGCGAACTGGCTCCAGAAATTCTGGTACATCACGCTCCCGCGCGTCCTGCCCTTCCTGATGCTCGCCGTGCTCTTCCGGGGCATCGAGAACTTCAAGATGTTCGACATGGTGGTCGAGCTGACCTCGGGCGGCCCCGGCTCGACCACCGAGCTCGCCTCGATCAACCTGAAGCGCGAGGCGTTCGAGAAGTGGCGCACCGGCTTCTCCAGCGCCTTCGCGGTGATCCTGTTCGTGACCGTCTTCGGCCTCGCGAACATCTATGTGCGCGCGCTCAACAAGGTGAAATCATGAGCGCGCCGCTGAAGCCCGGCGAGACGTCGGCACGCGGCAAGTGGATCGCCGGCACGATCGTCATCGTCTACGCGCTGATCACGATGATCCCGCTCGTGTGGATCGTCGCGACCTCGTTCAAGTCGCCGCCGGCCTCGATCTCCTATCCGCCGCAGGTGCTCTTCACGCCGACGCTGGAGGGCTACGTCAACCTCTTCACCACGCGCTCGCGCCAGACGCCGGAATATATCGAGAGCCTCGGCCCGCCGAAGACCTGGTACGACGCGCTGGTGCGCGAGCGGAACATGGTGATCACCGGGCCGAGCCGCTTCGCCGACCGCTACTTCAACTCGGTGATCATCGGCTTCGGGTCGACCTTCCTCGCGGTCTTCCTCGGGACGCTCGCGGCCTACGCCTTCTCGCGCTTCCGCGTGCCCATCAAGGACGACCTCCTCTTCTTCATCCTGTCGACGCGGATGATGCCGCCGGTGGCGGTCGCGATCCCGATCTTCCTCATGTACCGCGAGCTCGGCCTGTCGGACACGCACGCGGGCATGATCCTCCTCTACACCGCCGTGAACCTCTCCCTCGCCGTGTGGCTCCTGAAGGGCTTCGTGGACGAGATCCCGCGCGAATATGAGGAGGCGGCGGTGGTCGACGGCTACACCCGCGTCCAGGCCTTCCTGAAGGTCGTCCTGCCGCAGATGCGCGCCGGCATCGCGGCGACGGCGATCTTCTGCCTCATCTTCTCCTGGAACGAGTACGCCTTCGCGCTCCTCCTCACCTCCGGCACGGCGCAGACCGCGCCGCCCTTCATCCCGATCATCATCGGCGAGGGCGGGCTCGACTGGCCGGCGGTGGCGGCGGGGACGACGCTGTTCCTCCTCCCGGTCGTCTTCTTCACCGTGATCCTGCGCAACCAGCTTCTGCGCGGCATCACCTTCGGCGCGGTGCGGCGATGAGGCGCCTCTTCCGCCGCGACCCCTGGGAGAACGCCGCGACGGTGCTCATCGTCGCGGGCGTGTTCATGCTGATGCAGCCCTTTTCCTTGTGGCTCTTCGGCTGGTCGTTCGCCGTGATCCTGGCGGGGACGATAGGCTTCGTCATCGTCAGCCACTTTCCGGACTAGATCATGCTGAACAGCGTCGCCCCCATCCTGCCCGCCCGCGACTTCGACAAGACCGTCGCCTTTTATCGTCCGCTCGGTTTCGAGGTGCGCGGCCGCTTCGATGGTGACGGCTATCTCATCCTGAAGCGGGACGCGGTGGAGCTGCATTTCTTCCGCTATCCGGACCTCGACCCCGGCCGCTCGGCGCACGGGGCCTATGTGCGCGTCGCCGACCCGCGCGCGCTGTCGGACGAGCTCGCCCCGCTCGGCCTGCCCGCCCACGGCATCCCCCGCTTCCACCCGGTGGAGGAGAAGCCCTGGGGGATGGTCGAGCTCGCCCTCATCGACGAGGACGGCAATCTCATCCGCGCCGGCGCGCCGGTCGGGGAGGGCGGCGATGGCTGAAATCCGCCTCGAGGAGGTCCGCAAGACATTCGGCGACTTTACCGCCGTGCGCGGCTCGTCCTTCACGATCCGCGACGGGGAGTTCTTCGTCATGCTCGGCCCGTCCGGCTGCGGCAAGACGACGACGCTGCGCATGATCGCCGGGCTCGAGCTGCCCACCTCGGGCCGCATCCTTCTCGATGGGGAGGACGTCACCTGGAAGCGCGGCTCGGAGCGCGACATCGCCTTCGTCTTCCAGCTCTTCGCCCTCTATCCGCACATGTCGGTCCGGCGGAACATCAACTTCCCCCTCCGCATCGCCGGCCTCCCGCGCCGCGAGGTGAAGGCGCGCACCGAGGAGGTGGCGGCGATGCTGCGGATCGAGCATCTGCTCGACCGCTCCGTCGGGGGCCTTGCGGCGGGCGACCGCCAGCGCGTCGCGCTCGGCCGCGCCATCGTGCGCCGCGCCAAGGCGTTCCTGATGGACGAGCCGCTCGGCGCGCTCGACGCCGAGTTCCGCGACGTGATGTGCGAGGAGCTGCGCGTCCTCCACAACCGCGTCGGCGCGACCACCGTCTACGTCACCCACGACCAGGTGGAGGCGATGGCGATGGCGGACCGGATCTGCGTGATGAACCACGCCGAGGTCCTCCAGATCGCGACCCCGACCGAGATCTACGACCACCCGGCGACGCGCTTCGTCGCGAACTTCATCGGCTCGCCCTCGATGAACTTCCTGCCCGCCGAGGGACACCTCCCGGCCGGGGCGACGGCGCTCCGCGTGAAGGGCGTCTCGATCGCCGTGCCCGCGACGACGGCGCCGCTCTCGGCCGAGGCCGTGCTCGGCGCGCGGCCGGAGCACATCCGGATCGTGGAGGAGGGGGCGCTGCGCGGCCGCGTCTTCGGCGTCGAATATATGGGCTCGCGCCAGCTCGTGACGGTGGACACCGAGGCGGGCCGGCTGCGCGTGCGCGCGCCGAACACCGTGCGCGTCGCCGACGGGGAGACGATCGGGCTCGACTTCATCACCGAGCGCCTTTCCGTGTTCGACGCGGCGACGGACCGCTCCGTCACCATCCGCGGGGCCGCGCATGGCTGACGCGGCGCTCATCGGCGCGACGAAGCGCTTCGGGGAGACTGTCGCGGTCGACGACGTCTCGCTCTCGATCGCGCACGGGGAATTCGTCGTTCTCCTCGGACCGACGGGGGCGGGGAAGACCACGACGCTGCGCCTCTTCGCCGGGCTCGAGCGGCCGGACGAGGGGAGCGTCCACATCGCGGGCGTCGACGTCACCGCGATGCCGCCGGCGGCGCGCGACGTCGCCTTCGTCTTCCAGCAATATTCGCTCTATCCGCACTACACCGTCTTCGACAATCTCGCCTTTCCGCTGCGCGCGCCCGGACGCCGCCAGCCGGCTAAAGTGGTGCGCGAGCGCGTCACGGCGATCGCCGAGATGCTGAAGATCGGCGGCAAGCTGAAGAACAAGGCGACGGCCCTCTCGGGCGGCGAGATGCAGCGCGTCTCGATCGGCCGGGCGCTGGTGCGCGAGCCGAACCTCTTCCTGATGGACGAGCCGCTCTCCTCGCTCGACGCGAAATTGCGCGAGGAGCTGCGGGTCGAGCTGAAGCGCATCCAGCGCGATCTCGACGCGACGATCCTCTACGTCACGCACGACCAGCTGGAGGCGATGACGCTCGCCGACCGGATCGGCATCCTCCAGGAAGGCCGCCTCGTGCAGCTCGACGTGCCGCGCCGCGTCTACGAGTCGCCGGCGACGATCTACGCCGCCCAACGCCTCGGCAGCCCGCAGATCAACCTCATCCCCGCCGGCCGCCTCGGCCTCGTCGACGCGCCCGCCCGCGCCGCGACGGCGGGCGTGCGGCCGGAGGACGTGACCGTCGGCGCGGCGGAGGGGATGGACGGGCGCGTCCTCAATGTCGAGCATCTCGGCGCGGAGACGATCGCGCTGATCGCGGTGGAGGGGCGCAACGTCCATGCCCTCATCGATCGCGAGGCGCCGCTCCATTCGGGCGAGGCGACGCGGGTCGCGGTGCGCCCCGGCGCCGCCTTGTGGTTCGACGGCGAGGAGCGCCTGATCGTCGCCTGAGGACGGCACCGCCACCAAGCAACCAATCGAGCAGGACCCATGTCGACCGAGACCATTCTGAAAGCGGCGGAAGCAGCACGGGAGGCGATCGCCGCCAACGAGAGCGAGATCGAGCATCTCGACCGCGCGATCGGAGACGGCGACCACTACATCAACATCAAGCGTGGCGCCGAAACGATCATCGCGCTCGCCCCCGACCTCGCGGACAAGGCGCCCGGCGAGGCGATGAAGGCGATCGCGATGAAGCTGATGTCGACCATCGGCGGCGCGAGCGGCCCCCTGATCGCGAGCTTCTTCCTTGCCGCCTCCAAGACCGAGGGCATCGACGAGCCGTGGACCGCCGCCACCGTCGCCCGCCTCACGCGCGACGGAGTCGAGGCGATCAAGAAGCGCGGCAAGGCCGATCTCGGGCACAAGACGATGCTCGACGTGCTGATCCCCGTCGCCGCTGCGCTGGAGGACGGCGCGGCCTCGGGCGAGGCGGGGGACGCGCTCGCCGAGCGGGTGGTCGCGACCGCCGAGGCGGGCAAGGATTCGACGCGCGATCTCACCGCCCATTATGGGCGCGCCGCCTTCCTCGGTGAGCGGGCGATCGGCACCGTCGATCCGGGGGCGATGTCCTCCTTCATCATCATCCGCGCGATCTGCGGCGCGACGCGCTGACACGCTCCAAGGGGGGATCCATGAAGAAACTCATCAACGACACGGGCACCATCCTCGCCGAAGGCCTCGCGGGCTTCGGCCGCGCCCACGCCGATCTCGTCTCGATCTCCCAGGAGCCGCGCTTCGTGACGCGCCGGGTCGGGCCGACGAAGGGCAAGGTCGCGCTGATCTCCGGCGGCGGCTCGGGTCACGAGCCGATGCATGCGGGCTTCGTCGGTCTCGGAATGCTCGACGCGGCCTGCCCCGGCGAGGTCTTCACCTCGCCGACGCCCGACCAGATGCTCGCCGCGGCCGAAGCGGTGGACGGCGGCGCGGGCACGCTCTTCATCGTGAAGAACTATGCCGGCGACGTCATGAATTTCGAGATGGCCGCCGAGATGCTCGACGGGGAGAGCGCGACGATCCTCACCAATGACGACGTGGCGGTCGAAAGCTCGACCCACAGCCAGGGAAGGCGGGGCGTCGCGGCGACGGTGATCGTGGAGAAGATCGTCGGCGCGGCGGCCGAGCGGGGCGACGATCTCGCCACGCTGAAGGCGCTGGGGGAGCGGGTGAACGCGGCGTCGGGCACGATGGGGATCGCGCTGTCGAGCTGCACGGTGCCGGCCGCGGGCCGCGCCACCTTCGATCTCGGCCCGGACGAGATCGAGATCGGCGTCGGCATCCACGGCGAGCCCGGCCGCCGGCGCGACACGATGAAGTCCGCCGACGCGCTCGTCGCCGAAATGTTCGCCGCGATCCAGAAGGACATTGCGCCGAGAGGCGACGTGCTCCTGATGGTGAACGGGATGGGCGGGACGCCGCTCCTGGAGCTCTATCTCGTCTACGAGGCGGCGGCGAAGCTGTGCGCGAAGGAGGGCCTCACCATCGCCCGCTCGCTCGTCGGCAACTATTGCACCTCGCTCGAGATGCAGGGCTGCTCGATCACGCTGACGAAGCTCGACGCGGAGATGATGGCGCTGTGGGACGCGCCGGTCCGCACCGCCGCGATGCATTGGGGGTGAGGGCGCGGGCGGCCGGGGCCGCCCGTCCGCTCATTTCAGCGTCACGGTCACAGAGACGCCGTCGTCGCCGAGCCCGCCATAGGTCGCGACGATGATGCCGGGCGCGGCGATCTGGAAGCGTCCCATGGAGCCGAGGCTGAGGACGTCGCCCGCCTTCAGCTTCATCCCGCGCGCGTTGGCGGCCTTGGCGATCCAGAGCACGGCGTTCATCGGGTTGCCGAGGAGGCTCGACCCGTCCGCCTCCGCCACCGCCGTGCCGTCCTTGGCGAGTCGGCCGCGGATGGCGGCGAAATCGTCGACGCCCATCCCGTCCACCGGGATCGGCGCGCCCTCGACACCGAGGCGCGAGCCGGCGTTCATCGCCTGGAGGAGCGGGCCGGTGACCTCGACCCCCTTCGGCACCATGAGGTCGCCGAGCTCGATGAAGGGGATCAGCGCGTCGATCTCCGAAAGCGCCTCTTCCGGCGTCGTCGCGGCGTTGATCGCGTCGCTCTTCACCCGCGCGAGCAGGTCGAGCTCGAAGATCATCCGCGCGCCTTCGGTGATGGCGATCTCCGACCCGTCCGCGCGGATCTGGTCGCGGAAGAGGACGCCGAGGACCGGCTGGTCGAGGCCGAGCTGCTTCTGCGCGCCCGGCGAGGTCGCCGCCGCCTTGTAACCGACGACGGGGCCGAGCTTCTCCGCCAGCGCGGCGAGGAGCCGGTCCTGGTGGCAGGCGCCGTCCGGCAGGGTGCTGATCACTTCGGTCGCGCGCGCGGCCTCGCGATAGGGTTGACCGGCGAAATAGGCCTCGGCGAACGGGCCGGCGAAATCGAACGATCCGCACGAGGTCTGCGCTGCCGCTGGCAATACCGACAGCGCGAGCACCCCCGCGATCAACCCCATGCGCATCGTTTCGCCTCCCCTTTTTGCGGGGTCAGGCGGCTTTCAGCAGCGGCTCGGCCTGGTAGTTGAGGATCGGCGCGAGCCAACGCTCCGCTTCCGAGACTTCCCAGCCTTTACGACGCGCGTAGTCTTCCACCTGATCCCGTTCGATCTTCCCAATCCCGAAATAGAAACTGTCGGGGTGCGAGAAGTAAAGCCCGGAGACAGATGAAGCCGGCCACATCGCGCAGCTTTCGGTGAGTTCCACGCCGATCCGCGCCTCCACGTCCAACATGCTGAAGAGCGTGCGCTTTTCGGTGTGGTCGGGCTGCGCCGGGTAGCCCGGCGCGGGCCGGATGCCGCGATAGGTCTCCTCGATCAATTCTTGCGGCGTCAGCGTCTCGTCCGGCGCGAAGCCCCAGATCGAGCGGCGGATGCGCATGTGCGCGTACTCCGCGAACGCCTCGGCGAGACGGTCGGAGAGGGACTGGAAGAGGATCTTGTTGTAGTCGTCCCCGGCGGCGACGAACTTCTCCGCGATCGCCTCCTCGTCGAGCCCCGCCGTCACGCAGAAGGCGCCGATATAATCCTCAGGGCCGCCCACGGGGGCGACGAAGTCGGCGAGCGCCGCGTTCTTGCGGTCGCCCGAGCGGGCCATCTGCTGGCGCAGCGTGTGGAGGCGCGCCGTCTCCGCCCCGTCCTCGCCATAGACGATGATGTCGTCCCCGTCCGACTGGGCGCGCCAGAGGCCGATGATGCCCTTCGGCGCGAGCCACTTCTCGCGCACCATCTTCTCCAGCATCGCCGTCGCGTCGCGATAGAGCGGGCGCGCGGCCTCGCCATAGCGCGGGTCGTCGAGGACGCGCGGGAAGGCGCCCTTGATCTCCCAGGCCGAGAAGAACGGGGTCCAGTCGATGAAGGACACCAGCGTCTGAAGCGGCGCCTCGATGGTCTGGAGGCCGAGCTTCGTGGGCACCGGCGGCGTGTAGGCGGCCCAGTCGAGGGCGACGTGGTTGGCGCGCGCGTCGGCGATCGGCACGCGCTTCTTCTCTTCCTGGCCGCGCAGATAGCGCGTCGCGACGGACTTATAGTCCTCGCGGATCTCGGTGATGTAGGCGGCCCGGTCCGTCAGCAGGCGCGAGCACACGCCGACCGCGCGCGAGGCGTCGGTCACGTAGACCGCCTGCCCCGACACGTAGTTCGGGTGGATCTTCACCGCCGTGTGGATCTTCGAGGTGGTCGCCCCGCCGATGAGGAGCGGCACGTTGAAGCCCGTCCGCTCCATCTCGGCCGCGACGGCGCACATCTCGTCGAGCGAGGGGGTGATGAGGCCGGAGAGGCCGATGATGTCGACATTCTCCGCCTTGGCGACTTCGAGGATCCGCGCCGCCGGCACCATCACGCCGAGATCGATGACCTCGAAATTGTTGCACTGGAGCACGACGCCGACGATGTTCTTGCCGATATCGTGGACGTCGCCCTTCACGGTCGCGAGGAGCACCTTGCCGGCGCTCGAATGGGCGCGCCCGTCCTTCTCCGCCTCCATGAAGGGGAGGAGGTAGGCGACCGCCTGCTTCATCACGCGCGCCGACTTCACGACCTGCGGCAGGAACATCTTGCCGTCCCCGAAGAGGTCGCCGACGACGTTCATGCCGGCCATCAGCGGCCCTTCGATGACCTCCAGCGGACGCGTCGCCGCCTGGCGCGCCTCCTCCGTGTCGGCCTCGATATATTCGGTGATGCCGTGGACGAGGGCGTGCTTCAGGCGCGCGTTGACGTCGCCCTCGCGCCAGGTGAGGTCCTGCGCGCGCTTGGCGCCCGGCCCGCCCTTCCAGCGCTCGGCCGCCTCGAGCAGGCGCTCGGTGGAGTCCTCGCGCCGGTTGAGGACAACGTCCTCGCACAGTTCGCGCAACTCGGTCTCGAGGTCGTCATAGACGGCGAGCTGGCCTGCATTGACGATGCCCATGTCCATCCCCGCCTTGATGGCGTGGTAGAGGAAGACCGAGTGCATCGCCTCGCGCACGCGCTCGTTGCCGCGGAACGAGAAGGAGAGGTTCGACACGCCGCCCGAGACGTGCGCACCGGGCAGGTTCTGCCGGATCCAGCGCGTCGCCTCGATGAAGTCGACGCCGTAATTGTTGTGCTCCTCGATGCCGGTCGCGACGGCGAACACGTTCGGGTCGAAGATGATGTCTTCCGGCGGGAAGCCGTTCTCGGTGAGGAGCTTGTAGGCGCGGGCGCAGATCTCGGTCTTGCGCTTGAAGGTGTCGGCCTGGCCCGTCTCGTCGAACGCCATGACGACGGTCGCGGCGCCGTAGCGGCGCACGAGCTCGGCCTCGGCGAGGAACTTCTCCTCACCCTCCTTCAGCGAGATCGAGTTGACGATCGCCTTGCCCTGGACCTGGCGAAGCCCCTCCTCGATCACCTCCCACTTGGAGGAATCGACCATCACCGGCACGCGGGCGATGTCGGGCTCGGAGGCGACGAGGCGCAGGAAGGTAGACATCGCCTCCTTGGAGTCGAGGAGGCCCTCGTCCATGTTGACGTCGATCACCTGGGCGCCGTTCTCCACCTGGTCGCGCGCGACGTCGAGCGCGGTGGCGAAGTCGCCTTCCTTGATCAGCTTGCGGAAGCGGGCCGAGCCGGTGACGTTCGTGCGCTCGCCGACATTCACGAAGGGGATGTCCTTGGTGAGGGCGAACGGCTCGAGGCCGGAGAGCTGCATGATCGCGCGGTGCTCGGGCACCTCGCGCGGCGTGTGCCGGTCCACCGCCTCGCGGATCGCGGCGATGTGGTCGGGCGTCGTGCCGCAGCAGCCGCCGACGATGTTGAGGAGGCCTTCCTGCGCGAATTCCTCGAGCTGGCGCGCCATGTAGGCGGGCGACTCGTCATATTCGCCCATCTCGTTTGGCAGGCCCGCGTTCGGATAGGCGCAGATCAGCGTGTCGGCGACGCGGCTGATCTCGGCGACGTGGGCGCGCATCTCGGCCGCGCCGAGGGCGCAGTTGAGGCCGATCGAGAACGGCCGCGAATGACGCACGGAATTCCAGAAGGCGGTCGGCGTCTGGCCGGAGAGGGTGCGGCCCGAGCGGTCCGTGATCGTGCCCGAGATCATCACCGGCACGCGGCGCACGCCCGACGCGAAGAGGCCCTCGATCGCGAAGATCGCGGCCTTGGCGTTCAGCGTGTCGAAGATCGTCTCGACGAGGAGAAGGTCCGCCCCGCCATCGACGAGGCCGCGCGCGGCCTCCGCGTAGGCGTCGGCGAGCTCCTGGAAGGTGATCGCGCGGAAGCCCGGATCGTTCACGTCCGGCGAGATGGAGAGGGTGCGGTTCGTCGGGCCGAGGGCCCCGGCGACGAAGCGCGGGCGGTCCGGCTGTTCGGCCGTGACCGCGTCGGCCGCCGCCTTCGCGACGCGGGCGCCGGCGACGTTCATCTCGTAGGCGTGGTCCTGCAGGCCGTAATCGGCCTGCGCGATCCGCGTCGAGGAGAACGTGTTCGTCGCGACGATGTCCGCGCCGGCGAGGAGATATTCCCGGTGGATCCGCTCGATCGTGTCCGGCTGGGTCAGCACGAGCACGTCGTTGTTGCCGCCCTGCGGGTGATCGAAGTGGACGGCGCAGGAGTGTCCGCCACCGCCGGCGCCGAGGAACGCGTCCTCGTCGAACTTCTCGGCCTGGATCATGGTGCCCATGGCCCCATCCAGGATGAGGATCCGGCGGCGCGCTTCTTCGGCGAGTCTGTTGGGCATCGGTTTACTCCGGAACGTATCGGGTTCAGGCCGCCGCAGCGACCTCGGTGGTCGGCTTGAGGCCGATCAGGCGGCAGAGCGCGTAGACGAGCTCCGCGCGGTTCATCGTGTAGAAATGGAAGCGGTCCACGCCGCGCTTCTCGAGGTCGGCGACCTGCTCGGCCGCGACCGCAGCGGCGACGAGGCGGCGCTGGTCCTCGTCATCCTCCAGCCCGTCGAAGCGCTCGGCGAGCTTGTCCGGCACCGAGGCGCCGCACATCGCGGCGAAGCGCTGGACCTGCTTGAACGAGTGGATCGGGATGATGCCCGGCACCAGCGGGATGTTGATGCCGCGCTTGGCGACGCGCTCGCGATAGGCGTCGAACAGCTCGTTGTCGAAGAAGAACTGGGTGATCGCGCGGTCGGCGCCGGCGTCCACCTTGCGGGCGAGCTGGTCGATGTCGGCGTCCCAGCCCGCGCTGTCGGGGTGGCACTCGGGATAGGCCGAGACGGAGACCTCGAACGGGGCGATCGCCTTGATGCCGGCGGTCAGCTCCGCGCCGTTGGCGTAGCCGTCCGGGTGCGGCTTGTAGGCGGTGCCAGGGCCCTCGGGCATGTCGCCGCGCAGCGCCACGATGTGGCGCACGCCCGCCTGCCAATACTCGCGGACCACCTCGTCGATCTCGGCCTTCGAGGCCGCGACGCAGGTGAGGTGCGCGGCCGGCTTCAGCTTCGTCTCCTCGACGATGCGGCGGACGGTGCGGTGGGTGCGCTCGCGCGTCGAGCCGCCCGCGCCGTAGGTGACCGACACGAATTCGGGCGCCAGCGGGGCGAGCTTCTGGATCGACGCCCACAGCGTCTCTTCCATCGCCGGGGTCTTCGGCGGGAAGAATTCGAAAGATACGAGCGGGGTCGTCATGCGTACGCGCCCTCCTTGTGTCGGGTCTCGTCGGTTATGATGCGGGGATCTTTCGCGAGCCACAGCGTGACCGTGAGCGAAGAGTCCGTTCCCGTCAGGTCGCAGACATCGACCGTGTCGAGTTCGGCCGCCCGCAGCCACTCGGCCATCTCGTCCCGGCCGATGCCGAGGCGACGATGCTGAGCTTCGCTGCGGAGCGTTTCCACCGCATGCGGGGCGAAATCGACGATCACGAGCCGGCCGCCGGGGCGCAGCGTGCGCGCTGCCTCCAGGACGGCGCGGCCGGGATCGTCGAGATAGTGAAGCACCTGATGGATGATGACGGCGTCGAACGTGTCGCGCGGCACGGAGAGCGCGTAGACGTCGTCCTGCATCAGGCGGGCGTTGGTGATGCCGGCGCGGGCGAGATTGGCGCGCGCGACCGCGAGCATCGCCGCCGAGGCGTCGATGCCGGTCATGCGTTCGGCCCGGTCCGCCATCAGCTCCAGGATGCGGCCCGTCCCGGTGCCGACATCGAGGAGCGTGCGGATGGGCGCGTCGCCGAGGAGGGCCCGGACCCGCCCCTCGACCTCCGCCTCCGGCGCGTGCAGCGAGCGGATATGGTCCCAGATCTCCGCGTTCGCGGCGAAATAGCCGGCGGCGGCCTCCGCGTTCGACCGGTGCGTGGCGGCACGGCGCTCGCGGTCGCGCGCATGGACGGGGTCGTCGGGGTCGAGATGCTGGAGGATCATGTCCGCCGGGCGGGCCCCGTCATCGGTCTCGGCGAGGCGATAGAAGGCCCACGCGCCCTCGGCCGAGCGCGTCACGAGACCGGCCTCGGCGAGAAGCTTCAGATGACGCGAGATCCGCGGCTGGCTCTGGCCCAGAATGGTCGTGAGGTCCTTCACCGTCAGATCCGCGTCGGAGAGAAGCGCGAGAATGCGCAGCCGGGTCGTTTCTCCCGCCGCGCGCAGGATAGAGACGAGCTGGTCGTGACCGCTCACCGTCGCCGGCTGCTTCACAACACCCAACATGCGCATTTCCATATAAAGAAATCTTTATGACGTTATGGTGGGTGTCGCGACCTGAGTCAATAACGCCGCGCGCCGGCGCCGGTCCGGCCCGGCGCATCGCTGCGACATTGCGATGCGTGCGGCGTGCCAACCCCTCCCGCCCCGCCGCCGCGCCTCTAGCTTTCACAGCGTGTGTGGCCGGTGCGCCGGCCGGTGGACGACCAAGCGAGGAGGTTCTCCGAATGAAGGCGTCGATGATGGCAGGCGGGCTGCTGCTCGCGTCGATGGCGGTCCTGCCCGCGGGCGAGGCCATGGCGAGCCAGGGCCCGTGCGGACAGACCTATGTGCTGGAAGGGAACGACACGTTCTACACCGTCGCCGAGCGGTGCAAGGTGACGCTGAGCGCGCTGATGATGGCGAACCCGTCGATCAGCAACATCGACAGCGTCGCGCCGGGCACGGAGCTGATGGTGCCGGCCGCGGTGACGGGTCTCGACACGACCCCGCTCGAAGGCTCGCGCGATGCCGAGGCCGTCGCGGGGACGCGGCACGTCGTGGAGCCGGGCGACACGTTCGACACGATCGCCGCACGCTACAACATCTCCGTCGGCGTGCTGGAGGCGGCCAATCCGGGGATCGAGGAGGCGGATCTGAGGCCGGGCGCCTCGCTGATCCTGCCGCCGTCACCGGCCGAGGACGGGAAGGCGCCGGTGCCGCGCGGGCTCAGCATCGCCGAAGGGCGCCTTGCGGCTGGGGCGGACTGCCCGGTGGTGACGACCCCGGCGGGCGAGATCGTCGGCCTCGTCGGCAACACGCGCGGCTTCCGCAATGGCGACTATGTCCGCGTCGAGGGCGAGTTGACCGACCGCGGGGCCTGCTCGCAAGGCTCACGCACGATCGACGTGGCGACGATGCTGGCGGTGGACCCGCCCGAGGGGCAGTAGGCCCCCCGCGCCCTCAGTTCGAGATGAAGCGGTAGGTCGCGTGCCGTGATCCGTAGTTGAAGACGCGGACATAGTAGCGGGCCTTCCGGCCGACACGGAACGTGCAGGTGTGGGAGTCGGCCGCGAACTGGCGGTTGCAGACCACCGGGCCGGACTGTCCGACCTGCACGTACATGCCGAGCTGATCCTGCGCCGAGGTCCCGTCGATCGAGATGATGGCCTGGCCGGGGCACAGGGTGAAGAAGCGGTCATAGTCGGCGTTGCCGGCGCCGATGATCCGCTGGAGGACCTTGGGGCCGTAGCAATTGCCGGCCTCGGCCGCGGGGGCCATGGCGATCACCGCCAGCAAGGCCATCGCCGATAGGAACAGGTAGCGCATGGGATCAGCCCTCTCACGATCAGGAGAGGGCTGCATACCGTCCGCAATCTATGCGTGCAATCAGGCCTTCTCGTTCTCGACAAGCTCCCGCACACGCTGGCGCAGCTGGAACTTCTGGACCTTGCCGGTGGAGGTCTTCGGCAGCGCCTCGAACACGATCTTGCGCGGGGCCTTGTAGTGGGCGATCCGCTCGCGGACCCAGGCGATGAGGCTCGCCTCGTCCGCCTCGCCATCGCTCGTCAGCTCGACGAAGGCGCAGGGCGACTCGCCCCAGCGCTCGTGCGGCATCGCGACGACGGCAACGCTCGCGACGGCTGGGTGGGCGTAGAGCGCGTTCTCCACCTCGATGGAGGAGATGTTCTCCCCGCCCGAGATGATGATGTCCTTCGCCCTGTCCTTCAGCTCGATGTAGCCGTCCGGGTGCTGGACGGCGAGGTCGCCCGAGTGGAAGAAGCCGCCCTTGAAGGCGGCGTCGGTCGCCGCCTCGTCCTTCAGATAGCCCTTCATGGTGACGTTGCCGCGCATCATCACCTCGCCCATCGTCGCGCCGTCGGCGGGGACGGGCTCCAGCGTCTCGGGGTCGCGCACCGAGACGTCGCCTTGCATCGAGTAGCGCACGCCCTGGCGGGCCTTGAGGCGGGCGCGCTCGGTCTCCTCGCGTCCATCCCATTCCGGGTTCCAGGAGGAGACGACGGTCGGTCCGTAGGTCTCGGTGAGGCCGTAGACCTGCGTCACCTCGATGCCGATCTCCTCCATCTTGCCGATGACGCTCGCCGGGGGCGGGGCGGCCGCGGTCATCATCCGGATGGTGTGGGCGGCCCGGAAGCCACGCTTTCGCGCCCCCTCGATCACCATCTGCATGACGATCGGCGCGCCGCCGAGATGGGTGACGCCGTGGTTCTCCATCGCGTCGATCAGGCTGTCGGGGTCGACCTGGCGCAGGCACACATTGGTGCCGGCCATCAGCGCCACCGTGTAGGGGAAGCACCAGCCGTTGCAGTGGAACATCGGCACCGTCCAGAGATAGACTGGAAAGCGCGGGATCGCCCAGTCGACGAGGTTGGAGATCGCCGTCATCGCGACGCCGCGGTGCGAGTAGACGACGCCCTTCGGCTTGCCGGTCGTGCCGGAGGTGTAGGAGAGCGAGAACGAGTCCCACTCGTCCGCCGGGCCGTCATAGGCGGCGATCGGCGTCTCGGCGAGGAGGTCCTCGTAGGCGAGATCGACCGGGCCGTCGGTGGGCTTCTTCGCGAGGTGATCGTCGATCCGCACGATCTCGGGCCGCGTCTCGAGCTTGGCGACCGCCTCGCCGAGGAGGGCGGTCAGCTCGCTGTCGACGAGCACCATCCGCGCCTCGGCGTGCTGCAGTGAATAGGCGAGCGTCCCGGCGTCGAGCCGCGTGTTGAGCGGCAGCAGGATCGCGCCGGCCATCGGCACGGCGTAGTTCGCTTCCAGGAAGGCGGGGATGTTGGGGGCGAGGATCGCGACCACGTCGCCCGCGCCGATGCCGCGCGCCACGAGTCCGGCGGCGAGACGGCGGACGCGACGGTCGAAGTCGCCCCAGCTCATCGACCGGTCGCCGTGCTTCCAGGCCGGGCGGTCCGGATACACCGCCGCGGTGCGGGTCAGATAGTGGAGCGGTGTGATCGCAGCGTAGTTGCTGTCACGTCGTTGGAGGCCGCGTTCGTCCATGGTCTCAGGTGTGGTCCAGCATGTCTGCGAATTGGGAGAAGGGCACCGGGAAGGAGTAGAAATAGCCCTGCGCATAGCGGCATCCGATATCGCGCAAGACCTCCTGCTGCTCCGCCGTCTCGACGCCTTCGGCGATCACGTGCAGCCCCATCGAGCGGGCGATCTGGATGATCCCCTTCACGATCGCGCGTTTGCGCCGGTCGGTCTCGATGCCGAAGATGAACTGCTTGTCGATTTTGATTTCCTTGATCGGGAAGCTCGTGATGTGGATCAGCGAAGCATAGCCCGTCCCGAAATCGTCGAGCGAGAACTCCACCCCGGACGAGACGAGGAAGGAGATCTTGTCGTGCAGCGCCTGGTCGTCGACGCCGATGATCACGTCCTCGGTGATCTCGATGATGAAGTCGTTCGGCTTGAGGTTCCCGTTGCGCGTCTTCTCGAGGAAGGTGTCGAGGAAGTCGTTGCGCAGCACCTCGGTGCGTGAGGCGTTGATCGACACGCGGAACGGCTTGTCCGTCATCTGGCGCAGCTTCGCAATGTCGATGATCACCGCGTCGAGCACGGCGCGGCCGACGCGGCTGCCGATCTCGTGATCGTCGAGCGCGTAGGCGAAATCCTTCGCGTCGAGAAGCACGTCCGGCGTCTGCCAGCGCACGAGCGCCTCGACGCCGACGACCTCGTTCGTCTCGATGTCGATCTGCGGCTGGTAGTAGGGGACGAACTCGCGCTTGGCGAGACTGTCGCGGGCGCGCCGCAGGATCGTCTCGCGCCGCTTGGCGGCGTCGTTGGCGATCTGCCGGTCGAACACGATGACGGGCGAGTCGAGCCGGCGCTTGGCCTGCGACAGCGCCATCTCGGCCGCGCGCGTCAGCTCCTCGGCCCCGCTCGCATGGTCCGGATAAAAGGCGATGCCGACGGACATGTGGATGCCGTCGCCCGCGCCTTCCTTCTGCATCTGGTCGATCTGGTCGCGCAGGCGCGCGATCGGGGAGGCGATGTCCTCCTGATTCTTCACGTCGTTGAGGAGGATCGCGAACTCGTTGAGCGACAGGCGGGCGATCGTGTCGCTCTCGCGCATCACGGCGGCGATGCGGGAGGCGACGTCCATCATGTGCTTGTCCGGCACGGTGTAGCCGGAGCGCTCGGTGAGGCGGGCGAAGTCCGAGATGTCGATGATGACGAGGGCGAAGGATTTGTTGTCGCGCCGCGCACGCTGGACGGCGGTGCTGATGCGGTCCTCGAAGAGGAGGCGGTTCGGCAGGCTCGTCACCGGGTCGTGGTTCGCGGCCCACCAGAGGCGCCGCTCGGCGGAGAGCTGGGCCGTCACGTCCTGGGCGATGCCGTAGAGCTTGGTGCCGTTCACCGCGCGCGCCACGGTGCGCACGATGCGCCGCTCGCCCGACGGGGTGCGGATCGGGGCGGTGAGGTCGAAGCCGCTCCCCTCGGTCGCCGCCCGCTCCAGTTCGAGGCTCAGCTTCTCGCGGCCCGGCGAGGGGTAGAGCTGGAGGACGCGGTCGAGGGAGAGGTCGCTGCCCGGCTCGAGGCCGTGGATGGCGTAGATCTCGCGCGACCAGGTGAGGCGGCCGGTGGTGAGGATGTGCTCCCACCCGCCCACCTGGGCGAGCTCCTCGACATGGCGCAGGAGGCGCGCCGATTTCTGCAGTTCGATCCGCTCCGCGCGCAGATCGTCGATCCGGTAGAGGACCGGGAGGGCGGAGGCGGCGGCGTGGCGGAAGGCCTTCGCGTCGATCGACTGGCCCTTGTCGAGCATCTGGAAGACGATCGTCTCGCTCTCGGGGAAGACGACGGCGGCGGCCGCGGCCCCGCTCGGTACCGAGACCTCGATCGCCTGGCTCGACTGGGCCTCCTCGGCGTCGAAATCGGTGGCGGCGACGGCGGCGAGGATGGCCGAAATGACGGCGTGACGCTGCTCGAGCGGGAGGCGCATGAACTCGGACGACCCGCCCTTGAGCCGCTCGCCCTCGATGGCGATGACTCCGCACTGACGCGCGCCAACATTGTCGGCGAGCAGGTTGCACGCCGCTGACGCGAGATCGTCAAATGGGTCGTTCCACTCCTCCAACGCGTCTCCTTGATCGTCTATTCGTCACCGTATGTGCGGCGATCGGTTTTCACTATATCGGTTGAGGCCCGTGCAAATCTATTCACTTTCCCCGAAACCACCGGAGACGAGCTCGGTCAACATGGCGGCCGCCTCGTCGGCATCGTCGCCGCTGAGCACGACCGTGACCGTGCTGCCGCAGGGCGCGCCCAGCATCAGGAGGCCCATGATGGAGCGGCCGTCCACGTCGTGCCCGTCCTTCGAGACGGTGGCGTCGGCGCGGTAGCGCTCGAGTTCGCGCACGAAACGCGCGGCGGCGCGGGCGTGAAGGCCGCGCCGGTTCACCAGCTCGAGGGATAGGGTTCGGGTCGGCACGCCCGTGTCAGTTCCCGGCCAGGACATGGCTCGCGACGCTGATATATTTGATTCCGGCTTCCTTCGCGGCGGCCACCGCGGCGGGAAGATCCATCGTCGCCCGCGCGCTCGACAGCTTCACGAGCATCGGCAGGTTGACGCCGGCAATCACCTCGACCTTGCCCTGAGGCATGACCGAGATCGCGAGGTTCGACGGGGTGCCGCCGAACATGTCGGTCAGGATGACGACACCCTGGCCCTTGTCGACCCGTGCCACCGCGTCGACGATATCGGCGCGGCGCTGCTCGATATCATCGTCCGGTTCGATCGAGATGGGTTCCACGGCCTCTTGTGGCCCGACCACGTGCTCGAGCGCTGCGCGCAGCTCTTGAGCCAAACGTCCGTGGGTGACGAGTACGAGCCCAATCAACGGTCGCCCCCTTCTGTCCGATCCCTTCGTGGACCGGTTCTGGCGGGACGTTGGGGGGCGAATGGCCGGCCAGTCAACCCGTCTTGCGCCAATAGCGCCGCGATCGCTTGCATGGAGATGTCGGTGCGACGCGCCGGCAAGACGACGCGCGGAAGCCGAACGCCACCGATCACGGTACTTTCGTGGCCGCTCTCCGGATGGCGCGGGGCGTCCTCGGGTGCGACGAGATCGACGAGGAGAGAGACCCGCACGGCGGGCAGAAAGTCCGCGTCGAGAATGCCGATTCCGCGGACCTCGACGAGATTCGCGATGCGCGCGGGGGCACGCGCGATGAGGCGGCCGGCGGCGGGGGTGAGGATCGTCCGGTCGTCCGCGACGAGGGCGGCGAAGCGCCCGCGCCGCTGCCAGTCTGCAACGAGGGCGAGGGCGAGCGTGCTCTTGCCGGCCCCCGAGGCCCCGCGGATGACGAGCCCCGCCTCGCCGAGCGCGATGGTGGTGGCATGGATCGAAGGCGGCGCGGCGGTCACCTGAGGGCGACGGAGCCGACCGGCAGGCGCACGGTGAAGCGCGCCCCGGCGACGTTGCGCTCCGGGCTCAACGTCGTGCGGTAGCGGTTCTCGGCGAAGATCTCGCCATTGTGCGCCTCGATGATCTGGCGGGAGATGGCGAGGCCGAGGCCGGAATTGTTGCCGAAGGACTGCTGCTCGGAGCGGTCGGTGTAGAAGCGCTCGAAGATGCGCTCCATCACGGCCTCGTCGATGCCGGGCCCCTCGTCGTCCACCACCACCTCGATGAAGTTCGCGAAGCGCTGCGCCGTCACCGTCACGCTGCCATTGGCGGGGGTGAAGGAGCGCGCATTGTCGATGAGGTTGGTGAAGACCTGGCCGAGGCGGCTGTCATTGCCGACGACGAGGAAGCCCTGGGGCGAGGAGCGGACCACGAGCTTGACGGTCTGGTTGCGGTCGTTGGCGAGCTCGGCCTGCGCGCCGACGACGGTCTGGAGCAGGCGGATGAGGTCGAAGCGCTCGTGCCGGTGGCGGTTCAGCTCCGCGTCGAGCTTCGAGGCGTCGGAGATGTCGGAGATCAGGCGGTCGATGCGCCGCACGTCGTGCTCGATGATGGCGAGGAGCTTGTCGCGGGAGGTCTCCTTGCGGGCGAGCGGCAGCGTCTCCACGGCGCTCCGCAGCGAGGTGAGCGGGTTCTTCAATTCGTGCGCGACCTCGCCGGCGAACGCCTCGATCGCGTCGATGCGCGAGTAGAGGGCGAGCGTCATCTCGTGAAGGACGCGCGAGAGGTCGCCGATCTCGCTGGAATCGCGGATCTCCGGCATCGGCACGTAGCCGCCGCCGTCCTTGATGTGCTCGGCGGCGCGGGCGAGGCGGCGGATCGGGCGCAGGATGCTCGCCGCGAGCACGAACGAGATGACGATCGCGACGAGCCCGGCGACGAGGAACACCCGCACGATGGCGAGCTCCTGGTCGCGCGCGAGGTCAATGATCAGGCCGGGCGGGCTCGACACGCGCACCGCGCCGATGACGTCCCCGCTCGCGTTGAGGAGCGGCGTCGCGACCGAGAGGGTGATGTCGCCGGCATCGCTGGAGCGCTGCTCGGCCGTCTTCACCCCGCCGAGCGCGGCGGTGACCTCGGATGGCACGGCGGCGGCGCTGGGGGTGGCGGGGGGCGCGGGCAGCGCCGTGCTCGGTGTCGCGGAGACCGTCGTCGTCGGGCCGCTCAGGAACCCGGCGAAATAGTTCCAGACGCTCTCGATCAGCGACGGGTCCTCGGTGGTGAGCGAGGGGAGGTGGGCGGAGGTGACGTCGCTGCGGGTGCGCAGCGCGAAGCGGCTGTCGGCGATGAGCGCGCCGTTTGTGCCGAAGATCTGCGCGCGCGAGACGGTGCCCTCCAGCACCTCGGCGAACAGCCGGTCGACGCGGTTGCGGTCGATCACGGTGCCGAGGACCGGCTCGGCGGCGGTCTGCGCCGCGCCCGCATTGTTGGGCGGGACGCCGCGCTCCTGCTGCTGCACCTCCAGGCGCACGAGCGGCACGGCGCCCGCCGTCTCGTCGCCGCTCACGATCGTCGCGATCGCGTCGGACTGGACGAGCAGGCTTTCGAGGTGGGCGTCCGCCACCGTGGTGCGAAGCTGGAGATGATAGAGGGTGAAAAACAGCAGCGCGGCGAGCCCGGCGAGGCTGACCGCGATGATCTTCAGCGCAAGACTCGAGAGGCCGACGGACGACCAGGAGAAGAGTCGTCGGCGCGGGCGCTGATAGAGCTCCGTCGGCGGCGTTTGAAACCGCTCCTGAAGCGTCATTTGATCGAATTACTCATCCTTGAAGCGATAGCCAACGCCGTAGAGCGTTTCAATCATGTCGAAATCGTCGTCGACCTGTTTGAATTTCTTCCGCAACCGCTTGATGTGGCTGTCGATGGTGCGGTCGTCGACATAGACGTGATCGTCATAGGCGGCGTCCATCAGCGCGTTTCGGCTCTTCACGACGCCGGGCCGCTGGGCGAGCGCCTGGAGGATGAGGAATTCGGTGACGGTGAGGACGACCGGCGCCCCGTTCCAGGTGCAGGCGTGCCGCTCGCCGTCCATCAGGAGATTGCCGCGCTCGAGGATCCGGGCGGGGTTCACCTCCTTCTCGGGCCCGGCGGCGCGCGCCTGGGTCCGCCGCAGGACGGCCTTGATGCGCTCCACGAGGAGGCGTTGGGAAAACGGTTTCCGTATAAAATCGTCCGCCCCCATCTTGAGGCCGAACAACTCGTCGATCTCATCGTCCTTCGACGTGAGGAAGATCACCGGAAGATCGGAGCTCTGGCGCAGGCGCCGCAGGAGCTCCAGCCCATCCATCCGCGGCATTTTGATGTCCAGCACCGCGAGGTCGGGGGGATTGGCGGTCAGCGCCTCGAGACCGGATGCCCCGTCCGTATAGGTATCGACTTCAAACCCCTCGGATTCCAGCGCGATCGAGACGCTGGTCAGGATGTTGCGGTCGTCGTCGACCAAGGCGATGGTTGTCATGGTTCTCGTCTCTCGCCGCTCTGCCCATACAGTCTCTAGGAAATGGGGAGCACTGTGTGAGAAATGTGGCAAGCGGCACGATATCGACAGCCGATCGCCCATTCTTCCCTTCTTAACAGGTGCGCACACCGTGAATCGACCCGCATTTGACGCCGCAATCGCCGCACAGCTCGCGCGCAATCTGGTGCATACCGCGCAAGATGCCGCCTTCGGCACGCTCGACGCATCGGGGGCGCCGAATGTCTCACATGTGGCGGTCGCGACCCTCGTCGACGGTTCGCCCGTCCTGCTGATCTCCGATTTGGCGGTTCACACCCAGAATGTGAAGCGCGACAATCGCGCCTCGCTCCTGTTCGTCGCCGCCGAGGGGGAGAGCGCCGATACGAACACCCGCGCCCGCGTCACGCTGAACGGCCGCCTGGTGCCGCTCGAGGACGTCGCTGCGGGACGCGACCGCTTCCTGCGCCGCCACAAGGACGCGGCGGGCTATATCGACTTCGCCGATTTCCGCCTGATGCGCTTCGTCGTCGAGGGCGCGCACCTCGTCGCGGGCTTCGGGCGCATCACCGACCTTTCGCCGGAGGCGATCCTCGCCCCGGCCGACATGGTGGCGGGCCTTGCGAAGATGGACGCGGGCGGCTGCGCCCACATGAACGAGGACCATCTCGACGCGCTGGAGGTGATGGCGGTGGCGATCGCCGGCGGTCCCGCGGGCCACTGGACGGCGGTTGCACTCGATCCGCAGGGCATCGACATGACGGACGGGACGCGGACCGTGCGCGTGGAGTATGATGCCCCCGTCGCGGACGGGCTCGGCCTTCGCACCGCGCTGAAGACTCTCGCCGATCGCGGCCGTGCGATGCGGCAGAGCGCGGCGTGACCTGCGGGCCTGCCGTCCCGTCTTGATACGGCGGGCGAGATCACCGAGATCTTGTGCGCACACATCGCGACGCGTCCCGGACGTGTCGCGATGCGCCACGGCCCGCCCGGGCCGACGGTTGGAGGATTGGCGATGACAGACATGGCAATGGCGGGCGACGACCCGCTCGATGTGGCCGCGCGCTGGCGGGCCGAGGGGCGAAAAGTCGCCCTCGCGACCGTGGTCGACACGTGGGGCTCGGCGCCCCGGCCCGTGGGCAGCCATCTCGTGATCGACGGGGACGGCGCGTTCGAAGGCTCGGTGTCGGGCGGCTGTGTCGAAGGCGCGGTCGTCGCCGAGGCGGTCGAGATCGCCGCCGGTGCGCCCGCGAAGCTCCTGGAATTCGGCGTCGCGGACGAGACCGCATGGGAGGTCGGCCTCTCGTGCGGCGGCACGATCCGCATCTATGTGGAGCCGCTGGACGGGGAGGCTGCGGCGTGAAGCTCTCCGATCTCAACGCCCTCAACGAGGCCCGCGCGAAACGGCGCACGGTCGCGGTGGTGACGCCGCTCGACGGCACGCCCGGCCGCCTCGTCGCGGCTGCGGAAGCCGCGTCCGATCCGCTCGGCGAGGAGCTGAAGCCGCGCTTCGCGTCCGGCAAATCGGGCCGCGTCACGACCGATGCGGGCGATGTCTTCATCCGCATCCACCGCCCCTCGCCGCGCCTGACGGTGATCGGCGCGGTGCACGTCACGCAGGCGCTCGCCCCGATGGCGACGGCCGCCGGCTTCGACGTGACGATCGTCGATCCGCGCACCGCCTTCGCGACGCCGGAGCGCTTCTCCGGCTTCAACCTCGTGCCGGAATGGCCGGACGCGGACCTTCTCGCGCTCGACGACCAGACCGCGGTCGCGACCCTCACCCACGATCCGAAGATCGACGATCCGGCGATTGTCGCCGCGCTGGAGGCGGGCTGCTTCTATGTCGGCGCGCTCGGGAGCCGGAAGACGCACGCCAAGCGCGTCGACCGCCTGAAGGCGGCCGGGTTCGACGACGAGGCGATCGGCCGGATCCACGCCCCGATCGGCCTCCCGATCGGCGCCGCCTCGCCCGCCGAGATCGCGGTCTCCGTGCTCGCCGAGGTGATCGAGGCGCTGCGCAAGGGGCTGACGCCGCCGCCGGCGGTGAGAGCGGAAAAAGCGGACGCGGCGTGAAATTCGGCCCCCTTCCGGTCGCCGAGGCGGCCGGGACGATCCTCGCCCATTCCCAGCGCGTCGCGAACGGCGTCATCCGCAAGGGCACGCGCCTGACCGATGAGGACATCGCCGCGCTTGCCGAGGCGGGTGTCGCGCAGCCGACGGTCGCCCGCCTCGAACCCGGTGACATGCATGAGGACGAGGCCGCGCGCCGCCTCGCCGAGGCCGTGGCGGGTGCCGGCCTCACCGTGGACCGCGCCGACACGGGCCGGGCGAACCTCTTCGCCGCGCACAACGGCCTCGTGGTCGTGCGCCCGGCCGATGTCGACCGCTTCAACGCCGTCGACCCGGCGCTGACGCTCGCGACGCTCCCGGCCTTCCAGCGTGTTTCCAAGGGGCAGATGGTCGGGACGGTGAAGATCATCCCCTTCGCCGTCTCCGAGGCGAGCGTGGAGGTCGCGGTTGCGGCGCTCGACAACGGGATCCTGCGCGTCGCGCCCTGGTCGCTGCGGCGCGTTGCGGCAATCTCGACGACCCTTCCCTCGCTGAAGGAGAGCGTCATCGACAAGACGCTCGGCATCTTCGACCGCCGCCTCGCCGATCCCGGCGCCACCATCGTCAGCGAGCGGCGGGTCAAGCACGCGGTGGGCCCGCTCGTCGACGCGTTGCGCGACGCGGTGGGGAAGGCCGAGATCATCGTGGTGTTCGGCGCCTCGGCGGTGGTCGACGCCTCGGACGTGATCCCCGCCGCGATCGAGGCAGCAGGCGGCCGGCTCATCCAGGTCGGCATGCCGGTCGATCCCGGCAATCTCCTCGTCCTCGGCGAGATCGACGGCCACCCGGTCATCGGCGCACCGGGCTGCGCGCGCTCGCCGAAGGTGAACGGCTTCGATTTCGTGCTCGACCGGCTCCTCGCCGCGATTCCCGTGACATCCGACGACATCACCCGCATGGGCGTCGGCGGCCTTCTCGTCGAGACGGCCGTCCGCCCCCGGCCGAGGCGAGGCAGCATGGACGAAGGCAAGGTGGAGCATCCGGCGGCGATCGTGCTCGCCGCGGGCCGGTCGACGCGCATGGGCGCCGTCAACAAGCTCCTGGAGGAGGTGGGCGGCGTCGCGATGGTGCGCCGCGTCGCCGAGGCCGCGCTTGCGAGCCGCGCCGACCCGGTCGTCGTCGTGACCGGCCACGATGCCGATCGCGTGAAGGAGGCCCTCGCCGGGCTCGACGTCGCCTTCGCCCACAATGTGGACTATCCGGACGGCCTCTCCACCTCGCTGCGGGCGGGCCTCGGCGCGCTCCCGGCCTCGACGGACGCGGCGATCATCCTTCTCGGCGACATGCCGCTCATCCGCCCGCAGGACATCGACCGCGTGCTCGCCGCGCTCGGCCGCAACGGCGCGCTGGTCGCGATGTCGACGGCGGAGGGCGCGCGCGGCAACCCGGTCGCCTGGTCGAGCCGCCTCTTCCCCGAGCTGAAGGCGACGGAGGGCGACGCGGGCGGCCGCGCGCTCCTCTCGCGCTATTCTGACAGCGTGGTGGACGTGGAGATCGGGCAGGCCGCGGCCCTCGATGCCGACACGCCGGCGGCCCTTGCCGCGGTGCGCGAGCACGAGAGTCGGGGCTGAGACGGGCCCTCCCTTGTGGGGGGACGTCGCAGGCGGCTTCAAAACGCAGCAAAGCCCTATATATAGAGAGTGATTCCTCGGGGCGCCCCCCTCCCACGCTCAAGACCCCGGTGCAGCAACGATTCGGACACTGATGCAAGGCGAACCCCAGCCCCTCGTTGAAGAGTATGGCGCAGGCTCCATTAAGGTCCTCAAGGGCCTCGATGCGGTGCGCAAGCGTCCCGGCATGTATATCGGCGACACGGACGACGGGTCCGGCCTCCACCACATGGTGTACGAAGTCGTCGACAACGCCATCGACGAGGCGCTGGCCGGCCACGCCGACACGGTGAGCGTGATGCTGAACGCCGACGGCTCGGTCACGGTCAACGACAACGGGCGCGGCATCCCGACCGACATCCACCCCGAAGAGGGCGTCTCGGCGGCCGAGGTCATCATGACCCAGCTCCACGCCGGCGGGAAATTCGACCAGAATTCCTACAAGGTCTCCGGCGGTCTCCACGGCGTCGGTGTGTCGGTGGTGAACGCGCTCTCCTCCGAGCTCGACCTCACGATCTGGCGCGGCGGGCGCAAGCACTGGATGCGCTTCGCCGACGGCGTCGCGCAGAACCCGCTCGCCGACGTGGGCGCGGCCGACGGGCAGTCGGGCACCGAGGTCCGCTTCCTCCCCTCGACCGCCACCTTCTCCGACATCAAGTTCGATTTCGGCGTCCTGGAGCGCCGTTTGCGCGAGCTCGCCTTCCTCAATTCGGGCGTGCGCATCACGCTGAAGGACAATCGCGGCGTCGAGCCGCGCGAGGAGACGATGATCTATGACGGCGGGCTGGAGGCGTTCGTGCGCTGGCTCGACCGCTCGAAGACCCCGCTGATCGACAAGCCGATCACCTTCTCCGACGAGCGCGACGGCGTGACCGTCGAGGTCGCGATGTGGTGGAACGACACCTACCACGAGAACGTGCTCTGCTTCACGAACAACATCCCGCAGCGCGACGGCGGCACCCACCTCGCCGGCTTCCGCGCGGCGCTCACGCGCCAGATCACGGGCTATGCCGACCAGGCCGGCACCACCAAGAAGGAAAAGGTGACGCCGACCGGCGACGACTGCCGCGAGGGTCTCGCCTGCGTCCTCTCCGTGAAGGTGCCCGACCCGAAATTCTCCTCGCAGACGAAGGACAAGCTCGTCTCGTCCGAGGTGCGCCCGGTGGTCGAGGGGCTCGTGAATGCGGGCCTTTCCACCTGGCTCGAGGAGCACCCGTCCGAGGCCCGCACGATCGTCGCGAAGGTGGTCGAGGCGGCCTCCGCGCGCGAGGCGGCGCGCAAGGCGCGCGAGCTGACGCGCCGCAAGGGCGCGCTCGACGTCGCCTCCCTTCCCGGCAAGCTCGCCGACTGCCAGGAGCGCGACCCGTCGAAGGCCGAGCTCTTCCTCGTCGAGGGTGACTCGGCCGGTGGCTCCGCCAAGCAGGGCCGCCACCGCGCGAACCAGGCCGTGCTGCCGCTGCGCGGCAAGATCCTCAACGTGGAGCGCGCGCGCTTCGACCGGATGCTCTCCTCGAACGAAATCGGCACGCTGATCACCGCGCTCGGCACCGGCATCGGCAAGGACGAGTTCCAGCCGGACAAGCTGCGCTACCACAAGATCATCATCATGACGGACGCCGACGTCGACGGCGCCCACATCCGCACGCTGCTCCTCACCTTCTTTTACCGGCAGATGCCGGAGCTGATCGAGCGCGGGAACCTCTATATCGCCCAGCCGCCACTCTATAAGGTCCGCCGGGGCCAGTCCGAGCAGTACCTCCACGACGACGATGCGCTGGAGGACTATCTGACGAATGCCGGCCTCGACGACACCTCGCTGACGCTCGCGAACGGCGAGGTCCTCGTCGGCCCCGACCTCGCGGATGTGACGGTGAAGGCGCGCGCCGTGTCCGACATCCTCGACGGCCTCCACTCCCGCTACGACCGCTCGGTAATCGAGCAGGCCGCGGTGGTGGGCGCGTTCGACCCCGAGAAGATCTCCGATCCGGCGACGGCCGAAGAGGTGGCAGAGACGGTCGCGACGCGCCTCGACGCCATCGCCGAAGAGTTCGAGAAGGGCTGGACGGGTACCGTCGTCGAAGGCGGCGGCATCGCGTTCGAGCGCACGGTCCGCGGCGTGAAGGAATATGCGGTCGTCGACGCCGCGCTCCTCTCCTCCGCCGACGCCAAGCGCCTCGCGGCCTACGCCAAGCACCTCGGCGAGACCTATGGCGGCGAGGCCGTGCTGAAGCGCAAGGACAAGACCGTTGCGATCGAAGGTCCGCGTGCGCTGGCCGCGAACGTCTTCGCGGCAGGCCGGCGCGGGCTCACGATCCAGCGCTATAAGGGTCTCGGCGAGATGAACGCGGATCAGCTCTGGGAGACGACGCTGGACCCCAACGCGCGAACCTTGCTCCAGGTTCGCATTTCCGAGGCTGACGACGCCGACGGCGTGTTCACACGGTTAATGGGCGACGCTGTCGACCCGCGGCGCGAGTTCATTCAAGAAAACGCGCTCCAGGTTGCCAACCTCGACGTCTAACAGGTCTTGATCTCAAAAAATTGACCTCCAGTTTGACCTTAGGCATTCAACCAAGGTTCAGCCGCCGACGTTGATATTGGTGATACAAGACGACACGGGACGTCCTGCGCTCGGTCCGTCTAGGAGGTGAAGTCCATGACTCTGAATCGTATGAAGCGCGTGGGTGCATGGGCGGGTCTGGCGGCCGCGATGGCGTTCGCCGTCCCGGCCGTTCCCGCATCCGCCGCCACCCACGGTCAGCCGACGGCGCTGACCATCACGCCCCAGCTCGCGGCGCGGCACGAAGCCAAGCTGATGGCCGAGACCGAGGCGAGCGAAGGTCTCATCCAGCTCGCCCAGAACAACAACGTCATCCGGCCGAACCAGGCCCAGCGTCAGCGTCAGGCCCAGCGCAACCAGGCCCAGCGCCAGCGCCAGGCCAACCGGAACCAGAACCAGCGCCAGCGCCAGGTGAACGTCAACCAGAACCAGCGCCAGCGTCAGGCCAACCGCAACCAGAACCAGCGTCAGCGGACGGCCAACCGCAACCAGGCCTATCGTGATCGCGTCTACTACAATGGCCGCTGGTGGCGCTACAATGGCGGCCGCTACTATGACGACAACGGCGCATGGGTCGCCGCGGGCGTGATCGGCCTTGCCGCCGGTGCGATCGCCGGTGCCGCCATCGCCAGCCAGCCGCAGACGGTTGTGGTTGAGCAGCCGAGCTACTACCCGGCGCCTTTCACGTCTGAGTGGTATCGCCAGTGCGGTCTGAAGTACCGTTCGTTCCGTTCGAGCGACGGCACCTTCCTCGGGTACGATGGTGTTCGCCGTCAGTGCGTTCTGCCGTAAAACTCGCACAATTTCGTACAAAGAAGCCGGCCTTTTGGCCGGCTTTTTTTGTTTGCTTATCTCAGCGCGCCATAACCTGAACACAATCTAAAATCAACCTAGGAGAAACCAACCGAGAGGGTGCTTTCTGCGGTTGCAAATGACACGAACGCATCGTAAAACGTGTGTCATTCAACTTATACGTGAGGATTGAGTTGCATGCCTGGGACCCAAGATCCGAACACCGATCTCCTGGCCGTCTTTGCCGCTTTGTCGGATGAGACGCGCTTTTCGATCGTCAATCGCCTCCTGCGCGACGGGGAATTGCCCGTCGGCGCCATCGCCGCCCCCTTCAGCGTGACGCCGCCGGCAATCTCCCGGCACCTGCGCGTCCTGGAGAGCGCGGGCCTGGTGGAACGGCGGATTGACCGGCAGCGCCGCATGATCCGCGTCCGTCCGGAGGCGCTCGGCGTCATCGGCGAGTGGCTCGGCGACCGCCCCTCCGCCACCTTCGCGCCTCACCCGATCGAAAAGCGCCCGATGGCGCTCCACGCCTGACGGCGCACGCGCCGCCGCCGAGGCCCTGTGCCTCGCGCCACCGCGGACCGCCTTCTCGCCAGACCCGGCGGCGAGGAGGAGAGACTGTAAGAAGCGGCCCCCAGGCATCCCCCTGCGCCCGGCCACCGTCGATCGATCGGTGGCCGGAGCCCCTCTCCGACAACGTACTCCGCGTTCACGGTGCCATCGGCGATGGCCGCCGAGGCGCGAGGCGTAAAGCGTGGCGCGTGAGCCGTCGGGCGAGGACGTCCCGGCGCCCTCCCGCGCTTCGAGCCCGCGCGTCTGCTCCCCCGGCTGACGCCGTGCATTCCGGCCCGGCTTAAGAGCCGAGGGGCTGTCCTGGCGCGGCGGCCGAGGCCGGTGCTTTAGGCCTCAGCGAGTGCAAGTGGCAGGGGGCGCACTGTGGACGCCTCACCCCCTTTCAGACGGCCCGAGGGCGCGGGGAGGTTGAAGATCCGGCCACTGCGGGATAAGACCCGCACGTTCCCCCGACCGATGAGCAGAGCGTGCCCTTCACTCCCCGCGTCTTTTCCGGCGTGCAGCCGACCGGCAGCCTTCACCTTGGCAACTATCTCGGCGCCATCCGTCGGTTCGTTGCCATGCAGGATTCCTATCCCTGCCTCTATTGCGTCGTCGATCTCCACGCGATCACCGTGTGGCAGGATCCGACCGAGCTCGCGAAAGCGACGCGTCACGTCACGGCCGCCTTCCTCGCCGCCGGCATCGACGCCGAGAAGAACATCGTCTTCAACCAGAGCCGCGTCTCGGCCCACGCCGAGCTCGCCTGGATCTTCAACTGCGTCGCCCGCATGGGCTGGCTGAACCGCATGACGCAGTTCAAGGAGAAGGCCGGCAAGGACCGCGAGAACGCGTCGGTCGGCCTCTTCGCCTACCCGAACCTCATGGCGGCGGACATCCTCGCCTATCAGGCGACCCACGTCCCGGTCGGCGAGGACCAGAAGCAGCACCTTGAACTGACCCGCGACATCGCGCAAAAATTCAACTTCGACTACGCGGAGCGCCTCGCCGAGCTCGGCTGGACGGACGGTTTGTTCCCCATGACCGAGCCCATCATCCAGGGCCCCGCAACGCGGGTGATGAGCCTTCGCGACGGAGCGAAGAAGATGTCGAAGTCGGACGTGTCGGACAATTCGCGCATCAACCTCACGGACGATGCGGACACGATCGCCCAGAAGGTCCGCAAGGCGAAGACCGACCCCGAGCCGCTCCCCTCCGAGCTGAAGGGCCTCGAAGGCCGTCCGGAGGCCGACAATCTCGTCGGCATCTACGCCGCCCTTGCCGAGACCACGAAGGAGGCCGTCCTCGCCGAGCATGGCGGGGCGATGTTTTCCGCCTTCAAGCCGGCCCTCGCGGACCTTGCCGTCAGCGTCCTCGCCCCGGTCAACACCGAGATGCGCCGCCTCCTCGACGATGAGGCCCATCTCGACGCCGTCCTCGACAACGGCTCCCAGCGCGCGGCGGCCATCGCCGGGCCGATCCTGGCCGACGTGAAGCGCGTCGTCGGGTTCGTCGGCTGACATGGCGGACGGCGGCGGGTCCCGGAAGGACGCGTTCGAGCTTTTCGAGCGCACCACGCTGCCCGACGAGGTGGCGGTCCTGCGCGCGCTCTATCCGCGCGAGGTCTGGCCCGACCACCGCAATCTCGGCGCCATGGCGTCCTTCTGGCTGGAGCGGCACGCGATGTTCCGCGATCTCGGCGCGGCGCTCGCGAGCGGCACCGCCGAGTTCCGCGACGGCCATCTCGAGGCGAACGGGTTCCTGCGCTGGTTCGCGCCGCGCATCAACATGTTCCTGAACGAGCTGCACGGCCACCACGCCGTGGAGGACCATCATTATTTCCCGGTTTTCCGCGCGGCCGACGCGCGCCTCGTGCGCGGGTTCGAGATCCTCGACGCGGACCACCACCTCATCGACGCGCTGATCCACGAGATCGCCGACCGCGGGCAGGCCCTCTACACCGCGCTACAGGCGCGCGGGGACGCGGGCCGCGCCTCCGACGCGCTCTGCACGACGCTGGACCGCACGCTGAAGGGCCTCCTCCAGCATCTTGGCGACGAGGAGGAGATGGTGATCCCCCTCATCCTCGACCGGACCGAGGCCAAGCTCGGCATCTGAGGCATCGTGAACGCCCGCGCGTGAGCTCGCGGGGCTCAGCCGGGACTGCGCAGGCGCACATAGAGCGCGCCGTCGCCGCCATGGCTCTGCGAGGCGGGGCTGTAGCTCACCACGCAGCGCGCAAGCTCGCGCCCCGACAGCCAGACCGGCACGCTGCGGCGCAGGATGCCGCGCCCGTCCCCGCCCTGACCCTTTCCCGTGATCACCAGCACCACGCGCCGCCGCTGGCGGTAGGACGAGTCGATGAAGTGGAAGAGGGCGCGCGAGGCTTCCTCCTGCGTCATCCCGTGGAGGTCGATGCGCCCGTCGATCGTCAGCGTCCCGCGCGCGAGCTTGCGCCGCGTCTTGCGGTCGATTTCGCCGATGCCCGGCGCGCGGGGCCGCTTCGGCTTCGCCGCCACGGCCGGCGGGGCGGGCTCTGCGGCGGTCGGCGGAGGCGGCGCTTGCGGCGGGACGTCCGGCGCCGGCGGGGGCATCAGAGCGGGCGGCGCGGTCTCGGGCGGGGCCTTCGGCTCGCGCAGCGGCGCGATGGTGCGGGCGACCTTCTGCCAGAGCGCCTTCTCGTGCGCCTTGAGGGTGCGGCGCTTCATCGGAGCGCCAGCCGGGGCAGGATCAGGGTGAGCCGCGCGGCGGCCTTCATCCCGCCCGCGATCGCCCCGGCCGCGTCGCCGCTCCCGATGAAGAGGTCGCCGCGCGCCGGGCCGATGATCGCCGAACCCGTGTCCTCGGCGATCGTCACGCCGTTGTGGGCCCCGCGCGCCGGCAGCACCGTCTCGACATAGACCGGGGTGCCGAGCGCGATGTGGGCGCGGTCCACCGCGAGGCTGCGCAGCGGGGTGAGGGCGACGCCGCCGCCTGCGATCGGCCCCGCATCCGGCCCCATCGAGGCGCGCTCGCGGAAGAAGACGTAGGAGCGGTTCGCGCCAAGGATCTCCGCGACGCGCTCGGGGTGGGCGGCGAGGGCGGCGCGGATCGTCTGCATCGTCGCCCCGCCCTCCGGCAGGAGGCCGCGGTCGATCATCACGCGCCCGATCGCGGTGTAAGGGTGGCCGGTCTTGCCGTGATAGCCGATGCGCGTCTCGGTCCCGTCGGGGAAGGCGAGGCGGGCCGAGCCCTGGATCTGCGCGAAGAAAGCGTCCACCGGGTCGGCGAAAAAGGCGATCTCGAGCCCCTTCCCGTCGAGTTCGCCGTTCATGATGGCGAGACGGTCCGGATAGGGGACGGTGCGCCCGTCGGGGAGGGCGCGCGCGAAGGTGCCGTCGCCCGGAAGGTCGGCGCGGCCGGGCGAAACGCGCACGAGGTCGGGCGGGCGGCGATAGAGCGGTGTCTGGTAGGGCCCCGTCCGCTCGCGCGAGGCGGGGATGACCGGCTCGTAGTAGGCGGTGAGGAACCCCTCCGCCTCGATGCGCATCGGCACGAACAGCGCCTCCACGCACGCGCGCGCGCCGCGGGCGGGGGGCGCCGCGGCGAGCGTCTCGGCGAGGGCGCCGAGCCAGGGGGCCTGATGCGGACGCGCCCGGATTTCGGGCGCGAAGTGTCGGGTCAGTCCGGAGAGAAGGGCTTCAGCCTCGGCCGAATCCCAGCCGGGGAGGTCGGCGAAGGCGACGGCGGTCCGCGCCGTCGCGTGGGTGTCCAAAGTCGATCCTGCGCGGGACACTCACGCCGATTCGGTGGCCACGAGCGCCCAGTTCGGGTCCTTCTCCGTGACCTTGCGCTCGAAGGTCCACACGTCCACCACGTCGACCACCTTGTTCGGGTCGCCGTCGACCAGCTCGCCGGCCTTGTTGTAGGTGGCGCTGATCATCTCGCTCTCGATCCGCACGGTGACGCGGGCCGAATCGTTGCGTAGCGACGCGTCGCTGATCGCGATCTTCTCGATGCCGATGAGCGTCGTGGACATCGTCTGCCCGGCCTGCTCGCGCTCGGTGATCGCGGCGTCGAACCCGTCGAACACCTCGGGCGACAGGAGCGGGCGCAGCATCGCGCGGTCGCCGGTCGCGAACGCGGTGACGATCATCTCGTAGGCCATCGAGGCGCCTTCCAGGAAGCGCTTCGGCTCGAAGGTCGGGTCCGCGGTCACGAGCGGGAGGAGCTGGTCGTAGAGCGGGGTGCCCTTCTTCGCGACCGGGGTCAGCCGCGCGTCGACATCGGCCGCGCCGGAGCCGGCCGGCGCCTCCGCCGAAGGTTGGCGCGGCAGCGTCACCACATTGTCCCGCGCCGCGTCGCGTCCGCGCTCCTGGCCGCTTTTGGCGGTGTAGGGGTCATAGGACTGCCGCTCGTTCCCGGTCCGTCGGCCGAGGACGCTCCTCAAACGCAAGAAGATCCCCACGGCGAGCGCCAGGATCATCAGATTGTAGATGTCGAAAAAGTCACTCATCCACGGTTACCTGTCAGCTCTGTCGGAGCGACTGCGATGGGTGCGCCGGCGTTCACGCGTTGCACAACTCACATAAGACATATTGGGCACGGGTACAGGCCCTGCGAGAGCCTGACTAGAGCGACCGTAACGAATCGATGTCACAGGGTCTACGCCCGGCCCCTGAAATCGCCTGCAAAGGCACCATATCACTTCTCACGCAATGAAAGAGGTGACTCGGTGCTGAGGCTCATACTGATCCTGTTCCTGCTGGCGGTGCCCATCGCGGAAATCGCGGTGTTCATGATGGTTGGCGAGGCGATCGGCGTGCTTCCGACCATCGCATTGGTGATCATCACCGCGGTGATCGGGGCCTATCTCCTCAAGCAGCAGGGCCTGCAGGCCTTTCAGCGGCTCCAGGACGATATTCGTGAGCGCCGGGTTCCGGCAGCGTCGATCGGTCACGCGCTGACCATCGCCATCGCGGGCGTTCTCCTCCTCACCCCCGGCTTCATCACCGACACGGTCGGCTTCCTCCTCTTCATCCCCGCGGTGCGCGAGGGGCTGTGGCGCTCGATCACCCGCTCGGTGAAGGTCTATCGCGTCGACCCGGCGACGGGCGGGGGCGGTCCCGGCTGGCCGGGCCCCGAGCCCACGCGCCGGACCATCGACCTCGACCAGGGCGACTACGGGCCGAGCAACCCGAACACCCCCTGGAAGGGCAGCGGCGGGCAATAATCGCCGCGTCCGTTTGCTTGTTTGGGATTTGGGGGCGTGTTAGCGACCCCGAACAAAGTTCATAAACAACATCAACGGACGGACACATCATGAGCGACAGCATGACGACGGACGGGGCCGCGGCTGGCGCTGCCCAGCAGCCGAGCGTGCGCGTCCTCGCGCAATATGTGAAGGACCTGTCCTTCGAGAATCCGCGCGCGCCCCTCTCCCTTCAGAAGAAGGACCCGGCGCCGGGGATCAATATCAGCGTGAACGTGACCGCGCGCGCCCTCTCCAAGCAGGATTATGAAGTCACGCTGACGCTGGAAGCCAAGGCCGGCGAAGGCGACGACGTGACCTTCGAGGTCGAGCTCCACTATTGCGGCATCGTGCGCATCGGCGGAATGAAGCCGGAGCACATCCAGCCCTTCCTGCTGATCGAAGGCCCGCGCCTGCTCTTCCCGTTCGCGCGCCAGATCGTGGCCGACGCGGTCCGCAATGGCGGCTTCCCGCCGCTGATGATCGACCCGATCGACTTCGTGCAGCTCTACCGCCGCAACATGCAGCAGGCCCAGCCGGCCCCGAATCCGAGCGACGCCCTCTTCGGCGCGAACTGATCGGCCGACCCCCGTTTCGTCCGGGCGGCGCGCCGGTGCGCGCCGCCCGGATCGCCGGCCTCAGGCCGGCTTCTTGAAGACGTTGATGCCGAACCAGAGATTCCCGGCGTCGGCCGCCTTCACCCAGTGATCGAGCCCGACGGACATCGAATCGATGTAGCCGGCCGACACGCCATTGTCCCGCAAAGCCGCATTGTTCGCCGTCAGCTCCTCGAGCACGCGGGAATAGTGCGCCCTGAGGTCCGCCGTGTGGTCCTCCTGCGCGACCGTCTGGAAGCCCGCCGCCTCCGCCGCCTCGCGATAGAAGCGCTTTGAGCCGAGATCGTTGAGCTGCAGGCGGTTGTAGACCGGCTGGAGCACGCCCGGCGCCACCTCGTCGGCCTGGCACGGGTCGGTGAAGATGAGCGTCCCGCCCGGCTTCAGCACGCGATAGGCCTCCTCGAGCACCTTCGCCCGGTCGGCCGAGTGCAGGATCGCGTCCTGGCTCCAGACGACGTCGAAGCTCGCATCCTCCTCCGGCACGTTCTCGAACACGCCGTGCGTCACGCTGATCTTGTGCGAGAGGTTCGCGCGGCGGATCAGGTGGCGGTTGCGGTCGTTCTGCGTCGCGGAGAGGTTCAGGCAGACGGCATCGCAGCCGGTCTTCTTCACGAGGCGCCGCATCGCGCCGCCATACCCCGAGCCGAAGTCGATCACCCGCGCGTCGGGGCCGAGATCGGGCAGCATCGCGGCCATGGTGTCGACCGTGGTGTCGCTCGCCTCGCGGATGTTGCGCGTCTCGCCATAGAGGCCGACATGCAGATCCTCGCCGCCCCAGATGGTGGAGTAGAAGGTGTCCGCGTCGTCGCTGTCATAATAGCTCTCGGTGACGTCGCGGATGTCGGTCTCGCCCTCGGCGACGACGCCGCCCCACTTCGTCAGCCGCACCGCCGACTTCTCGGCGACGTGGACGAAGAAGTCCGGCTCGCTCTCCTGGTAGGTCTCCTGGAAGTCGCCATAGGTGCGCACGCGCTGGAAGCCCGCCTCGTGCAGCAGGCGGCGCACGTAGTTCTTCCGGATCGGGCACATGTTCAGCGTGAACTTGGAATCGTCTGGAAAGCTGTAGACCATCCGGACCAGACCCTCGTCGATGTGCTCGGGCTCGGCGGTGACCTTGTCGCCGCAATAATAATATTTGTGCTTCGTCGAGAAGCCGTGGTCGAGCATCTGGTCATAGTTGCGCTGATCGAGGATCAGCACGCCGTCATGCTTCAGCGCGGCGTAGAACTCGGCGAGGGCGCGGCGCCGGTCCTGCTCCTCGTGGAGGTGGGTGAACGAATTGCCGAGGCAGATGATCGCGTCGTACTTGCCCTGGATGTGGCGGTTGAGCCAGCGCCAGTCGGCCTGGACGGTCTTCATGATGAGCCCGCGCGAGGTGGCGTTCTGGAAGGCCTTGGCGAGCATCGCCGCCGAGCCGTCGACGGAGGTCACGCCGAACCCCGCCTCGGTGAGGCTGACGGAGTGGAAGCCGGTGCCGGTCGCAACGTCGAGCACCGATTCCTTTCCGCGCGCGCGCAGGATGTCGATGAAGAACTGGCCTTCGCTTTCGGCGCGCGCGGTCCAGTCGATCAGCTCGTCCCACTTGTCCACGAACGACATGATGTATTCTTGGCGGTAGTGATCGGTGTCCCGGTCGCCGAGCGGATCGTCGCCATAGACTTGGCGATCGAGCTCCAGTTCGGCGTTGCGATTGTCTATCCGGGCCTCGGTCATGGATGGTCTCCCTTTGCGCGGTTCGCCCACGCGGTTGGCCGACGCGACACGAGGGGAGGCGGAGCGCGCCTCCCCGACGGAGCCGATCGGCAGTTTTTCTGACGCGTGGCGGGGCTGGTGCGTGGCGCACCGGGGACGGACGGTCGGATCGAGGCCGACCCGATGAAAAATGCTCGCCGGCCGAAGCCGGAGCCACCGAACCTCACGGGACCGGACAGGGTGGCGAGAGCGGACCACGCGCGTCGTGAGTGGGCGCATCCTAACCAGCGAGTTCGACAATTCAATGAAGAACTGGCCGCCGGCGCCGGAGCGGGCGGACGCGTCGCGGGCTGACCTTGCGCGCGGCGGCCCCTACATTAGGGCAAATGGCGCTCGAACCGATCCTCACGCTGACGCCGGAGGGCCTCTATTGCCCGCCCGGCGATTTCCACATCGACCCGACGCGCCCCGTGCCGCGCGCGGTGATCACGCACGGCCACGCCGACCATGCGCGGCCGGGTCACGGCCAGGTGCTCGCGACGGCCGAGACGCTCGCCATCATGGCCGTGCGCTATGGCGAGAATTTCACCGGGGCGCGCCAGCCGGCCGCCTATGGCGAGACGCTCGATGTCGGCGGGGTGCGGCTCAGCTTCCACCCGGCGGGCCACGTGCGCGGCTCGGCGCAGGTGCTGATGGAGCGGGGCGGGCGGCGCGCGGTGGTGTCCGGTGACTACAAGCGGCAGGGCGATCCGACCTGCGCCCCGTTCGAGCTCGTGCGCTGCGACCTCTTCGTGACGGAGGCGACCTTCGGCCTCCCCGTCTTCCGTCACCCGGACGCGCATGGGGAGATCGAGAAGCTCGTGGAATCGACGCGTCTCTTTCCGGAGCGGCCGCACCTCGTCGGCGCCTACGCGCTCGGAAAGGCGCAGCGCGTCATGGCGCTGATCCGCGAGGTGGGGTTCGACCGGCCGATTTATCTCCATGGCGCGCTCCAGCGCCTGACCGACCATTATGTCGAGGCGGGGATCGATCTCGGTCCGCTGCTGCCGGTGAAGGGCGTCGACCGCAAGGCGCTCGCGGGCGAGATCATCATGGCGCCGCCCTCGGCCCTGTCGGACCGGTGGGCGCAGAGCTTCGGCGACCAGGTGACGGGGTTCGCGTCCGGCTGGATGCGGGTGCGCGCGCGGGCGCGCCAGCGCGGCGTGGAGCTGCCCCTCGTCATCTCCGACCATGGCGACTGGGAGGATCTGTGCACCACGATCGTGGAGACCGAAGCCGAGGCGGTCTGGGTCACGCACGGGCAGGAGGACGCGCTCTGCCATTGGGCGAACCAGCGCGGGATCGACGCGCGCCCGCTCCACCTTCTCGGCTATGGCGACGGGGATGACGGCGAGGCCGACCTCAGCGCCGCCGCGACGGCTGACGCGAGCGAAGAGGGCGAGGCTTAGCGCCTCGCGCCTGCGGGCCGTGCGGGCGCGGACGCCGGCTTATTGGGTCGCGTAGACGATCTTCGCCATCCACTCCACGCTCTCGGTGGAGAAGGAGACGTCCGGATGGTCCGGATTGACGGCGTGGAAGCTCAGATTCTCGCCCGAATCGTCCTTCAGCACCTTCACCACGACGTCACTGTTCTTCAACTTCACGACAACGCGGTCGCCGGGGCGGGCGACGGCGTTGGTGGAGATGAAGAGGACGTCGCCATTGCGGTAGAGGGGCTGCATCGAGTCGCCGACGACGGAGAGCGCGTAGAGCGGCTCATGCCGGCGGTCGGGGAAGCTGATGATCCGGGGCGGGTGCGGCAGGGGCCCGGTGGGCCCGCCATCGATCGGGCGCGGCTCGAACCCGGCATGGGCCTGGCCGACGAGCGGCACCGAGATGCCGGCGGCCGCCGCACCGGCGCGCGATTCGCCGCCGAACAGCGCGCCGATCGAGGTTTCGGTCGCCTTCAGGATCTTGGAGATCGACTCCGTCGACGGCCAGCGCGGGCGGCCGTCGGGCGCAAAGCGCTTCGACTTGTTGAACGTCGTCGGATCCAATCCGGCCCGGCGCGCGAGCCCGGACGGCGAAAGGCCGTTCCCTTCAGCAAGAGTGTCGATCGCAGCCCAGACTTCTTCGTGGGACAGCATTCGCTCCCTCCAAATCCCCGTGCTCCAATTATGCAATCGGGACGCCACACGCTCGCGACACGCGGCGGATCATGCGACTCTTGGATGCCGACACCAATCGGAACGGCGGCAGGCCGCATCGACCTGCCGGTGCGGCTGCTTTAACACAGGTTGTGATGTGATGGAATGCCTATCCTCTGGGCATGCCTTTCCGACAAACCACCTAAGCGACGCCGGACCTGACGTATGACCGACCACGAGCACACGTATAAAATCTTAACCGCCGAAGAGCTTGCCCGGATGGTGGTCGACCGTTCGTTCGCCGGATCGGCCGATGATCTGCGCGACGGATTCGTACATCTGTCGACATCTGCGCAGATTCCCGGAACAATTCTGCGACACTTCCGGGAGAATACTAGCATTTTTGCCGTCCAGTGCTCGGTCGAGACGATGGCGGCGGATTTGAAATGGGAAGCGTCGCGCGGCGGGCAGCTATTCCCGCATCTCTACAGGCCGTTGTCGCTCTCGGATGTCACGCTGATCGTGCCGATTCCGGACGAGCGGGAGGGCTGGGCGTTACCAACCCTCCCGTCATCCTGACGTGCGACAGTTTGACGCGTCTCAGGCGGCCTTGGCGGGCGCCTTGATGAGCTTCCGGTTGACCAGAAGCTCCGCGATCTGCACCGCGTTGAGCGCGGCGCCCTTGCGCAGATTGTCGGAGACGACCCACATGGCGAGGCCGTTCTCGACGGTCGGATCCTCGCGAATCCGGCTGATATAGGTCGCATCCTCGCCGGCCGCCTCGTACGGCGTGATGTAGCCGCCCGGCTCGTGCTTATCGATCACGAGGCAGCCCGGCGCCTCGCGCAGGATGTCCCGCGCCTCTTCGGCCGACAGCGGCTCCTCGAGCTCGAGGTGGACTGCTTCTGAATGCGAGATGAACACCGGCACGCGCACGCAGGTCGCGACGAGCTTGATCTTCGGGTCGAGGATCTTCTTCGTCTCGACGACCATCTTCCACTCCTCCTTCGTCGACCCGTCTTCCATGAAGACGTCGATCTGGGGGATGAGGTTGAAGGCCATGCGCTTCGGGAACTTCTTCGACTCCACCGAGTCGGAGACGAACACCGCGCGGGTCTGTGCGAAGAGGTCGTCCATCGCGTCCTTGCCGGCGCCGGAGACCGACTGGTAGGTCGCGACGACGGCGCGCTTGATCTTCGCGCGCTCGTGGATCGGCTTCAGCGCCACGACGAGCTGCGCGGTCGAGCAGTTCGGGTTCGCGATGATGTTCTTCTTGGTGAAGCCGACCACCGCGTCCGCGTTTACTTCCGGCACGATGAGCGGCACGTCCGGGTCCATGCGGAAGGCCGACGAATTGTCGATCACCACCGCGCCGGCCTTGCCGATCTTCGGTGCCCATTCGCGCGAGACATCGCCGCCGGCCGACATCAGGCAGATGTCGACGGTCGAGAAGTCGGCAGTCTCGAGGGCCTCGCATTTCAGAGTGGTGTCGCCGAAGGACACTTCGGTGCCCTGGCTGCGGCGCGAGGCCAGCGCCGTCACCTTGTCCGCGGGAAAGCCGCGCTCCGCCAAAATGTCGAGAATCTCGCGGCCGACGTTGCCCGTCGCGCCGACGACTGCCACGTGGAAGCCCATCCGAATGCCCTTCATACGCTTGTGAGTGTGGCGGTCACATAGGCGCGGACAGGGGGTCTTGTCCAATGTCGGGGCAAAAGAATCTTGCGCGCGGGCCGAATGGACGCGCTCAGACGCCGATGAAGGCTCGCGCGGCGGGTGAGAATTGCAGCACGAGATAGCCGCCATAGCAGGCGACGAGGATCGCGCCCTCGCGCCGGCTGATGCCGCGCCCGGTCATCGCGAAGACCACGAGGAGGACGGCCGAGACCAGCATCACCCACACGTCGAACTCGACGATCTCGGGCGGGATCGGGATCGGCGAGACGACCGCCGTCGCGCCGGCGATGCCGAGAATGTTGAAGATGTTCGAGCCGATCACGTTGCCGAACGCGACATCGCCCTGCTTGCGGTAGGCGGCGACGATGGAGGTCGCGAGCTCGGGCAGCGAGGTGCCGATCGCGACGATGGTGAGGCCGATGACCGCCTGCGAGATGCCCGCGATCTCGGCGAGCTGCACGGCGGAATCGACGAGGAAGTCCGCGCCGAAGACCACGCCGAGGATGCCCGCGATGCTGAGCGCGGAGGAGGCGAAGACGCCGCGCGGCCAGCCCTGCGGCTCCTCCGCGACGACCACTTCTTCCTTGGCCGCGCCGTTCTTGCGCCGCCCCTCCAGGATGAAGGACGCCGTCGTGTAGATGCCGAGGAGGACGATGAGGATGATGCCGAACCACCGCTCCAACGTCCCCGACATCACGACGCCGACCATCAGCATGCTGACCGCGAGGAGGACCGTCCCGTCCCGCCGCAGCACGGCGCTCGACGCGGCGATCGGCAGAAGGATCGCGGAGACGCCGAGGATGAGGAGGATGTTCGCGATGTTGGAGCCGACGATGTTGCCGATCGCGATGCCCGGCGCGCCGATGAGCGCGGCCTGCACGCTCGCCACCAGCTCCGGCATCGAGGTGCCGAAGCCGACGAGGGTGAGGCCGATGACGAGGGGCGAGACGCCGAGGCGGGTGGCGAGGGCGACGGAGCCCCTGACGAGCGCCTCGCCGCCGACGAGCAGCAGCACGAGTCCGAGCACGAGTTCGACGATGGGCGGCATAGGACTCACTTGGAAGGGGTAGCGGCGGGCATGCGACCCGTGCGGATCACACAGAGATCAAGATGATGCCGAGCCCCACGACAACAAGTGCGACACGCGCGACGGGGTGTCCCTTCGCGATGATCCCCCAGGAGACGGCCGCGAGCCCCGCCCCGACCTTCACGAGGGCGAGGATCGAGAAGACGGGCGTCGCGTCGAGCGTGATGAGCGCCGGGTTCGCGACCATCGCGAGCGGGACGATATAGAGGCCGACGCCGAGCGCCATCGCCGCGCCCGCGACGCGCAGCCACGGCGCCTCAACCATCCCGGCCGCGATGAAGACCGCGCCGCACACGGGCGGGGTGATGGTGGAGAGGAGCGCGTACCAGAACACGAAGAGGTGCGCCTGGAGCGGGTCGAGGCCGAGCTCGATGAGGGCCGGCCCCGCGACGGAGACGCAGATCACGTAGGCCGCTGTCGTCGGCACCTCCATGCCGAGGATGAGGCAGGCGATCGCGGTGAGGATCAGGGCGGGCCACAGGAGACCGGACGAGCCCGACAGGATCAGCGACGTGACCTTCACGCCGAGCCCGGTCATCCCGAGCACGCCGACCACGATGGAGGCGCACAGGATGACGGAGGCGATCATCGCGACCTGCTCGCCCGCCGTCAGCGCCGCGTTGGCGAAGCGGCGGAAGGTGCGGCGGAGGTCAACGCTGAGCCGCCCGTCGGTGAGGAGGAGGATCGCGCCCGCGGCGGTCGCGAAGGTCGCGGCATATTGGGGCGTGAGGCCGCGCGCGAACATGCCGAAGAGGAGGACGGTGAAGGGCACCAGGAAGAAGGCGGAGGTGATGAGCACGTCGCGCACCGACGGCCGCTCCTCGGCCGGCAGGCCGGCGAGGCGGTAGCGCGTCGCGAACGCGTCGATCCCGACCCAGACGGTGAAGAAATAGAGGATCGCGGGCGGCAGGGCTGCGACCATGATGGTCGAGTAGGGGACGCCGGTCAGCTCCACCATCACGAACGCGCCCGCGCCCATGAGGGGCGGCATGATCTGGCCGCCGGAGGAGGCGACGGCCTCGACCGCGCCGGCGAGCGGGCGCGGATAGCCGAGGCGGCGCATCGCGGGTAGCGTCACCGCGCCGGTGGAGGCGACGTTGGCCGAAGCCGAGCCCGAGATGGAGCCGAAGAGGGCCGAGGAGAGGACGGAGACCTTCGCCGCGCCGCCGCGCAGCCGCCCGGCCGCCGACGCGGCGAGGTTCATGAAGCCTTGCCCGGCCTCGCCCGCGTTCAGCACCGCGCCGAAGATCACGAACACCGCGACGACGCCGACGGAGATGCCCGTCAGCTCGCCCCAGAGCCCGCCCTCGGCGATCACGAGCGTGCCGAGGAGGCTCATCGTCGGCAGGCCCGCATGGCCGAAATTGCCGGGGATGTACTGGCCGAAGAAGGCGTAGAGGAGCGCGATCAGCGCCACGAGCGGCAGCGGCCAGCCGATCGCCCGCCGCGCCATCTCGAGGACGACGCCGAGGAGGACGAAAGCGACCACGTATTGCTCCGTGCCGTAGAGCATCCCGTACTGGTCGCCGAGCGCCCGGCTGTTCAGCGCGATGTAGAGGCAGGCGGTGATGCCGGCCGCCGCGAGGACGAGCCCCGACAGCGAGAAGCGGCGCCCATAGAGGGCGATCCAGGGGAGCGCCAGCGCCATGTGGATCGGCCGCGCGATCAGCGCCGGGGTGAGGCCGGAGATCACGAGCCAGAGGTGGAAGCCGATCGTGAGAAGGCCGAGCGCGATCCAAACGCCACGCGCCGCGCCCGCCCTCTCGAGGGGCGCCACCACACCGTCGATCGTCGTCATCGCGCCGCCGTCGCGGGCGGCGTGGCCCTGTCGCGAGCGGAGGCGGACGGCGGGGTCGGGGCGGTGAGGCCCCGTGACGTGTGGTGGCTCAAGTGGGGTCTCCGATCAGCGCGCCGTGTCCGGGACCGCGATGCCGGCCTCGTCATAATATTTCAGCGCGCCGGGGTGAATCTGGCCGGTGATGTTGTCGAGGAGGGCGGCGTCGACGCCGTTCCACCAGCGCGCCGCCTCGCCGAGCGCGGCCTTCTGCTCCCAGAAGGTCTTGGTCAGCGCATAGGCGGTGTCGTCGTCCATCGCGGTGGAGGTGTAGGCGACGACCGGAAGCGAGGTGGTGACGATGTCGCTGTCCTGCCCGGCATAGGTGCCGGCGGGGATGACGAGGCGGGCGCGGCCCGTCTCGGCGACCTGCTCGTCGGTGAGGGAGATGACGGTGACGCCGGTGCCGGCCGCCGCCTCGATCACGTTCGGGGCCGGGAAGGAGCCGGCGGTCACGAACGCGTCGATCTGGCCGTTCTTCAGCGCGCCGACCGCATTGGACAGCTCCGCGTCGGCGACGGTGACCTTCCCGTCGAGACCGAAGAGGGTCATGTACTTCGCGCCTTCGTCGGCGCCGAAGGAGCCCTTGCCGAGGAGGATGGTCTTGCCTTCGAGATCGGCGAGCGACTCGATCCCCTCATCCGCGCGGGCGACGAAGTGCATCGTCAGCGACGGGATCGGGAAGAGGGCGCGGATCTCGGCGAATTTCGGGCTGGGCCGCGCCTCGAACGGGCCCTTGCCGGCGCGCGCGGCGCCGACGAGGGCGGGCGGCGCGGTGAACACATAGTCGCCGCCGCGGACGGCCGCTTCCATCACGTTCTGGACCGAGCCCTGGCTCTCCTCGATCGTGACGGAGATGTCGCCGGCGGCCTTCATGGCTTCGGCGATCTGCACGCCCATCTGATAGTAGGACGAGCCGGACTTGGCGGATTTGTAGGTGACGCGGGTCTGCGCGTCGGCGGTGTTGGCGGTCAGGGCGAAGGCCGCGAGCGCGGCGGCGAAGATCGACAGACGCATGGGTTGCCTCCCTCAGGGATCTTGTCTGGGGCGGCGAACCGACCCGGTTGCTTGGGATTTCGCAGGCTCGCGCCAACAAAGCAAGCTGCGGTGAACGAAGCGGCCCTATCCCGCGTTCCTGTGCGTCATGCCTCCTATTGGGCGAATGTGATCCATGCAAAGATTCAGCTGTCAAACTTGCGGCAACGAAGTCTATTTCGAGAACACGCGCTGCGTGCACTGCAACGCCCATCTCGGCTTCGAGCCGACCCGCGCCGAAATGTTGTCCGCCCCCGACGGCCTGGATTTCCACGCGCCGGACGATGAGGGCGATGTCTACCGTCTCTGCGCCAACATCAACGATTCGGCGTGCAACTGGTTGCTGCCGGCGAACGATCCCGAGACGCTCTGCCTCGCCTGCCGGCACAACAAGGTGATCCCGAACCTCGCCGACCAGCACGCGGCCAATCTGTGGCGCGCGATCGAGCAGGCGAAGCGCGTCCTGTTCTATTCGCTCGTCCGCTGGCGCCTGCCGATGCCGACGAAGGCCGAGGACGAGCAGCGCGGCCTCGCCTTCTCCTTCCTCGCCGACGAGGTGATGCCGGACGGGTCGGTGAAGCAGCACCTCACCGGGCACGCGAACGGCCTCATCACCATCAACATCGCCGAAGGCGACGACGCGGAGCGCGAGCGGCGGCGCACGCAGATGAACGAGCCCTACCGCACCCTCGTCGGCCACTTCCGCCACGAGGTCGGCCACTATTATTGGGATCGTCTCGTCGCGGACGCCGGCAAGGAAGAGGAGTTCCGCGCCCTCTTCGGCGACGAGCGCGCCGACTACGGCGCCGCCCTCCAGCAGCACTACAATGCCGGCCCGCCGATCGACTGGGCCAACAACTACATCTCCTCCTATGCGAGCGCGCACCCGTGGGAGGATTTCGCCGAGACGTTCGCCCACTATTGCCACATCGTGGACTCGCTGGAGACGGCCGGAACGTTCGGCCTCAAGGTCGAGCACGCGGGCGAGGCGGGGCGCATCCACTACGATCCCTACACGCAGGGCTCGGTCCCGGATCTCATCGAATCCTGGGTGCCGCTGACCGTCGTGATGAACGCGATCAACCGCTCGATGGGGCAGCCGGATCTCTACCCGTTCGTCCTCTCCAAGCCGGTGGAGACCAAGCTCGAGTTCATCCACCGCCTGATCCGCGATCACGTGCGGCAGACGATGATGCCGCGGAAAGAACGTCGCACGCCGTTCCTCGAGAGGTTTTGGTCTTCCATCTAGCCGCGTCCGTCCCACCTCTAGGCCGGCGCCCGCCGCATGGGGGCGCCGTCGTGGCGCGGGGTCGATCCCCGCGTTTGTCGTGAGTGGGGGTGTTGGCCCCGGGCGGCGGGGCGCGTGTCGGCTCCTGCCGTCGTGTAGGAGCGGACGATTTTGTTTCAGGTTTTCAAAGGCGTCGCCGCGGCGCTCGTCGCCGTCGGCGTGACGGTGTCGGCCCTGCCGCGCAGCGCGGACGCCCACACCCCGCGCGACGCGGTCGCGGTGGTCTCGGCGCTCTATGCGGCGCACGCCGCTCTCCTGTCGGGCGAGGGGATGCCGCTCTACCTGACGCCCCAGCTCGCCGGGCGCTTCTTCGACCCCTCGGTGATGAGCCGCCTCGCGCAGGCTGAGATCGAGTTCGATTTTCTCTACGACGCCCAGGATTTCGACATTGCCAACCTGCGCGTCGTGCCCGATCCGGACGTGCCGGTGACGGACGGCACGTTTCACGTCGTCGTGACCTTCACGAATTTCGGCGAGCCGCAGCGGCTTCTCTACGTGCTGCGCGCGGACAATCCGCTCGGCGAGCTCGCGGTGACCGACATCGTCGGCCCGAACTGGACGCTCGACGGCATCCTGCCGGAGTGAATGTGAAAAAGGCGGCCCGGTTGCGGGCCGCCTTCGCGTGTCAGCCTGCGGCCGGCACGTCCCGCGCCAGCGCGTCGGCGATCATCGCGCGCGTTTCGGCGACACCGTAGAGCGCCACGAACGAGCCGAAGCGCGGCCCCTGCTCCTGGCCGAGGAGCACCTGGTAGAGCGCGCCGAACCATTCCCGCAGCACCGGGAAATGCTCCTTGCCCACCGCGTAGACCTCGTTCTGGATGTCCTCGGCGGAAGCCCCGTCCATCCCGTCGAGCCGGCCCGCGAGCGCCTCCATCGCGGTGCGCTCCACGTCCGTCGGCGCGCGATAGGTCTTCGCCGGCAGCACGAAGTCCCGGTAGTAGGTGAGGGCGTGGGTCACGAGCTTGTCGAGCTCGGGCTCGCTCTCGGGCGTCGCGCCGGGGGCGTAGCGCGAGATGAAGCCCCACAGCACCGCCCGCTCCTGCGCGTTCGAGGCCGACACGAGGTTCAGGAGCATCGCGAACGAGATCGGCACGGTCGCCGCCTTCGCCGCTGCGCCGGAGATGTGCCAGACCGGGTTCTCGATCTGCTTGTCCGGGCTCTCCTCGGCGTACTTCGCCGCGAACGTGTAGTACTCGTCGACCGCCTTCGGGATCACGTCGAAGAAGAGGCGCTTCGCCGTCTTCGGCTTCTGGTACATGAAGAGGGCGAGGCTCTCGGGCGCGGCATAGGCGAGCCACTCCTCCACCGAGAGGCCGTTGCCGCGGCTCTTCGAGATCTTCTCGCCATTCTCGTCGAGGAAGAGCTCGTAGTTGAAGCCCTCGGGCGGGCGGCCGCCGATCGCGCGGCAGATCCGGCTCGACTGCTGCACCGAATCGATGAGGTCCTTGCCCGCCATCTCGTAGTCGACGCCGAGCGCGAACCAGCGCATCGCCCAGTCGGGCTTCCACTGGAGCTTCGCCGCGCCGCCGGTGACGGGCGTCTCGTAAGTTGTCCCGTCCTCGTCCTTCCAGGTGATCGTCCCCGCGTCCGCGTCGTGGGCGAGGATCGGCACCTGGCACACGATCCGCGTCTTCGGGTGGATCGGCAGAAAGGGGGAGTAGGTCGCCCGCCGCTCCGGCCCGAGCGTCGGCAGCATGATCGCCATGACGTCGTCGTAGGCGCGCAGCGTCGCGAGCAGCGCCTCGTCGAACCGGCCGGCGCGATAGGTCTCGGTCGAGCTCATGAAATCGTACTCGAAGCCGAACGAATCGAGGAAGCCGCGCAGGCGCGCATTGTTGTGGTGCGCGAAGCTCTCGTGCGAGCCGAACGGGTCCGGCACCTCGGTGAGGGGGCGGCCGAGATACTCGGCGAGCATCGCCTGGTTCGGCAGGTTCCCCGGCACCTTGCGCAGCCCGTCCATGTCGTCGGAGAAGGCGACGAGCCTGGTCGGGATCGTCCCGCCGGTGAGCGCGATGAAGGCGTTGCGCACCATCGTCGTGCGCGCGACCTCGCCGAACGTGCCGATGTGCGGCAGGCCGGACGGGCCGTACCCGGTCTCGAAGATGACGGGGCGCGACGACCCGGCGAGGCGCGCGACGACTTTGCGCGCCTCCTCGAAGGGCCACGCTTTGGCGGACTGGGCGAACTCCTGGAATGCACCCAGTCGCGCACTGCGCTCGTCGTTCGCCATCGCCTCGGTCGTCGCCGTCATGATCGTCTGCTTTCCATCCTGAACAGGGTTCGCATTGTGCGGCCCCGAACTCGCGCCTGACGCGACCGATGGCAAGCCCTCCACCGCGTTTATTTTGGCCGCCGCGTCGCTTTGCGGGGAGCGATGGGCAAAAACCGGCCGCATCGACTTGTTCGAAAGCATTGGCTGGGGCATCGCATGGGTGCTAAAGGCCGAATTTCAGTAAACGACGCGGAAGCTCCAATGGAACAGCCTATCTCGCATCACGAAGCCCTGGTGTTCGCCATGGTCACGATGTCCGCCGTCGACCGGACGATGACGGATGCCGAGCTGCGGCGCATCGGCGAGATCGTCCAGCAGCTCCCGGTGTTCCGCGATTTCGATTCCGACCGCCTCGTCTCGCTCGCCGAAACATGCGGCGAGATCCTGCAGGAGGATGACGGGCTCGACACGATGCTCGACCTCATCGCCACATGCACGCCGGAGGAGCTGCACGAGACCGCGTACGCCCTCGCCGTCGAGGTGGCCGCGGCGGACCTGCGCATCCAGCAGGAGGAGCTTCGCTTCCTCCAGATGCTGCGCGACCGGCTGGATCTCGAGAAGCTCGTCGTCGCGGCGATCGAGCGCGGCGCCCGCGCCCGCCACCGCCGCCTCTGACCGAAACGGCCCGCGCCGGCGGTCAGTTGACCGTCGGCCGGTGGTCCGGAAGGTCGAGCGAGAAGGCGGGGATGTCCACGATGAAGCGCTCGCCGGACTGCCGCTCCATCTCGTAATTGCCGACCATGATTCCCGAGGGAGTCGTCAGCGGGCAGCCCGAGGTGTAACGGAAACTTGAACCGGGCTCGAGCGTCGGCTGCTCGCCGACCACGCCCGCCCCGCGCACCTCCTCCACCTCGCCATGGGCGTTGGTGATCGTCCAGTGACGGTTCCTGAGGCGAACGGTTTCCGTCCCGAGATTGCGGATCTCGACTTCATAGGCCCAGACGTAACGCGATCTCTCGGGTGACGAGTGTTCCGGCAGAAAGCTCGGCTCCACCGTCACCTCGATATGGTTGGTGACCTTTTGATACATCGGGCCGATTCCGCTCCCGTGTGCTTCCGGACATTGACACAGGATAATGGATCACGGGTGAGTTTGTTGCACCCGACGTATGGTTGCGGCGTGTTTTTTCGGCGCTGACGCCGGTCGCGGGGCGCGCGCGAGCCAGGAAAAGCGGGGGCTTTCGATGTTCGACACGCGTCTGAGGCCGCTGATCGATCCGCCGCTCGATCGCATGGCCGCGCGCCTCGTCCCGCTCGGCATCAGCGCGGACGCGATGACCGTCGCCGGCCTCCTCGCCGGGCTTCTCGCGGCGGGGTGGGTCGTCCTCGGCTGGTTCTGGCTGGCGCTCGCGGGTCTCCTCGCGAACCGTCTCGCGGACGGGCTCGACGGCGCGATCGCCCGCCGCACCCGAACGACCGACCTCGGCGCCTATGCCGACATCGTCTTCGACTTCATATTCTACGGCGCGATCCCGCTCGCCTTCGCGCTCCACGACCCGGCGCGCAACGCCCTCGCTGCGTCCGTCCTGCTCGCGAGCTTCTACGCCAACGGGGCGACCTTTCTCGGCTTCGCCGCGCTCGCCGCCAAGCGTGGCCTCTCGACCGACCTCCAGGGCAAGAAGGGCATCTACTATCTCGCCGGGATCGCGGAAGGGGCCGAGACGATCGCGGTCTTCGCCCTGATGATCGTCTGGCCGCACGCCTTCGCGACTCTCGCTATCGCGTTTGCGCTTATCTGCTTTGCATCGGCGGGGGCGCGGATCCTCGCGGTCTGGCAATTGCTCGCGAGGCGGGAGGGGCGTTAGCGCCGCGTGCGGAAGAAATCGAGGAGGAGGGCGGCCGCCTCGCTTTCGGCAAAACCGCCATAGACTTCCGGGCGGTGGTGGATCGTCGGCTGGGTGAAGAGGCGCGGCCCGTGGTCGACGGCGCCGCCTTTCGGGTCATACGCGCCGAAATAGATGCGGCGAATCCTTGCCAACGCGATCGCGCCGGCACACATGGCGCAAGGCTCCAAGGTCACGTATAGATCGCAGTCCAGAAGCCGCTCCGTGCCGAGCTTCGCCGCGGCTTGCCGCAGCGCGAGAATCTCGGCATGCGCGGTCGGATCGGCGTCGGCGATGGTACGGTTGCCGGCAGCGGCGATGACCTCGCCATTCTTCACGACCACAGCCCCGACGGGCACCTCACCGCGCGCGGCGGCCGCACGAGCCTCGACGAGCGCAGTCTCCATGAACGACATCAGGATTGATCCACGAGAATGCCCACTTCCGACGACGAGCCCGCCGACACCAACGCGGACGAGACCAAAACGCAAGGTGAACGCGTCGCCAAGGTGATCGCACGGGCCGGGCTCGCGTCCCGGCGCGAAGCGGAGACGCTCATCGAAGAGGGGCGGGTGAAGGTCAACGGCGTCAAGCTGACGACGCCGGCCGTCGTCGTGACCGCCGACGACACGATCGAGGTCGACAACGAGCCGCTGCCGCAGCGCCTGCGCACGCGCGCCTGGCTCTTCCACAAGCCGCGCGGGCTCGTGACGACGAACCACGACCCGGAAGGGCGCCGCACCGTGTTCGAGGCGCTGCCCGCCAACCTGCCGCGCGTTGTGACCGTGGGCCGTCTCGACATCAACACCGAAGGGCTCCTCATCCTGACCAATGATGGCGGGCTCGCGCGCGTGCTCGAATTGCCGTCCACCGGGTGGACGCGCAAGTATCGCGCCCGCGTCCACGGCGAGATCGATCAGGACCGGCTGAAGACACTGCGCGAGGGAACGGTCGTCGACGGTGTCCTCTACGGCCCGATCGACGTCGCGCTCGACCGTGTGACCGGCGACAATGCGTGGCTGACGGTCGCGCTCGCCGAAGGCAAGAACCGCGAAGTGAAGATCGTTCTCGGCTCGCTCGGCCTGTCGGTGACGCGCCTCATCCGCGTCTCGTTCGGCCCCTTCCAGCTCGCGGACCTGCCGCGGGGGGAGGTGAAGGAGATCCCGACCCGGCAGCTCAAGGAGCAGCTCGGCCCACGTCTCGCGGCCGATGCGAGCGCCGACTTCGATTCGCCCGTCGCCACCACGACGCACCGCAAGTCGACGGGCACGCGTGGCGTCGTGGTCGAGGGACGCTCGCCGCGTCCGCTCGTCTCCGGCCGCGGGCGTGACGAGGGGCGCCGCTCCGAGCCCGCGCCGCGGCCGCGCTATGGCCGCAGCGAGGGCGACGACCGCGGCGAGCCGCGCCGTTCGGTCCCCGACACGCGCCGCCGTGACGGCGATCGCGGCGGGGCGCGTGGCCGTCCGGAAGGGCGCTCGTCGACGGGACCCGGCCGGCGGGACGACCGCTCCTTCGGGGATCGCGGCCGGCGCGAGGATGGCGGCGCAAAGGGGCGCGGCTTCGGCGGTGATCGCCGTGTCGGCGGCCCCGGCCGTTCGTTCGGCGACCGTGACGGGCGCTCGGACCGTCCCCGCATCTTCGATGGCGAGCACGGCGGGAGCCTCGGCGTGAAGCGCGAGGATGCCGGCGCCTATGTCGGCGACAAGGCCCCCTGGGAGACGCGCCAGCGCGACGACCGCCGCCCGCCCCGCGAGGATGGCGAGCGCGGCGGCTGGAAGCGCCGTGACGACGATGGTGGCGGGGAGCGCGGTGGCTACCGCGGCAGCTCCGACCGCCGCCCGGCGCGCGCCGAGGGCGAACGCGGCGACTGGAAGCGTCGCGACGCGGGTGAAGGCGGCGGCGAGCGCGGCGGTTATCGCGGCGGCTCGGACCGCCGTCCGCCCCGCGCCGAGGGCGAACGCGGCGGCTGGAAGCCGCGTGAGTCCGGCGAGGGTGGCGGCGAGCGCGGTGGTTATCGCGGCGGCTCGGATCGTCGTCCGCCGCGCGCCGAAGGTGAACGCAGCAACTGGAAGCCGCGCGAGTCCGGCGAGGGTGGCGGCGAGCGCGGCGGCTATCGTGGCGACTCGGACCGCCGTCCGCCGCGCGCCGAGGGCGAACGCGGCGGCTGGAAGTCGCGCGAGTCGGGCGAGGGCGGTGGCGAGCGTGGCGGTTATCGCGGCGGCTCGGATCGTCGTCCGCCCCGCGCCGAGGGCGAACGCAGCAACTGGAAGCCGCGCGAGTCGGGTGAGGGTGGCGGCGAGCGTGGTGGTTATCGTGGCGGCTCGGATCGTCGTCCGCCCCGCGCCGAAGGTGAACGTGGTGGCTGGAAGCCGCGCGAGGCGGGTGAAGGTGGCGGCGAGCGCGGCGGGTATCGCGGCGGCTCGGATCGCCGCCCGCCGCGTGGCGAGGGCGAAGGTGGCGGCTGGAAGTCGCGCGAGTCGGGTGAGGGCGGTTCGGAGCGCGGCGGATATCGCGGTGGCTCGGATCGTCGCCCGGCGCGCGCCGAAGGCGATCGCGGCGGCTTCAAGCGGCGCGAGGGGAGTGGCGAGGGCGGCCGTGGGGCGTCCCGGCCGTTCGGCGACCGTCCGCGCTCGGACCGGCCGCGGACCGGCGACCGTCCGGGCGGAGGCGATCGCCGCCGCTCCGACGCGCGCCCGCCCCGTGGCGAGCGGTCCGAGGGCGAGCGCGGCGCACGTCCGCCGCGCAGCGCCGGCGGGCCCGACCGTCGCCCGCGCGGTGACGGCCCGTCCCGCCCCTCCGGCGGCCCGAAGGGTGGCCGGCCGGGTGGCGGACGGCCGAAGTCGCCGAAGCGCTGAGACGCCGGTTTCCCGGCTGCCCCGTTCGGCCTATGACGGGGCGAGGGACCGCGCGATCGAGAGGCTGGCCGTGACGAGGGGACGAATTCGAACGGCCACGCCGCGCGCGGCCGGGGGGCGCTGAGGCGATGCGGATCGTCGGCGGCGCCCGCCGGGGTGCGGCGATCGTCGCGCCGCGCGGCGATGCCACGCGGCCGACCACGGATCGGCTGCGCGAGACCATCTTCAACATCATCGCCCACAATTATGGTGACCGCCTCGAAGAGGGGCGCGTGCTCGACCTCTTCGCGGGGAGCGGCGCGCTCGGCCTCGAGGCGCTCTCGCGCGGGGCCGCGTTCGCCCTCTTCGTGGAGACGGCGACGGACGCGCGCGCCGCGATCCGCCGCAATGTCGAGGCGCTCGGCGTCACCGGCCGCACGCGCGTCTGGCGGCGCGACGCGACGAAGCCGGGGCCCTGCCCGGTCGCGTCCTTCACGCTCGTCTTCGCCGACCCGCCCTATGGGCACGGCCTCGGCGAGGCCGCGCTCGGCGCGGTGCGTCGCGAGGGGTGGGTGACACCGGACGCCGTCGCCGTCCTCGAGGAGAGGGCGGACGCGCTGCCGGAGACGATCGAGGGCTGGGAGCGGATCGACGTGCGCACCACCGGTGAGAGCGCGATCGGTTTCTTCCGCGTCGCGGGCTGATCAGCCGGTGCGGGTGTCCCGGCAACGGTCGAGCACGATCGGCTCCCCGTGCGGGGTCGCCTCCGCCGCCTCGCGCCAGGCCGCCTGCTCGGCCGCCAACGCCTCGGGCGGCGCGATCGCGGCGATCGCCCGCTCCAGCGCGGCGACATAGGCGACGAAATAGGCAGTGCCCTCATCCTGCGCCGCGTGATCCTTGCGCAATTCCTCGCCGAGGAGGGCGGCGAAGGCCGATGCGTCGAGCGCGCCGGTCGCGACGAGGTGCGCCTTCAGCGCGAAGGCGGTCGCCTCCCAGGGCGCGGCGAAGGCCGGCTCGTCGGGCCCCTTGGCGAGGGTGGCGAGATCGTCCGCGAGGCTCATATCGGATCCAGATACGGCTCGAAGAGGTCGACGTGGACGTCGGCCGCCGTCGTGTCCGCGCCCCAGAGGTCGCGCGCGGAGAAGGCGACATTGTAGAGCGGCGTCGGGTTCTCGCCCTTCCCGTGGGCGTTCGTGTCCGGGAAGACGTGCGTGCCATGGATGAGGACGATCGTCCCGACGTGGCCGCGCACATAGGCAGGCGCGCGGGTGTGGGTCGAGGGACGCATCGGCTTCACGCGCACGCTGTCGCCGATGGCAAAGCGCGGCGCGGGCCCCGGCCGGTCCACCGGCCCGCCGCGGCCCATGGTGGGGCGCACGTCGGCGGCCGCGAGCACGCGCTTCGGGGCGGTCTCGCCCGAGCTGATGCCGACATCGTCGAGGAGCCGCTCCAGCGCGCGGAACCAGATCTCATAATAGGTCGCGTCGTAGTAGGTGGTGTGCGGAAGCGTCTCGCGCATGAAGCGGGCGCGGTCGAGCGTCCAGTAGCCGCCTGCGCCCATGGCGAGCGTCAGGGCGAAGGCGTGCCGCTCCCAATCGTCGTGGAATTTCGGCTCGTTCGGCTCCGGGTCGACGGGGCCGAAGCCGTGCTTGCCGCCGAGATCGGCCGGGCCGTTCATGCCGCGGGCTCCGTCACGACGGGGAGGCCGGTGCCGATCATCGAATCGCGGGTGACGGTGGCGGCGAGCGCCTCCTCGCTCCAGCCCTCGGTCCCCTCGGGGCGCATCGGCACCACGAGGTAGCGCATCTCCGCCGTGGAATCCCAGACGCGGATCGCGACATCGTCGGGCACCGAGACGCCGAAATCGGCGAGCACGCCGCGCGGGTCGGCGACCGCCTTCGCCCGGTAGGCCGGCGTCTTATACCAGACCGGCGGCAGACCCAGCACCGACCACGGGTAGCAGGAGCACAGGGTGCAGACGACCATGTTGTGCACCTGCGGCGTGTTGGGGAGCGCGACCATGTGCTCGCCCTGGCGGCCGGTGAAGCCGAGCTCGGCGAGGGCGGCGGTCGCGTTGGAGAAGAGGCGCCCGGCATAGGCGGGGTCCGTCCAGGCCCGCGCCACCACCTTCGCCCCGTTCTGCGGGCCGACTTCGTGCTCGTAGAGGGTCACGAGCTCGTCGAGCGCGGCGGGGTCGACGAAGCCCTTCTCGACGAGGATGGACTGGAGCGCGCGCACCCGCACGTCCATGTCGGAGAGGTGGCTGTGGTCGTGATCATGGTCGTGATCGTGATCGTGATCGTGGCTCATCGTCGTGTCCTCGCGAGGAAATCAGGCGTCGACGGTCGCCCGGCGCGACTCGGCATAGGCGCGGCACGCGTCGCCGAAAGCGTCGAAGATGGCGCGGGACGGACCGTCGGTCCGCACGAAATGCTCCGGATGCCACTGGACACCGAGCGCGAAGGCCTTGGCGTCGGAAACGCTCACGGCCTCGATGGTGCCGTCCGGGGCGCGGGCGTCGACCTGGAGGCGGTCGGCGAGGCGGTCGATCCCCTGGCGGTGGGCCGAATTCACGCGCACGGCCCTGCCGCCGAGCACCTTCTCGAGGAGGCTTCCCGGCTCGGGCGTCACGTCGTGCTTCAGGCCGAACCAGATGTCGAGGTCCTCCTGCGGGACGCCGCGATGGTCCTCACGGCCCTCGATCTCATGGACGGCGGTGTGGAGTGTGCCGCCGAGGGCGACATTCAGCTCCTGGATGCCGCGGCAGATGCACAGGAGCGGGATGCCGCGCGCGATCGCCTGGCGGATGAGGGGCAGCGTCACCCGGTCGCGCTGCCGGTCGAACGGGGCGGCGGCCTCGATGTCGGTCCCGCCATACTCGGCCGGATGGACGTTGGAGCGGGCGCCGGAGAGCACGATGCCCGCGCACACGTCGACGAGCGGTGTCGGGTCGATCGGCTCGTGGATCGTCGGCAGCTGCACCGGCAGGCAGCCGACCATCGCGACGGCGTTGAGGTAGGAGGCGGGGCCTCCTGACCATTTCAGCATGTTGTGCTCGATCGTGTCGCACGACACGATCACCATCGGCTGCGGCAAGGGCCCACTCCGTCGAAACGCTCGTCCGCGCACACTAATCCAACTGCACCCCGGACATAAGTGGACTCGCGGTCTGGCGGCGGCGCGGGCGCACCGCCGGCGTCAGCGTCCGCTGGAGCAGGCCGGATCCTTCACGAGGCGCGGCTTGCTCGGGGTCCCGATATTAATCATCGGGCACGTGCGCGCGATCTCGGTGTCGGCGAACGGACCGGCGCCGGTCGTCCCCGGCATCGCACCGGCGGCGCCGCCGGTGAGGGCGCCCGCAATCAATGTGAAGGTTGCAAATATCAAGTTTCCGCGCGTGGTCATGCTGTTTCACTCCGCCGAAATGGGGTCTTGAAATGGGCTTAAGCGAATTCCGATGCAATCTGGATTCACAATCAGTTGCACGACATCGCGCCATGCCTGAAATGCAGGCGCTTCAATTGTTAAATTTCCTTCATGCGGAGATTGCATCTCGACGCGATGTGGGGCTTGTCCCTACTCGGTTGAAGGGATTACACCACGCGCTCGATTTTCGGCCGCATAACCGGCCGAGAGGGGCGTTAGAGGGAGGAGACAATATGGATCGTCGTTCATTTTTGAAGACGAGCGGTGTTGCGGCTGCTGCTGCCGGTACGGCCACCCTGGCGGCTCCCGCCGTCGCGCAGGGCCGTGTCGAATGGAAGATGGTGACGGCCTGGCCGAAGAATTTCCCCGGCCTCGGCGTGGGCGCGCAGCGTCTCGCCGACCGTATCACCGCTGCGACCGATGGTCGCCTGACCGTGAAGCTCTTCGCGGCCGGCGAGCTGGTCCCCGCGTTCGAAGTGTTCGACGCCGTCGCCAACGGCACGGCCGAGATGTACCACTCGCCCGACTATTATTTCCAAGGCAAGCACCCGGCCTTCTCCTTCTTCACCTCCGTCCCGATGGGCCTCATCACCTCCGAGTTCAACGCGTGGATCCTCCACGGCGGCGGACAGGCGCTGTGGGATGAGCTCTCCGGCCAGTTCGGCATCAAGCCGATCATGTGCGGCAACACCGGCACCCAGATGGGCGGCTGGTTCCGCAACGAGATCAACTCGGTCGACGACCTGCAGGGCCTGAAATTCCGCGCGCCCGGCATGGGCGGCGAAGTGCTGCGCAAGCTCGGCGTCAACGTGATCGCGCTCCCGGCGGGCGAGATCTTCCAGGCGCTCCAGTCCGGCGCGATCGACGCGACCGAGTTCGTCGGCCCGCTGAACGACCTCGCCTTCGGCTTCTATCGCGTGGCGAAATTCTATTACTATCCGGGCTTCCAGGAGCCGAGCGCGGCGATCGCGGCCGGCATCAACCAGGCGGCCTTCAACGCCCTCTCGAAGACCGACCAGGTCATCGTCGAGCAGTGCTGCCTCGCCGAGAACGACAATCTCTATGCCGAGTTCACCGCGAAGAACGGCTCCGCCCTCGCGACGCTCGTCAACCAGCACGGCGTCCAGCTGAAGAAGTACCCGGACGACGTGTTCGACGGCTTCGCCAAGGCCTCCGAAGAGGTCGTGGCGGCGATCGGCGACCATGACGATCTCGCCAAGCGGATTCGCGATAGCTACCTTAAGTCGCGCAAGGAGCTGCGGGCCTGGACTCAGATCGCCGAACAGGCGTACGCGAACGAGCGCACGCGCACGCTCGGCGACGCCTAAGGCCTGATCCGAGCGGCCGGCGCGACGCTTTTCGGCCGCGCCTTCCTATCACCACGGGGTGACGCGTCGTGCGTCACCCCGTTCCTTTTGTGTCCAACCCCGTATACCCGCGTACCCGCCATGGAATTCCTCGCCACCACAATCGACAACACGAACAGGTTCATCGGCAAAGTCGTGTCCTGGTTCGTCATCCTCATGGTGCTGGTACAATTCGGAATTGTCGTCGCGCGATACGTGTTCGGCATCGGCAATCTCTGGGCGCAAGAGTCGATCATCTACATGCACGGCTTCCTGTTCACGCTGGCGGCGGCCTATACGCTGTCGGAGGACGGGCATGTGCGGGTCGACATCTTCTATCGCGGCGCCTCGTTGCGCACGCGCTCGCTCGTGAACCTCTTCGGCTCCGTCTTTCTCCTCATTCCGGTCTCCGTCATCATCGTGGTGTCGAGCTGGAATTACGTCGCCAACTCCTGGCGCATCTTCGAGAAATCGATGGAGAGCTCGGGCATCCCGGCGGTCTTCATCCTCAAGACGGCGATCCCGGTGTTCGGCATCCTGATGGCCGCGCAGGGCGTCGTCCTCGCGCTCCGATCGCTGATGGCCTTGCGAGGACGCGCGGTCGAGCCCTCCGCCCACCCGACGGGGAGCGGCATCTGATGGAGATCGCGGGCGCACTCGACCTCATCATGTTCGGGGCAGCCGTCGTGCTGCTCCTCACCGGCTTTCCCGTCGCCTTCACCCTCGCCGGCACGGGCCTCATCTTCGCCCTCATCGGCTCGCTCTTCGGCGTATTCGACTTCGCGTTCGTGAACGCGCTGCCCCAGCGCATCTACGGCACGATGACCAACGAGGTGCTGGTCGCCGTCCCCCTCTTCATCTTCATGGGGGTGATGCTGGAGCGAAGCCGCGTCGCGGAGGAACTCCTCCAGACGATGGGCCAGCTCTTCGGCCCGCTCCATGGCGGCCTCGGCATCGCGGTCTGCATGGTCGGCGCGCTGCTCGCCGCCTCCACCGGCATCGTCGGCGCGACGGTCGTCACGATGGGCCTTCTCTCGCTGCCCACCATGCTGCGCTACGGCTATTCGCCGGCGCTCGCCTCCGGCACGATCGCGGCCTCCGGCACGCTCGGGCAGATCATCCCGCCCTCGATCGTGCTTGTGATCCTCGGCGACCAGATCTCGAACGCCTACCAGGAATCCCAGCGCGTCCTGCAGGAGCAGGCCTGGGCGAACGGCGACTTTTCGTTCGTGCCGGGCCCGCCAATGTCGGTCGGCGACCTCTTCGCCGCCGCGCTCGTGCCGGGCATCCTCCTCGTCATCGCGTACATGATCTACATGATGATCGTCGCGATCGTGCGCCCGTCGGCCGCCCCGCCGGTGCCGCGCGATCCCGAGAACCCGATCACCCTGAAGCGGATCATCCACGCGCTGGTGCCGCCGATCGTGCTGATCGTCGCCGTGCTCGGCTCGATCCTCGCCGGTGTCGCGACGCCGACCGAGGCTGCGGCCGTCGGCGGCGTCGGCTCGATGCTCCTCGCCGGCTACCGCCTCAACGAACGCAACCCGTACATCATCTACGCTTCGGGCTTCGCGCTGATCGCGCTCCTCGTGCAGACGAGCATGATGGACCTGCGCGTCTCCCGCTCGGTGATCCCGGAGACGGACCAGATCGGCATCTATGTCGCGGCCGTGCTCGTCGCGATCGTGGCGCTCGGCCTCCTCGTGTCGATCTACCGGATCGCGCGCGCCCGCGTGCTGGTGTCGGTCGTCCGCTCCACGGCGGAGATCACGTCGATGGTGTTCGTGATCCTCATCGGCGCGGCGCTCTTCAGCCTCGTCTTCCGCGGGCTTGGCGGCGACGAGCTCGTCGAGCAGGCGCTGTCGGACATTCCGGGCGGGGCGCTTGGCGCGCTGATCGCCGTGATGCTGATGATGTTCATCCTCGGCTTCTTCCTCGACTTCCTGGAGATCGTCTTCGTCGTGGTGCCGCTGGTGGCGCCCGTTCTCCTGATGCTCGAGATGCCGGACGGCACGACGATGAGCCCGGTCTGGCTCGGCGTCATGATGGCGGTGAACCTGCAGACCTCGTTCCTGACGCCGCCCTTCGGCTTCGCCCTCTTCTACCTGCGCGGCGTCGCGCCGCCGGAGGTGAAGACCACGCAGATCTATCTCGGCATCATCCCCTTCGTGCTGATCCAGATCCTGATGCTGGTCGCGCTCTGGTACCTGCCGCAGCTCGCGACCTGGCTGCCCGAGTACATCTACGGCGGCACCTGACCCGCCGCGCGGCGCCGCCCCGTCAAACGGGGCGGGCCGGCGTCAGACGATGATCCCCTCGTCGAGGAGTTCGCGCAGCGCCGCGGGGCTGCGCTGCGGCTCGTAATGCGGCGCGCCGTTCGCGCCGGGGCGCAGAAGCACGCCGAGCACGAGGCCGCCCGCCGTCCGGCACAGCGTGAAGCCGAGCGGCTCGGCCGGGGCGGGCGGGCCGTCGAGCCGATGCACCTTCGGCGCGCCGTCCTCTGGGGCGGACACGGCGAGGGCGGTGCGCAATGCGGCGCGCGCGGCCGGATCGCCAGGATCCGGCGGGGTGGATGTCCAGTCTTTCGTCATGATCGAAACCGCGGGGGCGCGGGCCCGCGCCGGCCCGAGGGGCCGCGCTCGGCGTGCGCGCGTGGAGCGATGCGGCGGAGCCGCGCGGGGCGGGCAGGGTCTGTCGCGACCGTGCCCGCCATGGCTCAAGGCGCGCGGCGTCGGATCGACGGTCTGTCGCTGTCGATCCAGTGGTTCTCTGCGCTCTTGCGCGGATACATCGCCGGTCGTCCCGTCTGGTGTTGCGATCGGATGAGGGTGGGCCTTCGCGCGCGCCGATGCAAACGCCGCCGGACCGCTCCCGATGTCGGTTCGCGCGGGGATTTCGCGCGGAGGCTGCGGATTGCGCGCCGTGATGCGCTTCGGTCCGCCGATCTCGCGCAGAGGTGGCGGGGCGAAGCGTTTCCCAGAAAGCTTTTATGTCAGCCCGGCACGGAACCGTTCGGGAGCGGGAAGGCCGCGTCGAAGGCGGCGAGGCCTGCGCGGGAGAAGGTCACGATGCGCGAGCCCGGTTCCCGCCGCGCCCACTCGCAGGCGTAGAAGCCGGAGAGGAAGGCGCGGCCGAGGCCGCCGGCGAGGTGGGAGCGCCGCTCGCTCCAGTCGAGGCATTCGCGGCAGATCGGTGCGCGGCTCTCGCGCAGCGCGGCGACGTCGATCCCGAATTCGGTGGCGAAGGCGAGGCCGCTGTCGGACGGGGCGAGCCCCTCCTCGCCGGTGACGAGGAAGCCGCGCCCGACGAGGCTCTGGAAGAGGCGGACCCCCATGTCGCCCGCGAGGTGGTTGTAGCAGACGCGGGCGGCGCGGAGCGCCGGGTCGCGCGGGCCGGTGCGGGTGCGCAGGTGCCCCTTGTCCGCCGCGAGCCCCATCAGCGCCTCCAGCGCACGGGCGACCTCGTCGTCCGCCAGCGCGTAATATTTGTGGCGGCCCTGGCGGCGCGGGGCGACGAAGCCGCCACCCTCCAGCTTGGCGAGGTGGGCGCTCGCGGTCGGCAGCGTGACGCCGGCCTCGCCCGCGAGCTCGCTGACGGTCAGCGCCTTCCCGCTCATGAGGGCGGTGAGCATGTTGGCGCGGGCGGGATCGCCGATGAGCGCGCCGACGCGGGCGATGTCGGGGCCGTGTTTCATACTTCGATGGTAGCCGAAGCATTCGCGCCGATCAATGCGCTACCTCTCCGTCGAACCCAACGGAGGATCCCGATGATCACCTGCGTCATCCGCTATCATATCGACCCGACGAAGACGCTCGCCTTCACCCACTACGCGCAGAATTGGGGCGTCGCGATCCCGCGCTGCGGCGCCGATCTCATCGGCTATTTCGCGCCGCACGAGGGTTCGGCGACGCGCGCCTACGGCCTCTACAACATCGAGTCCCTCGCCGCGTACGAGGCCTATCGCGCCCGCCTAGCCGACGACCCTCTCGGCAAGGAGAACTACGCCTTCGCCCGACGCGAAGGGCTGATCGCGCGCGAGGACCGGACATTCCTGCGCCGCGTCGACCTCGCGCCGCCCCGACCGGCCGTCGGGGGGCGATAGAGCGGCTCTCGCTCGATTGGAATCGATCGTGCGGGAGAAAGCCGCTCGACAACAAAGAGCGAGAGCATCCCGCCCTCGCACGAGCGCGGGATGCTCTAATTCCCGCCGACCATCTCGATACCGGCGCGCTCGGCGGCGGCGAGGAGGCGGGGGATGTCGGGCGCGGCCGGGGTGGGGAAGACGGCATTGTCGGCGACGGGGTCGCCCGCCTCGCAGAAGAAGCGCTCGTGCGGGCCGGCGGGGAGGTTGATGATCAGCATCCGCGCCGTCTCCGGCCCCGGATTGCGGAAGGCGTGCACCGCGCCGGCGGGGACGAAGAAGAAGTCGCCCGGCCGGCCGACCGCGACGTTCCCGTCGATCTCGAACTCGTAGGCGCCGTCGAGCACGTAGAAGGCCTCGGCGTCGCCCTGCCGGTGGGCGGGCGTGCCGAGGCCGGGCGCCGTCGCCGCCTCCACCAGCGAGAACGCGCCGCCAGTGCGGTCGGCCGTGGCGCGGAAGGTGACGAGGGTGCCGAGAAGATGGACCGTGGCGCCGGCCGTGGGCGCGACGGTGGAAAGGGAGGCGGACGTGCTCATGTCAGTCCTTTTATGATACAAATGTCTCTTAATGAGACAAGCGTCTCATAATGGAGGTTGCATGGAGCGTCAACGCCGATCCGAGCGTGTCGGTCAGAAGCAGCGCACGCGGCACGCCCTTCTCGCGGCGGCACGCGCGCTGATGGAGGAGGGCGAGACGGCCACGGTGCAGGCGGCGGCCGACCGCGCGGGGATCTCGCGCGCGACGGCCTACCGCTATTTCTCCCGGCCGGAGGCGCTCGCCGAGGAGGCGGCGCTCGACGGGATCGCGGGCGAATTCGAGGGGCTCGATCTGAAGGCCGCGATCGCGGCGACGGTCGACCCCGCGCGGCGGGCGGAGGATGTCGTCTCGGCCGTCCTGACGATGGTGGCCGACAACGAGGCGCTGTTCCGCAACTATCTGAACGTCGTCGCCACCGGGGCAGGCGTCTCGCGCGGGGCGCGGCGCGTGCGCTGGCTGCGCGAGGCGCTCGCCCCGCTGGAGGCCGAGCTTTCGCCGGAGGATTTCGCGCGGACGATCAACGCGCTCGCGCTGCTCTCGGGCATCGAGACGCTGATCGTGCTGAAGGACGTGTGCGGGCTGGAGCGTGCCGAGATGGACGCGACGGTGCGCTGGATCGCGCGGATGCTCCTCAACGGCGTCCGCGCCGGGGCGACAGGCTGAGCGGCCTCAGCCCTTCGCGGCCCAGCGCTCGCGGGCAAGGTCGTCGGCCTGGTTCGCCTCGACCCAGGGGCCGGTCGTCCCGTCCACGAGGTGCTCGCGCTTCCAGAAGGGGGCGTCAGTCTTCAGGAAATCCATGACGAAGCGCACCGCGTCGAACGCTGCGTCGCGGTGGCTCGACGTCGCGCCGACGAAGACGATCGGCTCGCCGACCTTCACGAGGCCGTAGCGGTGGACAGCGACGATGGCGCGGACCGGCCAGCGGCCCATCGCGGTCTCGGCGATGCGGGTGATCTCAGCCTCGGCCATGCCGGGATAATGCTCGAGCTCGAGCGCGGAGAGGCGGCCCGCCTCGCCGCGGCAGAGGCCGAGAAAGGTCGCGACAGCGCCGACATCCGGGTCCTCGCCGAGCTTGGCGAGGGCGGCGGCGGGGTCGAGCGCCTCGCCGGTGAGCCAGACGTCGATCATCCGCCCGTCATCGGCGGGAAGAGGGCGACCTCGCGCGCGCCGGACAGCGGCGCGTCGTGGCGCACATGGCGCTGGTCGACGGCGACGCGGATGAACTTGTCGCGCTCCAGCGCGTGCGCGTACTCCTCGCCCCGCCCCTTCAGCCACACGATGAGGTCGCCGGCGGTGCCGACTGTCGCGGGCAGCTCGATCTCTTCCTCGGCGACGCCGATCCGCTCGCGGACCCAGGCGAAATATTTCACCTTCACGCCTCTTCCTTCCATGCCATGCGCGTGCCCCAGATATATTGCCAGCCGCTGACCAGCGTCAGCACCACCGCGATCCACAACAGGACGAGGCCGAAAATCACGACGGTCTGCGGTGCCCCGGTGATCGGCGCGCCGATCAGGACGGCGAGCGCCACGAGCTGGACGGTGGTCTTCCACTTGGCGAACATCGTCGCCGGGACGACCACGCCCTTGGTCCCCAGATGCTCACGAAGGCCCGAGATTCCAATCTCCCGGATGAGGATCAGCGCGGCGGCGAGGGCGTTGAGGCCGCCGATCGTCCCTTCCGCGCACAGCATCAGCAGCGTCACGCCGACGAGGAGCTTGTCGGCGATGGAATCGAGCATCCGCCCGAAGGACGAGATCTGGTTGAGCTTTCGCGCCAGGTAGCCGTCGAACCAGTCGGTCACGGCGGCGAGCACGAAGATGACGAGCGCCGCGAAGCGCACGTCCCCGAACGGCCAAACGAGCAGGACGGCGATCGCGAACACGCCGATACAGCGCAGGATCGTCAGGATGTTGGGGATCGTGATCATCGCGAGGCCGGGGCGTTGGCGGCGTGGAAGTGGTCGTAGACGCGCCGGGCGACGCTTTCCGAGATGCCGTCCACCGCGACGAGGTCCTCGACCCCCGCCTTGGCGACGGCCTTCGCCGTGCCGAAATGGCGCAGGAGCGCGCGCTTTCGGGCGGTGCCGATCCCCTGGATCTCGTCGAGTGGGTTCGCCACGAGTGCCTTCTTTCTCCGGGCCCGGTGCGCCCCGATGGCGAAACGGTGGGCTTCGTCTCTCAGCCGCTGAATGAAATAGAGCACAGGATCGCGCGGGGGGAGGCGGAAAGGTGTGCGGCCGGACTGGTGGAACTCCTCGCGCCCCGCGTCGCGGTCGACGCCCTTGGCGACGCCGACGAGCGGGACGTCGGTGATCCCGAGGGCGGTCAGCGTCTCGCGCGCGGCGGTGAGCTGGCCCGCCCCGCCGTCGATGAGGACGAGGTCCGGCCAGGGGCCGAGCGTGCCGCTGTCGGCCGGCTCGTCCTCGTCGTCCTGGTCCGGTTCGATCGCGGCGTCCGGGTCGACCGTCTCGCGCGGGGCCTCCTTCAGGAGGCGGGAGAAGCGGCGGGTCAGGACCTCGCGCATCATGCCGAAATCGTCGCCGGGGGTGAGGTCCTCCGACTTGATGTTGAACTTGCGATAGTGGGTCTTCGAGAAGCCCTCCGGCCCCGCGACGATCATGCCGCCGACGGCGGACGAGCCCATGATGTGGGAGTTGTCGTAGACCTCGATCCGGCGCGGCGTCGCGGCGAGGCCGAACGTGTCGGCAAGGCCCGCGAGGAGCTTTTCCTGGCTCTGCCGCTCCGACAGGCGACGCCCCAGCGCCTCGCGCGCGTTGGTGAGGGCATGCTCCACGAGGTCGCGCTTCACGCCGCGCTGGGGGACGAGCACCTCCACCTTGCGCGCCGCCTTCTCGGAGAAGGCGGCGATGAGGAGGTCGCGCTCCGGCACCTCGTGCGAGAGGAAGATCGCGCGCGGCACGGGCTTGTCGTCGTAGAACTGGGCGAGGAAGGTCTGGAGCACGTCCGGCGCGTCGAGCCCCTCGTCCTTCGGGAAGAAGGCGCGGTTGCCCCAGTTCTGGCCGGTGCGGAAGAAGAAGACCTGCACGCACGTCTCGCCCCCGTCCTGGTGGACGGCGAAGACGTCGGCCTCCTCGATCCCCTGCGCGTTGATGCCCTGGTGGCTGTCGACGTGGGAGAGGGAGGCGAGGCGGTCGCGGATGCGGGCCGCGCGCTCGAACTCCAGCGCCTCGGCGGCCGCTTCCATCTCCACGGCGAGCTTCTTGCGGATCGTCTGCGACTTGCCGGACAGGAACGCGCTCGCCTCGGCGACGAGGTCGGAATAGTCGGCGAGCGAGATCTCCCCGGTGCAGGGCGCCGAGCAGCGCTTGATCTGGAAGAGGAGGCAGGGGCGCGTGCGCGTCTCGTAGACCGAATCCGAGCACGAGCGGATGAGGAAGGCCTTCTGCAGCGCGTTGATCGTCCGGTCCACCGCGCCGGCCGAGGCGAACGGGCCGAAGTAGCGCCCTTTGCGCGAGTGCGCGCCGCGATGCTTCAGGATCTGCGGCGCCTCGTGGTCGCCCGTGAGCAGGATGTACGGGAACGACTTGTCGTCCCGCAGGAGCACATTGTAGCGCGGGCGGAAGCGCTTGATGAGGTTCGCTTCGAGGAGGAGCGCCTCGGTCTCGGTGTTGGTGGTGACGAACTCCATCGCGACGGTGCGGTTCACCATCGACATGAGGCGCGAGGAGAGGCCGATCGGGCGCGAATAGTTGACGACGCGCTTCTTCAGGTTGCGCGCCTTGCCGACATAGAGAACGTCCCCGGACTCGTCGAGCATCCGGTAGACGCCGGGCGCATTGGGCAGGCGCTTCACGGTCTCGGCGATGAGGTCGAAGCCGGTCGCCTCGCTGACGGGGCGGCGGAAGCGCACCTCCTCGCCGCCGGTGCCACGGGCGGAGCCATGCTCAGGCGCGTCGATGATTCGGGTCGATGGATCCATGGGTGACAATCTGGCGTCCCGGGGCGGCGGCCGCAATGCGGCGCCGGGCGATCCCAACATGCCGAAAAGGTGAGCGGGGAGGGAAGTTTGGGAAAAGCGGGATCGCGAACTTTTGCGATCCGGCGAACGGCAACCTAGGAGATAGATCGGAGATTATAAAATCAAAGGTTGACACCGCCATTCCGTTTTGTTGATGTTTCGTTGGGCGCGATGGAATGGGACGGCAGACAAATGGCGAAACAGCACACCATGAAGGCGGACAAATTCCGTGAAGCCGCTATTCGTCGGGTTCGGAATGTGGAGACGACGTTGCGGCGGGTCCGCAATCTTTCGAACCCGACCTCATATGCCTACACGGACGACGAGATCGACCGCATCTTCGAGCATCTGCAGATGGTGCTGGACCGGACGCGGGAGAGCTTTTCCCGTCCGCAGGGGCGCGAGCAATTCTCCCTGTGAATCTACTCTCGGATCAGAGCGTCGGGTGTTTGCCAGGCGAGATGCTGACCCCCGTCGAGGGCGATCATCTGGCCGGTGATCGACGGGGTGTTGTCGAGAAACCGGATCGTCGCCCCGAACTCCTCGAGGCGCGGCGCCGCCTGAAGGGGAATGGCGCGGGTGAGCGCGGCAAACTCCTCCGCCGTCTGTGAGGCGGAGCGCAGGACCGGCCCGGGCCCGAGCGCGACGACGCGCACGTCAGGCGCCAGCGCCTGGGCCATCGTCTGCGTGATCCACCAGAGCGTCGCCTTCGACGCCGCGTAACTGAAGAATTGCGGCGTCGGCTTCCACACCCGCTGATCGACGAGATTGACGACGAGCCCCCTCCCGGCGGCCTTGGCGAACGCCTCGGCAAGGCGGGCGGGCGCCTCGGCGTTGATCGCGAACTGGCGCCGCCACCCCTCGCTTGTCAGCGTGCCGACAGCGTCGGCCTCGAACACCGACGCGTTGTTGACGAGCACCGAGAGCGGCCCGATCGCCGCGATCGCAGCGGGGACGATGGCGTCGACGTCCTCGGCGACCGCGAGGTCGCCGGTCACGACGCCCGTGCGCACCCCATGCTCGGCCGCGAGCGCTTCGGCGAGCGCCTCCGCCTCCGCGCGGGAGCGGTTGGCGTGGATCGCGATGTTGTAGCCGTGGGCGGCGAGGTCGGTGGCGATCGCGCGGCCGATGCGGTGCGCCGCCCCCGTGACGAGGGCGCTGCGGTGTGAAGGCGGGTTCAATCGGACCTCGTCGTTCATGGCCGGGGGGAGGGCGCGGCATGAGGCCGGCCTCCGTCGCGCACATCGTCAGACACCCCAGCGCCCGGGGGTGTGTCGGGCAAAACTCTCCCGGGCAGATCTATGTCGGACATGCTTCGGCCGACAGGGGGATCTCTTCAGAGGGGGATTTTTACCGCGATGGCGTTCCGGTCGTCCGCCTCGCCATATCGCTTTACGGCGAAGCCGCCGCGCGCAAGCGGGCATGCCTTCAAGATGGGCTCGACAACCCCGAACAGCCGATCTGCGTCGGGACCATACATAAAGAGGACGCAGGTGCCGCCGCCGAATTCCTCTCCATCGAATTCACCGACGCCATAGGTGTTGATGGCAGTCGCAAGTGAATCCGCCAAATCGGAAATGATCTCTCGTTCTCGATCGGAGCCGAATGGATCCTCAACGAGGGGAATGCGGGCGATGACTGCTTGATCCATCTAAAATTACTTCAGAAGAGATGATAATACGTTCTCGACGTACCCGCTGCCGGCGAAGCCTTCGGTTGGGAGATCCAGGTCGTGTTCGAGCTTTTCGAAGCTCACGATCTTTTCCGGGTCGTTGTCGTCGTAGCGCACGAGAAGCGGTTTGAGCAGACCCAACGGATCTCGCCTGACGTGATCGACCATCGGCCATTCGGCAGGATTCCAATTGGGAAGCAGGCCAATGATGGGCCACGTCCCCTTGAGCAGTCTCTGATCTCCAAATCGAAGCATCAATATAGCCTGCTCCGCTTTGGGGGCTGCATGGCGTGCATCGGCTGTCTGAACAATTCGTGGGCCAATGAAGTAGCCGAATCGGATCTCGCCATCAGGTGAAGATCGAGCGATCACACCTCTAGCGAAACCATCTGGCTTCAATGGGACCAAAAACACTGTGCCATTCGGAAGAGAGTGCTTCGTCATTTTTTGAACTTGGCTAAATATTTCCTGACCAATTTGGGCTGGGGCGATCTATTTTTCTTTGTATCCGCAAGTCCGCGTGCGCCGGACCGCCGGCGCCTACAAGGGGCCAATTTTCCAGGTCGGCTCATCATTTCGCAAGCAAAAGATGTCAAGGCGTTTGGACCGAACGAGGCCACACCGCTCGAACGGGCATCGTCGGACGCATCCGGATCGCATCGGGCCCGGCCGTCATGCAATCGCCGGCCGGCAATCGCGGTTCCGAAGCGATGGCGCTTGACTGTGGCTGTTCAACGCGCTTTGGCGGGGCCGATCAGCCGGAAGGCCCGTGGATGACAGTCTCGCTCCCGCACGACGGCGTGCGCGCCTTTTCCCTCGGTCGCGTGGATCGCCTCGCACCGGGCGTCGTCGTGTGCGCCATCCTCCTCTATGTCGCGCTGATCTTCGTCGTCCGCCTCTCCCTCTCGCCCTATCTCGAGATCGACGAGGCGCAGTTCCTCGGCGCGGTGGACCTTCGCTTCGTCTACGGCAACTCCCATCCGCCGCTCTACAACTGGCTGGTGCGCGGCGCTCTGGAGGTGACAGGCTGGCGCTGGGCGCTCTCGGTCGCGCTGGTGAAGGCGGTCCTCCTCGCCGCGACCCATCTCTTCATCTTCGACGCGGCGCGCCGGATCCTCGGCACGGGCGGCGGGATCGTCGCGCTCGCAGCGGCGGCGCTGATGCCGCAGGTGAGCTGGATGTCCGCCCACACGCTCGCCCATTCGGTGCTCGTGATGGCCGCATCCGCCGGCATCGTCCACGCGGTCGTGCGGATCGCGGTGCGGCCGACGGCGGGCGCCTTCATCGCGCTCGGCCTCACGGCCGGGGTCGGGATGCTCGCGAAGTTCAACATCGCGCTCCTCATCGCCCCGCTCGCGATCGCCCTCGTCGCGGATCCTTTCATGCGGGCGCGGATCCGCAGGCCGGCCGCCTTGTGGGCACCGGCCCTCTTCGTTCTTCTCGCCGGGCCCGCCCTCGTCGCCTCCGCGCTCCACTTCGCGGCCTCGACCGAGCGGATGGAGAAGCTCTACCGGCACAGCCTCTTCGCGCCCGTGGACCTGCCGCTGGTCGGCATCGACGGGCTTCTCGCACTCCTCCTCGCGATCCTCGCCTCTGGCGGGATCGTCCTCGGGCTCATCCTTCTCTTCGGTGACCGCATGAGCCCGCTCGGCGAGATCACCGATGCCGTCCGCCGCACGCTCTGGCGCACGATGGGGATCGGCCTCGCCGGCTTCGCGCTCTTCATCTTCGCGACCGACATGTCCGCCGTCGCCGAGCGCTATCTCACCCCGCTGATGATGCCGCTCCCCGTCCTCGCCGCGATCAGCCTGTCGACCTGGCGCTGGCGCGGCATCCTGATCCTCACCGGCGCGATCGCCTTCCTCGCCGTGCCCGTCGGGATGGCGGGGATGGTGGCGTTCGACAAGCACCGCTGGGCGCGCCCCTACGACGCCGTCGCGACGGAGATCGCCGCAAGCGCGCCGGTGGGGGCGATCACGGTGGAAGGTGCGGCGGAGGACCTCGCCGCGAACATCACGCTCGGGCTTCGCCGCGCCGGGCGCACGGCCGCCGTGGTGACGGACCGCCTCAGCGCGCCGGGCCCGGTGCTGGTGCGCGTGTGGGCGGGCCATGACCCGCTGCCCGACGATTTCTGGCCCGACCCTGTTGGCGTCTGCCCCGTCGCGACGCTGACGCCGGCGCCGCCCTTCCTCAACTTCACGAAGCGGACGATGCCGGTGACGGCGGTGATCTACACCGCCGCCGCCTGCGGCTGAGCGAGATCGTCGAGCCGGGCGAGGATGCGCTCGCGCGCCAGCGTCAGGCCCTTATAGGCGAGCTCGTCCGCGTCGAGGCCGGCGAGCTGGTCGGCGAGCCCGCGCGCGAGCCGCGGCCCCTCCGGATGCGCGGCGAGCGCCGCGACCGGGTCGAGCATCACCTTGATCGTGAAGAGGATGTCGCCGGACGCCGGGAGCTTGCGCAGCGTCTGCCGCTCCACGCGCACGAGGAGATGGTCAAGCGAGCCTTCGCGCGGCGCCGCCTCGTGCTTCGAGGTGTCCATCCTGAGGCCGCCGCCGAACTGGAGCGACCAGTTGAGGCGCCACACGATCGCGTCCGGCTGGAGCGCGTCGAAGATGCGGGCGACGCGCGCCCCCATCGGCCCCGCCCAGCCCGGCACATTGGCGTGGATCGTGTCCATCGGCCGGCCGAACTTCTCGGCGAGCGACCAGGCGGAGGGGAAGGCGAGGGCGGCCGAGGCGAGACGCCACGCATCCGCCCCGCGCCGCATGAGGACGAGATCGTCCTGCACCATCATCGCCGCCCTGACGAGGGGCGGCGCGTCGGGCCAATCCGCCGCGCGCCCGTCCCCGAGCCCGCGGGCGGCGAGGTGGGCGGCGATGAGGGCGAGCGCTTCGGCCTCGGCCGCCGCCATGTCGGGCTCGGCCCGGTAGGCGTCCGTGTGCGCGGCGAAGATCCCGGCCTTTTCGGCAAGGTTCGCCGCGCGCCGGTCGTCGGTCTCGATCCAGTCCGCCTCCGCGAGGGGCGCCATGCCGATCGTGAACGGCCGGTGGCGCCCCGCATAGGGGGCGTGGAGGGGGCGAGGCGCGGCCGGCCCCTCCATCGCGTCAGGCCGCGGCGTCGGCGGCTTCGAGCTCGTCGATCAGCCGCGCGATGACGGAGAGGCCGGTCTGCCAGAAGGCGGGGTCGCGCGCATCGAGGCCGAACGGGGCGAGCAGCTCCGAATAGTGGCGCGTGCCACCGGCGGACAGCAACGCGAAGTATTTCTCCGCGAAGCCATCCGGCTCCTTTTCGTAGACGCCGTAGAGCGAGTTCACCATGCAGTCGCCGAACGCATAGGCGTAGACGTAGAAGGGCGAATTGATGAAGTGCGGCACGTAGGACCAGAACACTTCATATCCGTCCGACACCCGCACGGCGGAGCCGAGCGACTCGCCCTGCACCTTCAGCCACAACTCGCCGAGCTTCTCGGCGGTCAGTTCGCCGTTCCGCCGCTCGGTGTGGACGTAGCGCTCGAAGGTGTAGAACGCGATCTGGCGCACCACGGTGTTGATCATGTCCTCCACCTTGGAGGCGAGCATCACGCGGCGCGTGCGCGCGTCGGGCGCGTTGTCGAGCAGGCGGCGGAAGGTCAGCATCTCGCCGAACACCGAGGCGGTCTCGGCGAGCGTCAGCGGCGTCGGCGCCATCAGCGCCCCGTTCGGCGCGGCGAGGATCTGGTGCACCCCGTGGCCGAGCTCGTGGGCGAGCGTCATCACGTCCCGCGTGCGGCCCTGATAGTTGAGGAGCACATAGGGGTGCGCCGACGGCACGGTCGGGTGCGAGAAGGCGCCCGGCGCCTTGCCCGGCCGGATCGGCGCGTCGATCCACGGATTGTCGAAGAATTTCTGCGCAAGGTCGGCGAGCTTCGGCGAGAAGGTGCCGTAGGAGGACAGCACCATCTCCTTGGCGTCCGCCCAGGGGATGGTCCGGTCGTCGGCCTCGGGAAGCGGCGCGTTGCGGTCCCACGTGTCGAGCGCGTCCTTGCCGAACCACTTCGCCTTCATCGCATAGTAGCGGTGGGAGAGGCGCGGATAGGCGTCGCGCACCGCGCTCACCAGCGCGTCCACGACCTCCGGCTCCACGCGGTTCGCGAGGTGGCGCGAGTCGGCGACATCCTTGAAGCCGCGCCAGCGGTCGGAGATCTCCTTGTCCTTCGCCAGCGTGTTGGTGATCAGCGTGAAGGTGCGTTCCGAGCCCTTCAGCGCCTTGCCGATCCCGTCCGAGGCCGCCTTGCGCACACTCTCCTTCGGGTCGAGCAGCTTGTTCAGCGCCTCCTCCAGCGTCACCGGGTCGTCTTCGCCGATGTCGCAGCGCAGGGCCGCGATCGTCTCGTCGAAGAGGCGCGTCCACGCCGTGCGCGAGGAGACCGACTTGTCGAGGAAGAGGCGCTCGATCTCGTCATCGAGCTGGTAGGGCCGCTCCTTGCGCAGATCGTCGATGAAGGGGCGGTAGTGGGCGGCGGCCGGGTCCGCGAGGGCGGCATCCATCGCCTTGTCGTCGATCCGGTTCAGCTCCAGCGGGAAGAAGAGGAGGTGGGCGGAGAGCTGGGTCAGCTTGTCCGACACGTCGCCATAGGTCTTGGCGTAGGTCGGGTTGGTGGTGTCGGTCGCATAGAGGAGGCCGGCATAGGAGCCGATGCGGCCGATGCGGTCCTCCAATGCCTCGAAGCGGGCGAGGATCGCGCCGAGCGCGGCGCCGCCACCCGGCGCGGCGAGCGTCGCCGCGAGGCGTCCCTTGTGCTCGGTCTCGAATTCCTTCGCGTCCTCGGCGAGCGATGCGAGGTCCGCCGCGAGCTCGGGCGAGTCGGGTGCGGTGTAGAAATCGGAAAGGTCCCACTCCGGCAGGCTTCCGAGTTTGGCTGCGGCGCCGGCGCGCTCGACCGACTCATGTGGCAAATTTGCGTGTGTCTGGTGGAAACTCATCGGGAAGCCTTCAACGGAATGTGAGGCAGCACGGTCGTGCCGCGCAACCAATGCTATCTGTCACCTCCATAGATGGCCATGGGTGCGCGATTGTAAGGCCGGAGCTTCGGAAAATGAGAGATTGGTGCGGAGACGGGGCGGTGGCTCGGGGTCTCCTGTTGTCTTGTGGCGTGATTTTCGCGGCGATCCTCAGTGCGGGCCCCGGTGCGGCCGAGGTGCCGATCCCGCGCCTGTCGCCGAAATCGGGCCTTGCCCATGCAAGCCTCACGACACCGGCCGCGCCGCTGTCGATGGGGCCGACCCTTCCGGTCTCCTACGCCATCCGGCGCGAGGTCGGGGTCGACGTGTCCGTGGCGGTCGCCGAGTTCTATGCCGAGCGCGACTACGCGCCGGTCTGGGGCGAGGGGCGGGGCGACGCGCTGCGGGCGCGGCTCGCGGACGCCGCCGGCGACGGTCTCGACCCGGCCGACTATGTCGTCCCGCGCGCAACGTCCGGCGTCTTCAGCGAGGCGCTCGAGGATGTGGCCCTCACCGAGGCGGCGCTGCGCTACGCCAATCACGCCTATTCCGGACACCTCAAGCCGCGCAGCGTGTCGCCGATCATGACGATCGAGCCGCCGCGTCTCAACGAGGCGCGCTTCCTGCGGCGCATCGCGCGGGCGAAGAATATCGACCACGTGCTCGAAAGCGTGCATCCGCAGCACGCTCAGTATCAGGGCTTGCGCGACAAGCTGCGCGAGATCCTCGCCACGAAGGTCGAAAGGCCGCCGGTGGTGGGCGCAGGCGGCAACCTGAAGCGCGGTGTGAAGGAGCCGCGGGTCGCGGTCCTGCGAGCCCGCCTCGGCGCGACGGTCATGCGCGGCACCGACCCGACCGAATTCGACGAGATCCTCGAGGACGCGGTGAAGGCCTACCAGGTCGGGCGCGGCCTGCGGCCCGACGGGATCGTCGGCCCGCGCACGATCGCGCTGATCGACGAGGGGGCGGGCGAGGAATCCACCGCGGCGCTCATCTCGAACATGGAGCGGTGGCGCTGGATGCCGCGCGATCTCGGCGACCACCACGTCTTCGTCAACGTCCCGAAATATGAGGTGACGGTGATGAACGGGGGCGAGACCGTCTATACCGGTCGCGTCATCGTCGGCGCTCCCGGCCACCCGACGCCGATCTTCTCCGACGAGATCGAGCACATCGTCGTCAATCCCTACTGGAACGTGCCGTACTCCATCGCGTCGAAGGAGATGCTGTCCGGCATCCGCGCGAACCCGTCGGGCTATTTCGCGCGGCGTGGTTACGAGGTGGTTTCGAACGGCAAGGTGGTGAGCCCGTCCTCGCTGAACTGGAACAACGACACGCTGCGCCGGGTGCGGATCCGCCAGCGGCCGGGCAACGCGAACGCGCTCGGATCGGTGAAATTCCTCTTCCCCAACGAGCACGCGGTCTACCTGCACGACACGCCGACGAAGCACCTTTTCTCCCGCGATTCCCGGGCGTTCAGCCACGGCTGCGTGCGCGTCGACCAGCCGTTCGCCTTCGCCGACGCGCTCCTCTCCGAAGAAACGGACCTCTCCGGCAAATCACTCTCGCGCATGGTCGGCGGTTCGCAGCGCTGGCTGAATTTGAAGGTCCACATTCCCGTCCACCTCGCCTACTTCACCCGCGAGGTCACCCCGGACGGGAGGCTGAAACGGTACGGCGACATCTACGGGTATGACGCCAGAACCCAGCGTGCGCTGGGGCTTTGACGAGGGGATCCGGACATGCAATGGCCCCGCCACCTATTGTTGCTGAGCCGCAACATCCGGTGGTGGGGGCGCGTTCAGGCTTTTCCGCAGCAAGCTGATCGGTTAAGCCTCCATCAAGCGTTGGCAGGTAGAACGAGTACGGCGCCGGATGATCGGCGTGCCCTGGCCATGGGCTCGACAGGGGGCGGTTTGTCTGCATCTCGAGTAAATCCCGGTCTTCGTGATGACCAACGAGGATCGCAAGTCGCCGGAAATCCCGGCAGGCGCTGGTCTTTTGCCTGCTTCACGGGATGGCGATTTGTGGCGGCCGCGTTTCTTGTCGCGACCTTTGTGGGGGGCGCGACGGCCCCTGCCTTCGCTCAGAATCGAACGATCGAGCTTTACTTCACGCACACGCGCGAGACGCTGAAGGTCGTCTACAAGCGCAACGGCCAGTACGTCCCGTCGGGCCTGCGCGATATCAACCGCTTCCTGCGTGACTGGCGTCGCAACGAAGCGACGAAGATGGACCCCGAGCTGCTCGACCTGATCTGGGACGTGCAGCAGCATTTCGGCGGCCGCACCATCAACGTCGTCTCCGCCTATCGCTCCCCGGCCACGAACTCCATGCTGCGCAGCCGCTCGCGCGGTGTCGCGAAGAACTCGCAGCACATGGCCGGCAAGGCGATGGACTTCTACATCAAGGGCGTGAACCTCGCCCAGCTGCGCGCCTATGGCGTGTCCCGCCAGGTCGGCGGCGTCGGATATTATCCGACGAGCGGCAGCCCCTTCGTCCATTTCGACACCGGCAGCGTCCGCGCCTGGCCGCGCATGAGCCGCAGCGAGCTCGCCCGTGTCTTCCCCGACGGCAAGACCCTCCACATCCCGTCCGACGGCAAGCCCCTCTCCGGCTATGCCGAGGCCCAGCAGCTCGAGAAGTCCGGCAAGCTCGCCAAGCTGAACCGCGGTGGCGGTGGTGGCGGTGGCGGCGGCTCGCTCTTCGGCTTCGGCGGCGGCGGCGGTGGTCGCTCCGGCGGCACCGCGGTGGCGAGCCTCAACAACGACGTCATCCGTCCGGGCGCCGTCGCTGCGAACGCGCCGACCACGCCGACCCGTTCGCGGGCGCGGGATGACGAGCCGGTCAAGGTCCGCACCGCCTCCCTCGGCCGCGCGCCGAGCCAGCCGGCGAAAGAAGAGAACAAGTCCGAGGACAATGGCGGCCTCTTCCGCCAGCTCCCGAGCGTGTCGCTGGGTGGCCTGATCGGCCGCTTCCGCGACGACGAGGAGGCCGAAGACGAAGCCTCGGCGACCGAGGTGACGCCGGTCGCGCTGCCGTCCGCACCGCTGACCGCCGTCGCGCCGCCCGCCGCGGCCGAGCCAGCCGCCGCACCCGAGGCGCCGTCCGGTCCCGCGCCGGTCCCGCGGATCGCGCCGCGCGAGGCGGGGACGGACGCGCCGGCCGGTACCCCGGCACCGGCGACCGCCGGTGACGCGCCCGCCACCGGGGAGACACCCGCCGGCGAGCCGCAATCGATCGTCGTCGCGGCCCTCCCGCCGCAGCGCCCCTCAATCCTGCGCACGTCGACCGACGCCGGCTCACCGACGCTGGGCTATGCGAGCGACTCCGAGCCTGAGCTCTCGATCGCCTCGCCGCTCAGCCAGACGGCCGCGATCATCCCACGGAGCGCGCTGTCCGAGCCCGTGCCCCCGTCGGGGACGCTGACGCCGCCCGCGAAGGCGACCGCATCGCTCCTGTCGCCGCGCCCGATGGCGACCGCGGCCCTCTCCCCCGTGCGCGGCGCGAGCCCGGCCCTCATCGCCGACAGCTCCGGCATCGAGGCCGGCGGCTTCGCGACCCTCGTCGCCCCGGACCGCGAGACGGCCGCGCGTGGCGGCGTCCTGATGGCGCAGGGCTTCCTCGGCACGCCGACCGGCTTCCAGCCCGGCACGACCGATTGGCCGAGCACGGACCGCTTCACGGGCGTGCGCATCACGGTCTTCGCCAAGCCGCGCACCTGACGCGCGGCCTTCGGCCTCCATCCACCGGATCGACCGGCCCGCGGCGCAAACCACGCCGCGGGCTTTTCGTTTGTGCGCACACAATGGCAGTCGCCCGAGGGGCGCGAAATCGCATGGCTGCCATGCAACGATCCTGCGGCCGCGAACGCGGGTCGGTGGACCGGTTGTTGCGGCTGCGAATACTTCGGAATTGGAGATCAGAACGGCCGGGCCAGCGTTGTGGCGGGGGACGCGCTACGGGGGCGTCGGGGCCGGAAGGAAGGGCGCGAGCCGCTGCGGATAGGCCGCTTCAGATGCGGGTCGCGCGCTTCAGATGTGCCGCGCGGCAATCGGCGCGCGGTGTCCGTGCGAAGCCGGACGGGTCGGTCAGATCAGGCCGCCTCGGCGCGCCGCGCGGCGTCTTCCTCGTTGAAGGTCATCCCGAGCGCCTGCATGTAGAGGTCGAGGATCGCCTCGTACTCCTGCCGCTCGTTCGGCTCCTGCTTGCGCAGACGCACGATCTGGCGGAGCACCTTGGCATCGAAGCCGTTGGCCTTCGCCTCGGCATAGACGTCCTTGATGTCGTCCGCGATGCCCTGTTTTTCCTCTTCGAGCCGTTCGATCCGCTCCACGATTGCGCGGAGCTGATCACCGGCCACGCCAGCATTCACCATCGTCACACTCCATTGTTTCTCACCGACCGAGCTTGCCGAAGAGGGCTGCGGGATCAAACTGATGGACCGTCCCCATCCCCATTGTCCTCGCTTTCCGGGTCCTAGAGTGAAGGAGCGGTTAAGCGGCGAGGGGGCGCGGAGAGGATCATTCGTCGCGCGTCGGCCGGGTCGGCCTCTCTGCGCGGGACGCCCGCCATCGGCAATGGGTGGGGCCGCCGATCGGTTCAGAATTGTGTTGATAAGTCGGCGCGCTGCAATTGGCGTTGCAAAAATAGAACATACTTCGACGGATGCGATCCAGGGGGCGAATCAGGCTGATTCCGCACCCTCGGCGCATCAGGTTCCAGGTGCGGCGAGCGCGAAAACTGCAAAGAACTAGGGGAAGATTTATTTGGTCGTGTCGCCGCGCGTTACCGGATTATTAAATTTTCCTTCACGTCTGTCGGGAATAATCTTCCACCAGACGCTGTATAGTTTTCTGCGGTATGAGTAGGTGGGGTTGTGGAGATTACAGCTTCACGTCAGCGGGCAGTGATAGCGTCCCAGAACATTGTGTTGCGGAATCGATTCGCAGAGGTTAACCAGCGGTCGAATGCACTTGGCACATTGCGTGTGTCTGGTATGACATCATTGACAAGGAGCGAGCAACCTCGCATGAACGCGTGGGTTATCGCCGCGAACACGTGTATGATGAACGAAAAAAGGACGGCTCGCAGCACATGTTCCGCTTCCTAGGCCGAGTAGCCCTCACCCTCGCTTCCCTTCTTCTCGTTGGTGCAGCGGTGGTGTCGGCTCCCACAGAAGCCCGGGCAGAGCTCCGCCTCTGCAACAAGACCCCGGTCCAAATCGGTATCGCCATCGGTTACAAGAACCATGACGATTGGGTCAGCGAAGGCTGGTGGAACCTGGAAGCCGACTCATGTCAGGTGGTCGTCGACGGACCCCTCCCTTCCCGATATTATTACCTCTACGCCCTCGACTATGAAGACGGCGGCGCCTGGGGTGGAACGGCCTACATGTGCACGCGTGACAAAGAGTTCACCATCGAAGGCACCAGCGACTGCGTGGCCCGCGGCTACGAGCGGCGCGGCTTCGTCGAGGTGGACACGGGCGACAAGCTTTCCTGGACCGTCCAGCTGACCGAACGCCCGAAAGTCGGCATCGGCGGCCAATGAGACGGACGCGACGGGTTCGGATCGTCGCGACCCTCGGGCCAGCTTCCTCCAAACCAGAACAGATCGACGCGCTGCATCGCGCGGGTGCGGACGTCTTCCGCATCAACATGAGCCACACCGACCATGCGCTCCTGCGCACCCTGGTCTCGCACATCCGTGCGGTCGAGGAGAGCGTCGGCTCGCCGATCACGATCCTTGCCGACCTCCAGGGCCCGAAGCTCCGGATCGGCACGTTCGAGAACGGCAAGGTGGAGCTCGAAGGCGGTGCCCGCTTCACGCTCGACCAGGTCGACCAGCCGGGCAACCGGGAGCGCGTGTTCCTGCCCCATCCGGAGATCCTGCGCGCGCTGCGTCCGGGTCACCGGCTGCTCCTCGATGACGGCAAGCTCTCCCTCCTCGTGCTCGAGGCGGGGCCGACCAAGGCGGTCACCGAGGTGATCCAGGGCGGGCCGCTGTCGAACCGCAAGGGCGTCTCCTGCCCCGACACGCTCCTCCCCGTCGGCGCGCTGACGGAGAAGGACCGCAGCGACCTCGAAGCCGCGATGGCCGCCGAAGTCGACTGGGTGGCCCTCTCCTTCGTCCAGCGTCCGGACGATCTCGCCGAGGTGCGCAAGGTCGCGCGCGGCCGCGCCGGTCTCCTGTCGAAGATCGAGAAGCCGCAGGCGATCGACCGGCTCGACGAGATCATCGAGCTCTCCGACGCGCTGATGGTCGCGCGCGGCGATCTCGGCGTGGAGATGCCGCTCGAACTCGTGCCGACACTCCAGAAGCGCATCACGCGCGAGGCGCGGCGGGCCGGCAAGCCGGTCGTCGTCGCGACGCAGATGCTGGAGAGCATGATCACCTCCCCGGTGCCGACGCGCGCCGAGGTGTCGGACGTCGCGACCGCCGTCTACGAAGGCGCGGACGCGGTGATGCTCTCGGCCGAGTCGGCGGCGGGTCAGTTCCCGGTCGAGGCGGTCGCGACGATGGACAAGGTCGTCCACGCCGTGGAGCGCGACCCGAATTATCGCTCGATCATCCGCGCCCAGCGCCTGGAGCCGGAAGCGACGGGCGCCGACGCGCTCGCCGCCGCCGCGACGCAGATCGCCGAGACGCTGAACGTCAAGATGATCGCCTGCTACACGACCTCCGGCTCGACGGCGCAGCGCATGTCGCGCGAGCGCCCGCTTGCCGAGATCGTCGCCCTGTGCCCCGAGCTCGCCACCGCGCGCCGCCTCGGCCTTGCCTGGGGCGTCACGTCGGTGGTCAGCGACCGGGCGGGCGACCTCGAGGATTTCATCGCGATGGCCGGCGCGCGTGCGGTGGATATCGGCGCGGCGAAGACGGGCGACCGCCTCGTCGCCGTCGCTGGCGTACCGCTTCACACGCCGGGCGTCACCAACGTCCTCCAGCTCGCCTTCGTCCGCTCCTCCGACGAACGCTGACCCCCGTCGGCGCCGACCGGGCGCCGGCCTTCACCAATTCGCGAGCCCCCTTCCCGACGGCAACCTTCGGGTGTAGTCTCTATCCTAGATAGAGTAATCGAGGGTGGTGATGCGCGACTGGCCGTTCTCCGGACGCTCACGCAAGCGAACCCACCGCCCCACCGTGCCGCCGGTGGACGACGCGGCGCTCGGCGGCACGCGCCGCCCGCGCGGCGGCGGGGCGGCGCGCAAAGGGCCATCGCCCGCGCGGCCGGCCGATGTGGCGAGCCTCCTGCGCCGCCGCTCGCGCGCGACGCTGAAGCCGCGCCAGGCGTGCGTGGTGTTCGGCTTGCGCAACATGCGCCCCGGCCGGGCGGCCCAGGCCCCGCCGGACCGCACGCTGTCCACCGCGATCGAGCGCGCCGACCCGCAGGATTGCCTCGACGCTGCTTTCGCCCTCATCGCGGCCCGCCCCTCGGCCGTCATCGCGACGGCGCACGGCGACGCGTCGGTGACGCCGCCCTTCCGCGACGCGGACTATTATGGTGCGCTCGCGCGCTGGCTCGGCTGCCGGTTCGATCACGGGCACATCCTCTCCGAGCTCGTCCGCCGCGCGCCGTTCGAGGCCGTCCATCGCGACGGTGGGGTGATCCTGCGATTCCGGGTCGACGGGCGGCAGCTTCTGGTCATCGCCCCGGCGGCGGCGTGGCTGCCCTCGCTCGGCGGGCTGGTCGCCCGCTGTCCGGGCGTCGCGTCGCGGATCATCATGGTCCCCCCGCACGCGATCGACGCGGCGGTGGACGCCGGCGGCCCGCGCGTCCAGCACGGGCGGCTCGACCCGCTGCACGGCGTCCCGCCCGCCGCGCTCGCCGACCGGGTCATCACGCGCCCCCAGGCGCTCGGCTTCGCGGCGGCGCTCGTCGCGGCGTCGGTCTTCGTCGGCCTCGCGCCCTGGGTGATGCTCGGCCTTGCGACGCTCGCCATCACCGCGATCCTGCTCGGCTACGCGGGAAGCCGCGTCCTCGCCCTCCTGATGCCGGAGCGCGCCCGCGCCCGCCGCCGCCGCCTGAAGACGGCGGAGCTCCCGGACTACTCGCTCCTCATCCCCCTCTTCCGCGAGGAGGAGGGGATCGTCCACCTCGTGCGGGCGCTCCGCCGGCTCGACTATCCGCCCGACAAGCTCGACATCCAGTTCCTGGTCGAGGCGGACGATGCGATCACGCAGCGCGCCGTCGCCCGCTTCGCCGAGGGCCTCCCCTCGCGCATGACGATCGTGCCGCCCGGCACCCCGCGCACCAAGCCGCGCGCGCTCAATGTGGGGCTGCGCCAGGCGCGCGGCGCGCTCGTCACGATCTACGACGCGGAGGACCGGCCGGACCCCGGCCAGCTCCGCATGGCGGCAGAGATCTTCGCGGCCGCCCCGCCCGACCTCGCCGCGCTCCAGGCGCGCCTGTCGATCGACCATGTGGGCGACAACTGGCTGACGCGCATGTTCGCGATCGAATATGCGAGCCTCTTCGACCACATCATGCCGACGGTGGCGGCGCAGGGCCGCATCCTCCTCCTCGGCGGCACGTCGAACCATTTCCGCACCGACGCGCTGATCGCCGCCGGCGGGTGGGACCCCTACAACGTCACTGAGGACGCCGACCTCGCGATACGCCTGCGCCGCTGCGGCCACCGCCTCGCGATGATGGAATCGGAGACCTACGAGGAGGCGCCCGTCAGCATGGACGCGTGGCTGAAGCAGCGCGCGCGCTGGTTCAAGGGCTACATGCAGACCTGGCTCGTCCACAATCGCGACCCCGTCGCGCTGGTGCGCGAGATCGGCTGGGCCGACGCGGGGCTCGTCCATCTCTTCATCCTCGGCGCGCTGACGGCCGCGCTCGCCCACCTCGTCTTCGTCGTCCAGCTCGTCCTGGTGCTGACGGGCCTCGCCCCGGTCCTCATCGGCGAGGCGGGGGTGGTGACGGTGGTGCAGATGCTGACCGTCCTCATCGGCTATGGGTCGAGCTTCGCGCTCGGCGCGGTCAGCATCCAGCGGCGGCGTGGCGAACGCATCAGCGTCTGGTGCGTCCTGTGGTTCCCGCTCTACTGGATCCTGATGGGCCTCGCCGTCCTCCTCGCGATCCACGACCTCGTGCGCAAGCCCCACCACTGGCGCAAGACCGCCCACGGCGTCGCCGCCCGCCCGAACCGCCTGAAGGCAAGCCCGGCACCCCTCGCCGGCCCAGTGTCGACGAAGGGCGGGCAGGGTGCCACCGACGAGGCGGGGATCTGGCGAGGCAGTGGGTGAGGGGGCGTGGAGCGGGCTTGGGGGCGCGAATGGGCTGGCGGCATCGCCGGGGCGGGTCGGCGGTAAGGATGGCGGGGCGCTTCGTGTCGTCGGGGCCCGATCTCGGACCGGTATGGGTCGGCGAGGCCATCGTGCCCGCCGCCGGGTCGGCGCGTTCCGGGGCTCGATCTGCCGCGCGTTGCGATCCAGCCGCGTGCAATACTCACCGCATCGGTCGAACCTCGTGCGACAGGGGGAGGGGCACGGACGCCGCCAGCAAGGATCCGTATCAGGGGAGTTAGGCGGTGAGATCCGCACTCCGCCCGGAACGGACCGAGCGCGGCGCTCGGCCAGGCCCGTCCACGGGTGCGCGCCTGAATCCGACGATCGATGAACCTCGTGCGCATGCCCGGCCATTTGGCGCAATGCCACCCACGGCGTCGCCGCCCACACGAACCTCCAAAAGGCGGCCCTCGTGCTCCTCGCCGGCCCGGTAGTGACGACGGGCAGGCGGTGCTGCGCCCCGGACGGCGCGGGCATCTGGCGTGGTCGCGGGTGAGAGGCGCGAGGGCAGCGGCTCGGCGGCGCAAATGGCCCGCCAGAATCGGTGGGGCAGGCCAGCGGTACAGATGGCGGGGGCTTCGAGCCATCCGGCCCCGATCTTCAATCGATGTTGGGCGGCGAGGTGATTGTGCCCGACGCCCGACCGGTGCGCGCGGATCTCGGTCGGCTTCGCGTCGCGATCCGGTCGCGACCAATCCTCACGGCGCCCGTAAAACCCCGTGCTAGGGTGAGGACCGGACGTTGCTGACAAGGTTGCTTGTGGCGCGGAATTCGGCGGTGAAGACCCATCTGAGCCCGCAACGGACCGACAGCGGCGCTTCGGCCGGCGACCGCCATGGGTGCGGGGTTGCTCATCATGGTCCACGACGTGGATAGCCTGCCGTGCAATTGGCGCGATCCGTGTCGGGTCATCGCGGGGAGCTGGCCCTTCTGCGGATGTGGGCAGGGGCACTCCCGATTGGGCGATCAGAATAAGTGGCGGGGGCGAGGCGCCTCGGGCCAGATATTCCCTGTCTGCCGCCAGTGTCAGGCGGCGGGTTGGCCGTGCCAGTGGGTCCCGGCGCCCGGCCCGGCGTGCCAAGGCTTCGTCCGCTTCCACCTTGCGGGAGGGCGCTGATCGACAAAAATCCCGTCGCATCAATCTTCATGCGCAGAGGACGCAGACGCGACGGTGGCGGCGTCAAATCCGGAGGGGAAGGCCGCATGTTTGCGAGCGCCCGGCCGGGGTAGCGTTTGGCGAGCGCGCGGCGGTGAACACACGCCCTGACCTCGTGCGCATGCCCCACCGTCGGCGTAAGAGTACGGGGCTCCTCGCATACACGAACCGCCTGAAGGCAGGCCCCGCGCCCTCGCAGACCCGGTGTCGCCGAAGCATGGGCAGGCGCCACCGCGGAAAACGCGGGCATCTGGCCCGGCAGTGGCTGAGGCGCGCGCGCGGAGCGGGTTGGGCGGCGCCGATGGCAATCCCGAATCGCCAGGGCGGGCCGGTGGTACGGATTGCGGGGCGCTTCGGGCCATCGGACCCCGATCGGGGATCGGGGATCGGGGATCGGGGATCGGGGATCGGGGATCGGTGGGGCGCGTCGTGGTCATCGTGCCCGACTGCTGCCTGAACGGCTGGGGCAGCCTGGCGCTTCAGATGGCGGAAACGGAGCGTTGCATGTCCCCACCTCGACCCGAGAAAGCGTGGGGCGGCGGGTGATCGTGCGTGGTGGCACGCGGGCTTGGGGGCGTCAGGGCCTCCGTCGCCGCCGCCCTGCCGCACGCCCGTTCAACCCGAACTGCCCGGTCACGCCGCATTCGTCGGGCGTGGGGAGCGATCCCGGATGCTGCCGGTGGGAGTGCGGACGGCCGGGTTCCGGGAGGAAAAGGCCGCCCATAGGCGCGGGCCGGCCGGCGGCGCCCTGGCCGGCACCTCACGGCGGTCCTTGGCGAACGGCCGTACCCCGCCGGCCCGCGTCAGTCCTCGTGGGCGGGGGAGGGGCCCCAGACGCCGCCGATGAGGTTGCGGGCGGCGAGGAATTCGGAGGTGAAGGCGGCGCGGATGCGGGGGATGGGGTGGCGGCAGCGCTCGGCCAGGGTGCGGCGACGGGCACGGGCCTCGTCCTCGTCGATCCAGGCGAAGCGGACCGTGTCGCCCGGGCGGTGCTGGGTGAGGCGCGGACGGTCCGCGTTCGCGACGATTGCGATCTTCGGGTAGCCGCCCGTCGGGGCGCGGTCGGCGCACAGGACGATCGGCTGGCCGTTGCCGGGCACCTGGATCGCGCCCTCGACGATGCCGTCGGAGATGATGTCGTGCCGCACCGCCTTCAGCGGCGGGCCCTCCAGGCGATAGCCCATCCGGTCGAGCGCGTCGGTGAGGCGGTAGGGCTCGCTCGCGAAGGTGCGGCGCACCTCCTCGGGGAACATGTGCTGCTGCGGGCCGGGCAGGAGGCCGATCGGGCCGCCATCGTCGAGCGGATCCTCGTAGAGGACGGGGTCGGCGTGCGCGGCGGCGGTGCAGGGGAAGGGACGGCCGAAATCGCGCGCGCCGAGCCCGGTCCGCGCGTTCGTCGCGAGAGAGCCGAGCACGGGCGGGCCGAAATCGATGCCGCCCACGGCGACATAGGCCCACATGCCGGTGGCGCCGGGGGAGAGGCTCAGCGTCTCCCCGTCCTCCAGCGTGAGGAGCACGGGCGCCTCGAAGCTCGCCGTGCGCCCGCCGCTGATGCGCACGCCGAAGCCCGGCCCGGTGACGGCGATCCGCACCGGCCCCTCGGCGAAGAAGGACGCGCCGGCGATGCCCACCTCGAACGCCGCGCTGGTGTCGCCCGCGAGCACGGTCGCGAGGGTGAAGCGCACCCAGTCCATCGGCCCGGACTGCGAGACGCCGTAGCGCATCGCGCCCTGGCGGCCGCGATCCTGGACGGTGAGGAGGTGGTTCGGCTGGACCACCCTCAGGCGCGAGGTCTTGCCGCTCATGGGTGAAGCCGTGACAGGCCGCCGTCGCGATCGGCGCCGAGCGCGGTGAGCTCGTCGAGCGAGACGGGGCGGAAGGAGAGACGGTCGCCGACCGCGAAAGGAACCATCGCCGAATCGTCCGGCCGGAAGAGGGTGATCGCGGTGCGGCCGATCACGTACCAGCCGGTCGGCATGGAGATGGAGGTGAGGGCGGCCATGCCGCCGGCGATGATGAGGCTGCCGGCCGGCATCGGCGGGCGCGGGGCGGGCCGGCGCGGGATCGCGAGCGCGGTGTCGACGCCGGAGAGGTAGGCGAAGCCCGGCGCGAAGCCGTACATGCCGACCTGGTAGGTGCCGGCGAGGAAGATGTCGCAGAGGCGCGCCACGTCGATGCCGAGCCCGGCGGCCGCCTCCTCGATGTCCTCCGCCGCCTCGCCCTCGAGGCAGACGGGGACGCTCCAGTGCGAGCCGGTCTCGTGGGTCGGGTCGTCGTCGGGGGCGGGGAGCGCCGCGAGGAGCGCCTCGCGCGAGGTGCGCTCCGGGTCGTAGAGGACGAGGAGCGAGCGGAAGGTCGGCACGACCTCGATGAGGCCGTCGGGCGCGGCGGTGTCGAACGCGTCGGCGAGGGCGGCGACGCGGCGGCCGATCTCCGGCGCGATCTCCTCGCCATATTCGACCACGAACGCGTCCTCGCCGCTCCCGCGCAGGACGGCGCCGTCGAGCCAGTCCATCAGCGGCCGACGAAGGGTGCGAGCGTCACGCCGGCCGCCTCCAGCGCCGCACGCACGGCGCGCGCGGTGTCGACGGCGTGCGGGTTGTCCCCGTGGACGCAGATGGAGTGGATCGCCGTCGGCACGCGCGTGCCGTCGTGCGCGATGATCACGCCGCCCTTCACCATCTCGACGATGCGCGAGGCGGCGAAGGCCGGATCCTCGATCATCGCGCCGGGCTTGGAGCGGGAGCGCAGGTTGCCGTCCGCCTCGTAGGCGCGGTCGGCGAAGATCTCGGACGCGATCTCGAGCCCGGCGTCGCGGCCGGCGCGCTCGAGCTCTGTGGTCGCGATGGCGAGGAGGACGAGCGAGGGGTCCACGGCCTTCGTCGCCCGCGCGATGGCGTCGGCCACCGGGCCGTCGGCGCCCGCGAGGTTGGAGAGCGCGCCGTGCGCCTTCACGTACTTCACCGGGACGCCTTCGAGTGCGGCCATGCCGATCATCGCGCCGATCTGGTAGGCGACCATCCGCTCGATCGCGGCGGGGCTCATCGGGATCACGCGGCGGCCGAAGCCGGGCTTGTCCTCGAAGCCCGGATGCGCACCGACGGTGACGCCGTTGGCCTTCGCGAGGCGGATCGTCTCGACCATCGTGTCGGGGTCGCCCGCGTGAAAGCCGCAGGCGATGTTGGCCGAGGTGACGATGGACAGGATCGCGGGGTCGTTCCCCATCGACCAGGGGCCAAAGCTTTCGCCGCAGTCGGCGTTGAGATCGACAGTCGTCATCGCTCTTTCAGGGGTCGGGTGGCTGGAAGGTCGCGCGATCGTGTCGGACTGCAGACGGCGGGTCAACCGGCGGGACGCCGCGCCATGGCGGATCAGCCGTGCGCGGGGAGGACGTCGGTCACCGCGGAGGAGAGGCGGGCGACGATGGTGTCGACCTCCTCGGGCGTGACGATGAAGGGCGGGGCGACAAGGATGTGGTCGCCGGTGGCCCCGTCGATGGTACCGCCCATCGGGTAGACCATCAGGTCGCGCGCCATCGCCGCCTTCTTGATGGCCGCGTTGGTCTTCGCGGCGGGCGGGAGCGGGGCCTTGGTCTCCCGGTCGGCGACGAGCTCGATGCCGAGGAAGAGGCCGCGCCCGCGGATGTCGCCGACATTCGGATGCTGGCCGAGGCGGGCCTCTAGTCCGGTCTTCAGCCGCTCGCCCATCGCGCGCACGTTGGCGAGGAGGTCGCGGCTCTCCACCGCGTCGAGCACGGCGAGGCCGGCCGCGCAGGCGGTCGGGTGGCCCATATAGGTGTGGCCGTGCTGGAAGAAGCCGGAGCCGTTGGCGATCGTGTCGTGGATCTCGTTGGTGACGAGGGTCGCGCCGATCGGCTGGTAGCCGGCGCCGAGCCCTTTCGCGACGAGGACCATGTCGGGCCGCACCCCATCCGCCTCGGAGGCGAAGAGGTGGCCGGTCCGCCCCATCCCGCACATCACCTCGTCGAGGATGAGGAGGATGCCGTATTTGTCGCAGATCTCGCGGATGCGGGCGAAATAGCCGGGGACGGCGGGCACCGCGCCCATCGTCGCGCCGACCACGGGCTCGGCCATGAAGGCGGCGACCGTCTCGGGGCCGAGGCGCAGGATCTCGGTCTCCAGCTCGTCGGCGACGCGGCGGCCGTAGGCCTCCGGCGTCTCGCCGGGTTCGGCGAAGCGCCAGTAGTGGCAGGGCGCGATGTGGCTCATCGCGTCGCTGAGGAGGGGGGCGAACTGGCGGCGGCGCCACTCATTGCCGCCGGCCGACAGCGCGCCGAGCGTGTTGCCGTGATAGCTCTGGCGACGCGCGATGATGCGGGCGCGCGCGCTTTCGCCCTTCTCCAGGAAATATTGGCGGGAGAGCTTGATCGCGGCCTCCGCCGCCTCGGACCCGCCGGAGACGAAATAGACCCGGCCGATCCCCTCCGGCGCGCGCGCGACGAGGCGCGCGGCGAGCTGCTCGGCCGCCTCGGTCGTGAAGAAGGCGGTGTGGGCGTAGGGCAGGCGGTCGAGCTGGGCCTTGATCGCGTCGATCACCGTGCGGTCGGAATGGCCGAGGCAAGAGACCGCCGCCCCGCCGCACGCGTCGAGCACGCGCCGTCCGTCTTCCGTTTCCAGGTAGATCCCGTCGCCGCGGACGGCGATCGGGAGGTCGGCCGCGCTCGCGCGCTGGAAGACGTGGGGGGAGGACATCAGAAGGCGGGCTCCGTTTGCCGCCGCCGCTGGAAGACGACCACCAGGGCGAGGAGGACGAGGGCCGGAATATAGAAGAGTTCCTTCGGCAACCGCTCCGCGTGCGTCTGGACCGTTTGAAGCACCACCGGCTCGTCGGCGTAGAAGTCGAAATCCTGCGACAGGTACGCGAAGGGCGTGCCGGGGAAGGGCTCTTCCACGGTCATCCGGTCACCGTCCTCCAGGAATGCGAGGTCGGTGCCGAGCTTCTCCTCGCCCGTCGTCCCCTCCTTGAGGGTGGTGACGAGGAAGACGGAGCCGCGCGAGTCCGGATTGTTGAAGTCCGTCCCGACGAGCTCCAGGCGCAGATTGGTGCCGACGGGCTCGGCCTCGGCGATCTGGAAGATCTCGGTGCCCGGCCGCTCGATATAAGGCGGCTGGACGAGGTCGAGCCACATGCCCGGCCGGAAGAGGGTGAGCGCGACGACCACGAGCGCGGCCGTCTCGACCCAGTTGCAGCGGGTGAGGAAGTAGCGCTGCGTCGCGGCCGCGAAGGCGAGCATCGCGATGACGGCGATCACGAACGCCTTGAGGCCGATATACCAGGGCACGAAGACCGCCTTCGCCACCCCGTCCACGATCTCGACATGCATCAACAGGAGCTCGGTGTTGAAGATGAAGAGGAAGGGGAGGAGGCCGGTCCGGATGTCGTAGGCGAAGCCCTGGAAGCCGGTCTTGATCGGGTCGCCGCCCGAGATGCCGGCCGCCGCGTAGGCGGCGAGGCCGACGGGTGGCGTGTCGTCTGCGAGGATGCCGAAATAGAAGACGAAGAGGTGCGCCGCGACGAGCGGGATGATGAGCCCCTCACTCGCGCCGAGCGAGACGATCACCGGGGCCATCAGCGAGGACACGACGATATAGTTCGCCGTCGTCGGCAGGCCCATGCCGAGGATGAGGCTCATCACGGCGACGAGGATCAGCATCAGCATCAGCGAGCCGCTGGCGAGCGCCTCGATGAACTCGGCGACGACCTGGTGCGCGCCCGTCAGCGAGATGGTGCCGACGATGATGCCGGCCGCGCCCGTGGCGACGGCGATCGGGATCATGTTGCGCGCGCCGGAGATCATGCCGCGCGCGAACTCGTCGACGCCGAGCCCGAAGCTCCCCGCGAGGCCCTTGCCGCCGCGCAGGATCGCCTTCAGCGGGTGCTGGGTGAGGGCGATGAAGATCATCGCGAGCGTCGCCCAGAAGGCGGAGAGGGCGGGCGACATGCGCACGATCATCACGCAATAGAGGAGGACGATGATGGGCAGGATGAAGTGCAGGCCCGTCAGCACCACGTCGCCGGCGCGCGGCAGCTCGGTGATCGGCGCGTCGGGATCGTCGACCTCGAGGTCGGGCCGGCGGGCGGCGATCACCAGCGAGGCGAAGTAGAAGATGAGGAAGATCGCGACGGCGATCTCGAGCGAGGCGTCCGGCATCAGCGCGGTGAGGTAGCCGAGCACATAGTGGACGAAGAAGGCGAGCGCGCCGATCGCCAGCATGCCGAACAGGAAGCCGCCGAGCTTGCGCGTGAGCGACTGCGCCTTGGAGGGCGGATGCGGCAGGCCCTTGAGGCCGAGCTTCAGCGCTTCGAGGTGCACGATATAGACGAGCGCGATGTAGGAGACGATCGCCGGCAGGAAGGCGTAGACGATGAGGTCGGTGTAGGGCGTGCCTGTGAACTCGGCGATGAGGAAGGCTGCGGCGCCCATGACCGGCGGGGTGAGCTGGCCGTTGGTGGAGGAGGCGACCTCGACCGCGCCCGCCTTCTCGGCCGGGAAGCCGGTGCGCTTCATCAGCGGGATCGTGAAGGTGCCGGTCGTCACCACGTTCGCGATCGACGAGCCGGAATAGATGCCGGAGAGACCCGACGCCACGACCGCCGCCTTCGCCGGGCCGCCGCGCAGGTGCCCGAGGAGGGCGAAGGCGATCTTGATGAAGAAGTTGCCCGCGCCCGCCTTTTCGAGGATCGCGCCGAACAGCACGAACAGGAAGATCAGCGAGGCGGAGACGCCAAGCGCGACGCCGAAGACGCCCTCGGTCTGCATCCAGAAGTGCCACATCGCCTTGCCGTAGGACGCGCCCTTCCAGCGGATCGCGTCCATCAGCCAGTCGGACGAGCCGAAAAAGACGTAGGCGAGGAAGACGCTGACGACGATGAGGAGGGGCAGGCCGAGCGCGCGATAGACGGCGATGCCGAGCGTGACGAGGCCGATGGTGGAGACGACGAGATCGGTCGTCGTCGGCAGGCCCGGCCGCGCAGCGATCTGGTCCTTGAAGACCACGAGATAGAGACAGCACGCGGCGCCGATGATCGCGAGCGCCCAGTCATAGAGCGGGATCCGGTCGCGCGGGGCGCGCGAGGTGAGCGGGAAGGCCATCGCGACGAGGATCATCGCGAAGGCGAGGTGGATGACGCGCACCTCGGTGTTGTTGAAGACGACGTGGAGCCCGGTCGCCTGCTGGATGATGAAGGGGAGCGGAGAGGCGATGTAGAGCTGGAAGAGGGACCAGATGAAGGCGATCCCGGGGATCAGATATTTCTGGTTGCCGATCGGCATCCGGGCGCCACTGTCGACCGAGGCGACGATGTCGTCCGCTGCGGTGGCTGCTCCCGGAGCATGAACATCGGTGGCTTGCGTCGTCATCGTCCCATCCTGTGCTCGCCTTACGCTAGCGTTCCATGGTTTTGGTTGCAGGCAAAGGCTTTTTTGGCACCGGACGGAGGAACCCATGACGCAAAACCTGGAAGATCGGGAGGCTCTGGACCTCCTTCGCTTCTGGCTCCACGCCGGTCCGTCGCGCTGGTTCGCGCGCGATGACGGCTTCGACGAGACGTGCCGCGGGTGGCTGCACACCTGGGAGCGCGCGTGCGCGGGCGATTGCGACGGCTGGGCCGGAACGGCGGCCGGCAGCCTCGCCCTCATCATCCTCTTCGACCAGATTCCGCGCAATTCCTTCCGCGGGATGAAGGAGCAGTTCGCGTCGGACGCGAAGGCGCTCGCGACGGCGGACGCCGCGGTCGCGGCCGGCCACGACGTCTCGCAGGTGATGCCGATCCGGAACTTCTACTACCTGCCCTACCAGCATTCGGAGGACATGGCGGCGCAGACGCGCGGGCTCGATCTCTACCGCGTCGCGGGCGACCAGGATTCCTACTACTGGATGCTCGTCCACGCCGACGCGATCCGCCGCTTCGGCCGCTTCCCCCACCGCAACAAGATCCTCGGCCGCGAGAGCACGGCCGAGGAACTCGCCTATCTCGCCTCGGGCGGGTTCGGCCACTGACGGGCCGGCGCCCTCAGAGCGGCCAGGCCGCTTCCGTGTGGGCGCCGTTCCAGAACATCCATTCGAGCTGCGTCGCCTTCGTGTAGGCGGCGTGCATCGCCTCGATGGTGCGGGGCGAGGCGGTGGCCGCCGCCTCGTCCGTCGCCTCGCGCATCCGGCGGACCGCCTCGTGGAACTCCTCGCCCGCGTAGGTGTCGATCCAGGCGTGGTACGGGTTGTCCTTGCTGGCGCGCCCGTAAATGTCCCGCCCGATCTCGGCGTAGATCCAGAAGCACGGCAGGATCGCGCCGAGGACGACCTCGTACGGCTCCGCGTAGGCGGTCGCGATGAGGTAGGAGACATAGTGGTGGCACGGCGGGGAGACGGGGGTCGCGGCGAAATCGTCCGGTGAGATGCCCCAGTCGGCGAAGAACGAGCCGTGCAGCGCCCGTTCCACCACGACGGCCTCCTTCGCGGCCTCGCAGAACTGGACCATGCGGTCGGGATCGGGCGCCTTCGCGGCCGCGATCGCGAGCGCGCGACCGAAGCCGATCAGATAGTGCGCGTCCTGCACGATGTAGTGCTCGAACGGCCCGCGCCCGAGCGTGCCCGCGGCGAGCGCCTCGTTGAAGGGCATCGTGCGGATGGTCTCGTAACGGGCGGCGTTGCGGGCCCAGGCGTCGGTGGAGAAGGTCATCATGCGCTCCGGGATCAGGATGGGATGCGGCGCGTGCGCATCCTCGATCGACCGGTTCACACGTCACGCCGCCGGCATCAAGCCTTCGGCGCGCGGAAGGGTCCGCCGGATCGCTCCGGCGGACCGATGGCGGATTACATCCAGCCGCGTTCCTTGTAGTACTTCTCGGCGCCCGGATGGAGCGGGGCGGAGAGGCCGTCCTTGATCATCTCCTCTTCCTTCAGGTTGGCGAAGGCAGGGTGGAGCTGCTTGAACTGGTCGAAATTGTCGAACACGGCCTTCACGAGGGCGTAGACGACATCGTCCGACACGTCGGCCGAGGTGATCAGCGTGGCGCCGACGCCGAACGTGTTGATGTCCTCGTCATTGCCCTTGTACATGCCGCCCGGAATGACCGCCGCGCGATAGTACGGGTTGTCGGCGATCAGCTTCTCGATCGGCGGGCCGTCGACGTCGATGAGGTCGACGTCACACGAGTTCACCGCTTCCTGGATGGCGGCGGCGGGGTGGCCGACCGTGTAGATCATCGCGTCGATCTTGCCGTCGCAGAGCGCCTGGGCCATTTCGGACCCCTTCAGCTCGGTCGCGAGGGCGAAATCGTCCATCGAGATGCCGAACGCATCCATCACGACTTCCATGGTCAGGCGCTGACCGGAGCCGGGGTTGCCGACATTGACGCGCTTGCCCTTGAGGTCCTCGAAGCTCGTGATGCCGGAATCGGACTTCGCGAGCAGGGTGAACGGCTCCGGGTGGATCGAGAAGACGGCGCGCTCCTTCTCGAACGGACCGGCGTCGGAGAAGCTCGAGGTGCCGTTATAGGCGTGGTACTGCCAGTCGGACTGGGCAACGCCGAAATCGAGTTCGCCGGAGCGCACGGTGTTGATGTTGTAGACCGAACCGCCGGTGGACTCGGCCGAGCAGCGGATGCCGTGGTCGCGGCGGCCGCGATTGACGAGACGGCAGATCGCGCCGCCGGTGGGATAATAGACGCCGGTCACGCCGCCGGTGCCGATCGTCACGAACGTTTCCTGTGCGGAAGCGCCGGTGGCGGTCGCGGCCATGGCCGCTGCCGCGACGAGCGCCAGTAGATTTGCCTTCATAGATGCTCTCCCTGTGGGTGGCGCGGCTTACGCCGCCGCCGCGTCCCGGGTCTTTGAGGCTTTGCCCCGTTCAGTCCGCGTCACCGGAAAGGTGAACGACGGTGAGCACGCAAGCCGGTGGAGCAAAATTTGTCAACGCTGGACGGGTTTGGGAGGCGGCGCGTCGGAACGCTTCGGCGGGACGTGCCGTTACTAGATCAGGACGAGAAACCTAATTCCCATTCCATAATCTAACGGAAGGAACGTATGATGGCCCGCACCTGGTTGAGCGGTACTGCCCTCGCCGTTGTCCTCGCCGCAACGCCCGCTCTTGCCCAGCAGGCCCCTGTCTGCGCCCTCACGGATCCGGCCGAGGCCGGTCCCGTCAGCGAACGTTTCAGCGCGATCGACACCAATGGTGACGGTGAGCTGACGCTCGAAGAATTCGAAGCCTGCCTCGCGTCGAACAATGTCGCCGAGGATGCCCGCGCGACTTATCTCGCCGAGTTCGAGAGCCTCGACGCCAATGGCGACGGCACGCTCGTGCTGGCCGAGCTCGAGGTTTCCGGCGACACCGCCGCGGCCGAGCCGACCAAGGTCGAGGTCGAGCAGGCCGCCGCCGCGGTTTCGGTGGAGCAGCCCGCCGCGGAGGTGCGCGTCACCGAAGCCGATCCCAAGGTGGCGGTCGCGCAGCCGCAGCCGCAGGTCGCCGTGACGCAGCACGAGCCCGAAGTGACGGTGAACCAGCCGCAGCCGGAGGTCCGCGTCGAGCAGCCCGAGCCGGAAGTGACCGTCGAGCAGGGCGAGGCGACGGTGTCGATCGACCAGCCCGAGCCGCAGGTCGCGATCGACGCGCCGCCGCCGAAGGTCGAGGTCCGCCAGGCGAAGCCCGACGTGCGCGTCGAGCAGGTGGAGCCGCGCGTGACGGTCGAGCAGCCCGATCCCGTCGTCGAGGTCGAGCAGGCCGAGGCGAAGGTCGAGATCGAGACCGAGGAGCCGAAGGTCGTGATCGAGCAGGGCGAGCCTGAGATCGTGATCGAGAAGGTGAGCGATGTCAGCGCGAGCGAGGCGGCCGAGACGGACGACACCGTCGCTGAGGCGCCGGAGGCTCCGGTGAGCGAGGCCGTCGCCGCGAACAACGCGCCGGCCGCCGAGGCCGCGCCGGCCGACGCCGAAGCCGAGGCCGAGATCGAGGTTGCGAGCGCTGAGCCCGCGATGGCCGGGACGGAGACCCCGGCCGAGTCGAGCATGATGAGCGTCGGCATCCCCTTCGATCAGCTCGAGGGCGAGGAGGCCTACAACACGTCGGGCGAGAAGCTCGGCAAGATCCGTGACGTTGTCGTCCGCCAGGACTCGAACGAGCTCTTCGTGGTGGTCTCCGCCGGCGGCTTCTTCGGGATCGGCGACAAGGAGGTGGTGTTCCCCTACGCCGACGTCGCCGTGATCAACGACGACATCGTCATCGACACCGCGATGACGGCCGACACGATCAAGGAAAGCGACCAGTATGACGAGTCGCTCTATGCCGAGGCCCCGGAGCAGGCCGCGCAGTGATCGCAACGACGACGCGCACCGCGTCGAGGCCGGGGCCGCGCGCCCCGGCCTTCGTCATGTCCGCGCGCCGGCGCGGCAAGAACAAGACCGAATGTCCGAGAGGTTTCCGATGACCATCCTTCTGCGAACCGCTTTCGTCGCGCTGATCGCCGCGACGCCCGCCCTTGCGCAGGACGCGAGCCAGGCGCCGGCCGACCCCGCCGCCGCCACGCCCGCACCCGAGGGCGCGGCGGACCGCACCCATGTGATCGTGCGCCAGCCTCCCGCGACCGTGCGCGTGTTCGAGCCGGCCGCGACCGTGACGGTGACGCAGCCGCCGCCCCGCATCACCGTGCGCCAGTTCGACCCAATCGTGACCGTGACCCAGCACAAGCCCGAGGTGTCGGTGAAGCCGCGCCAGCCGGACGTGCGCGTGGAGCTGCGCGACCCGGAGGTGATCGTCGAGCAGGCGAAGCCGACGGTGACGATCGAGCAGCCGGACCCGCGCGTGACCGTCGAGCTGCCGGATCCGGCCGTCGACGTGACGGCCGCGCCGCCGCGCGTGACGGTGGAGCCCGTCGCCCCGCGCGTCGCCGTGACGACGCCGGAGCCCTCGGTCGAGGTGACGCAGCCGGAGTTCAAGGTCGAGGTCCAGCAGGAAGAGCCGAAGATCGAGGTCCGCGAGACGACGCCGGACGTCGCGGTGAACGCCGTGGGGACGCCTGAGGTCACGGTCGAGGCGGAGGGCGAGGCCGCCGCCGCCGAGAGCGAAGCGCCGGTGGACGCCGCGCCGACCGACGCAGCCGTGGTGCCGACCGACACGCCCGCCGAGTCGGAGGCCGACACGGCGCAGACGCCGGCCAAGCCCGATGTCGCCGCGGTCGCGAGCGCCGAGACCGCCGCCGACGCCGCCGAGGCGCAGGCGAGCGACACGCCGCCGGTGGAGGTGCCCGCCCCGCCGCGCGTCCCGCGTGAGGCGATGGTGGGGATGAAGGTCGTCAACACCAACGGCGAGCGGGTCGGCGAGATCGACGACGTGCTCCTCGACCCGACGATCAACCAGCCGGTCGTCGTGGTGGCGGTCGGCGGCATTCTCGGCCTCAACCGCAAGCATCTCGTGTTCGACTATGACGAGATCCGGATGGAGGAGGACAACGCCGTTCTTCTTGCGCCGCCGACGGAGGATTCGCTGGAAGATCGTCCCGAATATTTGGAAGAAAATTATGTCGAACTTCCCGAAGAGATGATCGCGCCAGCCGCAGAGTAATTCGCGACGCAGCGCCGGGCCATTTTGCGCCCGGCGCTGATTTCATTTCAAAAGATTATCTTGAATTAATTCCGGAACATCAGGCGCGATGGGCGTGTTGTTGGGGCATGGGGGGCTCGCCATGCCGGGCCCATACGATTTTCAAAGGAGCCACTATGCCCCGCAAATGGATGCTCGGGACCGCTCTCGCCGCCTCGCTCGCGACCCTGCCGGCGATGGCGCAGACCGCCGACTCACCGTTCGGCCTGTGCGCGCTCGACGGGATGACCGAGGCGACCTTCAACCAGCTCGATCGTGACGCGGACGGCGCGCTTGGGGTCGAGGAATATCGCGCGTGCCTCGACGAGGCTTCGCTGGCGCTCGACGACAGCCAGAGCGCGGCGTTCGAGGCCGCCTTCCGCGATGCCGACGGGAACGCCGACGGCAGCCTCGTTTTCGCCGAGATCGAGAGCGTCGAGGCCGACACCGCCGCCGCCGACGCCGCGAGCGAGGCACCGCAGGGAACGATCACTGTCGTCCAGCCCGCGGCGGAGGTTACGGTCTCCCAGCCCGCCCCGCAGGTGAGCGTGTCCCAGCCGGAGCCGAAGGTCGCGGTGGTGACGAAGGATCCGACCGTCTCGGTGTCGACGCCGGAGCCGGACGTGCGCGTCACGCAGGCCGAGCCGACGGTGTCGGTCTCCCAGCCTGAGCCGCAGGTGGCCGTCACGCAGCCGGCGCCGACCGTACGCGTCGCACAGCCGGAGCCCCAGGTCTCGGTCGACGCGGGGCGCCCGGCCGTGTCGGTCGACGCCGCGCCGCCCGAGGTCGCGGTGAGCGAGGCCGAGCCCGAGGTCGAGGTCACCCAGCCGGAGCTTGCCGTCAATGTCGAGCAGGCCGACCCCGCCGTGAAGGTCGAGCAGGCCGCGCCGGAGGTTGCCGTCACAGAGACGCAGACGCAGACGCAGACGGCGGACGCCTCGGCGGCGGCTCCCGCGGCGGGTGAGCCCCAGGGCTACACGATCCGCGTGGAGGACTGGGAAGGCTCGAATGTCGTGAACGCCGAGGGGCAGGAGATCGGCCGCATCGAGGAGGTCGTCCTCGACAGCGCGACAGAGGAGCCCGCGGTGGTCGTCGCGGTCGGCGGCTTCCTCGGTATGGGCGAGAAGAAGATCGCCTTCCCCTATCGCGACTTCGCCGTCGCGGAGAAGACCATCGTCCTCGACACCGCGATGAGCGAGGACGACATCAAGGCGATGCCCGACTATGACGCGGCCGGCTACGAGGCGCTGCCGGAGACGATGATCATCCAGTAGGTCGGGTGGATCGCGACGGACATGGAAAAGCCGGGGCAGGAGCCCCGGCTTTTTTCGTTGGATCAGCGGGTGACGATTTCCGGCCCCATCAGCGCCGTCGGCAGCAGCGTGGAGAGGGGCGGGAAGTAGGTCACGATGATGAGGAACACGAAGAGCACCGCCACGAACGGCGCCGCCGCCTTCACCACCTGAACGAGACTCATCCCGGTTATCCCGGATGTCACGAACAGGTTGAGGCCGATCGGCGGGGTGATCATGCCGATCTCCATGTTCACCACCATGATGATGCCGAGATGGATCGGGTCGACGCCGAGCTCGATCGCGATCGGGAACACCACCGGCGCGACGATCAGGAGGAGGCCCGAGGGCTCCATGAACTGGCCGCCGAGGAGGAGGAGCACGTTCACCGCGATGAGGAAGGTGAACCAGTTGAACCCGGCCGACAGCATCCACTCGGTGATCGCCTGCGGGATGCGCTCCGACGTGAGCACGTGGGCGAAGATCAGCGCGTTCACGATGATGAACATCAGCATGATCGTGGTGCGCGCGGCGTCGATCATCACCTTGCGCGTGTCGCGATGGACGACGGTCGCAGGCGCGTAGGCGAGGGAGTGGACGACGTTGCGCACGAGGTGGCCGAAGCCGACCCCGAGCGCGACCGGGATGTTGTGGCTCCCCTGCCGCTTCCAGACATAGAGGAGCGCGGCGATGATCGCGGCGATGCCGCCGGCGACCGCGCGCTTGTCGAAGTCGCCCTCGCCGAGCACGAAATAGCCGATGATCATCACGACGACGAAGAGGGCGATGCCGTAGACCCAGGCGAAGAAGCCGGCGCGGGTGAGCGGGCTCGCGCTCTCGGGGAGGAAGCGCTTGCCCTTGAGGGGCCCCATGTCGCGATAGATGAAGAGGGCGACGAGGAAGGCGTAGACGGCCGCGACCGCCGCGGCCTCGGTCGGCGTGAAGACGCCGCCATAGATGCCGCCGAGGATGATGATGATGAGGAAGAGGCCCCAGGCCGCGTCCTTGCCGGCGCGCATGAACTCGCCCCAGCCGCCCCATTCGCCCTTCGGCAGGCCGCGGATGCGCGCCATCACGAAGATCGTGCCCATCAGCATCAGGCCGGCGACGAGGCCGGGGATCACGCCCGCGAGGAACATGCGGCCGACCGAGACGTCGGTGGCGGCCGCGTAGACGACCATCACGATCGAGGGCGGGATCAGGATGCCGAGCGTGCCGGCGTTGGCGATGATGCCGGAGGCGAATTCCTTCGAGTAGCCGACCTGGCGCATGCCCGCGATGGCGATGGTGCCGATGGCGACCACGGTGGCGGGCGAGGAGCCGGACAGCGCCGCGAAGAGCATGCAGGCGAGGACCGAGGCCATCGCGAGGCCGCCCTGGAAGGAGCCGACGGTCGCGATCGCGAAGCGGATGATGCGCTGCGCGACGCCGCCCGTCGACATGAAGGCCGACGCCAGGATGAAGTAGGGGATGGCGAGCAGCGTGTAGTTCTGGCTCGCCGTGTAGAGCTGCAACGCCACGGACGAGATCGTGTCCGTGGAGAAGAACGCGATGATGATCAGCGATGAGAGGCCGAGCGAAACCGCGACGGGGACGCCAAGCAGAAGAAACGTAAAGACGAGCGCGAAGAGGATTGCCGGTTCCATCAGTCCCTCAGGGCGTCCTTGTTTTCCATGACGAGGTCTTCCGCCTCGTGGCTGGCGATGATGAGCTCACGCTTGCCTTGGGCGATCTCGATGAGCGCCTGGAGGCAGCGCATCGTGAAGAGGCCGAGGCCGATCGGCAGGATGAGGTAGGCGACCCAGCGGTGGACGCGGACCTGCCCGGCCCATTCCTGCATGAAGCTCGGATAGATGAGATCGTCGAGACCGGTGCCGACGCGGAAGAAGCGCCACCAATAGTCGACGGCGCCGCCGCCGCGCGTGGTCGCGCCGAGATATTCGAGCCAGTTGCCGGAGACGAGGATCACCCCGTACATCATCGCCGCGAAGGCGCCGAACATCGCGAAGAAGCGGAAGGCGGGGCGCGGCAGGGCGCGGATCAGCGTGTCGATGCCGAGATGGGCGCCGACGCGCACGCCATAGCTCATCCCGAACAGGATCAGCCAGGCGAACAGGATGCGGTTCAGTTCGAGCGCGCCGGTGATGCCGGAATTGAAGCCGTAGCGCAGCACGACCTGGACGAAGGCGACCAGCGTCATCAGCGCGAGAATGATGGCGATGAAGATCTCCTCGAACTCGGCCATCGCGGCGGGCGCGACGCGGTCGAGGAGGAAATAGATCGTGACGAAGGCGATCAGGATCGGGAGCGGATAGGCGACGAGGAGGTCGTACATGGCCAACCTTGCGGAGTGGGCGTCACACCGTTCGGCCGGAACCGTCCGATCTGCGCGTTCGTTCACGATGCCGGCGCGGGCTCCGGCGCCTCATGCGCGCGTCCCCGCGTGTGCCGAACGCGCCGCCGCCCCCTCGGGGAAGCGGCGGCGCGCCGATTCGTCCATCCTAGCGCGGCCGGAGCGCCGAGGCGATCAACTCGCCGTGGACACCCCGCTCGCGCGGCGCCGCCGGGCGCGGACGGTCCGGCGGCAGCGGATCAGGAGCTGCCCTTGTTGGCGGAGACGGCGGCGTCGATGAGATTCTTGCCGATCTCGTCCTCGAACTGCGCCCACACCGGCTTCATGGCGTCGACCCACTGGGCGCGCTGCTCGTCGGTCAGCGTGCGCACGGTGCCGCCGGCGGCGATGATCGATTCCTTGGCGTTGTTGTCGAGCTCGGCCGCCTTCGCGTTGTACTCTTTCAGCACCTCGTTGAAGATCGTGGTGAACTGCTCACGCGTGGCGTCGTCGAGGCTGTCCATGAACTCGTCGGTCGTCACGACGAGGTAGGACAGGATCTGGTGGTTGGTCTCGGTGATGCCGTCCTGCACCTCGAAGAACTTCTGGGTGTAGATGTTCGTGTAGGTGTTTTCCTGACCGTCCACGACACCCTGCTGCAGCGCGCCATAGACTTCGTTGAAGGCGAGCTTCTGCGCGTTGGCGCCGAGCGCGGCGATCATCGCGTCGGCAACGTCGGACGTCTGGATGCGGAACTTCAGGCCCTTCGCGTCGCTCGGCACGAGGAGCGGCTTGTCGGCCGAGAACTGCTTCAGGCCGGCCATGATATAGCCGAGGCCGAGATACCCGATGTCCTGCATCGAGGTGAGCAGCTCCTTGCCCTCCGGGCTGTCGGTGAAGCGCTCGACCGCGTCGAGGTCGGAGAACAGGAAGGGCAGGTCGAACAGGCCGAACTGGCGCGTATAGGCGCCGAACTTCGACAGGGACGGCGCGGCGATCTGCACGTCGCCGAGCAGGAGCGCCTCCATCACCTTGTCGTCGTCATAGAGCTGCGAGTTCGGGAAGACCTGCATGCAGGCCTTGCCGTTCATCTCTTCATTGATCCGCGCGGCGAGTGCGGCGGCCATCTCACCCTTCGGATGGCCCTTTTCGGCGACGACGTGGCTGAACTTGATGACGATTTCGCCGTCGTCACAGTCGGCGAGGGCCGGCGTGGCGGCGATGAGCGCAACAGCGGCCGCGCAAAGCAATGCCTTCATTGGACTGACTCCCCAAGTGGTTCTTGGCCATCCTGTCGCACAGAATATTTGGCCAAGGAAGTACCTTTGTCGTTAATTGGATACCGCAGCAAGGAACGGCGATGCGATGCATGCAATCGGAAAGTCTGACTTGCAATGATTGTAGGCAACGCCACCGAATGAACCGATGATGCCGCGAAATGAGGCGGCGTAAAAGCGCAAATACGGGGCAACACCTCGCAGCGGGTTCATTGTGCGGTGCATCATAATTTGGGTTGTACGCAATCGTTGCACCGGGTTTGGGGATGCGTGCCGCAACGTCCGGCATGCGCGGGCGACATACCAAATCTGCAGGCGAATTTCGTTTCGGTGCGAGATGGCGGTTGCGGGATGGCGCCAACATCGATATCTGAGGGGCGGCGCAGCGGGCCGCTGTAGCTCAGATGGTAGAGCAACGCATTCGTAATGCGTGGGTCGGCGGTTCGAGTCCGTCCAGCGGCACCACCCCCATTTTCCGCAAAATTCAGCGACGCGATCGGGACCGAAGCTTTGCCGGCTGCGGCAATCGGGCGCGGCTTGCGGCGGCGTTCAGCCGGCGCTCGAGTTGAATTGCAGCTCGATCATGGGCGCTTCGCGCGGCGGGCAGAGCCCGAACCCCTGCAGCGACTCGCAGCCGCAATCGATCATGGTGCGCATGATCGAGGCCGTCTCGATCCCCTCGGCGCACACGTCGATGCCGAGGCGCTGGGCGAGCTGAACGCTGGACTCCACGATGGACCGGGCTTCGAGGTCCCGGTCGGACCGCGTCACGAACGAGGCGTCGATCTTGATCTGGTCGAACGGGATCGCGTGGAGGCGCTGGAGCGAGGAGAAGCCGGAGCCATAATCGTCGATCGCGAGGCCGTAGCCGCGGATGCGCAGGCGCGTGAGGGCGGCGAGAGCGTCATCGATGCCGAAGGACATGCTGCCCTCGGTGAGCTCCAGCTTCAGCCGGCTCGCCTTCTGCCCGTGACGCGCGACGATCTCGTCGAGCTGGTCGGGCAGGTCGTGGAAGTGCAGCACTTCCGGCGGGAGGTTCACGGCCGCGGCCGTATAGAAGCCGACCTTGTCCCATTCGGTGAGCTGCCGGGCGACGATGTCGAGCGCGGCGAGCGTGAGGTCGCGCCAGTCCTCCGGCGTCTTCACCTTGGGCAGGAATTCGGACGGGTTGAGGAGGCCGAGCTCGGGGTGGGACCAGCGCATCAGCGCCTCCACCGACATGAGCCCGCGCTTGCCCGAGCCGACTCTGAAGATCGGCTGGTAGTGCATCGCGATCTGCTTCAACGCGATGGCGCGCGTCACATTGAACGTGGTCGACGGGGCGATCGCGAACGCTCTCGCCAGCACCGCCGCGATCGTCGTGACGTCGAACGGCTTCTGGAAGCTCGCGACCACGTCGAGCCCGTTGCTCATCGCGAGCTCGACGGCGGCCTTGCGCGCGCGGGGCTCGCACCCGCTCATCAGCGCGATGCGCTGGCCGGGGGAGCGACGCGCGAGGAGCGCCATCAGCTCCACACCGTCGAGATTCGGCATGTTGAGATCGGACAGGACGAGATCGAACGGCTTCTCGTTCATGGACACAAGGAAGCTCTCGGCGCCGGAGAAGCGCTGCACCTCGAAGCCCTCTTCCGCGAGCGCCATCAAGAGCAGCTCGCCGATATGGACCTCATCATCAATGACCGCGATCCGCGCGTTCGCCATTGTCTGTGCCCCGACCGTTGTCGCCTATGCGACATGTAAGAGCGCTCTCAAGTCTTAGTAGGCCATTTCACGATAGGGCCCGAAATGCGCTCGGTCGTCAATTAGCCGCAACTTGACCGCAATCTCTACCGGACCTTGGTCAAAAGTGTATGATTTTTGTAATTTCTGGCGATCTCTGCGCGAAATTTTGACGCGCCTAAAATTCAGTCGATGATGTAGCCGACCCGGTGAACGGTGCGGATCTCGTTGTTCAGACTGAGTTTTTTGCGAATGCTTGAGACGTACACGTCGATCCGCCGGTCGAGCGGATCCCGCTCGCCGGGGCCGATCACTTCACGATAGAGATCGTCGCGGGTCAACACCTTGCCGCGATGACGCAGGAGGCACATCAGCGTGCGGAACTCCGCCTCCGACACCGGCGCGGTCTCATTGTCCGACGTGACCGAGCGGCGCGAGGGGTCGACCGTCCACTCGCCGAGATTCATCGGCTGCACTTCGAGCCGATTCGTCAGCCCCTGCCGGATCGAGCGCATCCGCGCCATGTGGCGTTTCACGCGGGCGACGAGCTCGCGATGCTCGAACGGCTTCGTCACATAATCGTCCGCCCCGACCTCGATCCCGATGATGCGGTCGAACGAATCGGACTTGCCCGAGACGATGATGATGCCGGTGCCCTGGATCGCCGCGAGCCGCCGCACGAGGGACATGCCGTCCCCGTCGCGCAGGCGCAGATCGATGAGGGCGAGCGAGACTTCGGACTTGTCGAGGATCGAATCGGCCTGCGCGATCGTCGCCGCCTCCAGCACCTCGAACCCTTCGTCCATCAGCATCATCGCGACGAGCTTGCGGATGTCGTCCTCATCGTCGACGACCAGGATCCGGTCCCGCTGGGCGATTCCATTGGCCTGCTGATGGATGGTCATGAATGAGCGCAGCGCCGCCTGGTCCGGACAAAAAGGGTCTGCGTCCACTATCGATGCAAACACAGCGATTTCAACCCCTTCGCGAAACAACCCGGCAACATGGTAAGCGGCCCAAGCCGCGCGCCGAGCGTCGCGAACATGGGCCGCCTGTGCCGATGCCCCGCTTATCGCGGGGCGATAGGCCATCAACGCATCGCCTGACGGACGTAGCTCTTCCGCATCATCCGGTCGCTGAAGGAGTTCGCGCCCTGCGTGACGAGATCCCGCGCCATGGCCCTGTGGCGCGACCGGGTCTCGGCCGGGCGGGCGGGGGCGAGCACCTGGGCGTTGCGCATCGCGACGGGCTGGGGCGCGGCCGGAGCCGCGGTGTGGACGCGCGGCTGGATCGGGGCCGGCACCGACCGCGCCGAGGCGATCACGACCGTGCTCATATCCGGAGCAAGGCAGTGGGCGTAGTTCTGGCGCGCCGCGACGAGGCCGAGAAGGTGGAGGCTCGAGGCGAAATAGGTCGTCGGGCGGAAGGTCTGGAGGCTCGCCGGGATCGGCACGCCGCGGGTCGCGCAGGCGGCCAGCGCCGCGATCATGCGGTAGCCCGGATCCTTCATCGGGGCGAGCACCGTGTCCATCTTGATATGATAGTCGATCGGGTGGCCGGCGCCGTTGAGGTTCCAGGCGCGATCGAACGGGGCGAAGGAGTCCGGCCCGACATTGGCGAGCGCCATGTAGAGCGGGATACGCACCGCGTCATAGGACGAGCGCGGGTTGAAGCCGTCCGCGATCATCACGTCGCGCGCTGACACCGCGATCCAGTCCGGCACGAGACCGATCCGGCCGCGCTGCGCCGAATAGGTGAGGTCGAGCCCGCCGCGGGCGATGTCGAGCCAGCCGGCCTTCGGCTCCAGCGCATCGAAGAGCTGGAAGGCGGAGTAGATATAGTAAGAGAGGTTCACCACCGGGCCGGGATTGTTCGCGGTGTCCTTGAACCCGTGATAGGCGGGCAGCAAAACCTGTCGGCCGCCGACGGTGTCGATGAGCTTCTTGCGGATGTCGCCGATGATCATCTGCGCCTCGTGGGCGTAGAGCCGGTCGTTCCACTGGAGCGCGCCGCGCAGCAGCGCGTAGGCGATGAGGATGTCGCCGTCCGTCGCGTTGTTGGTGTCGGTGACGCGGGGGCTCGTGTCCGCGCGCCAGCGCCAGGCGAACAGCGCGTCGCTGCGGATCTGCAGGTTGGCCTTGGTGAAGCGCCAGATCTGGTCGAACGTCCCGCGGTCGTTCGCCTCTAGCGCGAAGATCAGCCCGTAACCCTGGCCCTCGGAGTGGGTCTGCCCGGCATTGTCGACGTCGATGATCCGGCCACCCTCCATGAAGCGGCGCTGGAAGAGGCTCCATTCGCCCGCGGTGATGCGGGGAGCGCCAGCGGTCAGATCCGGGGTCGGGAAGGGGTTGGCGGTCGCTTGTCCGGCGACAAAAGCCGGCGACAAAGAGGCAATCGAAGCGGCCATAAGGAGCGACCGGGTCACCGACCGAATGCGGCAAAAATGAAGCCGGACAGGGCGGAAGATCGACACCATGTTTGTCCCTCAAGATTAAGCTTGAGGGAAATTACGGCGCAGTTTGCCTAAAGGTTATCAGTTAACTGTTTCGGTATGTGCGGGCGTGGCTGGACTTGTCTGGCGGTTCGGGAGATTGCCGCGATGTGTGCCGGTGGCCTCACATTGAAAACACATTTTCGACTAAATTTACAAAATGTGTACAAAAATATGGCCCGCACGGCCTCCTATGCCAGACCGTGCAGGCCCTGTCGATGCCGCTCATACTGAGCCGGTGAATTATTGTGCCGGACGCCCGTCCGGATGGGGGCCGTCGATCACCTCGCGGATCGTCACCGCGAGGTCCACCACCCTGTAGGGCTTCGACAGGAGGTTGATGTCCGCCGCGTCGGGAGACTGGCGCAGCAGCGCCGCGCGCGAGTAGCCGGAGGTGAAGAGGACGCGGATGCCGGGCCAGCGTTCGGCCAGATGCTGGCCGAGGCGGAGCCCGCTCAGCGGTCCCGGCATGATCACGTCGGTGAAGACGAGGTCGATGTCGCTGCGCTCGTCGAGCACCTTCAGCGCCTGGTCGCCGCGCGTCGCCTCCACGACCTTGTAGCCGAGGCTCTGCAGCATCGAGGACGTGCTCTGGCGCACGCTCGCATCGTCCTCCACGAGGAGGATCGTCTCGGTGCCCATCGGCGCGTCTTCGACGATGTCGCTGGTGTCGTCGGTCGCCACCACGCTCGTGGAGCGCGGCAGCCAGAGGCTCACCGTCGTCCCGGCCCCGACCTCCGAATAGATCCGGATGTGGCCGCCCGACTGTTTGATGAAGCCGTACACCATGCTGAGGCCGAGGCCCGAGCCCTTGCCTTCCTTGGTGGTGAAGAAGGGCTCGAAGACGCGCCGCTGCACCTCCTCGTCCATGCCCTCGCCGGTGTCGGACACGCGGATGAGGACATATTCGCCTGGATTCACATCGACCTGCCGCTCGGTATAGGCCTCGTCGAGCACGACATTGCGCGTCTCGATGATGATGGTGCCGCCGTCCGGCTGCATGGCGGCGCCCGCGTTGAGGGCGAGGTTGATGAGCGCGTCTTCCAGGTGGCCGGGATCGATCTCGGCGAGCCAGATGTCGGACTGAAGCTCAAGCTCCAGCTCCACGTTGGCCTGCACCGCCTTCACGAGCATCGGCCGCAGATGATCGAGCGCCCCGTTGATGTCGGTCGGCACGGGTTCGAGCTGCTGGCGCTTGGCGAAGGTGAGGAGGCGGCGCACGAGATCGCGCCCCCGCTCCGCCGCCGAGCGCGACATGCCGGCGAGCGACTTGAGGTCCGGCGAGTCGCCGGCGCGCAGCGCGATCATGTCGGCGCTGCCGAGGATGATCGTCAGCAGATTGTTGAAGTCGTGCGCGATGCCGCCGGTCATCTTGCCGACCGCCTCGAGGCGCTGCATCCGCGTCAGCTCCTCGTCGAGGAGGATGCGCTGCGTCACGTCCACGTTGATCGTCAGGATCGAGTGCTCGTGCTGGTCCGTCGGCGGGATGAGCGACCAGTTGCTGCCGACCTGGATGACCTGCCCGTCGCGCGACTTCTGCTTCAGGCGGCCGGCCCAATAGCCGGAATTCTGGATAGTGGCGAGGGCGTCGTCGAACTCGGTCGCGCTCGCGCCGATCAGTGCGGCCATCGGCTTGCCGATCGCTTCACCCGCCTTCCAGCCATAGAGCTTCTCGGCGCGCTTGTTCCAATAGGTGATGGAGCCGTCGAGATTGCACACGACGATCGCATCGTGCGCGCGGTCGAGCATCGAGGCCTGCCACTCGACGAGCGCGTTGTGCGACTTGCGCTCGGTCTGGTCGCGCAGGACCGCGACCCACACGGTGCGCGAGTCGTCGCTGAGGTCGATCGGGGTGAGAAAGACGTCGACCCACACCGTCCGCCCGTCGCGCGTGACCTGGTAGAGCTCGGTGCGCAGCGACTTGCCGTTCGCCATCGCCGCGCGGAGCGAGCTGACGGTCTCGGGCGCGACGGTCCCGGATTCCTTGTCGAGGAAGCTCGGCACGCGGCCGAGCACTTCGGCGGGGCTGAAGCCGGTCAGCTCCTCATAGGCATCGTTGACGTAGATGACGCCGACGGTCTCGGAGTCCGGCGAGACTTCGGCGATCATCACCGCGTCGCCGACCTGCGAGACGGCCGTCTCCAGGATCTGCAGCCGCTCGTCCCGGCGCTGGCCGACCGTCACGTCCCGGAACATCAGCGTGATGCCGTCGCCGAACGGATAGATCGTCACGTCGAACCAGCGGCCGGCCGCGATCTCGTAGGCCTCCAGCCGGCGGCGCTCACCGTCGGCCATCGCCTGTTGCATCTCGTCGTGCATCCGCGAGCCGATGGTGTGGGGGAACTCGTCCCACACCACGCGGCCGATGAAGGTGCTCGCGTCGCGCCCGATGAGCTTCGCGCCATGGTCGTTGATGAAGGTGCAGCGCCAGTTCCGGTCGTAGGTGGCGAGGCCGTCATCGATGCTGCCGAGGGTGACCGTGAGGCGCTCGGAAAGCTCGCGCGTGCGCGCCTCGACGATCTTCAGCTCGTTGACGTCGACGCCCGCCCCATACCAGCCCGCGATCGCGCCCTCGGCGTCGAAGACGGGGATGATGCGCAGCTTGTGCCAGCGATAGGCGCCGTCGCGGCGGCGCAGGCGCGCCTCGATCTCCATCTCGCAGCGCCCGCGCTTGCCCTCGGCCCACATCGCCTCGTAGCCGGCGACATCGGCCGGGTGGATGTGGCTCGACCAGTGGCGGTGCGCCGACGGCTCGGTGAGGCCGAGAAAATCGACGAGACGCTGGTTGATGCGCTTCGTGCGGCCCGCGACGTCCGCGACCCAGACCTTCACGGGCACCGCGTCGGCGAGCGTCTGCGTCTCGCGCCGGCTCTCGGCGAGCTCGTCGAGCGCGGCGAGGGAGCGCGACACGTCCCGGCAGACGCCGCTGATCCCGACCGGGGTGCCCGCGCCGTCGCGCACCAGCATCCCGGACAGCATCAGCGTGCGGGTCCGCCCGCCGTCGAGCGCGACACCCTCCTCGCGATGGAGCGGGTCGCCGCTCGCGAGGGTGGCGCGGACCATGTCGAGGAAATCGGTCTCAGCCCCCGCGCCGAAGCGCGCTGCGAACGCCTCCAGCGGCTCCGCGCCCGCGGTGCATTCGAGGATTGCGGCGAATTCCTTGGAAATTTGCACCGTCCCGTCGGCGCCGACCCACCAGGTGCCGACCTCGGGGCGGGCGTCGTTCGCGATCCGGTTCTCGGGCTCGGTCTCGTCGAGATGGCGCACGATATAGCGCACGCGCCCATCCACCTTGATCGGCACATGGGTGACGCGCCACCAGGAGGTGCCGTGACCGGAGGGGAGGGCGACCGCGAGGTCGGCGACGGCGTCGCGCCCGCCGCTGTCTCGGGCGGTCCCGAGAGAGCGGGCGAGGCGCGCGGCGTCCGTGTCGGAGACGCCGCCCGGCAGCGCAGCCTGTGCGTTTCCGCAGCGCTGGGCATAGGCCGCGCTGGCGGTGATGACGGCCTCGGTCTCGGCGTCGAGGAGGACGCAAAGGCCCGGCATCCCCGCGGTGAGCGCGACGAGCGCGCCCTCGATCCCCGACTCCTCACCGGTGGCGGCGGGATCCTGCGGCGCGGCATCGTTCGAAAGACGGTCGACCTCTGTCTGCACGCGGCGCAGCGAACGGAGCGCGGAATCCAGCTCATCCTGGAGCGTGGAGCGGCTCACGGAACTTTCACTATCGACCGTCGCAACCGACATCCCGAAACTCGTGCGGCAAACCAGTGGAAGCAATGACGTTTACCGACGATTGAAGAAAAATCCAATGAGTAATTTATTCCCGGTGGTCGTTTTTGCAGAATACGACATGCTGAGATTTTGAACGATCCAGTTAGATCGGAGTAAATTGAAAGAGACAACATGATCGATGCGCCGGCGTGATCATGCCGGAAAAATCGAGCCCTAGAAATGACTCAAATCGGTCGCGGAGATTCCGCGATGAGGTTGCTTGGGCGCACCTTCGCCGGTGAGACGGGACGCGCGCGACGCACTATGTGAACGGATGCCGGCAATCGCCCCGGCCTCGAAAGTCCAGGGAAGCGTACACGTGGCATCTGTCGCAACGATCACGATGAACCCAGCGGTCGACATCTCCACCAGCACCAAGACCGTCGTCCCAACCCGAAAGCTGCGGTGCGAGGAGCCGACGGTCCAGGCCGGCGGCGGCGGCATCAACGTCGCCCGCGTGGTGAAGCGCTTCGGCCTCGACCCCGTCGCGATCGTGGCGACGGGCGGCTCGAACGGGATCCGCCTGGTCGCGGCGGTGGAGGCGGAGGCGATCGTGGTGAAGGCGGTGCCCGTCTCCGGCATGACGCGGGAAAGCTTCACCGTCACCGACCGCACGACCCACGACCAGTTCCGCTTCGTCCTGCCGGGGCCGGTGATGCACGCCGAGGAGGCGGCGGCGATTTTCGCCGCGCTCGACGAGCTTGCGCCGCGGCCCGACTATGTCGTCCTCAGCGGCAGCCTGCCGCCGGGGATCTCGCCGGGCTCCTGCCTCAAGGTCGGCGCGCAGGTGACGGCGATGGGCGCGCGCCTCATCGCCGACGGTCCGGGCGAGATGCTGACGGCCTGCCAGCACGCCTATCTGGTGAAGCCGAACGAGGTGGAACTCGAGGCCTATGTCGGGCGTCCGCTCCCCGATCTCGCCGCGCAGGCGATGGCCGCCCGCGCCATGATCGCGGCCGGCGTCGCCGAGAATGTCCTCGTCTCGCTCGGCGAGAAGGGGGCGCTTCTCGTCGCCACCGAGGGTGTGTTTCACTATCGCGCACCAGCGGTGGAGCTTGTGAGCGCCGTGGGGGCGGGGGACTCGATGGTCGGCGGCATCGTCGCGGGCCTCGCGACGGGGCAGAGCCTCGTCGACGCGGTCGCGCAGGGCACGGCGGCGGGGGCGGCGGCGATCCTCACCCCGCACACCGAGCTCAGCCGGATCGAGGACATCGAACGGCTGCGACCCGCGGTCACCGTGGAGCGTCTCGACCTCTAACGCGCGGCGCGGGGAAACCAGGCGAGGGCATCATGAAGATCACCGTCTTCAGCACGAAAGCCTACGACCGGGATTTTCTGGAGGCGGAGGCCTCGCGCCACGCCCTCACCTTCGTCGAAACGGGACTCGACCGGACGACGACGGCCCTTGCGGCCGGGGCGGAGGCGGTCTGCGTCTTCGTGAACGACGCGCTCGACGCGCCGGTGATCGAGGCGCTCGCCGCGATGGGCGTGAAGCTGATCCTCCTGCGCTGCGCGGGGTACAACAATGTCGACCTGCGCGCGGCACAGAAGAACGGTATCGCCGTCGCCCGCGTGCCGGCCTACTCACCCTACGCCGTCGCCGAGCACACGGTCGCGATGATCCTCGCCCTCAACCGCAAGCTCTATCGCGCCTACAACCGCGTGCGCGAAGGCAATTTCGCGCTCGACGGCCTTCTCGGCTTCGACCTTCACGGCAAGACGGTCGGCATCGTCGGCACCGGGCAGATCGGCACGGTGCTCGCCCACATCATGCTCGGCTTCGGCTGCCGCGTCCTCGCGAACGATCTGTTCGAGAACAAGGCGCTCGTCGCGGCGGGCGTGCGCTACGAGCCGCTCGACACGCTGCTCGCCGAGAGCCACATCGTCTCGCTCCACTGTCCGCTGACGCCGGACACCCATCACATGATCGACGACGACGCGGTGAAGCTGCTGCGCCGCGGCGCGATGCTCATCAACACGAGCCGCGGCGCCCTCGTCGACACGCGCGCGGTGATCGCGGCGCTGAAGTCTGAGAAGATCGGTGCGCTCGGTCTCGATGTGTATGAAGAAGAGGCGCATCTCTTCTTCGAAAACCTTTCCAACAAGGTGATCCGCGACGATGTCTTCGCGCGACTGCTCACCTTCCCCAACGTCCTCATCACCGGCCACCAGGCCTTCTTCACGCACGAGGCGCTAACGGCGATCGCGCAGACGACGCTCGCGAACGCCGACGATTTCGAGGCGACCGGCGCGCCGCGCTTCCCGGTCCACGCCTGAGGGAGACGGCCGGGTTCAGGCCCGCGCCGGCGCCCTGATGCGCCCACCCGCGAGGCGGCGGATCCACTTCTCCGCCTCCAGGATGAGGAGCAGCGCGACGCCGAGCGAAATGACGAGGAGCCCGTCCTCCAGCGACACCGGGCGCGTGTCGAACACCAGCTGGAGCGGCCTGAAGTAGGTGAAGGCGAACTGCGCGACGACGGTGATCGCGACTCCGATCAGCACCGCCCGCGTTCCGAGGACGCCGACCCAGCTCAGCGAGGTGAGGTGCAGGTAGCGCACCGAGAAGAGATAGAAGATCTCCATCACCACGATGAGGTTCACCGACAGCGTGCGCGAGTAGGCGATCTCGTCCCCGCGCCCCATCGAGTGGAAGAAGATCCCGAACGTCCCGGCTGCCATCAGCACCGAGACGAGCACGACGCGCCAGATCATCTCCATGTCGAGGAGGGAGGCGTTCCGCGCCCGCGGCGGGCGGTCCATGATGGAGGCCTCGGGCGGCTCGAAGGCGAGCGTCAGGCCGAGCGCGATGGCGGTGACGAGGTTGATCCAGAGGATCTGCAGCGCCGTGATCGGCAGCACCAGCCCGGCGAGGATCGCGCCGACGATGATGAGCGACTCGCCGCCATTCGTCGGCAGCGTCCAGCTGATCACCTTCTTGATGTTGTCGTAGATCGCGCGGCCCTCGCGGATCGCGGCGACGATGGTCGCGAAATTGTCGTCGGCGAGGACCATGCGCGAGGCGTCCTTGGCCGCGTCCGTCCCCTTCCGGCCCATCGCGACGCCGACATCGGCGCGCTTGAGGGCGGGGGCGTCGTTCACCCCGTCGCCGGTCATGACGACGACGTTCCCCTCCGCCTGGAAGGCCTCCACGAGGCGCAGCTTGTGCTCCGGTGCGGCGCGGGCGAACACGTCGACCGCGTTCGCGGCGTTGCGCAGCTCCGCGTCGCTCAACGTGTCGATCTCGTTGCCCGTCAGCGCCCCGCGCGCCGTGTCGATGCCGAGCTGGTCGGCTATGGCGACGGCGGTCGCGGCGTGGTCGCCGGTGATCATCTTCACGTCGATCCCGGCCTTGATCGCCTCGCCGACGGCGACGATCGCCTCCGGTCGCGGCGGGTCGGTGAAGCCGACGAGGCCGAGGAGGGTGAAGCCGCCTTCCATGTCCTCCGGCGCGACGCGTCCGTCGGTGCCGAGCGTCTTCTCGGCGAAGGCGAGGACGCGCTCGCCCTCGGCGGCGAGGCGCTCCATCTGCCGGTTCCAGCCCGCCGCGTCGACCGGGCCGACGCCGTCCGCCGTCGCCTGGTCGGCGCACATGGTGAGGAGGCGGTCGAGCGCGCCCTTGAGGACGAGGCGGTTGCAGTCGGCGTCCGCGTTCAGCGTCGCCATGTAGCGGTTCACCGCGTCGAACGGCACCTCGTCGATGCGCGGGGCCGCGTGGCGCATCATCTCCGCGTCGTCCCCCGCCTTGTGGGCGAGCGAGATCAGCGCGCCTTCGAGCGGGTCGCCCGCGATCTCCCAACGCCCGTCCGGCCCCTCGTGAAGGTGGGCGTCGTTGCACAGGATGCCGGCGCGGATCAGCCGCCGCGCGCCGTCGGTGAGCGTGCCGCGCACCTCGCCGACGGGCTCGTAGCCGGTGCCGGTGACCTCGATCGGCGGGGCGACGGGGTCGGCGACCAGCGAGCGGGCGACCATCTCGTTCATGGTGAGCGTGCCCGTCTTGTCGGTGCAGATCACCGAGACGGCGCCGAGCGTCTCGACGGCGGTGAGGCGGCGCACCGTGGCGTTCCGGCTCGCCATGCGCTGGACGCCGAGCGCCATGGTGATGGTGATGACGGCGGGCAGGCCCTCGGGGATCGCCGCCACCGCCATGCCGACCATGGCGAGAAAGGCGTCGTCGATCTGATAGTCGCGGAAGGCGACGGCGATCGCGAACACCACCACCGTGACCGACAGGATCACGAGGGTCAGCCATTTCGCGAAGCGGTTGATCTGTTCGAGGAGCGGCGTCGTCAGCTCGTCGATCTCGCCGAGCATCGCGCCGATGCGGCCGATCTCGGCCCGCTGCCCCGTCTCTACGACGACGCCGACACCGCGCCCCGAGGTAACGAGCGTGCCGGAGAAGGCGAGGGAGGCGCGGTCGCCGAGCGCGCAATCCTCGGCGACGGGGGCGACCTCCTTCACCACCGTCATCGCCTCGCCGGTGAGTGCGGCCTCCTGCGTGCTCAGCCCCCGCGCCTCGAGGAGGCGGATGTCGGCCGGAATGCGCGCGCCCGGCTCCAGGATGACGATGTCGCCCGGCACGAGATCGGCGGCCGAGATCGATTTGCGCGCCCGGCCGCGGATCACGTCCGCATGGTCGGAGAGCATGTTCTTGACCGAGGCGAGCGCGTCCTCCGCCTTCCCCTCCTGCCAGTAGCCGACGATCGCGTTGAGGATGACGACGACGAGGATGACGATCGAATCCGTCAGGTGGCCGAGGAGGATCGTGACCGCCGCGGCAATGAGAAGCACGTAGATGAGGAGGTTGTTGAACTGCGCGGCGAGGCGGGCGAGGCGGCTCCGGCGCGGGGCCGAGGGCAGGCTGTTCGGCCCGTACCGGCCCCGCCGCTCCGCGATCTCCTCGTCCGTGAGCCCGTGCCGCGTGGTGTCGAGCCGGTCGAGCACGTCGTCCCCCGGCATGGCGTGCCAGGCGATGCGGGCGCTGTCGGCGGCGGCTGCGGCGGTCGGGTCACGTCCATTCATTCCGGAAGGCTCGCTGCGAGGTGGGCGTCGGATTGGAAAACGGCAACGGTCGTGCGCCCGGAGGCGAACCGAGAGGTTCGGACACCGGGGGCCGCACGGTCATCGCCGGCCAATGCAAAACTGACATGAAAGTTCTATAAAGGGCGGAAGATCAGCGCGCTTGACCAAGGTCAACACACCGAGGCGCAAGTTGGCGCACCTAGGCACGATAGGGACGGAAAGCGGAGCGACGGCGATGGCGATGAAGTCAATCGTATGTCTCGTGATCGGGTTCGATCACGAACAGACGGCGGTCGAGACCGCCATTCACCTGGCGAAGGTCAACGCGGCTGAGCTGCGGATCATCCACGTGTCCTTCCCGGTCTATTCGTATTCGGGCTTCTTCGGCGAAGCGATCATGGTCGGCGGCGGCTGGGACGGGATCGTCGAGAAGCAGGCCGAGTCGCGGCTGCGGCACGCGCGCGAGATGTCGAAGCGCCTGTGCGCCAAGCACGGCCTTCCCCACAACGAGGCCGAGCCCCGCATCGGCGAGGCGCACGCGGCCTTCTCGGTCCTCGAGAACCGCTCGAACGGTGACCTCGTGCGCGAGATGAGCCTTTGCGATCTCCTGGTGATCGGCGCCGAGAAGGGCGCGTCGGACGTGTCCGACAACTCGATCTCCGGCCTCGCCCTCTTCTCCACCGGCCGCCCGCTCCTCATCGTCCGCCCGAAGGCGGACGGGGTGGAGCCGGCCTGGGCCGGCCGCAAGTGCGCGCTCGCCTGGACGCACAGCCCCGAGGCGATCCGCGCCGTCCTCTCCGCGCGTGACCTCATGGAGAACGCCGAGGAGGTCCACGTCCTCGTCACCGCCGACCGGAACCGTCCGCTCGATGCGCACGAGAACACGGTGGTCATGGACTATCTCGCCCAGCACGGCGTGAAGGCGACCATCCACGCGGTGGACCGCGAGGGGATGAGCCCGGCCGAAGCCGTGCTCGGCCAGGTCCGCGCCCTCGGTTGCGACTTCCTCATCATGGGCGCGTACGGCCACAGCGTCTTCCGCGAGATGCTGTTCGGCGGCTTCACCTCCTACATGATGGAAGAAGCCGAGATGCCGATCGTCCTCGCCCACTGAGGCTTATCGGTCGAGCGCCGCCTTCGCGGCGGCGACGACCGCCTCAGGTGACCCGCCAGCCGGGACCACCGTCCAGCGCATCGCCCCCGTCTCCACCGTCGCCTGCGCGGCGACGACGCGCGCGTCCGCGTCCGACACGTCGTTCGCCCGCGCCGTGACGCGGCTCGCGAGGAGGTCGGTCGCTGCCTCCAGCCACAGACCCTCGAACGGCACGCCCCATGCGGCGGCGGCCGCGCCGACGGCGTCCCGCGCCGCCTCGCCGAGGAAGGTCGCGTCGAGGATGACGGGCCAGCCCGCCCGCACCGCCCGGCGCGCGTCCACCAGCATCCGCCGATAGATCGCCGCGCGGGCCTCAGCCGTATAGGCGCTCTCGGGCAGCTTCTCGTGCGGGGCCGTGCCGGCGAGGTGCTTGCGGATCGCGTCGGAGCGGATGACCACGGCGCCGATGAGGGGGGCGAGGCCGCGCGCGACGGTGGACTTGCCGGTCCCCGAGCGGCCGCCGATCGCGATGAGGCGCGGCCGGTGGCCGGCCGCGAGCACCGCCCCCGCCGCGGCGAGATAGGGGGCCGGGTCGCGCCCCTTCATCACCCCCACGAGCGCGCGCACCATGTGCCGGTTCGACAGGAAGAGGGGCAGCACGGCAAGGCCCGCGTAGTCCCGCGTCGCCTCCAGATAGCGCGACAGGAGGCGCGAGGAGAGGTCGGCCCGGCCGCGGAAGGAGAGGTCGATCAGCGCGAAGGCGACGTCGTAGAGGACGTCGATCGTCGCGAGATCCTCGTCGAACTCGATCGCGTCGAACAGGGTGGGCGCGCCCTCCCACAGGCAGATGTTCGAAAGGTGCAGGTCCGCGTGGCACCGGCGCACGAAGCCGTGCCGGGCGCGCCGGTCGAGCCGCGCCGCCTCGCGGGCGAGGGTGTCGCGCGCCTTTGCGTCCCACGCGTCGAGCGCGGCGCGGTCGGCGGGATCGGAAAGGTGCGGGGCGATGTCGTCGCGAAGCTGGGTGCAGAGCGCTGTCACGCGGTCGACCTGGTCGCGCACGCGCACGATCTCCGCTTCGCGGTGCATGGCGGCGATCCTGAGGGCGAGCGCGTCGATGAGGTCGCCGTCGAGTGTGCCCGCCTCCACCATCATGTCGAACTGGGATCGGGTGTCGAACCGCTTCATGTCGACCACCCAGTCGACGATCTCGCCCGCCCCCTCGATCGCGTAGGACGCGCCGTCGAAATGGACGGGCCGCGCGGCGGTGTAGAGGGCCGGGGCGAAGCGGCGGTTCACGTCGATCTCCTGCCGGCAATAGGCCTCGCGCGCGGCGAGGGGGGCGTAGTCGACGAAGGGCAGCGTGCGGGCGCGCTTCAGCTTGAGGACGCGGCCCGGCAGCAGGAACACGCGCGACAGGTGGGTCGTGATCGGCGGCTCCGTCGCGAGCGAGGCGAGATAGGCGACGATCGGGGCCTGTGCCTCCTCGCTCGCGTCGGCGCGCGCGGCGTCCTCGGTCGGATGGTCCGGCATGGCCCTCCCTCTTGGTCGGCGGCGGCCTGGTCCGGCCCCGCCCCGGACATACAGGAAAAGCAGCGGACGGATCGCCCCGTGCGACAGGCTGACGCCCGCCTCAGACCTGCCGCCGCTCGTCGGACGGGTTGTTGCCGAAGGACGCGCGATAGGCCTGGGCGAAATGGGACTGGGACAGGAAGCCCGTCGCAAGCGCCACGTCGAGGACCGAGGCGTCGGTCATGCGCAGAAGCTCGCGGGCGCGGAAGAGGCGGAGGCGGATATAGTAGGCGGTTGGCGTCGTCTCGACATGGCGGCGGAAGAGGCGCTCCATCTGGCGCACCGAGAGCCCCGCCTCGTCGGCGAGGGTCTTGGCGCTGAGCGGCGCTTCGAGATTGCCGGCCATCCGGCGGATGATTCGCGCGACAGGCTCCGGCTTGCCGACGAGGTCCGGCTCGCCGGCCGGCCGCTGGCGATCCGCGCTCGACCGGATCCGCTCGTGCTGGACCATGTTCGCCATGCGCCGCGCGACCTCGACGCCATGATCGATCCGCACCATCGCCGCGACGAGGTCGATGGAGGCGGTGCCGCCGGCGGAGGTGAAGCGGTTGCGGTCGATCTCGAAGGGGGCCTCCGTCACGTCGATCTCGGGATAGGCGGCGACGAAGGCGGCGCGGCTCTCCCAGTGGATCGTGGCGCGATACCCGTCGAGGAGCTTCGCCGCGCCGAGGAGCCAGGCCCCGGTCGCGATCGCGCCGATGCTCTCGCCCTGGCGCGCGCGGCGGCGCAGATGCGCGATGATCTCCGCCTGCTCCGGCGGCTCCACGATGAGGCCGGAACACATCATCGCAAGGTCCGCCGGCCCCATGTCCGCGATCGCGATGTGCGGGTTGATTGTGAGGCCGCCCGAGGAGGTGACGGGCGCGCCGGTGAGCGTCGCGAGGCGGACATTGTAGGCCGTCCGGTCGAGGACGCGGTTCACCGAGCGCAGCGGCTCCGTGAACGAGGCGAGGCTGAGGAGCGAGAAGCCGTCGACGAGGATGACGAGGATGTCGCGCGTCACCGCGCGTCCCTTCGCCTCTTCGATCGTCGCCGTCATCGCCATCGCCGTCTCAGCTCCAGGGAAAGGGGCTGTGGGAGACGGGGTGGAGGTCGCCCGTCGCGAAGCGGGCGAAGCGGAAGGGGGAGAGGAGCGCGCTCGCCTCCCCGAGGATCTCCCGCGCGACGAGCTGGCCGACGCCGATCATCTTGTAGCCGTGATTGGAGTCGGCGATGACCGTGACGTTCTGGCGGAAGCGGTCGAACACGGGGAAGGAATCCGGCGTGAAGCAGCCGAGCCCGCCCGAAGGCTCGCGGCAGTAGAGATGCGCCTTCCCGGCGAAGCGCTTGTGGCAATGGGCGAGCGCGGAGGCCCACATGTGCGCGAACTCGGGCGAGGACACGAAGACCGGCGAGGCGGGGCCGTAGGGATCGAGCACCACGGCGTCGACGTCGCCCTCCACCGCATAGGGCGAGGCGCCGCCCTGGACGCCGCCGAAGTGCGGGTCGGGCTTGTAGTAGATGCCCCACATCTCCTCGGTGATGAGGGAGCCGTCGACATCGCTGGTGAGCGGCGCGTCGCTGTCGACGTGGAGGACGGGTGGGCGGCCGCCATCGTTCGTGGCAAGGAGGTCGACCGGAACCCGCAGGACGCCCTCCTCGAGCTGCCAGAAGCGCCACATCGGCACGTCCTCGTGCCGGACGCCGTCGCGGTCGACGACGGTGATCGCTTTCGGCAGGTCGAGCATCGACCACAGGTCCCGCACCCACGGGCCGACGGCGACGACGACCTCGCCGCACTCGATCCGGCCGCGGTCGGTTTCGACGGCGGTGATCGCCTCCGAATTGTGCCCGGACTCGAAGCCGGTGACGGTCGGGCCGGTCAGGATGCGTACGCCCTCCGCCTCGGCCATCCCGGCGAGCCCATAAATGGCGGCGGCGTTGTGGGCGAAGCCGCCCCGCTTCTCGTGGAGGACGGAGGTGATGCCCTTCGCCTGCCAATCGTCGAAGAGGCCGCGCATGTAGCGCATCGAGTCCGCCTCGCCCTCGACGAAGACGCTCTCGTACCCGATCGCCTTCTGTTCGGCGTAGATCGAGGCGACGTCCGCGTGCATCGCCTCGGGGCTGATCTGCATGTAGCCGACGGGGTTGTAGTGGAGCGCCTCCCGGTCGGCCTCCCAGAGATCGACCGAATGGGCCATCAGCTCGCGCATCGCGGGCTGGAAATAGTTGTTGCGCACGACGCCGCACGCGATGCCGGAAGCGCCCGCCGCGATGCCGCCCTTGTCGATGACGAGAATGTCCGACCCGCTGCCCTTCCCGGCGGCCTTCAGGCCGCGGGCGAGGTGGAGCGCGGTGGAGAGGCCATGGATGCCGGCCCCGATGATGACGAAGCGTGCCGCGGTCGGGAATGCCATCGATCACTCCTTAGCCGTTGAACCACAACCTCTGTGGCTTCTGGGCTGGCCGTGGTATCGAAAAAGCGACTCGTCTCAACGTTAATGCGACATCGCCTGTCACAATCTCCATGCGAGCGGCACAGGATCCGTCTCCCCGGCGGAAGGATCCGGCGCGGGGCGGTCACCATGCGCAAATGGCGGGCCGAACGGGGCGGGGAAAAAATAACTCAAAACGAAAATGAAGAAGTGACGGGTGGCATGAAACTCGCTTAGTTTTTGGGCATGGATCGCCGCAAAAGAGCAGATGTGTGAACAGCGACCCTCTTCTGGAAACGCGAGGGCTCACGAAGATATTCGGCGCGCTCAGAGCGTGCGACGGCATCTCCATCACCTTGCACAAAGGTGAGATCGTCGCCCTTCTCGGCGAGAACGGGGCGGGCAAGTCGACGCTCGTGAAGCAGCTCTTCGGCGCCCTGCAACCCGACGAAGGTGAGATCCTCTGGGAGGGGAAGCCGGTCGTGATGACCGAGCCCGCGGTCGCGCGGCATCTCGGCATCGGGATGGTCCATCAGCATTTTTCTCTCTTCGAGGCGTTCACCGCGGCCGAGAATATCGCCCTCGGCCTGCCGGACGAGCCGATCAAGGGCCTCGCCGAGCGGGCGCGGGAGACGAGCCGGGCCTACGGCCTGCCGCTCGACCCGCACGCCCTCGTCGCCGACCTCTCCGTCGGCGAGCGGCAGCGCATCGAGATCGTGCGCTGCCTCCTGCAGAACCCGACCCTCGTCATCATGGACGAGCCGACCTCGGTGCTGACCCCGCAGGAGGTCGACCGCCTCTTCGTCACGCTGCGCAAATTGAAGGCGGAGGGCCGCACGGTCCTCTACATCTCGCACAAGCTGGAGGAGGTGCGGGCGCTCTGCGACCGCGCCATCGTGATGCGCGCCGGCAAGCTCGTCGCCGAGGCCGATCCGAAGGTCGAGACCGCGGCCTCGCTCGCGGCGGCGATGGTGGGCGGCGAGGTGCCGATCGTGCGTCCGCGCGAGTCCTCCGGCAGCGAGTCGACGCCCGCCCTCGTGGTGAGCGGCCTCAGCCACCCGTCCGACCATCAGTTCGGCGTCTCGCTCGCCGACATCGCCCTCACCGTGCGCGCGGGCGAGGTCGTCGGCGTCGCCGGGATGGCGGGGAATGGACAGGCCGAATTCTTCGACTGCATCTCCGGCGAGACGAGGGCGCGCTCGGGCAGCGTCTCGATCTTCGGCGTTCCCGCCGAGCGGCTCGACATCGACGCGCGCCGTCGCCTCGGCGCCGCCTTCGTGCCGGAGGAGCGGCTCGGCCACGGCGCGGTGCCGGGCTTCGACCTCGCCGAGAACGTGATCCTGTCGCGCCACCAGCGCACCGACGGCATTCTCGGTCCGGCCGGCTTCCTGCGCCGCGGCGTGGCGCGCAAGACGATGCGCCGCGTGATCGAGCGCATGGACGTGCGCTCCTCGGGCGGCAACCCGCCCGCGCGCGCCCTCTCGGGCGGCAACCTCCAGAAATTCGTCGTCGGGCGCGAGCTCGACAGCGCGCCGCGCCTCCTCCTCATCAACCAGCCGACATGGGGCGTCGATGCGGGCGCGGCGGCCAATATCCGCCAGTCGCTCATCGACCTCGCCGCATCGGGGGCCGGCGTCCTCGTCATCAGCCAGGACCTCGACGAGCTGTTCGAGATCGCGGACCGGATCGCGGTGATCGCGGGCGGACGCCTCAGCCCGGCGCGGCCCGCCGGGCAGATGACGCGCGAATCGATCGGCATCCTGATGGGCGGCGTCCACGAGCCGGCCGGCGAGACCGCCACGGGAGGCGCTGCCCTTGCGCATTGAGCTCGAACGCCGCCCGCGCGTCGTCTGGTGGGCGGACCTCCTCGCCCCGCTGATCGCGCTCGCGATCACCGTCCTCATCGGGGCGGTCCTGTTCGCGGCGCTCGGCCATCCGCCGCTCGCCGCCCTCTACGCCTATTTCATCGAGCCGCTGTCGGAATTCTGGTCTCTGCACGAGCTCGCGATCAAGGCCGCGCCCCTCATCATCGTCGCCGTCGGCCTCTCGGTCTGCTTCCGCTCCAACAACTGGAATATCGGGGCGGAGGGGCAGTTCATCGCGGGGGCGATCCTTGCCTCGGCCCTCCCGATCGCGTGGCCGACCGCCGCCGGGCCGTGGGTGCTGCCCGCGATGCTGATCCTCGGCATGATCGGCGGCGCGCTCTGGGCCGCGATCCCGGCCTTCCTCAAGAACCGCTTCGGCACCAACGAGATCCTCGTCTCGCTAATGCTCGTCTATGTCGCGAGCCTCCTTCTCGACTGGCTGGTGCGCGGTCCCTTCCGCAACCCGGAAGGCTACAACTTCCCCGAATCGCGCAACTTCCAGCCCGACGCGGTCATCCCCGAGCTGATCACGATGGGCCCCTATGGCGGCCGGGCGAATTACGGCATCGTCATCGCCATCATCGTCGCGATCGTCACATGGGCGATCCTGGCGCGCACGCTGAAGGGGTTCGAGATCACCGTCACCGGCGCGAGCCCGCGCGCCGCGCGCTTCGCGGGCTTCGACGCGAAGACGACCACGATGTTCGCCTTCCTCTTCTGCGGCGCGCTCGCCGGGCTCGCGGGCACCATCGAGGTGTCCGGCGCGATCGGCCAGCTCCGCCCGGTGATCAGCCCCGGCTACGGCTTCACCGCGATCATCGTCGCCTTCCTCGGGCGCCTCAATCCGCTCGCGATCATCGTCGCCGGCTTCGTCCTCGCCCTCTCCTATCTCGGCGGGGAGGCGGCGCAGATCTCGCTCGGCCTCACCGACAAGATCACGAGTATCTTCCAGGGCGTCCTCCTCTTCGCCGTGCTCGCGAGCGACACGCTCGTGCGCTATCGCGTCCATTTCGGCCGAACGGCGCGTTCGCCGAGCCCTCACAGAGCCGCGCCATGATCGAGGCGATCCTTCTCAGCGTCATCACCGCGGCGACGCCGCTCCTCATCGCCGCGCTCGGCGAGCTGGTCGCGGAGCGTTCCGGCGTCCTCAATCTCGGCGTCGAGGGCATGATGGTCGTCGGCGCGGTGGCGGCCTTCGCCGTCGCCAAGGAGACGGGGTCGCCCTATGCGGGGATCGTCGCGGCCGGGGTGGTCGGCGCGATGATGGCGGGGCTCTTCGCGATCCTCGCCATCTGGTTCGTCACCAACCAGGTCGCGACCGGGCTCGCCCTCACCCTCTTCGGCCTCGGCGTCGCGGGCATGATCGGCGAGGCCTATGTCGGCATCCCCGGCATCTCGCTCGGCCACTGGACCATTCCGGGCCTCTCCGAGATCCCGGTCGTCGGCCGCGTCCTCTTCGACCAGGACCCGCTCTTCTACCTCTCGATCGTGCTGACGGTCGGGGTGTGGTGGTTCCTCTTCCAGAGCCGTGCGGGGCTGCGCCTGCGCGCCGTCGGCGACCGGCCGGAGGCGGCGCACGCGCTCGGCCTCCACGTCAACCGCGTGCGCACCATGGCCGTGCTCTTCGGCGGGGTCTGTGCCGGGATCGCGGGCGCGCAGCTCACCCTCGCCTACACCCCGCAATGGGTGGAGGACATCACGGCCGGGCGCGGCTGGATCGCCCTCGCCCTCGTCGTCTTCGCGAGCTGGCGGCCGGCCCGCATCCTCGCCGGCGCCTATCTCTTCGGGGCGGTGACGATCGCGCAATTCCACGTCCAGGCCATCGGCGTGAACGTGCCCTCGCAGCTCCTCTCCTCGCTCCCCTATCTGGCGACGATCCTCGTTCTCGTCCTCATCGCGAGCAACCGCCGCTTCACCCGAGTGAACACGCCGGCCGCGCTCGGCCAGCCCTTCGTCCCCGACCGTTGACGACGCATCCGGGCCGCCCCATCCCCTCGCGCAAATCCGCGCGATGGTTTACGCAAAACTCTTTCTTCACGCGCCGCACGCACCTTGAAGGATCTGGTGAATGAAACGATTGGCAACCTCCCTGGCTATCCTCCTGCTCGCCGCCGGCACCGCCGCCGCGCAGGACAAGACCAAGGCTTGCTTCATCTATGTCGGGCCGATCGGCGATTTCGGCTGGTCCTACCAGCACGAGCAGGGCCGCCTTCAGGTCGAGAAGGAGCTCGGCGATCAGGTCGAGACCGCGTACCTCGAATCCGTGCCCGAGGGCGGTGACGCCGAGCGCGCGATCGAGCGCTTCGCCCGCTCCGGCTGCGACATCATCTTCACCACCTCGTTCGGCTACATGGACGCGACGAACAAGGTCGCCGGGCGCTTCCCCGACGTGAAGTTCGAGCACGCGACGGGCTACAAGCGCGAGCACCCGAACGTGTCGACCTACAACTCCAAATTCTACCAGGGCCGCTACGTGTCCGGGCAGATCGCGGCCGAGGTCAGCAAGAGCGGGCAGGCCGGCTACATCGCCTCCTTCCCGATCCCGGAAGTCGTGCGCGGCATCAACGCGTTTCTTCTCGGCGCGCGCTCGGTCAATCCGGAATTCGGCCTGAAGATCGTCTGGGTGAACTCCTGGTTCGATCCGGGCCGCGAGGCGGACGCCGCGAAGGCGCTCCTTGACCAGGGCGTCGACATCCTGACCCAGCACACCGATTCCACCGCCCCGATGCAGGTCGCGGCCGAACGCGGCGCGTTCGCCTTCGGCCAGGCGTCCGACCAGATCGCCTTCGGCCCGAAGACGCAGCTCTCCGCGATCGTCGACGACTGGGGCCCGTACTACGTGGAGCGCGTGAAGGCGGTGATCGACGGCACCTGGGCTCAGTCCGACACCTGGCACGGCTTCGCCGAGGGCAACGTCGCGATGGCGCCCTTCACCAACATGCCGGACGCGGTCGCGACGCACGCGCAGGAGACGGTCGACGCGATCAAGTCGGGCGCGCTCGAGCCCTTCACCGGCCCGATCAACAAGCAGGACGGCTCGGTCTGGCTGGAAGAGGGCCAGAAGGCGAGCGAGGGCGAACTTCTCGGCCTCAACTTCTACATCGAAGGCATCGACGGCTCGCTGCCGAAGTGACCGCGCGGCGGGGCGAGCCCGCCGCCATCGCATCATGATGAAGGCCCGCCATGTGCGGGCCTTTTTTCGTGGGGCGACCAGCCGCGCGCCTCGCCGTCCGCCGTCCGCCGCTTGAAGCCGCCGGACAGGAAGGCGATGCTGGCGGCGTGGCGCCCGCGCGCCGCCCTGCAGATGGAGGTCCGTTCGTGCCGGCACTCGAGACGCCCTTTACCGCCGCCGAGTATCAGCGCCGCCTCGCCAAGGTGCGCGTGGCCATGGAGGCGGAGGGGATCGACCTCCTCTTCGTCGAGGATCCGTCCAACATGGCCTGGCTCACCGGCTATGACGGCTGGTCCTTCTACGTGCACCAAGGCGTGCTCGTCTTCCTCGACGAGGATCCGATCTGGTGGGGGCGGGGGCAGGATTCCAACGGCGCGGTCCGCACCTGCTGGATGAGCGACGACCGGGTCGCCTGGTATCCGGACCATTTCGTCCAGTCGCGCACCTGCCATCCGATGGAGATGCTCGCCGCGATGATCCGCGATCGCGGCTATGGCGCGAAGCGGATCGGGCTCGAGCTCGAAAACTACTATTTCTCCGCGAAGGCCTACCTCGTCCTGGAGCGGGAGCTGCCGGACGCCGTGCTTGTCGACGCGACGGCGCTCGTGAACTGGCAGCGCGCGGTGAAGAGCGACGAGGAGATCGTCTTCATGCGCAAGGCCGCGCGCATCTCAGAGGCGATCGTCGACCACATCGTCGAGCGCGTGGAGCCGGGCGTGCGCAAGTCCGAGCTCGTCGCCGAGATCTACGGGAAGGCCCTCACCGGAAACGACGAGGATTGGGGCGACTATCCCGCCATCGTGCCGCTCCTGCCGAGCGGGTCGGACGCGGCGGCCCCGCACCTCACCTGGGACGGGCGCACCTTCGCGACGGGGGCGGCGACCTTCTTCGAGATCGCCGGCTGCTATCGCCGCTATCACGCCCCCTTCTGCCGCACGGTCTTCCTCGGCACGCCGCCGCAGTCGATGCGCGACGCGGAGGCGGCCCTCGTCGAGGGGCTGGAGGCCGGGCTCGACGCTGCCCGCGCGGGCAACACGGCGGCCGACATCGCGCGCGCCCTCGCCCTTCCGCTGGAGCGGGCGGGCATCGACCGCGCGGCGCGCGCAGGCTACCCGATCGGCCTCTCCTATCCGCCGGACTGGGGCGAGCGGACCATCTCGATCCGCATGGAGGACACGACGGTCCTCGAACCCGGCATGACCTTCCACTTCATGCCCGGCCTCTGGATGAAGGATTGGGGGCTGGAAATCACCGAGAGCATCCTCATCCGCGAGGAGGGGCCGGCCGAGTGCCTGTGCAACCGGCCGCGCAAATTGTTCGTGAAGGACTGAGCGTGAGCGACCTCGACGAGACCATCGCCATCCTCGCTGATCTCGTCGCCTTCCCGACGGTCTCTGCCGAATCGAACCTTGCCCTCATCGACTATGCGGCCGAGCGGCTCGGGAGCCTCGGCGCGCGGCTCGCGGTCACCCGCAGCGCGGACGGCGCGAAGGCCAACCTTTTCGCGACGCTGGGGCCGGAACGCAGCGGCGGGATCGTTCTGTCGGGCCACACCGACGTCGTGCCCGTCGAAGCGGCGGCCTGGACCTCGCCCCCTTTCCTTCTGCGCGAGGCGGACGGCCGCCTCTATGGCCGCGGCACGTGCGACATGAAGGGCTTCATCGCCGCCGCGCTCGCCCTCGCACCCTTCTTCGCCGCCCTCCCGCTCGCCCGGCCCGTCCACTTCGCCTTCACCTATGACGAGGAGGTCGGCTGCATGGGCGCGCGCCAGCTCTGCGAGGTGCTGGCCGCGCAGGAGGTCCGCCCGGCCGCCGCGATCATCGGCGAGCCGACGATGATGCGCGTCATCGAGGGGCACAAAGGCTGTTGCGACTACACGACCCGCTTCCACGGGCTGAGCGGACACGGCTCGAACCCCGCGGGCGGCGTCAACGCGGTGGAGATGGCGGTGCACTACGTCGCCCGCCTCCTCGAGGTGGGCGAGGCGCTGAAGACGCGCGCGCCGAAGAACAGCCGCTTCGTCCCGCCTTACACGACCGTCCAGGCCGGGCGGTTCGATGGCGGGACCGCGCGCAACGTGATCGCGGCCCATTGCGCCGTCGACTGGGAGATGCGCCCCGTCCAGTTTTCCGACCAGGTCTATGTGAAGGCCGCGATGGACCGCTATTGCGAGGAGACGCTGCTGCCCGCCATGCGCGCCGTCCACCCGGATTCCGGGATCGCGACGGAGATCGTCGGCGAGGTCGCGGGGCTGGAGCCAGCCGAGGACAATCTCGCGCGTGATCTGGCGCTCGCCCTCACCGGCGCAAACACGACCGACGTCGTCGCCTTCGGCACCGAGGCCGGCCTCTTCCAGGCGATCGGCGTCTCGGCGGTGGTCTGCGGGCCGGGATCGATCGAGCAGGCGCACACGGTGGACGAGTTCATCGCCCGCGATCAGGTCGCCCAGGCCCTCGACATGCTGCGCGGCCTCGCGCCATTTCTGACGGCGACGGGAACCGAGCCGGGTTGAGAGCGCATTTTTCTGTCATAAGTTCTGCACCAGCAGAACACTTTATGTTCCGCGAAGCCGCACCTTGTGCGACGATTTTCCTTCGGGCGCGCTGTGGCGGATGGGCGATGATTGCGGACCGGGACGGGCATTCATGAGGGCGGGCTGGCGTCTTCGGCGCACGCTCGGGCGCGCCTTGCGCGCCACCTTCGTGACGGCCGCGCTCGCGTTCGGCACACTCGGCGCGGGGCCGGCATTGGCGCAGACCGTGCCCTTCACCGACCAGGAGCTGACGGACGGCTTCGTCCTCACCGTGTTCGGCTCTGAAACCGACGTTGCCGGCGCGCGGCCTGGGTCGCGGATCGTCAAGAAGTTCACCGGCCCGGTCACCTTCCACATCGTCTCCACCTCCCTCGTCGACCGCGTGGAGACGACGCGCGCCTTCGTGGAACAGCTCGGCGCGACGATCCAGAATCTCGACCTCGCCGAGGTGGCGAGCGTCGAGGACGCGGACATGGTGATCTTCCTCGTCGACCGCGCCAACTATCGCGAGACCATCCGCGAGACGGTGTGGCCGGGTGTCGACGGCGCCTTCCTGGAAGAGAACGCGTGCTCGGCGGTGATCGCCTCGCGGCCGACCGGGATCGAGCGGGCGCACGTCTATCTCGTCGCGGACGAAGGCTTCCTCGGCCTCTCCCACTGCATGGTCGAGGAGATCGCGCAAAGTCTTGGGCCCGCGAACGACAGCCCGTTGCTGAAGGACAGCATCTTCAACGACGAGTCGGACCTCAACGTCTTCGGTCTGTTCGACTGGTTCCTGCTCAACATGCTTTACGATTCGCGCATTGTGGCCGGAATGAGCGAGGCGGAGGCGCGCGACGTGCTGCCCGCCGTGATCGCCGATGTGCGGGCGCTCGTCACCGAACTTTTCCAGGGTGGCGGCGCGTTTCTGGCCCAGCGAAGGCAGGTGATGCGTTAAGCGCGTGCTAACCATGCGCGCAGGAACGTGATCAATTCTTTTTCCGCGAGCACTTGCAGCGCTTCGGTCAAGCCTCAAATTGCACCATAATCCAGGGAGCAGTCACACCTGATGTGACCAGTTTTTGTGGGAATTGGGGCCGGATGTCCAAAGTCGTAAAACTTTCGTTGCGGGCCTCGATCGGGGTCGCACTTCTCGTGACTTCCGTCAGCGCCGCGTCCGCGTTCAACACGGATCGCGCCGCCTGGCTGAACTACCTTCAGGAACAGCGGAAGGCACAGATGGCCGAGCGCGGCAACGTGCCGACCGGCTCGCGCCAGAATGCCGGCGTGCAGACGGGCCGCGTGCAGACGAGCCGCGCCCTGCCGCGCGGCGTGCTGCCCGCGACGCAGATCCCGGGCGCGATCGTGCAGCCGGCCCCGCAGGGCGCCGCCGCGGCGCCGCGCACGGCCTCCACCAGCCCCGCCTCGCGCCAGATCGACCCGCGCTATCTGCCGGCGGACGTGCCGTACCAGAGCAAGTACAAGCCCGGCACGATCGTGATCGACACCGAGGAGAAGTATCTCTACCTCGTCAACGGGAACGGCATGGCCCGCCGCTACGGTGTCGGCGTCGGCCGTCCGGGCTTCCAGTGGGCGGGCACCCACCGCGTCTCGCTGAAGCGTGAGTGGCCGGGCTGGACGCCGCCGCCGCAGATGCGCAAGCGCCAGCCGGAGCTGCCGGCCTTCATGGAAGGCGGCCCGAACAACCCGCTCGGCGCCCGCGCCATGTATCTCGGCAACACGCTCTACCGCATCCACGGATCCAACGCGCCCTGGACGATCGGCCACGAGGTCTCCTCCGGCTGCATTCGTATGCGCAACGAGGACGTCACCGAGCTCTACGACATGGTGAAGATCGGCACCCAGGTCGTCGTCGTCCGCTGACAAATTCCGACGGCGCCGCGGAACGCGCGCGACGTCTCATCTTTGGCACCGCCCGTTTTTCTTGAAACGGGCGGTGCTCTCGTGTTCAGTAGGCCGTTACGAAAGCAAAGGTGGCCCTGGCGTCCGGCAATAGCCCGGCCGGCGCAGCAATAAAAAATGGGGGGAGGCGCGCGCATGAACCCTCAACTTCTCTCTCAGAGCATCGCACTCGACGGTCTGCCGACCGAACTCGCCGAAGAACTGATCAAGGTGGCGCGCACGCGGCCGGTGAAGGCCGGCGTCGCCGTGTTCGAGGCGGGCGACCCGGCGGACGGGTTCTACGCGCTCCTCGAAGGCTCGCTCCGCGTGATCCTGCGCGGGGAGGACGGCGAGCAGGTGCTGGCGCTCCTGTCGCCCGGCGCGATCTTCGGCGAGATGGCCCTCTTCGACGGGGAGCCGCGCTCGGCCTCCATCGTCGCCTCGAAGCCCTCCCGCGTCGCCTTCTTCGACAAGGGCGCGGTGTTCCGCTTCGCCGACGACAACCCCGCCGTCTACCGCCACATGCTGTGCATCGTCGGCCGTCGCCTCAGGGCCTCGAACGCCTCGCTCGCCGCGCGCTCGCTTCTGCCGCTCACCGGCCGCGTCGCGCAAACGATGCTCCACCTCTCCGACCTCTTCGGCAAGACGGTCGGCAACGAGCGCATCCTCGTCCATCACAAGATCAGCCAGGCCGACCTCGCCGCGATGGTGGGGGCGGCGCGCGAGAATGTGAGCCGCGTCCTCAACGACTGGAAGCGCGAGGGGCATATTAGCCGGATCTCCGGCTATTATTGCATCGAGGACCCGGCGGCGCTGCGCGCGCTCGCCTCGATCTGACCGCCGCCGGTCAGGCCGGAAGCAGGCGGTTCAGCGCGTCGAGATGGTCCGCCTCGCGGGGCGGCTTGTCCCAGCGCAGGCGCGCGATCCGGGGAAAGCGCATCGCGACGCCGGACTTGTGCCGGGTCGAGCGCTGGAGCCCCTCGAACGCCACCTCCAGGACGAGTCCCTCCTCGGCCTTGTGCACCACCTCGCGGACCGGGCCGAAGCGATTGATCGTGTTGTTGCGCACGAACTTGTCGATCGCCTTCAGCTCCTCGTCGGTGAAGCCGAAATAGGCCTTGCCGACGGGGACGAGACCGTCCGCCCCGTCGACCCCGCTCCAGACCCCGAACGTGTAGTCCGAATAGAAGGACGAGCGCTTGCCCGAGCCGCGCTGGGCGTACATCAGCACCGCGTCGATGGTGAACGGGTCGCGCTTCCACTTGAACCACGGCCCCTTCGGCCGACCCGGCACATAGGCGCTGTCGAGCCGCTTCAGCATCACGCCCTCGACAGCGGCCGCGTCGTCGCCCGCGCCGGCGGAGGCCGGATCCTCGCGCGCCGCCGCGACATCGGCCCAGTTCGCGAACGGGACAGTCGGCGAAAGGTCGAACATCGGCCCGGTCGCGGCGACGAAGGCCTCGAGCCGGGCGCGCCGCTCGGCGAAGGGGAGGGGGCGCAGATCCTCGCTGCCGTCGTGGAGGAGATCGTAGACGCGCACGCGCGGCGGGAATTCGCGCAGGAGCTTCGGCCCGACCGACTTCCGGTTCAGCCGCTGCTGCAGGACGTTGAACGACTCCACCATGTCGTCCCGCACGATCAGGAGCTCGCCGTCGAGCGCGCCCTCGAAATCGACCCCGGCGACGACATCGGGGAAGGCGCCGGAGATGTCCTCGCCGGTGCGCGAATAGAGGCGGACGACGCGGCGGTCCTTCTCGTCGCGCCCGGCCGAGACCTGGATGCGGATCCCGTCCCACTTCCATTCCGCCGCGAAGAGGCTCGGATCCTGGGTCCGCTCCAGCTCGTCGAGATCGGTCGCGGTCGCGAGCATCGGCGGGCGGAAGGGGGCGGGGTCGATGGTGGCGGGCTTCGGCCCCCGCCCTTCGAGCCAGGCGAACAGCGCCTCATAGGGCGGGCGCAGGCCGTGCCAGACCTCCTCCACCGCGTTCGGCTCGGCACCGCCGAGGCGGGCGACGGCCGTCTTGGCGAGGCGCGCGCTGACGCCGACCCGCAGCGACCCGGTGATGAGCTTCAGGAGCGCCCAGCGCCCGATCTCGTCGAGATGGTCGAGCCACTCGGCGAGCTGGGCGGGGAGGGCGGCCTTGCCCATCGTCTGCAGCGTCTCGATCACCTCCGAAAGGCGCGGGCTCATCGGCGGATCGTTGTGGCCGATGAGGGAAGGGTGCTCCGGCCGCGGGCGGCGCGGCCACATCAGCGCGACCGTCTCCGAAAGGTCGCCCACATAGTCGCGCGACCAGGCGAAGAGGATCGGGTCGGTCCGTTCCGCGATGAGGGCGCGGATGATGCCGGGCTTGGCGTTCTGGAAGGACAGCGAGTCGGTGAGGGCGGCGAGCGCGTAGCCGCGCTCGGGGTCGGGCGCGGCGCGGAAATAGGCCTCCATCAGCGCGAGCTTCCCGTTGCGGCGCGGCTCGTAGCTCAAGCGGTCGAGGAGGAGGGCGAAGGCCTGCATCGGGAAAGAATTAGGCAGCGCTCTCGGGAAATGACAGGTGCGGCAACGAAGAAAGCCGCCCGGTCGGGGCGGCTCGCTTTCTCATCGGTGAGGGGCCCGCTCAGTAGCAGACCTTCTCCTTGTGCATCACGTAGTGACCGCGGCGCGGGTTCCAGACGCGAACCTTCTCGATGTAGCAGTCGCGCTGGTAGACGCGGCGGTGGCCGTGGCCGCCGTAATAGCCGCGGTTGTTGTTGCCGGAGGCGACCGCTGCGCCCAGCGCGAAGGCGCCGAGGCCGATGATGGCGGCGCCCGCTGCGTTGCGGCCGCGGTTGCCGACGGTCTCGATGCCGGCGGCGTCGGTCTGGATCTCGGCCTTCGCGAAGCCGTTGAAGGGGGCCGCGGAGGCGGCGTTCGGGACGAGGGCGGCCATCGCGATCGTGAGCGCGGTGGTGGCGGCGATGATCTGGTTCTTCATGGTCGTCTCTCCTGCTCTCTGATGTTTGCTTCGGCTCTCCCGCCGACACACCGAAGATGGCGACGCCCTCAGAACCCGCACGTGACCCCGATCACAACGCGCGCGTTTGGAAATTCGTCTGCTTAAACAGACGCTTGGTGTGCGCTGCATCACATTTCTCGGCCACGACCACGGCCACGCCCGCTCCCCGGACCGAACCCGATGCCTCGATCCACTCGCCGAGATCGCTGCACCGCGTGAAGGCCTCGACGCCGCAGCCGGCGGCCTGAAACGAAGAAAGCCGCCCGGTTGGGCGGCTCGCTTTCTCCTCGGTGCGGTCGGCTCAGTAGCAGACCTTCTCCTTGTGCATCACGTAGTGACCGCGGCGCGGGTTCCAGACGCGAACCTTCTCGATGTAGCAGTCGCGCTGGTAGACGCGGCGGTGACCGTGATCTTGGCCGCGATAGCCGCGGTTGTTGCCGGAGGCGACCGCTGCGCCCAGCGCGAAGGCGCCGAGGCCGATAATGGCCGCGCCGGCGGCGGCGTTGCGGCCGCGGTTGCCGACGGTCTCGATGCCGGTCGCGTCGGTCTGGATCTCGGCCTTGGCGAGGCCGTTGAAGGGAGCCGCGGAGGCGGCGTTCGGGACGAGGGCGGCCATCGCGATCGTGAGCGCGGTGGTGGCGGCGATGATCTGGTTCTTCATGGTCGTCTCTCCTGCTCTCTGATGTTTGCTTCGGCTCTCCCGCCGACACACCGAAGATGGCGACGCCCTCAGAACCCGCACGTGACCCCCGTCACAGCGAACGCGTTCTGAAATTCTCCTTGTGAAACAGCTTCTTGATGTGTTCCGCATCGCATTTCCCGGACGTGGCGACACAAGCTTGCCGGACCGAACCCGACACCTCGATCTGCTCGTCGAGATCGCTGCACCGCGTGAAGGCCTCGACGCCGCAGCCGGCGACCTGAAACGAAGAAAGCCGCCCGTTGGGGGCGGCTCGCTTTCTCATCGGTGCGGGGTCGGCTCAGTAGCAGACCTTCTCCTTGCGCATCACGTAGTGACCGCGGCGCGGGTTCCAGACACGAACCTTCTCGATGTAGCAGTCGCGCTGGTAGACGCGGCGGTGGCCGTGGCCGCCGTAGTAGCCGCGGTTGTTGTTGCCGGAGGCGACCGCTGCGCCCAGCGCGAAGGCGCCGAGGCCGATGATGGCGGCGCCCGCCGCGTTGCGGCCGCGATTGCCGACGGTCTCGATGCCGGTGGCGTCGGTCTGGATCTCGGCCTTGGCAAAGCCGTTGAAGGGGGCCGCGGAGGCGGCGTTCGGGACGAGGGCGGCCATCGCGATCGTGAGCGCGGTGGTGGCGGCGATGATCTGGTTCTTCATGGTCGTCTCTCCTGCTCTGATGCTTGCTTCGGCTCTCCCGCCGACACGATGGAGATGGCGACGCCTTCGAAAACCTCACGTGATGCTCGTCACGACACGCTTGTTCGAGGTTTTATTTCGCGATGACTGCATGTGCGACGGAAATAGTGTGACCGATGTCACGTGCCGCCACGCAAAAAGCCGCCCGGACGTGGGTCCGGGCGGAGGTGGAGGGTGGAGGAAGCAGGGAGGCGGGGTCAGTAGCAGACCTTCTCCTCGCGGATGATCATGGCCTGGTGGCGGTGGCTCCATTCGCGGGTGCGCTCGATCACGCATTCGGACCGGCGGGAGGAGGCGATCGCGGCGCCGAGCGCGAAGGCGCCGAGGCCGATGAACGGCGCCGCCTGGTTCCAGCCATTGCCGTGGCCGTGGCCGTGACCGTGGGGGCCGGGGCCGGGACCCTTCGGCGGGGTCGCGAAGCCGCCGGGGCCGCCGGGGCCGCCGATCTTGACGATGCCGCTCTCGATGGCGAACGGGGCCTTGCCGGCGCTGGCGATCGGGGAGGCGGCCTGCGCGCCGGGGGCGAGGGCGAGAGCGCCCATCATCATGGCGGTGCCGAGAGCGATGGACTTCGAAATCTTGGTCATCTTCGTCTCCGTTGGATCTGTACTGGTCGGTGTTTCCCGACGACATCCAGACAACGGAGGGGGCGCAGGCTTATTCCGACGGCCCGCGATTTTTTCTTGGCGCGGGCACAAAAAAAGGCGCCGCCCCTGAGGGCGGCGCCTCAACCATGATGCATCTCCCCGTCTACCAGCGGCAGATGCGCTGTTTTTCGAAGACGTAGCCGCCATAGTAGTGCGACCAGACCTTCACCCGCTGCACGAAGCAGCGCTTGCCGTAGAAGTCGGTCGCGTAGAAGCCGTGACCGTAGTGGCGGCGGTGGCCGTGGTGGCGATGCCCGCCGTGGCCGTGATGGCGTCCGCCGACCTTCTCGATGCCGTTGGCGCCGGTGTCCGCCTGAAGCGCCGTGGCGGCGTTGAGCGGGGCCGCCTGGGCGCCGCCGAGAGGAGCGAGCGCCCCGAGGCCGATCGTGAGCGCGGTTCCGAAAGCGATAAGCGTCTTGTTCATGTCAGTCTCTCCGTTCCTGTTTGAGGTCTCCGGGTCATTCCGGCGACAGGATGGAGATGGCGGCGTCCGCCGGGCTCGCACGTGACGTGAGTCACGGCGGCGCCGTTCCCGCTTTTTGCCCTTGTGGGCGGGGTGGAAGCGCAGCGGGCAACAAAAAAGGCGCGGCCGGAGCCGCGCCTTTGGCCGGGGCCGCCTTGTGGGGCGGCGGATCTTATTGCGCGGTCGCGGGGGCGGCCGGCGTGGTCTCGGCCGGCGCGGTGGGGGCCGCCGGCGTCTCGGTCGCGGCCGGAGCGGCCGGAGCCGGAGCCGCCGTCGCCTCGGCGCGGGAGCGCTGGAGGGCGTCGATCTCGCTGATGAGGTCGTCGCGCTGGCGGCGCCACAAATCGGCGTCGCGGCGCAGCGCCTCGACCTCGTTCTCGAGCGTCGCCTTGCGGCCGCCGAACTCGCCTTCCATGCTGGTGAGGCGGCGCTGGAGGTCGGTCAGCTCCGAATTGCTGCGGGCGATCCGCTGCTGGACGTCGAACTGCTCGCTCTTCTTGGCCTCGACATCGTCGGCCAGCGTGTCGCGCTGGCTGGTCAGATCGTCTATCGTCGCCTCGGCCGCTTCCTGCTGGGAGGCGAGCGCCTTGGTGGCGTCCTCGAGGCTCGTGCGCGCGCTCTCGAGCTCCTTGAGGGCGGCGGCGAGGCTGTCCTGCTGGCCGGAGAGGGTGGCGATTTCGGCGCTCGCCTTCTCCTTGTCGCCCTCCAGCGAAGTCACCTCGTCCTCGAGGGCGGCGACGGTCTTCGTCAGCTCGTCCTGCGCGGCGGTGTGCTCGTCGAGCTCGGCCTTCGCCGCTTCGATCGCGGCCTTGGCCTCTTCGAGCGCGCCCTCGGCGGCTTCGTTCTCGCTGGTGAGGCCGGCCACCGCGTCCGTCAGATTCTCCTGCTGGGAGGTGAGGGCGGCGAGGTCGTCTTCCAGCGAAGCCTTCTGGGCGGTGAGCGCCTCGGTGTCGGAGGTGAGCGTGGTCTTCTCGGCTGCGAGCGCCTCGGTCTCTTCTGTGAGCGAGGCCTTCTCGGCGGCGAGCGCCTTGGTCTCTTCGGTGAGCGAATCCTTCTCGGAGGAAAGGCTCCCGGTCTCGTCCGTCAGCGACGCCTTCTCGGCCGTCAGCGCCTCGACCTCGCCCTTCAGCGTCTCGATCTCGGCGGCGAGGGCGTCCCGCTCGCTGGTCGAGTCGGAGATCGTGGCGGTGAGCGCTTCGTTGTCGCTCGTGACCTTGGCGAGCGCGTCCTTCGCGGCGCCGAGCTCGTCCTGCGTCTTGGCGAGGGCGTCGGTGACGGAGGCGGCGCTGGCTTCGAGCTCGGAGAGCGCCTCGCGGGCCTTCGTCTCGGCGGCGTTGGCCTCGTCGGCGGAGCCGCGGGCGGCTTCGGCGGCGGAGGTCGCCTCGTCGCGCGTGGCGGTCGCCTGCTTGGCGCCGGTCTCGGCCTCGGCGAGGGCGGCCTTCGCGGCCTCGACCTTGCTCGTCAGGTCGGCCAGCTCGTCCTGCGCGGTGGTGGCGGAGGCGCGGGCCGATTCCATGTCGCTCGTGAGGCTCGCGATCGAGCTTTCAAGCTCGGTCCGCTGCGCGTCGCGGCTGCGCAGAGTGTCTTCGGCGGTGGAAATGCGGCCCGACAGCGATTCTTCCTGGCCCGTCAGCTCGGTCACGGAGGTCTCGAGCGTCGTCTGCTCTTCCGTGGCGCTCGCGACGGCGGCACGCAGCTCGTCGAGCGACCCGGCGGTGTCCGTCAATGTTTTGAGCTCGCCTTCGAGGCGGGTCTTTTCCGTCTCCGCGGCCGTGGTGGCGGCGGCGAGACGTTCCGTGAGATCCTGACTTTCGCGGTAGAAATAGACTGCTGCGCCGAGTGCGGCGAGTGCGACGACGACCAGAACCACGACCGAGGGGCTACGAGCGTACATATCGCTGCAAGTCTCCTTTTAAGCGATTGACGTCCGCCTCTATGAAGCCCCATGGCGCCGTTGTCGACCGACCTGTGGCAGAGCCCCTGAATTTAATCGAAGTGTTACCCTTTTTGCCCGCTCTCCCGCATTGCGGGCGCCGTTTCCGCGTGTCCGCACCGCGAATCGCGTGTTTGCGGCGCGGCAAATCCATCCCCTCGGTTTGTTGACACCACCCGGCCGGGGCCGTTCTGTGAAGGCCACGGGTCGCGATCCCCGCGAAGGAGGCCATTCATGAGTTTTCGGGCTTTGGTCCGGCCGGCGCTGGTGCCGGCCTTGCTGTTGACGACTGCGCTCGCCACGCCGGCTCTGGCGCAGGATTCCACCCCTGCGGTGACGCTACAGCTCCTCCATGCATCCGACCTCGAAGGCAACGCCGGGGCGGTGAAGAACGCGCCGAATTTCGCCACCGTCGTCGAGGCGCTCGCCGACGATTACGACACGACGCTGATCATCTCGTCCGGCGACAATTTCATCCCGAGCCCGTTCTCCCTCGCCGCGGCCGCCGCCGACCCCGACGTGCAGGCGCGCCTGTCCGAGGCGCTCTCGAAGGCGATGAGCGTCGCGACCGGATCCGAGCAGACGGGCCTCGTGAGCTCGCCCGGCCGGTTCGACATCGCGATCATGAACCTCATCGGGTTCGACGCGACGACGCTCGGCAACCACGAATTCGACTTCGGTCAGGCGCAGCTCGGCAAGGCGATCGGCGTCTCCGAGGGGGACGACGCCTGGGTCGGCGCACTCTTCCCGTACCTTTCGGCGAATCTCACGGTCGGGCCGCAGAGCCCGCTCGCCCCGCTGATGCTCACCGCGGCCACCGACGGCGAGGGTGACGGCAAGATCGCCCCCTACGCGATCCTCGAGAAGAACGGCGAGCGGTTCGGCGTCATCGGCATCACGACGCCGCTCGTCGCGACGATCTCCTCAACGCGCGGCGACGCCAACAACCCCGACGACGACGCCAACGCCGAGCCGCGCGTCAACAACATGGACGCGCTCGCCGACATCATCCAGCAGGTGATCGACCGCCTGGAAGGGGAGGGGATCGACAAGATCATCATCACCTCGCACCTCCAGCAGATCGACCTCGAGGCCGAGCTCGCCGGGCTCCTCGACGGGGTGGACATCATCATCGCGGGCGGCTCGGACACGCGCCTCGCCGACGCGACCGACCGGCTGCGCGACCGCGACGAGGCGCAGGGCCCATACCCGATGTTCCGCGAGGACGCGGGCGGCAACCCCGTCGCGATCGTCTCGACCGACGGGCAGTACACCTATGTCGGCCGCCTCGTCATCGGCTTCGACGAGGACGGGGTGATCATCCCCTCCTCGATCGACCCGGCCGTCTCCGGCGCCTATGCGACCGACGATGCGGGCGTCGTCGAGGTGAGCGGCGCGCCGGACGCCACGGCCGCGATCATCGCCTCGCCGAAGGGCGGCGCGGTGCGCGACCTCGTGAAGGTCTTGAACGACACGACGCTCGACGTGTCGGGCCGCAACTATTTCGCGGACCTCACCGTGGACCTCAACGGCGACCGCGAGCCGGGCGTGCGCACCGAGGAGACCAATCTCGGCAACCTCACCGCCGACGCCAACCTCGCCTATGCGAACGAGTTGTCGGACAGCCCGGTGCTCGTCTCGCTGAAGAATGGCGGCGGCATCCGCGCCCCGATCCCGCTCGACGACGGCAAGATCTCTGAGCTCGAGATCCAGCAGGCGCTCGCCTTCAACAACGGGCTGACGCTCATCACCCTGTCGCCGGCGCAGCTCCTCGAGGTGCTGAATTACGGCGTCGCGGCGAGCAACTACGACCCGGAAGGCAAGCCGCTCGGTGCCGAGGGGCGCTTCCCGCAGGTGGCGGGCGTGCGCTTCTCGTTCGATCCGATCCTGGAGGCCGGCGAACGCGTGCAGGACGTGACGCTCCTCAACACCGGGCCGGAAGGCGTCGACGTGAAGATCGTCGAGAATGGCGAGCTGACCCCGGCGGCCGACCAGTTCACCGTCGGCATCCGCGTCGTCTCGCTGAACTTCCTCGTCGATGGCGGTGACGGCTATCCCTATCCGGCCTTCGTCGCGGCCGATCCAGCCTTCGCGAAGGTCGTCCAGCTCCTGAAGCCGGACGTCATCGTGGATGGCACGGCGACCTTCACCAATGTCGGCACCGAGCAGGACGCGCTCGCCGAATATCTCGCCGCCTACGGCAAGCCGGTGGATCTTGCCGACACGCCGCCGACGGAGGACCAGCGCATCCTGAACCTCGCGGTGCCGGGCGTCACGGACACCGACGATCTCTGAGGCGCGCGGACCGGCGGCGGCTCAGCCGTCGCCGGTCGGCACGATCTCGGGGCCGCCGGTGATCTGCGGATCGGGCGGTCCCGCGACACGCTCGTCGCGGCTGTCATACTCGACGGCGCTGAGGATGATCTGCTGCGTCGTGATGCGGGCGCGACGCTTGTCGTCGGCGCGCACGACGCGCCACGGCGCCTCGGCCGAATGGGTGCGGGCGAACATCTCGCTGATCGCCAGCGAGTAGCTGTCCCACTTCTTGAGGCCCTCGACGTCGATCTCCGACAGCTTCCACTGCTTCAGCGGATCGCGCTCGCGCGCCAGCATCCGCCGCATCTGCTCGGCGCGGCTGACGGTGAGCCAGATCTTGAAGAGATGGATGCCGTCCGCGATGAGCATCCGCTCGAACTCGGGTGCCTGGCGGAAGAAGAGCGCCCGATCCTCCGGCCCGGAGAAGCCGAAGACCCGCTCGACGACGGCCCGGTTGTACCAGGAGCGGTCGAAGAAGGCGATTTCACCCGCGCTCGGCAGATGCTGGATGTAGCGCTGGAAGTACCACTGGCTCTTCTCCGACTCGGTCGGCTTGCCGAGGGCGACGACGCGGGCGCCGCGCGGATTGAGGTTCTCGGTGAGCCGCTTGATCGCGCCACCCTTGCCGGCCGCGTCCCGCCCCTCGAACACGACCGCGATGCGCGCGCCGGTGTTCTTCACCCAGGACTGGAGCTTCACGAGCTCGATCTGGAGCGCCTTGTAGAGCGTCTCGTACTCGTCCTTGTCCATCTCCTCGTCGTACGGATATTTGTTGGAGAGGATCTGGTCCTTGTCGGCCGTCTCCACCTCCTTGCGGAGCGGCTTCGGCAGCTCGTCTTCCAGATAGCGGGTGATTCTGCCGTCGAACGGTAGGTCTTTCATCGTTTTGGGTCGCCTTCCGGTCCTTGCGCCGATCCGCAGCATCGTTCCGATCGGACCTCACTTCAATTGGCGCGCGATGCGGCGGCGTCGATCCCCCTGTCCCTCGGCCGCAAGACGCATTACGTTCCGCTTCGTGCAGAACGTTCTTGATCCGTCCCGCGCCACGCGCACCCTGCCAGAGCCCTTCGCCGGTTGGTTTGCGCGGCGCGGGTGGACGCCGCGCGCCCACCAGCTCGACCTCGTCGAGAGGGCGGAGGCGCGTCGCTCGTCGCTCCTCATCGCGCCGACGGGGGCGGGCAAGACGCTCGCCGGCTTCCTGCCGAGCCTCATCGAGATCGAGCAGGAGGCGCGCGGCCGCAACACCGAAGGGCGGGACGGCCCGCACACCCTCTACATCTCGCCGCTGAAGGCCCTCGCGGTCGACATCGCGCGCAATCTGAAGGCTCCGATCGACGAGATGGACCTCCCCGTCTCAATCGAGACGCGGACGGGCGACACGCCGCAGAGCCGGCGGCGGCGGCAGAAGGAGAATCCGCCCGACATCCTCCTCACCACCGCCGAGCAGGTGGCGCTCCTCATCAGCCAGGTCGACGCGCCCCGCTATTTCTCCGAGCTGAAGGTGGTGATCGTCGACGAGCTGCACTCGCTCGTGACCTCCAAGCGCGGCGACCTGCTGGCGCTCGGCCTCGCCCGGCTGCGCAAGCACGCGCCGGGGCTGCGCGTCGTCGGCCTCTCCGCGACCGTCGCCGACCCGGACGCGCTGCGCGCCTGGCTGATGCCGCAGGGGGGCGGCGCGCCGGTCCTCTCCGATCTCATCGTGGTGGAGGGCGGGGCGAAGCCGGACCTCTCGATCCTCTCCACCGACGAGCGCGTCCCCTGGTCCGGCCACATGACGCGCTGGGCGGTCGGCGACATCTACGAGCTGATCAAGGCGCACAAGACGACCCTCGTCTTCGTCAACACGCGCAGCCAGGCGGAGCTTCTGTTCCACGAATTGTGGCGCATCAACGAGGACACGCTGCCGATCGCCCTCCATCACGGCTCGCTCCAGGTGGAGCAGAGGCGCAAGGTGGAGGCGGCGATGGGGCGGAACGCGCTGCGCGCCGTCGTCTGCACCTCGACCCTCGATCTCGGCATCGACTGGGGCGACGTCGACCTCGTCATCCATGTCGGCGCGCCGAAGGGGGCCTCGCGTCTCGCCCAGCGCATCGGGCGGGCGAACCACCGGATGGACGAGCCGTCGAAGGCGATCCTCGTCCCCTCGAACCGGTTCGAGGTGATGGAGTGCCAGGCCGCGCTCGATGCGAACTATCTCGGCCACCAGGACACGCCGCCGATCCAGGACGGCGCGCTCGACGTCCTCGCCCAGCACGTGCTCGGAACCGCCGTCGCCGAGGCGTTCGACGCGGTGGAGCTTTATGACGAGATCGTCGCCGCCTATCCCTATCGCGCCCTCGACTGGGAGACGTTCGAGCGCGTCGTCGACTTCGTGGCGACCGGCGGCTACGCGCTGCGCGCCTATGAGCGATATGCCAAGATCCGCCGCCGCAAGGACGGTCGCTGGCGCATCTCGCACCCGACCCTTGCCGCGCAATATCGGCTGAATATCGGCACCATCGTCGAGCTGGCCTCGCTGCCGGTGCGCCTCGTCGGGCGGCGCAATGGGGTCCTGACCGGGCGCGGTCCCGTGCTCGGCCAGCTGGAGGAGTATTTCCTCAACTCCCTCGCGCCGGGGGACACGTTCCTCTTCGCCGGGCAGGTGCTGCGCCTCGAAGCGGTGCGCGAGAATGAGGTGCTCGTCACCCGCACGCAGCAGACCGAGCCGAAGATCCCGTACTATGGCGGCTCGAAATTCCCGCTGACGACCTATCTCGCCGCCGGCGTCCGGGCGATGCTCGCGGACCCCGAGAAGCGGCGGGACCTTCCGGCGCAGGTGCGCGACTGGCTCTCCCTCCAGGCCGACCGCTCGCGCCTGCCGGCGATGGACGAACTCCTGGTCGAGACCTTTCCGCGTGCCAACCGCCACTATCTCGTCGCCTACCCGTTCGAGGGACGCCTCGCCCACCAGACGCTCGGAATGCTCCTGACGCGCCGCCTCGAACGGCTCGGCCTCCATCCGATGGGCTTCGTCGCCTCCGACTATGCGATCGCGGTGTGGGCGGTCGGCGACATGTCGGCCTTCTTCGACGGCAAGCGCAACACCATGGCCTCGCTCTTCTCGGAGGATATGCTGGGCGACGATCTCGACGAATGGCTCGCCGATTCCATGCTTCTGAAGCGCACCTTCCGCGCCTGCGCGCAGATCGCCCAGCTCATCGAGCGGCGCCATCCCGGCAAGGAGAAGACCGGGCGGCAGATCACCGTGTCGACCGATCTCGTCTATGACGTCCTGCGCAGCCATGAGCCGGACCACATCCTGCTCCGCGCAACCTGGGCGGATGCGGCGACCGGCCTCCTCGACATCCGCCGCCTCGGCCAGATGCTGGCGCGCGTGAAGGGCGACATCGTGCACGAGCGGCTGGAGAAGATATCCCCACTCGCGGTGCCGATCATGCTCGAAATCGGCCGCGAGGTCGTCCAAGGTGATGGTTCCGAGACCCTTCTCGCCGAAGCGGCGGATGCGTTGGTTCAGGAGGCGATGGCGTGAGTATTGGCGACCGGCCGACCCCTTATGGCATGCGCGCGATGGCGGCCTTCTCGCTGCCGGGGCCGCGCCATCCCCGGCATGGCGCCCCGCGCCGCCGGGCCGCGCCGACGCCCGCGCCCGCCTTCCTCGCCGGGATCGACGCCGTGCTCGACCCGACCGGCGCGCTCTATTGGGCGGCCGAAGGGACGCTCGTCGTGTCCGACCTTCACCTCGAGACCGGGTCGGCGTTCGCGCGGTCCGGCCAGATGGTGCCGCCCTACGACACCGGCCTGACGCTCGCGCGTCTCGCCGAGGCGATGGGGCGCTACCGGCCGATGCGGGTCATCTCGCTGGGCGACAGCTTCCACGACCGGCGCGGGGCGGAACGGCTCGCGGGGGCGGATCTCAAGACCCTTCTCGCGCTGACGGATAGGGCCGAGTTCGTCTGGGTGACGGGCAACCACGAAGGCGACAGCGTGCGGGCGCTTCCGGGCTCCGTGCATGATGTCTACCGGCTCGGCGGCGTCACCTTCCGCCACATCCCGGCCGAGGGGCTGACGGGCGAGCCGGAGGTCGCCGGCCATCTCCACCCGGCCGCCTGGGTGACGGTTCGCGGGCGTCGTCTGCGCCGGCGCTGCTTCCTCGGCTGCGCGGAGCGGCTCGTCATGCCGGCCTTCGGCTGCCTCACCGGCGGGCTCAGCGTCGCCGATGCCGCCTTCGCCGCGCTGTGGCCCGAGCCGCCGGGGCCGCGCCCGCACGTCCTCGGTCAGGAGCGCGTCTACGCGCTCTGACGTCCGCTCGGTCGGTCTGGCGCGATCCAGAAACTTGCGAAGAATTTGTTCCGGGCCGTTCCCTCCGCTCGCAAGAGGCTCTAGAAGCGCGACGACACGAGAGGCCGCCACGATGGACGTGACTCCACGAGCAGAGGCGCCAGACGCGCCGTTGCGCCACGTTTTGAGCTCCAGCCAGTTTGACCGGCAATTCCTCGACTATCTCTATCAGCTGACGACGACGATCCGCCGGTTCGACAAGTCGCGCGAAGGGATCGTCTATCTGCGGAGCCTCCTGCCCCACAAGCGGGCGATGCTCTACTTCACGCAGCCCTCGACGCGCACCTTCCTCTCCTTCCAGAGCGCCTGCCATATCCTCGGCATCACCGCCTCGGAGATCCGCGACGCGGCGACCTCCTCGGAGCGGAAGGGCGAGAGCGTCGAGGATTCGCTGCGCACCTTCTCGAGCTATGTCGACCTCATCATTATGCGCTCGCCCATCGCGGGGCTGTGCGACCGGGTCGCGACGCTGCTCGACGCGACGCCGCGGCCGGTGCCGATCGTCAATGCCGGGTCGGGCCCCGACGAGCATCCGACCCAGGCCCTCCTCGACATCTACACCCTCACGCGCAGCCTGCGCCTGAGGGGCGGCATCGACGGCAAGACGATCTGCATGGTCGGCGACCTGAAGCGCGGCCGCACGGTCCGCTCCCTGTCGCGCCTCCTCACCAACTATGAGGACGTGAAGATCATCTTCGCCTCGCCCGAGAATTTCCGGATCGAGGACGATCTGCGCCGCGCGCTCACCCGCGCCGGCACCCGCTTCGAGGAGACGGACGAGTTCCTCCCCGCCATCGCCTCGGCCGACGCGATCTACATGACGCGCATCCAGGACGAGTATGATGTCGGCGGCGAGAGCGCGACCGACTATACCCGCTTCCACCTCAAGGCTTCGCACCTCACCTCGCTGAAGGAGGATTGCGTGATCATGCATCCCCTCCCGCGCCGCGACGAGCTCGACCCCGAGATCGACAAGGACCCGCGCGCCAAATATTGGCGTCAGGAGCGCAACGGCATGTGGGTGCGCGTCGCCGTCCTCACGATGCTCTTCGACGTCGATAGCCGCGTCCAACTCCCAGACCTTTGAAGGTCGGCACGCGGTTCACGATCGTGTGGATCAGCCGCTTCACCGTCGTCGGCCGGATCGGGTCGGCGACGTCGGATTCGGCGAACGCCTCCTCGAGATCGGAGAGGGTCCGCGGCGGCATCGGCGCGAGGTGATTGCGCGCGGTGTCGTTCAGCGCCTCGATCGTCGCGATCAGCGAGCCGTCATTCGCCTCCAGCGCCGCCACGACCGCCTCCACGCTGGTGCCGAGATGCTCGGCGAGGAGGTCGTTGCGGATCGCGACGATCGTCTCCCGGTCCTGCGGCCGTGAGCGCGCGTCGATGCTGAGATCGCACTCGCTGTCATAGCCCATCGAGCGGTTGTTGAGGTTCGCCGAGCCGACCTTCAGCACCGCATCGTCGGCGATCATCACCTTGGCGTGGACGTAGATCGGCGTCCCGGCCGCGTTCACCGGGTGGAGAATGCGGAAGCGGCGGTGGACGTCCGCCTTCTCGACGAGCGCGATCATGCGCGCCCGCGCCGTGTCCATCGCCTCGGCCTCGAGCCACCCGTCCGCCGAGATCGGGTTGATCAGCACGATCTCCGGCCCGTCCGCCTCGCGCAGCCGCGCCGCGATCGCCTCGGCGATGGGGCGGGAGGCGAAATACTGGCTCTCGATATAGAGCGTGCGCTTCGCCGCGCCGATGATCGTCAGCTTCGCCGCCTCGATCTCGGTGATCTGCGGCCGCTCGTCATATTCGGGGATGGTGCGCGAGATCGCGACGTGGATGTCGTTGAATTGCGGCTCCAGATCGTCCGGCCACGGGTCGGTTGCGACGTCGATCTCCTCGAGCCGCTCCTTTGTCGCCCAGTACCAGCGGTCGCGCGCGAGCTGGCCGAGCGCCTTCGCGGCCGGGCCCGAGACGCAGCTCGTCACGTCGTGCCAGGGCATCAGCGGCTTGCCGCCGGGGGAGACGCGGCCGGGCTGCGCCTCGGCGTGGGAGCGCGTGTCCCAGCGCTGGACCGTCATGTCGATGCCGCCGCAGAAGGCCACGCGATCGTCGATCACGAGGATCTTCATGTGCTGGGCCGAGAGGGGCGGGTGCGCGCTGTCGAGGCGGAAGTCGATCTCGCTGCCGAAGAACCAGCGCAGCAGGAAATGCGGGGTCTCGCCGCGGAAGATCGAGTGGATGAGGCCGATGTCCCATTTGAGGATCTTCACGTCGACCGCGGGGCGCGTCTTCGACAACCAGTCGAGGAAGCGGCCGGCCGAGTTCGGGCCGGGCAACCGTTTTTCCTCGGGCTCCAGCGGGATGCGCGCGTCGAAATCCCAGCCGATCAGCAGGACCGAGCGTTCGGCCTTCATCATGGCCTGCTTGGCGAGGCGGAAGAAATCCTCCGCGTCGATGATCAGGGAGAATCGGGCCGCGTGTTCGACGCGCCAGCACGTCGCGTCAGGGACGAAATAGCTTGTGTCAGTCATCTTGCGCCGAGTTTCGGAGACCGGTGGCCGGTGCGCCGAAGCGGCGCGCCACCGGGGAAACTGGGCCGCAAATTCGAGCGGACCAGCCCCTAGCCTTCAGCCGGCACGGATTCGTGAAGCGAGACGAGCCGGTCGAGGAAGCGGCGGGACCAGGCGGACGCGGTGTTGGTCATCACCTTGGTGTTGAGCGCGCTCCAGCGCGCCTTGCGCTCGTCGAGCGGCATCTGGATCGCGAGACGCAGGCCTTCGGCAAGCTCGTCGATCGAGTAGGGGTTCACGATCACCGCCTCGGTCATCTCCTCCGCCGCGCCGGCGAAGCGGGAGAGCACGAGGACGCCCGGATCCTCCGGATCCTGCGCGGCGACATATTCTTTCGCGACGAGGTTCATCCCGTCCCGCAGCGGGGTCACGAGGCCGACCGATGAGGCGCGGTAGATGCCGGCGAGCGAGCGGCGCGGGAAGGAGCGGGTGATGAAGTGGATCGGCGTCCAGTCGAGGTCGGAGAAGCGGCCGTTGATCCGGCCCGAGAGCCCTTCGAGGAGGCGCTGGATCTGGAGATAGGCCCGCACTTCCGAGCGCGAGGGCGGCGCGATTTGCAGAAGAGTCACCTCGCCTTTCATCTCCGGATGTAGCTCAAGGAGACGCTCGAAGGCGGTGAAGCGCTCGGGAAGGCCCTTCGAATAGTCGATCCGGTCGACGCCGACGATCTGCTTCTGGTCGCCGAGCTCGTTCTTCATCAGCGCGAAATTCTCGTGCCCTTCCGCCGTCTCGTGGAAGGTGGAGAAGGCGCTGGCGTCGATGCCGATGGGGAAGGCGTCGGCCACCACGGTGCGGCCCATGGCGCTGATCGACCCGTCCGCCTCGCGCGTGCCGCCGACCTCCTCGAAGATGTAGCGCTCGAAGGCCGAGAGGTGCTGGCTCGTCTGGAAGCCGACGAGATCGTAGGCGAGCAGCGCGTGGATCATCTCCTTGTGGTTCGGCAGCGCGGTCAGCACCTCCGGAACCGGGAAGGGGATGTGGAGGAAGAAGCCGATCGGGTTCTTCACCCCCGCTGCACGCAGCACGTCGCCCATGAAGAAGAAGTGGTAATCGTGCACCCAGACGATATCGTCCGGCCGCAGCAGCGGGACGAGCCGCTCGGCGAACCGCTCGTTGACGCGGCGATAGCCCTGTTCGAGCCGCCGGTCGAAATCCGTCAGGTCGAGCCGGTAGTGGAGCGTCGGCCACAGCGCGCGGTTCGCGAACCCGGCATAGGATTCGTCATAGTCGGCCTGGGCGACGTCGATCGTCGCGGTCGACACATTGCCGGATTCGTTGAACTGGAGCGGGCTGTAGGTGCCCTCTTCCGAAACGTCGCCCGACCAGCCGAACCAGAGCCCCCCGCGTTCGCGCAGGACGTCAACGAGCGCGACGGCGAGTCCGCCGGCTCTCCCCGTATCGGACAACGGGCCGACGCGGTTCGAGACGACTACGATGCGGGGCATGGCTTGAGCCTCTTCGGGTCATTGTGCCGGGGACCTGCACTAAACCACTTTATCCCAGCGCCTGGAAAGGCGTACGGCCCCATTGATGATGCCGACCATCGAATAAGTTTGTGGGAAGTTGCCCCAAAGCTCGTCCGTCTGCGGGTCAGTGTCCTCCGACAACAACCCCAGATGATTGCGGCATGAGAGCATCGTCTCGTAGATTTCTCGCGCTTCCTCACGCCGATCCATTCGGCCGAGGGCATCGATAAACCAGAATGTGCAGACGTTGAACGCTGTCTCGGGCCGACCAAAATCATCGGCGGCATGATAGCGATACAAATGATTGCCGCGGCGCAACTTTTCGCCGATCCGATCGACCGTCGACACGAAGCGCGGGTCGAGCGGGTCGATGAATCCGACTTCGGCCATGAGGAGGAGGGAGGCGTCGAGATCCGCGCCGCCAAAAGACTCAACGAACGCGCCGACGTCTTCGTTCCATGCCTCGGCACAAATTTTTGCGTGGACCTCGTTCGCGCGCGAGCGCCAGTGCTTCGGGTTGACCCCGAGCTGGTTCGCGATCTTCGCGAGGCGGTCGAGCGCGGCCCAGCACATCAGCGACGACGAGGTGTGGACGCGCGAGCGGGTGCGCAGCTCCCAGATGCCCGCGTCGGGCGAGTTGTGGAGCATGTAGGCCCGGTCGCCGATCACCTCGAGGTGGCGGAAATCCTCCATCGTGCCCTGGCGCAGGAGACGCTTGTCGAAGAAGGCCTGCGCGGCGGCGAGCACGATGTTGCCGTAGACGTCGTGCTGGTGATGCTCGTGCGCCTGGTTGCCGACGCGCACGGGGCCCATGCCGCGGAAGCCGGGTAGCGCCTCGGTCCGCTCGGTGAGCGCCGCCTCGAGCCCGATGCCGAAAACCGGCTGGATGTGGTCACCCTTGGTGAGCGCGATCACGTCGCGGATATAGGCGAGATAATTCTCCAGCGTCTCGAGGTCGGAGAGCGCGTTCAGCGCGCGCACCACGAAGAAGGCGTCGCGGAGCCAGCAGAAGCGATAGTCCCAGTTGCGCTCGGAGAAGGGAGCTTCCGGGATCGAGGTGGTGACGGCGGCGACGATCGCGCCCGTCTCCTCGAAGGTGCACAGCTTCAGCGTGATCGCCGCGCGGATCACCGCCTCCTGCCATTCCAGCGGCAGGCCGAGGCGGAGCGACCAGCGCTTCCAATAATATTCGGTCTCTTCCTGGAATTCGCGGCCGATGGTGGCCGGGCGGGAGGTGAGCGACTCGTCCGGGCCGAGGAAGAGGTTCAGCTCGCGTTCGACGACGAAGAAGGTCTCGTCGCGGATGTAGGTGATCGGCGCGTCGGTGGTGAGGCGCAGCGTCGTGCCGTCGGAGACGAAGCGGACATGGTTGGAGCCGGAGGTGATCTCCGGCCGCGCGCTGCCCCAGTGGAAGCGCGGGCGCAGCACGATGCGGATGCGCGGACGGCCCGTGACCGGCCGGATGCGCCGCACGATCTGGGCCGGGCGGAAGACGCGGCCGCGCGACAGGAATCGCGGGCAGAAATCGTCGATCTCGACCGTCGACCCGTCGGACGCGATGAGGCGCGTGCGCAGGATCGCGGTGTTCTCGATATAGTGCTGTTCGGAGTGGGAATAGTCCTCCACCTCGATCGCGAAGGCGCCGTCCTCTGGCGCGCCGTTCGAGCCGAGGAGGGCGTGGAAGACGGGATCGCCATCCGGCCGCGGCAGGCACCACCACAGGATCCGCGCCTTGTCGTCGACGAGGGCGGACACCGAGCAGTTGCCGATGATGCCGAGGGCGAGTGTGCTCATGAAGCATGCTCCGCGAGTGTGCTGAGCCAGTCGTGGACGGCTGAGACGCTGGGAAGGTGGTAGCGGGCGGAGGTCGGGCCTTCGCCGACCTTGACGCCGAACCCGCCGGCGGCATCGGCGGCGCGCATCCCATCCTCGTCGGTGGTGTCGTCGCCGATGAAGATCGGGGTGCGTCCCTTGAACGGGGCCCGCGCCATGAAGAAGTCGACCGCCGCGCCTTTGTCGAAGCCCTTGCCCTTCGCCTCGACGACCATCTTGCCGTCGATGAGGTGGAGGGTCGGAAGGTCGGCGATGGCGTCTTCCATCGCGTCGAGCACCTCCTGGCGGCGGTCCGGCGCGGCGCGATAGTGGACAGCGAGGCCGGCGCCCTTGTCCTCCAGCCGCACGCCGCCGCCGATGAGGGGGGAGGCCGTCAGCCGCGTGCGCAGCGTGTCGATCTCGGGGGGCGGCGTGGCGGTCTCGATCGGCTCGCCGGGGCGGAGGCGCCGCTCGAGCCCGTGCATTCCGGCCATCGGGATCGCGACGCGCAGATAGTGGTCGATCTGCTCGACCTGCCGGCCGCTGATGACCGCGACCGCCCCGCCCGTCGTGCGCACGAGCCGCTCCACGATACCCGGCAGCGCCGCGGCGACGGTGATCCCGTCCGGCCGGTCGGCGATCTCGACGAGCGTCCCGTCGAAGTCCAGGAACAGCGCCGGATGGTCCGGCACGGGTGGCATCATGACGTCGATCCGGGGCTGCTGTCGGTTACGGACGGTGCGCGGCCGTCATGGCCGCATGGAGTGAGAATGCCCCCTCACCCGTGATGGGGCAACACGCGCCTGTCCGGGGCCTTGCACAAATCATAGACGACACATGCCTCGCAAAGCGGGCGGCGTGCCTTGCACACGTGCCGGCCGTGCAGGATGAGCCAGTGGTGGGCGCCGTGGAGGAAGCGCGGCGGGACGATCTTCTCGAGCGCGCGCTCCACCTCGTCCGGCGTCTTGCCGGGGGCGAGGCCGAGCCGGTTGCCGATGCGGAAGATGTGCGTGTCGACGGCGATGGTCGGCTCGCCGAACGCGACATTGAGGACGACATTCGCCGTCTTGCGCCCGACACCGGGGAGCGCCTGGAGCGCCTCGCGATCGCGCGGGACGTCGCCCCCATAGGTGTCGACGAGGGTGCGCGAGAGGGCGATGACGTTCTTCGCCTTCGTGTTGAAGAGGCCGATCGTCTTGATGTAGTCGCGCACCTTCCCTTCGCCGAGATCGGCCATCTTCTGCGGCGTGTCGGCCACCTCGAAGAGGGCGCGGGTCGCGCGGTTGACGCCGACGTCCGTCGCCTGCGCCGAGAGGACGACGGCGACGAGAAGGGTGAACGGGTTCTTGTATTCGAGCTCGGTCTTCGGCTCGGGCAGGGCGTCGGCGAGGCGCTGGAAGAAGGCGTCCGCCTCGGCCTTGGTGTAGCGCGAGCGCGGGCCGCTCTTGGCCGCACGCGCCGCCTTCGGCTTCGCCGCGCCGGCTTTCGCGGGCGCCGACGCCTTCGCGGGCGCTGCTTTCGCGGCGCGGGCGGGTTTCGCGGGCGTCGCGGCGGGGGCCTCGGGCGCCCCGTCCTCGCGCGCTATTTCAGGAACTCGTCGGCCCATACTCGTTCGATGATCTCGGTCCAGCTCGCGTGCGGTTCGGAGAGGGTCGGCGCGTCGACCGCGACCTCTGCCGCGAAGAGAGCACGGCTTTCGGGCGAAAGTCTATCGACGGCGAGCACGGTGGGGTCGCCCCAGACGGCGGGATCGGCCTTTCGCGCCTGCGCCTCGGGCGACAGGAGGAAGTTCGCGACGACGAGCGCGCCGGCCTTGGCGTTCGCGTTCACGGGGATCGCGACGAAGTGGACGTTGCCGATCGAGCCGTCGGCGAAGGTGGTCACCCGCGTCGTCGGCGGCAGGAGGCCGGCATTGATCGCGGCCTGCGCGTCGGACGGGTTGAAGGTGAGGGCGAGCGCGATCTCGCCGTCGGCATAGAGGCGGCGCAGCTCCGCAACGCCCTGCGGGAACACCGTGCCCGAGCGCCACAGATTGGGGTGTAGGCGCTTCAGCACCGGGAGGAGGGCCTCCCGCACGATCGCCTCCCCGTCCTCGCCCGCCGGCTCCTGCAGGCGCGAGGGGTCCGGGGCGGTCGCGACGAGGATCTGCTTCAGGAACGCGGTGCCGAGGAAGTTGGGAGGCTGCGGATAGGTGAAGCGGCCGGGATGGGTCTCGGCGAAGAGGATCAGGGCTTCGAGCGAGCGTGGTGGCTCGGGGGTCCTCTCTACGTCATAGAGGAAGACGAGCTGCGCGCGGCCCCAGGGCGATTGCTGCCCGTCCACCGGAACCGCGAAATCGGTGAGGATCGCCGCGCCATAGGCGTCGAGGTCGACGAGGGAGCGGTTCGGCAGCGCCTCCGCCCACGGTGCGGCGAGGAGGAGGCCCGCCTCCTTCATCGCGACGAAATTCTCGCCATTGATCCAGACGAGATCGACCGCGCCGCCGTCGGTCTTGCCCGCGACGGTCTCGGCGAGGACGCGGGCGACGGCTTCGGCCGTGTCGGTGACCTTCACCTGCTTCAGGTGGACGCCGTAGCGCTCGGCGACCTCGTGGCCGACCCAGCCGATATAGTCGTTGATGTGGGTCTCGCCGCCCCAGGCGTACCAGTGGACGTCCTGCCCGGCGGCGGCGGCCTCGACGCGCGCCCAGTCGTCAAGCGGGGGGAGCGGTTCGGCGTGGGCGGCGGTCGCGGCAAGGAGCGCGCCCGCGACCGCGAAGCGCGCCGCGGCGAGGGGCATTCTCATGAGCCGAGCGCGGCTTCGAGCTTGGAGAGCGTCAGGAGCTGGGGCAGCACCTCAGGCTCGGCGTCGGGCGCGAAGTGGACGTAGAGCGGCACGCCGGCGCGGCCGAAGCTCTCGATGAAGCGCGTGATGTCGGGATCGCGCCGCGTCCAGTCGGCGACGAGGTAGGTGACGTTCTTGTCCGCAAGGAGCTTGGCGAAATCGGGGTCGTCGAACACGACGCGCTCGTTCACCTTGCAGGTGATGCACCAGGCCGCGGTCACGTTGACGAGGACGGACCGTTTCTCGTCGCGCAGCGCGGCGAGCCGGTCGGGCGAGAACGCCTCGCCGAGCGGGGTCGCCGACACGCGCATCACGCTCTGCGTGGGCGTTGCCATCGTCGCCGGCCACAGCGCGGCGAGCGCGCCCGCGATCACGACGATCGCGCTCGCGAACGCCACGCGGTGGGAGCGGCCTTCCCCGCGCTGGGCGAGGCCGAGGAGCCAGGCCGCGAGCGCGATGAGGACGAGCGCGGCGAAGACCGGCAGCAGCGCGTCGATCCCGATGAGCTGGGCGAGCACCCAGACGAGCCATGCCGCCGTCGCGTAGAGCGGGAAGGCGAGGACCTGCTTCAGCCGCACCATCCAGATGCCGGGCTTCGGCATGATGCGCGCGAGGCCGGGCATCAGCGAGATCGCGACGAAGGGCGTCGCGAGGCCGAGCCCGAGCGCGCCGAACACGGCGAAGGCGAAGAGCGGCGAGGCGGCGATGGCGACCCCGATCGCGACCGCCATGAAGGGCGCGGTGCAGGGGGTGGCGACGATCGTCGCGAGCGCGCCGGTCGCGAACGAGCCCGCGATCCCGTTGCGCGGCGCGCGGCCGCCGATCCGGGTGAGGCTCGCCCCGATCTCGAACACGCCGGAAAGGCTGAGGCCGACGGCGAAGACGATGACCGCCATGATAGCAACGAAGGTCGGGCTCTGGAGCTGGAAGCCCCAGCCGACCGCGACCCCGCCCGCCTTCAGCGCGAGGAGAAGGCCGGCGAGAACCGCGAAGCTGACGAGGATGCCCGCCGTGTAGGCCGCGCCGATCGAGGCGCGGCGGGAGAAGGGCGCGTCCGCGTGGGCGATCAGCCCGAGCGCCTTCAGCGCCAGCACGGGGAAGACGCACGGCATCAGGTTGAGGATGAGGCCGCCGAGGAACGCAAAGAGCAGCGCGCGCGGCAGGTCGATCCCGGCGCGGCCGATCGGGGCGGCGCTCGCCGCCTCGGGCGCGGCCGCCGCGAGCGGGGCGAGCGCGCCCACCGCCTCGCCGGCCGCCGGGGCGGGCGAGGGGGCGGCGGGGGCCGGGTCGGGATCGCCGGTCGCGGTGATCCACCAGCTCCCGTCCTTGGTCTTGAGGACGCCGCGCAGCGTGCCGTCGAGCCGGCCGTTGCCGGAGGAGAGCTTCAGAACCATGCCCTCGCCGTCGGCGGCCTCGACGGCGGTCTGCTCGGCGACGTGCTCGATCGCGTCCCACGCGACGGGGAAGAACTCGGCCCCCTCCGGCGATCCGAACGGGACGGACAGGAAAATCGTGCTGTCGGCGCGCGAGTAGGTGGCGTCGGCATCGCTCTCCACGGGGAGCGCCCACTCGGCCTGCATGAAGGTGAAGGCGACGCTGGAATCGACCTCCGTCTGCGGCCCGGTCGCGATGTCGAAGCTGACGGAGCCGCCCTCGGGGATGCAGATCTCGCTGCACACGAGCCAGTCCATCTGGAGCGTGACCGGGTAGGGCGTGCCGGCGGGCCAGCTTTCCGGCACCGTCACCGCGGCGAGGAGCGTGAACGGGCTGCCGTAGCCGAAATTCATGAGCGGCGGGTAGGGCAGGCGCTCCGGCGTCGGGAAGCGCAGCGCCTCGGCGGTGCCGCCTTCGGGCAGGCGCCAGTCCGCGATCGGCGGCTCGCCGGAATCGCCGGGGTTCAGCCAGTAGGTGTGCCAACCCTCGGCGACCTTGTGGCGGATCGCGATGCCGGTCGCGTCGCCAGGTCGCGTCACCGCGTTCTGGACGAGGATCTTGGCCGAGATGTGCTCGGCCGTGATCTTCCCCGCGGACGAGGCATATGCGGTCGTGCTCGCCACGAGGGCGAGCAGGACAAGGGCGAGCCGACGCAACATGAAGCGATGAATTCCTGACTGACCTCGCACCGGTTTAGTGGCGAGGCCGCGCCAAGGCAAAGCCGCGACGCTCACGATCGCGCGACGAGGGCGCGAGGGGAAAGGCCGGCGTCAGCCTGCCGGCGGTCGCGACGGGCGCGGCCGGGCCGCGGGCGCGACCCGAAACGCCGCGGCGGGGCGCCTCAGAGGCGGCGTTCCACCATGAGCGCCTTGATCTCGGCGATCGCCTTCGCGGGGTTGAGACCCTTCGGGCAGGCGTTGGCGCAGTTCATGATCGTGTGGCAGCGATAGAGGCGGAAGGGGTCTTCCAGCGCGTCGAGACGCTCGCCGGTGCGTTCGTCGCGGCTGTCGACGATCCAGCGGTGCGCCTGGAGGAGCGCGGCGGGGCCGAGATAGCGATCGCCGTTCCACCAGTAGCTCGGGCACGAGGTCGAGCAGCAGGCGCACAGGATGCACTCGTAGAGGCCGTTCAGCTTCTCGCGGTCGTCATGGCTCTGCCGCCATTCCTTCTGCGGCTGCGGCGTGTCGGTCTTCAGCCAGGGTTCGATCTCGCGCAGCTGCGCGTAGAACTTGGTGAGATCGGGGACGAGGTCGCGCACCACTTCCATGTGCGGGAGCGGATAGAGCGTCACCGGACCCTCGACCTCGTCCATGCCCGTGGTGCAGGCGAGACCGTTGAGGCCGTTGATGTTCATCGAGCACGATCCGCAGATGCCTTCGCGGCAGGATCGGCGGAAGGTCAGCGTCGGGTCGATCTTGTTCTTGATGTAGAGGAGACCGTCCAGAATCATCGGGCCGCAATCGTCGGTGTCGACGAAGTAAGTATCGACCCGCGGATTTTCGTCGCCCTCTTCCTGCCAGCGATAGACGCGAAACTCGCGCATGTTGGCGGAGTCAGCCGTTTTCGGCCAGGTCTTGCCCTCTTGCACGACTGAATTCTTCGGAAGCGTCAGCTGGACCATGGTTCACTCTGTCTCGTCATTTCGCGCGGCGGGCGAGCAGCGCGTTCTCGTCCGTCTGTTCCATAAGCTCATAGCCTCTCTGGAACAGTTCTTGAAGACAGTCGCGTGTCCAAAGTGTGCGGTGCAACGTTTCGATCACGATTGCACGCGGCCACATCTCCTCGCCCGTCTCGTCGAAATAGGGCAGGAGGGCGCTGTCTTCGAAGCCTTCGACGTCGATCTTGATCGCCGCCGGCGCCCGGTCGAGGAGCCGCGCGAGCGGCCGCACCGCAACGCTCGGCCCAGCCTGGCCGCCCTCGAAGGGCAGGAGCGAGGAGCGCCCGGCATTGCGGCTCTCATAGAGCGTCAGCGTGCCTTCCGGCCCGATCGCCTCCTCGCGCAGCGTCACGCGCCGCTCGAGCACGTTCATCGCGAGATTGTCCCGCTGGCGGCGGCGCAGGCGCCGGAGCGGCTCGAAGGTGATGGCGGTGAGGCCGGGGATCGCGGCGAGCAGCGTCACCGGATAGAGGCCGATATTCGCGCCGATATCGACGAAGAGGTCGCCGGGGCCGAGATGGCGGGCGAGGAAGTCGCGCTCCTCCTTCTCCTCCAGCCGCTCCTTGTACCAGATGTCGAAATCGACCTTGTTGTCGGCCGGGGCGAGAAGCCAGGCGAGCCCCTCCACCGTCGCGGGGATCGGCCCCTCGGGGGCGTGTGCCTTGGCAAAACGTCGCAGCGGCTCTTTCACGAGCGGCGCGCGGCGCAGCCAGCGCGGGGGGCGGGGCATCGCGATCAATTGCGGACCGCGCGCGGATGGGCCTCGCGCCAGGCCTCCAGCAGGCGGCGCTCGTCGACGGCGGTGTAGAGCTGGGTCGTCGACAGGCGCGCGTGGCCGAGAAGCTCCTGGATCGCGCGCAGATCCCCGCCATGGGCGAGGATGTGGGAGGCGAAGGCGTGGCGCAGCGCGTGCGGCGTCGCCGTGTCCGGCAGGCCGAGCGCGGCGCGCCAGCGCTCGACGACGCGCTGGACGATGCGCGCGGAGAGGCGGCCGCCCTTCTCGCCTCGGAAGAAGGGGCCGTCGAGGAGGGTGTAGGCCGCGGTGGCGCGGTAGGCCTCGCACGCCTCGGCGACGGCGGGCAGGATTGGCACGACCCGCTCGCGTCCGCCCTTTCCCTTGATGCGCAGGATCTCGATCGGCGGCGCCATGTCGGCGCAGTCGAGCCCGACCGCTTCGCCGACGCGCAGCCCCGCCCCGTAGAGGAGGGAGAGGACGGCGGTGTCGCGCAACTCGGTCCAGGTGGTGCCGGGGGCGAGCATCGTCTGCGCCGCGTCCATCGGCACCGGGCGCGGCAGCCCGCGCGGCTTCGCCGGGGCGTTCACCACGCGCACGGCGGCGGCGTTGATGCCGTGCCGGCGCTCGAAATGGTTCAGCATCGCGCGCACGCCCGCGAGCGCCCGCGCGAGCGAGCGCGGCCCCGCCCCGTCGCGCTTGCGCTGGGCGAGGAAGGCGCGCAGGTCCTGCGGCGCCATCCCGTCGAGGTCGGACAGCTCCGGAGGATCGCCCCAATGGTGGGCGAGGAAGGTCAGGAACTGGCGCGTGTCGCGCTCATAGGCCTCGGCCGTGTTGTCGGAGAGGCCGCGCTCGGCCGACAGCGCGTCGAGCCACGCCTTGCGCGCGGCGACGAGGGTCGGGCCGGCCACGAGCAGCGCGGGTGGCGGTGTGTTCGCGAGTGGTGAAGCCATCGCCGCACACTGCCGCATCGCTCTCAACACTCCGCCACCAATCATCGTTAATCGAGGGGCAATACACCGCCTCGCCTTGCGCGCGCCGTGCCGGCTGGCACGGCCGGCGCGGCGGGGCGGGGGCGCTAGAGGATGGACTGGCCGGTCTTCTCCCAGTCCGCCAGGAACTGGGCGAGGCCCTTGTCCGTCAGCGGATGGTCGATCAGCTTCGTCAGGATGGACGGCGGGACGGTCGCGACATCGGCCCCCGCAATCGCCGCCTGCTGCACATGATTCACAGTGCGGATCGATGCGGCGAGGATCTCGGTCTGCAGATCCTCATAATTGTCGTAAATGGCGCGGATGTCCTCGATCAGCTTCATCCCGTCGAGACCCATATCGTCGAGCCGTCCGATGAACGGCGAGATGAAGGTCGCACCCGCCTTGGCCGCCAGCAGCGCCTGCGCGGCCGAGAAGCAGAGCGTCACGTTGACCATGTGCCCGTCGCCGGTCAGCGCGCGGCAGGCCTTCAGCCCGTCCCACGTCAGCGGCAGCTTCACCGCGATGTTCGGCGCGATCGCCGCGAGCTTCTTGCCCTCCGCGATCATCTTGTCCACTTCGGTCGCGGTGACCTCCGCGCTCACCGGGCCATCGACCAGCTCGGCGATCTCGGCGATCACATCGAGCATCGGCCGGCCGGCCTTCATGATGAGCGACGGGTTGGTCGTCACCCCGTCCAGCATGCCGGTTTCGGTCAGCGCCTTGATCTCGCCGACGTCCGCCGTGTCCACAAAGAATTGCATCCCCGCCACTCCCCATAGGATCCTTCGGTCTCCTCCTACAGGATTGCGGCTGACATGACACCCGAGCCGCACCGCGTTTCGGTGCTCCTACCCCATCAGCTCGGTCTCCTGACCTACACCGCGTCCGAACCGCTGGCGCCGGGCCTCGTCGTCGCCGTCCCGCTCGGCCGGCGGGACGTGCTCGGCGTCGTGTGGGACGATGCGCCGGACGAGACCATCGAGGCCGCGCGGCTGAAGCCGGTGCGCGGGGTGGTGAGCCTCGTCGCCCTAACCGACGATCTGCGCCGGTTCGTCGATTTCGTCGCGCGCTACACGATGACCCCGCGCGGGGCGGTGCTGAAGATGGTGCTGCGCTCCGGCGAGGGGCTCACCGAGGCGAAGCCGCAGACGGCGCTCGCCCTCACCGGGGTCGAGCCCGAGCGGTGGACCCCCGCGCGCCTCGCCGTCGCCGACGCGCTCGCGCCGGGGCCGATGTCGCGCAAGGAGCTCGCCGACACGTCCGGCGCGTCGGCGGCGGTGATCACCGGGCTCATCAAGTCGGGCGTCATCGCCGAGATCGCGCTCGAGCCCGAGCCGCCCGCGACGCCGACGCTCGACGCGGTGCCGAACCTCACCGCGGACCAGGGCGAGGCCGTCGCGGAACTCGGCGCGATGGTGGAGGCGCGCGCGTTCGAGACGGTGCTCCTCGAAGGCGTCACCGGCTCGGGCAAGACGGAGGTCTTCTTCGAGGCGATCGCGGCGGCGCTGGCGCTCGGCCGGCAGGCGCTCGTCCTGATGCCGGAGATCGCGCTCACCCCGATGGTGACGGCGCGCCTCACCGAGCGGTTCGGCATCGTGCCCGGCGAGTGGCACTCGGACCGCACGCCCGCCGCGCGCCATTCCCTCTGGCGGGACGTCGCGAGCGGGCGCGAGCGCGTCGTCGTCGGCGCGCGCTCGGCCCTCTTCCTGCCCTTCACCGATCTCGGCGTGATCATCGTGGACGAGGAGCACGACCAGAGTTTCAAGCAGGAGGACGGCGTCATCTACAACGCGCGCGACATGGCGATCGTGCGCGCCCAGCAGGCGGGCATCCCCGTGGTCCTCGCCTCGGCGACGCCGTCGGTCGAGAGCCGGATCAACGCCGAGCGCGGCCGCTATCGCCGCATCGTGCTCCCAGCTCGCTATGGCGACGTGCCGCTCCCGACGATCCGCGCGGTGGATCTGCGCCGCGACGCGCCGCCGAAGGGGGAGTGGCTGTCCGAGCCCGTCCGCGCCGCCGTCAGCGAGACGCTGGCGCGGGGCGAGCAGTCGCTCCTCTTCCTCAACCGGCGCGGCTACGCGCCGCTGACGGTGTGCCGGCGCTGCGGCCACCGCTTCCACTGCCCGAACTGCGCCGCCTCCCTCGTCGACCATCGCCTGCGCAACCGGCTCGTCTGCCACCATTGCGGCCACGAGGAGCGGCGGCCGAGCGTCTGCCCCGCCTGCCAGGGAGAGGACACGCTCGCGCCGTGCGGGCCGGGGGTCGAGCGCGTCGAGGAGGAGGCGCGGGCGCTCTGGCCGAAGGCGCGGACGGCGGTGCTCTCCTCCGACCTCGCGGGCGGGCCGAAGGCGCTCGCCGCGCTCCTCGGCCGCGTCGCGCGCGGCGAGGTGGACATCATCGTCGGCACCCAGCTCGTCGCGAAGGGCTACACCTTCCCGAACCTCCAATTCGTCGCCGTCGTCGACGCCGATCTCGGCCTCGAGAACGGCGACCCGCGCGCGGCGGAGCGGACCTTCCAGCTCCTGACCCAGGTCACCGGCCGCGCCGGGCGAGTCCATGCCGGCGGGCGGGCCCTCCTCCAGACGCACGCGCCCGACCACCCGGTCATCCAGGCGATGCTGCGCGACGACGCGGAGGCCTTCTATCGGGAGGAGACGGAGGTGCGGCGGCAGGGCGCGCTGCCGCCCTTCCAGCGGCTCGCGGCGGTGATCGTCTCGGCGACGGACCGGGCGGAGGCGCATGGCCACGCCGCGGCGCTCGCGCGGACCGCGCCATCGTCGGGCGATGTCGAGGTGCTGGGCCCGGCCGAGGCGCCGCTCTCGATCCTGCGCGGCCGCTTCCGCTACCGCCTCCTGGTGCGTGCCCCGCGCACGGTGCCGCTCCAGGACATCATGGCCGACTGGCTGGCGACGGTCCCGGTGAAGGGGACCGTGCGCCGCGCGGTGGACATCGACCCGCAATCCTTCCTGTGATCGCGGGCCGGTTCCGGCTCAGAGATATTGCCAGGGCACCGGGACGAGCGCGTAGCCCTCGCCATCGCGCACGAGATGGGCAAAGCCCGGAAAGGGCAGATGCATCCCGGTGATGAGGAGCTTGTCCGTCGCCGCCTCGTCCATGATGCGCTTGCGCGTCGCGACCGCCTCCTCGGGCACGGTGTCGAAGCCGATATAGATGTCCGGGTTCGGCACCTGGAGCGGGGCGATGTGGACGATGTCGCCCCAGATGAGGAGGCTCTGGCCGCCGTCCGAGATGCGGTAGCCCGTGTGGCCGGGCGTGTGGCCGGGCAGCGGCACCGCCTCGACCCCGTCGACGCCGGTCGCGCCCTCGAACGGGCGCACGCGGCCCTCATAGACCTCCGTCGCCTTCACGATTCCGTCGACCATGCCCTTCGCCCCGTCGGGGAGGGCGGCGCGGGTCGCCGGGTCGGTCCAGAAGGCGAGCTCGTTCGCGGCGACCACCAGCTCGGCGTTCGGGAAGGCCGCGCCGCCGGCGCCGTCGACGAGACCGCCGATGTGGTCCGGGTGGAGGTGGGTGAGGAGCACCGTCTCGATCGCGGCCGGGTCCACCCCGGCGGCGGCGAGGTGCGGCTGGAGGAGGCCCAGGGTCGGCGCCATCTGCGTGCTGCCGCCGGCGTCGACCAGCATCAGGCGGCCGTTGCGCTCCACCACGTAGGTGTTGAGCGGCATCGTGTAGCGGTCGGTCGGCAGGAACATCGCCTCCATCGCCTCGGCGAAGTCGGCCTCGTCCGCGTTCGGCAGGACGGAGGCGTTGGCGTAGAGGTTGCCGTCGGAGATGGCCGTCACCCGCGTGTCGCCGATCATCAGGCGATGGAAGGCGGGGGCCTGGGCCGAGCCCGTCCCGCCGGCGGGTGCAGCGCTCTGGGCGCGGGCCGCGATCGGCAGGGTCCCGGCGGCGCCGGCGACGGCGGCTCCGGCCATGATGTGGCGACGCGTCAGCTTCATGAGTTTCCCCTCATTGCGGGCTCGCGCGCCCGCTTCTCTTCCATTGCATATAGGCACCGAGGAGGACGAGTGAGGGTTGCTCACGATGGCGTCAGTTGGGCTCAGGCGTTGAACAGGCCGGGGCCAAGCGCCATAAACGCGGGATGGACAAGACTTCAGACGACGAGAAGGCGCCGCGCCCGCCGCTCAGCGAAGCCGCCAAGCGCGCGCTCGCCGAGGCCGAAGAGCGCCGCGCCGCCGCCAAGGCCGACGCGATGCCGACCGAGAAGGGCGGCCGCGATGGGCCGGAGCCCGTGCGCTATGGCGACTGGGAGGTGAAGGGCATCGCGTGCGATTTCTGATCGCCGCCGGCCGCCCTTGAGGCTCCCGACAATGTGAAAGGGGCGTCGGCTCGGCCGGCGCCCCTTTTGTCATTTACCAGGTGCCGGTGTTCGGCATCGAGGACCAGGGCTCCGCGGGCGGCTTGGAATCGCCGGCCTGGAGGAGCTCGATCGAGATATTGTCCGGCGACTTCACGAACGCCATGCGCCCGTCCCGCGGCGGACGGTTGATGGTGACGCCGGCATCCATCAGGCGCTGGCAGGTCGCGTAGATGTCGTCCACCCGGTAGGCGAGGTGGCCGAAATTGCGGCCGCCCGAATAATCTTCCGGATCCCAGTTGTAGGTCAGCTCCACGAGCGGGGCCTGCGATTCCTTCGCCTGGCCCACATCGTCCGGGGCGGCGAGGAAGATGAGCGTGTAGCGGCCCTGCTCGCTCTCGACGCGGCGCACTTCGCGCAGGCCGAGCTTGTTGCAATAGAAGTCGAGGGATTGGTCGATGTCCGTCACGCGGACCATCGTGTGAAGATATTGCATTGGGCTAGCTCCCGATTCTTTTCTCCCGACTTAGAGGAAAGAGGCTCGGGTTTCCAGGCCGCGCGCGACGATGGGCGCGCCGGGCGGCCGCCTCAGCGTGCGTCGCACGAAAAGCTGGTGCAGGTGAGAAGGTCGGGCTTCGGCTCGGGCGCCGCGGCAGGCGGCGGCACGACGCGGTAGAGGACGCGCGGCGGCGCGGCGCGATACCAGTAACGCTCCTTGATCTGCCGGTTCGCGATCGGCGCGCCGCCGGTCGCGCAGGCCCACGGGCAGTCGCGATCGATGGCGGGCGGCGTCACGATGCGCGTCGTCTGCGTCACATCCTGCGCGACATATGTGTCGGCGCGTGCCGGCGCGATCCCACCCATCAACGCAAGGCCCGCGGCAAGCGCTGCGGCGAAAGGCGATCGGCTCGCGCGGGCCGGGCCCGGCAGGGTTCGTTGCGGCATCGACCAACTCACTCACGAAAATGGCGCCCCGAGGGACGCCAATCTCGCGCAGATTGTTGTGCATTCCGTTACGCGGCCGCGCGCAGGCTCACGGCTCCAGCTCGGTGTCCCAGTACAGGAAGTCGAGCCAGCTCTCGTGCAGATAGTTCGGTGGGAAGAGGCGGCCATTGTTGTGAAGGTCTTGCACCGTCGGCCGGAACGGGTGCTGGCGGGGGTACATCTCCGCGACTTTGCAGCTCTTGTTGCCCTTCTTCAGATTGCAGGGCGAGCAGGCGGTGATGACGTTGTCCCAGGTGGTCAACCCGCCCTTGGAGCGGGGGATCAGGTGGTCGAAGGTGAGATCTTCGAGGCTTCCGCAATATTGGCACTCGAACCGATCGCGGAGGAAGACATTGAAGCGTGTGAAGGCAGGGAAGCGCGCCGGTCTGATGTAGGTCTTGAGTGATACGACCGACGGCAGTCGCATTCGGAAGGAGGGACTTCGTACCTCCGAGGTGTACTCTGACACGATGTTCACCCTGTCGAGGAACACCGCTTTGATCGCATCCTGCCAGGACCACAGGGACAGCGGATAGTAGCTGAGCGGCCTGTAGTCGGCGTTGAGCACCAGCGTCGGATGCGCATCGGGATGAACCGCGATGGTCAACCTACCGTCTCCATCTTCGCCGAATCGCGAACAACATGGCGTGGTTATCGTGCGCCAACGTGACGGAGATGTGAAGGCTCCCCGCGGGCCAGTGGGATGAACTATGTGGGCAAGTATCGGGCAAGGTGCTCTCCAGCCATTGCGAGTCCTTCCTGATCGATGCCGTGGCCGAGGCCAGGGCGGAGGTGCCATTCCACGGGGACTCCGGCCGACCCCAGAGCGTTCGCCGCGGCGAGCGTGAGGCCCGCCGGGAGGAGCTCGTCGGCCGTCCCGTGGATGAGCAAAGTCGGGGTGGGGGTGAGATCTTTCGGCTCCATGTCGCTGAGGAGCCCGGAGAAGCCGACGACGGCCGCGAGCGGCGCCGGACGCCGCAGCCCCACGTGCAGCGACATCATGGTGCCCTGGCTGAACCCGACGAGCGCGAGGCGGCTCTCGTCGAGATCGTAGCGGGCGAGCTCGGCGTCGATGAAGGCGTCGAGCATCGGGGCAGCGGCGGCGACGCCGCGCGCATATTCGGACGGGTCGCGCATCGTCAGCGGGAACCACTCGCGCCCGCCCATCGGGGTCGTGCCCGGTGCGTCCGGCGAGACGAAGAGCGTGTCCGGCAGCGCGCGGGCGAGGACCTCGGCGAGGGAGATGAGGTCGGAGCCGTCCGCGCCGTAGCCGTGGACGAACACGACGATCGAGCGGGGCGGCTTGCCGGAGCGGGGCGGGCGGCGCGGGCCGGAGAGCATCTTCACAAGGGGAATCCGGATGGAGCGGTGGCAGAGTCGGGTGTGGCGGCGGCGACGGGCGCGTCGGCCACGCGATAGAAGGCCCACATGAGGCGGGCCGCGGTGGAGCGGTGCGGCGACCACGCCTCGGCGATCGCCTCGAGGATGTCGTGCTTCACGTCCTCGTCGAGGCCGAGCGCGCGCTGGGCGGCGCGCCGTACGGCGAGGTCGCCGACGGGGAAGATGTCCGGATGGCCGGCGCAGAACATGAGGTAGAGATCGGCCGTCCACCGGCCGATTCCGGGGATCACCTGGAGGTTCGCGCGGGCGTCGTCCGCCTCCATCTCGGCGAGCGCCAGGAGGTCGAGACCGCCGGTCACGGCCTCGGCGATGGCGCGGAAGGTCTTCGCCTTCTGCCGCGACAGGCCGGCGGCGCGCAGCGTGTCGTCGTCGCTTGCGAGGATCGCCTCGGCGGTCAGCGGGTCGATGGTCGCGGTGAAGCGCGCGAAGACCGCGGCGGCGGACTGGGTGGAGAGCTGCTGGCCCGCGACGATGCGCAGGAGGCCGGGAAGGCCGGGCGGCTGCAGGCGGAGCGGGACGGCCCCGACGCGGGCGCGCACCGAGGCGATGCGCGGGTCCTTCGCCGCGAGGGCGACAAGGGCAGCATCGATATCGGCATCGCAGCGGATCCGCTCGGGCATAGATGTCCCTTACTCGCTATCACACCGCGATTCCACCGCTTTTCGCGCGCACGCGCGGCCGCCATGATATGGGGGAGGCATCATGCTGCGTTTCGCCCCGAGCCCGAACGGCCTCTTGCACATCGGCCACGCCTACAGCGTCATCGCCAATGAGCGGATGGCGGATGCGGTCGGCCGGGCGCTCACCGTGCGCATCGAGGACATCGACCAGACGCGGGCGCGCCCCCATTTCGAGGCCGCGATCCTCGCCGACCTCGACTGGCTCGGCGTCGACTGGAAGCGGCCCTTGCGCCGCCAGTCCGAGCACTTCGCCGCGTATGAGGCGGCGCTCGACGCGCTGCGTGCGCGCGACCTCGTCTATCCCTCCTTCGCGAGCCGGCGCGAGATCGCGGAGTCCGCCCGCATCACCGGCGCCCCGCGCGACCCGGACGGCGCGCCGATCTTCGCCGGCGACGCCGATATCCTCGGCGAGCGGGAGGCCGCGCGCCGCCGCCGCGAGGACGAGCCCGGCGCCTGGCGGCTCGACATGGCGCGCGCCATCGCGGGCCTCCCGCCGCTCGACTGGACGGAGCTCGACGGCACCGGCAAGAGCGTGATGCGGGTCGCGGCCGATCCGCTCGCCTGGGGCGACGTGGTGCTGGCGCGCAAGGACGTGCCGACGAGCTACCATCTGTCGGTCGTGGTGGACGACGCGGTGCAGGGGATCTCGCACGTGGTGCGCGGCGAGGACCTCATGCCCTCGACGGCGGTCCACCGCGTCCTCCAGGGCCTCCTCGGCCTCCCCGCGCCGCTCTACCACCACCACCGGCTGATCATGGGGCCGGACGGGCGCAAGCTCTCCAAATCCAACGGGGCGGAGGGGCTCTCCGCCCTGCGCGAGGCGGGCCTTGGCCCGGCCGATGTCCGCGCCCGCGCGGTCGACCTCGCCGCCGTCGAGACCGAGGCCTGATCCCCCGGCTCAGTGCCCGAAGACGGCGAGCCAGAAGGTGAAGGTGACGAGCGAGATCGCCGTCGTGATCGTGATCGTGTTCGCGGACAGGGCGAGCCCGGTGTTGAAGCGGTTCGCGATCAGGTAGGCGTTCACCCCGGTCGGGCAGGCCGCGCAGATCACCGCCGCCGCCGCCGCGATCGGCGGCAGATGCGCCACGTGGACGGCGAGCACGTAGACGATCGCCGGCATCAGCATCAGCTTGATCACGCCGAGCGCAATCGCCGGCTTCACGTTGCCCCGGATCCCGTATTTGTTGAGGCTCATTCCGAGCGAGATCAGCGCGAGCGGGATCGCGGTGTCCGAGAGGCGGTCGACGAGGGTGCGCGGAACCCCGACCATCGGCAGCCCCGTCAGACGGAAGGCGACGCCGGCGAGGATCGCGACGATCAGCGGATTGGTGATGAGCGCGCGCGCCACCCGCAGCGCCGAGGCGCCGTAATTCGCCGGGCCGGCCGCCATGCCGTCCCTGTGCTCGGCGTACTCGATGAGGAAGGCCGATGCCGTCATCATGATCGGCGTGTGGACGGCGACGAGGATGAAGCCGGTGACGAGGCCCGGCTCGCCGAACGCCTGGGCGAGGACGGGAATGCCGACCATCACCGAGTTGGAGAAGGCCGCCGACATCCCGCCGATGACCCCGGCCCGCATGTCGCGGCCGAAATAGCGGATGACGATGAACATCCCGAGGCCGACATTCAGGAAGGCGCTCGCGAAATAGACGAGCCAGAAGGGCCAGGGGTTCACGTCGGGCACGGCGAGCGTGCCGAGCGCGCGGAACAGGAGGAGCGGGATCGCGATGGTGAAGACGAACGTCGCGAGCGCGTCACCCGTCTCCTGCTTGAGGAGACCGATCGCGATGATGGCGTAGCCGAGGCCGATGAATCCGAAGACCGGAAGGACGATGGATAAGAGTGCGCCTAGAGACATGGTCCATGTGTCGGCGGACCCTCGGCCCCGACCGCATGGAGCATCCGACCATGCCGTCTCAGCCAGAGTCGGGCCCGCTCGTGGTGTGGATCGAGCTCGGCGTTCAGCTTCCAGAATGCAGCGGAGTGGTTGAGTTCGATCAGGTGAGCGACTTCGTGTGCCGCCACATAGCGCAAAACGAAGGGCGGCGCGAGCACGAGGCGCCAGGAAAAAGACAACACGCCACCGGGTGTGCACGAGCCCCACTGGGCGCGCGTGTCCTTGATCCTTAGCGCGGTCGGGCGGCGCCTGACGCGGGCGGAGAACTCGTCGACCGCGGCCTGGAGGTCGGCCCGCGCGGCGCGGCGCAGATAGTCCACAATGCGGCGCTGGAGATGCTCGTCGCTGCCGGGGACGAGGAGCACCGGTCCGTCCGGCTCCAGCCTGGTCGCGACCACGCCGCGTGCCGCGCCCGTCGCGCGGATGCGGTGGTCGACGCCGCGGATCGGCACGATGCCGCCATCGACGAAGGGCAGCGCCGGGGCGCGCTCGGCAAGGCGCGCGGCGAGCCAGCCCTCCTGGCTGCGGATGAACCGCTCGGCCGAGGCGATGGAGGCGCGCAGCGGGATCGTCACGATCGGGTTGGCGTGGCCGGGCGGAATGCGCAGCGTCATGCGCCGGGCGCTGCGGGTGCGGCGCACGTCGATCTCGACCGACGTGTCGGTGACGCGCGCGACGAGCCGCTCCGGCTGCGGCGGCGCGAGCCGCTCCCCGGTGACGGTCGGCTGGCGTTGCTGGAAGAGCCGCCTCATGACGCGAACGCCCCGCGGGCCGTGCGCGCGGCAGCCGTCGCGGCGGCGCGCGGGCCGTCGTGCAGGGTGCCGTGGAACGACCCGTCGACCATGGTCCAGCTCCAGATGGGACGGCGGCCCGCCGCCGGACGGCGGGACAGACGTCGCTCAAACGATTCGCAGATCCTCATGGTGCCATGTAACGGCGAGGAATGAACGAATGGTCAGTCCGCGACCACCTCGGGGGGCGCCTGCTCGTGATAAAGGGCCGCCGCCATGAGGGCGCGCGTATATTCCGTCTTGGGTGCTTCGAAAATGTCACGCGTCGCCCCGCGCTCGACGACCTTGCCGCCGCGCATGACGATCACCTCGTTCGCGAGCGCCCGCACCACCTGGAGATCGTGCGAGATGAACAGGAAGGTGAGGTCGTGCCGCTCCTGCACCTCGCGCAGGAGGTCGACCACCTGGGCCTGCACCGACCGGTCGAGCGCGCTTGTCGGCTCGTCGAGCATGATGAAGTCCGGCTCCAGCACGAGGGCGCGGGCGATCGCGATGCGCTGACGCTGGCCGCCTGAGAATTCGTGCGGGTAGCGCGAGCGCATGGCGGGATCGAGCCCCACCTCGCGCAGCACCTTCACCACCGCCTCGTCCCGCTCCTGCGCGTTCTTGCCGGAGTGGATGCGCAGCCCCTCGGCGATGATCTCGCCGACCGACATGCGCGGCGAGAGCGAGCCGTAGGGGTCCTGGAAGACGATCTGCATCTTGGAGCGGAGCGGGCGCATCCCCGACCAGGACCGCCCGTCGATGGAATCGCCCATGAAGACGATGCGCCCGTCGGAGGAGATGAGGCGCAGGATGGCGAAGCCGAGCGTCGTCTTGCCCGACCCCGATTCGCCGACGACGCCCAGCGTCTCGCCCTTGCGCACGGTGAGGTCGATCCCGTCGACGGCCTTGATGTGGTCGACGGTGCGGCGCATCAGGCCGCGCTTGATCGGGAACCAGACCTTGAGGTCCTTGGTCTCGACCACGATCGGCGCGTTCGGGTCGGGCTCCGGCGGATTGCCCTTCGGCTCGGCCGCCAGAAGGTGGCGCGTGTATTCGTGCTGCGGGTTGGTGAAGACCTCTTCGGTCGGCCCGGTCTCCACGACCTTGCCGTCGGTCATCACCGCGACGCGGTCGGCGATCTTGCGCACGATGCCGAGATCGTGGGTGATGAAGAGCATCGCCATCCCCATCCGCGCCTGGATCTCCTTGAGGAGGGCGAGGATCTGCGCCTGGACGGTGACGTCGAGCGCCGTGGTCGGCTCGTCGGCGATGAGAAGGTCCGGCTCGTTGGCGAGCGCCATCGCGATCATGACGCGCTGGCGCTGCCCGCCGGAGAGCTGGTGCGGGTAGCTTTCGAGCCGCGTCTCCGGATCGCGGATGCCGACCGCGGTGAGGAGCTCGACCGTCCGCTCGCGCGCGGCGCGCTCCGACAGGCCGCGATGGCGGCGCAGGATTTCGCCGATCTGCTTCTCGACCCGGTGGAGCGGGTTGAGGCTCGTCATTGGCTCCTGGAAGATCATCGTGATGTCGTTGCCGCGGACCTTCTGCAGCTCCTTCGGCGAGAGGGTGAGCATGTCCCGCCCCTTGAAGAGGATGCGTCCCGAAGGGTGAGAGGCGGCCGGATAGGGCAGGAGCCGCACGCAGGAGAGCGCGGTCACGGACTTGCCCGACCCCGACTCCCCGACGACCGCCAGCGTCTCCCCCTTGTTGAGGGTCAGCGAGACATGGTCGACCGCAAGCGTCGTCCGCCCCTCCTGGTGGAAGGCGACGGAGAGGTCTTCGATCTGAAGAAGCGGCTCGGTGCTATTCATCGCTGTCATACGGCTCCAGTTTGCCGAGTTCCTCGCCGAACGCTTCGGGATGCATGCCTTGCAATCTCCGGTCATGCTCGCCGGCGATGGGGCGCCCCAAGGCGTCGAGCGGCCGTGCCCAATAGTCTTTGTGGAGCCGGGTATCTCCCGTCAGGAAGAATGAGCAGCCACAGCAGAAAGCCGTCGCGATATGAATCGCGTCCGGCAGCTTCAACGCGGTGTGCTGGCCTCGCAGATAAGCCGCGATCCACAGGGCATCCTGGTGAACGCTCTCCATGGCGACGAGATCATTGTTCACCAGCAACATCGCATAGACGGAGGCGAGCTCTTCGTCTCCATCCCTCAGTGGCTTAACGAGGCACTCCGCGAGAGTGAGTTCGCTCGTCACGAATCGTTCGATCGGATCGCGAAAATTGCGTCCCATCTTCGCGCCGCGTTGAAGCGAGGCCCAAATGGCTCGTCCTGCCGCGGAATCATCCTCCACCGCCGCGATCACGACGTTGGTATCCAGATAGAATTTCTGACCGCGACTAATCCCACTCGTCACGCAGCTCTCTGATTCGATTCACGGCTTCGTCCAGACTCGTGCCCGGGCGGTTCCGGCTGCGGTATTCGTTGATCGCCTTCAGGACCTCGTCGGCACTTCTGTGCCGTGGCGGAAGGCCGAGGTCCTCGACCGTGACGCGGACGGTGTTGGACGGATCGATCGATGCCCGCAGCTCGTCCGGAAGCGTGTTCGCGGTCACGGTCTTCACAATCGTCGTCATCAGCCCCTCCTCATCGGAACGTCTTCCTCGGGTCGAAGGCGTCGCGGACGGCTTCGCCGATGAAGATCAGCAGCGACAGCATCAGGGAGATGATGAAGAAGCCCGAGATTCCAAGCCAGGGGGCCTGGATGTTGTTCTTGCCCTGGGCGAGGAGCTCGCCGAGCGAGGGGGAGCCGGGCGGCAGGCCGAAGCCCAGGAAGTCGAGCGAGGTCAGCGTCGTGATCGAGCCGTTCATGATGAAGGGCAGGAAGGTCAGCGTCGCGACCATCGCGTTCGGCAGGAGGTGCCGCCACATGATGGTGAGGCTGCCGACGCCCAGCGCGCGCGCGGCCGACACATACTCGAAATTGCGCGCCCGCAGGAACTCGGCGCGCACGACGCCGACGAGCGCCACCCACGAGAAGAGGAGCAGGATGCCGAGGAGCAGGAAGAAGCTCGGCGAGAAGACGGCCGACAGGATCAGGATGATGTAGAGCGCCGGCACCGAGGTCCAGATCTCGATCGCGCGCTGGAAGATGAGGTCGGTCCAGCCGCCGAAATAGCCCTGCACTGCGCCCGCGGCGATGCCGATCACGGACGAGGCGGCGGTCAGCACGAGACCGAAGAGGATCGAGATGCGGAAGCCGTAGATGATGCGGGCGAGCACGTCGCGGCCCTGGTCGTCGGTGCCGAGCCAGTTCCAGTTCCAGATCGTGCAGGACGGATCGTCGACCCCGCCGGGCAGCATTCCGCAGCGCGCCTCCTTGGTGAACATCCAGGAGGGAGCGGAGGGGAGCGGGGTCGGCGGGGTGTTGTTGACCGCCCGATAATCGTAGCGGACCGGCGGCCAGATCATCCAGCCGTTCGCGTCGATCTCCTCGCGGATGAAGGGGTCGCGATAGTCGGTCCGCGCGAGGAAGCCGCCGAACTTCTCCTCCGGATAGTCGACGAGGACGGGGACGAGCAGCTCGCCCTTGTAGGAGATCAGGAGCGGGCGGTCGTTCGCCACGAATTCGGCGAACAGCGTCACCGTGAAGAGGACGCAGAAGATCCACAGCGACCAGTAGCCCCGCCGATGCGCCTTGAAGAGGCGCCAGCGGCGCTGGTTCAGCGTGTTGGCGGTGTCGAAGCCCGCCCCGGTCGGGAGCGCGGTCGCCTCGCGCTCCTCGAAGGTGACGGAGATCGGCTCGCCGGGTTCGGCCTCGCGCGGGGGATCGATTTCGTCCGGACGGATGCGCTCGCTCTTGGCTGCCTCTTCCATCGTCAGACCTCCCGGCTCTCGAAGTCGATCCGGGGATCGACCCAGGTGTAGGTGAGGTCGGACACGAGGTTCACGACCAGGGCGAGCAGGGAGAAGATGTAGAGCGTGCCGAAGACGATCGGGTAGTCGCGGTCGATCACGCTCTCGAAGCCGAGAAGGCCCAGCCCGTCGAGGTTGAAGATCGTCTCGATCAGCAGCGAGCCGGTGAAGAAGGCGCTGATGAAGGCGCCGGGGAAGCCCGCGATGATGATGAGCATCGCGTTGCGGAAGATGTGCCCGTAGAGCACCTCGCGCTCCGACAGGCCCTTCATCCGCGCGGTCATGACGTACTGCTTCCGGATCTCCTCAAGGAAGGAGTTCTTGGTGAGGAGCGTCGTCGTCGCGAAGGCGGAGAGGGAGAGCGCGATCAAGGGCAGCGTCATGTGCCACAGATAGTCGGTGATCTTTCCCCATAGGGAGAGCTGGTGCCAGTTCTCCGAGACGAGCCCGCCGAGGGGGAAGACGTTCCAGAACGAGCCGCCGGCGAAGAGGACGATGAGGAGCACCGCGAACAGGAAGCCTGGAATGGCGTAGGCGATGATGATGATCCCCGAGGTCCACACGTCGAAGGCCGATCCGTCCTTCACGGCCTTGCGGATGCCGAGCGGAATCGAGATCGCGTAGGAGATCAGCGTCATCCAGAGGCCGAGCGAGATCGAGACCGGCAGCTTCTCGCCGATCAGCTCGAGGACGCCGCGGTCGCGGAAATAGCTCTCGCCGAAATCGAAGGTGAGATAGTTGCCGAGCATGATGAGGAATCGCTCGACGGGCGGCTTGTCGAAGCCGAACTGGCGCTCGAGGTCGGCGATGAATTCCGGGTCGAGGCCCTGCGCGCCGCGATAGGGCGAGCCGTCGCTCGGCGCCGCCGCGCCGCCGGCGCTGCCGGCGAAGTCGCCGCCCGCGCCGCCGCCCGAGACGCGCGCCGTCGCGGAGACGCTGGTGCCGCGGATTTCGGCGATCACCTTCTCCACCGGGCCGCCTGGGGCGAACTGAACGACGACGAACGAGATGAGCATGACGCCGAAGAGGGTCGGCACCATGAGCAGGAGACGGCGGAGAATATAGGCGCCCATCGGATCAGCTAGCCTTTGTCCACCAGGTGGTCTCCACGGGAAGATCGTAGCGCGGCTTGTGTTCCGGCATGCCGAACCGGTCCCAGTAGGCGACGTGATGCGACGCCTTGTAATATTGCGGCACCCAGTAGTGGCCGAGGCGCAGGATGCGGTCGAGCGCGCGCGCGGCGGTGACCATCTCCTCGCGCGTCGCCGCGTTCAGCATCGTCTCGGTCAGCGCGTCGATGACGGGGTCCTTGATGCCGGCGAGATTGTAGGAGCCGTTCATGTCGGCGGTGCCGGAGGTCCAGAACTCGCGCACCGACTCGGACGGGGTCGGCGCGAAGGAGAAGCGCTGGGTGGTGAGGTCGAAATCGAAATTCTGGAGGCGCAGCTGGTATTGGGCCGCCTCCACGAGGCGCAGCACCGGCTCGATGCCGAGGAGGCGCAGCCGGTTCGCGTAGGGCTGGAGGATCCGCTCGGAGGTCGGCTGCGAGTAGAGGAACTCGATGACGAGCTGCTGCCCGTTCTCGTCCACCATCTTGCCTTCCTGGCGGCGCCAGCCGGCGGCGCGCAGGAGCTCGTCCGCCTTCTTCAGCGGCTCGCGGTCGCGGCCGGTCCCGTCGGTCACGGGCGGCGTCCAGGCCGGGCCGAAGACGGCGGGGTCGAGCTGGTCGCGGAAGGGTTCGAGGAGCGCGAGCTCGGCGGCGTCCGGCTCGCCGGTCGCCAGCATGTCCGAGTTCATGAAGAAGGACGAGGTGCGCTCGTAGAGGCCGTAGAAGATGTTCGCGTTCGTCCACTCGAAGTCGAACGCCCAGGTCAGCGCCTCGCGCGTGCGGGGGTCGGCGAATTTCGGGCGGCGCGTGTTGATGAACCAGCCCTGCGCGCCCGCCGGCCGCCCGTCCTCGAACTCGCGGCGCACGACGCGCCCGTCATTCATGGCGGGGAAATTGTACTCGGTCGCCCACGTCTTGGAGGTGAACTCCTCGCGGAAGGTGACGAGGCCGGACTTGAAGGCCTCGAAGCTCGCCGTACGCTCGCGGAAGAAGTCCACACGGATCGCATCGAAATTGTTGTGGCCGCGCCCGGTCGCCGTCTCGTCGCCCCAATAATCGGGGCGGCGCTGGAAGGTGACATAGCGGCCCGCGTCGTAGGCGCCGACCGTGTAGGGGCCGGACGTGACGGGGATGGAGAGGTTCGCGGCGGTGAAGTCGTTGGCCGTGTAGTAGGCCTTGGAGAGGATCGGGTAGGTCGCGACCAGCGGCGGGAGGCGGTTCGACGTGCCCTCGGCGAAGGTGATGACGGCCGTCATCTCGTCGGCGACCTCGAAGCTCTCGACCCCGCGCAGCGGCTGGACGAGGATCGGGTGACCCTTCTCCAGGAGCGTCTGGTAGGTGAAGACGACGTCCTCGGCGGTGATCGGGCTGCCGTCCGAGAAGGTCGCGGTGGGGCGGATCGCGAAGGAGAAGCGCCGCCCGTCGATCGCCACGCTCTCGGCGAGGTGGCAGTAGACCGCGTCCGGCTCGTTGAGGCCGCGCACCATGAGGGCGGTGTGGCACAGGCCCATCAGCGGCGGCGAATCGCCCCGCAGGATGTGCATGTTGAAGGTGTTGAAGGTCAGCGGGTTCTGGTTCGTCGTCCAGGAGGACGGCAGGAGGCGGATCTCGCCGCCCTTCGGGGCATCCGGATTCACATAGTCGAAATGGGTGAAGTCCGGGCCGTGCAGCGGGTCGCCGAACACGGTGATGGCGTGTTGCTTGGCGCCGGGGGCCGCGCTCGCGGCCGGGGCGGGATCAGCGGTGGCCGGCGCGGTCTGCGCGCGGCCGGGAAGCGGGAGGACGGTGAGCGCGGCGGCCGCGCCCGACCAGGTGAGAAGGTGCCGGCGATTGACACCCTTCACGAGGGCTCTCCGATCTTCGACGCCTTCTGCGCGTCCCACCACCAGATCGTCGGGAAACCGTGTGTGTATGGCGGGATGTCGTCAGGGTGGCCGAACCGGTTCCAGCGCGCCGTGCGGAACGTGTTGGTGGTGAATTGCGGCACCATGTAGTTGTGCGCGAGCAGCACCCGGTCGAGCGCCTTCGTCGCCGCGATCAGCTCGTCGCGATCCTTGGCGCGGATCACGATGTCGATCAGCTTGTCGATTCCCGGATCCTTGATGCCGGCATAATTCTGCGATTGCGGCTGATCGGCGGAGGCCGAGCCCCAATAGTCGAGCTGCTCATTGCCGGGCGAGAGGGACTGACCCCAGGCGAGCGTCGTCATCTCGAAGTCGCGATTGCGGATCCGGTTGATGTACTGCGAGGTGTCGATGATGCGCAGGCTGAGATCCACGCCGATGCGCGACAGGCTCTGCTGGTAGGGCAGGACCGAGCGTTCGGCGGCGGGGCTGTTCTCGATCATCTCGATCCGGAAGGGCTCGCCGGTCGCGGTGTTGACCATCTTGCCGTTGCGGATCTCGTAGCCGGCCTCCTGGAAGAGCTTCACCGCCTCGCGCATGTTCTCGCGCACCTGCTGGGGCGAGCCGCCGACGGGGTTGGTGTAGGGCTCGGAGAAGACGCGCTCGGGGACGAGGTCGCGCACACTCTCCAGGATCTCGAGCTCACGCCCCTCCGGCAGGCCCTCGGAGGCAAGCTCGGTGCCGTTGAAGAAGGAGCTGATCCGCTCGTACTGGCCGTAATAGACCGTCTCTTTCTGCGATTCGAAATCGTAGAGGAGGTTCAGCGCGCGGCGAACCCGCTCGTCCTGGAATTTCGGCAGGCGCAGGTTCACGACGAAGGCCTGCATGACGCCGCGCCCCTCGTCCGGGAAGGTCTCGAGGATCACGTCGCCGCGCTTGCGGGCCGGGAAGTCGTAGCGCAGCGCCCAGTTGGAGGCGCTGTTCTCGGCGCGGAAATCGTACTGGTCCGCCTTGAACGCCTCGAGCGCGACGGTCTGGTCGCGATAGGTGTCGTAGCGGATCTTGTCGAAATTGTTCGTGCCCTTCTGGGACGGGAGATTCTCGGCCCAATAGTCGGGGACGCGCGTGTACTCGACGAAGCGGTTCGGCTCGAACGCGGTGATCTTGTAGGCGCCCGACCCGAGCGGCGGCTCCAGCGTGCCGGACAAGATGTCGCGCTGCTTGCCGCCCGGCGCGGTGCTCGTCCACCAGTGCTTCGGCAGGACCTGGAGGTCGCCGAGAATGTGCGGCAGCTCGCGATTGCCGGGGCCGGCGAACTCGAAGCGGACGGTCTGGTCGTCGACCTGCCGGGCGCCGGTGACCTCCTTGTAGTAGAAAGCGCGGGTCGGGTCGGCCTCCTTCGTCACCTCGAGCGACCAGACGACGTCCTCCGGGGTGATCGGCGTCCCGTCATGCCACTTGGCGTCCGGATTGATGTGATACTCGACCCAGGAAAAATCGTCCGGGAAGCGCAGCTTGTCCGCGATCATCCCGTACTGGGCCGAAATCGGGATCTCGTCATAGGCCGGCGCCATCAGCGCGTCGTAGATGAGGCCGAGGCCGGGGGCCGGGTTGCCGCGGCGCAGCACCGGATTGAAGCTGTCGAAGCCCGACGGGTCCGACAGGCGGACCGTCCCCGTCTTCGGGGCGTCGGGATTGACGTAGTTGAAATGGTCGAAATCGGCGGGATAGCCGGGGTCGCCTGTGAGGGCGGATGCGTGGCGCCACTCCGGTTCTCCGGCGGCGGTCGCAGCGGCCGTTTGCGTGGTCGCGGCATCTTGCGCGTGGGCCAGTGAGGCCGCGGACGCAAAGGCGCAACCGAGAGCGACGGCGAGCAGCGTGGCACGCATGTAACACCTCCACAGGTTTCGTCAGCCTGGGAGATTATCGGTCATCCTGACCGGCGCAACCCGCCAGGGCCCAGACTAACCGAGATGTAATCGGGTGATTCGCGGCGGATTGCAGCATCCTTCCGCGGTGAGGGCGCGCCGTCGGCGGTCCCGGAACCCAGGAACCAGTCGGAAATCGGCGCTCCGAACGGCAAAGCGCCCCGCGTGCGGGGCGCCGGACCTGGCTTACGCCAGGCTTGCTTGTGCGACGATCCGTTACTGGGACGAGTTGGTCGGGTTGACGATCTCGACGTTGGGGGCGGGGGCCTCCTCGACGGTCACGTTCGCGTCACCATTCTCCTGGATCGCACCGACGGCCTCGTCCTGCGCGGCGCCCTGTGATTCGGCCGCGTCCTTGGCTTCCTCGGCCGCTTCCTGGGCGGTGGCCGGAGCCTCGCCCGCGGCGGCGTTCCCTTCGGTCGCAGGAGCCTCCGTGGCGGGGGCCTCCGTTGCCGGAGCTTCGGCAGCGGGCGCTTCCGTTGCGGGAGCTTCCGCAGCCGGAGCCTCGGTGGCCGGCGCTTCGGCAGCCGGGGCCTCGGTGGCCGGCGCTTCGGTCGCCTCGGCCGGCGCGGCCTCGCCCTGCTTTTCGGTCACGGCTTCCTCGGCCGCCTGCTCGACCGCCTGGACGGCCGGGTCAGCCTCGTTCGGCGTGTCCTGGCCGGCGGCGCCGGTGGTGTCGGCCTTCTCGGTCACCGACTGGGCGTCCGTGGCCGGAGCCTCCGTCGCGTCAGCAGGGGTCGCGGAGCCTGCGGTGCCCGCATCGCCAGCGGTGGCGTTCGCCTCGACTTCCTCGGCCTGCACGGCTTCGGCTTCGGCGGCGGCCGGATCCGGCGCCATCTCTTCGGTCGGCGCCGGGACTTCCGGATAGGCCGGAGCCTCGGGCGACACGCTCTTCAGGTAGGCGATGACGTCGGCGCGGTCCTCGTCATTCTTGATGCCCGCATAGCCCATCGCGGTGCCCGGAATGTCGGACTGCGGGCTCTGCAGGAACTCGTCGAGCTCCTCGTAGCTCCAGTGCCGCGCACCGCCTTCCGAGTAGGTCGACATCGCGCCGGAGTAGCTGAAGCCCTCGTGCGAGGCGATCGGGCGGCCGACGACCCCGTGAAGGTTCGGACCGATGCCGTTGGCGCCGCCTTCGGTGAAGGTGTGGCAGGCGCCGCAGACGCGCGCGAGACCCTGTCCCTTCGATTCCTCGGCCTCGTTCAGCAGGACCGCGAGCGGCACTTCCTCGGGCGCCTCGGCGCCGCCAGTGGCCTCGGCGATCGCCACCTCGTAGCCGGGTGTGAACAGCGAATGCTCATCGAAGATTATTTCGGACAGGACACTCAACCCCATCGCGAAGACGAGGGCGCCGAGCACTGCGCTCATGATCTTGTTGAGTTCAAACGCGTTCATTGCCGCTGAGACCCTTGTTCGCTATTTCGCCGGTAGGTGCCGTCCCGGCGAGCACAATCGCTGCCGGCTCCCTCGTCCCTACCAAGTGATCCACCTTGTGACTAGGCAAGCTATAGAGTGCGATTCGAATCGCAGCAAATAGGTCGCTGCACCGCACCGAACCGATTGAGTTTGTTGTAAACGTCGAAACCCGCTCGACGCTGACGAAAGACGCCCCCGTGACTCCCATCATCCTCATCCCGGCCCGAATGGCGGCGACCCGCCTTCCCGGCAAGCCGCTGATCCCGATTCGCGGCGTGCCGCTGATCGTTCACGTCCTGCGGCGGGCGATGGAGGCGGAGATCGGCCGCGTCGCGGTCGCCTGCGATGGCGAGGAGATCGCGGCGGTGGTGCGGGCGGCGGGCGGCGAAGCGGTCGTCACCGATCCGGACCTGCCGTCGGGCTCGGACCGCATCTCGCAAGCCTTGGAAAAACTCGATCCCGCGGGGGACCACGACGCCGTCATCAACGTGCAGGGCGACCTGCCGACGATCGCGCCGGCCTCGATTCGCGCTTCGCTCGTCCCGCTCGAAAACACGGCTGTGGACATTTCGACGCTCGTCGCGGAGATCACGGACCCGGAAGAGAAGGTCAATCCCAATGTCGTCAAATGTGTGGGTTCCATGTACGCGGACGGGCTGATGCGGGCGCTCTATTTCACCCGCGCCACCGCGCCGTGGGGGGAGGGGCCCCTCTACCATCATATCGGGCTTTACGCGTATCGGCGTGAGGCGCTGGCGCGCTTCGTCACACTCCCGCCCTCGACCCTGGAGAAGCGGGAGAAGCTCGAACAGCTCCGCGCGCTCGAGGCCGGGATGCGGATCGATGCCGCACGCGTGACCGAAGTGCCGCTCGGGGTCGACACACCGGCCGACGTCGCGCACGCCGAACGGATGCTCGCCGCGGGAGCCTCGGCATGAGCGGGCGTCTGCGCGTCGCCTTCCAGGGCGAGCCCGGCGCGAACTCCCACATCGCCATCACCGAAGTCTTTCCGGATGCCGAGGCGGTTCCCCTCGCGACGTTCGAGGACTGCTTCGCCGCCGTCGAGGGCGGCACCGCGACCTACGCGATGATCCCGATCGAGAATTCGGTCGCGGGCCGCGTCGCGGATATCCACACCTTGCTGCCGAGCTCGGGCGTCCACTTCGTCGGCGAGCACTTCCTGCCGATCCGCCACCAGCTGATGGCGCTGCCCGGCACGAAGCTGTCCGACATCAAGAACGTCTACAGCCACGTGCAGGCGCTCGGCCAATGCCGCCAGAACCTGCGCAAGCTCGGGCTGACCCCCGTCGTCGCCGCCGACACGGCGGGCTCGGCGCGCCAGGTCGCGTCGACGCGGGACACGACGTCCGCGGCGATCGCCTCGCGCCTCGCGGCGGAGATCTACGGTCTCGAGATCCTGCGGGGCGACATCGAGGACGAGGCGCACAACACCACGCGCTTCGTCATCATGGCCGACAATCCGGAGCCGGCCTCGCGCGACGTGCCGAACATGACCTCGTTCCTCTTCCGTGTGCGCAACGTGCCGGCGGCGCTCTACAAGGCGCTCGGCGGGTTCGCGACCAACGGGGTGAACATGGTCAAGCTGGAGAGCTACCAGCTCGGCGGGCAGTTCTTCGCCACGCTCTTCTACGCGGACATCGAAGGGCACCCCGAGGACGAGAACGTGGCTCTCGCCCTCGAGGAGCTCAAATTCTTCTCCGCGCGGGTGCGCATCCTCGGCACCTACAAGGCCTCGCCGTTCCGCGAGACCATCCGCGAGCCGGCCGAGAACGCAGCCCTCAGGCCATCGCCCCGGTGATGATCGCGGCCCCGTCGACGACGGCGTCGTTGGCGACGGGGGCGCCCCGCTCTGCATAGGCCCGCAGGAGGTGGTGCGCGATAGCGACCCCCGGCGGGGCCGAATAGGTCGGATGCGTGCGCGCCAGCATCGGCAGGATGTCGGCCCGGTCGAACCAGCGCACGTCCTCGAGCTCGCGGTCGCGCGGGTCGATGTCGGTGCTGATCGCCTCGGCGAAGCAGCCGATCATCAGGCTCGACGGGAACGGCCAGGGCTGGCTCGCATAATAGGACACGCGCCGCGTGCGCACGCCCGCCTCTTCCCAGATCTCGCGACGGACCGCCGCCTCGATCGTCTCGCCGTGCTCCATGAAGCCTGCGAGGCAGGAATAGGTCCCCTCGACGAACCGTCGCTGACGGCCGAGCAGACAGCGCTCCCCGTCGATCGCGAGCATGATCACGACCGGGTCGGTGCGGGGGAAGTGGCTCGCGCCGCAGGACGGACAGTCGCGCCGCATACCGGCCGCGCCGACCGTGGTCGGCTGGCCGCAATTGGCGCAGAAGCCGTGCGTCGCGTGCCAGCCGAGGATGCTGCGGCCCTGGGCGATCGCGCCGAGCACGTCGGGCGTGACCTGCCCGTCGATCGCGAGCTGGCGCAGATTGTGGAGCGTGTAGCCCGGCCCCGGCTCCGGAATGGGCGCGGCGAAGAGCGGCCCTTCGGAATCGACGCCGAGGAAGACGGCGGCTGGCCAATCCGCCCCGAGCGCTTCGGCCTCGGGACGGCTGAAGATGACGGACGCGCCCGCTTCGCCGGCGACGAGAAGGTCGCCTGCGAAGAGAAGGGCGCGGCCCCGGCGGTCGGTCCGCATGCTGTCGACGAAGGCGCTCTCGTCGCGCCGTTCGGACATCCGGTCGAGGATGTTGCCGCCAAAGCTGATGGCGGCTGAATGATCGGCAAGGGGATAGCGAAGTGTCATGGGGCCCTAGATAGCGCTATCGCGGGGCGATTGCGATTGCTAACGGCAATGCCGGGCGATCGCCGCCGAGTTCTCAACCGAGAATGGAGCGGACGAACGCACGAGCATCCTTGCGCAGCGGGGCCGATCCGGGGAACATCCCCCCTGTCGTGCGGCAATGACACGACGCGTTGAAAGACGACGACGGTCCGGCCGGCCGGACCCGCGGGGATGGACAGGATGCTCAAGGGGATCAGCCCGCTTCTGAACGCGGACGTGCTCTACGCACTGCGCGCGATGGGCCACGGCGACACGCTGGTGGTGACCGACACGAACTTCCCGTCCGATTCGATTGCGCGCGTGACGCCGTTCGGACACCTCCTGCGCATCGACAATGTCGACGCGGCGGCCGCGGTCGACGCGATCCTGTCGGTGCTTCCCGTCGAGGCGGTGGCGCGGATGGAGGTGATCGGCGCGCCCGACGAGATCCCGCCCGTCCAGGAGGAGGTCGCCGCGGTCATCGCGCGTCACGAGCCCACCGCCGAGGCGATGGCGGGGATCGAGCGCTTCGCCTTCTACGACGCGGCGAAGGAGGCCTACGCGGTGCTGACCACCGGCGAGCGGCGCTTCTATGGCTGCTTCATCCTGCGGAAAGGCGTGGTGCCGCCCGATGCGTGAGGGGGCGCGGCACGGTCGGGGCGCGCCATGAAGGGGCGGGTCGCGATCCTCGGCATCTTCGTCGCGGATCTCGCCTTCGAGGCCCCGCGCCTGCCTATGATGGGCGAGACGCTGCTCGGCGAGGGGTTCCGCATGGGGCCCGGCGGAAAGGGCTCGAACCAGGCCGTCGCTGCCGCGAAGGCGGGGGCGGACGTCGCCTTCATCACCCGCCTCGGGGCCGACGCGTTCGGCGAGATCGCGCTCGCCACCTGGAGCGAGGCCGGGGTCGACACCGCCACCGTCGTGCGCGACACGGCGCGGCCGACGGGCGCGGCCTTCATCTTCGTCTCCACGCGCGACGGCAACAACGCCATCATCGTGAACGCGGGCGCGGCCGGCGCGATCGGTCCCGCCGACCTCGACGCGGCGCGCGACGCGATCGAGGGCGCGCGCGTCTTCGTCACCCAGCTCGAACAGCCGATCGACGCGGCGGCGCGCGGTCTCGCCATCGCCCGCGCGGCGGGGGTGACGACCATCCTCAACCCCGCCCCCGCCGCCGACCTCTCCGACGAGATCCTCGCCCTTTGCGACTATGTCACGCCGAACGAGTCGGAGGCGGCGGCGCTGACCGGCATCGCCGTCGACACCGTCGAGGACGCGCGCGCGGCGGCGGACCGGCTCATCGCACGCGGCGTCGGCCGGGCGGTCCTCACGCTCGGCGAGCGCGGCGCGCTCTATCATGACGGGAGGGACGCCGTGCTCGTCCCCGCCTTTTCGGCCGGGCCGGTGCGCGACACGACGGGCGCGGGCGACGCCTTCAATGGCGGCTTCGCCACCGCGCTCGCGGAAGGGGCGGACCCGCTCGCCGCGGTGCGCTTCGCGTGCGCGACGGGGAGCCTCTCGGTGACGCGCCCCGGCGCCGCCGCCGCGATGCCGACGCGCGCCGAGATCGATGCGCTGCTTCAGGGGGCGCCCGCCCGCTGACCGGACCGGCGCCACCCGACACGACACAAGAAACGGCCAGAACAACAGGACGGGACACGCGGATGCCAACGCCCCTCGAGACCAAGACCCTCACGACGCGCGCCGGGCGCAGCCTCACCTTCAGCGCGCTCGGCACCGGGACCGCCCCGCTCGGCAATCTCTACGGATCGATCGACGAGCCGACCGCGCAGGCGACGCTGGAAGCGGCCTACGCCGCGGGCTCGCGCTATTTCGACACCGCCCCGCTTTATGGGTTCGGCCTCTCCGAGCGCCGGCTCGGCACCTTTTGGCGCACCAACCGCCCCGCCGACGCGCTCCTCTCCACCAAGGCCGGGCGCATCCTGAAGCGCGGTCCGCGCGATCCGGACATGCAGCCGACCCAATGGTTCGACGTGCCCGCCCGCGATTTCGACTACGACTACACCTATGACGGGATCATGCGCTCCTTCGAGTTCTCGCTGGAGCGTCTCGGCGTCGACCATGTCGACATCCTCTACTGCCACGATATTGACGTGTGGACGCACGGCAGCGAAGCGGCGGCGATGGCCTGCGTGCGCACCTTCCTCGAAAGCGGCCACCGCGCCTTCGTCGCGCTGCGCGACGAGGGGGTGATCGACGCGTTCGGCCTCGGCGTGAACGAGTGGGAGGTGTGCCAGCACGTCGCCGAGCGGGTGGAGATCGACCTCTTCCTCCTCGCCGGGCGATACACGCTCCTTGAGCAGGAGGCGCTCGCCTCCATGCTGCCGCTGTGCGAGGAGAACGGCATCGGCGTCGTGATCGGCGGGCCGTACAATTCCGGCATCCTCGCGACCGGCGCGGTCGAGGGCGCCCACTTCGACTACAAGCCCGCCCCGCCCGCGATCCTCGATCGCGTCCGCCGGATCGAGGCGGTGTGCAAGGAACACGGCGTGCGCCTGCGCGACGCGGCGCTGCGCTTCCCGCTCTGCCACCCGGCGGTGCTGTGCGTCATCCCCGGCGGGGTCAAGCCGGAGGAGATCGCGGGCACCGCGGCCGCCCTCTCGGCCGAGATCCCGGCCGAGCTCTGGCAGGCGCTGAAGCGGGAAGGGCTGTTGCGGCAGGACGCGCCCGTCCCGTCCTGACGGGTCGCGCCGCCGCCGGCGTTGATGCGCGGGAACAACACTCGGCACGATTGCGCGCAACAATCGGAAATTCGCGGGCCTCTGCGAAGTGATCGCAACCTGGTGTGGCGGCCCTGCACTAGGCGGGGGCGTGCGCTTCCCGGATGGTCAAGGTCCATCCGACGAGTGTGCTTTGCGCAGTACGGTGGTTGCGGGGCGAGGACCAGTTGTCGTCCTGCCCACCGGCAGTAAAAACGGAACAGGACCATGAAACGGGCCCTCTTGATCGTTGCGTTGGGGCTGTCCTCTCTTCCCGCCCAGGCCGCCGACCTTGTCGTGTCCGGTGTGCCGACCACCGTCGAGGAGCGGGCGAGCGATCGCGAATGGTCGTTCGGCATCGCGCCCTATTTCTGGGGCGCCGGCCTCAGCGGCGACATCGCGCAGTTCGGTCTCCCAGCGATCAGCGTCGACGCCTCCTTCTCCGACATCTGGGACAGTCTCGATTTCGGCGCGATGGCGGTCACCGAGTTCCGCTTCCGCCGCTTCGGCGTCTTCACCGACCTCGTCTACGTCAAGCTCTCCGGCGCGAAGGCGACCGAGGAGAGCATCCTCGCCGACAGCGTCTCGCTCAACACCCAGACCCTCACTTTCACCATCGCGCCCGAGTACCGGGCCATCGAGACGGACAAGGCGAGCCTCGACGTGATGGCCGGCGCGCGCGTCTGGTCGGTCGACACGGACCTGCGCTTCCGCGGCGGCGTCCTCGACGGGGTGTCCGCCAATGACGGGGACACCTGGGTCGACCCGCTCATCGGCATCAAGGGGCGCTACGATTTCACCGACCGGTTCTTCGTGACCGGCTGGGGCATGATCGGTGGCTTCGGCGTCTCGTCCGAGTTCATGTGGGACGCGTGGGGCGGCCTCGGCTACCAGATCAGCAACAATTTCTCCGCGGTGGTCGGCTATCGCGGCATGGGCGTCGACTACAAGGACGACGGCTTCAAGTACGACATCATCGAGCACGGCCCGGTGATCGGCGGCATCCTGCGCTTCTGACGCGCCGGAGGAGGCGGCGGCACGCGGGCGCGCGCCGCCGGCCGGATCCTATTCGGCCATCGCCTTCGCGATCTCGGTGAAGCGGTCGACCATGCGCGTCAGCGTCGCGACATAGTCGCTGGCACCGTCGACGAGCGACCAGGGCGAGCGCTCCAGCATATAGTGGACCTGCGCGGTCTCGAGCTGGATCGCATGGATCCCCTCGGCGGGCTTGCAGTGGAAGCGCACCGTCCAGCCGCCGCGGAAGCGCCCGTTCACCACAGTCTCCGCCGTCGCGCGGCACTCCTCGGCGGCGGCGTCCTCGAACGCCTTGTCGCAGGTCGAGGTGAAGTCGGTGCCGACATTGTAGGTCGGCAGCGTGCCCTCGAAAAGGCGCGGGATCACAGAGCGGATCGAATGGAGGTCGAAGAGGACGGCGATGCCGTGCTCCTCGCGGATGCGCTTCAGCTCCGCCGCCAGCGCCTCGTGATAGGGCGTGTGGAATTCGGCCCGGCGCTCCGCGATGTCGCTGTCGGTCGGCTCCTCACCATAGAGCCAGAGCGGCTCCCCGTCGAAATCGGTGGTCGGCACGAGCTCCGTCGTCGCCTGCCCCGGATAGAGGCTCACGCCCGACGGGTCGCGGTTCGCGTCGATCACATAGCGGTGGAAGCCGGCGGCGATCACGCTCGCGGGCCCCGCGAAGCGCTCGGCGAGATGGTCGAGGTGCCAGTCGGTGTCGGTCATCGCCTGACCGGTCTCGTTCAGCCGCCGCGCAATATTCGACGGAATGTAGGTGGAGGCGTGGGGAACGGAGATCAGGATCGGGCCGTTGCCATGACGCAGCGAGAAGGGTTGGCTCATCGTCGTTCGGTATCCAGGTTGATCACGGATAAAAATGGGGCGATCGGCGTGGCGCGTCTAACCCGGATGACCGGCGAAGAGCCGGGTGTCGAGCGGGTTGAAGCCGATCCGGTAGACGAGCTCGGCCGGCGCGGTCACGTTCCACACCGCGATGTCGGCGCATTTCCCGACCTCCAGCGTGCCGATCTCGTCGCCGAGGCCGAGCGCGGCGGCGGCATGGCGCGTCGCGCCGACGAGCGCCTCCTCGGGCGTGAGGCGGAAGAGCGTCGCCGCCATGTTCAGCGCGAGGAGGAGCGAGGTCAGTGGCGAGGAGCCGGGATTGCAGTCCGTCGCGACGGCCATCCGCACGCCCGCCGACCGCAGCGCCGCGACGTTCGGCTTCTCGGCCTGGCGCAGCGTGTAGCAGGCGCCGGGGAGGAGCACCGCGACGGTGCCCGCGCGCGCCATCGCGGCGGCGTCCGCCTCGTCAATGAATTCCAGATGGTCGGCCGACAGCGCGCCGTAGCGCGCGGCGAGCGCTGCGCCGCCGGCGTGGGAGAGCTGCTCGGCGTGGAGCTTCACCGGGAGGCCGAGCGAGAGCGCGCGGTCGAAGACGCCCGCCACGTCGTCGGACGAGAAGGCGATCCCCTCGCAGAAGGCGTCGACCGCGTCGACGAGGCCCTCCGAATGGGCGCGGTCGAGCCCGGCGAGGACGACCTCCTCGATATAGCGCGCGCGCTCGTCATATTCGGGCGGCAGGGCGTGGGCGGCGAGCCAGCTCGTCACGATGCGGACCGGCCGCTCCTCGGCGATCCGCCGCGCGACGCGCAGCATCTTGATCTCGTCGGCGATGTTGAGGCCGTAGCCGGACTTCACCTCCATCGTCGTCACCCCCTCGCCGATGAGGGCGTCGACGCGCCAGAGCGCCGCTTCCAGGAGGGTGGCCTCGTCCGCCGCCCGCGTCGCGCGCATGGTCGACAGGATGCCGCCGCCGGCGCGCGCGACCTCCTCGTAGGAGGCGCCTTCGAGGCGCATCTCGAACTCGGCCGCGCGGTTGCCGCCGAAGACGACGTGGGTGTGGCAATCGACGAGGCCCGGCGTCACGAGGCGGCCGCCGACATCGGTGGGCGGAATGTCCGCGAGGGCCGCCGGGAGGTCCGCGCGCCTGCCGACGAAGGTGATGCGCCCGTCGCGATGGGCGACGGCGCCGTCTTCGATGAGGCCGTAGCGGGCGCCGCCCGGCGCCATGGTCGCGACGGGTCCGCCGACGATCAAACGGTCCATGCTCTCTCTCCGTTCGGGGGCACCATACACCGCCGGCGATCGTGTCGATGGGCGATGATGCCGCGCATTGCGGCACATTGTGCACGCAATCGCCGCAATGGGCAGCAGATGGCGCTGTTTGCGGCGGCCGGCGCGGCGGCGGGTCCGGGGCGCGGCGAATGCGCCGGGGCGACGGCGCTCATCGCGGGCCGCCCGTCCGGCGCGATCGCGCGTCCGCGCAGAACCGCCATGCGCGCCGCGGCGGCCGTCGAGGGTGGACATCGACGCCGAACGAGTCGAAACTTCCAGCGTGGCGCGGCGACGGCCGGGCGACGCCGGAAGGCCGAAGACGCGAAATCGGGTGCAAATTCACCGATTGGCGACCGTACAATCGTTTGCCTGGGTGCAAGAATCGTGCCAGCGGGCCTTTTCGGCTGTCCAGACCCCGGTTTCCCCCCTCCGCCCCACCCAAAAACCCGGATTCCATCATGAGTCTCGTCCTCCGTGTCGGTCCCGCCCGCGCGCAATGGTGGCTGGAGCATCTCCAGTCCCTCCTTCCGGACATCGAATGCCGGCCGTGGGACGATCCGGGCGATCCCGCGGCCGTGCGCTATGCGGTGGTGTGGAAGCCGCCGGCGGGCGGGCTGAAGCGTTTCCCGAACCTCGAGCTCATAGTGTCGATCGGAGCAGGGATCGACCATGTGCTCGCCGATCCGGAGCTGCCGCAGGGCATTCCCATTATCCGCACCACCGGCGATGAGCTGACGCAGCGGATGCGGGAATATGTGCTGATGCATGTCCTGCGCATCCATCGCCAGCTTCCGCTGGTGGAGGCGGCGCAGGAGAAGGCCGAGTGGCTCCAGATCGTGATCCCGCCCGCGACCGGGCGCACGGTCGGCGTCATGGGGCTCGGCAATCTCGGCGGCGACGCGGCGCGGATGCTCGCGACCGTCGGCTTCAAGGTGCGCGGCTGGTCGCGCAGCCCGAAGCTCATCGACGGGGTGAGCCCCTTCGCCGGCTTCAACGCGCTTGAAGCCTTCCTTTCCGAGTGCGAGATCCTCGTCTGCCTCCTGCCGCTGACGAGCGAGACGCGCGGCATCCTCAACGCCGACCTCTTCGCCAAGCTGCCGGCGGGCGCTTCGGTCATCAACGCGGCGCGCGGCGAGCACCTCGTCGAGGACGACCTCCTCGCCGCGCTCGATTCGGGGCACCTGAAGTCGGCGACGCTCGACGTCTTCTACGAGGAGCCGCTGCCCTCCAAGCACCCCTTCTGGGCGCATCCGAAGGTGCTGGTGACGCCGCACGTCGCCTCGATGATCGACCCGGAGTCGGGCGGCAAGATGATCGCCGCCAACATCCAGCGCTTCATCGCCGGGGAGCCGATCGCGGACCTCGTCGACCTCGAAAAGGGGTATTGAGGCCCGGAGCGGGTCCCGAGCCTAGGGCCGGGCGATCTCCGCCGCGCCATCGTTTCGCGTGACGCGCGGGGCGAAGGGGGCGGGGGCGGCCGCGCCGCCCACCGGCTGCGAGGGGTCGTTGATGCCGTGGCAGAGCCCGCTCGCCGGATCGCGCGAGACGCCGGACGGGCAGGCATAGAGCTTCGGGAAGACGAGGCGCTGCGCGACCTCCAGCGTGAAGCGGTTGCCGAGCGCGGCGAGGGTCGCCTCGCCGAGCCGCGGATCGACGCGCACCGAGCCGCGATCCGTCGCGTCGAGGCGCGGGTGGTTGAAGGCCTCCTCCAGCGACAGGCCGAAATCGAGCATCAGCGCGGCGACCTGCAGGACGGCCGGCATGATCTGGTTCGCCCCCGACGCGCCGACCGCGAAGAGCGCCTCCCCGTCGCGCACGGCGACGGTCGGGCACATGTTCGACGCGTTGATCCGCTTGTGGCCCTCCATCGAGGTCGGATAGCCGGGGCGCGGGTCGAAATAGGATACCGAGTTGTTCATCAGGATGCCGGTGTGCGGCAGCACCACGCACGAGCCGAAGCGGTTGAGGAGCGTGTAGGTGAGGGCGACCATGTTGCCATCCGAATCCACCGCCGACATGTGGCTCGTGCAGCCGCCGACCTCCTTGCCCCGCCCGATCCGCGCATTGTGCGCGCGCCAGGCCGCGTTGAGCGCGTCGGCATAAACCGCCCAGCTCTCGGGGCCGATCCCGGCGGCGGGATCGAGATGGGCGGCGATGTGCGCGAACGCCTCGATGAGGCGGGGGCCGCCGCTCGTCGGCCCTGCGGTGTGGAGCGTCACGCCGCGATGGCTGCCGGCGAGCGTCTCGTGCTCCAGCGCTTCGTAGGCGGCGAAGTCCGCCGCGTCGATCCGGCTTCCCCCGGCCGCGAGGTCGGCCGCCATCGCCTCGGCGAGCGCGCCGCGATAGAAGCTCTCAGACCCGCCGTCCGCCAGCGCACGCAGCGTCTTCGGCAGCGCGCCGAGGGCGAGGAATTCCTCCGGCCGCGGCGGGGTCCCGCCGGGGAGGTAGACGGCGCGCGCGCCCGGATCGCGCGCGAGGTCCGCCATCGCGAGGCTCACCTGCAGCGTCGTGAACCAGTCCACCGCGAGGCCGCGATCGGCGAGCGTGATCGCCGGGGAGAGCACCGTGTCGAGTCCCATCGTGCCGAAGCGGGCGAGGGCGTGGGTCAGCCCCTTCACCGCCCCCGGCACGCTGATCGAGGGGTAGCCGACGACGTGCCGGCGGTCGATGACGGCGGGGAAGCCCATCAGCGATTCCGGCCCGTCCGGATCCAGCGGATAGTCGTCGAAAGTGATGCCCTTCGGCAGCATTCCCTGGAAGTCGATGACGCGGGCCTCTTTCTCGCGCGCGTTCCAGACGACCATGTAGCCGCTGCCGCCGAGCCCGCACATCCACGGCTCGACCGCGGCGAGGGCGAAGGCGGTCGCGACGGCCGCGTCGACGGCGTTGCCCCCCGCGGCGAGCATCGCCGCCCCGGCGCGCGCGGCCTCCAGGTGCTGGGCGGCCACCACGCCCGCCTCGCTCGCCACCGCGGGCTTCGTGACCACCCACTGTTCGACCGACCTGTTCATGCGCTGTCCTTTGCTCCGGGGCGCCCTAGCCTAATTGCTTGAAGAGACTCAGGGAACGCGGCGATGACCTACACCATGCGGGACATGCCGGCGCCTCTCGCGCCGCACCTCGTCGAGAAGGCGCTGAAGGTGGAGACGGCCACCATCGGGCACCGCCGCTTCATGGGATTCGTCGACCCGGAGATCCAGGCCGTCCACGGCTACCGGATTGCGGGCACCGCCGTGACGCTGGCGCTTCCGGGCCAGGATTCCACGCTCCTCCACCACATCATCCAATATTTGCGGCCGGGCGACGTGCTCGTGATCGACCGGCTCGGGGACCGGCGCCACGCCTGCCTCGGCGGCGCGGTGGCGTGCGCGCTGAAGACGCGCGGGACGGCGGGCGTCCTCATCGACGGGCCCTGCACGGACGTGCCGGAGATCGTCCAGTACGACCTTCCCGTCTGGTGCCGCGGCCCCTCGCCGATCACGACGCGCCTTTATGATGTCGGCGGCGCCTTCAATGTCGACATCCAGTGCGGCGGGGCGGTCGTCCACCCCGGCGACCTCGTCATCTGCGACTTCTCCGGCGCGCTGGTGCTGCCGGCGGACGAGGCGGAGGCGGAGGTCGACTGGGCGCTCGGCAAGCAGCGCCTGGAGCCGGCCTCGCACCTCGCGCTGAAGGCAGGCGCCTATCTCGGCATCGACACGGGGGCGACGGAGAAGGTGCTCGCCAAGCTCTGACGCGACGCGGCGACTGGGGGCGTCAGCCTTCCATCACGAAATGGTCGGGGCCGACCTCGACCATGCGGCGGGCCGGGGGCTGCCAGTCGAGGGCGCGCACCGCGCTCGCGATCTCGTCGGAGAGGAGCGGCCGCCGCGCGCCCCGCCGGGCGGGGTCGGGCACCGGAACGGCGGAAATCAGCTTCTGCGTATAGGGATGGCGCGGGTTCGCGAGCACGGACGAGCGCGGGCCGATCTCCACGATCTCCCCGAGCAGCATCACCGCGATCCGGTGGCTCACCCGCTCCACGACGGCGATGTCGTGGCTGATGAAGAGGTAGGCGAGGCCGAGATCGCGCTGGAGGTCCAGCATCAGATTGACGACCTGCGCCTTCACGGAGGCATCGAGCGCGGAGACCGACTCGTCCGCGACGATGAGCTTCGGGTCGAGCGCGAGGCTGCGCGCGATGCAGATGCGCTGGCGCTGCCCGCCGGAGAATTCGTGCGGGAAGCGGTAGGCGTGCTCGGGCTTGAGGCCGACCCGCTCCAGGGAGGCCACCACCCGCGCCTCGGCCGCCTCGCCGTGCGCGACGCCGTGGACGCGCAGCGGTTCGCCGATCGCCGAGCCGATCGTCTTGCGCGGGTTCAAGGAGCCGTAGGGGTCCTGGAAGATCATCTGCATGTGGCGGCGCACGTCGCGCATCGCCTTCTGGTCCGCCGCCATGACGTCCTGCCCGTCGAACCGGATCGCGCCCTCGCGCGGCTCGATGAGGCGCAGGATCGAGCGCCCGGTGGTGGACTTGCCGCAGCCCGATTCGCCGACGAGGGCGAGCGTCTCCCCGGCGCGGACGGCGAAGGAGACATTCTCCACCGCGTGGACGCGCCCGACCGGCCGGCCGAGGATGCCGCCGCGAATGTCGAAGCGCGTGACGAGACCGTCCACCGAGAGAAGCTTGTCGCTGCGCGTGTCCGGCTCGTCCGCGGGCTCGGTCTCGACCGCCTCGCCCTTGAGGTCGGGGAAGCGGCGGGGCGTCGCGGTGCCCGTCAGCGCGCCGAGCTTCGGGACGGAGGCGAGGAGCATCCGCGTGTAGGGTTCGCGCGGGTTCGCGAAGACCTCCGTTGCCGGGCCCTCCTCGACCTTGTCGCCGCGCAGCATCACGACGACGCGGTCGGCGATCTCGGCGACGACGCCCATGTCGTGGGTGATGAACATCACCGCCATGCCGATCTCGGTCTGGAGGTCGCGGATCAGCTCCAGGATCTGCGCCTGGATCGTCACGTCGAGGGCGGTGGTCGGCTCGTCGGCGATGAGGAGCTTCGGCCGGCACGCCATCGCCATCGCGATCATCACGCGCTGCCGCATCCCGCCGGAGAAGGTGTGGGGGTGCTGGTCGAGGCGGCGCTTGGCGTCGGGGATGCGCACGAGGTCGAAGAGGCGCAACGCCTCGGCGCGGGCGGCGGACCGGTCCATGCCGGAATGGCGGCGGAGCGCCTCGATCACCTGGAAGCCCGCCGTCAGCACCGGGTTGAGGCTCGTCATCGGCTCCTGGAAGATCATCCCGATCTCCGAGCCGCGCACGTCGCGCATCGTCTCGTCCGGCAGGGCGAGGAGATTGCCGCGCCCCTCGAGGTGGATCTCGCCCTCGATCTTCGAGACGCCCTCCTGGAGGAGGCGCATGATCGAGAGCGCCGTCACCGACTTGCCCGAACCCGATTCGCCGACGACCGCGACCGTCTCCCCGCTGTCGATCGCGAAGGAGACGTTGCGCACGACGCTCGACCAATAGCCCTCCGAGCGGAAGGAGACGGTGAGGTCGCGGACCGAGAGGACGCTCATTGCTCGCCCTTCAGGCGCGGGTCGATCGCGTCGCGCAGCCCGTCGCCGAGGAGGTTCAGCGAGAAGACGACGAGGAGGACGGCGAGCGAGGGGAAGAGGGCGAGCCAGAAGGAATCGAGGATGTTCTCGAAGCCTTCCCGGATCATGCCGCCCCAGGTCGGCGTCGGCGGGGAGACGCCGAGGCCGATGAAGGCGAGCGAGGCCTCCACGCGGATCGCGGTCGCGAGCCAGAGCGAGCCCATCACCAGGATCTCCGGCAGGATGTTCGGCAGGATGTGGCCGAAGAGGATGCGCGGGTTGGAGTAGCCGAGCGCGCGCCCGGCCTCCACGAACTCGCGCTCCTTCACCGCGATCGTCGGCGCGCGCGCGATCCGGGCGAAGGGCGGGATCGCCGTCAGCGAGATGGCGATGATGATGTTGAGCGTCGACGGCCCGATCATCGCGACGACGATGAGGCCGAGGATCAGCGAGGGGAAGGCGAGGAGGACGTCCATGATCTGCATGATCACGATGTCCGTCGCGCCGCCATAATAGCCGGCGACCATGCCGATGAAGGAGCCGATGATCATCGCCGAGCCGATGGCGAAGAGGCCGATCATCAGCGAGATGCGGGCCCCGTAGAGGACGCGCGAGAAGGTGTCGCGCCCATAATAGTCGGTGCCGAACCAGTAGTCGCCGGTGGGCGCCTTCAGTCGGAAGAGGATGTTCTGCTCGATCGGGTCGTGCGGCGCGATGACCGGGGCGAGAATCGCGAGCAGGCAGACGATGAGGAAGAGGCCGAGCCCCACCCACGATGTCTTGTTGGTGTTGAAGGCGGCGACGAGGCCGCTGCCGAGCGCGGCGAGGGAGCGCCGCCAGTAGGCCGGCCGCCGTTCGGTCACGACACTCATTGGTATTTGATCCTCGGGTCGATCAGTCCGTAGACGAGGTCGGTGATGAGGTTCACGAGCACGACGATCAGCGTGTAGATGACCATCATGCCCTGCAGCATCGTGTAGTCGCGCTGGTTGAGCGAGCCGACGATGAGCTTGCCGAGGCCGGGTCGGTTGAACACGATCTCGGTCAGCACCGAGTTGCCGATCAGGATGCCGAGATAGAGGCCGACCACGGTGACGACGGGGATGAGCGCGTTGCGCAGACAATGGCGCCAGATGATGACGGCGAAGGCGAGCCCCTTGGCGCGCGCCGTGCGCACATAATCCTGGTTCAGCACCTCGAGCATCGCGGAGCGGGCGACGCGGGTGATGTAGGCGGCCATGATGAGGCCTAGATTGATCGCGGGAAGGGCGAGGTCGCGCAGCCGCGCCCCGATCGTCTCCCCCTGTCCGGACGAGATGACCGGGAACCAGCGCAGCTGGATCGCGAAGATCATCAGGAGGAGGATCGCCGAGACGAAGGCCGGCAGCGAGAGGCCGACGAGGGAGGCGAGGCGAACGATATAGTCCGGCATCTTGTTGCGCCGGATCGCCGACCACACGCCGAGCGGCACGCCCATGATCACCCCGAGGATGAGGGAGGCGATCGTCAGCTCCAAGGTGTCCGGCAGGACCTTCATGATCTCCTGGATCACCGGCCGGCCCGAGACCATCGAGACGCCCCAGTCGCCGACGACGACCCCGCCGAGGAAGTCGAGATATTGCATCCAGATCGGCTGATCGAGGCCGAGCTTGGCCCGCAGCGCCTCGATCGAGGCCTGGTTCGCCTGGTCGCCGAGGATGACGAGCGCGGGGTCCCCCGGCAGGACGCGCACGATGAAGAAGACGATCGTGAGCACCCCGAAGAGGGTCACGATGGCGAAGCCGAGCCGTTTGATGACGAACGCGGTCATGGCGCGATCAGCGGTGGGCGCGGCGTCGCCGCCGCGCCCGGCCCGCCTATTCGGAGAAGTGCGCCGCTTCGGTCACGGGCGGGCTGAGGTTCAGCGCGCCCTCGACGTCCACGCCGAGATCGAGCGTATCCTTCCACGCCCAGAGCTGGAGGTTCTGGTAGACGGGGATCGCGCAGACCTCCGCCATGATCTTCCTCTGCGCCTCGGCCCAGAGGGCGAGCTGCTTCTCCTTGTCCTGCTCCACGCGGGCGCCGAGGATCTCGTCGTCGGCGACGGCGCAGTGGGAGAAGTTGGTCACGGCCGTCGGCGTGCCGACGATCGAGTCCGACAGGAAGAATTGGGAGAGGTACACGTCGGCGACCGGGAAGCGGGCGGCCGAGTAGTGGACCACCTGGCTCGCATCGTCGCGGATCTGGCTGTGGAAGGTGGCGTGCTCCACGGTCTCGATCTCGAGATTGATGTTCGCCGCGCGCAGGAGCGCCTGCACCGCCTCCATCGTGGCCAGCATGCCGGGCAGCGTCGTGTGGATCGCCTTGATGGTGATCCCGTCCGGATGGCCGGCCGCGGCGAGGAGCTCCTTCGCCTTGTCGATCGAATATTCGTAGGTCGGCACGTCCGCGGTGTAGCCGAGATAACCCTCGGGCACCGGCGAGATCGCGGCGATCGTCACCTCGTCGCCCCGGAACTGGACCATCGCGTCGCGGTCGATCGCATGGGCGATCGCCTTGCGCACGTTGATGTCGTCGAGCGGCGGCATCGTCATGTTGAGGTGGATGACGCTCATCTCACCCGGCTTCATGACGACGACCTTGGTGCCCGGCACCTGCGCGATGCGCTCGACCCAGGTCTGGTCCTGCTTGCCGTAGATCATGTCGATCTCGCCGGACTGGAAGGCGAGGTCGCGCGAGGAGTCGGACGGGATGTAGCGGTAGAAGATCTCTTTGATCGCCGGCTCGCCGCGGAAATATTCCGGGTTGGCGACCAGCTTCACATATTGCTGCGGCTGGTATTCGGCGAACATGAACGGCCCGGTGCCGATCGGCTCGGACTGGAACTTGTCGCCGAGCGCCTCGACCGCGTCCTGGCAGACGATGTTGCCGCCATGATAGGGCACGAGGAGGCCGAGAAGGCTCGGCACCGGCTCCGACAGGGTGATCGTGACCTCGTAGGGGCCGGTCGCCTCGACCGAGGACACAGCGCCATAATCCTTCGCGAAGGAGGAGGTGTCCGCGTTCATCGAGCGCTTGAGGGAGAAGACCACGTCGGCGGCATCGAGATTGCCGTAATCGCCGTGGCAATCGACATCCTCGCGCATCTTGAACGTCCAGGTGAGACCGTCGTCCGACGACGTCCAGCTCTCGGCGATGTCGGGCTCGATGAATTCCGGGCTCGCCTGGCCGGGCTTGATGCGCACGAGGCCGTTGAACATCCAGTGCAGCAGCCCCTTGTCGGGGGTGGTCGTCGCGCGATGGGGATCGAGCGAGCCGGCATCGGCGCTCGCCATGCCGACGCTGAGCGTCGTGCCGGCGGCATGCGCGGGTCCGGCGAGGCCGGCGGCGGCGATCAGCGCCGCGAGCGAAAGCGACAGGGCAGCAATTTTCACAGGTCTCACCTCCTTCGATATTCGGCCCTTCTGACGGCCGCGGCGCGGACATCGTGGGCCTTGGTATCGAGCCGCGCAGAGGCGGCCCGGGTTCAACTCAGAACAAATCCTCCAGTCGGCAATTGACGGCGATCTCGGCCACGACGGCGTTGTTCGGCAGCGCGATCGCGGTGGCGACGAGCTCGGCGAGGTCGGCCGGGTCGATCATCTCCTCGCGCGCCATCTTGGTGACATTGGCGGTGAGGTCGGTCGCGACGAAGCTCGGGCACACCGCCGTCGCGCGCACGCCGTCGTCCCACCCGATGCGGCGCGTGCCGTGGGTGAGCGCCATCAGCGCGTGCTTGGTCATGTTGTAGGCGACATTCTCGTTGCGGACGCGCTTGCCCGAGAGGGACGAGATGTTGATGATCCGCCCCGTCCCGGTCTTGCGCAGATACGGCATGACGAGGCGCGTCATGAAGAGCGGGCCCTTGATGTTGATCGTGACGAGGCGGTCGAGCTCCTCCTCCTCGCCGGCCTCGATCGAGAAGGTGTTCGACGTGCCCGCATTGTTCACGAGGGCGTCGATGCGCCCGAACTTCGCGATCGTCGCGTCGACCCAGGCCTTGTAGGTCGTGCGCGTCTCCGCGTCGTAGGCGGCGCACAGGAGATGCGATCCCGCGAAAGGGGCGAGCGCGTCCTTGAGAGCCGGCACGTCACGCGCCGCCGCGCTCACCCGATAACCCTTCTTCAGCAAGTTTTCGGCGATCGCCCGGCCAATCCCGCGATTGGCGCCGGAAATCATGACGACGCGGCCGTTGGGATCAAGCATCTAAGTTCTCCTCGGTTCAGGGCTGGTCCGGAAGGTGCGAGTGGAACCGATGCCGCGTCACGGGTGATGATGTCTGCAAGTAACGGGCCGATCAAGTGACTTACGGCAATCTCGTTCGTGGAAAAGCCAATTGCATGAATGAGTTGGATCGGACGAATACCATTTGGTCCGGACCGATTCTGACGTTCCGGCGAAGCGTCAAGATCCGTCGGGCAGGCGCGGTCGCGACCACTTGTCGGTGCGTCCGCGCGCCCGCACGCGATCGATCGATCTTGCCGAAAGATCGATCGCGGTGACGGATTGGACTGAGATCGACTTGCCCGTTGCTCGCCGCGCGGGCGTCAGCCGTGGAGGGTGAGGGGCGCGGCCGGGCCGTCGAGCGCGTTGAAGCGGGCGAAGCGGAACGCTTCCAGTGAAAGGCGCGGCGGGCGGCCGAGGGCGAGGTCGGCCGCGAGCGGGCCGGTGACCGGGCCGATGCAGAAGCCGTGGCCGGAGAAACCCGCGGCGACGACGAGATTGTCGAGGCCCGGCGCGCGGTCGATCACCGGGAGTGCGTCGGGGGTGAGGTCGAGGAGGCCGCCCCAGACGGCCTCGATCTCGCAGTCGAGCACCGGCGGCAGCACCGCGCCGACCCGGTCGATGGTGTCGCGCAGGCGGCGGATATTGGGCGCGGCGAAGGGCCGGCCGTCCCGCTCGGTGAGCGTGCCGACGAAGGGCTCGGAGCCGGAGGTGAAGCGAAGCCGCCCGTTCCATTCCTGCCGCGCCGCGAACACCGCCCCCGCGGTGCCGAGCACCGGCTTCAGGATCGGCGCGGTGGGGGTCGAGCGGATCACCGTGACGATGGTGATGCGGAAGGGAATCGCGGCGCCGAGCGGCTCCAGGAGGCGGTTCACCTGGACCCCTCCCGCGAGCACCACGGCGCCCGGCGTGATCCGCCGCGTCGCCGTCAGCGCGGCGACAATCTTGCCGCCCTGGGTCTCGAACCGCTCGACCGCCTCGCCGGTGGAGAGGCGCACGCCGTGGCGCGCGCCCGCCGCGATGAAGGAGGCGACGGTGGCGTTGGGGTCGGCGTGCCCGTCGGTCGGGCAGAAGGAGGCGGCCATCACCCGGTCGGAGAGGGCCGGGGTGATCGTGCGCACGTCCTCCAGGGTCGGCAGGAAGTCGAGGTCGAGCCCCTGCGCGCGGTGGGAATCGACGAGGCCCTTGATGTGGGCGATCTCGGCCTCCGTGCAGGCAAGGCGGAGGTTGCCCTCCTGGCGGTAGTGCGTCTCGCCGCCGAGGCGCTCGGCAAGGGTCGGCCAGCCGGCGACGGCGGCCTGCGCGAGCGGCATCTCGGCCGGGTGCCGGCCCGACTGGCGCACGCCCGCGAGCGTCCATCCCGACGCCATCGCCGCGGGCCCGTAGGTGTCGACGATCTCGACCGAGGCGCCCGACTGGGCAAGCTCCAGCGCGGCCGCCGCCCCGGTGATCCCGGCGCCGATGACAAGGACGTCGGGATTCGTCATGCCGCCGCGCGCCCCACGTTCGAGAAGCGGGAGAGGCGGAAGGCGCTGGGATCGACACCCGGCGTGCGCCCGCTCGCCATCTCCGCCGCGAGCATCCCCGCGCCGGGGCCGAGGCCGAACCCGTGGCCGGAGAGGCCGGTCGCGATGAAGAGGCCGGGGATGCCCGGCGCCTCGTCGATGATCGGCACCTCATCGGGGGTGACGTCGATCATCCCGCCCCACGCCTCGACGATCTCGATCGGGCCGAGGCCGGGGTGGAACTCCATCGCCGTGGCGCGGACCGTCTCGAGAAGGTCCATGTCGGGCGCGGGGTCGAGGACGCGGATCTCCTCGAACGGGCTCTTCTGATCGCCCGTCCAGCGGTGGTGGCCGAGCGGGCCGAAGAATTCGCTGTTGCCGCGGATCTTCAGCATCTTCCAGCGCTTGCGGATCACCGGCAGGAACGGGACGAAATGGCGGAAGGCGGCGGGGATCAGCTCGAACGTCGCCGCGTTGGAGCGGGCGACCGTGTAGCCGCCGTCGGGCCGCCGGCGCAGCGACGCGCCGGTCGCGCCGAGACCGCCGGGGTGGATCTCCGGCGTCGGCCCCGTGCGGAAGGCCGAGGCGCGCACCGCAAGCTGCGGGATATAGATGCCGTGATTTTCGAGGAAGGTGCGCGACCACGCCCCGCCCGCGAGGATCGCCGCGTCGCACTCTATCTCGCCGCGCTCCGTCACCACCGATTTCAGCCGCCCGCCCGTCCGCTCGACGGTGCGCACCGCGCAGCCCTCGATCACGGCGACGCCCTCGGAAGCGGCGAGGCGGGCGAAGGCGGGCACGGCGAGGCGCGGCTCGGCGGTCATGTCGGACGGGGTGTGGAGCGCGCCCGCGAAGCGGCGATCGTCGCGGCCGAGGAGGGCGGCCGTCTCCGCCGCGGACAGGAGCTTGGTGTCGAGCTGGTAGCCCTCGGCCGAATCCAGCCACGCCTGACGCTCGGCAAGCTCGGCCTCGTCGAGCGCGAGATAGGTCGTGCCGTTCACCCCGAAGCCGATATCCTCGCCGCTCTCCTCTGCGAGGCGCTGCCACAGGCGCGCGCTCTCGATCATCAGCGGCAGCTCGATCGGGTCGCGCCCCTGCTTGCGGATCCAGCCCCAGTTGCGGGACGACTGCTCGCCCGCGATGCGCCCCTTCTCGATCAGCGCGACGGAATGGCCGAGGCGGTTGAGGAAGATCGCGGCGCTCGTGCCGAGCACGCCGCCGCCGATCACGACGATATCGACCTTTGCGGGGAGGGGGGTGAGGGTGCTCATCGGGCGGGCTCGGCTCGTTGCTGGCGACTGCGGTCAGACAAGTCTCGTACCACCCCGTGTCCTTCTGCCTCACCTTCGAGAATGCACCTTCAGGCAGCAGGGTCAAATGGGTGTTTGCGTGGGAGGGCTCTCCCGGCGGCGCGGCGGACGTGTCATGCCGCTGTCACGATCGTCCCGGAGAAGGCGGGACATCGAGCGGCGGAGGCGAGGTTGAGCGAAGCGGGCGGGCGCGGATCGGCGCGTGAGGTGTTTGCGGCCTTCGTGCCTCTGGGGCTCACCTCGTTCGGCGGCCCTGTCGCGCATCTCGGCTATTTCCGCACCGCCTTCGTGGAGCGGCGCGGCTGGCTGAGCGACGCCGCCTATGCCGATCTCGTCGCCTTGTGCCAATTCCTGCCGGGCCCGGCTTCGAGCCAGGTCGGCATGGCGATCGGCCTCCAGCGCGCGGGTCTTGCGGGCCTCTTTGCGGCATGGACGGCCTTCACGCTGCCGAGCGCCATCGTCCTCGCCGCCTTCGGCCTGCTCATTGCCCATCTCGGCATCGTCGAGGGGGCTGGCTGGCTCGCGGGGCTGAAGGCGACGGCGGTCGCGGTCGTCGCCCACGCGCTCTACGGCATGGCGCGCAGCCTCGCCGCGACGCGGGAGAAGGCGACCATCGCGGGCCTCGCCGCGATCATCGTCCTCCTCGCCCCCGACAAGGCGATCGCGCAGCTCGCCGCGATCGCGCTCGGCGCCATCGCGGGCCTTGCCCTTTCCGAGACGCCGCCGTCCGCCGCCGGGTCGAGCGCCGCGCCGGTGCGCCGCCGCACCGGCATCCTCGCCCTTTTCCTCTTCGCGCTCCTCCTCCTCGGCCTCCCGCTCCTCGCGTCACTCTCGCCCGCGCTCGATCTCCTCGACCGGACCTATCGCGCGGGCTCGCTCGTCTTCGGCGGCGGCCACGTCGTCCTGCCGCTCCTCGAAGGAGAGTTCGCCGGGATGGTGGATCCCGCCACCTTCCTCGCGGGCTACGGCGCGGCGCAGGCGGTGCCGGGGCCGCTCTTCACCTTCGCCGCCTTCCTCGGGGCTGTGGCCGAGCCGTTCGGCGGCGTCGCGGGCGCGGCGGTCGCGCTCTGCGGCATCTTCCTGCCGTCGATGCTCCTCGTCCTCGGCGTGATGCCCTTCTGGGAGGACCTGCGCCGCCGCCCGCTCGCCCGCCGCGCGCTCGCCGGCGTCAACGCGGCGGTGGTCGGCCTCCTCGCCGCCGCCTTCTACGATCCCGTCGTCACGCGCGGTGTCCCGGACGCGGCGGCGCTCGCCGTCGCGATCGCGGCCTTCGTGGCGCTCGCCGCCTGGCGCCTGCCGCCCTGGCTGGTGGTGGTCGCCTCCGCCGCGGTCGGTGCGGCCGTCCTCTAGCCGCCCTTCTCGCGGGGCTGCATCAAAGACGGAACAAAAAGAACAAAACGAGTCGATTCGTGTTCCACCGCGGTTGCACGGGCGGTCCCACGGCGGTTGAATGCGGCCGTGCGCGAGGGTTCGAGTATGCCGCTCCTCAGTCCATTCGACGTGGAACCGATGATCGACGGCCGCCAGTCGCCGGCCGCGATGAAGGTGCGGCGCGGCGTCGGCCGGCTGATGCGCGAGATGGGGCTCGCGGTCGTCCCGGAGCTGATCCTGTCGTGCGGACGCCGCGCCGACCTCGTCGGGATCGACGGGCGGGGCGAGTTGATGATCGTGGAGATCAAGTCCTGCCTTGCCGACTACCGGGCCGACAGCAAGTGGCATCACTATCGCAGCGCCTGCGACCGGCTCTATTTCGCCTCCCTCCCCGAGGTGGGCGACATCTTCCCGCCCGAGGAAGGCCTCATCATCACCGACGGCTACATGGCCGAGATCGTGCGAGAAGCGCCGCTCCAGCGCCTCTCGGCGACGGTCCGCCGGTCGATGACGCTGCGCATCGCGCAGACCGCCGCCCGACGCCTGCACGAGCTCGAAGACCCGAGCCCGCGCCTTTCCGTGCCGGTCTGACCCGTCCGGTTCAGGGCCAGCGCACCGTCGGCGGCATCGAGGAAAGGATGGAGGTCGTGTTGCCGCCGGTCCTCAGCCCAAACAGCGTCCCCCGGTCGTGGAGGAGGTTGAACTCGACATAGCGGCCGCGGCGGATCTCCTGCTCCTCGCGGTCGGCCTGGGTCCACGGCTCGTGCATCGTCCCGCGCACGATCGCGCCATAGACGTCCATGAAGGTGCGGCCGATGTCCTTGACCATCGCGAAGTCCGCGTCCCAGTCGCCCGAGGCCTGGTAGTCGAAGAAGACACCGCCGATGCCGCGCATCTCGCCGGCCCGGTGGGGGAGGGAAAAATAAGTGTCGCACCACGCCTTGTCGCGCGCGTAGTCGCCGACCGGGTGGCGGGCGTACATGGCGCGGAAGGCCTCGTGGAAGCGCTGGGTGTCGGGGTGGTCCTGCCCGCGCCGCCTGTCGAGCATCGGGGTGAGGTCGGCCCCGCCGCCGAACCATTGGCGCGTCGTCACCACATAGCGCGTGTTCATGTGGACGGTCGGCACGTGCGGGTTGAGGGGGTGCGCGATCAGCGAGATGCCCGACGCCCAGAAGCGCGGGTCCTCCGCCGCGCCGGGGATCTGGCCCCGGAACGCCTCCGAGAAGGTGCCGTGGACGGTGGAGGTGTGGACGCCCGCCTTCTCGAACAGCCGGCCGCGGAGCATCCCCATCGTGCCGCCGCCGCCCTCTTCGCCGTCCTCGCCGGTGCGCGTCCACGGCTCGCGGGTGAAGCGGCCGGGCGCGTCGTCGCCGCCAACCTCGTCCTCCAGCGTCTCGAAGAGGGCGTGGATCTCGTCGCGCAGGCCCTCGAACCAGGCACGGGCCTCGGTCTGGCGGGTGGCGAGCGCGGCGGGGTCGGGCAGCGGGCCGCCTTTTGCAGAGGGCGGGGTTGTCATGCTAAACCTTTGGTTGCGATCGTGCCGGACGCGCGGAGACCTTCATATAGGCCGATGCCGACCGACACGGCGAGATTGAGGGAGCGCGCATCCGCCGCAAGGGGGATTCGCACGCGCGCGGTGCTGGCCTCGTGGACGGCATCGGGCACGCCCGCGCTCTCTCGGCCGAAGAGGAGGACGTCGTCGCCATGGAAGGCAAAATCGTGGAGCGGGGTGTCCGCGCGGGTGGTGAAGAGGACGATCCGGCGCCCCGCCATCGCTTCCGCGAAGCTCGTCCAGTTCAAATGCCGCACGAGTGTTGCGCTGGCAGCATAGTCGAGGCCTGCCCGCCGCACCGCGCGGTCAGAAAGATCAAATGAGGCTGGCCCGACGATGTGGACCGCGGCATGGAAGCAGCGCGCGGTCCTCAGGATCGCCGCGGTGTTTTGCGGAATGTCTGGCTCGTAGAGGGCGACGTCCATATGGCGCGGATCGCAATCTGGTCAGGAACGGGACGCACCCCCCTATGCGGCGCTCCCCCCCTTGCGCTATCAGGTTTCAGACTTTTCAAAAACCACCGCCCGTTTAGGATAGTTTGCGACAAGGTGTCTAACTGTATGGGATCTGGACACCGACGCGGGTGGCATGCACACCGCTACCAATTCCAGCGCTAGGGGCGGACAAGGAGACAAGCGTGGCGACGACGGAGCACACTGACAACCCCCACGGGACAACGCGGCGCGACTTCCTGTTTATCGCGACGGGCGCTGTCGGCGCCGTCGGCGTGGGGGCGGTCGCATGGCCCTTCATCGATCAGATGAACCCCGATGCGTCGACCCAGGCTCTCGCCTCCATCGAGGTCGATATCGGCAGCCTCGCCACCGGCGAATCGATGACCGTGATGTGGCGCGGCCGCCCGATCTTCATCCGCCGCCGCACGGAGACGGAAGTTCAGGAAGCCAAGGACACCCCGCTGTCGGAGCTGCGCGACCCGGTCGCCCGCAACCCGAATCTCGGCGGTGAAGAGCCGGCGACGGACGTGAATCGCGCCGCCGAAGGCCAGGAAGACCTGCTCGTCATGATCGGCATCTGCACGCACCTCGGCTGCGTGCCGCTCGGTCAGCAGGGTGATTATGGCGGATGGTTCTGCCCCTGCCACGGCTCGCACTACGACACCGCGGGTCGCATCCGGAAGGGCCCCGCTCCGATGAACCTCGAAATTCCGCCCTACACGTTCGCGTCCGAATCGACGCTCGTGATCGGCTGATCGGAGGAGAACGCATGTCCGGTCACGGCACATCCAACTTTCAGCCGAACTCCAAGGTCGTCCGCTGGATCGATTCGCGCCTGCCGCTCTTCTCGCTGGCGAACGAGCAGGCGATCGAGTTCCCGACGCCGAAAAACCTCAACTACATGTGGACGTTCGGCGCGATCCTCATGTTCATGCTCATCACCATGATGGTGTCGGGCATCGTTCTCGCCATGCACTACGCCGCGAACACGGACATTGCGTTCGAGCGCGTCGAGCACATCATGCGGAACGTGAATTTCGGCTGGATGATCCGCTACATCCACGCCGTCGGCGCCTCGATGTTCTTCTTCGCGGTGTACATGCACCTCGCCCGCGGCCTCTATTACGGCTCCTACAAGGCGCCGCGCGAGATCCTCTGGATGCTCGGCGTCGTGATCCTCATCCTCATGATGGCGACCGCCTTCATGGGCTACGTGCTGCCCTGGGGCCAGATGTCCTTCTGGGGCGCGACGGTGATCACGAACCTCTTCTCGGCGATCCCGCTCGTCGGTCACTCGATCGTTGAGCTCCTCTGGGGCGGATTCGCGGTCGACAATCCAACGCTGAACCGCTTCTTCGCGCTGCACTATCTCCTGCCGTTCATGATCCTCGGCGTGGTGATCCTGCACATCTGGGCGCTGCACATCTCGGGCAACAATAACCCGACCGGCGTGTCGGTGAAGTCGGCCAAGGACACCGTGCCGTTCCACCCCTACATCACCATCAAGGACCTGTTCGCGATGGTGGTGTTCATGCTGCTCTACGCGTACTTCGTCTTCTACATCCCGAACTATCTCGGCCATCCGGACAACTACATCCAGGCCAACCCGCTGGTGACGCCGGCGCACATCGTGCCGGAATGGTACCTGCTGCCGTTCTACGCGATGCTGCGTGCCATTCCGTCCAAGCTCGGCGGCGTGGTGGTGATGTTCTCCTCGCTGCTGATCCTGTTCCTGGTGCCGTGGCTCGACACCTCGCGCGTGCGGTCGGCGAAATATCGGCCGATGTTCAAGATCGCGTTCTGGATCTGGGTCGTCGCCTGCATCGGCCTCGGCTGGCTCGGCGCGCAGCCGGCGGAAGGGCTCTACGTCCTCCTCGCCCGGATCGGCACGTTCTACTACTTCCTGTTCTTCTTGGTGCTCATGCCGGTGATCGGCCTGTTCGAGACGCCGAAGCCCGTCCCGAACTCGATTGCCGAAGCCGTGCTGCAGAAGGGCGGCCACGCCCATCATGACGGAGCAGAGAAGCCCGCCGGCTCCGGCGAAGCGCGTCCCGACGCGGCCCCGGCTGCGCCCAAGAAGGATTGACCGATGGTTGAGACACTGACGAACCGGGGCACCAAGCTCCCCCGCCTCGCGCGCGCGGCCTTCGGTGGATTCCTCGCGCTCGCCGCGTTCAGCGGCGGCGCCCAGGCGGCCGAGGAGGCAACGCACCACGTCGAGAAGCTCGACTGGTCGTTCGCCGGCATCTTCGGCCGGTACGACCGGGCGCAGCTCCAGCGCGGCTTCAAGATCTACCGCGAGAGCTGCGGCCTGTGCCACTCGATGAACTACGTGGCCTTCCGCAACCTCACCGACCCGAGCGGGCCGGCCTTCTCCGAGGAAGCGGCCAAGCAGATCGCGAGCGAGTACACGGTCACCGACATCTCGAACGAGACCGGCCAGCCGTTCGACCGGCCCGCGATCCTGACGGACCACATCCCCTCGCCCTACCCGAACCCGACGGCCGCCGCGGCGGCCAACGGCGGCGCGGCCCCGCCCGACTTCTCGCTGATCGCGAAGGCGCGTGCGGCCCATCGCGGCTTCCCGGGCTTCATCGTCGACGCCTTCGCCAACTACGCCGAGTCGGGGCCGGACTATATCCACGCCCTGCTCCTCGGCTACGAATCGCCGCCCGCGGGCGTCGAGCCGGTGCCGGCGAAGTTCTACAACCCGATCTATCTCGCGGGTAACTGGATCGCCATGCCGCCCCCGCTGCAGGACGGTCAGATCGCCTACACCGACGGCACGCCCGAGACGGTCGAGCAGTATGCGAGCGACATCTCCGCCTTCCTGATGTGGGCCGCCGAGCCGCACCTCACGGAGCGCAAGGAGTTCGGCTTCCGCGTGATGATCTTCCTCGCGGTTTTCGCGCTGCTCCTCTACCTCACGAAGCGCAAGCTCTGGCGCAACATCGCCCACTGACGCTGTCAAAGGCCCACCCTCGCGGTGGGCCTTTTTCGTTGGGCGGGATTCCTGCGACACGCCGCCGCCGTCAGACGCCTGTCAGAAGGCGCATGTAGGAGGGGGAGATCGCGGGCCGGGGCGTGAGGGGGACCGTCGCGCCAGCCGGCCCCGCACGCGTCCGACGCGGGCGCAGACGACGAAGGGAACGGGCCGACATGCCGACGGGACGGGGCGAACGCGCGATGACGGAGCGGATGGCGCGGTGCGGACCGCGCCGGAGACCTGCCACCGCGCCGTGTCGCCCGGCCGCTCCCGCCGCCCGCGAGACGGGCGCCCGATGATGCGCGGCACGCTCTTCCTCGTGGTCGGCCCGAGCGGCGTCGGCAAGGACACGCTGATCGACGCCGCCCGCCGCCACCTCGCCGACGATCCCGACTTCCTCTTCCCCCGCCGCGTCATCACCCGCCCGGCCGATGCCGGCGGGGAAGACCATATCGCGATGGACGAGGCCGCCTTCCGCGCCGCCGAGGCCGAGGGCGCCTTCCTCGCGAGCTGGCACGCGCACGGCCTCTGCTACGGGATCGGCCGCGACGTGCTCGATGCCCTCGCCGAGGGGCGGAACGTCGTCGTCAACGCCTCGCGCCATTCGATCCGCACGTTCGAGGAGCGCGCGGGCCCGGCCGTCGTCCTCTCCGTCACCGCGCCGCCGGCTGTGGTGCGCGCCCGCCTGGAAGCGCGCGGGCGTGAGGATGCGGCGGACGTCGCCGCCCGCCTCGCTCGCCAGGTGCCGCTCGATGGGGCGGAGACCATCATCGAGATCGCCAATGACGGCGACCTCGCCCTCGGCGTCGAGCGCTTCGTCGAGGCGCTCCTCGGCGCGGCCGTGCTGCCGCTGCGCCTTGCCCGCGCCGGGCTCGAGATCCAGGGCGAGAGCGTCGCCATCGTCCATCGCGACGCGCGCCCGGTGGCGGGCCAGCGCCTCCACGACGCGTCGCTCGTGGAGATCGCGGGCCCCGGCGGTGAGGCCGTGCGCGCCCGCCTCGCGCTTGCGAGCGAGGCGCGGATCGTGGCGCGCGACGCGATCGCCCTCGGCCGTGCCGCCTTCGACCGGCTCGGCCTCGAGGAGGGCGCGAAGGTGGTGGTGCGCCGCTCACCCTCGCCGACGAGCCGGGACGTGCTGCGCAAGAAGGTGTCGGGCGAGGCGCTGAGCGCGGCCGAGATCGAGCGCGTCATGCGCGACCTCGTCGAGGGGCGCTACTCGCAGGCCGAGATCGCGGGCTTCCTCGTCGCCGCCTCCACCAACCTCAATGTCGACGAGGTGATCGCGCTCACCCGCGTGCGCGCCGAGTTCTTCCAGCGCTTCGCGTGGGACGGGCGGCTCGTCGTCGACAAGCATTCGATGGGCGGCGTCCCCGGCAGCCGCATCACGATGATCCTGGTGCCGATCGTCGCCGCCCACGGCCTCACCATCCCGAAGACCTCCTCGCGCGCGATCACCTCCGCGGCGGGGACGGCGGACGTGATGGAGTGCCTTGCCCGCGTCGACCTCTCGCCGGTGGAGCTGCGCCGCGTCGTGGAGGAGACCAACGGCGCGATCGCCTGGAGCGGGCGCATCAGCCACAGCGCGCTCGATGACGTGATGAACGCGATCAACCGCCCGCTCGGCATCCGCTCCGCGCTCCTCGACGTCTCCTCGATCCTGTCGAAGAAGCTCGCGGTCGGCTCGACCCACGTGATCGTCGACATCCCGGTCGGCCCGCACGCCAAGACCAAGACGCGCGAGGCGGGGGACGCGCTCGCGACCCTGTTCGAGACGGTCGGGCGCGGCGTCGGCCTCACCGTGCGCGCGGTGGTGACGGACGGGCGGCACCCGATCGGGGCCGGTGTCGGTCCTGCCCTGGAGCTTGCCGACGTCGTCGCCGTCCTCTCCAACGCGCCGGATGCGCCTGAGGCGCTGCGCGAGAAGGCGCTCCATTTCGCCGGGATCGTGCTCGAATGGGATCCGTCGGTCGCCTACGGCACCGGCCGGGCGCGGGCCGAGGCGCTGCTCCGGTCCGGCGCGGCGCTGGAGCGCTTCCACGCGATCGCGGCGGCGCAGGGGCCGACCGATTGCGCCCATCCGGGCCTCTTCTCCCGCACGATGCCCGCCCACCGCACCGGCACCGTCGTCGAGATCGACGGCTACGCCCTCGCGGGGCTTGCCCGCGCGACGGGGGCGCCCGGCGACAAGGGCGCGGGCGCGCGCCTCTTCGTGGCCGCCGGGGAGCGGGTGGAGGAGGGGGCGCCGCTTCTGGAAATCCTGTCGAGCAGCCGGCGCGGCGTGGACGATGTCGGCGCGCTGCGCACGCGCGAGGTCTTCACGATCGGCTAGGGCCGATCCGGCGCGCTTGGGACTAGCTGAAGAGCCCCACGAAGACGAGCGTCACCAGGAGGTCGACGACGACGAGGCCGATCGAGAGGCCCATCGTCGTCTCGAGCGCAAGCCGCACCACGAGATAGTGGTAGCGCAGCACCAGCCCCATGCTGAGGAGCGACAGGAGCACGGCCGGGCTCGGGCCCAGCCAGCCCGCCCCCTGGAGCACCACCGGGATCGCGAGGATCACCGCCGCGATGGGCGCCATCCAGTTGCGGGCGACGATGTAGCTGACATAGGTGCGCTTCACCCCGAGCATGCCGGCCGAGAGGGCGAGGATGATCGGGAAGGCGACCCAGTCGAGCGCGAGGACGGGCAGCCCCTCGAAGAACATCTCCTGGAACGAGGCGGTCGTCTCGCCCGTGCGCGACACGGCGAGCAGCGTGATCGCGTTGATCGGCAGGAGGAGGAGGATGACGGCGAAGGAGCGCCAGAAGCCGTCGGCGGAACGGTCGAGGGCGGCAAGGCCCTCGGCGCGGCCGAGGAAGAGGAGCCAGGCGCCGTTCAGCGAGCGCCTGATCTCTGTCGGAGTCAGCATCGTCCGGCGCCCCCGCCGGTCATTCTGCGACGACGGCGTCGATGAGCGCGCGATAGGTGCGGGCGAGGCGGCGCAACTCCTCCACGGAGGTGCGCTCGTCGGCCTGGTGCATCGTGTTGCCCACCGCGCCGAACTCCACCACGGGACAATGGTCCTTGATGAAGCGCGCGTCGGAGGTGCCGCCGCCGGTGTTGAGCTCGGGCGTCACGCCCGTCGTCTCCTCCACCGCGCGGGTGACGGCCGCGATCAGCGCATCGTCGCGCGTGATGAAGGCATCGCCATGACCGGACTCCCAGTCGATCGCGACGCGCGCGCCGGGGGCGGCCGCCTGGATCCGCGCCGTCAGCTCGGTCTTCAGCGACTCGCGCGTCCAGCGGTCGTTGAAGCGCACATTGAAGCGGAGCGCCGCCGAGCCGGGGATGACGTTCCAGGCCGGGTTGCCGATGTCGATCGAGACGATCTCGAGATTGGACGGCAGGAAGGGACCCGACCCATCATCGAGCGTCGCGTTCAGCGCGGTGCCGATGGCGAGGAGGGCGGGGACCGGATTGTCCGCGAGGTGCTGGTAGGCGACGTGGCCCTGCCGCCCCGTGACGGTGACGGTCGCCGACAGCGAGCCGCGCCGGCCGACCTTGATCGTGTCGCCGAGACGCTCGCGCGAGGTGGGCTCGCCGACGATCGCCGCGTCGAACCGCGTGCGCTCGGCGCACCAGTTCATCAGCGGCTCGGTGCCGTTGACCGCGACCCCTTCCTCGTCCCCGGTGATCACGAAGGAGACGCGCCCCGGCCCGTCGGCGGCGGCCCAGTCGCTCGCGGCGGCGATCATGGCGGCGATCGCGCCCTTCATGTCCTGCGCGCCGCGGCCATAGAGGGTGTCGCCGTCGATCGCGGCCGCGTAGGGCGGGTGTGTCCATGCCTCGGCCGGGCCGGCCGGGACGACGTCCACATGGCCCGCGAGGGCGAGGTGGCGGCCGCCATTGCCGCGCGTCGCGTAGAGATTTTCGACCGGGGTGGAGCCTTCGGCCGCGAAGGTCACGCGCTCCACGGCGAAGCCGGCGTCGGTCAGCGCCGCCTCCACGATGTCGAACACGGCGGGCGAGGCGGGCGTGACGCTCTGGGCGCGGATCAGCGCCTGGGCGAGGGGGAGGGGATCGGTCGCCATGATGTCAGGCGGGGCCTCGCATGTTCGGGGCCGGGCCGAACTGGTTGGGACCCTTGTCCCCCGGCATGAGCCCGATGGCAAAGAAGGCGACGAAGCCGAGCACGGGGATGCCGAAGGCCGCCGCGAGCCAGCCGGTCAGGCCGCGATCGTGGAGGCGCTTCACCGCGAGCGCGACTTCGGTCCAGAACAGGGCCACGAACACGAACGGCGCGATGGGGCTCAGCTGGAGCCCCCCCGTGTCGGGGTCGATCGACGGGAGCATGAGCGCCACGCCGACGAAGCCGCACAGGAGGTTTCCGAGCCAGAAGACCTCCCGGTTCACCCGTCCGTCGAGGCCGATCAGCGCCCAAAGCACAGTCGGATCGCGGCCTTGTTGGCTCACTATGTCAATCCCTGAGGAGCTCGTTGATCGAGGTCTTGAGGCGCGTGCGCTCGTCGACCCGCTTCACGATGATGGCGGCCGAGAGGGAGAGATCCATCCCGGCCGGGCTCTTCGTCGCGATGCTGCCCGGCACCACGACGGAGAAGGGCGGCACCTCGCCCATGTAGGTCTCGCCAGTGGCGCGGTCGATGATCTTCGTCGACGCACCGATGAAGACGCCCATCGACAAGACGCTGCCGCGGCCGACGCGGACGCCCTCGGCGACCTCGGACCGGGCGCCGATGAAGCAGTCGTCCTCGATGACGACGGGCGCGGCCTGCAGCGGCTCAAGGACACCGCCGATGCCGGCGCCGCCGGAGATGTGGCAGTTCTTCCCGATCTGCGCGCACGAGCCGATCGTCGCCCACGTGTCGACCATCGTTCCCTCGTCGACATACGCGCCGAGATTGACGAAGGACGGCATCAGGACCACGCCCGGCGCCACGAAGGCGGAGCGGCGCACGATCGAGCCCGGAACGGCGCGGAAGCCGGCCTGCTCGAAATCGATCTCGCTCCAGCCGGAGAATTTGGAGGGCACCTTGTCCCACCAGCGCGAGTCGCCGGGGCCGCCATCGATGGCTTCCATCGGGGTCAGGCGGAAGGACAGGAGGACGGCCTTCTTCAGCCACTCGTTCACCTGCCACCCGTTCGGCGTCGGCTCGGACACGCGGACGACGCCGCGATCGAGCAGGCCGAGCGCCTTCTCGACAGCGTCACGGACGCGGCCGGTCGTGCGGGCAGTGATGGTCGCGCGCTCCTCGAATGCGCTGTCGATGGTGGCCGCCAGGCGGTCTCGTTCGGAAGGAGAGAGCTGCATCGAGAACCTTATGACTTTCGTTCGTTTTCCTGCCTCACATAGGCGATTGCCGCAAGGAAGGATAGCCGCGGCGGTGCGGCGCGACCTTGCGTGATCGTCCCGCCGGGCGCGTCAGCGTGCGGGCGGCTGGGGCACGTTTGCCGGGGCCGCGTGCTCGGCGACGATCCGCTCCAGGAAGACCGGGAGATCATCCGTCACATACTCGACGTGGGGGGCGGTCCGGCCTTCGAGCTCCCAGGCCTCGCGGAAGACCTCGCGCGTGCCCTCGGGGACGACGAGGACGGTGCGCATCCCGCGGCTGTGCGGGACTTCGAGATTGCGCGACAGGTCCTCGAACATCGCGGCGCGCGCCGGGTCGATGCCGTACTGGTCCCAGAAGCGGGTGTAGGTGTCGGCGGCCGGCTTCGGGATGAGGTCGGCGGCGACGATGTCGAAAATGTCCTCGAAATGCTGGTGCACGCCGAGCCGCTCGGCGACGGCCTTCGCGTGGGCGACCGTGCCATTCGTCATGATGAAGCGGCGGCCGGGGAGGGCGGCGATCGCGTCGGCGAGGCGCGGATCCGCCTGGACCTTGCTGTGGTCGATGTCGTGGACGAACTCCAGGAAGCCGTCCGGGTTGATGTCGTGCTCGATCATCAGGCCGCGAAGCGTCGTGCCGTAGCGGCGATAATAATCCTTTTGCAGGTGGTGCGCGGCGTCGCGCTCCATGTCGAGAAGCTTCGCGACATAGTCGCCGATCCGCTGGTCCACCTCGGCGAAGAGGTTCGTGTGCGAGGGGTAGAGCGTGTTGTCGAGATCGAAGATCCACGTCTCGACCTCGCGGAATGGCGAGAGATCGCGCGGATTGGCGTAGGGGGATTCCGACGGAAGAGGCGTCGCGTCCATCATTCGGTTGCGCCCAGTGAGACGGACGGCCGGGTGGCCGCCGGGTTGCGGCTGGCGCGCGCCGCCTCGGTTTCGCAAACCGGACCGGCACTCGCGCACAGCATGGGCTTCTTCACCTATCCCTCCCCCAGCGCGCGCGCAAGTTGCCGCACCCGCCGCGACGCGCGACGGGACCATGCATCTTGCGGGCCGGTTGGGGCCGGGCCGGGCTCAGCGCTTGATGAGCGTGCCGGCCCCGGCGTCGGTGAAGAGCTCCAGGAGGACCGCGTGCGGGGTCTTGCCGTTGAGGATGACGACCCCTTCGACGCCGCGCTCCAGCGCCGCGATGCAGGTCTCCACCTTCGGCACCATGCCGCCGGAGATGACGCCGGACGCCATCAGGCGGCGCGCCTCGGCGACGGTGAGCTCCTTGATGAGCTGGCCGTCCGCCCCGAGGACGCCGTCGACGTCCGTGAGGAACAGAAGCCGCGTCGCGCCGAGCGCGCCGGCGATCGCGCCCGCGAACGTGTCGGCGTTGATGTTGTAGGTCTCGCCGTCCGCGCCCTGGGCGACGGGGGCGATCACCGGGATGATCTCCTGGCGGGCGAGCACGTCGAGCACGTCGCGCCGCACCTCGACCGGCTCGCCGACGAAGCCGAGATCGATCACCTTCTCGATGTTGGAATCGGGGTCGCGCGTGGTGCGCTTCAGCGGCTCGGCGAGCACCATCCGCCCGTCTTTGCCGCACAGGCCCACGGCGCGGCCGCCCGCGGCGTTGATCGTGCGCACGATGTCTTTGTTGATCGACCCGGCGAGCACCATCTCGACGATCTCGACCGTCGCGCGGTCGGTGACGCGCAGGCCGTCGCGGAACTCGGACTGGATGTTCAGCCGCTTCAGCATGTTGCCGATCTGCGGTCCGCCGCCATGGACCACGACGGCGTTGATGCCGGCGAGGGTGAGGAGGGTGATGTCCTCGGCGAAGTCGGACGCCAGCTCGGGATCGCCCATCGCATGGCCGCCATATTTCACGACGATCGTCTTGTCGTCGTAGCGCAGCATGTAGGGGAGCGCCGTCGCGATGATCTCCGCGCGCAGCGGCGCATCGGCGGTCAGGTTCTCGATAGTCGCAGCGGGTTCGGTCATCGGCTTCCAGAGGTGCTGGCGGTTGCCGGGGTTTGCTAAACCGCCCGTGCCCTGGGCGCAAGGCGTACGAGGCGGCGCGTCAGGTCCGCCGCTTCAGCCGCTCGGCTTCCGGGAAGGGGCTGAAGCGCAGCCGGCTGCACGGCTCCTCGTCCGCCGGGACCACGATCGAGGCGGTGATGACATTCTTGGCGTCGATCGTCACGAGGTGGGTCTCGGTGCCGGTGAAGGAGCCGTCCTTCTGCTTGGAATCGTAGCGCGCGCAGACGACGCGGCGCTCGTTCAGTCCGCGATCGATGGTGATGACGGTGGAGAGCTCCGCGTTGCGGATGCTGAACGGGTCGTACAGCTCGTTGCGAGCGGCCTGGATGAAGGCGTGCTTTTCCGCCGAGGTGGCGGCGCGCTGGGTGCCGTAGGGGCCGCTCTGGCAGGCCGCGAGCGCACAGGTCGCGGCGACGGCGGCGATGAGGAATGGACGCACACTCGATCCTCGATGAAGCGGCCTCTCATCGCATCGATGCTGCACGGGCGGAAGACGGTCCGGCGAAAAGTCCCCGCATGTGGCCGGCCCGCCACGGATCCTCAGGTGTCCCGGTCGGGGAAGAGGATCGGGTTGAGGAATTGCGCAAGGGCGGCGTTCGACTGGCGCCGCACCGCCTCGTCGCCGCCGATGAGGTAGCCGTCGCGGTTGGAGCAGAAGGCGAGGATCGTCGCGCGCATCGCGGCGTTCGTCATCTCCAGCATCGTGCGGGTGTCGCGCACGGTCCCGTCGGTGCCGACATTGAAGCGGCAGTCGGCGATGTGGACGGGGGCGCGCCAGCTCCGGCCCGCCCCGTCCCAGCGGTGGCGGGCGTCGTAGCGGCGGATGCCGACATCGGAGCCGCCACGACGCAGGTCCCCGGCGAGGGTCTCGCAGGCGGCGGGGTCCATGATCGCGTCCTCGTCCCCCCACAGCATCAGGATCGGGGCGCCGGTGGTGGTCGGGTCCTCGAAGCGGGCGATGCAGGGGCCGTAGAAGGCGACGTGGGCGGCGAACCGGTTGGCCGGCCGGTAGGTGTCGACCACCTGACGGTAGGCCGAATAGACCGACGACATCCCGCCATAGGAGAAGCCGATGAGGGCGACGCGCGCGCCGTCGACGTCCGGCCGCGCGGCGAGCCAGTCGAGCGTCGCGAACGCGTCGGAGAGGGCCATCGCCTCGGTGGTGTTCATCAGCCGCTCGATGAAGCGGCCGCCGCCGCGCGCGGCGAAGACGTCGATCACCGCGACGGCGACGCCCTGGGCGGCGAACTCGCGCGCATAGCGCCCCTCGCGCCGGTCGCTGACCCCGCCCGCGCCGTGGAGGAGGATCACGGCCGGAGCCGGATGCGCCGCACTCGCCCCGGCGGCTGGGTAGAAGGTCACGTCCGCCGCGACCGGGTCCGCATCGGCCGCGCCGACATCGACCAGCGAGAACGGATTGGCGCTCTCCACCGGCACACGCTCGCCGCGCGCCGCGCCGGACGGCCAGTCGCCGGACGGGGCGAGATCGGCGCGTGCGGCTCCCGCGAAGGCGGTGAGGACGAGGGCGATCAGCACGGCGCGCAGGCCGGGGGGCGTATGGGTCATGCCGACAGAGATCGGCACGGACGCGCGCCGGGGAAGCGCGGCGGATCGCAGCAGAGTGCGGGTCGGCCCAATTCAGCTCGGCCCGACCCAGCCAGGCTCAGGGGCACTCGGAGTAGTCGAGGAAGCGGCGCTTCGCCCAGGCCGCTTTCGGCCCGTCCCCGTCGAAGATGCTGACCGGGCACCAGCGCGCGCCGACCGGGAGGTTGTTCGGCACGCAGACCGACTGTTCGGCGACGTGGACGTCGAACAAGGAGTTCTCCACCCCCTCGCCGCGCTTCAGCCCCTTTGAGAGGGCGATGATCGGCCCGTCATTCCAGCTATATGTGGCGACGATGGCGGAGTCGGCGTCCGGCGCGGCGCGGAAGGTGAGCGGGTCGCCGGGCCCGACATTCACGCGATAGCAGCCGAAGCCGCTGGTGGCCGCGGCCGGCACCGTCATAGCGGCGAGGGCCAGCGTGGCGGCGGCAAGCCTTCGAGCGTGCATCGATGTCTCCCCCTTGCGCGCGGCGTGCAGCATTGCGATGGTCCCCGCTCCTCGCCGAAACCCCGCAGGAATCGCGCAGTTGTCGACATTCTACTTCCATATCGGCATGCCGAAAACCGGCACGACGTCCATCCAGCGCTTCTTCCATCTGAACCGGGAGAGCGTCCGAGCCGCCGGCATCGCCTATCCGAATTTCCCGGGCGCCAACCAGAGTCCCTTCGTCGAGGCGCAGTTCCGCCTGCCGCGCGAGAGCGTGGCCGCGCGCCTCAAGCACCGCGGCCAGGGCGCCTTCGTCGACCGGCGCGAGGAGATGCGCGCCGCCTTCGTCTCCGAGATGGAGGCCGCCGCCGCCGAGGGGATCGACGGGCTCGTCTCGGCCGAGACCGGGAGCGGGCTGCAGGTGCAGGGCGTCACCGAGTTTCGCGACATCCTGCCGATGTTCGACCGCATGGTCAGCCTCGCCTTCGTGCGTCCGCCGCGCTCCTGGCGCCGCAGCAGCTGCCAGCAGGGCCTGAAGGACGGGCGCGTCATGGCGGACCTCAACGAGGCGCCGCCGGTGACGCGCTATCGCAGCGCGCTCGGGCCACACTATCGCGCGCTCGGCCGTGACGTGCGCGTCACCCTCTTCCATCCGACGCGGATGAAGGACGGCTGCGTCCTCCAGACGCTCCTCAGCATGATGGACGGGGCGCGCCCCGCCCTCGCCGACGCCCGGGCCGACCGGAGCAATGAATCGATGAGCCTCCCGGCGGCGAAGCTCTTCAGCGCGCTGAACCTTGCCCAGCGCGAGAAGGCGCTGCCGGCCTTCCTGCCGGAGCCGATCCGCAAGGCGCTCGGCGAGGGGATCGTCGCCGAATATCTGGAGTCGGTCTACGAGGAGGAGGGATTCGTCCGCCTCCCGAACGCGCTGATGCGTGGCCTCATCGCGGTGCCCGGCGCCCGCTTCCAGCTCCCGATCGAGCTGGAGCGCGCGGCGGCGGACGGGTCGGCCGAGGATGTCGCGTGGGTGTCGGCCCGCATCGGCGAGGACATCACCGCCCTCGACGTGGACGAGGACGAGACGCCCCTCGAACTCGCCGCCTTCGAGCGGTTCGACGACCAGGAGGTCGCGGACATCGTCGCCACGATCCGGCGCACCAACGAGACGGTGCTGATGCCGATCGAGCAACTTCTCGGCCGTCGCCTCAAGGGAAAGCGGCGCGTCGTGGAGCGCTATCTGCGCGAAACGAACGGGGAAGAGGAGCCGGCGGAGGCGGAGGGCTCGCCCGACCGTCAGGCGCGGCGGGAGGCCCGTCTCGCGGAGGTCGCGGCGCGGCGCGCGGCGCGCGTCGCCGAACGCGAGGCGGCGCGGGACCGCCGCGGCGGGAAGGCGCGACGCGAACGCGGGGCATAGAGCGCGCGCCGCTGAGGGTGGAACCTCAGCGAATCGCGGTCGCGGCGGATTGGTGAAGGGAGCACGACATTCCGCCATGGAAGCATGGCGGGATGAGCCGACGGGCTCTATGGCCGCTCAGTTTTCCAGGAGATGGGCGATCGCGGCGCGCAGCTCGGCGATCCCGTCATTCTTGTTCGCCGAGGTCAGCAGGATCTCCGGGTGCGCGGCGGCGCGACGGCGCAGCGCGTCCTCGGTCGCCTTCACGACCTCCTTGCGGTGGACGCCGCCCTTGTCCGCCTTCGTCAGCACGACCTGGTAGCTGATCGCGGCCTCGTCCATCGCCGACATCGCCTCGAGATCGACCGCCTTCGGCCCGTGCCGCGCGTCGATGAGGAGATAGACGCGGCGCAGGTTGGGGCGTCCGCGCAGATAGTCGAACACCAGCTTCGTCCACGCCGCGACCTCGGTCTTCGGCGCCTTGGCGTAGCCGTAGCCCGGCATGTCCACGACCACCGGGCCGATCCCGTCGGTGCGGCCGAAGAGGTTCAGCGCACGCGTACGCCCCGGCGTGTTCGAGGAGCGGGCGAGCTGCTTGCGGTTCGTCAGCGCGTTGAGGAGCGTCGACTTGCCGACATTGGAGCGGCCGGCGAAGGCGACCTCCATCGGCCCGATCGCCGGGAGATGGTCGATCGCGTGGCAGGCGCGCTGGAATTCCCAGGGGCCGGTAAAGAGAAGGCGCCCGGCCTCCAGAGTCGCATCGTCATAGGGCGATGCGTCTTCGGGGGCGGACGCCGGCTCCGTGTCACCGCCGACGAGGGTGTCGTCGGCGGGCGGCATGTCGTCGGGCGGGCTCAGGTGGCACCCTTCTGCTTCGATTTGCGGAAGATGCCGGTGATGTTGTCCCACAGCTCCACCTTCACGCCCTGGCGGCGCATGATGACGTACTGCTGCGTCACCGACAGCGTGTTGTTCCAGGCCCAGTAGATCACGAGGCCGGCCGGGAACGAGGCGAGCAGGAAGGTGAAGAAGATCGGCATCCAGTTGAAGATCATCGCCTGGGTCGGGTCCGGCGGGGCCGGGTTCATCTTCATCTGCACCCACATGGTCACGCCCATGATGAGCGGCCACACGCCGAGCATCAGGAAGTGGCCGATGACGGGCACGGTGGACGGATCGTAGGGCAGCAGGCCGAACAGGTTGAACAGCGACGTCGGATCCGGCGCGGAGAGGTCCTGGATCCACCCGAAGAAGGGCGCGTGCCGCATGTCGATCGAGATGAAGATCGTCTTGTAGAGCGCGAAGAAGACGGGGATCTGGATCAGGATCGGGATACAGCCGGCGAGCGGGTTCACCTTCTCCTTCTTGTACATCTCCATCATGGCTTGCTGCTGCTTCATGCGGTCGTCTTTGTACCGCTCGCGCATTTCAACCATTTTCGGCTGCAGCGCCTTCATCTTCGCCATGGACGTGTAGGCGCGCTGGGCCAGCGGGAAGAACAGCAGCTTGATCAGCACCGTCGTGATGAGGATCGCGACGCCGAAATTCCCGACATGGCTGTAGATCCAGTCAATCAGGAAAAACATCGGCTTGGTGATGAAATAGAACCAGCCCCAGTCGATCAGCAGGTTGAACCGATCGATGTTGTAGCTGTCCTCGTAGGCGCGGATCATGTTCGCCCGCTTCGCACCGGCGAAGATCAGGCCCACGGCCTCGGCGGTCGCGCCCGGCGCGGCCTCGACCGGATCGGCGAGATAGTCGGCCTGGTAGGCGGGCACGTTGCCGTTGCCGGCATAGAGGAAGCGCGGACGGAAGCTCGTGCCCGGCTCCGGAATGATCGTCGTCGCCCAATATTTGTCGGTGATGCCGAGCCAGCCGCTCTTCGATTCCGGCAGGTCGATGGTCCCGGCCTCCTGGAGGTCGTTGTACTTCTCCTGGTGGAGGCCAGACTCGCCGGCGATGCCGATCATGCCTTCATGCAGGATGAAGAAGCCGGAGGTCTCGATATGGCCCTGACGGCGCACGCGGCTGAACGGGTAGAGCGAAACCGCCGTCTCGGTCTGGTTCTCGACCGTCTGGCGCACGCGGAACATGTAGTTCTCGTCGATTTCGATCGTGCGGCGGAAGATGAGGCCGGCGCCATTGTCCCAGCTCAGCGTGACCGGCGTGTCGGGAGTCAGCGTCTCGCCGACCTCGACGGTCCACAGCGTGTCGGATTTCGGCACGACGATGCTGGGATCCTGCGGGACCCAGCCACTTTCGACGAAATAGGGATTGTTCGTCCCGAGCGGCGCGAGGAGCGTGATCTCAGGGCTGTCGGGATCGACGGTCACCCGGTAGTTCTTGAGCTTCAGGTCGTCGATCCGGGCGCCGACGAGGCTGATCGAACCGTCGACCCGCGGGGTCTCGATCGGCAGGCGGGGGGAGGCGGCGGTCGCCATCTCGCCGGTGGTGGAGGGCGCGGCCGCGCCGGCGGCCGGCTGCGGAATGGCGCCGGCGGCCTGCGGTGCGCTCGGGATGTCGCCTGTCGCGCCTGCCGCGCCAGCGGTCGGCGCGTTGGCGGTGATCGCCGTCGTTTCCGCGGACTCGATCGCTTCCTGGCGCTGGGCGGCGCGCTCTGCCTCCATCCTCGGTTCGATGAAGAAGAACTGCCAAAGAATGATCACCGCCAGCGAAAGGCCGATTGCGATGAACATGTTACGGTTGTCGCCCATTACGCTCTCTTCTGAACGGCCGGTCGGTTGAGTTTGTCGTGCGCGGCGCCGATCGCTCCGGCGAGCGCGTCGCCGAGGCCCACGAACGGCGCGTCAAGTGCCGCGCGCCGTGCCACGATCACATAGTCGGTCGTGTCGCGGAATTCACCGCGCATCACGTCGCTCAAAGCGCGAAAACGCCGTTTGATGCGATTGCGCACCACGGCGTTGCCAACCTTTTTGGTCACGGTGAAGCCAACCCGCGGGGTGTCCCCGTGGATGGTCGCCGTCTCATCTCGCCGCAGCGCCTGGAGCGTGAAAGCGTCCCGATGGACGCGCACACCCTTGGCGACGGCCTTGAACTCGGCCCGTTTCTTGAGCCGGGTCATTCCTGACTGATCAGGCGGACAGGGACTTGCGGCCCTTGGCGCGACGCGCATTGATGACGCGGCGGCCGCCCTTCGTGGCCATACGCGCACGGAATCCGTGGCGACGCTTACGAACAAGCTTGCTGGGTTGATAGGTACGTTTCGTCATGACAGCCTCTCGCCGTGGCCGCGCACGCCGCAGCGTTGGACACACAGATGAATGAAGAAAGAGGAGCCCAACAGGCTCCCCGACGTCTGCGGTATAGAAATGGCGGCGAATGCTGTCAACGCAAGCGCGCGAAGGAAGACAATCGGTCCAACCCGTCACGTATGGTTGAAAGGCCGCCATGCTGACGTGACTGCGCCCGCACTTGCCAATCCCGGACGCCAAAGCCCAGTTCTCGCGGGGCAAGCGAGAGGAAGGTTTCAGGTTGCCGGGCATCGAAGGCGATAGGAAGGGGGACGAGGCGGGGGGAGACCGCGTGGCATCGTCGCAGGTCCCCGCGCGCCCCTGGTGGAGGCGCCTGCTTCCGCTCGCCGTCGTGGGCGCCGCGATGGTGCTCTTCTACGTGTTCGACCTTCACGAGCACATCTCCCTCCAGGAGATCATCCGCCGGCACGAGAAGCTGGAGGCGCTGGAGCGCGACCGCACCTTCATGATGGTGTTCGCCTATCTCGCCCTCTACGTCCTCGCCGTGGCGGTGTCCTTTCCGGGGGCGAGCCTCCTCACAATTCTCGGCGGGCTCCTCTTCGGGCCGGTGCTCGCGACGCTCCTCACCGTCGTCGCGGCGACGGCGGGCGGGGCGATCATCTTCCTCGCCGCGAAGACCTCGCTCGGCGCGATGCTGCGGGCGCGGGCCGGTCGCTTCAGCCAGCGCCTCGCAGAGGGGTTCGAAGCCGACGCCTTCAGCTATCTCCTCTTCCTGCGCCTGATCCCGCTCTTCCCCTTCTGGCTGATCAACGTCGCGCCGGCGCTCTTCAACGTGTCGCTGCGCACCTTCGTGGCGGCGACGGCCATCGGCATTGTTCCGGGAACATTCGCCTATGCTTTGCTGGGCAGCGGGCTCAAGGGCGTGATAAAGGCGCAGGAGCGCGCCAATCCCGGATGCGCCGATGCCGGTACGTGCAAGGTCGACCTCGGCGCACTTTTCTCGCCAGGCCTCATCGCGGCGATCGTCCTTCTCTCGCTCGTCGCGCTGGTTCCGGTCTTCTGGAAACGCTGGCGCACCCGGAACGCCGCAGCATGACGCCACTCACTCCCGACATTTGCGTGATCGGCGCGGGATCCGCCGGGCTGACCGTCGCCGCCGCGGCGGCGAATTTCGGCCAGGACGTCGTTCTCATCGAGCGCGACCTGATGGGCGGGGACTGTCTCAATTATGGCTGCGTGCCTTCGAAGGCGCTGATCGCGGCGGCGCGCCACGCGGCCTGCGCGCGCGAGGGCGCCCGCTTCGGCGTCCACGCCGAGCCGCGGATCGACTTCCCGGCCGTCCACCATCACGTCCGCGGCACGATCGATTCCATCGCCCCGCACGATTCGGTGGAGCGGTTCGAATCGCTCGGCGTAACCGTGCTGCGGGCCGACGCGCGCTTCGTCGACGGGGAGACCGTCGTCGCCGGCGGCACGCGCATCAAGGCGCGCCGCTTCGTGATCGCCACCGGCTCGCGCCCCCGCATCCCGTCCATCGAGGGGCTCGAATGGTGCGACCCGCTCACCAATGAGAGCGTCTTCGACCTCACGCGGCTGCCGGCGCGGCTCGCGATCATCGGCGCGGGCCCCATCGGCGTCGAGCTCGGCCAGGCCTTCGCCCGCCTCGGTTCGCAGGTGACGATCGTCGACCCCTCCGGCCTCCTGCGCCACGAGGATCCGGCCGCGGTGGCGGTCGTGCGCGCGGCGATGACGGCCGACGGCGTCGATCTTCTGGAAGGCGTCGGCATCTCCCGCTGCGGGCGCGAGGATGGGGTGACGACCCTCACGCTCGGCGACGGGCGCAGGCTCGAAGTCGACGCCGTCCTCGCCGCCACGGGCCGCCGGGCGAATATCGAGGATCTCGATCTCGAGGCCGCCGGCGTTCGCTTCGACGACAGCGGCATCGTGATCAATCAGGGCCTGCGCACCAGCAACCGGCGCATCTATGCGATCGGTGACGTGACGGGCGGGCTGCAATTCACCCACGTCGCCGGCCATCAGGCGAGCCTCGTCGTGCGGTCCATCGTCTTCCGCCTGCCGGTGAAGTACGACCCGGACCTCATGCCCCGCGTCACCTACACCGACCCGGAGATCGCCCAGGTCGGCCTCACCGAGGGGGAGGCGCGCGACCGCGACCCGCGCACCACGGCCGAGACCGTGCCGCTCTCCGGCAATGACCGCGCGCGCACCGATTGCGAGACGGCGGGTTTCGTGAAGCTCGTCATCTCGGGGCGGGGCAAGCTCGTCGGCGCCACCATCGTCGCCCCCAATGCGGGCGAGATGAGCGCGACCTACGCGCTCGCCCTCGCCGGGCGGGTGAAGCTCTCCACCCTCGCCGCCTTCGTCCCGGCCTATCCGACGCTCGCCGAGTCCGGCAAGCGCGCGGCGATCAATCATTTCGCGGCGAAGCTCGACAAGGGGTGGGTCCGCCAGGTGCTCGGGATCCTGCGCCGCATCTGACCGCCCACTGCGTCAAACCGGACACGAGTCGGCGCGAAATGCGTCCCTTGCGATGGCGCGGCGTGTGGTGTTCGTGTACCGCCACTGGCGACGCGGTATGATGGCGCTGCGATGGACCACACAGGCAAGAGATGGCGCCCCCGGATGCGCCTCGGTCTCGGGACGAAGCTCCTCGTCCTGACGGTCCTGTTCGTGATGCTGTCGGAAGTCCTGATCTTCGTCCCGTCGATCGCCAACCACCGCAACAACTGGCTCGCCGACGCGCACCGCAACGCCTCCGTGGCCGCGGCCATCATCGCCGAGACCAAGAACGTCCCCGAGCAGCTGAAGATGCGCCTCCTCGAGGCGACGGACACGATCGCGATCGCCCACCGCGAGGGCAACCGCCGCCGCCTCCTCGCCATGAGCGTGCCGCCGACGACGGTCGACCGCCATGTCGAACTCGGCCACCAGTCCGCCTTCCAGTCGATCGTCGCCGCGTTCGACACGCTCTTTGCCCGCAACGGCCGCATCATCCGCGTGACCGCGATGCCGAAGGGGCGGACCGAGGAGGTGGACGTCGTCCTCGACGAGACGGCGCTGCGGCGCGACATGCTCGCCTACTCGACGAACATCCTCCTCCTCTCGCTGGTGATCTCGGCAATCACGGCGGGCCTCGTCTATATGAGCCTGCGCTGGCTCTTCGTGCGGCCGGTGAAGCGCCTCGCCCAGGCGATGGTCGACTTCGCGGAGGACCCGGAGGATGAGCGGCGCACCATCGTCCCCTCGGGGCGGACGGACGAGATCGGCGAGGCGGAGCGCTCCCTCGCCGCCATGCAGCACCAGCTCACCGACACGATCGTCCAGCGCCGGCGGCTCGCCGAGCTCGGCATGGCGGTCTCGAAGATCAACCACGATCTGCGCAATCTCCTCGCCTCCGCGCAGCTCTTCTCCGACCGCCTCGCCCTCATCCCCGACCCGACGGTGCAGCGCTTCGTGCCGAAGCTCGTGCGCGCGCTCGACCGCGCCGTCGGCTACACGAGCGGCGTGCTCGCCTATGGCCGCGCCGGCGAGGCCCCGCCCCAGCGCCGCCTCATCGATCTGGAAATGCTCGCCGCGGATGTCGGCGAGATCCTCGGCCTCGATTCCCACCCGACCATCGATTTCCGCATCCTCGTCGAGGAGGGGATGGAGATCGACGCCGACCCGGACCAGCTCTACCGCGTGCTGATGAACCTGTGCCGCAATGCGATGGAGGCGCTGGAAAGCAACCCGCACGAGGCGATCGTGCGCCGCCTCGCGGTGGCGGCCGAGCGATCGGGCACGGTGGTGCGGATCGTCGTGTCCGACACGGGGCCGGGCGTGCCGGGCAAGGTGCGCCAGAGCCTCTTCCAGCCCTTCCAGGGCGGCGGCCGGCGGGGCGGCACGGGCCTCGGCCTCGCGATCGCCGCCGAGCTGGTGCGGGCGCACGGCGGCTCGCTCACCCTCGTCGACACGGTGGTCGGCGCCTCCTTCGAGATCTCGATCCCGGACCGGCCGATCGACCTCGCCGCCCGCCGCGCCGCGAGCGCCTGACACCCCGCGCCAGGGGGAAGAATTGGGAAACCGTTTTTGTTGGCAGAGGCCGCCGGCCGCTCAGTCGGACGGCGCGAATATCTGTCCGGCCGGCGGCGTCTTTCGCCCTTGACAGGCTTGTTTTTGCACTAACGGTCCCCTATACCCCGTTGGCCCGCACCCCTGGAGGCGGGAGGCGCCATTGAGCGCAGAGGCTGAGCACGCGAGTGACTCAGCTTCATTTGTTTACCGACGAGGAGATGCATGATGGCTGACGCCTTTCAGCTGAAGGCCGCCGTGCGCGAACGGACGGGCAAGGGGGCCGCGCGCGCACTGAGGCGAGATGGACTTATTCCCGCCGTGATCTACGGCAACAATCAAGCTCCGATTGCGATCTCGGTTCCGCAAAAGGAGATGACCTTGGCCCTCTATGCGGGCGGCTTTCTGACCAATGTGTGGTCGATTGATGTCGACGGTCAGACGGTGCAGGCCCTCGCGCGTGATTATCAGCGCGAACCGGTCAAGGATCGCCTCATCCACATCGACTTCCTGCGCGTGACGGCGAAGTCCCGCGTGACGGTCGATGTCCCGGTCCACGTGATCGGCGAAGACGACTGCCCGGGCCTGAAGCAGCATGACGGCGTGCTGAACCTCATCGCGCACACCGTCTCGGTGAACGCGCCGGCCACGCACATCCCGCATGCGGTCGAGATCAATGTCGCCGGCCTCGAGATCGGCGCCACGATCACGAGCAGCGACGTGACCCTGCCGGGTGACGCGCACTTCGCGCACGAGGAAGAGTTCCCGATCGCGACGATCACCGCGCCCGTCGGCGAAGAGCCGGAAGAGTCGGAAGAGGAAGAGGCCGCCGAGGCCGAAGCCGAGTCCGAGGCCCCGGCCGACGACGAATCCAGCGAGAGCTAACAGGACGAAGGACGGGGCTGCACCATGATGAAATTGATGGTCGGCCTCGGCAATCCTGGAAGCACGTACGCCATGAACCGGCACAATGTCGGCTTCATGGCGATCGATCGCATCCACGACCGCTGGCACGGCGGTCCATGGCGACGCAAGTTCCAGAGCGACGTCTCCGAGGCCAACATCCATGGCACGCGGGTGATGTTCCTCAAGCCGTTGACCTACATGAACGAATCTGGCCGCGCGCTCGCCGAGGCGGCCAGCTTCTACAAGGTGGATCCCGCCGACATCGTGGTGATCCATGACGAGATCGATCTGCCGCCCGCCAAGTTCCGCATGAAGATCGGCGGCGGGACGGGGGGGCACAACGGCCTCAAGTCGATCATCGCCCACATGAAGGACGGCTTTCGCCGGCTGCGGGTCGGCGTCGGCCATCCCGGCCGCAAGGAGCTCGTGCCGAGCTACGTGCTGCACGACTTCGCCAAGGCCGACCAGTCCTGGCTCGAACCGCTGCTCGACGCGTTCGCCGAGGAGGCGCCGCTGCTCGCGACCGGGCAGGACGCGACCTTCGCCTCGCGCGTCCACATGCGCCTGTCCAACACGGCGCCGGTGAAGAAGGCCGAGCGCGAACCCGATTGCGCGCCGAAGGCCGAGCGGGCCCACGCCCTCCTGGCGAAATCCGGAGCGGACGCGCGGCCGGCCGCCAGCCCCTTCTCGGCCCTGGCTCATCTCTTGCGGAAGTAACAATGGGATTCAAATGCGGGATCGTTGGCTTGCCCAATGTTGGCAAGTCCACGCTCTTCAACGCCCTCACCAAGACGGCGGCGGCGCAGGCGGCGAACTATCCGTTCTGCACGATCGAGCCCAACACGGGCGACGTCGCGGTGCCCGATCCGCGCCTCCCGGCGATCGCGAAGATCGCGAAGTCGGCCGAGATCATCCCGACGCGGCTGACCTTCGTCGACATCGCCGGCCTCGTGCGCGGCGCCTCGAAGGGGGAGGGGCTCGGCAACCAGTTCCTCGCCAACATCCGCGAGGTCGACGCGATCGCGCACGTCCTGCGCTGCTTCGAGGATGACGACGTCACCCACGTCTCGAACACGGTCGACCCGCTCGCCGACGCCGAGACGGTCGAGACCGAGCTGATGCTCGCCGACCTCGAGAGCCTGGAGCGCCGCGCGGTGAACATCCGCAAGCGCGCCCAGTCGGGCGACAAGGACGCGAAGGCCGAACTCGCCTTGATGGACGGCGCGCTGGAGCTCCTGCGCAACGGCCGCCCCGCGCGCGAGCTCGAGGTCTCCGAAGAAGACCGCCGCGCCTTCAAGATGCTGAACCTCCTGACGAGCAAGCCCGTCCTCTACGTCCTCAACGTGGACGAGGCCTCGGCCGGGACCGGAAACGCCCTGTCGGAGCGCGCCGCCGCGATGGCCGCTTCCCAGGGCGCGCCCTCGGTGGTGATCTCGGCCGCGATCGAGGCGGAGATCGCGCAGCTCCCGCTCGACGAGCAGACCGAATATCTGGAGAGCCTCGGCCTCCACGAGCCGGGCCTCGACCGCCTGATCCGCGCGGGCTACGGCCTCCTCGACCTCATCACCTTCTTCACGGCGGGGCCGAAAGAAGTCCGCGCCTGGACGATCCGTTCCGGCACCCACGCCCCGCAGGCGGCGGGCGTCATCCACACCGACTTCGAGCGCGGCTTCATCCGCGCCCAGACGATCGGCTACGACGACTACATGTCCCACGGCGGCGAAACCGCGGCCCGCGACGCCGGCCGCGTCCGCGACGAGGGCAAGGATTATCGCGTGGCGGACGGGGACATCATCCACTTCAAGTTCGCGACCTGAGGCGCGGGGCGCTGGGGTCGGGGGTCTGAGACCTGATGCCCGGCCCGGGGGGCTGGAGCCTGAGCCCGGAGAGCTGGGGCCTGGGGCCGTCCGGGGGCCTGCCGGCCAGACAGGCGCACGCCGCGATTGGCAACCAGGGGGCGGGCTGGCCGAACTGGCCCGCATGGGTCGGCGTGTCTGCGTCCGACCGGATCGGCCCGGCTGGTGCGAACCGGTGGCCGTCGGCGGGAGCCGTGTTTCCGTGAAGGAAGGACCGGGGCTCGCGGATGAGCCCGGTCTGCAAGCCGCCTGGGGCACCGGTCGGCGATCTGCCGGATCGGCTGGAACACTGTCGGCGATCGCCGAGTTGCATGGCGCGTTGACCCACGCCGGATTCGCTTGCCCCTCTCATTCGAGAGGGGGGATGGGGCGCGCGAAGTATCCGTCTTGGTTCAAGGGGGATCGGTGGCCCAATCTCGGCCGTCACGAAGCATGGCGTTGGCAAGGATGATGAGCATTCGCATAAGGGCCGTGAGCGCCGCCTTCGCGAGTTTGCCCGCCGCGATGAGCCGTTCGTAGACAGCTCGCAGCGCCGGGTTCCACCGCGATTCCACGAGTGCCGGCATGTAGAGGGCGCGGCGGAGCGTAGCGCGACCTCCGCGGATGATCCGCCGCCCTTGCCGCGCGCCGGAATCGCGCGCGACCGGCGCCAATCCGGCGAGGCTCGCGGCTTGGCGCCCCGCCATGCTTCCGAGCTCAGACGTCCCGGCGATCGGCAAGAGGCGACGATGCAACCACCTCGGGCCAACGATAGCCGATGCGCTCTGGTCTAGGCCGTCCGGCTGGTACGCCCCGAAACTAGAGCGGATATAACCGAATCGCACTCGTCGCCTCAGGCAGCGAAGAGGTTGCGGCATCCGTCTGGGGTGAAGGCGTCGAAGGCCTCTGTCATGGCGGCCGGAGAACATCACCGGCCCGAGCCGCGACCTTGCGCAAAAGCGCTTTGAGCTTGGCGAAGGCCTTCTCGATCGGGTCGGAATCCGGAGAATTGGGCGGAAGGTGGAGGAGACTCGCGCCGGCCGCTTCAATCGCCTGGCGCACGCCCTGGACCTTGTGGGTCGCGAGGCCGCGCGCAGGCTGTCGAGATCCCGATGGCGAACCGGCGGTTGGCCCCCCGAGTCGACAGACCGGTGTCGATCGCCCACACGACCCACAGCCTGAGATCTCCCCTTGTGTCTAAATCGCGGTCGGCGCGATCGTCAGGATGGGGCCGCTGCCGGCGGTCGCCACCACCGGCAGCCGGAGAGGACGGATCGAACCCGCGCTGGTCCCTCGAAGGCCGGAGCGATGTTGGATCGCGTCTCTCATCTCCTCGAAACCTGAACGGATACCGGGGCAACCAGCCCGGACCCACAAGAGCGGCTCTCGCTCTATTGGAACCAATAGAGCGAGAAAAAGCCGCTCGCCATCAAAGAGCTCGATCATGTTTTCCGCGCTCGAGCGAGCGCGGGATGATCTGGCAGAGGATCGAAGAGTGACCGAGGATAACACCCGTGTCGCCGGCGTCGACATCTCCAAAGCCTTCCTGGACCTCGCCTTCCATCCCGGCGGCGAGGTTCGTTCGCGTGACGAACGACGCCGCGGGCCTTCGCGTCTTGCTTCGCAGTGGGCGCAAAGCGAAGGTGACAAAAGTCGTGTTCGAGCCGACGGGACACTTTCACTTCGCCCTCGAGGCTGCGCTCGATCGGGCCGGGATCGCCGGGGTCAAGGTGAACCCGCGGCGTGCCCGTCAGTTCGCCGAGGCGGCCGGCGGTTTCGCGAAGACCGATCGGGCCGACGCCCGTGCGCTCGGCCGGATGGGCGCGGCGCTCGATCTTGCACCGACCCCGCTCGCCAGTCCGCCGCGGCTGCGATTGCGCGCGCTACTGGCGGCGCGTTCCAGGCTGATCGCCGACCGCACGACGACGATCAACCGCATGGCGGGTGAGGCGGACGGGCTCTGCCGTCGCCTCGCCGGCCAGCACCTTCTGCTGTTGAAGTGGTAGATCGCGGCGCTCGACCAGGGGGTGCAGACGGTGATCGCCGCCGATCCCGACCTCGCGGACGCTTGCCGGCGCCCCTCGACGATCCCCGGCGTCGGGCCGCAGTGCGCCGCGATTGAACGGAAGCCACGTTCGACGATGCGAGCCCTGCTGCATATCCCGGCTTGCCCACATTCTTGGGTGGTTGGTTCAGGCCGCGTCGATCAGGTCGCCACCTGACCAGCTCTTGCCATCACGGCTGGAAGAAGTCTGCAATTCAGCCATCCGACGGCACGCGCTGCGCCAAGGCGAAATGCTGCTCACATTCAAGGCAGTGGACACATTTCGCATTGATCCAGATTCAAATCGAGGCAAGTGTCAGGGCGGCGAGGAAGTTCTCGAGAAGGCGATCCTAGCGGGTGGCAAGTCCACGGAACGGCTTGATTCGATTGAAGAACCGCTCGACGAGATTGGGCTGCCGATAAACGAACGAGCTGAACGCGAACGTGCCCTTGCGGATCCGGCGGGGCGGGATGTTCGCCTAGAAACCGCGTTCGGTGGCGCAGCTGCGGATGGCCTTGGTGTCATACGCACGATCCGCAATCAGGATCACACCATGCCCCACATCGCTCAGGAGGTCCGTTGCAGCCGGTGCATCACCGGCTTGGCCCGGTGTGAGGGCGAGGTGTGTCGGGCGTCCCTGGGCATCGACGAGCGCATGGATCTTCGTCGTCAGCCCGCCCCGGGAGCGTCCCACGCGGCCATGGTCCCGATCCCCCTTTTTGCCGCCGCGCCATGCTGATGGACGCGCACGCACGAGGAATCGATCATGACGATATCCCCGTCATAAGCTTCTGAAATCGCAGAGAGTATGCGGTCCTCTATCCACGCCTCACGCCAGCGAACGAAGCGCTTATACAGCGTCGTCCTCGGGCCATAGCAGTCCGGAGCGTCACGCCACGGCGTGCCGGCGCGGAAGCGCCACAGGTTGCCGTTGGTCACCCGTCGATCGTCGATCCGAGGCACACCCCGCGACTTGATCGGCAACAGCGGAGCGATCACCGCCCACTCCGCATCACTGAGATCGTGACGACCCATTTCAAACCTCCTCTTTCGAGGGGTTTAATCCCTCAGGGGAATCCGATTTATAGACCCAGCCAGAGCCTAGTCGGGCGCCGGGACGTCGATGAGGTCGGCACGGCAGCGGCTGCGGCGCACATTGGGGCAGGACTGGAAGTTGAGATCAGGGTCGAGGCAGATCCGCACCTCGACGAGTTGCCGCCGCTCGCAGCGCACATAGATGCCGTCGTCGCGGAGGCCCGGGTTCGCCTGCCGGAATGCTGCGCGCAGCACCTCGGGGCGAACATCTATGTCCTTTTTCAGCGACGTGAGGCCGGGCGGGATCGCGACGCGCTCATACGCCCCGCGCACAAGGGCGAAATAGTCCCGCGCCGAAAGGCCGGAGCAACGGCCGTGCTTGCGCCATTGGTGCCGCACGAGCCCGGGACTCGGCATGATGTCGAGCATCCCGTCGACCTCGCGCCGGCTCGGGTCGCGGGCGCGGGAACGGCAGAAGCTCGGTGAATCGTCGTCAGTGTTCGGCCACAGGCCGTGCACCACGAAATGGAAGTCGGCCTCGCGTCCGCACTGAAGGCGCTCGGCGTTGCCGCTCTGCGTCTCGCAGAAAGACGGGGACCAGGAGAGGGCGAGGACGTAGTGTTCGACATCCTCGGGGAGAATGTCGCGCGGTTGCGCCGCCACGGGCCCGCCAAGCATTGCGGCAATGGCGAGCGCAAGCACCAAGCTCTGCTCCCGGATAGCGCCTTGCGACCATTCCCGAACGGACCAACGGATCAAGGCACGACGACGCGAGTGCATGGGGCGCACCGGTTCGCCGTCATGCGTGCGAACCGCGGGAAATTTGAGGCGGGAGGGGCTCAGTTCACCGTCGCCGGGCGCGCGATGCGGCAGCGGCCGTCGTACACACGCCAGGAATCGTATCCGTCGAGGCAGACATAGACCTTCCAGCCGAAGCCGACGAAGCCCGAATCCTCTTCGAGGAAATAGTAGGCGGTGGTCTGGACGCCGGTGTCGAGCGTCGCGGTGCCCATGCAGTAGCGTCGCACAAGCGGGCTCGGATTGTAGACCGTCTGCGGCACCTCGCCCTGCGCGACGAACTCGGTCACGCGCGGGATGCGATAGACGGCCTCCGCGCGGTTCGCGAAGCGCATCGCGGCGGTGACGACCGAGTTGGAATCGCAGGCCGGCGCCAAGCGGTCGCCATCGCAGACGGTGGGATCACCAAAGAGCCAGAAATTGGTGAAGGCGTTGCAGCGGCGGGTCTCCTGCACGGAGACGGGCTCGGCGGAAAGGTCCGCGGCGAACGAACCGCCGACGGTGGCCAAAACCAAAGCAATCGCCGAGACGATACGGCTCAACATGGCTGCTGCGTCCCTCACTCCACACGCGACTTTGGTCTTGTGAACGATCGCCGCCGTGAGCACAACCGCCGCCCATGCACCAATGCGAACCCGTGACCTTCGCGCCACACCTTGCCGCATCCACAGTCGTGCTTGGGTCACCCCCTTGCCAACACGCTGGTGTGGGGCGGGCTGCCGGTTGCCGCGGTGGCGATCGGCGCCTTCGCGCAAGCCGGCCGACTACCGGAATTGCGGCATGGCGCACAGCACCCAGGGCGGTCCGCCGAATGATCGCGGTCAACCCAAATGTCAGCATTGCTGCGAGAACACCAAGGCATTGGAGCGCACCCGCGCCACGCGTGCTTAACCCGCCGAACATGCGCGACTGCTGCACGGACGCATGCGCGCGTCGTCGCGATCTCGACGAGCGAGCCATGAGCCGCCGTCGTCCACTGCCGCGCACCGCGGGCCGAATTGTCACGGCCATCGGATATCGGCCTTGCATGCCCGCATCCTTCACTATGTTTGTCCTGCCTGCGTCGGACCGGACGCCCTGCCGCCTTGCAGGGGAGGATGTGCGCATGACGCGGCTTGGGGCGGCAGCGGCGAGGTGACGGGCATGACGCACGGCAACACGATCGACGTCAGGGACGTGCATTTGACGCTCGGGCGGGGACCAGTCGCGGTCCCGATCCTGAAAGGTGTCGATCTTGCCGTGCGCGAGGGAACGTCGCTCGGGATCGTCGGGCCATCGGGCTCGGGCAAGTCGACCCTGCTGATGGTCCTTGGCGGGCTGGAGCGTCCCGATTCGGGGACCGTGCATGTCGCCGGGCAAGAGCTGACGGCCATGAGCGAAGATCGTCTGACTGCGTTTCGTGGCGGGGCGATCGGCATCATTTTCCAATCCTTCCATCTCATCCCGACCATGACGGCCCTCGAGAATGTCGCGGTTCCGCTGGAACTCGCGGGCCTTCGCGACGCCGGCGACATCGCCCTCCACGAACTCGACGCCGTCGGTCTCAAGCCGCGCGCGCACCACTATCCGAGCCAGCTTTCGGGCGGAGAGCAGCAGCGCGTCGCGATTGCGCGGGCGCTGGCGCCGAAACCGGCGGTGATGCTTGCCGACGAGCCGACCGGCAATCTCGACGAGGCGACCGGCAGGGACATCATCGACCTGATGTTCGGCGCCCAGGCGACCCGTCGACAGACGCTCGTCCTCGTGACGCACGACCGGCGCCTTGCCGAGCGGTGCGACGACCTCGTGCGCGTTCGAGACGGCCAGGTCTTTGCCGAAGAGACGATGGCGGCCGCTCGATGACGAGTGCGGATTCGCTCCGCGCGAGCGAGTTGGGGTGGCGGGCGCGCCTGCGCCTCCCGCTCGCACTCCGCTTCGCGCTCCGGGAGATGCGCGGTGGCTTGCGCGGCTTCTATGTCTTCATCGCATGCATCGCCCTTGGAACGGGTACGATCGCGGCGGTGAACTCGCTCGCGTCGGGTTTCGCCGCGAGCATCTCCGGCGAAGGGCAGTCCATCCTCGGCGGCGATCTCTCCATCTCGCTCATCCATCGCCAGGCGAACGCCGGTGAACTCGCCTTCCTGAAGGATCGCGCCAAGGTCTCCACCGTTGCGACCTTGCGCGCGATGGCGAGGCCTGAGGCCGGCCGCCAGAGCCTCGTCGAGCTGAAGGGCGTCGACGGCGTCTATCCGCTCTATGGCACGCTTGCGCTGCGATCCGGCCGGAGCCTCGGCGACGCCTTTGCCGCTGTGGAGGGCGCAGTCCCTGTCGTTGTCGACGACAGCCTCCTCGCGACGGCGAACCTTGCCGTCGGCGACCGGTTCTCGCTCGGTCGCCTCACGGTCGAGATCGCCGACGTGATCGAGCGCGAGCCGGACAAGCTGTCGGGTGGCATCGCCTTCGGTCCCCGCGTGATGCTGCCGATTGAGGCGCTCGAGGATTCGGGACTTGTCACGACCGGAAGCCTCGTGCGCTGGCGGTATCGTCTCGCGGGCCCAACCGGGCCATTCGACGACGGCACGATCGAGCGGATCGTCAATGAGGCGAACACCGCCTTCCCGGCGGCGGGATGGCGCATCGAGACCCGCGCCGACGCGGCGCCGGGGTTGCGACGGTCGGTCGATCAGTTCGCCCAGTTCCTGACCCTCGTCGGGCTTACCTCGCTCGCGGTCGGCGGCGTCGGGGTCGCGAACGCGGTGCGCGCCTATCTGGCGCGCAAGCGGTCCAGCATCGCCACGATGCGCTCGCTCGGCGCCACCTCGCGCTTCGTCGTCGAGGTCTATCTCCTCCAGATCCTTTTGCTCGCCGCGATCGGGATCGGATTCGGGATCCTGCTCGGTGCGGCGGTGCCCCCGATTGCCGCGGTGTTCCTCGCCAACCTCCTGCCGGTGTCGGCGCTGTTCTCGCTCTTTCCGGGCGCCCTTCTCCTTGCCTCTCTCTATGGTCTCCTGACGGCGCTGGCCTTCGCGCTCTGGCCGCTCGGCCGCGCCTACGGCATCCGCCCCATCGCTCTCTTCCGGGATGATCTCGACGAGCGTGCCGAGGTCGGGCGGCGCCCGTTTCTGATCGGAACGGCGGCTGTCGGCGGCCTCCTCGTCGCGGTCGCGGTGCTCGCCGCGTATGACCGGATGCTTGCCTCGATCTATGTGGTGGCGGCCGGGGTGATCTTCGTGCTGCTGCGCGCCGTGGCGATGCTCACTGCGTTCGTGGCGCGGCGGATGCCTCGCAGCCGCTCGACCATCGTGCGGATGGCGGTCGCCAACATCCATCGCCGCGGGGCATTGACGCCGACGGTGATCCTGTCGCTTGGGCTGAGCCTCACCCTCCTCGTCACGCTCTCGCTGATCGACGGCAATCTGCGCATGACGCTCACCTCGCGCCTCCCCGCGCAGGCGCCGAGCTTCTTCTTCGTCGATATCCAGGATCGGGAACGGGACGCGTTCGTCGACTTTCTGCGAGAGAAAGCGCCGAGCGCGACGGTCGAGTCCCAGCCGATGCTGCGGGGGCGGATCGTCTCGATCAACGGCACGGCGGCGCAGGATTGGCCCGAGACGGAGGCCTCCTGGGTGCTGCGGGGGGATCGCGGCATCACCTACGGTGCCGCTCCGCCGCAGGGCAGCACCGTGGTGGAGGGGAAATGGTGGCCGCAGGAGGGGCCGGCGCGGAACGAGGTCTCGTTCGCGGCCGATCTCGCGCGCGAGCTTGGTGTCGGCATCGGCGATGTCGTGCGGGTGAACGTGCTCGGCCGGGAGGTGGATGCGACGATCAGCAACCTGCGCACCGTCGAGTGGGAGACGCTGTCGATCAACTTCGTGATGATCTTCTCGCCCAACGTCTTCGCCGGCGCGCCGCACGCCCATCTGGCGACCCTCGCTTTCCCGAACGGGGGGAGCGCGGCGGAGGAGATCGCCCTCCTCAAGGACGTGACCGACCGCTTTCCCACGGTGACGAGCATCCGCGTGAAGGACGCGCTCGAGACCGTGAACGGGATCGTCGGCGACCTCACATTGGCGATCCGCGCGGCCGCGGCGGTGACGTTGTTCTCCTCGATGCTGGTCCTCGCGGGGACGCTCGCGGCGAGCCATCGCAGCCGCATCTACGACGCGGTGATCTTGAAGACGCTCGGTGCGCGGCGGGCGACGCTGCTCGCGGCGTATGCCTTGGAATACTCGCTCCTCGGGTTCGCGGCGGCGGTGTTCGGGGTGGCCGCGGGCTCGCTCGCTGCGTTTTTCATCGCCATCGGCCTGATGGAGATCGAGTTCGTCTGGCTGCCGGTGTCGGCCTTGTCGGCCGTGGTGATCGGCATCGCCGTGACGGTCGGTCTCGGGCTCGTCGGCACCTGGCGAGCGCTCGGCGAGCAGCCGGCTTCGGTCCTTCGCAATCTCTAGGAGGCGCTGGACGCAGCGTGCGAGCGTCGCGATCGATTGACTGAGAATGGCGCCCTCCTGTCATGATTGATTCGAGCCCATAGCTCACCTATAGATTGCAATTGACGCCTTGACAAGCCTAAATGTTCCATCTATGTTCGGAATAGAAGTGGAACATTAACCAATGGTTCGCGATGTCTGGCCTGGATGCCCGCTTGCGGTCGCTTCAATTCGAAAGGTTGAAGGCGAGTCTAGGCTCGTCCCTGGTCGCTCTTGGGGGCGGTGCGGGCGACGCCGTCCGACCGAGCTCGATCGTCGATATTCTGAACCAAGATATGCGCTCGGGCACGCATCTCTTTTATTCGGACTCGACGTCGAAGATTGGGGCCACCTCCGGGTTCGTGTCCTTTCTTCTGCTGCACGCCGCGCTGAAATCGAGGCGCATCGTCTGGGTTCAGCGGAGTGGGCCGAAAGAATGGGGGCAGATCTATGGTCCGGGCGTTGAGGAGATGGGCGGGTCTCCGAACGACTGGATCAGCGTTCTTCCTGACGGCCAGAACCACGCGATCTGGGCGGTCGAGGAGGCGCTTGGCTCAAGCGCTGTCGGGGCCGTGGTCGCCGAGATCGGGGATCTGCGCGCGCTGGACCTGACCGCGACGCGACGTATCGCGCTGCGGAGCGAACAAAGCGGGGTGCCCGTCTATTGGGTCGGGATCGGGCGACCGGGCCACACGGCGGCGCGGACCCATTGGAATATCGAGCCTGCGAAGAGCGAGCCACAGCCGCTTTTCGCCAGTTTGCTTGGAGATCCTGAGTGGGTTGCGGCGTTGATGAAGAACCGGCGCGGACGGTGCGGCGCGCAACGGGTCGGCTTCTCGTGGCGGACAGGGGGGTTCGTGGAGGCAAGACTAAGTCAGACATTGTTAAGAAAAGAACAAAAAGTGAATAAATCGGAACGTGTCGTTTTGGATTTCCCGCAGGCTCGTCTGCGCGGCGGCCGCGTCCGATGAAGAGGGTGGGGGATCAGCGGCCCTCGCGGCGTGTTCTGCATCTGTGGATGCCGTTCCTTGCCACGGACCGTCTGGCGCGCGAACGCGGGGAGGTTCGGAGCGGGCCAGGGGGAGCGAAGCCGCCGCCATGGGCGACGGTGATGAAGGTGAACGGTGCGCTGGTTCTCGATGCCGTCGACCGCGTTGCGAAGGAGGCGGGCCTGTCGGCGGGACTCTCTCTTGCCGAGGCGCGCGCCCAGATCCCGTCGCTGCGGGTGGAGGCCGCGGACCCGGAGGCCGACCGTGCGCTCTTGCTCTCGATCGCCCGGGCGGCCGATCGATACACGCCGTTCGTGGGGCTCGATGCCCCGCAAGGGCTCTTTCTCGACATCAGCGGATGCGCGCATCTCTTCGGGGGGGAGAGAGGCCTGCTGCGCGACATTCTGGTGCGCCTTCGCGCATGGGGCGTCGAGGCGCGGGCGGCGATCGGCGACAATCCCACCATCGCTTGGGCCGTCGCCCGCTATGGCGAAGGCGGAATCGTGCCGCCGGGAGCGGAGCAGGCGGTGCTCGATCCCTTGCCGATCGAGGCGCTGCGCATCCCGGCCGAGACCGTCGCGGTGTTGCGGCGGCTTGGGTTGAAGAGCGTTTTGCAACTTCGGTCCCAGCCGCGCAGGCCCCTCGTCCACCGCTTCGGCCCGCTTCTCGCCATGCGGATGGAGCAGGCGGAAGGGCGGCAGGGCGAGCCGATCACGCCGCTGTCCCAGCCGCCGCGCTTCGTCGTGGAGCGCGCCTTCGCCGAGCCCCTCATGCAGATCGAGGCGGTGATCGGGACGCTGGAGAAGCTCGCGATCCAGCTGTCGGAGGCGCTCGAGGCGAAGGGGGAGGGCGCGCGGCGCCTCCGGCTGCGCCTCTTCCATGCGAACGGGATGGTGCATGACGTCGTGGTGGGGGCGAGCATGCCCTTGTGTGCCGCCGCGCGGATGGTCCGGCTGCTCTGCCCCCGGCTAGAACGCCTCTCAGAGCGCATCGAGAACGAGAGCGGGATCGACCTCATCCGCCTCGCTGGCGAGGAGACGGCGCTGCTCGAGGCCCGACAGGCCGATCTCGACGGTTCGGAGGCGCTGTCGGACCTTGCCCGCCTGATCGACACGCTCACTGAGCGGCTGGGAGAGGACGCGGTCCGCCGCTTCGTGCGGGCCGACACGCATCAGCCGGGCGAGGCCGCCGCATGGAGACCAGCCGCCACAACCGTTCGCGAGGTGACCTGGCCGGAGCCGGCGCAAGGGGCATTCGATCGCCGGGAGGAGGCAATCGGGAGGGCGGGCGTTCCGGCGCTCGAACGCCCGCCGGGCCGGCCGATCCGGCTGTTCGACCCGCCCGAGCCGGTGGAGACGCTCGCGAGCGTGCCCGACGGTCCACCCATCCGCTTCGTCTGGCGGCGAGTGCCATATCGGGTCGCCGCGGCGGAGGGGCCCGAGCGAATTGCGGCGAAATGGTGGCAAGGCGGGAATGGTGAAACGTGCGACTATTTTCGCGTCGAGGATGAGGCGGGCCGGCGCTTCTGGATGTTCCGCCGGGGTCTTTATGGGGACGGCGCCCCGCGTCCGCAGTGGTTCATGCACGGATTGTTCGCATGAGCGAGGGCCTCGACACCGCCTTTCTCGAGCTCGCCGCCATGAGCAATTTCTCCTTTCTGCGAGCGGCCTCGCACCCGGAGGAACTCGTGGTGACGGCGGCCGCCTTCGGCATGGCGGGCTTCGGCCTGTGCGACCGGAACAGCCTCGCCGGCGTGGTGCGGGCGCACATCGCGGGCCGTGAGCTCGGTCTCAGGACCGTCGTCGGCTGCCGGCTCGTCTTCAATGACGGCACGCCCGACTGCCTCGCCTGGCCGGTCGACCGGGCGGCCTATGGCCGGCTGTGCCGCCTCCTCACGATCGGCAATATGCGGGGCGAAAAGGGGGATTGCCGGCTGGGCCTCCCCGATCTCGCCGAATGGGGGGAGGGGATGGCCCTCGCGCTCGTGGCCGAGACGGGGACGGCGGAGGCCATCGCGGCCGCGGCGGACGGGCTGTCGCATCTCGGCGAGCCGCTGCGTCTCGCCCTCACCCGCCCCTATGGGGTGGACGATGAGCGGCGCCTGCGCCAGCACGCCGCGCTCGCCGAGGCGCTTCGCCTGAGGCCGCTCGCCACCAACATGCCGCTCTATCACGCGGCCGAGCGCCGGCCCCTTCAGGATGTGCTGACCGCGATCCGCGAGCACACCAATGTCGAAACGGCCGGCCGCCTCCTCTCGGTGAATGCCGAGCGCCACATCAAGCCGCCCGGCGAGATGGCCCGCCTCTTCCACGCGCTTCCGGAGGCGCTGAGAGAGCCGCTGCGCGTCCTGGGGCGGATCGGCTTCTCGCTGGAGGAATTGCGCTACGAATATCCGGAGGAGCCGACCGATCCCGGCCGCACCCCGCACGAGACGCTGACCCGCCTCGTCGAGGACGGTGTGCGCAAGCGATATCCGGCGGGCGTTCCGAAGACCGTCGCCGCGCAGATCGCGCACGAGCTCAACCTGATCGAAACGCTCGACTACGCTCCCTATTTCGTGACGGTCTATGACATCGTGCGCTTCGCGCGGGAGCGGGGAATCCTCGCCCAGGGACGCGGTTCGGCCGCGAATTCGGCGGTCTGCTATTGTCTCGGGGTCACGGAGGTCGACCCCGCGCGCGCCGACCTCCTCTTCGAGCGCTTCGTCTCGCCAGAGCGGCGCGAGCCCCCCGACATCGACATCGATTTCGAGCACGAGCGGCGCGAGGAGGTGATCCAATATATCTACGAGAAGTATGGGCGGGATCGCGCCGGGCTCGCCGCGACGGTGATCAGCTACCGCTCGCGTTCCTCCGCGCGTGAGGTCGGCAAGGCGCTCGGCTTTTCCGAGGACGCGGTGTCGGCCCTCTCGGGGGCCGTCTGGGGATGGTCGAATGACGGGGTCGGGCCGCGCGAGGCGGAGCGGGTCGGCCTCAGTCCGGACGATCCGCGGATCGGCCATCTGATGCACCTCACCCAGGAGATCGCAGGCTTTCCCCGGCACCTGTCGCAGCATGTGGGCGGGTTCGTGATCACCCGCGGCCGGCTCGACGAGCTGGTCCCGGTGATAAAGGCGGCGATGGAGGACCGCACGAACATCGAATGGGACAAGGACGATATCGACGCGCTCGGCATCCTGAAAATCGACGTGCTGGCGCTCGGGATGCTGACCTGCGTGCGCAAGGCGCTCGCCTTCCTCGCCGAGAATTATGCCGATGATTTCGATCCGCCCGGGCGCGAGGAGGCTGCGGACCGGGTCCGGCCGGCCCCCCTTGCGGATGTCGAGCCGAGCCTTCTGGTGGCATCGAGGCGGGAGAAGCACGCCGGCCGCGAGGCGAGCGAAGCGCCGGAGCCGCGGCGGACGGCGGATCCTTCCGGCGCCACGCTCCCCTTCGCGCACACGCAGACGCTTGCCCTGGAGGCGAGCCAAGGGGCGTTGGCGCCGCCCGACAGCGCGGGGGAGGGCGGAGGTCGGGCTTCTGCGCCACAGATCCCGGATGAGCGGGGAATTGTCGTGCCGTTTCCGGGTGGCCGGGCGGAGAAGGGCGAGACACCCGGCTTCGCGGCGCCCGCGCCCGTCGCCGTCGCGCAGCCGCCCCAGGGCGAGGCCGGCGTTCCCCAGTACGACCATTGGCCGGTCACCCTCGCGACGATCCCCGCCGAGGATCCTGCGGTCTATGACATGATCTCCCGCGCCGACACGCTCGGCGTCTTCCAGATCGAAAGCCGGGCGCAGATGACGATGCTGCCCCGCCTGAAGCCTCGCACCTTCTACGATCTCGTGATCGAGGTGGCGATCGTGCGCCCCGGACCCATCCAGGGCGACATGGTGCACCCCTATCTGCGCCGCCGGCAGGGCAAGGAGCAGGTAGACTACCCCTCGAAGGCGCTGCGCAAGGTGCTCGAAAAGACGCTCGGCGTGCCGCTTTTCCAGGAGCAGGCGATGCGCATCGCGATCGTGGCGGCGGGCTTCACCCCGGCCGAGGCGGATCAGCTACGCCGCGCGATGGCCACCTTCCGCAAGGTCGGGACGATCGGCACCTTCCAGCGCAAGATGATCGACGGGATGCAGGCGAACGGCTACACGGCCGACTTCGCCGAGCGCTGCTTCAAGCAGATCGAGGGGTTCGGCGAGTACGGCTTTCCGGAAAGCCACGCGGCGAGCTTCGCGCTGCTCGTCTACGCGTCGAGCTGGCTGAAATGCTATTATCCGGACGTCTTCTGCGCGGCCCTCCTCAACAGCCAGCCGATGGGCTTTTACGCGCCCTCGCAGATCGTGCGGGACGCGCGGCAGCACGGGGTCGACGTGCTGCCGGTGGACATCAACCAGTCCGACTGGGACTGCACGCTCGAGGCCGGCCGCTGGCGCGCCGATCGCCTTCATGCGGACCATGCCTCGATGCGCGGGACCATTCGGACGCGGCGCGCAGTGCGGCTTGGCCTGCGCCAGGTGAAGGGGCTGCGCGAGGAGGAGATGCGGCGCATGTGCGCGCTGCGCGGGCGTGGTTACGATTCGGTGCGGGATCTGTGGCTGCGGGCCGGCCTCTCCCGCGCCACGATCGAGCGCCTCGCGGATGCGGACGCGTTCGGCTCCATCGGCCTCACCCGGCGCGATGCGCTCTGGGCCGCGCGCGGGCTCGAGGCGGACGGGGGCGCGGAGGCGCTGCCGCTCTTCGCCGCGGCCGATCTCGCTGATCTCCGGCGCGAGGCGGCGGCCGTGCTACCCCCCATGCCGCCGGGCGAGGAGGTGATCAACGACTATCGCTTCCTTTCCTTGTCGCTGAAGGCCCATCCGGCGGCTTATGTGCGCGCCGCGCTCTCGCGCGAGCGGATCGTCGCGGCCGAGACCGTCAGTCCCGCCGCGAACCGGCGCCGGATTTCGGTCGCGGGCCTCGTCCTCGTGCGCCAGCGCCCGGGCTCGGCGAAGGGCGTCATCTTCATGACGGTGGAGGACGAGACGGGCATCGCGAACGTGATCGTCTGGCCGAAGGTGTTCGAGGCCTACCGCCAGGTCGTCCTCGGCGCGCGCTTTGTGAAGGTCTCGGGGCGCGTACAGGCGGAGGACGGGGTGGTCCACGTCGTCGCCGAACGGCTCGAGGACCGGACGCCGCTGCTGTCGCGCCTCAGCGCGCCTTACGCGGACTGGAACGCGCTCGACAGGGCGGACGAGGTGAGGCGGCCGGCCGCCGACCCGCGCGCGGCGCCGAAGTCGCTGCAGCGCCTCTCCCGCCTCATCGAGGCGGCGGCGCGGCAGGGCGATGGCGCGTCGCTCGGGGACAATCCGGCCGTCGCCGCCGCGATCGAGGCGCATCGCCGTGCCGGGGAGCGGCTCGGACGGTCCGCGGATCCGCCGTTCGCGGAGGATCCGGCGCCGCGGACAGCGCGGGCGGGCCGGGGCGGCAAGGATGTGCGCCAGGCCCTGCCGAAGGGGAGGAACTTCCAGTGAGCCGTTCAGTCCCGCGTGATGCCCTCGACCGCCGCGATGATCCGGGCGAGATCCGCCTCGCGCGACAGGCGGTGATCGCCGTCCTTGATGAGGGTGAGGACGACGTCGTCATGGGCGAGATGCTCGACGAGTTCGAGCACATGGCCATAAGGCACGTCCGGATCCTCGACACCCTGGAGGATGTGGACGGGGCAGCCCGTCTCGATCGGCGTGTCGCCGTAGAGGAGGTGCTGGCGGCCATCCTCGAAGAGGCGCCGCGTGATCGGGAGCGGCGGGCCGTATTCGGAAGGCAGATAGGCGACCCCTTCCGACAGGATCGTCTCGCGCACGGGCTCGGGCAGGCGCGGCCACATCAGCCGCTCGGTGAAGTCGGCCGCAGGGGCGATGAGGACGAGGCCCGCGAACGGGCGCCCCTCCCGCGCGAGCGCGCGCGCCATGAGGAGCGCGATCCACCCGCCCATCGACGAGCCGACCGCGATCGTGCGGCCGGGGCAATAGGTCTCGTGGACGAGACGGGCGTCGGCGAGCCAGTCCGAGAGGGTGCAATCCTCGAACCGGGCACCCGATTCGCCGTGCCCGCGATAGTCGAAGCGCACGACGCGCCGGCCATGGTCCGCGCCCCATTCGGCGAGCGCCGTCGCCTTTCCGCCGATCATGTCGGACCGGAAGCCGCCGAGCCACAGGACCGACGGGTCGGCGCCTTCGGTGATCCGCACGGCGACATCCGCCCCACCGGAGGCGATGTGAATCGGAGCGTCGTCAACCATTGGCCTATTTCTCTTCGATATGGTGGAGGATCGGGGGCAGATGGCGGAACCGGGCCGCCAATGGCAAGGGGAGAGAATGACGGGCATGAGCGCGCGGCCGATGACGATCCTTCAGGTGGTGCCCGAGCTCGGCACGGGCGGTGCCGAGCGGACCACGATCGACATCGCGGCGGCGCTCGTCGCGGGGGGCGACCGGGCGATCGTCGTCTCCGAAGGCGGGCGAATGCTGGAGGAATTGCGCGACACGGGGGCCGAACACGTGGCGATGCCCGTCGCGACGAAGGGGCCGATCGGCATGCGGCGCAATGCCGGCCGCCTCGCCGCCCTGATGGAGCGCGAGGGCGTCGACATCATCCACGCCCGTTCGCGCGCCCCGGCCTGGTCCTCGCTCTGGGCGTCCGCCTGGACGCGCCGGCGTTTCGTGACGACCTATCATGGCGCCTACAACGAGAAGACCGCGCTCAAGAATCGCTACAATTCGGTGATGGCGCGGGGCGACATCGTCATCGCGAATTCCGGCTTCACCGCCGCCCTGGTCGCCAAGCGGCATCCGTTCGCGACATCCCGGATCGTGACGATCCCGCGCGGCATCGACCTCACCGCCTTCCAGGAGGATGTCTCCGCGCGGGCCGAGGCACTGCGCCGCACCTGGCGGATCGACCCGCGCGAGCGCATCCTCCTCCACCTCGCGCGGCTGACGCCGTGGAAGGGACACGAGGTGCTCATCGACGCGCTCGCCCTCCTCCAGAAGCGTCACGGGCGCAACTGGGTCTGCGTGATGGCGGGCGACGACCAGGGGCGCAGCGGCTACACGCAGAAGCTCGAGGAAAAGATCCGCACGCTCGGGCTCGGCCAGCGCGTGCGCCTCGTCGGCCATGTGAGCGACGTGCCGGCCGCGCTCGCGGCGTCGACCTTCTGCGTGCAGCCCGCGATCGAAGCGGAGGCGTTCGGCCGCGCCGCAGTGGAGGCGCAGGCGGCGGGCCGGCCGGTGATCGTGACGGACCTCGGCGCCGTGCGCGAGACGGTGCTCGCGCCGCCGGACGTGCCGCGCGACAAGCGCTCCGGCTGGCGCGTCCCGGCGAGCAACGCGCCGGAGCTCGCCGATGCGCTCTTCGAGGCGCTGCAGGCCTCCAACGACAGCCTGAATGCGATCGGGCTGCGGGGCCGGGCGCATGCAAACGCCAACTTTTCGCTGGACGCGATGAAGCGAAAAACGCTCGGCGTCTACCATTCCCTTTTGGAAGATGACATTTCCGCGCTATATTGAGCACCGAGCCGTGGTCTGATGCATGACGTTTCCGTCACCGAATGCTGAGGGGCCGCGGGCGAGAGACCAACTATTCGTGGAGACACTGCCATTCGCCGACCCCATCGCGCTCCTGCGCCGGTCCTGAAGCAAGGCCCCCGCACCAACCGGGAAATTCGCGTTCCGCGCGTCCAGCTCGTTGACGCCGACGGTTCCAATCGGGGGATCATCCCGATCGACGAGGCGATTCAGCTTGCCGAAGAGGCCGGGCTCGATCTCGTCGAAGTCGCGCCGAACTCCGATCCGCCGGTCTGCAAGATCCTCGACTATGGCCGCTTCAAGTTCCAGACGCAGAAGAAGGCCGCCGAGGCGCGCAAGAAACAAAAGACCTTCGAGGTCAAAGAGATAAAGATGCGCCCGAACATCGACACGCATGACTATGACGTGAAGATGAAGGCCATTCGCAAGTTCTTCGACGAAGGCGACAAGGTCAAGGTGACCCTGCGCTTCCGTGGACGTGAGATGGCGCACCAGAATCTCGGCATGGACCTCCTCAACAAGGTGCGTGACGACACGCAGGAGATCGCCAAGGTGGAGGCCGAGCCGAAGCTCGAAGGCCGCCAGATGGTGATGGTCCTCGCGCCGACCGCCCAGCGCTAATCCCGACGCGGCCCCAAGGGCCACCGACGTCGCGCAACGCCCTCCCGCCCCCGGCCGGAGGGCGTTTTGTTTTGGACGGAGTGTGTGCGGGCCGTCCGCCTGGCGGGGCGGGGGCGCCCGGCAAGGAGGACCCGTCGAACTGGTCCGCTGTTCGCTTAGCGCCGTGCCCAATGTGTCTCTCCGAGATACCGCCTTTGCACATCGCACTCCCGCAGGCGAGCGGAAGGCATCTTTGTTGCTAGTCAGCGACGTGTCCGCCGGCAACGAGCGGGTCGATCCGGCCAGGCAAGATGGCCCGACCGCCAGTCCCGTTCGAGCCCGGTCGCCGTTCGTCCAGCGCCAAAACCGACGCGGCTGATTGGGCGCGACGTCGATCGAAGCCTTTCGAAGCTGGGACGCAGGACATTTTTTTGCGGTCGGCCTTTTGGCACGCAAGCCGGTTGGGTGGCGATCGTCTCGAACCCGATTGGTAAGAGTGAGCCCGCCGTAGGGTTCCTCGTATTGGGCCGTTGTTCACTCAGCGCCGTTCCCGACGGGGTCACTGACGTAACAACGCTCTGCCTTCCCCGGGCGGAAAGCGTGTCTGTGTGAGGTAACTGTGTTGATGCGTCATGCGGCGAGTCGCGTGCCGTTGCGCAGCATAGCGTTGATGATTACGAGTGGCGGACAGGCGATGGCGATGAGGATGGACTTCTGCGCCTTGCCCTTCAGGCGCACCCGTTCGCGCATCGCAACGAGGCTGGGACTGTGTCGCGATGAAGTGAGCTGCGATGTGGACCGCCTCTCGGGTCTTGCGGCGACCGCGCCGGATCCGGCGTGCGCTCTGCCATGTGCCGCTCTTTCTGGCGTGTCGGGAGTGCCCTTGGAAGTGAGGCGAGGCGGCACCAGTCGAGGTTCTAGATGTGGATGCTACGATGATTGCTCCTCGAGTGTAGGGCTGATTGGATGGTCCGAAGGCGGTGAGGGGCAGTCATCAACACCCACAAGAATGCGCGGAAGAACCGACATAGCCGGCTCCTTCTGGTCCATCGGGTGAGTGCAGAGGGGTGATCTTTGGTCGATGCCGCAAGCGCTGCCGGTATCTCGAAGCGAACCGCTTTCAAGTGGCTCGCCCGCTTCCGAGCT
>NZ_QBBV01000196.1:0-281 GCF_003073115.1 Acuticoccus kandeliae | reverse complement strand
TTTATTTGCCAAAAACTCACCAGATATTTTTAATAAAACAATCGAAAAATTCTTAAAGGAAATGAAGGTGTCTAAATGAAACAAATTATTCATTGGATCAAAACGCATACAGGATTACTAAAAACACTGTTTGTTATTGCGGTCTCAATTATTGTTGTTGCCCAACTTTTATCAATTGGTAAAACGATCTCATTTGAACAGTTAAAACAGATTTTTGATGAGATTCCGCTATGGAAATTGTTATTGATGATGGTTATCGGTTTAGTTTCCGTTACTCCGAT
>NZ_QBBV01000195.1:0-281 GCF_003073115.1 Acuticoccus kandeliae | reverse complement strand
TCCTCGGTGACCGCCATCGGGATGGCGCGCTCGGTGCCGCAGTCGACCTCGCGGCCGATGACGTCCTGCGACACGTCGACCAGACGACGGGTCAGGTACCCGGAGTCCGCGGTCCGCAGCGCGGTGTCCGCCAGACCCTTACGGGTGCCGTGCGTGGAGATGAAGTACTCCAGCACCGACAGGCCCTCGCGGTACGAGGCCTTGATCGGACGCGGGATGAACTCGCCCTTGGGGTTCGCGACCAGACCCTTCATACCCGCCAGCTGGCGGATCTGGGTCAT
>NZ_QBBV01000194.1:0-281 GCF_003073115.1 Acuticoccus kandeliae | reverse complement strand
GCAGCGCCCGCCGGACAGATCTTCATGCCACGTCTTCTCTCGATTGCTCGCCGGCCCGGCATGTCCGCGGGCCTTCAAAGCGCGGCTCTTAAAGAAGCCGGCCATTGGTGTACACAGCGGGATTACCGCCGCCGCCTTCGCACTGCTCGAAGCGGGCGACCATGCTCGCGGTGGATCGAAGAACCTCGCGCGGTCATGTCTTGGAGCCCATTCATCGGGGCGCTGCGTTCCGCCGCGTCACAGGAGGGGGTGCCGCTTTGGTCTGTCCTCTGGAGCCGGCC
>NZ_QBBV01000193.1:0-281 GCF_003073115.1 Acuticoccus kandeliae | reverse complement strand
GTCCTGCCCAAGGAGTGTGGGGCAGGATAGAGCTGTGGTTCTCAAAGTGTGGTCCATGAAGCATCAGTATCAGCCTCCCAGGGACTGTTTACAAAGGCATTTCCTTGGGTCCACCCCGGACTTGCTATATCAGAAGGTGTCCTGGGGGTTGAGGGGGTCCCTGCCAGTTGTCATTCCCCTGATCTCATGACGATTCTGTTGCATATTCACGCTGAGGGCCTTCAGAGAAGGGCCTGGGGCCAGGAGAACAGGAAGGTGAGGGATTCTCCTTGAAACTGTTT
>NZ_QBBV01000192.1:0-281 GCF_003073115.1 Acuticoccus kandeliae | reverse complement strand
CGTTCCGCGAGGCGCATGAAATCGTCGGCAAGCTCGTCTTGCATTGCATCGAACAAGGCGTCTTTTTGGCCGATTTGCCGCTTGACGTGTACAAAGAAGCGTCGCCGCTTTTTGAAGAAGACATTTATGACGCCTTGCACCCGCGCACGGCCGTCAACCGCCGCAACAGCGCCGGCGGCACCGGTTTTGCCGAAGTGCGCGCGGCGCTGGCGAAGGCGAAACAGTTGCTTAGCACCCCGTAACGGCGGGGTGTTCTTTTTTGACCGTTACATGTTTTCGCA
>NZ_QBBV01000191.1:0-282 GCF_003073115.1 Acuticoccus kandeliae | reverse complement strand
GCACCTGCACGACGTCCACGGGCTCGCCGTCGGCCTCGGTGATGGTCTCCCGGTAGAAGCGGCCGAGACCGTCGAGGGTCGGCCCGCGCTGCACGGTCACCCCGAGCGGCGGCACGTCCGCGATCTTGACCGTGTTGTTCTCGCTGGCCGAGATCGCGTCGGCGAGATCCTGACCGACCTTCTTCGCGTCGACGTCGAACGCGGCCACGAAGGTCACGTCCCGGACGTGGTACCCGCCGAAGTCGACGTGCATCAGGCCGGGGACCTGGGTCGACGGATCGG
>NZ_QBBV01000190.1:0-282 GCF_003073115.1 Acuticoccus kandeliae | reverse complement strand
TGTGCAATTCAACCATCTCAATCATGTCTTGGTGCTTTTGACGAACAAGCACATGGACTTGAGGCCGCTAGGACGTGTTGTGTGTGTGTGTGTGTTTGTGTGTGTGTCTGTTATGTAAGCGAACAAAAACGAAGAAGGAGTGGAAGCAAGTGGATGGTGGTGTGTGGTGTCTGTGTGTGTGAGGGGTGGGTGTGTTGGTATGCTTGTCTTTATGGATAGAGACACACACTCGACCCCTCCACCAGTCACATATATACCTACATACACACATGGAAATTGTGC
>NZ_QBBV01000189.1:0-283 GCF_003073115.1 Acuticoccus kandeliae | reverse complement strand
AGACCCATGATCCAGAGGTCACCGCCCGGCCCCGGCGAACGCACCGCGTCCGACAGCGGGGTGTAGGCGAACCAGCCGAAGTCCGCCGCGCCGCCCGGGGTGAGGAAGCCGGAGACGACGATGATGCCGCCGAACAGGTACAGCCAGTACGAGAACGAGTTGAGCCGCGGGAACGCGACGTCGGGTGCACCGATCTGCAGCGGCACGATGTAGTTCGCGAAACCGAAGACGATCGGCGTCGCGAACAGCAGCAGCATGATCGTGCCGTGCATGGTGAACAGCT
>NZ_QBBV01000188.1:0-283 GCF_003073115.1 Acuticoccus kandeliae | reverse complement strand
CGTGCTGGGGCTGATCGCGGGCGCCATCGCCAAGGCCATCATGCCGGGCAAGGACCCGGGCGGAATCATCGTCACCCTGATCCTGGGTGTCGTCGGCGCGCTGCTCGGCGGCTGGATCGGCAGCGCGGTGTTCGGCGTCGGCCTCGGTGGGTTCTTCAACCTGTCGACCTGGCTGCTCGCCATCGTCGGGTCGCTGATCCTGCTCGCGATCTACCGCGTGATCGTGGGCCGCAAGGTCCGCGCCTGACACGCGCGTAACACCCTCGTCGGCGCCCGCCCGGAG
>NZ_QBBV01000187.1:0-283 GCF_003073115.1 Acuticoccus kandeliae | reverse complement strand
CGCACAGTCTTGCTCAGGGGCCGGCACTCGCCCACTGTGACAATGTCGCCGATCTGGACGTCCCTGAAGCAGGGGGAAAGGTGCACAGACATGTTCTTGTGGCGCTTCTCGAAACGGTTGTATTTTCGGATGTAGTGAAGGTAGTCTCGGCGGATGACGATGGTCCGCTGCATCTTCATCTTGGTCACCACACCAGACAGGATCCGCCCTCGAATGGAGACATTACCAGTAAAAGGGCACTTCTTGTCAATGTAGGTACCCTCAATGGCCTCCTTGGGTGTCG
>NZ_QBBV01000012.1:0-911 GCF_003073115.1 Acuticoccus kandeliae | reverse complement strand
AGCGGCACGACCTGCCCTACCACGTGGTCGGCTCCGACCTCGCGGGCGTCGTGGTGCGGACCGCACCGGGCGTGAACAGCTGGAGTCCGGGCGACCAGGTCGTCGCGCACTGCCTCTCGGTCGAGCTGGAGAGCCCGGACGGGCACTCCGACACGATGATGGACCCGGAGCAGCGCATCTGGGGCTTCGAGACCAACTTCGGCGGCCTCGCCGAGCTGGCCCTGGTCAAGTCCAACCAGCTGATGCCGAAGCCGGACCACCTCACCTGGGAGGAGGCCGCGTCCCCGGGCCTGGTCAACTCCACCGCCTACCGCCAGCTGGTGTCGAAGAACGGCGCCGACATGAAGCAGGGCGACGTCGTGCTGATCTGGGGTGCCTCCGGCGGCCTCGGCTCCTACGCCACCCAGTTCGCCCTCAACGGCGGCGCCACCCCGATCTGCGTCGTCTCCTCGGAGGAGAAGGCCCAGATCTGCCGCGACATGGGCGCGGAGCTGGTCATCGACCGCAACGCCGAGGGCTACAAGTTCTGGAAGGACGAGACCACCCAGGACCCGAAGGAGTGGAAGCGGCTCGGCGCGAAGATCCGCGAGCTCACCGGCGGCGAGGACCCCGACATCGTCTTCGAGCACCCGGGCCGCGAGACCTTCGGCGCCTCGGTCTACGTCACCCGCAAGGGCGGCCAGATCGTCACCTGCGCCTCGACCTCGGGCTACATGCACGAGTTCGACAACCGCTACCTGTGGATGAACCTCAAGCGGATCGTCGGCTCGCACTTCGCGAACTACCGCGAGGCCTACGAGGCCAACCGGCTCGTCGCCAAGGGCATGATCCACCCGACGCTGTCGCGGGTGTACCCGCTGACCGAGACCGGCCAGGCCGCCAACGACGTCAAGCAGAACCTCCACCAGGGC
>NZ_QBBV01000186.1:0-284 GCF_003073115.1 Acuticoccus kandeliae | reverse complement strand
GCATCATGGTCGCCCGCGGTGACCTGGGCGTGGAGCGGCCGCTGCAGAACGTGCCGCCGGTGCAGAAGCCCGCGGTGCAGACCGCGCGGGAGAACGCCAAGCCGGGCATCGTCGCGACCCAGATGCTGGAGTCGATGATCACCAGCTCGCGCCCGACCCGCGCCGAGGCCTCCGACGTCGCGAACGCCGTCCTCGACGGCACCGACGCCGTGCTGCTGTCCGGTGCGACCAGCGTCGGCCGCTACACGATCAAGACCGTGCGGACGATGGCCGCGATCGTCGAG
>NZ_QBBV01000185.1:0-286 GCF_003073115.1 Acuticoccus kandeliae | reverse complement strand
ACGACATCCTGTTCTTCTGCGGCGTCCGGATGATGATGTTCGGGACCTACGTGATGGGGACGGCGCAGTTCCGCGACGTCTACCTGCACGGGCTCATCCGCGCCGAGCACGGCAAGAAGATGTCGAAGTCCAAGGGCAACGTCATCGACCCGCTGGCACTGATCGACTCCTACGGCGCGGACGCGCTGCGGTTCACCATCGCCCCCGGCTCCACCCCCGGCACCGACATGTCGCTGTCGGAGGAGTGGGTCGCCGGGTCCCGGAACTTCACCACCGAGCTCTGGAA
>NZ_QBBV01000184.1:0-286 GCF_003073115.1 Acuticoccus kandeliae | reverse complement strand
CCCCGACCTCGGGGTTGGCGCCGGCACCGAGGCCGCGGGGCAGCTCACGACCGATGTCGAGCTTCACGTCGGCGTCGGACATGAGCAGGGCCTGGGCGTCGGTGTTCACCGCGATGAACTCGACGCCCTTGAGGCCGACCTCGATCATCCGGTTGACGGCGTTGACGCCGCCGCCACCGATGCCGACCACCTTGATCACTGCCAGGTAGTTGTGCGGGGGCGTCATGCGCGGCACCTTCCAGTCGCTCGGGGTCCGGGGTTCGGGTGGGTCAAGCTCCGGGTGCCC
>NZ_QBBV01000183.1:0-287 GCF_003073115.1 Acuticoccus kandeliae | reverse complement strand
GGACAGCGTCACGGCGCGTGGGAACCGGGGAAGTCGGTACGGTGAGACATCACCGGGTGTCCGGGGAGCAGTCGAGGAGGGCACATGCTGCTGCGGGAAGCGATCGGCAGTGGGCTGCGTGAGGTGCGCACCGCGCGCCGGCGCACGCTGCGCGACATCTCGCGGGCCGCGCGGGTGAGCCTCGGGTACCTCTCCGAGGTCGAGCGCGGGCGCAAGGAGCCCTCCAGCGAGCTGCTCGCGGCGATCTGCGAGGCGCTCGGGGTGTCCGTGCCGGACCTGTTGACCAC
>NZ_QBBV01000182.1:0-289 GCF_003073115.1 Acuticoccus kandeliae | reverse complement strand
ATCAACAACGCCGGTATCACCAAGGACAACCTGCTGTTCAAGATGACCGTCGACGACTGGGACGCGGTCATGGGCGTGCACCTGCGCGGTGCGTTCCTGATGACCCGCGCGGTGCAGAAGCACATGGTCGACGCGGCCTGGGGCCGGGTCGTGAACCTCTCCTCGACCTCGGCGCTGGGCAACCGCGGCCAGGCGAACTACTCCGCGGCGAAGGCCGGCATGCAGGGCTTCACCAAGACCCTCGCGATCGAGCTCGGCAAGTTCGGCGTCACCGCGAACTGCATCGCCC
>NZ_QBBV01000181.1:0-289 GCF_003073115.1 Acuticoccus kandeliae | reverse complement strand
CGGGCCCGATCTTCATCCCGAACGGGGAGAAGCACCCGCTGACCGGCCGCGAGCTGCCGCTGACCCTCGGCCACGAGTTCTCCGGGACCGTCGTCGAGATCGGGGCCGGGGTCGAGGGCGTCACCGAGGGCGACCGGGTCGCGGTGATGCCGCTCTACACCTGCGGGACCTGCTCACGCTGTTCCGAGGGCCGCTACAACGTGTGCGCGCAGATCGGCTTCCACGGGCTGATGGCCGACGGCGGCATGGCCGAGACGACCGTCGTCCCGGCGCACATGCTGCACCCGCA
>NZ_QBBV01000180.1:0-289 GCF_003073115.1 Acuticoccus kandeliae | reverse complement strand
GAAGCTGGAAGAAGCCGCGTTGAAGGACGACTACTTCGTGCAGCGCAAGCTGTACCCGAACGTGGACTTCTACTCGGGCCTCATCTACAAGGCGCTCAATATCCCGGTGGAAATGTTCACCGTGATGTTCGCCATTGCCCGCACCGCCGGCTGGGTGTCGCATTGGCTGGAGCAGCAGGTCGACCCGGAAATGAAGATCGGCCGTCCGCGCCAGATCTACACCGGCTACGACAAGCGCGACTACACCGACGCCGGCAAGCGCTAAGCGCCCCGGAGTTGGTTGTTTGAC
>NZ_QBBV01000011.1:0-950 GCF_003073115.1 Acuticoccus kandeliae | reverse complement strand
CGTCCTGCTCCCACTCGGCGAGCGGCTGCTCGGCGGCGGCCTCGCCACCCTCGCCCCGGCGCTGGCCACGGGAGACCAGACCGTCGGCGGCGGCCTTGGCGATGACCTTGGTCAACAGCGCGGCCGAGCGGATCGCGTCGTCGTTGCCCGGGATCGGGAAGTCGACCTCGTCCGGGTCGCAGTTCGTGTCCAGGATGGAGACGACCGGGATCTTGAGCTTCCGGGCCTCGCCGACGGCGATGTGCTCCTTCTTGGTGTCCACGATCCAGACGGCGGACGGGACCTTGGACATGTCGCGAATACCGCCGAGGGTCTTCTCGAGCTTGTCCTTCTCACGGGTCAGCGTGAGGATCTCGCGCTTCGAGCGGCCCTCGAAGCCACCGTTCTGCTCCATCGCCTCGAGCTCCTTGAGGCGCTGCAGGCGACGGTGGACGGTCTGGAAGTTGGTGAGCATGCCGCCCAGCCAGCGCTGGTTGACGTACGGCATGTTGACCCGTGCCGCCTCCTCGGCGATGACCTCCTGGGCCTGCTTCTTGGTGCCGACGAACATGATCGTCCCGCCGTGCGCGACGGTCTCGCGCACGAACTCGTAGGCGCGGTCGATGTACGACAGCGTCTGCTGGAGGTCGATGATGTAGATGCCGTTGCGCTCGGTGAGGATGTAGCGCTTCATCTTCGGGTTCCAGCGACGGGTCTGGTGCCCGAAGTGCACGCCGCTGTCGAGCAGCTGCTTCATGGTGACGACGGCCATGGCCTGCGATCACCTCTCGGTCGGGCGCGGCGGATGCCGCGCAGGCGGTTCGTGGGCCCACCGGTCGGCGGACCACCCTGGCGCCCGCGGCGGAGCCGGACCCGCTCCCCCTGGTCACACGTGAGCGTGACGTCGGGATCGCAGGACCGCCCGGCCTCCGCTCCCGACGCCGTACCCTGGGGTAACGGCGCGACGGGCG
>NZ_QBBV01000179.1:0-289 GCF_003073115.1 Acuticoccus kandeliae | reverse complement strand
CTTGCGGCCCCGCGGCGTCGCGCCGAGGATCGTCTCGATGTCCTCGACGAAGCCCATGTCGAGCATCTCGTCGGCCTCGTCCAGGACGGCGACCTCGCTCGCGTCCAGGGCGAGCGCGCCCCGGTTGACCAGGTCGATGGCGCGGCCGGGGGTGGCGACGACGATGTCGACGCCGCGGCGGAGCTGGCCCAGCTGCGGGCCGATGGGCGCGCCGCCGTAGACGCAGGCGACCGAGGCGCCGAGCGCGGCACCGTACTTGGAGACCGCGTCGCCGACCTGCATGGCCAGC
>NZ_QBBV01000178.1:0-290 GCF_003073115.1 Acuticoccus kandeliae | reverse complement strand
GCTCTTCCGATCTCAGCAGCTGGTTGCCGACCCCGAACAGGATGCCCATGTGCGCCGAGATGCCGACCTCGGCCGCCTGCGCCATGAACGGCCAGTCCGTCCAGCGGACGGTGTCGAGGACCGCGCCCGACCCGGGGTCGACCGACACCGCGTCCTGCGCGAGCGGCCAGGACCGCTTCACCTGACCGACCTGCCACGCCTGGCCCGCCTCCGACGGCGGGGTGATCGCGACCGGGTCCGAGATGCCGGCGTCACGGGCCGCGGCGAGCACCCGGTCCGCGGTGGTCCCG
>NZ_QBBV01000177.1:0-291 GCF_003073115.1 Acuticoccus kandeliae | reverse complement strand
AATAATTTCCCTCACCAGCCTGGACAAATTCTTTCCTCCATTCTACAAAGAAAACCAATAGTCATTATCAGACCTAGTACCTGAATTTCCTTGTACAAGAGGTAATTTCTTCCTTCTAATGCTTCTTTTGCTAAGGATCCAAAAGTATTCTATAACTTATGCTTGAACTAAAGCTTTCACTGCTTTTCTTATTAAATATTCTTATAAGATGAATTCCTCTAAATTATTCTTTATATAGTGCAGACTATAGGCATTCCCAACAAACAGTTACCCTCTTCTTAAACAAATAGC
>NZ_QBBV01000176.1:0-291 GCF_003073115.1 Acuticoccus kandeliae | reverse complement strand
ATCCGCACCAGCTGCTCCTCGAAGGCGCCCCAGGCGATGTCGTTCTTGGAGGCGAAGTACCGGAAGAACGTGCGACGCCCGATCCCCGCGGCGTGCGCGACGTCGTCGACGGTCGTGTGCTCGAACCCATGGTCGCTGAACATCTCCAGCGCGATGTGCTCGATCTCCGAGCGGGACGTGACCGGGCGACGACCGGCGCGGCGCGGCGCGCCCCCGCCGGTACTCCCGATCCCGTCATTCTCGGTCACCGCTGACATCGTCGCCCCGCCGTGCTCCCCGACTCCCCCGTCG
>NZ_QBBV01000174.1:0-292 GCF_003073115.1 Acuticoccus kandeliae | reverse complement strand
CGTCGAGTCGATCATGAACCGGTTCAACCTGCCGGACGACGTGCCGATCGAGGCGGGGATGGTCACCCGCGCGATCCGCAGCGCGCAGACCCAGGTCGAGCAGCAGAACTTCGAGATCCGCAAGAACGTCCTCAAGTACGACGAGGTGCTCAACCAGCAGCGCAAGGTCATCTACGACGAGCGCCGCCGGGTCCTCGACGGTGAGGACGTGCAGCGCCAGACCCGCAACATGCTCGAGGACGTGATCCACGCCTACGTCGTCGGCGCCACCGCCGAGGGCTACTCCGAGGAC
>NZ_QBBV01000173.1:0-293 GCF_003073115.1 Acuticoccus kandeliae | reverse complement strand
GTCGGACGAGGTGTCGAACCAGTCCTCGACACCGTCGTCCTCGGCGGGCCGGGAGACGGTGCCGTCGTCGGGGCTGGGCTCGTAGCGGAAGACGCCGTCCTCGCCGGGCGCACCCAGCATCCGGGTGAAGCCCTCCAGGGCCTTCCCGAAGTCGGACGGGACGACCCACAACTTGCTGGCCTCGCCCTCGGCCATCTGCGGCAGCGTCTGCAGGTACTCGTAGGCGAGCAGCTCCGGGGTGGGCTTGCCGGCCTTGATCGCGGCTAACTTCTTCTCGATCGCCTTCGACTCAC
>NZ_QBBV01000172.1:0-294 GCF_003073115.1 Acuticoccus kandeliae | reverse complement strand
AGCCGCTGCTGACCGACAGCCGCACGTCGTGGCGGACCGGCTCGGTGCCGACCGAGACCGTGGCGGCGTGCGGCGGCAGCGCAGCCGAGGCCGCCACCACCAGGAAGCGTCCGGGCTGGTCGACGGCGATGCGGTAGTGGCCGTCGCCGTCGGTCGTGGTGCGACCGACCTGGTCGCCGGACAGCCGGGTGACGGTGACGACCGCCCCGGCGACCGGCGTGCCGGTGCCGCCCTGGACCCGTCAGGTGACGGCCGGGCCGTCGCCGCCCGCGGTGTGAAGGTGGTCCAGGCCCG
>NZ_QBBV01000171.1:0-295 GCF_003073115.1 Acuticoccus kandeliae | reverse complement strand
CGCCCTGCACGAGAACGAGCTGCCCTTCATCAACGGCGGGCAGCCGGTCCCGGTCCCCGAGGTCGGGATCGGACTCTCGCTCGGCGTCATCGTCGGCGTCCTCGCGGTCACCACGGTCGCCAGCCTCGTCGCGGTACGGATGAAGCCCGAGCTGGCCGAGCAGGGCAGCGGGATCACCGCGCCGCCGCTGGCCCGCACCAAGGAGGAGGCCGCGCAGATCGAGGCCCAGGACGAGCAGGCCGACCACCGGGTGAGCGCGCCCCCGCGCGACTGAGACCCACCCCCCCGACGGGCC
>NZ_QBBV01000170.1:0-296 GCF_003073115.1 Acuticoccus kandeliae | reverse complement strand
CCGGGCTGAGGCTCAGGACACGCCGAGCGCCGCCCGCAGCCGGGCCGAGCGGGGCGCGAACACCTCCAGCACCCCGACCGCGCGCAGACCGGGGAGCAGGTCCCGCAGGTGCGAGGCCAGACCGGCCTCGGCCGGGTCCCCCGCGGGCAGCGCCTCCAGGGACCGCGCCGTCGCGACGAACGCGGCGACCGTCCCCTTGCGCACCTGCTCCCCACCCAGCTCCGCGTACTCGGTCCCGTCCGGCAGGACGTCCTCGGGCTCCACTGCTCCGTCCATGGCCGCTCCCTCCATCGGCG
>NZ_QBBV01000169.1:0-296 GCF_003073115.1 Acuticoccus kandeliae | reverse complement strand
CCCATCTCGTCGGCCAGGGTGGGCTGGTAGCCCACCGCGGACGGCATGCGGCCGAGGAGGGTCGAGCCCTCCTGGACGGCCTGGGTGAACCGGAAGATGTTGTCGATGAACAGGAGCACGTCCTGCTCCTGCACGTCACGGAAGTCCTCCGCCATGGTCAGCGCGGAGAGCGCGACACGCATACGGGTGCCCGGCGGCTCGTCCATCTGACCCAACACCAGGGCGGTGTTCTTCATGACGCCCGACTCGGTCATCTCCGTGATGAGGTCGTTGCCCTCACGGGTGCGCTCACCGAC
>NZ_QBBV01000168.1:0-296 GCF_003073115.1 Acuticoccus kandeliae | reverse complement strand
GGGTGCCGCCGTCGAGCGCGTCTTCGACTTCTACGAGCAGGTGCTCGGCCACCAGCGCGAGTTCGCCCGTACCGTCGTCGGCGCGGGCACCTCGGTGTTCGACCAGGTCACCGAGCAGGCGACCAAGGCCGCCGAGGCCGTGACCGAGCACGCCGGGCGGAGCACCGAGGCCGCCGCGGAGAAGACCGCGCGCGCCACCCGGAGCGCCGCCGGCAAGTGACCCGGTACGACGACGGCCCCCGCCCGGCCCCCGGGTGGGGGCCGTCGTCGTGTGTGACCGGGTCGCGCTGTCCCTA
>NZ_QBBV01000167.1:0-297 GCF_003073115.1 Acuticoccus kandeliae | reverse complement strand
CCGGCCTGACCCGCCCGCTCCGGGACGCCGTGGGTCAGTGACCGCTCGTCTGCGACCGGCCCTGGCCGATCGGCTTGCCGTGGATCTGGTCGTCGGTCGGCGGGGTCGTCGGCACCGGGGTCCCCGGGTCCACCTCGCGCTCGCGCTGCAGGACCGTCGCCCAGCCCCACACCGCGGCCGCGGTCAGCAGCAGGACGGCCACGATCCCCGGGGCCCGGCGCACCCGCGCCGGGGTCGGCTCGACCACCTCGGCCAGCGCGTGGCGGGCGTCGTGCACCGAGCCGGCCACAACGTCGG
>NZ_QBBV01000166.1:0-299 GCF_003073115.1 Acuticoccus kandeliae | reverse complement strand
ACCTGGTACTCGACCTTGAAGCGGTTCTTGAAGCCCTTGAGCTTCGGGAGCCGCATGTGCAGCGGCATCTGCCCGCCCTCGAAGCGCGGGGACACCGTCTTGCGGGCCTTGGTGCCCTTGGTACCGCGACCGGCGGTCTTGCCCTTGGAGCCCTCACCGCGACCCACACGGGTCCGCGCCTTCTTCGAGCCCGGGGCCGGCCGCAGGTCGTGGAGCTTGATGACGGAGTTCTCGTTCTCGCTCACGACTGCACCTCCTCCACGGTCACGAGGTGGCGCACGGTGTGGACGTAACCGCGG
>NZ_QBBV01000165.1:0-301 GCF_003073115.1 Acuticoccus kandeliae | reverse complement strand
GGACACCGTCGCCGGGCGGCTGCCCAGGCTGGTCCGGCTCTCCGGGGGCGCCGGACCCGACGACGACTGAGTCCCGCCGCCACGATCCGCCGGCCGTCTCGTTCTCGTTTACGAAGCCTTGGTCAGAGGCCGCTCCGGAGTCGTGTACTGGGCGGGGATCTGCCCGGGGATCTCGTTGCGGTACCGCAGCCCGAGGTGGAGGAGTGCCCCCGCCACGACGGAGATGCTGCGGTCGCGCTCGCTCGCGATAGCCCGGACGACTTCGTTGTCGGTGAGCGGGATGCGCGCGGTGAAGTCCGTG
>NZ_QBBV01000164.1:0-303 GCF_003073115.1 Acuticoccus kandeliae | reverse complement strand
GGTCGGCGTCAGCGCCGGCTACGAGAAGAAGTTGGAGATCCACGGCGTGGGTTACCGCGTGCAGCTGAAGGGGCAGAACCTCGAGTTCGCCCTGGGCTACTCGCACCCGGTCGTGATCGAGCCGGCGGAGGGCATCACCTTCGCGGTCGAGTCGCCGACCCGGTTCTCGGTCTCCGGCATCGACAAGCAGCTGGTCGGCGAGACCGCTGCCAACATCCGGAAGCTGCGCCGCCCCGACCCGTACAAGGGCAAGGGTGTGCGGTACGCCGGCGAGCAGGTCCGCCGCAAGGTCGGAAAGACGGG
>NZ_QBBV01000163.1:0-303 GCF_003073115.1 Acuticoccus kandeliae | reverse complement strand
GTGTGCTCTTCCGATCTCGGCCCGTCGTCGGGGCCGGTCGTCCCCTGACCGGCCCGGCCCGTCACAGGGCGGGGACGACGTCGAGGAAGCCGTGCACCTGCGCGATCCGGCCGTCGCCGTCGATCACGATGACGTCGAACCCGACCACCGGAGGCTCGGCGCCCGCCGCGAAGACCTCCGGCGGCGCCGCCTGCCAGCGGAACCGCGCCCGATCGTGGTGCGCGTCGACCTCGCCGTGCAGCCGGAACTCGAACCCGGCCAGCTTCTCCCGGGCCGCGCCCAGGAACCCGGCGACGCCGTCGT
>NZ_QBBV01000162.1:0-304 GCF_003073115.1 Acuticoccus kandeliae | reverse complement strand
GCACCGATGGTCTGCAGCTCGCCGCGGGCCAGCATCGGCTTGAGGATCGAGGCGGCGTCGATCGCGCCCTCGGCGGCACCCGCACCCACCAGGGTGTGGATCTCGTCGATGAACAGGATGATGTCGCCGCGGGTGCGGATCTCCTTGAGCACCTTCTTGAGGCGCTCCTCGAAGTCACCGCGGTAGCGGGAACCGGCGACCAGCGAGCCCAGGTCGAGGGTGTAGAGCTGCTTGTCCTTCAGCGTCTCCGGGTCCTCGCCCTTGACGATCGCCTCGCCGAGGCCCTCGACGGCGGCGGTCTTGC
>NZ_QBBV01000161.1:0-304 GCF_003073115.1 Acuticoccus kandeliae | reverse complement strand
CGGTCGCGGCGGCGGTGTCGCGCACGCTGCCGAGCGTCACCGGCACCTCGCGGGCTCCGGACCCGCTGCCGACGGTCAGCGTGACCTGCTGGCCGGGGGTGAAGTTGCCGACCCGGGCGATCAGGTCCGCGAAGCTCGACACCGGGTACTCGTTGACCTTGGTGACGACGTCGCCCGCCGTGATGCCCGCGGCGGCCGCCGGCGAGTTCGGCTCCACCGTCGTGATCTGGGCGCCCGCGGTCCCGCTCGGGGCGCTGCCGGAGGCCGACACCGAGGCCTGCACGCCAAGCTGCGGCTTGGTCGC
>NZ_QBBV01000160.1:0-304 GCF_003073115.1 Acuticoccus kandeliae | reverse complement strand
GCAGGTCCATCGTCGTCCCTCCGGGGTCAGTAGCTGAACGCCGCGGGGCGGCGCTCGGCGTCGGTGTCGTCGGCGGGGCCGGGCGGGGCCGCGGGGGCGGCGGGTCCGGCGGCGACGTAGCGGAACAGCAGCCGCACCTCGACGACGGCGAGGATCCCGTAGAGCGCGGTGAACGCGGCCAGGGAGAACGCGACCTGGCCCAGGCTCACGCCGGGGGACACGCTCTGCGCGGTGAGCAGCTCGCCGTGCACCGTCCAGGGCTGACGGCCCATCTCGGTCAGCACCCAGCCGGCGATGTTCCCCG
>NZ_QBBV01000159.1:0-304 GCF_003073115.1 Acuticoccus kandeliae | reverse complement strand
GAGTCCGGGGTGTTCGCCGAGGAGATCGTCCCGGTGACCGTGCCCGGCCGGAAGGGCGACACCGTCGTGGAGCGCGACGAGCACGTCCGCCCCGACTCGACGGTCGAGAAGCTGGCGACGCTGCGCCCGATCCTGGGCAAGGACGACCCGGACGCCACCGTGACCGCGGGCAACGCCGCCGGCCAGAACGACGGCGCCGCGATCTGCGTGGTGACCAGCCCGGAGAAGGCCGCCGAGCTCGGGCTGCGCCCGCTGGCGAAGGTCGTGTCCTGGGGCCTGGGCGGGGTTCCGCCCAAGACGATGG
>NZ_QBBV01000158.1:0-306 GCF_003073115.1 Acuticoccus kandeliae | reverse complement strand
GCCCGGTCCGAGAGGGCGCCACGCAGGGCGGCGGCCTTCATCTTCTTCGGGGTCCGCTGCGAGTAGTCGCGGGGCGTCGGGCCGTGGACGATGCCACCACCGGCGAACTGCGGCGCGCGGATCGAGCCCTGACGGGCGCGACCGGTGCCCTTCTGCCGGTACGGCTTCTTGCCACCGCCGCGGACCTCGCCGCGACCCTTCACGTCGTGCGTGCCCTGACGCGCGGCGTTGAGCTGCGCGGTCACCACCTGGTGCATGAGGGCGATGTTCGCCGTCACGTCGAAGACGTGGTCCGGGAGCTCGACG
>NZ_QBBV01000157.1:0-306 GCF_003073115.1 Acuticoccus kandeliae | reverse complement strand
CAGAACGCGCAGCTGGTCGCACTGGACGCCACCACCGGACGCAGGGTCTGGCAGAAGACCATCGGCGACGTCCGCGCCGGCGAGAGCGCCTCGATCGCGCCGCTGGTCATCAAGGACTTCCTCATCACCGGCTCCGCCGGCGGTGAGTACGGCGTCCGCGGTCACATCGACGCCTGGGACCTGGAGACCGGCGAGCAGCGCTGGCGCACCTACACGGTGCCGAAGCCGGGCGAGCCGGGGTCCGAGACCTGGCCCGACGACGGTGAGGCGTGGCAGCGCGGCGGCGGGAACCACTGGGTCACCGGT
>NZ_QBBV01000156.1:0-310 GCF_003073115.1 Acuticoccus kandeliae | reverse complement strand
GGGTCGACCACGCCGTGGCCACAGCCCTGTCCACCAACCCGTCCTCGACGGATGTCAGCCGTGACGGCTGGCGGGTCCTGTTGATGCTCGCCCGCGGCACCGGCCGCAGCATGGGCGAGGTCGCGGGACACACGTCGCTGCCCGCCCCCACGGCCACCCGGATCGTGGACCGCCTCGTCGAGAAGAAGCTGGCCTACCGGTCGGCCGATCCGCTCGACCGGCGCCGCGTGCTGGTGCACCTGTCGGCCGAGGGACGGACGGTCGTCGAGTCCGTCTGCCAGCGGGTGCAGCGCATCCTGTCGCCGCTAGA
>NZ_QBBV01000155.1:0-311 GCF_003073115.1 Acuticoccus kandeliae | reverse complement strand
CGTACTACCACCCCGGCGAGAAGGACGAGGCGATCCAGTACCTGCGGGAGCGCCGTCGCCAGCTGGGCGGGCCACTGCCGTCGCGCCGGACCGCCAGCAAGCCGCTCGTGCTCCCCGGCGACAAGGTCTACGACTTCGTCAAGAAGGGCTCCGGCAAGCAGGAGGTCGCCACGACGATGGCATACGTCCGGCTGCTACGCGAGCTCATCAAGGACAAGGAGATCGGCGCGCGCTTCGTGCCGATCATCCCGGACGAGGCCCGTACCTTCGGTATGGACTCGATGTTCCCGAGCCAGAAGATCTACAACCCG
>NZ_QBBV01000154.1:0-314 GCF_003073115.1 Acuticoccus kandeliae | reverse complement strand
GAGCTGGTACGTGACGTCGTTGTCCTTGTCGTAGAGCTCGCCCTCACCTTCGGTGATGAAGACGGCCTCGATGTGGTTCGCGTACCAGAAGTCGTTGATCGTCCCGGCCTGCAGGGTGGTCTCGTGGACCGAGAAGCCGACCTTGTCGTTGGCGAGCACGATCCGCTTGCTGCGCCACTGGCCGTTCTCGGACTCGACGTCCCGCTCGGTTCCGGTGATCTCGTCGATGGTGCGGACGATCATGTGGGTATCAGCTCCCGATGACGGTGCGGACGGACTCGGCGATGATCCCAAGACCCTCGTCGAGCGCGTCG
>NZ_QBBV01000153.1:0-314 GCF_003073115.1 Acuticoccus kandeliae | reverse complement strand
GCGGCCATCTTCCAGCTGCTTGCCTGCGAAGATGAGCCTCTGCTGGTCAGGAGGGATGCCCTCCTTATCCTGGATCTTGGCCTTCACATTCTCGATGGTGTCACTGGGCTCCACCTCCAGGGTGATGGTCTTGCCGGTCAGGGTCTTCACGAAGATCTGCATACCACCCCTCAGACGCAGGACCAGGTGCAGGGTCGACTCCTTCTGGATGTTGTAATCAGAAAGAGTGCGGCCATCTTCCAGCTGCTTGCCTGCGAAGATGAGCCTCTGCTGGTCAGGAGGGATGCCTTCCTTATCCTGGATCTTGGCCTTCA
>NZ_QBBV01000152.1:0-315 GCF_003073115.1 Acuticoccus kandeliae | reverse complement strand
CCTGCCGGCCGTCACGGACTTCACCAACCACGAAGGCCTCGGTGTGCAGGGCGTCGTCGACGGCCACGCCGTGCTCGTCGGCCGTCCGCGGCTGCTGGAGCAGTGGTCGGTCCCGCTGCCCGACGACCTCGCCGCGGTCGCCGCGGACGAGGCCGCGCGAGGCCGTACGACGGTCGCCGTCGCGTGGGACGGAACCGCCCGTGCCGTGTTCGTCGTCGCCGACACCGTGAAGCCGACGCCGGCCGAGGCGATCGCGGAGTTCCGCAGGCTCGGGCTGCGCCCGGTGCTGCTCACCGGGGACACCCGGGCCGTCGC
>NZ_QBBV01000151.1:0-315 GCF_003073115.1 Acuticoccus kandeliae | reverse complement strand
AGTGGGTGGCCGTCGAGCTGGACCTGGGTGACGGCCCGAAGCAGTACCGCCGCGAGACGAACACGATGCCGCAGTGGGCCGGGTCGTGCTGGTACTACCTGCGCTACCTGGACCCGGAGAACACCGAGCGGTTCGTCTCCGCCGAGGCCGAGAAGTACTGGATCGGCAAGGACGCGGCCCGGTCGGTCGCCGACCCGGGCGGCGTGGACCTGTACGTCGGCGGCGTCGAGCACGCCGTACTGCACCTGCTGTACTCGCGGTTCTGGCACAAGGTCCTGTTCGACCTGGGCCACGTGAGCAGCGAGGAGCCGTTCC
>NZ_QBBV01000150.1:0-316 GCF_003073115.1 Acuticoccus kandeliae | reverse complement strand
CCACCGAGAGCGACGCCCGGCAGCCCGGATCCGCCACCGACGCCCGCGTCGTCGGCGAGACCGCCCGCCGGCGCACGTTCGCGGTGATCTCCCACCCCGACGCGGGCAAGTCGACCCTGACCGAGGCGCTGGCGCTGCACGCCGAGGTCATCGACTCCGCCGGTGCGGTGCACGGCAAGTCCGGCCGCAAGGGCGTCACCTCGGACTGGATGGAGATGGAGCGCGCCCGCGGCATCTCGGTGTCCTCGGCGGTGCTGCAGTTCGCCTACCGCGACTGCGTGATCAACCTGCTCGACACCCCCGGCCACGGCGACTC
>NZ_QBBV01000149.1:0-316 GCF_003073115.1 Acuticoccus kandeliae | reverse complement strand
CGGTACTCCAACACCGACCTCAACACCCACAAGCTGCGCATCCCGGACTTCCCGATGCTCGCGCAGGCGATGGGCTGCGAGGGACTGCGGGTCGAGTCCAAGGAGGACGTCGACCGGGTCATCCACCAGGCGATGGAGATCAACGACCGGCCGGTCGTCGTGGAGTTCGTCGTCGGTGCCGACGCCCAGGTGTGGCCGATGGTCGCCGCGGGCACGAGCAACGACGAGATCAACGTCCGGCGCGACATCCGGCCGGAGTTCGAGCACGACGAGCTGGCCGCGTCGGTCGACGCGGTCGCCGACGTCACCGAGCAGG
>NZ_QBBV01000148.1:0-317 GCF_003073115.1 Acuticoccus kandeliae | reverse complement strand
GTGCGGCACCACCGCGGGCGTCGCCGTCGAGCTTGGTGAGGACGACACCGGTGAAGCCGACGCCGTCGCGGAACGCCTCGGCCGTGGCCACGGCGTCCTGACCGATCATCGCGTCGACGACGAACAGGACCTCGTCGGGCTGCACCGCGTCCCGGATGTCAGACGCCTGGCGCATCAGCTCCTCGTCGACGCCGAGGCGGCCCGCGGTGTCGACGACGACCACGTCGTACTGCTTGTCCCGGGCGTGCGCGATGCCGTCGCGGGCGACGCCGACCGGGTCGCCGGGGCCCTCGGGGAGCTCACCGGAACAGATCGGA
>NZ_QBBV01000147.1:0-318 GCF_003073115.1 Acuticoccus kandeliae | reverse complement strand
TGCCCAGTGCCTGCCGGGCGGCGTCGCCCGACTCCTCGGCCACGCCGCCGGCGGCCAGCGGGTCCAGGCCGAGCACCTCAGTCGTCGCACGGACCGCGGACGCGGCCCGCAGCGCGCCGGTGACGTCCCCGGCGTCGAGGGCGGTGTTGCCCTCGCGCACCAGGGTGTGCACGGTGCCGAGCGCGAGCGGGGTACCCAGGTCGTCGTCGAGGGCGGCGGTGAACGCGCCGGGCAGCTCCGCCGCAACCTCGGGCAGGCCGTGCCGCTCGCGCACCCGGTGCACGAACGACTCGATCCGCCGGTACGCGGCGACGGCCT
>NZ_QBBV01000146.1:0-319 GCF_003073115.1 Acuticoccus kandeliae | reverse complement strand
CCCTGGCGAAAGAGGTTTACAACCCGAAGGCCGTCATCCCCCACGCGGCGTCGCTGCGTCAGGCTTCCGCCCATTGCGCAATATTCCCCACTGCTGCCTCCCGTAGGAGTCTGGGCCGTGTCTCAGTCCCAGTGTGGCCGGTCGCCCTCTCAGGCCGGCTACCCGTCACCGCCTTGGTAGGCCATCACCCCACCAACAAGCTGATAGGCCGCGGGCCCATCCCCCACCGAAAAAACTTTCCACCACCAACCATGCGATCAATGGTCCTATCCGGTATTAAACGCAGTTGCCCCGGCTTATCCCAGAGATCGGAAGAGCA
>NZ_QBBV01000145.1:0-319 GCF_003073115.1 Acuticoccus kandeliae | reverse complement strand
TTTCGCCTGGTCGAGTGCCGCGCCGCCCTTGGCGGCGAGCCCCCCCGATGACGTGGTGGGTGTGGTGATCGAACTCATGTCGTCTTCGGCCTCTCCCAGAACGCGGGTCCGACGGGCTCCACGAAGTCGCTGCGGGCGACGAAGAAGCCCTCCTCGTTCACCGTGATCGGCAGCTGCGGCAACGGCCGGGCGGCGGGCCCGAAGACGGGCTCGGCGTCCTGCGTGGCCAGGAACTGCGACTGGTGGCACGGGCAGAGAATGCGGTTGTCCTGCGCCTGGTACAGCGAGGTCGGGCACCCGAGATGGGTGCAGACCTTCG
>NZ_QBBV01000144.1:0-319 GCF_003073115.1 Acuticoccus kandeliae | reverse complement strand
GACCGTGGTGACGCCGCCGAGCAGCGCGTAGGGGTGGAGCAGGGTGAGCAGCGTGCCGGTGAACTCGTGGTCGGCGTCGAGCGGGACACCGTGCACGATGTTCGCCAGCGCCACCCCGAGCAGCAGTGCCGCGGCGAGCGACGAGCCGGTCAGCACGCGGTCCAGAACCGGGGCCCAGCGCGGCTCCTTGGCCCGGTACTCCAGTGCGATCCCGCGCAGGATCAGCGCGACGAGCAGCAGCAGGAACGCCAGGTAGAAGCCGGAGAACAGGCTCGCGTACCACTCGGGGAACGCGGCGAAGGTCGCCCCGCCCGCGACG
>NZ_QBBV01000143.1:0-320 GCF_003073115.1 Acuticoccus kandeliae | reverse complement strand
CGCGCGTCAGCTCTTCAGCATGCCCCGCAGGACGTACTGCAGGATGCCGCCGTTGCGGTAGTAGTCCGCCTCACCGGGGGTGTCGATGCGGACCTTCGCGTCGAACTCGACGGTCTCGCCGGAGTCCTTCGTCGCGGTCACGTGCACCGACTTCGGGGTCTTCCCGTCGTTCAGCGCGGTGATGCCGGCGATGTCGAAGGTCTCGGTCCCGTCGAGCCCGAGGCTCTTCGCCGACTCGCCGTCCGGGAACTGCAGCGTGACGACGCCCATGCCGATCAGGTTCGAACGGTGGATCCGCTCGAAGGACTCGACGATGACGG
>NZ_QBBV01000142.1:0-321 GCF_003073115.1 Acuticoccus kandeliae | reverse complement strand
CCATCTGGTCGTGTGCTATTATTGTGCCCTTTTCCCAACCAACCCCTCCCCCAAAAATATCATCATGCACCACACACCCACTCACAGAAAATCGAAGGTTTGGTTTTTGGTTTTTCTATGCCTTCTTTGCCATTATTATTACACAACCACCACCACCATACAACCACCACACAAGCACACACATACTATACATACATACACACGCACATATATCTACCTACATAAACACACACAGGCACGCACCTCCTTAATCTTCTTGGTCTTCTTCTCCTTCTTCTCCTTCTCACTCTCCATATCCATCTCCTCCACCTTAGGCTTCCC
>NZ_QBBV01000141.1:0-322 GCF_003073115.1 Acuticoccus kandeliae | reverse complement strand
GCGACGGCCTCGGGCAGCAGTGCGGAGGTGCGCTCCGGGCCGACCGGGATGCCGAGCTCGGTGGAGGTCAGCACCTCCTTGCCGAGCTGCGCCAGGCCCTGGCCGAGCTGGCTGCCGAACGCCATCCCGCCCATCTTGCCGAGCATCCCCAGCATCGGGCCCGCCGCGCCGCGGACCTCCTCGGGCAGCCCCTCGACCCAGGCCGAGGACAGCCGCGTCGCCACCGGGTCGCAGAGCCGCTTCCAGGTCGGCATGCCGGCCCGCACCCAGTCCGACGGCGTCCAGGCCTTCACCTCGCCGCCGGACGAGGGGAACGACGTCG
>NZ_QBBV01000140.1:0-323 GCF_003073115.1 Acuticoccus kandeliae | reverse complement strand
ACCCGCTCACCACACACTGGTGAGTCGGTCGGCGTACGCCGTTCCGGCGGATGGAGTCTCTCGCGTACCCTAACCGGCGGAACGCGGGCGGCGACGCCCGGTGTCACCGCGGCACGGAGCACGATCGAGGAGAGTGTCCGCCAGGCATGACTGCTGACCAGCTGATCGCCGGCGACGTCGCCCCGCCGCGACGCCCCGCCTCGGAGGCGGACCGCACCGTCGAGCTCATCCGGACCAGCTTCGCCCTCGTCGAGCCGCAGGCCGAGGACATCGGCAAGCACTTCTACGCCACGCTGTTCAGCCAGGCGCCCGAGACGCGTGAC
>NZ_QBBV01000139.1:0-324 GCF_003073115.1 Acuticoccus kandeliae | reverse complement strand
ATATGACCAGAACTGTGTCTGTAGCAGCAGTCATATGAAGCCTGCTGCGCACATTCAAGAGATATAGTCCCCAATTCCATCCAATCTGAAAACATAAAAAAGTGATCGAGAAACACTGTTATAATGCTGCTGCTGCTAAGTCACTGCAGTCATGTCCGACTTTGTGCGACCCCATAGACAGGAGCCAATCAGGTTCCCCCATCCCTGGGATTTTCCAGGCAAGAGTACTGGAGTGGGTTGCCATTGCCTTCTCTGACTGTTACAATGAGGATGGTAAAATTTTGGAAACATCATAGGCTATTACCTTCTCTTCCTGTTTACATG
>NZ_QBBV01000138.1:0-324 GCF_003073115.1 Acuticoccus kandeliae | reverse complement strand
GGCGGCCGCGTCGGCGAGGTCGATGGCCTTGTCCGGGAGCAACCGGGCGGTGATGTAGCGGTCCGACAGGGGGGCCGCGGCGACCAGGGCGGCGTCGGTGATGCGGACGCCGTGGTGCACCTCGTAGCGCTCCTTGAGCCCGCGCAGGATGCCGACGGTGTCCTCGACGGACGGCTCGCCGACCAGCACCTGCTGGAAGCGACGCTCCAGCGCCGGGTCCTTCTCGATGTGCTGGCGGTACTCGTCGAGCGTGGTCGCGCCGACCATCCGCAGCTCACCGCGGGCGAGCATCGGCTTGATCATGTTGCCGGCGTCCATCGCGCC
>NZ_QBBV01000137.1:0-324 GCF_003073115.1 Acuticoccus kandeliae | reverse complement strand
TGATGATGGCCGCGACCTTCGCGGGCATGGGGTTCGGCAACTCCGGTGTGCACATCCCGCACGCCAACGCCTACCCGATCGCGGGCATGGTCAAGGACTACCGGCCGCAGGGCTACCCGCAGGACGAGGCGATGGTGCCGCACGGGGAGTCGGTGTCGCTGACCGCGCCGGAGGCGTTCCGGTTCTCCTTCGACTCCGCGCCGGAGCGGCACCTGCGGGCGGCGGAGCTGATGGACCCGCGGGCGGACAGGGTGAACGACCCGCGCGAGCAGCTGCCCGGAGTCCTCACCCGGCTGATGCGCGACATCGGCATCCCGAACGGCA
>NZ_QBBV01000136.1:0-325 GCF_003073115.1 Acuticoccus kandeliae | reverse complement strand
GCCCGATGTCCAGGATCAGGCCGCCCTTGACGACCTCGATGACGGTGCCCTCGACCGGCTCGTCGGCCTCCTTGAGCGCCTCGATCGTGCCCCAGGCGCGCTCGTACTGCGCGCGCTTCTTGGACAGGATCAGCCGGCCCTCCTTGTCCTCCTTCTGGAGGACGAGGGCCTCGACGAACTCGCCGACCTCGACGACCTCGGCGCGGCGAACGTCATCCTCACCAACGGCGCCCGGTTCTACGTCGACCACGCCCACCCGGAGTACTCCACTCCCGAGGTCCTGTCCCCGCGCGACATCGTGACCTGGGACAAGGCCGGCGAGCGC
>NZ_QBBV01000135.1:0-325 GCF_003073115.1 Acuticoccus kandeliae | reverse complement strand
CGCGACGATCGTCGGGCTGGAGCTGCGGCCGCGGAAGCTGCGGGCCGCGGCGGACCTGTGGAGGCTGCTGGGCGCCGAGCGCGGCGTCGAGGGCCGCGACGCGGTCTGGGCGCACCCGGACCTGATCCCGTCGGCCGAGGACCTGGACGACCCGGCCGCCTTCGTGCGCGGCGGCGCGACCGGCGGGGCCGTCCCGGACGACCCGATCGCCGAGCTGGAGCGCCAGATGGCCGCCGACGCGGAGAAGAGGAAGGCCGAGTCGTCCGGGGCCCCGGAGGAGCCCGGCACCTCGGAGAAGCCCTCCGCGGAGGACACCGACGACGAG
>NZ_QBBV01000134.1:0-325 GCF_003073115.1 Acuticoccus kandeliae | reverse complement strand
GGCAGGCAGGCCAGCTCCTCAGTGCACAGAGGCCAGGCTGTGCCCAAGGATGTGGGCACCTAGCTCCTTAGGGAAGGGGCTCACAGCTCAGAGAGGAGCTCTAGGCCTGACTGGGGTCTGTGACTTTGCCCAAAAAGATGACGCTCTGGGTGTCTCTGTGCATTATGGTTAACAAGAAGGGCCTGTTGAAATACACAGTGATCGTCTTCATGATCCTGGTTTCCACGCTGATTCCTGTAGAAGCAAATCCTTCCGTGCCCTCCTCGCCCACATCAAGCACAGCCTTGTGGACCACCTGGGTAACCTTCAGGTCATTAGAATCATT
>NZ_QBBV01000133.1:0-326 GCF_003073115.1 Acuticoccus kandeliae | reverse complement strand
CCTTCACCACCTCCATATTTTTGCAGGGCCTCCAGTGCTTTTTCCCCCTTCCGCACACTCTCCTCTGTCTGTGTGTGTGTGTGTGTGTGTGTATCTGATTCAACGAGCAAGGAAAGGTAAGGCAGGAGGTCATTAAAGCAACAGAGCTTCGTGCCGAATTTTTCCACGTAGGCAATGAGGGCTTTCCCTAGGCGGGGGAGGAGGGTGTGTGTGTGTGTGTGTGTGTGTGTGTGTGTATGAGACGGAGGAGGAGCTCCATCTCGGCTAGGTGGGGTCCGCGGACGTGTGTGTGTGTGTGTTGGAGGGTTTCGATGAGGGAGAAGAGG
>NZ_QBBV01000132.1:0-327 GCF_003073115.1 Acuticoccus kandeliae | reverse complement strand
CGCTGAGCCAACAGAGGCCCTACTTGGAGGAGGTCATGAAGCTGTTCTCGATGCAGAGGACGACGAAAGCGTTGTGGCAGCCCGCGGCCTTCTGCTCCAGCAGCCGACCCGCCAGCAGCGAGGAGGCCTGGCCGGTGGCCGTCCTGGCCTCGGTCCGCCACGTCTCGCAGTAGCTCTCGGTCAGCCGGCGCCCGCTGGGGTCCGAGCCATGCCACACGCTCTTCTGGGGCCAGGCGGGGTGCTGCAGGACGTCTCGGCCGTCGAAAGAGAAGATGCGGGCGCCCGGCTTCAGCTGGCCCCCGGAGCCCGAGAACAAGGCCTCCCAAG
>NZ_QBBV01000131.1:0-329 GCF_003073115.1 Acuticoccus kandeliae | reverse complement strand
CCGGGATCTGCCGGTCGAACCGGCCCGGGCGCAGCAGCGCCGGGTCCAGGATGTCCGGCCGGTTCGTCGCGGCGATCAGGATGATGCCGCCGCGGGCGTCGAAGCCGTCCATCTCGACGAGCAGCTGGTTCAGGGTCTGCTCGCGCTCGTCGTGCCCGCCGCCGAGGCCGGCGCCGCGCTGGCGGCCGACCGCGTCGATCTCGTCGACGAAGATGATGCAGGGCGCGTTCTGCTTGGCCTGCTCGAACAGGTCCCGCACCCGGGAGGCACCGACACCGACGAACATCTCGACGAAGTCGGACCCGAAGATCGTGTAGAACGGCACGCCC
>NZ_QBBV01000130.1:0-330 GCF_003073115.1 Acuticoccus kandeliae | reverse complement strand
TGTGCTCTTCCGATCTCGAAGCTGACCCTGATGTCGGAGTCGCTGCGCAACGACGGCCGCGTCTGGGTCCCGAAGAAGCTCGGCGACGACCGCGGGCCGAACGAGATCCCGCACGAGGAGCGTGACTACTTCCTCGAGCGCAAGTACCCGGCGTTCGGCAACCTGGTGCCCCGTGACATCGCGTCCCGGGCCGCCAAGGAGGTCTGCGACGAGAAGCGCGGCGTCGGACCGTCGGGCCTGGGTGTCTACCTGGACTTCGACGACGCGATCCAGCGGCTCGGCCGCAAGGCCGTCGAGAACAAGTACGGCAACCTGTTCGAGATGTACGAG
>NZ_QBBV01000129.1:0-330 GCF_003073115.1 Acuticoccus kandeliae | reverse complement strand
GGTCGCGACGGGGTCAGGACTTGACGAGCGGCCCGCCCATCGACATCGCGCGTCCGCCCAGTGTCTGGCCGAACGCGTCGAACAGGATGTAGGCGAACACGACGCAGAACGCGAACGTCGTGATCCCGGCGATCGGGAACAGGCCCGCGTTGCCTGCGGTCACACCGATGTAGGCCAGCACGAAGGTGATGTCGACGAGCACGAAGCCGATCGTGAACATCAGCGGCAGGCGCAGCGTCGCCAGCGTCAGCAGGACGAACACCAGGGTGAACGAGAGCAGATAGGTCGACTGGATCGACCCGACCTGCTCGGTGGACAGGGCCTGTCCGG
>NZ_QBBV01000128.1:0-331 GCF_003073115.1 Acuticoccus kandeliae | reverse complement strand
CGATCTCGAGCTGAAGGGCAAGCTGGAGGCCGAGGGCGCGTCGATCTCGGTGCACCAGGGCAACGTCGGCTCGCCCGAGGACTGCCAGCGGGTCGTCACCGAGGTCCTGGAGCAGCGGGGCCGCGTCGACTACCTGATCAACAACGCCGGCATCACCGTCGACAAGACCGTCCGCAAGCTGACCGTCGACGACTGGCACGCCGTGCTGCGGATCAACCTGTCCGGCGCGTTCTACATGACCAAGGCCGTGCTGGAGCACATGACCGGCAACGAGTTCGGCCGGATCGTGAACATCTCCTCGGTGATCGGCCAGACCGGCGCGATGGACCAG
>NZ_QBBV01000127.1:0-331 GCF_003073115.1 Acuticoccus kandeliae | reverse complement strand
GGGCGCGTCGCCGTAGCCGTTGGCGGAGCCCGAGCCGACCTCGGCCGGGGTGCGCTCGTCCTCCTCGGGCTGCAGGACCTCACCACGCTCGTGCGCCAGCTCGCGCCGGGTCTTGATCGGCGGCTTCTCCGACGGCGTGCGCACGCCGAAGTCGTCGAACGCGGTGATCCGCGGCCGCTTCTCCACCGACCCGAAGATCCGCTCGAGGTCCTTGCGGTTCAGCGTCTCCTTGTCCAGGAGCTCCAGAACCAGGTCGTCGAGCACGTCGCGGTAGGTGTTGAGGATCTCCCACGCCTCGGTGTGCGCGGCCTCGATGAGCTTGCGCACCTCC
>NZ_QBBV01000126.1:0-334 GCF_003073115.1 Acuticoccus kandeliae | reverse complement strand
GATCCGGACACCCCCGAGCTCCTGTGGAGCCCGGACCCGGACCGGGTGGCGGACACCGAGATCGTCCGGTTCGCGACCTGGGTGCGTGACGAGCGGGGCGCCCCGCTGTCCGACGTCACCGACTACGCGCAGCTGCACACCTGGTCGGTGACCGACCTGGAGGGCTTCTGGTCGGCGGTCGCCGAGTACTCCGGCGTGCTGTTCCACGCCCGCCCGACGGCCACGCTCGGCTCCCGTGACATGCCCGGCGCGCAGTGGTTCCCGGGCGCGACCCTCAACTACGCCGAGCACGCCCTGACCCCCGGCCCGGGCCGCGCCGACGACGACATCGCCG
>NZ_QBBV01000125.1:0-334 GCF_003073115.1 Acuticoccus kandeliae | reverse complement strand
CGACGCTCTTCCGATCTGGTGGGCTCAGGCGTGCGTGAGTGCGTCCTCGAACTCCTCGGCCTTCAGCGGGGCGAGGTCGGAGACCCGCAGGAAGTCGCCCAGCGTGGTGCCGGTCGCGCCCGAGTCGACGTTGCGCGGGCCACGGCCGGCCCGGACGTCGTCGAGGTTGATCGTGCGCAGGTCGTAGGAGAACCGGGTGACGTCGGAGGTGTTCGGCGCCGACGCGTGCAGGTGGTTCGACGAGAACATGAACACGTCACCGGACTGCCCGGCGATCCGGATCTCGCCGCGGGACTCGAAGTCCTCCAGCGGGAGCGGGTGCGGACGGGTGTCG
>NZ_QBBV01000124.1:0-335 GCF_003073115.1 Acuticoccus kandeliae | reverse complement strand
CGCGCGCGACCGGAGGGGGCGATTCCGGCCGCACCCGGCCCTCACGGGCCGGGTCGTGGGTGACCGGTCAGTCCTGGCGCAGGTAGCTCAGCAGGCGCAGGATCTCGATGTAGAGCCAGACCAGCGTGGTCATCAGACCGAACGCGATGTACCAGGAGTACTTCGCCGGGACGCCGGCCTTGACCGCGTTATCCGCGGCGTCGAAGTCGAGCAGCAGGCTGAACGCCGCCACACCGATCACGACGACCGAGAACAGGATGGCCAGCGGGCCGCCGTCACGGAGGCCGAAGCCGCCCGCCATGAAGAAGCTCGCGACCAGGTGCGCCAGCATGAGG
>NZ_QBBV01000123.1:0-336 GCF_003073115.1 Acuticoccus kandeliae | reverse complement strand
CGATGTCCGAGAAGTCCCGGGCCGGCGGCGGAGCCAAGCCCGCCGCACCCCTGCGCCCGCGCACGCCCAGTGCGCTGCCGAAGTTCGTGATGGCGGTGAGCGGCGTCGTGCTGCTCGGCTACGTCACGCTGCACATGATCGGGAACCTGAAGATCTTCTTCGGCCCCGAGGCGATCGATCACTACGCGGCCTGGCTGCGCACCATCCTGGAGCCGGCGCTGCCCTACTCGGGCATGCTCTGGATCGTCCGCGTGGTGCTGGTCGTCGCGGTGGTCGCCCCCATCTGGTCGGCGACGATGCTCGCCCTCCGCGCGCGCAGGGCCCGAACAACAAGCG
>NZ_QBBV01000122.1:0-339 GCF_003073115.1 Acuticoccus kandeliae | reverse complement strand
GTACGGCAGCCGGTCCAGGGTGACCGGGGCGTTGAACTCGGTCTCCAGCCGCGTGGTGACGACGTCGAACTGCAGCGGCCCGACCGCGGCGAGCACTGGCGCCTGGTCGCCGCGCAGGTCCGAGCGCAGGAGCTGGATGACCGCCTCGTTGCCGAGCTGCTCGATCCCCTTGCGGAACTGCTTGTACTTGCCCGCGTCCTTCGCGCGGATCACCGCGAAGTGCTCGGGGGCGAACGCCGGGATCGACGGGAACTCGACCGGGTCGGCGGCGTAGAGGGTGTCACCGGGGCGCAGCGCGGTGGCGTTGACCAGGCCGACGATGTCGCCGGGGAACGCCTC